>CAWKMQ010000011.1:0-217995 GCA_963850725.1 Vicinamibacterales bacterium
CTGTAGGTGGCCGCTTACGCTCTCCTACAGAACATCTGTAGGAGGGTAGTGACACGCCAAAGACGGATCTACTACAAGGGACGCTCGACCTTCTGATCTTGCGTGCGCTCTTGCTCCAGCCAGACCACGGCGTAGGCATCACACGTCGCATCCAGCAAATTACTCGCGGCACGTTCGACGTCAAACCGGGATCCCTGTTCCCCGCTCTGCATCGCTTGGAAGAGCGAGGGTGGCTGGCCTCGCAGTGGGGCGAGTCAGAGAATCGTCGACGCGCGAAGTACTACAAGTTGACGGCTGTAGGTCGACGCGAGATCGATGCGGAGCTCACCAATTGGCAGCGTATCGTCGCGGCGATCGGCTGGGCAATCAAAGCCACGTCATAAGAGCCAGCCATGCGCTTCCTTGCGACGCTGTTCCGCAACTTGTCGCGTCATGGCGCCGTCGAGCGCGATCTCGACGAGGAAGTGCATGCGCACTTCGAATTATTGGTTGACGAATATCGCGCAACCGGCATGGAGGACGCCGCTGCACGACGGGCGGCACGATTGGAACTCGGCGGGACTGGGCAAGTGAAAGACGCTGTCAGGGACGTGCGGCGGGGCATATGGCTCGAACACTTCTGGCAAGATTTGCGCTATGCGCTGCGTACCTTCCGCCGGAGCCCCGGTTTCGCCGCGACGGCTGTCGTCTCCCTGGCAGTCGGGATTGCCGCCGCTACAGGGGTGTTCAGCATCGTGAACGCGGCATTACTGAATCCCTTCCCATTCGCCGACATCAATCGGATCGTCGGGCTTGACATGATCGACAAAGGCAAGCCGCGTGGTCTGTCTGTCACGGCGCGACAGCTCGTCGCCCTTCAACAGAGCGACGTCTTGGACGGCGCCTTCGCCTCGAACAGCTGGGACATGACGCTGACCGGCCGGGACGTCCCGGAAGCGGTGCGCACCCAGTCTTTTTCAGCAAACGGTTTGAACGTACTCGGGGTTCCGCCCCTCCTCGGACGAGTCTTCAACGAGGCGGACGGGCCGGCGGGCGAGCAGCCCCAGCGGGTCGTCGTGCTCACCTATCGGTTCTGGCAGCGACACTTCGGCGGGCGGCCTGAGGCAGTGGGGCAGACCCTCTATTTAAACCGCGAACCCTACACCGTGATTGGCGTGCTGCCACGTCAATACTTTTACACTGGTCCGGAGATTCTCGTTCCCCTTGATCTGACGTTCGATACGAAGGTCGTATGGGGCGTCCAGGCCCGTCTCAAGCGGGGCGTCACTCCACGCATGGCCGAACAGCGACTTCAGCCGCTCTTCGACCAATTCGCCAAAGAGGCCCCGCAACGCTTTCCGAAGGGGGTGCGTCCGCTCGTACGAAGTCTGGTGGAGGAGACAGAGGGCGGCCAAGCTTTGTGCCGACCCTCCTGTTGATCTTCGCGGCGTCTATGTTGCTGCTCGTGCTCGCATGCGCGAACGTGTCCATCCTGCTGTTGGCGCGCGGGACGTCGCGGGCGCATGAGTTCGCCGTGCGGGCCGCCATCGGGGCAAGTCGTGGACGGTTGATGAGGCAGCTCCTCGTGGAATCGCTGCTCCTGGCATTCAGCGGCGCCGCACTGGGCGTTGCGGCGGGCTACTGGGGCCTGCCGGCTATCCTCAGGCTCTTGCCCCCGAATTCGGTTCCGGTCGGGAACCTCATCGCAGTGCCCGTCAATGTGCCGGTCTTGCTCTTCAGTGCGGGCCTTGCGATGGCGTCGGCCCTGATGTGTGGACTGTCACCGGCCTTGTCGTTTTCGCGCCCACGCCTGACGGCGACTGTCCGGACGACCGCCGGCGTCGAAAGCCGGCGAGCGCATCACCTCCTGCTCGCGGCTCAAATTGCGCTGACGGTGCTGTTGCTCGCGGGCACCGGCGCGGCCGTCCGGGTGCTCATCGGTCTGTACCGGACATCGCTTGGCTACGATCCGCACAATGTGATCATCGCTTCGATCAACCTTCCCGAGAACGGCTACACGGAATGGGCCGACCGCGCCACGTTCTACGAGCGCCTACGGAATCGCATGGCAGACGTGCCCCACGTCGAATCGGTCGCGCTCGCCACCTACAGCGGGATACCACCCCGGTCGGGCCAACGGTCGGTGGTCGAAGTTCCCGGACGGGACATGACAGGAGACGAGGCACCGATTCTCCAACGGATCAGCGGCCACTACTTTGCGACGATGAAAATCCCGCTCGTTCGAGGCCGCGTCTGGTCGGATTCAGAGAGCGCCGGAACGCCCCACGTCGCCGTCGTCAACCAAACGATGGCTCGTGAGCGTTGGCCTGACGAATCCGCGATTGGACGGCGAGTTCGGATGCCCGAGTACATCGAATCACCACGCCATTCAGGCTGGCGGCGCCCGGCAGCGACGGCTGGTTCGAGATCATCGGTGTTGTCGGCGACACACCCAATGTCGGTCTCCATGAGCCGCCGGCGCCGTCGATCTACGTGCCGTACACGCTCATGTTGGGCGATTCCCTGAATGTGATCCTGCGGACGAGTCGCGATCCACTGTCGATGACCCGATCGATTCGGGAGGCGGTGCGGACCGTCGATCCCAATCAACCAGTGAACGGGGTACGCACAGCGGAAGACGCGCTGGCAGAGCGCGGGTTGGGCCCGTGAGCGGTTCGTGACGTTGCTGTTGCTCGGCTTCGCGGTGTTTGCGCTGATGCTCGCAGTCGTCGGGCTCTACAGTGTCGTGTCGTACTCGGTGTCGTGCCGATTCAAAGAATTCAGCATCCGTATGGCGCTCGGTGCCGGTCGCGGGCGCATCGTAAACGCTGCGGTGCAGCCGGCGGTCCTGGCCATCGTCGCGGGCCTCTTCGCTGGTCTCGCATTGAGCGTGGGGCTCAACAAGGTTGTGGCTCAGTGGTCGATCGGCAATCTGAACGATCCGGTCGTGCTCGTCGCCGTCAGCCTGGTGCTGTTTGTCGCTGCGATGATGTCCGCCGCGATTCCAGCGAACCGAGCTGCCTCGATTCAGCCGGTCGACGCGCTTCGGACCGACTGAACAAAGGCCCGCCGCGCTGATTGATTTGACTGCTTCAGCGCCCCGATTTATCGATCCGCCGGCGCAGCAATTGAAGCAGCTCCACAGACGCCTCAATCTCCGTCTTCCGAATGGAAACACTTTCGACGTTCACGCCAAGCGGAATGTCCTTATCACGGGCGTAGTCCCACACCTCTGCGAAGATGCGTTCGCACAACTCCAGCGATTTCGCCAGCGGATCTGCGGCGAGACGAAGTTCATTCTCCAGCCACCTCGGAAAGGCAATGCCGAGCCACTTCATGAAAGCCAGCGTCTTCTGAGAGCCGCACGGTGAAAACGTGAGAATGATGGGCAGAGGCACTCCACCCTTACTGCGAACGGCAAGAGCGTAGTCAGACAAAAGCGACTTCGTGGACGCAACATCGTAAACGGCCTGTGTGACGAAAAAGCGACAACCTTGCTCCGTCTTTGCAAGGAGTCGCTCATGTTCATCGAGTCTCCGGGCGTGCCGCTCGGCGATCGCTATTCCGCCGAGGAGGAGGTCAGGAGCGTACTGTCGCGCCAGAGCGTACGCGTCCATCAGAGAAAGCCCTGCATGCGAGCGGTTGCTTGGTGCGCCTACGAGCACCGATAATTGCGATGGGCTAACGCTTCCGAGCCACTGGACGAATTCGGTGGCCGTATCTCGATTGACGCATCGGTAAACGATTTTAGGCACGGTAAGGCACGCAAGGTGCTGATGAGCGTAAACCTCGGGACTCAGAGTAGGCAAAAACGGAAATGGCCGCTCTGTCGAGATCCGTTCGGTCTCGTCTTGGATGTCATAGATGATCAGGCCATCGACCGGCAGCGACCCAAGCCGCACTACGTGTTGGGCCACGATGGCCTCCAACTGCTCCGGTGGCGTCGCCTGCTTGGGCGGAGCAAAGCCATAGAGGCAAATCCCGGACTTCCGCGAGCGCAGCTTATCCGCGAGGGAACTTATCATCGGCGTCTCATCTCACTCGTCTGGCGTCGAAGCATAACGCGAGACGGTCAATTCCTGATAAGCGCCAATTTGTCTTCTCTTTGTGTTCTTGCAGGCCGCCGATAATTGGCTGCCAGCGCATCCAGTCGTTCGACAGCACGCGCAGGTCGCGGTCGTCGGCGATGGCGTAGCGACGATACACGACCCTGTTTTGTGGCCTGTCAGCTTCATGGCGACAGAGCGCGGCACGTCTGCACGTTCGAGGTTCCTCACGGTCCTGCGCAGGTCATGGGGGGATGCGTCACATGGGTAAGACACAACCGATAATTTGCCCGGTCGAGGGGCGAGAGAGAACGTAACGTAACGTAACGTATGAGGTCAGACTCGGTATGTTTCGGTCAGACTCGGCAGGATCGAATGGTGGGAGACTATTCGGGAAGTCGCAAATTCGCGCCGAATTCTGAAGCTCTCGGATAGACTGCAAAACCTCCATCCCCGGTTCAAATCCGGGCGGCGCCTCCAAATTGTCCTAAGAAATTTCAACGTCACGCCCGGCCGGGAGCGACTAGACCGGGCAAACGCAACTCTACGCAACTTACGTCTAGCTTCGGCTTTTAAGGCGCTGTCGCAATCTGTCAATCTGGAAGCAACAGCCGGCAAAAACTCCGATGGCGAAGGCGACGGCAAAATGGCCTTGGAATGCCAGCACGACCGCCCAGACTAGAACGCCTACGCCGAGCGCCGGTATCAACCATCGCAGCATGTTGGGCTCCTCTGACCTTCTCGATTTAGACACCGCTGGTCCGACATCGGGACGATTTCAAATCGTAGCGTCCGGGTTCGTACAATCATTGCGGCGAATGTCGCCTTGCCTCACCCCCACGTGTTAAGCTCTGCGGCCTTCCATCTTCCTTTCGCGTCCGACTACGCTCCGGCGGTTGACGCACGACTGATCAGGAGGAAGCAATGAGACTCACCCAAACCCGCTTCTCGATTCTGGTCCTGGGTTTTCTACTGTTGTTATCCTCTGCCTTCGCACATGCCCAGGTGACCACGGCCGATCTGGTCGGGACGATTAGAGACAGTTCCGGAGCCATCGTGCCTGGCGTTACGGTTGCGTTGACAAACGAGGCCACCGGCGTCACCCGCACAGCCACAACTGGCGCCGGGGGCACCTACATTTTCACTTCGCTGCAACCGGGTCGCTACAAGCTCACCGCCGAGATTCAGGGTTTTCGCAAAGTCGAGCGCACGGGCGTGCAACTGCAAGTCAATCAACGCGCGGAGATTGACCTGGCGCTCGAAGTCGGACTGATCAGCGAGACCGTCACGATCGCGGGGACCGCGCCGCTGCTCGAAACGCAGTCGTCGGTGCTCGGCACCGTGATCGAGGAGAAACAGGTGCAGGATCTGCCGCTCAGCGGCCGCAACTTCGTGCAACTGGCGACGCTCAGTCCCGGCGTATCTGGCGCAGGTTCCGGTATGCGCGGCACGATCATGAGCGGCACCAGGCCCGACGACCTGCGGCCCGGCACAGAATTGTTCGTCAACGGCAACAGGGAGAACTCGAACAACTACCTCTACGACGGGATTGACAACAACACGCGGCTGACACTGGTGACCGTCTTGCGCCCGAACGTCGAGGCGATCAAGGAATTCAAGGTTCAGACCAACCTCTACTCCGCCGATCAGGGGCGGAATCCCGGTGGGCAGATCAACGTCGTCACGAAGTCCGGCGGCAACACGATGCACGGTGTGGTCTACGAGTTCCTGCGCAACGACAAGTTCGACGCCAACAACTTCTTCGCCAACCGCGCCGGGCAGGACAAACCGCCGTTCGAGCAGAATCAGTTCGGCGGCGCGATCGGCGGGCCGATTATCGCGAACAAGACGTTCTTCTTCGCCGACTACGACGGCTTCCGCCAGGAGTTGGGGCGCGTGTTCGTCAACACCGTGCCGACCGCGAAGATGCGGCAAGGCGACTTCAGCGAAGTGGGGACGATCTACGATCCGCTGACGACGGTTGCGGCTCCCGGCGGCGCGCGTCACGCGCCAGCCGTTCGCCGGCAATCATCATACCGCAGAATCGCTGGGATCCCGTGACGGCCAAGTTGATGAACGCCTATCCGATGCCGACCACGTCGGCGTTGACCAGCAACCTGGTCACGACACCCGTCGCGCACGCAGAACTGGAATCAGTTGGACGTGCGCGTGGATCACACCCAGAGCGATCGGAACAACTTCCTTGGCCGTTACTCCTGGTCGAAGACGTCGACCATCAACCCGTACACATTCGCCCCCGTCCAGCTTCCCGGGGTTGTCGAAGCCCGTCGGGCCTGGGCAACGAGGATACCTTCGCGGGTCCTTCGGATCTGTGGGCGGAGCACGCGGTGTTCGGCTGGGTCCATGTGTTCTCGTCGCGGCTCCTTCTGGATTCGCGCGCCGGCTACAATCACTTCAATCTCGAGTTCACGCAAGCCGACGTCGTCAACGGCGACCAGCTCGGCGAACAGCTCGGCGTGCCCAACGCCAACCAGCAGGTCGGGCAGGACGGCATCCCGATCTTCAGCCCGGCGAACTACACGGGCATCGGCCACAGCCGTTCGCTGCCGATCTTCCGGCACGAAAAGATCTTTCAATACGTGACCAACCTGACCTTCCCGGCGACAAGCACACGATCAAGACCGGCTTCGACCTGCGCCGGCGCCATATGGGCGAGTTCCAGACCAACCGCGGCAACGGCCGGTTCAACTTCTCGCCGAACATCACCAACAACCCGGCGAACAACTCGGGCGGCAACTCGATGGCGTCGTTTCTGCTCGGCGCGCCAAGCCTGATCGAGCAGGACTACCTGCTGGCCTCTGACGTGGGCATGCGCAGCACCGAGTACAGCGCCTACGTCGGCGACGACTGGCGCGCGACGCAGCGGGTGACGTTGAACCTCGGCATCCGTTATGAGCTCGACACGCCGTTCACCGAGGTGGATGACCTGTGGGCCAGCTTCGATCCAAGTAACCGCAAAAGTCCTGGTTGCAGGCCGGAACGGCGTGAGCCGATCGGCAGGCGTCAAGACGTTCAAGAAGGCATTTGCGCCGCGTCTGGGCTTCGCCTACCAGGTGGGCAGCACACCGTCGTGCGGGGCGGGGCGGGGCTGTTCTGGAACACGCCGGGGAACGGCGGCGCGGCGTTGCGTCTGCACCGCCATGTCCCGTTCGGGCCGATCTACGCCTTCAGCCCGGGCAACCAGTTCGTCACGCGGCGCGTCAGCGACGGCTTTCCCACGATTCCGCCGATGGATCTGGCCCTGGCCGACAATCCCAGCGGCAACGTGATCGGCGTCGATCCGAACTATCAGCCCGGTTATGCCGAGCAGTTCAATCTGACGGTCGAACACGAACTCCCGGCGGCGTTGTTGCTGAAAGTGTCATATGTCGGCAACATCGGCAAGCATCTCGACACGACCATACAACCTCAATCAAGCGGTGCCCGGAACGGGAGCCGTCAACGATCGGAGGCCGTTCTTCGCGCGTGCGTCCCGCGCTGGGCGATGTGACCTGGGCCGTGTCCGACGGCACGGCGTCGTATCACGCGCTCCAATTCAGCGCCCAGAAGCGGTTGACGCATGGACTGAACGGCCTGCTGTCCTACACCTGGGGCCATTCCATCGACACGGTGGGCCAGAGCTTCGGGGGTGGCGCGGACGGGCCGCTGCCGCAGGACCCGCTCAATCGCCTGGCGAGCCGCGGCAATTCGCCGTTCGACATGCGCCATCGATTGACCATCGCCTGGAACTATGCGCTGCCCGGCGGCTGGCAGGTCAACGGCATCAACACATTCCAGACCGGCTTGCCGTTCACGCCGACGCTCAGTGCGACGACGATCAATACCGGTACGGGGCAGCGCCCAGACCGCGTCGGCGACGGCAAATTGTCGGACCCGACGGTGGATCGCTGGTTCGATACTTCGGCGTTCACGACGCCGGCACTGTTCACCTATGGCAACGCCGGACGGAACATCCTGTATGGGCCGGGCCGCGTGAATTTCGACTTCTCGCTGTTCAAGGAGTTCCGCGTCAAGGAGGGCGTGCGGGTCCAATTTCGCACCGAGATTTTCAATGTGCTGAACACCGCGCAATTCGATCTGCCGAACGCGTCGATCGGCGCGGCCAAGGCCGGCATGATCACCGGCATCGTCGGCACGCCGCGCCAGATTCAGTTCGGCGGGAAATTGGTGTTCTGATTTAGTGGACCTTAGTATTCGGGTATCGCGCTCGCGCTCGACGCACGCGGTTTTGAACGGATTGCCATTCCGCTCTTAGCGCACGCGTCGCTGACGGCGTCAATCCGGACTGGAGACGCACCACGACCTCAAGCGTGATGTGATGCTTGAACGCGTCGGCGTCCCTCTGCAATTTTCTTATCTGTTCAAGGGTGTGCTCGAAGGCAGCTGCAGGAACGTCGTCCGTCCGGCCGGCCGAGGCGTGCAATGGATCCGGATCCGGGCACAAGAACGAGGGCTTTCATCATCTGCATTATTCTCCTAATGATGAAGAACAGAGCCCTCGCGTTCGCCGGAGCGGTGCTGCTGAGTGTCACCGCTCTTCACGCCGCCGACTGGCCTCAATGGCAGGGCCCCGATCGCACGCGAGTGTCGAAGGAGACCGGCCTTCTGAAGGAATGGCCCGCGGCCGGGCCTCCAGTCGTGTGGACGGCGACCGGACTTGGTGCCGGCTACGGTTCGATGGCGGTTGCGGGCGATCGCGTCTTCGTCCAGGGCACCCGCGGCCGCAACAGCGTCGTCATTGCGCTCAATCGTGCGGATGGGAAGGAAGTCTGGTCGAAGGCGCTGGGGGCAGCGCAAACGGACGATCGGGGACCAGGACCTCGCGGCACACCGACCGTCGACGGCGATCGCCTGTACGTGCTCAGCGAGAACGGCGACCTGATGGGCCTCAAGACCGATGGCACCGCGCTCTGGCAGCGCAACATCCTCCGCGATTTTCGGGGGCGGCAGCTGCAATGGCTGATCAGCGAGTCGCCGCTGGTCGACGGACCGCATGTGATTGTTTCTCCCGGCGGGCCGGGCGCCGGCATCGTGAAGCTGGACAAGATGACGGGAGCCACCGTCTGGACCTCGAAGGAGCTCAGCGATTCCGCGGGGTATTCGTCGGTCATCGCTGCGGACGTGCAAGGCGTGCGCACGTATCTGACATTCACGGCGACGGCGGGCGTCGGCGTGCGCGCGTCCGACGGCAAGCTGATGTTCCGCTACCCGAACGCCGCGAACTACGTGGCGAACGTCGCGACGCCGATCTTCTCGAACAACAAGGTGTTCTTCACGTCCGCGTACGGCACCGGCGGCGGGCTTCTCGATCTCACCGCGCAGAACGGCGAGGTGAAAGCCAAAGAGGTGTACTTCACGCGCAGCATGAACAACCACCACGGCGGGGTCGTCCTTGTCGACGGCTATCTCTACGGGTTCAACGATTCGATCCTGACCTGCCTCGAGTTTGCGACGGGCAAGATGATGTGGCGGGATCGCAGCGTCGGCAAAGGTTCGGTGATGTTCGCGGATGGCAACCTTTACATTCAGAGCGAGAACAACGTCGTCGGGCTGGCGGAAGCGACGCCGTCCGGCTACCGCGAGAAGGGGCGTTTCAGCATTCCCGACAAGGGCTATCCGAGCTGGGCGCACCCTGCGATCAGCGACGGCCGCCTATACGTGCGCAACCAGGACACGCTGATCGTGTACAACATCAAAGCCGGTAATGGGTCGTAATCGCATTATCGACGCCGCGCCTCGCTGAGTTCCCAGTTGAGTCGTAGAACACACGCAGCTGATTGCCGTCCAGATCCGCGACCCTGAACTCGCGCAGGTTCCACGGTTATCCTCCACTGCTTCGATAATCTTCGCCCCGGTATCTTTCCAGCGCTCGAACAGTTCGTCGACTTCCTGTTTGCTGTGGAGATTCAGCCAAACGATCACCGGACTGGTTCGGCCCGTGGTCGCCACGGAACGGCGCGTTCGTGAGGAACATTCGGCAATCCCCCTGCGAGATGCCTCCAATCCCGCCGTCATCATTTCCCCAGTCAAAACTGAATCCGAGCACATTCACGTAGGACTCCGCGGCTTTATCAACGTTGCTCACCGGAATCTCGGGAACGGCTTGCGGAAAGTGGGTCAGCATTGGACCTCCTGTCGCCCGTATATACTCGTCCCAGAAAAATCGGCTAGCACATAAGATTGCTCGCCGTAGAGCGGCCCTTCGAGCCAGCCATGATGAGAAAATCCCTCGCGTCGCTCGCGTTGATTGCCCTTGGCGCAGCCGTGACGATGACCGGCGTGCGCGCGGGGCAGACCCCCACGCCGGCCGAGCCGAAGCCGACGACCTACGCGCTCATCGATCGCGCGCTCGAGGCGAAGCGCATCGACGAGGAGACGGCGCATAAGTACCGCGTGTTCGCCGCCTTCGGCGACGAGCGGCTGCCGCGTGACTATCGCGGCGCCTTCGAGCAGGGTGACCGGTCGATCGAGATCGACCGGGCGGGTGCGCGGCTGGCCACGTTTTCCGCAGAGACGCGCGCGGCGCTCGCACCGTACTTCTTGCGGCCGGACGAACCGGGAAGCTGGGTGGCGTTGAGCGGCGCGAATGATTCCAGTTCCTCTCGTGGGCGGTCGTCGTGGAGGGCTGCTGCTCGCGTCGTACGCGTTCGTGCGGCAGCCTCAGCCGCCTGCTCCGATCACCTGGCGCAAGTTCCCGGCGGTCGGCGGAAAGGTGATGGTCTGGGCGCAGGATCGCTATCCTGGCGACGCGGCCAAGGCGGAAGCCGTCGCCCGCGCCATGGACGCTGACCGCGTTTGGGCCAGGCTGACCGGTCTCATGAGGCGCGAACCGGTGTCCGACGTCCTCATCACGCCGAACGGTGGCGACGGTGCGCTCGACATCTATCTCGTGCGACCGCCGCTCGTGCTCGATCCCGACACTGGCCAGCGATCGACGCCCTGGCCTGGATTCACCCCATCAGCCCGCCCAGCCGACGACTGCCACCCCATCCGCTATCTGATGCTCGACAGCCGTAGCCCGCTGGTGGGAAACCGGAAGACGCAGGGGCTGCTGTCGAGCGCGGCGCACGAGCTGTTTCATGCGATCACTTTCGCCTACCAGGTGGTCGAGGGCTGTGAGGTCCGATGGATCCGCGAGGGGACGGCGACCTGGGCCGAGAACTGGATCTACCCCGAGCCCGACAGCGAGCACGATAAGGGGCGGGACTACATGAGGCAGACTCGGAAGCCGATCGACAGCCTCGCAGACACGAATCCGGAGTACGGCACGTATCTGCTCCCGCTGTATCTCGAGAAGAGCAGTGCCAGCCCGGACTTCATGCGTGCCATGTGGGAGGCGTTCGTGAAGCTGAACGCGCCGCCGCTTCCGGCCGCGCGCGTTGGCGCCGCAGGTCATGGAACACAGCAGAACCAATCGGCTGAACACGCTCAAAGGCGTGGGCGCCGTGCTCGACGGCGGATGGGACAAGAGCTGGCCGCGGTTTATGTTGAAAATCTGGAACCAGGCGCCGACCGACGCGCCGCAGGGCTACAAAGGCTGGGACCGGCTCACCGAGACGCCCATTGCGTACGGCGGAAAGCAATCGATCGCCACGCCTGCGGGTCCAGTGATCCGGACGATCGAGTTACCTGCGGAGCAGGACGGCAGCTTGTCTGGCGCGATCATGCCGCTCGCCGGCGTCTTCACACATTTCGCGTTCGAGCCCAACGTGCGCAGCGTAGTGTTCGTGAACACCATCGCCGACGTGGCCCACGAGCACAAAAGCGTGTGGGGCATCCAGAAGGTCCGCGGCAAGTGGATCGATCCCGAGGACTGGACCAAGGATTTTCAGAAAGCCTGGTGCCGCAGCGAGTCGAAGGAAGACATCGAAGAGCTGGTGATCGTGTTCGGCAACAGCGACTCGGTGCGGCTCACGCCGGTGAAGCCCGAGAAGCTGCCTGAGGTCAAGGCGTATCCCGTTGGCTGCACCGCGTGGACTGGTACCAGCGACGCCGAGAAGACCATCGTCTCTCGCGACCCCGCTATCAAGATCGTCGAACGGGTGACGTCGACCATGCGGCTGGAGATCGATCCGGCCATGGAGCTTCCCGGTCAGCCTCGTGAATATTGGAAGATCACCGGCGGTCAGCTCAACTGGAGCGTCACGGTGACGGGCGCGTGCACCGGCGGCGGGTCGGGGCAGGTGGCCATCACCGATCGCGGGCCAGGAGATGAGGTCGCGACGCTGCGCGTCTGGGAAGACGAGAAGATCCTGCGCTATTCGGGAGGCACCGGTCCGTGGCCCGGGAGATGTACCGACGTATACGATCCGATGCCCCAACCAGCCGCCGACGCAGATGATTCTCTTCATGGCGCTCGGCTGGTGGACGACCGACATGCAGAACGACACGGTCGCCGACAACGGCATGACGATCCGCGCAACCCTGACGACGAACCAGGGAGATGCCACCCAGTCGATCACCGATCGGATCTCCTACGAGCTGCGCCGCGCGCCGTAGCGGCGGCACCAGACGGGTAGCGCGTGGCAGCAACACCAACCCAACCGTGCGGCCGAGCGCTTAAATGGTCCTCTCTACTCGCTTCGGCCGCAACGAGACGTCACGGAAGTCAACAGAAACGGGGCTTGCATCGACGCGGCACTGTGCCAGAATTGTGCCCATCGCACACGAACGTGTCGGAGCTGTGTGAGGAACGCATGCGCTCGATCCTGTTCGCGACCTGCACGACCTGCCTTCTGGCTATCCCACTCCTGCATGCCCAGGATCCCAGCTACCTGCGCGATGTTCGGCCGATCCTCGACAGCCATTGCACGAGTTGCCATCAGCCCGCGTCGAAACAGTCGGACCTCGATCTCACGACGTTCGCCGGGTTCGAGACCGGCGGCAAACGGGGACCCGCATTCATGGCTGGCTCGCCGGAGCAAAGCCTGGTGATGCAGTTCATCACCGCGGCCCTGAAGCCGTCCATGCCGTTTGGCCAGCCGCCGCTGGCCGCGACCGATGTCGCGATACTTCGCGACTGGATCGCCGCGGGGGCAAAAAACGATTCGACGATCGAACCCGTCTCGAGCGAGCCGACTGTGTACCACCAGCCTCCGGTGATCACCGCGTTGCGCTTCTCACCAGATGGAAAGACGCTGGCCGTCAGCGGCAATCGCGAAGTTCTGCTGCATCGCGCCGACGGGAGCGGCCTGGTGAAGCGGCTGTCAGGCAAATCCGATCGCATCCTGTCGATCGCCTTCTCGTCTGACGGCCATCTGATGATCGCCGGCGGCGGAACGCCGGCTCGCTTCGGCGAGATTCAGTTCTGGGAGCCGGACGAGGGCAAGCTGCTGCGGGTTGCGGAAGCGACCAGCGATACGGTGTTTGGCGCGTCGCTGGCCCCTGATGCGTCCAAAGTCGCCGTCGGTTGCGCCGACAACACCGTGCGCGCGTTTGACACCGCTACCGGCAAAGAGCTCTACAAGATCAGCGCGCACGAAAATTGGGTGCTGGGGACGGTCTTCGGCATCGACTCCCAACGGCTCGTCTCGGTTGGACGCGACCGTGCCGCCAAGCTAATCGACGCAAGCGCCGGGCAGTTTCTGGAGAACGTCAATCAGATGCATGGCGAGCTCGCCGCCGTGGCGCGGCATCCGAAAGTGGACGAGATCGTGATCGGTGGCGACGATCGGATTCCCTACATCTACAGAATGGATCGTCCTCGCAACCTCAAAGTCGGCGAAGACGCAACGCTGGTCCGCCAACTCGCGGCTCAGGACGGTGCGATCTTCGCGCTCGACTGGTCGCCTGATGGCCGGCGTGTGGCGGTAGCCGGGGCCGGTTCCAGCGTGAATATCTACGACGCCCAGACGGGATCGCCGCTCGCTTCGTGTAAAGGACACACCGCGGGCATTTATGCCATCGCGTTTTCCCCGGACAGCACGCATTTAGCCACCGGCGGTTTCGACGGTCAGGTCCGGTTGTATAGTTCGCAGGACTGCACCTTGGAAAAGAGCTTCGTGCCTGTACCGCTGGCTGGAGGTGCGCAATGAACTGGCGGGTGTTGTCGTGGACGGTTGCGGCGTTGATGTTCTCTGCGGCGGGCCTCTCAGCTCAGCCGGCGGTCACCGAATTGCAGCCACGGGGAGCGCAGAAGGGCAGGCCCTTCACGCTGACGCTGGTTGGCAGAAATCTCGGTGAAGGCGCGAAGATTCGCTCGACGATGCCGGCTTCGTTCACGCTCCTGACTCCCGATCTGCCCGCGTCGATGCCGGATGGTCCGATGCAACCGGAGGGTCGATACGCGACGTTCCTGGTCGAACCGATGCCGGACCTAGCGGTCGGCGTCTACCCGATCCGGGTCGTCACGAGCGAAGGCATTTCGAATGTCCAGCTCTTCACGGTCGGCGCGTTTCCTGAACTCGTCGAGGACGAATCGCGGCCCGGCGCGCTTCCCAACACCAGCGACAGCATCGAGACGTCGCAGCCGCTGCCTCCGCCGCCATTCACGTTGAACGGCACCTTGCGCGGGCCCGAGCGCGACATCTTTCGCCTGAGCGTCAAGGCCGGTGAAAAGCGAGTGATCGAAGTGGAGGCGCGGCGCTCGGGATCGGCCATCGATCCGCTGCTCGAGATTCTCGACGGCAATGGCCGGGTCGTCGCGCGCAGTGAGGACGAGCCGTTGCTCGGGCTCGATGCCAGAGTCGAGGTCGCCTTTCCGCACGGCGGCGACTACTACGTCGTCGTGCGAGATGCTCGCTTTTCTACGCAGACCGCCAATTTTTATCGGTTGAAGGTTGGCTCCTACGCCTATCCGCGCGAAGTGTTTCCTTTGGGTGGAAGGCGCGGAGAGGTGATCGAGACGTCGCTCGGTTCGGAGAAAGTCAAGACGGACCTGCGGAATATCGGTGCGAGTGTCCGCCAGGTGTTTGTGAACGTGCCCGGCAGTCCCGCGCTTCCGGTGCCGTTCGCCGTGGGAGATGATCCAGAGGTCACGACGCCTGCGGATGGCACGACGCTCAGCGCACCTGTGACCATCAATGGGCGCCTGAGCAAGGCGGGCCAGGTGGATCGCCACATGCTTCGCGTGCCACCCAGCCGCGCGATGATCTTTCGCATCCAGGCCCGCGAGCTGGGGACGTCGAAGCTCATGGCGGTCATCACGGTGCGCGATGAGCAGGGCACTGTCCTCGGACGATCGGGCGACGAGCCGCTCGCCGAGGATCTCTTCAATGTCAACCAGAGCCGCACGGCGGGCGATCCGACACTGCGGGTGCAGGCGCCCGCCGGCGTGAATCAGGTAACCGTCACGGTCGAGGATTTGGCGGTGCGTGGTGGTCCCGACTACGCGTACCGGCTCAATATTCAGCCAGTGGCCCAGGACTTCCGGTTGATTTTGAATTCGGCTTTCGTGAACGTGCCGGCGGGGGGCTCGGCGGCTGTTCCGGTGACGGTGCAGCGGCAGGGCTACGAGGACGACATCCAATTGCGAGTCGCGAATGCGCCCAAAGGATTGCGAGTGGAGGGCGGCTACGTCGTGGCCGGGCTGCCGGTGAAGGAGACACCGCAGAATCGCAACAGCCGGGGAGTGCTGATTCTCACGTCTGAATCGGGCGAGGCGTTCGAATTGCAGGACTTGACTGTGGAAGGAGTGGCGACGCTTCCTGACGGCTCGACGATTGTGCGCAGGGCCGAGGGACCGGGCATGATCGTGAACGTCTCGGGCGCGAGCGAGCAGGGCGCGGTCGACCGGCAACGCACGCTGACAGCGCCCTGGATGGGTCTGGAGCTGGTCGCGGCGCCAACGAAGCCAAGCGCCGCGACGCTCGAAGTGACCATGCTCGAACGGACGCGGATGTCGGAGGGCGATCAGATCAAGTTTCAATGGAAGTGGATCGCCCGGGATGCGACACAGGCGTTTCCGAAAATCGTCACCGCCGAAATGGTGGGATCTGCCGATGTTCGCGTGATTGACATGCAACTGGATGGGCAGGACGCTTCCACGGGTACATTCTTGATGACGACGACCAAGCTCACACGGCCTTCCAGGTACGACATGTTCATTACAGGCCGGCTGAGTCTCAGTGGCGGCGAGCAGGAAGACGTCGTGTCGCGGCCGATTGCCGTGAAAGTAGACGAGGTAGGTGGAGGCAATGCTGAAACCAGTTCTCGTCCTTAGCGGCGTCGCTTTGCGCCATTGGTTTAGCCGGTGCGCCGCTTGTCGCACAGGTGTCCGAACCGCCGCGCGCGACTTTTCTGCGCGACGTCGCACCCATTCTCAACAAAGTCGGCTGCACGGCCGGCGCGTGTCATGGCGCGGCCAAGGGAAAGAATGGCTTCAAGCTCTCGTTGCGCGGATACGATCCGCTGTTCGACTACGAGGCGCTGCTGTATGACTTGTCGGGCCGTCGCTTCAATCGCGCCGATCCCGCCAGGAGCCTGATGCTGGCCAAACCGTCGCAGGAGGTCGCGCACGGCGGCGGCCGGCGGTTCGCGAGAGATTCCGACTATTACAAGACCATTTACAACTGGATTGCCCTGGGCGTCCCATACGGCGATCCGGCAAAAGATACGGTGGTGGAGCTGCGCGCAGAACCGGCTGAGATTCTCCTGACGCGGCCTGGCGAGACAGCGTCGCTCAAGGTCTTGGCCCGCTTCCAGGATGACGAACTGCGCGATGTGACGCGCGAAACCATCATCGAATCGAACGTGCCCGACGTCGCCTCGCTGGAGCCCGACAAATCCATGGTGCGTGGCGAGCGCGTTGGAGAAGCCACCCTGCTGGTTCGTTATCAAGGCAGGTTTGGGGCGATTCCGGTGACCGTGTTGAATCCCAAGCCGGGTTTCGCCTGGAAGCCGCTTCCGCAGCATAACTATGTCGATCGTCTCGTCGACGCCAAGCTCGAGCGGCTGAAGATTCAACCGTCAGTCCCAACCGACGACGCGACGTTCTTACGCCGGATATCGCTCGATCTGACGGGACGCCTGCCCTCGCCGGAACGCGTCCGGGCTTTTCTTGACGATCCCGGTTCGTCGCGCGTCAAGCGCGCGAAGATGATCGACAGACTCATCGCCAGTCCCGAATACGTGGATCACTGGACGGTCAAGTGGGGCGATCTGCTGCAATCCAGCCGCAAGTATCTCGGCGAGAAAGGCGCCTACGAATTCCAGCATTGGATTCGCGATGCGATCGCCTCGAACCGCCCCTATGACGTGCTGGTGCGCGAGCTGCTGACCTCGCGCGGGAGCTCGTACGACAATCCGGCCGCGAACTATTTCCGCGTCACGCGCGAGGCCAAACCGGCGATGGAGAAGACCACGCAGGTGTTCCTGGGCGTCCGCATGGTGTGCGCGCAGTGTCACGATCATCCGTTCGAGCGATGGACACAGAATCAGTATTACCAGATGTCGGCGTTCTTTTCGGCGGTGGGAATTCGCGCAGGATTTGAAGTCGGCGAAGAGATCGTTTTCGATCAGCGCGCCGATTACGACATGAAGCATCCCAAAGACGGACGCGTCATGAAGCCGCAGTTCATGGTCGCTTCGGGCGCCGCTCCTGTTCCGGACGGCCCCCAGCGGCGCGAGGCACTGGCGGATTGGCTGACCTCCAAGGACAATCCTTTCTTTGCCAAAGCGATCGTCAACCGGATGTGGAGCTATTTCGTGGGCAAAGGCATCATCGATCCGGTCGACGACATTCGCGCGTCCAATCCACCGTCCAATCCGGCGCTGTTGGACGCGCTGACGAAGGATTTCGTGGCGCACCAGTTCGATTTGCGCCACCTGATGCGCACGATCGTCAATTCCCGGACGTATCAGGCGTCCATCGTCACCAACGAGTGGAACGCCGCCGACAGGGACAACTTCTCCCATGCCATTCCGCGGCGTCTTTCAGCAGAGGAACTCATGGATGCGGTTTCCTCGGCGGCGGGCGTCAGGCCGCGTTTCCCCGACGTTCCCGAGGACACGGCCGCGTCGCAGTTAGTCGACCCGCACGTCGGCAGAGAAGGGTTTCTCGATGTGTTCGGACGTCCGGCGCGAGAGTCTTCCTGCGAGTGCGAGCGGCGATCGGATTTCAGTCTCCCGCAGGCGCTGAATCTGGTGAATGGCAAAACGATTTCCGATGCCGTCGCGGATCCGAAAGGGCGCGTGGCCAAGCTGATCTTGAGCGGCACGAGCGACGAGGCCATGGTCGACGAGCTCTATCTTGCGGCGCTGAACCGTCTCCCGACCACGGAAGAGCGCCAGCGTGGATTCAAGTATCTGTCGAGTGGAGCGAAAGGCAGGCCGTGCTCAAGATCTCCTTTGGGCGCTGCTCAACAGCAAAGCGTTTCTGTACATCTACTGAAGGGGCGCACATCATGCTGAATCTTCCTGGACATCGCGGCTGCAACTGCGAAGGACCCACCCGGCGCGAACTGCTGCGCATCGGCTCGATCGGCATGATGGGCCTGAGTCTTCCGCATTTCTTTTTCTGGCGCGAGGCCCAGGCCGCCCAGGTGGCCAGCAAGTACGCCGGCGCGCGAGGCTTGGGGGTCGGCCAAGAACGTCATCATGGTCTTCCTGCAGGGCGGGCCGTCGCACATCGACATCTGGGATCCCAAGCCCGATGCGCCGTCGAACATTCGCGGCGAGTTCAAGCCCATCAAGACCAAGATCCCCGGCACATGGATCGGCGAGCACATGCCGATGATGGCGCAGCAGCTGGACAAGGCGACGCTGATCCGTTCGATGAGCTACACGCCGAACGGGCTGTTCAACCACACGGCGGCGATCTACCAGATGATGACCGGCTATCCGCCCGACAAGGTTTCGCCATCGGGCCAGCTGGAGCCACCCTCTCCCGCTGACTTTCCGACCGCCGGGAGTCAAGTGTCGAAGCTCAAGCCGCCGGCAGATCCGGTGCTGCCGTTCGTCGAACTGCCCCGCCCGCTGCAGGAATCGGGCATCATCGGCAAGGGCGGCAGCGCCGGATTCCTGGGCAAGGCCTACGATCCGTATCGCATGTATCAGGATCCGGCCAAACAGGTCAAGCTGGAAGATCTGTGCGCTGCGCAAGGACATCCCGCCCGAGCGTCTGAAGGACCGCTTCGAGCTGCTCAAGGGGGTCAACGAGTCGATGCCGGACCTGGAAAAGGCCTTGAACGACTACGCCGTGGATGAGTACTACGGCAAGGCCTACGATCTGGTGCTTTCGGGTAAGGCGCGCGACGCGATGGACCTGACGAAGGAATCGCCCCAAATGCGCGAGCGCTACGGCCTGCACACGTTCGGGCAGAGCTTGCTCATGGCGCGCCGGCTGATCGAAGCCGGCACGCGGTTCGTGCAGGTGAACTGGCCTTCTGTGGCGAACGGCAATCCGGAGACGACCGCCTGGGACACGCACGCCGCCAACTTCCGGCCCGTTGAAGAATCTGCATTGCCCGAAGCTGGACCGCGGCCTTTCGGCGCTGCTCGAAGACATGGACCAGCGCGGCCTGTTGAAGGAAACGCTGGTCGTCGCCATCGGCGAATTCGGCCGCAGTCCGCGGATGGGCGTCTCGACGTCGGGCAACTCCAACGCTCCCGACGGCCGCGACCACTGGCCGTACTGCTACAGCGCGGTTGTCGCCGGAGCCGGCATCGCGCGCGGCACGCAGTATGGCGAATCCGACGCGACGGCGTCTTCACCGAAGGAGAAGCCGGTGCACCCGACGGATCTTGCTGGCGACAGTCTATTACGCCCTCGGCATCGATCCCGATATGGAGATCCGCAACCATCTCAACCAGCCCCGCGAACTGGTCAAAGGAACGCCCGTCATGGGCCTTTGGTCATGACGCCCGTGTCTCGCTGTAACCATCGGCATCTATCCTGACGGCGCGCCTCGCTCAGCTCCCGGTTGAAGTCGTAGAACACACGCAGCTGATTGCCTGTCCAGATCCGCGACCCTGAACTCACGCAGGTTCCACGGTTTATCCTCCACTGCCTCGATAATCTTCGCGCTGCAAAACGAGTCTTGCCTGCCCTGGCATTCTGTTCGATCGCAAGCCTGTCGGCGGCTCAGCAGCCGACGGGCACTCCACGACTGTTCGGCCCAGCCGATCCGCATCGACGCCGTGTCGTGCCGCTCAATCCTCGGAGACCCGTCGGTCACGGCGCTCGGGGACTTTGTCTACGCTGGTGGCCTCTGGTCACGTCCAAGCAGACCGATCGCTTCCGCGAGCTCTCAGACATCGTTGTCACAGGCGAGGACAGACTCACCGCGGTTGGCGATGGGGGCGTTCTTTCAGCGCCAGGCTGGTGTTCGACGCGTCAGCGGTTGATTGGCGTGGTGGACGCCAGTTTGGCGCCACTGATCGGCGAGGACGGAAGGCCCTGACCGGCTCGGCGCGCCGATGCGGAGGGGCTGGCGATATGGGCAATGGCGACCGCCTCGTGAGCTTCGAGCGCGACCATCGAATCTGGCTGTATCCCCAGCCGGCGGAACGCCACGTGCTGTGCCGTCACCAGCGGCGAACTTCCCGTCGAATTTCGGAATGGAGGCGATTGCCGTCAGATCCTGACGCCGGACCCGACGCCTACGTTGTTGGCGAGGAGATGACGGCAAAACCTGGACGTGCCGGTTGACGCTGCCGTGCGTAGAGGGCCGGACGTTGGAAAAGCCCGGAGAGTTCGGGCTCGTTGCCATGAATCACCTCGGTGAAGACACCGAGGTCTACCTTCTGCGCGCGTACGACCTTTTCGTGGCAATCGGATCACGCTGCAGATTTTCCGTTCCACGACCGTGAGTCGCTCAAATGGATCTGGCGCTGCCGCTTACCGTGGACAACTTCGAAGGGCTCGCGTCAGTGCCTTCCCGAATGGCGGCATCCGTTTTTATCTGATGTCGGACAACAACGGTTCATCTTCTCAACGCACGCTGCTTCTGGCCTTCGATTGGCGGCCGATGCGCCGCTGAGTAAGAGGGTCGTTCCAAATCAGACCAGGAACCTGTCAGCTCGGTCGTTCAGCTGATAGATTTCCTGGGTGTCCACTTCGGTGGCTCCACGGGTTCGCGAGCCGGATGCGAGGTAGATGCGTCCGTCACGCAGGATGGCCTGCGTCGCGTGGCGGCCCATCGAGAGCGGCGCAAGCGCAGTCCACTGGCCGGTGGCCGGGTCGAGCGATTCGACGTCGGCGTGCGCGAGCGGTTGCGCGCTTTCGCCGCCGATGACGAGGAGCCGTCCGCTGACGACTGCCACGGCCGCACCGGCGCGCGGGGTCGGCAGATTGCCCGCGAGCGGGCAACGTCGACCAGTGGTTCGTACCGAGATCGAAGACGTCCACTTCCGGCACCGTCAGCTCGAAGGTCTGTCCCGTGGCGTACGAGCTGCGGCGTCCGCCGGCGACGTAGATCTTGTTGTTGATGATGGCGGCGTGGAAGTGATCGCGGGCACGGGGGGCGTCGGGCAGCCGCCGCCACCGGCCGGTGCGCGGATTGAACGCATCCACCCATCTGACATGTCCGTCGCTGTGGCCGTTGGTGATGCCGGCGATCAGGATGATCTCGCCGTTGTGGAGCACCGCGCCGGCACCACCGCGCCGCCGGTCGGCCGGGACTTCGGGCCCGACGGTCCAGACATCGGCCGCCGGATCATAGATGTGCACGTTCGACAGCGGTGGCTCGGTGGGGAACGCGGCCGGTCATTGCGCCAACCAGGTAGATCTTGTTCTCGAACGGAACGGCCTGGAAGTGATGGATCTCGACCGGCGGCGGCGCGCCCTTGGTCCAGGTGCCGGTGGCGGGGTCGAAGATGTCGACGGGCTGAATGCGGCGGCCGCCGAGCAGGTAGAAGCGGTCGCCCACTTGCACGTATCCGTGCTCGTGACGTGGCGTGATCCCAGGGCTCTGGCCGAGCGCGACCGTCCCCGCCACGGTGCCGGCCAGGACGAGTGTTGTCATCCATCGCATCTGACGCATAGAACTCTCCCGAAGCCTTCAACTGTACAGGATTCTTCGGGAGGCGTGTGCAGTTCAAGACTGTTTGTCACGTCACGGGACCCGTATCATCGGAAGCTCATGCCGAAAAGCATCGCTCGTGGTCGGCGCCGCGCTCCCAAATCCCCTCATGTGTCAGATCTCGTGCAACTCGTGCCTCACCTCGCGCCAGAGATGCTGCATCAGCTCATCGCGCACCGCGGGCTCGATGTCTGTACAGAGATTGTCGCCTCGGCGACAGCAACGCAGTTGGCATCTGTCCTCGACCTCGATCTCTGGCGGAGCGCGCAACCAGGACACGACGAGCGTTTCGACACAGCGCGCTTCGGCGAATGGCTGGAAGTGCTGGTCGACGCCGGTGGCACCGTGGCCGCTGGTACGGTTGCCGCCATGGACGAGCACCTCGTCGTGGCCGGACTCTCTCAGTACGTACGCGTCTTCGACCCGGCGGCGATCGCCGCCATCGTCGATGGTGAACCACTCGACATCGACGCGCCGCCGCACACAGGTCCCGAGTGCGTGGTGGGCGGCTATCTCGTGCGTGGCATCACAACCGACGCCTGGGATGCCATCATCGCGCTTCTCCTCGCGCTCGACGCCGACCATCACGACCGTTTTCACGCAGTGATGCGCGAGTGCCGACGGTTGTCCAACTCCACGCCGGAAGTTGACGGGCTCGACGACCTGCTCATGGAGCCGGAACAACTGCTTCATGACGTGGGCCGGGAGCGCGAGCATCGGCGCGCGCAGCAGGGATACAGCACGCCGGCCGACGCGCGGGCGTTCCTTCTCATGGCGCGACAGCGTCGGCGCGCTCGAGGGGCGAGCCGTCGGTCAATCCACTCGTGGCTGCGTACTTTCGGGCCGCAAATGACACGATCGCATCTGGCGTCCGCCGCCGCCCAGGACACGCCGCGACATTGTCGCCAGGGCAGGTCTGGTGCCGCAGCGACCGCGCGCGCTGCTGGAAGGTCCACATTCTCAACCATCACGTTTCGCGCTCGTCCGAACGCTGATCGAGCACGTCCGCGATAGCGACGACACCCTCTACCTCACGCGGAGCCACGAGCTGGCATTCCTCTCCAATACGCTCGTGGCCGGGTGCTCGATTCAATCCCGCACCTTTACCCCGCAAGAGGCCTCGGATGCTGCCGCTGGCATCTGCAATCTGGGCCTCGAGCATTGGCCTGCCCGCTGGCCCGAACCCGTCGCGCCGTCCCCGGCCGACGTCAACGTGAGTGTGCCTGATACGTTTCTCATGCACCACGACCTGGTGTCCGCGTTCGAAGTGGGCTGGGCGGTGCTGCACGAGGACGTCAGCATGTTCGCGGTCGAGCAACTCGTCTCCACGCTCTCGACCCTGCGATGCAGCGATGTTGACATCCAGCAAGGGCTGAACGCCCTCCGGATCGAACTCACCAGACAGGGTGAAGCAGGTACGCCGTGGCACGCCCGCCATGCTCTCGACGTGATCGCGATGCTCGACATACCCGCCTGGGCCAGCGTGATGGGGCTGCTGGATGAATGTCCTGTGATACCGGCCGCATTGACCGCTACGCTTGACGGTCGGTCCGACGCGGTCAGTGCGACCGACTTCGAGTTCATCTCCACGAGCCGTCAGCTCGGCAGGGTCCGGGAATTCATGGCGCGGTTTCCAGAAATGCTTCGCCCCTGAAGAGGCGCAGATCTCATCCGGGCTCCCGACTACCTTCAGTGCGTCGGTAAATGCCGAAGACACTTCGGTTCTCACCGCTAATCGGCTCGATACCTTCACGCTCGAACCGCTGACCGCTTTTCTCGGCGACTCTGATTGATCGAGCATCAGTCGGCCGGATCAGGCTGATGATGTGATTGACATCGGTCGTGCGCCACGTCCAATCGATGACCGCTCGTGTGGCTTCCGTGGCAAAGCCGTTACCCCATTGAGAACGTCGGATGATCCAACCGATTTCGATCTCCGACTGCTGTTGCCGGTGGTAGAAGCCGACGCATCCAACCACGTTGGCGGTGTCCTTCTCCACGACTGACCATTGACCGTAGCCATAGTCCTTCCAATGCCGCAGCATCCGGTCAATATTGCGAAGAGCAACGTCGAGTCCTCCGGGTGGTGCCGTGAGCGTCACCAGCCCCTGCTCCAGCACCTCAGGATCCTGGTGGATCTCCATGAGGGCTTGAGCATCAGCGGCTTCCGGCAACCGCAAGAGTAAGCGGGTCGTTTCAATCACACAGGAACCTGTCAGCTCAGAGTCCGGGCATCTTACGCGAATGGCGCGGCTGGGTGAACACCGTCGAGCCGCCGATCTTGTAACGCGTTGTTCAAAAACGGGAATTTCGAGGTTTCGCATCCTAACCAGAAAATAGCTGTTAACCCCCTGGACAGACAGGAGATATCAGGCGCGCGGACAACACCGCTTTTCTGGCCCTTTGCTTGCTCTTCGCACTGTCCGGTGACTCGAGTGACACATCGCTCCGCAGGTTTCAGTTTGGTCGAGATGCTGGCCGTGACAGCCGTCCTGGGGACGATCGCCGCCATTTCGATACCCATGGTCGGCAACGTGATTGCCAATTTCCGGATCAACGGCGATGCGCGGACGCTCTCGAACTCGCTGTCGCTGGCGCGCATGCAGGCAGCCGCGAATTTCTCGCGCACCCGCCTCTATGTGGATCTCAGCTCGAACACCTATCACACCGAAATCAAAACCGGAACGAGCGCCTGGACGACGATGGGGCAGACGATCACGCTCACGGGCACCAACACGTTCGGCCTCGGCAGCGTGGCCACCGCGCCGCCAAACACCCAGGGCGCGATCGGCCAGGCGGGGCAATGTCTCGACAATGCCTCGCCACCAGTTGCCATGGACAACACGGCCTGCGTCATTTTCAATTCGCGCGGCGTGCCGATTGACACCGCCAATGCGCCGACGGCCGAGTACGCCCTGTATATCACCGATGGCGGAGCCGTGCTGGCCTCCACGATTTCGGCGACCGGGGCGATTCGAATGTGGCGGACGAGCGCAACCTCGACGCCGGCCTGGAACCAACAATGACGCATCAGCATTCCCGATCCCTTCGCGCGCGCCTGTCGGACGAGACCGGCATGACTCTCATCGAGCTGGTCGTGGCCTGCGGCATTCTGATCGTGGTGATCGCGGGCGCCATCGGCGCGCAGGCGATGGCGACGTCGATGACCGAGAACAACGGCCATCTCGGCGCGCGCACGGCGGAATATGCCGTCGACAAGATGGAGCAGTTGCTCGAGCTCACCTACGGTGATGCGCAGAGCAACACGACCGTCTTCCCGTCGATCAACAACGGCGGCACGCGGGCTGGCCGTCGGCGGAAGCTCCAATCCGGCTGCGCCTGTCGTCGGCTACAGCGATTATCTCGACGCGGCCGGCAACATCCTGTGCTCGGTCGCGACGCCCTGTACCGCGACGCCGCCGGCCAACTGGTACTACAAGCGGGTCTGGCAGGTGTCGGTCCCGTCGTCCAATCTCAAGTTGATTACGGTCGTCGCGACGATCGACTACGGAATGGGAAACGCCAGAAGTCGGTAGTCGACGATTGCCGCCTACAAGACGAACTGCCCGACGGGATGTTGAACGCGATGCCGACAGCCCTCACCCCACCGTGCACCCGCCGCCCATGGCGAGGCCGGCTTTTCGCTGATCGAAATGCTGGTGGTCGTGGCCATCATGATGATGGTGTCGGGCATCGTGATGACCGCGTGTTGCAGATGCGACGAAGTCGCAGCGCACGATGTCCAACCGCGTCCAGATGCATGCCGGCGTGCGAAGTGCCACCGAGCTGCTGCAGCAGGAGGTCGGCCAGGCGGGCCGTGTGATGCTGCCGGGACGACACCGCCCACGTTGACCGCGACCGTCAACGCGGGCACGACGACCGCGGTCCTGTCGTCGGCTGCCGGGATTTTCGTCGGCGAACGTCTGGTGATCGATCCCGGAAGCTACGACCAGGGCACGCAGTCGAGCAACGAAGAGACCGTGCAGGTGTCGGCCGTCAATACCGCGACCAACACCATCACGATTTCCCGCAGCGTCGACGCGACGGATGCCACCATTCAGGCATCTTTTGTGAATACCCATGCCGCCGGCACGCCCGTCAGGGTCTACGGCGGCTTTTCCTCGGGCGTCGTGCCGCCGGGGATGACCAACGGATCGACCGGGACGGTGCTCAAGCTGTACGGCGATGTCAACGGCGACGGCAACATGGTGTATGTCGAGTACACCTGCGATACGAATACGGGCAACCTGTATCGCAACAGCATGGCCTTCGATGCGACCGCGAAGCCGGCCGTGACGGCCGAGCCAAGTGCTGCTCGAGAACATCCAGGCCGAATCCCGACAACACGGCGTGCTTCACGTACATGCCGAACCCGCTTCCGACGGTCGGCGGCGAATACGTTCGTGCTGGACGTGGCGATCACGCTGACCGTCCGCACGCAGATCAAGGATCCGACGACGGGCCAGTATCAAACGGAAACGAAATCGCTGCTGAACGTGTCGCCGCGGAACGTGTTCCACGTGTGGCAGCTCGCGAGCGCCGGCATGAACAACCGCGTGCAGCCGATACCGCCCACGGTCACGGCGCTGCTGCCCTAGGCCGACGGTGACATGTTCGAGAAGGTGTGACTTATGAGAACAACGTTACGCGACCAACGGGGTATCGCGCTCGTGCTGGCCTGCTGCTGACCATGGCCATGTCGCTGGCGGTGGCGTCGATGCTCGTCATGGCTCAGACGGAAACCCTGTCGACCACGAACTATCGCCTGATGTCGCAGGCGCGGTACGGCGCCGAATCGGGTGTGCAGAAAACGGTCAACCACCTGCTCAACACCTACACGGCCCCGCCCGGCGTGGCAACGCCGATCCCATCACCGCCTACAACACGACGGTTTCGCCGGTGACCTATAACGGCCAGCCGGTGATTCTGTCGGCGAACGCCAGCGTCGCGTCGAATTATCCCGTCGCCGCAGTGCAGACGGCCTTCGACACGGCACTGGCGGGATCGCTCCCGTCGGGCACCACGACCGTGAATTTCACGCCGTACGCGCGCCTGCTGGCCATGCAACAGGTGCCGACGTACGGCGGCGTCACCGCGACGCTTCAGACGTGGGAGATCGTGTCGAGCGGCACGATTACCCAGGGCAAGCCGGCGACCGTCGAGGTGACGGCGATTCTCGAGCGGCAGAAGGTGCCCGCGCAGGGGTTTGCCGCGTTCGGCACGGCGGCCAGCTGTGGCGCGATTATCATGTCGGGCAATTCCACGACCGACAGCTACGATTCGAGCACGTATTCCGGAACGGGGAACATTACGTCTTCCAACGGCGGGCTCACGGCTTCGGGAGGGAACGTCGGCACGAACGGCAACCTGACCGAAAGCGGTTCAGGCCACGGTGAACGGAACGTTGTCGACGCCGCGCGTCGGTGTCGGCAGCTGCAGCTCGGGAAACGTGACCGCACTGCAGTCGAGTGGCGGCGCGACCGTCACCGGAGGGCTCGTTCAGCTTCCACAGGCGATCTCCATGCCCACACCGGCGGCGCCGAGCCCGATGCCACCGACCACCAACCTCAACATCAACTCGTCGGCATCTTGCGGTTCGCTCGGCCTGTCGTCGCCGGCGACCTGCTCGGGCAGCAGCGGCAACCTCACCATCGATCCCCACGGCTCGACGGTGTTGCTGGGAGACGTGACGATCTCGGGTGGCGCGAATCTGACGCTGGTGGGAGGAACACCCTCGAGCTTCAACATCAACAGCGTGACGATCACCGGTAACTCGCACATCGGGGTCCAGTCGGGAACCGGATCCGTGGTGATGAACATCGCCGGCAAGAACAGCAGCGGCGGCTGGATGTCGAATCCGTTCGACACGTCGGGCTGCTCGTTCACCAATTCCTCGATGGATCCCTCGCAGTTGCAAATCCTGTACGCGGGTACTCAGAACATTCGGATCACCGGGGGCAGCGACCAGGCCATGGTCGTGTACGCGCCTAACGCGCCGATTGAATTGAGCGGAAACGCCGGCTTCTACGGCTCGATGATCGGCGCGACCATCAGGAACAGCGGCGGCGCCGGGATCCATTACGATCGTAATCTGAGCCAGGTGTTCTGGGCGGTCGGCAACTCGATGCTGAGCGCATTCAGCTGGAATAAGTACTGACGTGCGATAGATCGCGGCCATAATTCTCTTCCTGAAGGCTCATCACAAGCGCGGGTTCGGCGCGTGCCTGTTTCTGGCGACGCTGACCTTGGCCACTGCGTCGGGGGCCGCCGGCCAGGGAACCCAACCCGCCGGCGCACCAGCGGGCGATGTACAACCGGACGATGACACCATCGAGGCCGGTGAAGCCGACGCCGAGACGCCACGCCGCCGGCTCATTCGCTGGAACGAATACGAAGGGCCGTTCTTCACGCTCCGCGTCGGTGCCGGCGTGCTCTACGACTACGCCGCATTCTCGCAAGACGCCGAAAGCTCCCAGCAGTTTCAGCTCGCGCTCGGAAAGCAAGTTGCGCGATGGCCGGGTTCTCCTGAAGGGGCGCCTCAAGTTCAGGCGGCCCGTCACCTGGTCGTCCGGACTCATGTACGACGGCGCGACGGATTCGTGGCTCGTCCGCGAGACCGGGATCATGGTCGAGATTCCGGAGGCCTGGGGTCACGTCTTCGTGGGCCGCACCAAAGAGGGCTTCTCGCTCAACAAGGTGATGGTGGGCTACGCGGGCTGGACGATGGAGCGCGCCACGATCAGCGATGCGACGATCCCGATCCTGGCCGACGGCGTGAAGTGGCTGGGTCTCGCGCCGAAGCTGCGCTTGCTGTGGAACGTTGGCGTCTACGGCGACTGGTTGTCGGAAGAGCAGTCGTTCTCGACCTACGACCGCCAGGTCGTGGGACGTATCGCATGGCTGCCGGCGTTCAGGGAGCGGACGAGGCTCCACCTCGGCATGAGCCTGCGCTACGGGAAGCCCGATGACGGCGAGCTGCGGCTTCGCTCGCGGCCGGAAAACTTCATCGCGCCGTACTTCGTCGAGACCGACAAGTTCCCCGCCGAGCAACACGAAGATGGTGGGCATCGAGGCCTACTACCGTCCGGGTCCGCTGCTCGTCGGCTCGGAGTACTTCTTTCAGAAAGTCAAAGCGCCGGAATCGGGCGACCCGATGTTCCACGGGGGCGACGCCGTCGTCTCGTGGCTCGTCACCGGAGAGACGCGCGCGTACAACACGCGAGGCGGGTTCTTCAATCAGGTGTCACCGGCACGCACGGTGTTCGAAGGCGGACCTGGTGCGTGGGAGCTCGTCGGACGCTTCTCCTACATCGACCTCGACGATGGTCCTGTCAGGGCGGCCGGTTCTGGAGGGCGACGCCGATGGTCAACTGGTATCTCTCGGATCAACTGCGGCTCGAGTTCGCCTACGGTTACGGCGTGCTGAACCGCTTCAGTGTCCGTGGCGCGACGCACTTCTTTCAAAGCCGGCTTCAGGTCCAGCTCTGAAGGATGCGGAGCCAGATCGCGCGCATGCCAGGGGAGAGAACAGTCCCAGGACGGTCATGACGAGCCACGTGTCCTCGCTGCAGATGAGGCCGTAGACGAGAGGGATCGCCCAGCCATAGAGAGCGATGCCAGGCACACCAAGGTATGCGAGCTCAACGACTGTAATTGCTCCCCAGATGACACCCCACATGAACCACGAATCCACGAGCGTCAAAGGGCGGTGAAGCAGGAGAGATATCCGTGACATCGCAGCTAGCCTGGTTACTTACCTCTTTGTCGCGTCGTAACGCCACAACGAGGGCCACCGCAACGGCTATCGCGGAGACAAGCGACAGTCCGATCGTCATCTCGGCGGGAAAGAGGGATTTCGGTGTCGTAATGACCACCGCGAAAATGGTAATCGCGCTCTCGTGAAGTTGGAGCATTTCGCGCACCTTGAAGAATGCGAAGCCTCAGGTGCCAAATGCGTGCCGGTGCCGGATGCCTTGAGTTGGAGCCGCGCCTCGACCCCTCACTTCTGCTGGACCGACTCCAGATATTTCACCAGCGCGGCGATCTTCTGCTCGGTCAACTTGGCGCCGTCGGCAGTGTTGTCGAACGCTTCACCCCACACCGGCATGTCGCCTCCACCATGGCCCGCAAGCGCCTTGCGTCCGTCGATAATCCGCGCGACCATCTCAGGCGAGTAGGTGCCCCCGTTTCGGCGGGCCAGCAGAGTGAGATCCGCCGGCGCTCGGCGCAGAAGTTTGGCCAGCGGGCCATCGCCCTTCGCCGACGTACCGTGGCAGGCCTTGCAGTAGTCGTCAAACAGCGTGGCTCCGCTAAAAGCGGCGTCGGATGACACGCCGGGGCTTTGCGCGGCGCCTGACGTCGTCATCACGATCGCGACAAGGACGATCGTTCCGGCCGCCGTCGCCATGCGAGCTGCGAAGTGATTCATATACATCTCCCGGCGCCTCCCATGGGCAAGACGGATACCAAGACCTGCGGCCTCGACTTTCAGGGAATTTCAAGCACCGGGAGGAAGTTGGACCCGCAGAGTGGGGAAAGATAGCTATGGCTGGGGGATTTTTCGCCGTGTGTGGCGCTTCTTGAGCCGATTCAAACTGACAGGCGGAAGCGAATCAGGGCGCTTTGCACACGAAGTTAGCGGCATCGTCCGTGCTGCCCGCACCTGAGTACGACGCCGACTTCGGGTATACACACAGCGGCCGCGTGCGATCGACTGCCCCGTTTGTGGAATGCGACGCGTCGATGCGCTCGGGCGGTTGCTTCTGCTCGACCCATTCTTCGAGGGCCGCTACCATGTCGAAGGTGTTCGGTCCTGGACCGCCACCACAGTGCATCATGCCGGGCACCATGAACAGCCGCGCGAATTGCCGGGTCCGCGCATCCGCGTCCTGCGCGGCGCCGTTCTTCCCGACGGTCGCGACGACCTTTTCGTAGTAGTTGATCGTGTTCAGCGGCGAGATCGACGGATCGTTCCAGCCGTGGTACAGCAGCAGGCGGCCGCCGCGATTGCGGAAACGCGTCAGATCCGGATCGAAGGCATCGAAGGTCTTCCCGAGCTTCTTTTCGGCAAAGGCGGCATCTTTCTCGACATCGAAGCTGCGGTAATCCCAATTGGGGTTTTCAAAAATCAAGATACTTGAGCACGTTGGACGCCTGCTCCCAGTGGTTGCCGGAGAGCGGACCGGTCCCCGTCATGTAGGCATTCCAGCCACCGGGCGACGCTTCGGCTCCGCGCATGTAGCCGGGATAGATCAGCTCGCCCCGCGAGGTGTGCGAGCCTGCCCAGACATCGTTCACCGCCTTCGCCTGCTTCGGAGTCAGGCAGGCCGGACCGTCCTTGCCATCCAGACACTGCAGCTCCTTCGCGTCGAAGGTGCACTTGCGGGGGTCGGCGATGATGCCGTCGGCGATACCGTCGAGCTTGTCACAGGCGGCGTTCACGGCGTCGCCGAGGGCCTTCAACTTGGTCGCAGGCACGTAGCTTTCAGGATCCCTGTTGAACGCATCCGCCACCCACATGTGCCCGCCGGTCTGAAAGCGCGACCAGTTGACGGCCGGCGCACCCGCCACGATGCCGTCGTAGTCCTCCGGAAAGCGCTGCGCCTCCATGAGCGCCTGTCGACCGCCCGTCGAGCACGCCACGAAGTACGAAAATTTCGCCGGCGTCGAGTAGAACTTGCCGACGATCTTCTTGCTGTTTTCGGCCGTCACGTGAATCGCGCGATAGCCGAAGTCGGCGACCAGCTCGGGATGCCCGATCGCCCACGCACCATCGCGGGCATTCTCGGTCTGGTGGCCGGTATCGGTGCTCGCGGTGGCGTATCCACGCTTCAGCGCAGTGACCATCGCTGCGTAGCCGATGGTTCCGGCATTGGCGCCGTTACCGACGCCCTGAAATTTGCCGTTCCATGTATCGAGGGGCAGCCATACTTCGAACTTGACCGCCGGCCGTGTCACGGCCGCGACGCGGCAGAACGCCGGCAGACCGGTCAACTCCCTGAAGCCGCGCGGCGTCAGGGCGCCGCCGGTCACTTCCTCGGCCGACGTAATCGTCGTGTCGGGCAACTTCAACGAGGTGAGGCTGGCGCACGAGTTATGTGACGGCGCCGCAAGCGGCTGCGGCGCAGAGACGATGAGAAACAGAAGGACCAGCCCCGCAGCCCCGATGATGGTCTTTTTCATGCGGTCATAGGGTCGCAGGACAGCCGGCTGAAAACAAGAGCAGATGTAACAGGGAGATCTGGGCTACTATCGCGAACGATTCGAACGAAATGAGGTAACTATGAGGTCTTTGATCGGCGGGATAGTCGTCGCCCTCGTGCTCGCCAGCTCCGGGCCCGCGGCGCAGAACCGCGTGCTCGTCCTCGAAGGCGGGACGCTGATCGACGGCACCGGCAATGCGCCGGTCGCCGATGCCGTGGTGGTTGTCGAAGGCAATCGCATCACCGCGGTCGGACGGCGAGGACAAGTGACGGCTCCGCCGAACGCCAACGTCATTCGTCTCAACGGCCGGACGATCCTTCCCGGCCTCATCGACACCCACGTGCACCTGATCGACTGGCACCTGCCGATGTTCCTGCCCTACGGCGTGACGACGATTACCGACCTTCACAACGACACGGCGTGGGACCTCGCGCAGCGCGAGGCGCTGAAGAGCGGACTGATCAAAGGTCCGCGCCTGTTCATATCGGGTGCGCGCATCATCGGACCCGGCGGGCGGGGCGTGGACGGCTTCCTCGTGAAAGACGCCGCCGAGGCGCGCGCGTACGTGCGGCGCCTGAAAGCGGTCGGCATCGATGTCATCAAGGTCGCCGAGGACATCACCGACGAGCAGTTGAAGGCGGTCATCGAAGAAAGCAACGCCGTGGGACTGAAGGTGCTCGGCCACACGCAGAACATCAAGAAGGCCGTGTCGCATGGGCATGAAGCACGAGGAGCACATGAACACGATGGCCCGCGCGCTTCTCGAAGAGGAAGGGAAGGACCCGCGTCAGCCCAACCCGGAAGCGGCGGTCAATCCGAAGCTCTTTCCGCCGCTCATCGAGTACATGGTGAAGCAGGGTGTCTACATCAACCCGACGCTGGTGCAGGGATGGCTGGGCAACACCGAACGCTGGCGCGATCAGATGGTGCTGGCGCAGCAGCTCGTCAAGGATCCGAAGCTCGCCTTCGTCCCCGCCGAGATCAAGGCGACGTGGGGCCGCGAGCCGAAGCAGAATCGACCCACCATCGGGGGCTACGCCAACATCGCCGAGTTCCTCAAGAAGTACTCAGAGGCCGGCGGGAAAGTCATCGTCGGGACCGACGCGGGCCTGGTCGTCATTCCCGGACTCAGCGTGCACTACGAGATGCAGATGATGACCGACCTGGGCATTCCGCCGATGAAGGCCCTTCAGGGCGCGACGCTCTGGGCGGCCGAGGCGCTCGGTCAGCAGAAGGATCTGGGGAGCGTCGAACCCGGCAAGCTCGCCGACTTCACGATCATCGAAGGCAATCCGCTGACCGACATCGGCGCGACGAAGAACGTGCGCATGGTGATCAAGGACGGCCAGGTCATGGATACGAGCTACGACCCGAACTGGGTGAATCCGATCCTCTTCTGCGCGGCCTGTCACAAAGGGTGGGACGGGCAGCAGGAGCTTGTCGGTCCGAACGCGCGCTGAGTCCGTTCCGAGGCGGCAACGATCACGTCGGCTTCGTTGCGAAGTAGTAGTCGTTCTGACCTTCATCAGTGACTTTGTCGCTGAGCGCCAGCAGCCCCGCTTCGCGCAGCCAGCCGCGATAGACCTCCGCCCCGAGCGAAATCGATTCCGCTCCGGTCATAACGTCCGGCCAGGTGTCGGCGACGTCTGAAGCCGTGAACGCGAACCTCCCGCCGGGTTTCAGCACTTGCGAGACTTTTTGGATGAGCAGGCGCTGGTCGTCTGGCAGCAGGAAGAAGATCACGCCGATTGACACGACGCCATCGAACTGACGGCCAAAGAAGTCCGACTCCTCGACGCGGGCGCATTCTGTGTGCGCATTGGGAAACCGCGCCGCATACGACGCGACGAGCGTCGGCGAGGCATCCACTCCGTAAACGTCGAAGCCTTCGCCGACCAGCACGTCTGAGACGGGCACGCCATGGCCACATCCAAGGTCGAGCACGGATCCACCGCGTGGGAGTGCCCGGCTCCACTCGAGTATCGTGGCGCGTCCGATATTGGGGTTCCGCAGCGACATGAACTGCGCGGCGAAGGCCTCGAAGCTCTGTGGCGTCTTACGCACTCGAGAGGAAGGCTAGAAGGGGAATCGACCGCGCGGGCCTCTCGGCCAGTTCGGTCTGAAATTCGTGAAGCTGTAGACGAGGATGACGATGAAAAAAATCGCGAACAGGTCGACCATCGAAAGTGCGTTCATGATCTGCCCTCAGGGTCGCGGTTTCTGAATCTTCGAATGGACCTCGTTCACCATCATCAGGGCCGCCGACCCGTACCAGGGGTGCAGCTCCATGACGAGCTGGCCTGCCAGGATGGCGGGATCGGTTCGCGTCAGCGCTTCCGCTTCGGCGACAGTCGCCACGTCGAAGATGTAGATCCCCCGCAGCTCGCCGTTGTCTGCGAACGGTCCGGCCAGCACGAGCTTGCCTTCGGCCGCGAGCCGTCTGATGTTGGCGCGGTGCGCCGCTTGCAGCTTCTGCGCCTCGTCGCGCGGGCGTTCGCGGTTCGGCCCGGCCTTGAGGAAGGCCATCACGTAGGTCCGCATGCCCTCATCGTCGGCCTTGAGCTTCGCGGCCAGCGCGGCATCGTAGGGCGACTGCGCGAGGAGCGAAGCCGCCGACATCACTACCAGTACCAGGACTCGCATCGATCGCATCACATCGCTCCGGGCTCAGAGCTTCGTTGAACGCGCTGAGGATGTCAACAACGGCAGGGAGCGTCGGCATGTCCGGCGCAGAGAGACGAAGCGATGGGCTTCGCTCTCTGCGCCGTGGTCAGCTTAGAAGACGAACTTCAATCCGAACTGCAGCTGCCGCATCGGCACGGTGCCCCGGATCGAAGTGATCGTGCCGAACGCACCGCCACCGGGCTTCGGGATTCCGTTGTTCCCGGCGGCGGCCCAATCGCTCATGGCAAAGTTGGTATTGGGATCGGCGAAATTCGGCGTGTTCAACAGGTTGAACGCTTCGATTCGAAACTGAACGTACTTGCTGCCGCCAAACTGGAAGTTCTTCAGCGCCGAGAAATCAATCGTAAACACTCCCGGACCGGTGAGCGTGGCGCGGCCTAGGTTGCCAAACGTGCCGAGCGCGGGCATTTGAAACGCGGAGACGTTGAACCAGGCGGCGGGGCTGGGGTTGTCCACGTCGGTGCTGACCCCGGAGACTGCGCTCGGACGATCGTAGCCGTGCGCCGTCATTCGATCGATCGACACTGTTCGTCACCGTGAGCGGGAATCCCGAAGATGCTCTCAACATGCCGGCGAGCTGCCACCCACCCGCCAGGAAGTCGAGCACACCACCCTGCGACATGTACTTGCGCCCGGTCACCGAAGGGCAGCTCGTAGAGGAACGACGTGGTTACCCGATGCCGAACGTCGAAGACAGAGCGGCCCGTACTCGCACTCCCAGCAATCACCGTCCTGTGGCTTCAATGGTTCGCCCGGGCTGCGAAGCCCGCTGCCGTTATCCATGGACTTCGACAACGTATAGGACGCCAGACCTGAGAACCCCTTCGCCATCCGACGCGTGAGCTTCGCGGATACGCCGTTGTACGTCGAGTGGCCCACGCCGGCGATCAACTGCCAGTTTCCCAGCTCCGGGGCGGGAGCACGAGCAAGAATCGGCAGGCTCGTGCCGGGCTCTGGCTGATTCAGCGAGATGAACCGCTGCAGGTTGTGCCCGCGGCTGCCGAAGTACCCGATCTCCACAGCCGTGCTGCCACCGATTTCCCGCTGAAAGTTGAGGAGGTACTGTTCGGCGTAGGGCGTGTGACGGTCGTATTCGTTGCCCAGCACTTGCGGTGCCGTGACACACACCTGGGGTGGCATCTTGACGCCGCACGGATTCGTCGCGCCGCCGTCATACGGCTGCGCGAGCGTCAGCGTCGAGCTTTGTGCGGTGATGCGCCCCTGGATGTTGCGGCTCATGTCGAAGACCGGATTGGTCGAATCCTGCGCGTAGAAAATGCCGTAACCGGTCCGCACCGTCGTCTTCGCCGACGGGCTCCACACCACGCCGATGCGAGGCGCGAAGTCGTTATGGTCGGGTTGGACCAGTCGGTCTCCCAGGCGGCCGTCACGCGTGACGCAAATCGCCGGGTCGAAGCGGGTGGACACGTTCTCATAGGGATCGCCGCTGCCGACCCGCACGAAACAGGGTTTGCCCTGCTGCGAAGACGTGCCGAAGCCGGGAGGGACCCAGATATTCATCATCTCGCCCTTCACGTCGGTCCAGGGCGGTGTGTATTCGTAACGCAGTCCAAGATCGAGCGTGATGTTTGGCCTGATCCGCCACGTATCCTGAACGAAGTACGATTGGCTTATCGTGCGGTACCAGCCTTCGCCGAGCGCGCCGGCGCTTCGCGTTCCTGAGATCATGCCGAGCATATAGTCGGCGAAGCCGTAACCGGTCGCAGGCCGGTCTATCGTTCAGCGAGCCCCGGATTTCCTGCGTGCCGATCATGTTGTAGTGATCGTTGCGGACCTCCGCACCCATCCTCATGGAATGATTGCCCTTGAATCCACGAGACGTTGTCGATGAACTGAAACACGTAATTGTTGCCGGTGAACGGCAGCGAGGGGTTATCGCCGAAGCCGCTGAACACGCCGCCGACGGACATGTTAGGAAGGCCCCAGCTAATCGGAGGAGGAATGAACAATCCGAGCCCGACTTCCTCGTGGACGTTACGCTTGTACTGCAGCTCCTGCGCCAGGTTGTTGTAGAACTTGGTCGTGCCGAAGCGGAATTCGTTGACAAGGCTGGGCGACAGCGTTCGCGTGTTGGAGACCATCGCCTGCTTGACGTTCGTCCCGACGACCTGGCCGTTGTCTTTGAGGTTCGGCGCGAGCACGTACTCATCGGTCCAGCTGTAGCGGCCGAACCAGGATGACTTCGAACTTTCAACGAAATCGACGCGCCCCGTGAACTGATCCTTGTCGGTCACGTGGTGCTGCAGCGCGAGGTAGTTTCGAACCAGTCCCGCATCGGGAATATTGGGCTCGGGATACCACTCCAGGAGCTTGATGGCGATGGGGTCCAACCGGTTCGCTGGAATCTGGTTGTTGGGGAACGGCTGTCGTGTCAGGGGATCGATTATCGTTACGCCGGCCCCGGAGAAGTCCCCTTTGCGCATCGCCACACTCGGCGTGCTGAACACGACCTCCTGCTGGTTGCGGAGTCGGAACCCTTCGAAGTTCGACATGAAGAACAACCTGTTCGCGCCGTTGTACAGCCCCGGAATCTGTACCGGTCCTCCCAGCGTGAAACCATACTGATTCCACTTGAACGGTGATGTTTTCGGCGTAACAGAGGTGAACTGATAGGGCGCGGCGTCGAACGCGTCATTACGGATGAACTCGAAGAGCGTCCCGTGATACTGGTTCGTGCCGCTCTTGGTGGAGACGTTGACCTGCGCCACCTCTCGCCCAAATTCCGCCGAGTACACTCCGGTCTGCACCTTGAATTCCTCGACGCTGTCGATTGAGGGCAGAAACGCATACGTGTTGAAGTTCACGTCCTGATTGACGATGCCGTCGAGCGTGTACTGGTTGTATTCGCGGCGTTGACCGGCCACCGCGAAATTCTGCGAGGAACGGTCGCCACCCTGCCTGCCGGAGGCGCCGCCACCGCCACCGCCGGCCCAGTCTGAGCTCACGTTCGGACTGAGCGACACGAGATTGATGTAGTTGCGTCCGTTGAGCGGCAGCTCCACGATTTGCCGGTTTTCGATGACCGTTCCGATGGTGGCGTCCGCGGTGTTGATCAAGGGTGACGTGCCCGTCACCTCAACCGCCACCTCGACTGATCCGAGCTCCAGCGACGCGTCCAGACGGACGTTCTGCTGCACCTGCAGCTCGACGCCGTTGAAGATCTTGCTCTGGAACCCCTGCAGTTCCACCCTGACGCTGTAGATGCCGGGGAGCAGATTGGGGAAGCCGATAGCTGCCCGCCGAGTTGGTCTGCACTTCACGCGCCGCGTTGGTCTGCGTGTTGGTGACCACGACCGTCGCCCCGACGAGAATGCCACCGCTTCCATCGGTGACCGAACCGGAAATTTGCCCGAAGGTCTGGGCAAAGGACGGCGGGGGTACGGCGACGAACAGACTCAGGACGAGTGCCCAGCCAAGTGGTCGAGACATGAGATCGCTCCTTTTCTGCCTCCGATTGCGTCTGCGGGAAACCGGCAACCTGAAAACACGGCGACAAAGGGTACGAACGACCGCCCAAGGGTTCAACGACTGGAGTGTGTTGCAGAAAGCTAGACCCGGACAGGAAGGATGTCAACTACTACGGCGAGTGCGGGCGTGTCCGAGAACCGATACCGTGCCGATGGCGACGAGCGCCGCCGCCAGCACGTACGCCTCAACGTTGGGTGGATAGGTCCAGTAGCTCGAGAAGTCCCACAAATAGAACGAGGGGACGAAGGGGCGCAGCGAGAGCGGAAACAGGCTGTCGCGCAGGGCGAGGTTCTCTTCGAAGTGTGGAAACAGCAACGGCGGATTGCCCAGCCATCTGAGACTCAGAAGAGCCTGATACGCCAGCGACACGAAGACGGCGGGCCTGACGAAGCGGAGGAGCGCGGCCGGGAATTCGGCGATGGCCACTCCAATCGGGATCGCCCAGAGCCACTCTGCCGACCACGCGAAGCGTCCAACCGGTCCGCCGCCGCCCCACCGCGCCAGTTCCAGCGAGTTCGGCACGATCAACGACGCATACAGTGCAGACCAGCCGAGCGCATCCAGTGGCCGCCGCCAGGCGAACACGGGAAGGGCGGCGATGCCCGCGAGGAGCAGGGGATGCTGGAGGAACATGCCCTGGCTTTGATCGAAGTGAAGGCCGAGGAAGATCATCGCCGCGCGCGAAAACGGTGACGCGATCTCTCTGAGGCGGCGCGGCCCCAGCGGCGTGCCCACGCCCCAGAGATGAAAGAGCGCCAGGCTCACGACACCCACCAGCACGAGCCAGATGGCGTCGGCTTCGAGCGGGCTCAGGCGGCGGCCTTGTCGTCAGATCCCGCCATCGAATGCCGAGACCCCAGAGGACGAGAACCGCGGTCGATGCGAGATACTTCGAGTTCAGCCACGGAAAGAGGCCCGCGGCGAGCCAGAAGAGCGCCCAGCCTGCCGCCGTGCGGGGCCGTTCGCCCGCGTGAATCAGAAAGACGGCGAGACTTGCGGCGAGCGTTCCGCCGATGAGATCCGGATAGATCTGCGATGCGCCGAAGAGAAAGGGCAGGCACACCACGAGGCCAAGCGTCATCCAGGCCGCAGGCTCGATCGGAAGACGACGCGCCAGAAACCCGTAAAGGGCGAGCGTAAGAATGCTCGCCAACAGGCAAAGCATCAACTTGGCGCCGAGGATCCCACCGAGCCAGTACGGTCCTGCCAGCACGATCGCCAGACCGGCGCCGTGAAAAGGCGCCCACCGGTGTCTGACGATTCGGACGTGCGGGGTGAGTCCGTAAAAGATGTGGCTGTCGTCTTTGTTGCGCGCGTAGGCGTTGCGTAAATCCAGGGTGCCATCGTGGACGATGCTGTCGGCCATCACCAGGTAGTGGGGCTCGTCACCGTGAAGCCCGACGGGGTCGGGCCTGGCGAGATACACGCCCGCGGCAAGGGCGATAGAGATCGCGGCAAGCAGAAAGCCCGTCCGCGCGAGCGTGTATTGCTCAACGGTCGAACCGGTCGGCGTGTCAGCGTCCACTGGGGGCGCGCGAACTATAGCGCAGCCCGCCGCGTTACCGCCATCCCAGCTGAATGACCTCGAAGTCGTCGGCTTTCAGACTGCGAAACGCCGGGTTCAGCTCGCCGTTGTTCCAGCGCCCGTCCATCGCGCCGGTGATGTACATGTCGCTGCCGTTGTCGGCGACGATGAGCCCGTAGGTCTGCATGGCCTGGAAGATGGCGCGGATGTACGAGGGGTAGCCCGAGAGGTTTTTCGAAGCCTTGAGCCTGAGACGGGCGCCCATCGGGAGCGCGCCCGAGCGGCTGCCGGCCGAATGCGACGCCGGCCACACGTGGCCGTTCGTCGCGCGCACGGTGACACGCAGCGCGTGAGTCACCCGCCCGCGGCGGGACTCGTCGTAGCGCACGAGTCCCGGCAGTATGGCGAGGCCGGCCGCATCGGCCGACGTCCAGCCTTCAGGACGTCGTCCGTTGCCCGAGAGATCGAAAATCGCGCCGGAGCCGGCTTCCCATCGTTCGCGGGCCGGATTCCAGTTGGCGGCATACAGCTCGTAGAGCACCCACTGATCGCGATCGACGATCAGCATGTGACGGTCGCCGTCCGATCCACCGCCAGGTACGCCTCCCTCGATGTAGTTCGGCTGGGTTTTGGCGACGTCGGGAATCGGATATCCCGTCTGACCACGAAATCCCGTATCGCTTTCGTCGCCATAGGCGACGAACGCCACCGGCGTTCGTGTTTCGGTGCCGCCGACGCCCATGTACGGAATGCCGTAAGGCGGCGGTCCGAAATCGGGATGCAGCGTGCGATCGCGCCCGATGAAATCGATGATAGGCATTCGACTGCGCGTCGACGGGAGCCGAGGAGATGTCCTGGTTCCACCAGTTGCTCGACGGAAACAGCGCGCGCCCTCCGAAATCATCAGAGAGCTTGACCGTGCTGCGCGGCGGCGTCGGCGGAGTCGGTGGTGGTGGCGTGGGCGGTGGCGGCGTCGGCTGGCGTCGGCGTGTCCGGTGGTGAAGGGCGCCGGCGGTGACGGTGGTGCCGGGTCCGGCCCTGGTGCCGGTGACGGCGGCGCATGCGGCTGCGGTGCGGGCGAGTCGCCGGTCGTGCCCTGAGCAGATGGGGCCGATCGGCACGACAGGTTCCTCTCCGTTGCATGCGGATATCAGCACGCCGGCAGCGGCGATCAGGCACACCAGAGGCGCGGCGGTCGCGCGGGACATGATCCACGCGGAGAGCAACACCCATACCACCTCGAATTCCTGGACTTTTCGCCGCTGCGGACCGGCAAGACGCGGAACCGGCTAACAGGTTTGGTCCGCGCCTTCCCGGTTTGGCATGCGGCGTCAATTCAGATTGAACAGGACGGTCACGGTCATGATGACGGCCGTCGGCCTGCCATTCAGCAGCGTCGGCGAGTAGGTCCACGCGCGCACCGCCTCGAGCGCCGCGGCGTCGAGCAACGGCACCGATTTCAGCACGCGCGCGTTGTCGACGCGGCCATCGACACCGATGACGGCTTCGATGATGACGATGCCCTTGACGCCGTTTCGTCGCGCAATTTCAGGGTACACGGGTGCGACATAGTGGATGCGTGCCGGGGGCTTGATGTCGCCGCCTGGTCGCACTGGTGCCGAAGGCTCAGCGAACGCCGGCGGAGGTCCCTCGACGACATTCTGCGCGACGCCGAAGCCAACGACCACATTCTCGAGACCCTGGGTCGCGATCGTGTCCTGCTGAAAAATCACGCCAGACGGATCGCTGATCGTGTCGGGCGCGACGAGCGGAACGCCGGGCTGTTGAGTTGCGACCGACGGCGGCGTGACGTTGCGGCGCACGGCCGGTGGCGGTGCCGGCACAACCGGCGTGAAGTCGCTGTTGATGTACTCGAGCGCGCGGCGCGGCATTGGCAGCACGTCGGTGGCGATGAGCGGCACGACGATGAGCACCGCGATGATCGCGGTGTGCACCAGAAACGAGAGGGGGAGTGTGTACCAACTGCTGCGCGCGCGTGCCTGTGGAGACACCAATTCCTGAAACATGGTTCCGGGCATGTCGACCCCCTTCTGGCGTCAGTTGTTGTGTGTGACTGAAAGCTTAGACACCAGCACCGAGGAATCGGATCACGGGTCGAATGACGGTCTGGCTGTCCGCGCGCTCGCTCGACATCCGCGAGCTCTGGCGAGACCCGCCGGAGCCGTGGCGAAGGCGGGAAGCCGGACACTGCGTACTGATCGTACTAGCGCGCGGTCGAACTGCGTCCGACGTGCTTGGGGCCAGTCGTCGTGCCCGCACCCCACGCACCTGTTGCACTCGACGCACCTGTCGCCTCTGACGCACCCGTCGCACCAGACGCACCTCCCGCATCCGCGCACCTTTCGCACCCGGTTCGGCCCAGCGCGAGAGCAGGATCGTTCCGGCGAGGATGAGAAACTCGTCAACCAGCGGAAGGGGATCGGGGATGATCATGTTCAGAAGAAACAGAGTGCCGCCGATACCAAGGATGGTGCGCGAGCCGAGCCGCGCGAGAATCGGGGAGAGCATCCGTCGAAGCATCAAGCCCATACGATCAGTGTGCCACGGTTGGCGTAGACTGTCTCCTGCCTTGAAAAAAATACTGCGTGGGTTGCAGATTGGCGTGGCCGTGCTGGCCATGCAGCCGGCGATGTCGGCCCTTACCGAGCAGTTGACCGATCGCGACATCAGCAGCGCCCTCGCGGTGGCCACCGGTCCGGAAGCCGCGCGAACGCTCTTTCACGCCCCGTACATCCTGCCGGTCAAGGACGCCACGATCGAGCAGCTCGAGGTCATCACCGAATACCGGCGGTTCGTGCTCGCGGCCGAAGACGAGCTGAAAGCCGGCAACTGGATGATGGCGCGCGGCGGCTACGATCCGAAGGGCCGCTCGTTGAAGGATCTGCTCAAGCCGTCTGCCGGCCAGGTCTCGATTCGGGCGCGCCTGCGATTCCATCCCCAGAATTCCTACGTGATGCTTCCGATTTTCGACATCCTGCTCGGCGACCCGTCGTTGCTGGCTGTCAACGCGATCCGCACGCCGCACGTCGCGCCGTCGTCCATCGGGCGCAATGCGGGCGATTACATCTACGGTGCGACGATCGAGACATTCTTTCAACGCGCTCTCCATCGCCGACAGGGTCTTGACGGTCAGGATCGTGTCCGATGGGAAGGAGTACGGGCGGGCGGCGATCGATTTCGCCAGACTCGAATGACCGTCACGCAATGATTGAACGTCGGTCAGTCGCCTGACGGCGGTTGTGCACGATCGATACGTCCTGCTCACGTCTGCCGTGCGTGCGGCTCTCGCCTCGCACCCAGCCGGCGGCCATCATCAAAATCGCGACTTGTGCGGGCAGATCGTAAATCTGGCCGAGCATCGACTTGTCAGAGGTGATGCCCTCGACGGCAAGTGGTGGATGTTTGATGGTCACGACACGCACGGATTCGGCTCTTGCGCGAAGTCTTGAGCAAGTTCCATACCTCGATTGCCACTTGTCGTGATCTGATGCAGCGAAGCACCGCGGAACGCGATCGTGCGCCACGCTGATTGTGCTAGCATCAATCCCGCGATTCGGTCTCCCAGACGTCGATGGGAATCAAAATCAGAAAAACATTCGAGGACGATCGTCGAGCGGCTCGTCACGCCCGTCGGCCCGCAGCCGGCTGACGAGGGCGCGAAAGCGCACACTCACGAGCGTCCTGCCTCGAACCAACAGGCCTCCCAACGCCTTTCGATTCAAAAGAAGCAATAACTGGCGAGCGTTTTGCTCATTCCTCTGTGGAAGGCAGGACGAAATGTCCGCTGTCTGTACACTTTGAGGAGGAATGCATGAAGAGCCGAATCACATCGCTGGGCCTGCCAGCGGCATTACTGTCCGTGTCGCTGTTTGCAGCCTGTCAGAACACCGCGCGCGGCGTGGAGCAGGACACAGAGAAGAACACCGCGGCCGCACGAGAGGAAGCGCGCGACGCTAACGCTGGGGCGAAGCAGGAAGCGCGCGAAGCCGGTCAGGCCATGGAACGGGCCGGTGATCGGGTTGCACAGGAGACGAAAGACGCCACCCACTCGGTCGGCGCCACGCTCGACGCCGCCGCGCAGACGATGCAGATCAAGACGGCGCTGATCGACGCCGACAACCTCGACGCGAATGACATCAACGTCGACACCGACGGGGCAACGAAGACGGTCACCCTGAAGGGTCACGTGCCGACGGCGGCGCAGAAGGCGGCAGCCGAGCGCATCGCCAAGGAGAAGGCGCCCGACTACACCGTTTCGAACTTGTTGGAGATCAGGAAATAAATCGAAGTCCGTAGGTTCGTTAAGTTCGTGGGGTTCGTCGGTTCGTAAGTGGTCATCGTGGGTTCGAGGGTTCGCCGACGAACCCAGAACCTCACGAACTCACGAACCTACGAACCCACGAACCTGACGAACCGACGTGTATCGTAGAACTGGGCGGGAAGATTTGCGGCGCCACTTCGTTCAGATACTTTCTCCAGACAATCCACGTGTGCGCACCTGGCGACGTCTTGTACGTGTGCTTGATGCCCGCGGAGTTCAGGAAGTCTGAGGTGCGCTTGGCGCCCGCCATCGCGCCGTCCTCGGTGCCGACGCCAATCCAGAACAACTTGAGCTGTGCGTTCACGTTCTTCGCGTTCGCCGCCACGTCGGCGAAGGACTTTTCCAGATTCTGGCCGCCGCCCGCGCTGAAGACCGCCAGCCGGCTGAACGTGTCGAGATGCCTCGGCCCAATCGCGAGCGTCAAGCCGCCGCCCATCGACAGCCCGGCCAGCGCGCGGTTCTCGCGGTCTGTCGCTCACGCGATAGTTGGCCTGGACGAACGGAATCAGATCGGTCAGCAGATCCTTTTCGAAGTCTGCGCGCTGCTTCTCGCCCGGAACGCCCGCGGTCCAGGGATAGGCGTACGCGAACGGCATGACGACCACCATCGGCGCGGCTTTGCGCTCGGCGATGAGATTGTCGAGAATCAGATTCGCGCGGCCGAACTGGGTCCACACGGTCTCGTCGCCGTCGGCGCCGTGCAGAAGGTACAGCACGGGCAGCCCCTTGCCGGCTCGCTCGTAGTTGGGCGGCGTGTACACGAACGCGCGCCGCGTCGTGCCCGTTGCCCTGGACTGGTAGTAGCGGATTTCCACCTTGCCGTGCGGAACGGGCTTCACGTCGTAGAACATCGGGCTCGCGCCCGGGACGTCGACCACGCTCTCGATGAGATTCGGACGGCTGTTGTACTTGACGACCGGGTTCCGCTGGTCGAGGTTATCGACGCCATCCACCGTGAAGTGGTACTCATAGATGTCCGGTTCGAGCGGGCCTACCGTGACGCTCCAGACGCCGTCGGCGCCCCTGGTCATCGCGGGTTCGCTCGTCAGGCACTCGCAGAACACGGTCACCTTCGACGCGTTCGGGGCGAGCACGCGGAACGTCACCCGGCGGTCGGCGGCCACTTCCGGTGAACGGACGGCCGGCGGCTGGGACGGTTGTTGCGCCTGGAGGGACACGGCGAGCGGCAGCAGCAGGAGCAGCGCGCGAAGCTTCATAGATCCTCCTCAGGAATGAGGGGTAGGTTACCATCCCATAGCCAAAATGACACAGTCTGTCACCCTTCGCCGTCTTCTTTACGTTCTCGCCTGCCTCCTGCCCGTCTGGGCGGTGATCGCCTACTTCAGCGGCGGAGTGGGCTGGATGCTGGGTCCCATACGGATTTCTTCGAGACAGCCGCTACGGCCGCTGCTCATCGGGCTTGCGCTGGGCGGGCGGTACGTCTGGCAGTATCCGCGCGCCGATCGTGAAACCGACGGCCGATGGCTCATCGGCTGGGTTGCGAAGGCCGCACCGGTCGTGCTTCCAGCGGTCGCGGTGCTCGCGTTCTTCCTCGGGGTGCATTTCGGAAGCTTCGCGGCGGCCGGCTCGGACTCGTACGGATACGTCAGCCAGGCCAGAGCGTGGCTCTCCGGCACGCTGCGGTTGGCGCAGCCTCTGGTCGAGGAGTTCTCTTGGAAGAACCGCGAGTGGATGTTCTCGCCGCTCGGGTACCGTCCGGCATCGCCGGACGGTACGATCGTGCCGACCTATCCGGCCGGATTCCCGATCGTGATGGCGCTCTTCCTCGCGATCTTCGGCGACAACGGACCCTTTTATGTGGTTCCCGTCTTTGGGGCGCTGACGCTGGCGCTGACGTACCTGCTCGGAAAGGAAGCTACTGGCAGCCGCGGCACGGCGGCGCTTGCGGCGTTGCTGCTGATGGCGTCGCCGGTATTTCTGGCGCACCTTCTGCAGCCGATGTCCGACATTCCAGGCGGCCGCAGGGTGGACGCTGGTGTGCTGGCTCGTGCTGAAGCAGCGCAGCATGGCGGCCGGCTGGGCGGCCGGACTGACGCTCCTCATCCGTCCCAATCTCTTTCCGCTGGCGTTCCTGCCGGTGGTGGCGTGGCAGAAAGATCCCGAGACGCATCTGCTGCGATATGCCAAGGGCATCGCGCCCGCGCTGATCGCGATAATGGCGCTCAACACCTACCTGTACGACGGGCCGTTGACCTTCGGCTACGGAACCATCTTCGAGTCGTATTCGGTGAGCTCGCTGCCGGGGAATCTCTTCAACTACCTGCGCTGGCTCCTCGAGACGCAGACGCCGCTCATCCTGCTGGCTTTGGTGCCGCTCTTCGTCAAGGGAGCCCTTCGCGAGCGGACTGCCGGCATGCCGCCGCGCGAGTGTCTGGGAGTGCTCATCGGGCTCACGTTCCTCTCATATCTGTTTTACGCCGTCTTCGATCACTGGTTTTACCTCCGGTTCCTGCTGCCGGCCTATCCTGCGCTCTTCGTCTTGATGGCGGCCGCCCTCATCTGGTTGTCGCAGAAGCTTCCGGCCGAGGCACGTGTGACGTTCGTGGCGCTCATCTGTGCCGTGATGATGGGGTATGGCGTCCACATGGGTCGAAACACCGGCATCTTCAACGTGGCCCAGGGCGAGCAGCGCCACGTGCGTGCTGCCGCGGAGGTCGCGTCGCGCACGCCCGACAATGCGGTCGTGCTCTCGGTGCAGCACAGCGGCAGCGTGCGGTACTACGCGCACCGCACGACGCTGCGGTACGACTGGCTGCCGGCCGGCGAGCTCGATTCGGCGATTCACGATCTCGCGGCGAAGGGACATCCGGCCTTCCTCGTCGTCGACGACTGGGAACAGAAGGAATTCCAGGCGCGCTTTTCCCCGAACAACCGGCTGGGGCGCCTCGATTGGGCGCCGCTCGCGCGCGTGTCGAGCCTTCCCGAGGTCCTGATCTTCCAGTTGCAGGACTCCGGACCTGCCGCCCCGCAATGAGAAAAGGCGCGCTGGCGTTTCTGGCGTACGGCGTCATCACGATCGTTCTGACATATCCGCTGGTCCTGCACATTTCGACGGTGCTCCCCAACGACGCGGGCGATCCTTCTCTCAATACCTGGATCCTCTGGTGGAACAGCCAGACCATGCCGTTCTCCTCGGCGTGGTGGAACGCCCCTGCCTTCTACCCCGCGGCGGGGGTGCTGAGCTTTTCCGAGAACCTTCTCGGCCTCAGCCTCATCTCGACGCCGCTTTCGTGGCTCGGGGCCGGACCGCAAACGGCGTACAACATCGTGTTCCTGCTCACATTCCCGCTGAGCGCGCTCGGAGCGTTTCTGCTGGTGTACGAGCTGACGGGCCGGCGCGATGCCGCCTTTGTCGCCGGCCTGTTGTTCGGATTTGCGCCCTATCGGATCGCGCACCTTCCGCAGATTCAGTCGCTGGCGTCCTTCCCGATGCCGTTTGCCCTGCTTGGCCTGCATCGCTATCTCCGCGATCCGCGGCCGCGATGGCTCGCGTTATTTGCCGGAGGATGGTTCCTGCAGGGCATCTGCAACGGCTACTACCTGCTGTTCTTCAGCGTCTTCGTGGGCATGTGGATCCTGTGGTTCGCGAGCCCATGGACCAGGTGGCGCGAGTTTGCCGCCGCGAGCGCGGCGTGGGCGGCGGCGGTAGCGCTGATGCTGCCGTTGTTGCTGCGGTATCGTGCGATTCACGAGTCGTTCGGCTTCTCCCGCGATCTGGAAACGATTCGCGGCTTCGGCGCCGACGTGGCGGCTCTGCTGCATGCGTCCGATCATCTTGCGCTTTGGGGTTCGCTCCATGTGTACCAGCGCGCCGAAGGCGAGCTGTTTCCGGGGCTGACGATCGTCCTGCTCGTCGTGGCCGGCGCGATCTTCGTGCGCGATCGCGAGCGGCCGGAGGTGCGCAGCTGGGCTGTGGCGCGGCGCATCCTGAGCGTGCTCGCGGTGGGTACCGCGCTTGTCTCGCTCAGCGCGGTCGTCATGGGCTCGTGGCGGCTGGAGCCGTTCGGCGTGCGCCTGCTTTCGGTGTCGAATCCGATCAAGCCGCTCACCTTCTCGCTGCTGCTTGCCGCCGGCCTGGCGTTGACGAGTCCCGGACTCCGGCGCGCGTACGCGGCACGATCGGCGCTCGCGTTCTACGCGCTGGCAGGCTTCGTCATGTGGCTCTTCAGCTTCGGTCCGACGCCGACGCTGATGGGCAACCCGCTCATGTATCGCGGCCCCTATGCGCTGCTCATGTATCTGCCGGGATTCAACTCGCTGCGTGTGCCGGCCCGATTCTGGATGACGACGACGCTGTGCCTGGCCGTCGTTGGAGCGATCGTCTTCGATCGCCTGGCCTCGAGGATTGGACTCAACCGATTGGCGCTGGCCGCGATCGTCTCGATTTCGATCGTGGCCGACACCTGGATGTGGGCCATGCCGCTGGCGGACACGCCGAAGACGTTCAAGGCGTTGGACTGTGCGGGGGACGCGAAAGGCCCCATCCTCGAGCTGCCGCTGGGATTCACCTATCCCGACGTCTCGGCGATGTACCGCCAGATGTCGCACAAGCGGCCGGTCGTCAACGGCTACAGCGGATACTTTCCGCCGCACTATGCCGCGCTGAGAGTCGGGCTCACGTTGCGCGATCCCGACGTGCTGACATATCTGGCGGCCCGCGGCGTCACCGACGTCATCGTCGATCGCGAGCCAGATCCGCAAGGACACTGGGATCGGTACGTCTCGTCACATCCGAACGCCCGCCTGATATGCACCGAAGGGCAGCAGTCGCTGTATCGCGTCACCCCCACCGAGTTGCCGGGCGCCGCCTCCACGCCCGGGCGGCCGTTGACGGTGGCCGTGATCAGGCCGAACGTCAACGACATGGCCGTCGCCTCGATGATCGATCAGGATCGGACGACGCGGTGGGAGTCGGGCCCGCAGACCACGCGGACGGCTGTGGAGATCGATCTCGGCGCGGTGCGAACCGTGACGGGCATCGACACCTGGCTCGGACCATTCGTGGACGATTTTCCACGTGGCCTCGTCATCGAGGCGTCCGAAGACGGCACGACGTGGAAGGAAATCTGGCAGGGCGGAAGCGCCGGGCTGGCGTTCGTGGCGGCCTTTGAGTCGCCACGGGATCTGCCGCTGAAATACCGGTTTCCGCCGACGCCCGCGCGGCTGCTGCGCATGCGGTTGACGAAAGATGACAAGATTTTCTACTGGTCGATTGCCGAACTGAGAGTGCTCGGGACCTGATATGCCAGAACCGGTAAAGACGGACCCGGAAAAGACAGAACCGGAAAAGACGGACAAGCGAGCGGCGACGCCGCTCGGACTCATCGTGGGACTGGGAGCCCTCGGGCTGCTCCTCGTGCTGCTGTTCTTTCAGTCGAGCCCCAGCACCGACCTGCCGCCCGACCAGGGACCGCTCGGCATGGCGCTCGTGAGCAACATGATGACCAACGGCGTGCTCGTGGACTACGAGTGCGCGAAGACCACCGCGTGGGTCAACAGGGCCGTCTGGACGAAATACAATTTCGAGCAGCGCCGGAACATGCTCATCGGGCTCGCCACGGTTTGCGAGACGAAGCACGCGGGCTATCGCATCACGGTCGTGGACTACGACACGAAGCTCGAGATCGCGTCGTTCGACGGGAAAAGCGTGAAGATGGAATGAGCCGCCAGATTTCGATCAGACGCGCCACACCAGCCGACGTCTCGCTGATCCTGACGTTCATCCGCGAGCTCGCCGCCTACGAGAAGCTCGCGCACGAAGTGGTCGCGCGCGAAGAGGACTTTCACGAGGCGCTCTTCGGCGCGCATCCGGTCGTCGAAGCCGTCATCGCCAGCCTCGACGGCGAGCCCGTCGGCTACGCGCTGTTCTTCGCGAACTTCTCGACATTTCTGGGGAAGCCAGGTCTGTATCTGGAAGATCTGTACGTGCGGCCCGAGGCGCGAGGCCATGGCGCGGGCCGCGCGCTGCTCGAGCACCTCGCGCAGATCGCGGTCGAGCGGAACTGGGGCCGGTTCGAGTGGGCCGTGCTCGACTGGAACGAGCCTTCCATCAATTTCTACAAGAAGATGGGCGCGCGGGCGATGGACGAGTGGACGATCTTCAGAATGACCGGCGAGCCTCTAAGAAACTCGCATTGCGAGATTCGCAGATTGCAGATTGCCGGATTGAATTGAATCTCCAATCTGCCAATCTGCCAATCTCAATGGTGCGTCAGTCTATCCACCCTCCACCCACGACGACCGTCTCAGAATAGAACACGACAGCCTGTCCGGGCGTGATGGCGATCACCGGGTTGTCGAACTCGACCGCTGCGCGGGAGTGGTCGATGGCGCGAACCGTGGCGGGTGCGGGCTGATGCCGATGGCGAATTTGAGCAGTGACGCGCAGCGGCGCGACCGGAGGGGTACCGGCAATCCAGTTCACCTGCGAGGCGGTCAGGCTGGCGCGTTCGAGCTCGGCTGCGCCGTCCCACGACGACGGTCTTTTCAGAAGGCCGCAGCTCGAGCACATACAGGGGTTCCGCGGCGGCGATTCCAAGACCCTTGCGCTGGCCGACGGTAAACCGGTGGATGCCGGCGTGGCGGCCGACCACGGCACCGGACTGGTTGACGATGGCGCCGCCGCCGTCGAGATCGCCGGTCTTCTTCTCGATGAACGCGGCGTAATCGCCGTCGGGGACGAAGCAGATCTCCTGGCTGTCGGGCTTCTCGGCAACCGGCAGGCCCAGGCGCCGGGCGATGTCGCGGACCTCGTCCTTCGAGAGGTGGCCGACCGGAAAGCTGGCCCGTGACAGCTGCTCCTGCGTGAGCGAGAAGAGGAAATAGGACTGATCCTTCGAAGCGTCCAGTCCGCGGGAGAGCACGTGCCGTCCGGTTTCGGGATCGATGCCGATGCGGGCGTAGTGGCCGGTCGCGACGAGTTCGGCTCCGTAGGCCATCGAGCGGTCGAGGAGGGTGGCGAACTTCAGATCGCTGTTGCAGTGCGCGCACGGAATCGGTGTGCGCCCGGCGACGTACTCGCCGACGAAATTGGAGACGACCGTCCGCTGGAACTCGCGCTCGAAATTCACGATGTAGTGCGGAATGCCCAGGCGCCGGGCCACGCGGCCGGCATCGTGCAGGTCGTCGAGGCTGCAGCAGCTGCCGTAGCCGGCCTCGCCGCCGCTCTGATCGTACAGCTGCATGGACAGGCCAATCACGTCGTGGCCCGCTTCGGCGAGAAGCGCCGCGGCCACCGACGAATCGACCCCGCCCGACATGGCGATAACTACTCTCATGGTTCTAGGTTCTAGGTCAGAGTTCTAGGTTCTAGTGATTTTCGATCAGATTTTCAGATTCTAGATTCTACGTTCGACGTCACCGAGCCCACTGCGGACAGGCTTCGAAGTTTCGTCACGACTCGCGGGAGGACCGAAATAACGTGATCGATCTGTGCCTCGGTGTTGCTGGCGCCCAGGCTGAAGCGGATGGAGTTCTGCGCGCGATGGCTCGACAGGTTCATCGCCTTCAGCACGTGGGACGGCTCGAGGGTACCAGAGGAGCACGCCGATCCGGTCGAGACCGCGATCCCTTCCAGGTCGAGCGCGATGAGCAACGACTCGGCTTCGATCCGATCGAAGCTGATGTTGGTGGTGTTGGGGACGCGCGCGTCGCGCGTGCCGTTCACCTCGGTGTGGGGCACCGACGACAGGATGCCGGTTTCCAGCCGATCGCGCAGCGCCGCCAACCGGCTGCCTTCGGACTCCATCTTCTTGCCGGCTTCGCCGGCCGCGACGCCCATGCCGACGATGCCCGCGACGTTCTCGGTGCCGGCCCTGCGGTTGCGTTCCTGCTTGCCGCCATTGAGAAAGGGGAGAGGCGGACCCCACGCTTGACCCACAAGGCGCCGACGCCCTTGGGCCCGTAAAACTTATGGGCCGACATGGCCAGCAGATCGACGCCAAGCGCCCGCACGTTCACCGGAATCTTGCCCGCGCTCTGGACCGCGTCGGTGTGAAACAGGGCTCCGCGCTCGTGGGCGAGGCTTGCAAGCTTTGTCACGGGCTGGATGGTCCCGATTTCGTTGTTCGCGTGCATAATCGACACGAGCGCCGTGTCGTCGGTCAGGGCATCGCGCAACCGGTCGGGCGACAGGATGCCGCTCGGGTCGAGTGGCAGGATGGTGGTTTTCCACCCCCGGCGGGCCAGCGCCTTGAAGGTGTTGAGCACGGCTTCGTGCTCGATGCCGCAGGTAATCAGATGCTTCCGACCCGTCACCTCGAGGGCTTCGGCCACCCCCCGAATCGCGAAATTGTCGGCCTCGGTCCCGCCGCTCGTGAAGACGATCTCGGCGGGTTCGGCGCCGATCAGGCCGCCCACAGCGCTCCTGGCCGTGTCGATCGCAGCCTTTGCCTGCTGTCCATAGTAATGAACACTCGATGCATTGCCGAAAAGACTGTGGAGCGCGTTGATCATCGCCTCGGCGGCCACGGCATCGACCGGGGTCGTGGCATTGTGATCGAGGTAGATGCGCATGTGCTTCGGCCATGTTAGCACAGCGAAGATGGCGCTAACTCAAAGGGAAATAAGGGCTAGACAGGCCGGGGACGCTTACATATACTGGCGTACCCCCTCACGACCCGGGACCGCCTCGGGGTCGCCTGTCATAACCCGAAATGTTCGGGGAGGTCAGAATGTGGAAGCGTGACGAAGCAGTGCGACAACCGGCGCAACCGGCGGTGCCTACCAACGAAGCGGCTGCGGCGGCTCCTGCAGCAGCGGCCGGCAGCCCGTCAGACAGGACACCTACAGGAGCCAGAACGCGAGGGACGTGGTGAACATCGGGAAATCGGTCGTCATCAAGGGTGAGTTAAACGGGAGCGAAGACCTGACCATCGAAGGCCATGTCGAGGGAAAAATCGAGCTCCGCGATCATGTGTTGACGATCGGGCCGAACGGCAAGATCAAGGCCGAACTGTTCGCCAAGTCCGTCGTCGTGCTGGGCGAGGTGATCGGGAACGTCAGCGCCACCGAGAAGGTAGACATCCGCGAGAACGGATCGGTCGAGGGTGACATCACCTCGCCGCGCGTCGCCATTGCTGAAGGTGCACACTTCCGCGGCAGCGTCGACATGGCCCAGAAGGCCAAGCAGGTTTCTTCGGGCCCGCGTCCGGCCGAAGTGAAGCCTCAGCCGGCTCCGCAGCCGGTCATGCAGCAGACGCCCCAGCAGGCCCAGAAGGTGGGTTAGTTGCTCTGGGATCTGCGCAATAAGGAACGAAACGAGGCGGCGGCTGCGGCCGCCGCCGTTTCAGACGCCGGCCAGCTGATTCCCACGAAGGTTCTACGCAAGTTCCTGGCGAGCCTGACGTCGCGGGAGTCGCCTGTACCTGATGGACCTCGGTCCGGTGGTCGGCTCGAACGTGACGTTCCTCGGCGAACGCCTCGGGTGCAAGATCATCCTCGAAGATCTGTTCGCCGACGTCGAACGGCATCCGAAGGGGAGCGAGACACCCCTCCACGAGTATCTGAAGACGCGCTTGAAGCACATGCCCGAGAGCGTCGACGGTATCCTGTGCTGGAATCTGTTCGATTTCCTCGATCTCCCATCCGCGCAGGTCCTGGCGTCGGCGTTGACCAAGATCCTGCGGACCGACGGCGCGCTCCTGTCCTTTTTTGCGACAATCGGCTCGAACGACGCGCGCTTCTCGAAGTACGTCATCCTCGGCGACGACTCCGTGCGGCAACGTCCGTATTCGTCGACCGGGCGGAAACAGAACGCGCTGCCCAACCGTGACATCATCCGGATGTTCGAGGGGCTGAAGGTCGCCGAATCGTTTCTGCTGAAGAACAACGTACGCGAATTCCTCTTCAGAAAAATCCCGCAAACGCAGTGAAGCCCGTCGAAAGCCGGTGACGTATGATGGGGACGAGCTATGGCTCGACCCGTCATCGCGACTCCTGACGGACTTCGGCACCCGCGATCACTACGCCGGCACCATGAAAGCCGTCATCCTCGGGATCTGCCCCGAGGCGACGCTGGTCGACATCACGCACGACATCCCCGCGCACGACATGTTGACGGCCACGCTCGAGCTGGCTGCCAGCTATAAGTACTTTCCCACGGGCACGATCTTCCTGGTCGTCGTCGATCCGGGCGTCGGGTCGGCCCGGCGCGGCATCGCGGCCGACACCGGCGAGTACCGGTTCGTGGCCCCGGACAACGGCGTGTTGACGGCCGTGCTCAAGGAAACGCCCGCCCGGCGTGTCGTCGAGCTCACCGAGCGGCGATATGCCCGGGCCACCGTGAGCCGCACGTTCGAGGGGCGCGACCGCTTTGCGCCGGCGGCCGGGTGGCTGGCCAAGGGCATCGATTTGTCGGCGCTCGGGCGCTCGGCCGGCGCGATTCACCAGATTGCGATTCCGGCTCCGCAGATTGCCGAGGATGTGCTGACCGGCGAAGTGCTGCGGGTCGATCGATTCGGCAACCTCGTCACGAACATCGATCGCAAGATGTTCGACAAATTCGCGAATGCCGACGGCATCGAGATATCCGCCGCGGCCCATCGGATCGGGCGCGTCGTGGCCACCTATGCCGAAGCGGCGGCCGACGAGGTCTGCGCGCTCTTCGGCAGCACCGATCACCTCGAGATCGCGGTCAACGCCGGCAACGCGAGCGATCGCCTCAACCTTTCCCGCGGCGCGCCGGTCACCATCCGAAAGACATAGCAAGAAGACACATCAACAAGAGATCAGGAGATCAGGAGTTTTTTGATCAAAAGTCTCTTATCTCCTAATCTCCTAATCTCCTGTTAGGATCTACCCCGATGAATTTCGATTTGAACGAAGAGCAGCGGCTCGTCGAGCAATCGACGCGCGAGTGGGCCGCAAAGGAAGTGGCGCCCCGCATCCAGCAACTCGATCGCGAGCACAGCTTCGATCGCGCGCTGTTTCCGAAGATGGCCGAGCTCGGACTGCTCGGCATCTCGGTGCCCGCCGAGTACGGCGGCGCGGGCATGGACTACATCAGCCTCGGCCTCGCGTGCGAAGAGCTGGAGTACGTCGACACCTCGCTGCGGGTGATTCTGTCGGTGCACGTCGGGCTCAACAGCCTGTCGTTGCTCGCCTGGGGTACTGAGGCGCAGAAGCAGACGTATCTGGTGCCGCAGGCGCAGGGGACGCGCATCGCGACCTACGGGCTGACCGAGCCGTCGGCGGGCAGCGACGCGCGCGGCATTCAGTCGACGGCCGAGAAGCGGGGCGATCGGTACGTCCTGAACGGCGAGAAGATGTGGATCTCGCTCGCGGACGTCGCCGACACGTTCCTCGTGATCGCCTGGTCCGATTTGGAGAAGAAGCGTCAGAAGGATCCGTCGGGCCTGAGCGCCTTCATCGTCGAACGGGCGTTCAAGGGGTTTTCGAGCGGAACGCTGACGCACAAGTGGGGCATCCTCGCGGGCAACACCGGATTCTTCAAGATGGACGGCATGGAGGTGCCCGAGGAGAACGTCCTCGGCAAACCGGGCGAGGGCTTCAAGATTGCGATGTTCGCCCTCGATCAGGGGCGTCTCACCGTGGCCGCCGGCGCGACGGGATTGATTCGCGCGTGCCGCGACGCGAGCGCACGCTATGCGCGCGACCGCCGCGCCTTTGGCGTCGAGATCGGCCAGCACCAGCTCGTGAAGGAAATGATCGCGCAGATGGAGTCCGACTATCAGGCGTCGCGGCTGCTCTGGCTGCGATCGGCGTGGCTCAAGAACATCGGGCAGCGCAATACCAGAGAAACCGGGCTGGCCAAGTGGTTCGCGACGGTCTCATCCGAGCGCGCGGCCTCCGACGCCGTCCAGATTCACGGTGCGAACGGATACTCCGACGAGTATCCCGTGGGGCGCTACTACCGCAACGCGAAGGGCGCCGTGATCTACGAGGGCACGCGCGAGATTCACAAGCTGATGCAGGCCGATTACGTGCTCGGGTATCGCACCGACAGACCGGTGCGCTGTGAGCTTCCTGCCTATCGCTCATGATCCGGCTGCGGGTCGACCCTTGCGCCGCCGCGGCGGACGATCTCGTCGCGGCCGTCAGCGCACTGCACGGCGGAGGCCTCGTCGCGTTTCCCACCGAAACGTTCTACGGACTGGCCGCCGATCCCCGCGCGGCGTGGGCGGTGAAGAAGGTCTTCGCGCTCAAGGAGCGTGCGGCCGATCACCCGCTGCCGCTGATTGCCGCCAACGTCGAACAGATCGTCGACCACGTCGGCACCCTGACGCCGCTCGCCTGGCGCCTGGCGTCGCGGGCGTGGCCCGGCGCGCTGACGCTGATCATTCCCGCCTCGCCGCGATTGTCGGACGACGTACATCTCTCGACCGGCAAAGTCGCGGTGAGGGTGCCTTCCGATCGCGTGGCGCGGCTGCTTGCGGCCAGCGCCGGCCACGCGATTACGTCCACCAGCGCGAACATCTCGGGTGAACCGCCGCCATCGAATCCGGAAGATGTCGTGCGATCGCTCGGCGCAGGCCTCGACGTGTTGATCGATGCCGGCCCGACGCCTGGCGGCCTTCCATCCACGATCGTCGATGCAACGGGCGAGGAGCCCGTGCTGGTTCGCGCGGGCGCGATTGCGTGGGACCGCGTGCTAGAATTTTCGAGATTCTGATGCCATCACGCCACGTGTCGTCGAACGGCGAGCCGCGCGAACGAGCCGCGCTCGTCGGTCTGGCGCTTCGACGTTCGAAGAAGGCCGATGCGGAGCATTCGCTCGAGGAGCTGGCCGGGCTCGCGGCCGCGGCCGGTGCGACCGTCGTGCTGAAGATGATTCAGGAGCGTCCCACACCCGATCCGGCCACTTTCATCGGGAGCGGAAAGCTCGACGAGCTCGCCTCGGAATGCACCCGGTTCGCGGCCGACGTGGTGATCTTCGACAACGAGCTGTCGCCGGCACAGTTGCGGCAGATCGAAGCGCGGGTCGATCGCAAGGTGATCGATCGCACGCAGCTCATCCTCGACATCTTCGCGCGCCGCGCCCGGACGCGGGAAGGCAAGTGGCAGGTCGAGCTCGCGCAGCTCAAGTATCTGCTGCCGCGGCTGGCCGGTTCGGGCACGGCGCTCTCGCGCCTCGGCGGCGGCATCGGCACACGCGGACCTGGCGAAACGAAGCTCGAAACCGATCGGCGCCGCATCCGGCAACGGATTCATGCTATCTCCCGGGAGATCGACTCCATCCGGCAACGCCGCCGTCATTCCCGCATCCGGCGTCAGAAGGCGTCGGTGCCGCTCGTGGCGCTGGTGGGCTACACCAACGCGGGCAAGACGACGCTGTTCAATCTGTTGACGAAGGAATCGGCGGAAGCGTCCAATGCGCTGTTCGTGACGCTCGATCCGCTGGTGCGGCAGGTGAGCCTGCCGGACCGGCGCCAGTTGCTGATGTCGGATACGGTCGGGTTCATCGATCGGCTGCCGCATACGCTGGTGGCGGCGTTTCGTGCCACCCTCGAGCAGGTCGCCGAGGCCGATCTCGTGCTGCACGTCATCGATGCGGCGAGCCCCGATCGCGATCGCCACATGGACGCCGTCAGGCGGGTGCTCGAGGAAGTGGGCGCCGCCAACGTCCTCACGTTGAACGTCTTCAACAAGTGCGATCTGATCGAGCCTGGCGAAGCCGAGCGGCTTCAGCGCATGTCATCCTGACGCGCTCTGTATCTCGGCGCTGAAGAACACGGGGCCGCAAAGAAATGATCGACGCGATCGCGCGGAAGCTCGAGCTGGACACCAGGCGGGTCACCCTCGAATTCGACGAAGACAGTGCCGAGGATCGCGAGCAGATCGCGCGCGTGTACCGGCACGCCAGGGTCGTCAGCCACATCACCACCGGCGGTCGCGTGGCGATCGAGGCGGATGTGCCGCGGCGCGTGCTCGATCGCTTCAAAGCGGCAGGTGGAAGATGAGGCGAATTGCCAGATTGGTGATGACGATTGTCGATTGAATTGCAATGGCATTTCGCATCGCCAATCAATGCGGCAGTCGTCAATCGAAATTGCCAATGGACTGCTGCTCTGTCTGCTGGCTGCCACGCTGGCCGTCGGCTGTGGCCGCCCCGTCACGCCTCCCGTCGTGACGGCGCCGCGCTATCCCGACTACCTGTTGCCGACGCTGCCGAACGCCGGATCCGCGGTTCGCGGAGCCATCAAGGAGCATGACGATGCCTGGCGCTGGTTTCAGTCGGGCGATCTGTCGCGGGCCGAATCGGGATTCCAGGCCGTCCTGAAGAAATCGCCGCAGTTCTATCCGAGCGAGACGGCACTGGGCTACGTCGAGCTCGCCCGCAGGAACGCCGAGCCGGCGTTGGAGCGGTTCGACCGTGTCCTGCAGTCCAACGCCAACTATGTGCCGGCGCTCGTGGGCCGTGGCGAGGCGCTGCTCGCGGCGTCGCGCGAGGCCGACGCCCTGGCGGCGTTCGAATCGGCGGTGAAGGTCGATCCACAGCTTCAGGCGATCGCTCGCCGGGTCGAAGTGCTGCGCGCGCGCGGCCTGCAGAACAACGTGGCGGCGGCCCGGGCGGCCGCGCAGGCGAACCGGCTCGACGAGGCGGCGCGGCTGTACGAACAGGCGATTGCCGCCTCGCCGGAGAGCGCCTTCCTCGTGCGGGATCTCGCCGACGTCGAGGCCAAGCAGGGAAAGACCGATGAGGCGCTCGCGCGATACCAGCGTGCGATTGCGATGGATCCGACCGACGCCGCGTCGAGAATCCACATCGGCGAGATTCTCGACGCCCGTGGCGACGTGGAAGGCGCCATGAAGATGTACACCGAGGCCAACGATCTCGAGCCCAGCGCGGATCTGCGCCGGCGGATGGCGGCCCTCGATGCACGCGTGGCCTATCTGAAGCTGCCCGCGGAATACCGCGCCATTCCCGACCAGTTGTCGATCACGCGCGGCGATCTGGCGTCGCTCGTCGCCATTCGCCTGGGCCCGCTGCTCGCCTCGGCGCCGGCGCAGGCCGTGGTCATCACCGACGCGCGCAGCCACTGGGCGGCGGACTGGATCATGGCGACCGCGAGCGCGGGCGTGATGGAGCCCTACGAGAATCACACGTTCCAGCCGGGCACGCCGCTCATGCGGAGCGATCTCGCCCAGGCCGTCGCCCGGATGCTGAAGATCGTCGCGTCCAACCGGCCTCAACTGCTGAAGGACTGGCAGAGCCGTCCGCAGAAAATGGCCGATGTCGGCGTCAGCAATCTGCACTATGCTGACGCATCGCTCTCGGTTGCCGCGGGAATTCTTCCGTTGGCCGACGGCAGTCAGTTTCAGCTCTCGCGCCCGGTGAGCGGGGCGGAGGCGATCGACGCCGTCACCCGAATCGAGCGGCTTTACACCTCATCGAAATGAGCGTCCTGACGCCGGCGAACCAGCTCACCCTCACGCGGGTGCTGCTCGCGCCTGCCTTCGTCATCCTGACGATATACGGCTATTTCGGCTGGGCGCTCATCGTGTTCGCGGTGGCGGGACTGACCGATCTGTTCGATGGCCTGCTGGCGCGCAAGATGGGCAGCCGCACCAGCCTGGGCACCTGGCTCGACCCGATGGCCGACAAGCTCCTCATCCTGGCGACGGTGAGCGTGCTGACCGTGCCCGGGCTCGGCCTGGTGAACAAGCTTCCCGTGTGGCTGACGATTCTGATTATCAGCCGCGATCTGCTGATCGTGCTGACGGTGGCCGTCATCAACCTGGCGATCGGGCGCCGCGAGTTCCGCCCGTCGATCTACGGCAAGATCGCCACGGCGACCTACATCGTCACCTGCGTCCTGATCATGTATTTCAACTACCTGCAGCGGACGTCGATCGTCGTGACCGTCGGCATCTACGCCTCCGCGGCGATTACGCTGATCTCAGGCTTTCACTACGTGTTCACGGTGACGAAGACGATCAATCAGAACTGATACTGCATGGCAGGGCTGAAGCCTGCGCCACCGGTATTTGGATTTACGAGCCAGGCAGCGGTGGCACAGCGCTTTAGCGCTGTCCGATCACTGGCTGCGAATCGGAAAGTTTGCGATCCCAAGCTGGCGATCGACCGAACCACCCGGGGTCGAGCGCACGATCACCAGCTCCGCCTCGTTGATCCACCGTTCATCGAGCGTAAAGGAGGCATCCGGCGGATCGGATCTTGGCGTGAAGTAGAGCATCTCCGCGCGTGCGCTGAAGCCGGATTGCCCGCCTTCTCCTCCAAATCCGGTTGCAAACGGCAAGACCCTCATAAAGCTGACTTCGGTTCGCAGGTCGTAAGAATTCAGAGTAATCGCTTCGGATGCCCGCCTGTTTCGAAGGTAAAACGTGCGGATGTGAGGTAGCCGCCGCGCGAAGACGGACACGGCGTCAGATTGCTCCGACAGCACAGACAAACGGCCCGAGCTCAGCTGAACGTCCGCGATGGAAAAACGATACGGTCCGCTCTGGTAAAGCGCACCGCGGGTTGGCGGCAGCACCGCCTCGACGGCATGCTGCGTGAGCCCCACGTAAAAACGCCCCTGGTAGGCGCCTTCATTCGGTGCCAGGCGGCTCAGATCGACGTCGCGTGCGAAGAGCACGATGGTATTTTCGCCGCGCTCGTGCGGAGTCTGGTCGAGAAGCGATCCGACTCCCAGCAGGGTTCGAATGACTTCGCGCTGCTGCGGTCGCTCACCATACTCTTCGACCGGCACACCCGACGGAAAACCAGTGTAGTTGCTGATCAGCCGCATCCCGCCGGGCATTTCGACGGCGGCGCTGCGAACTCCCACGCTGGCGGTCCATCCCGGTTCTAGTCCGCGCAGGCGTATCAGTGCGCGCGCCTGCCTCCAGTGCATCGGTCGATCGCCGAACCCAGTGGGTTCGAGCGCAACGGTGTCGGCGGTGTGCCGTCAGAGACAGCATCATCGGGTCGGCGGCCCACGCCGGCGTGACGATGGCCGGCGCGAGAAACGGCCACGGCCAGAACGACGATACGAACCATGCCACCAGAGCACTGGTGACTCCGGTCGCCAACGCCAGCTCTCGTCTGCGCGTGCGGTACTGGGCGATGAGCGCAACCATGAAGGCGGCGAGCGTCAAAACAGTGGCGACGACGCCTGGCGTTGGATCCGGGACCGCCCAAAACATGAACGGCCCGCCGCCGCACGAGGAAGAGTTGACCTTGAGGCGGGCCTGCTTCGAAGCGGTACATCGCCACGGCGACCAGTACTGAAATCGTGACGATGGCCGCGACCAATGCGCTGCCGATGAGGAGAGCATACTTCGCCAGATTCGGCGTCAGTGCCGCCGCTGTCACGAGTGCCCCAATCCAGAGCGCCCACAGCTGTGCGGTCTGTATCGACACGCCGATGATGTCGGCCGTTGGCACCTGGTAGATCGCCATCACGAGGATATCGGCGACGACCGGCGCAGCGATCATCGTCGCGCCGAGAAGCACGAGCTTCGCGCCCAGCAACGTTCCCGCTGGAAGCGGTCTCGTCATCCAGAAAGCCGTCGTTCCGACGAGCGCATGAGCCTGCACAACCTGCGCGATGAGCACAGCGCTCACCAGGACCTCTGTCAGCGCCAGAAGATTGCCGATCGTGCCGACGAGCTGTCGTGTGCGCGGATCCGACGCCAACTGGGGCCAGATCGCGTCCAGGGCAGCGGTCGCTGCAACGACCATCAGCCAGACGAACAGGAGTGCGCGGAACCGGCGGATGTCCCAGCGAACGAGATGGCCGAGATGTGTCATTGCGCCTCCGAGCCCGCGATGCGCTCGCGCGACCGGCGGGCGAGCGTCACGAAAATATCGCGAAGAGGCACGCGATGCTCCTCGATCAGCGCCTGAACGGAATTGGTGAACAGGAGCCGGCCGTTATCGATGAATGCGATCGTGTCGGCGAGCCGCTCGACTTCATCGATATCGTGCGACGAAATCAGGGTCGTCCAGCGGTATTCGCCGGTCAATTCGAGAAGTGCGCGTATCAACTCGTCGCGCACGAGCGGGTCGAGACCCGTAAATGGCTCGTCGAGAATGATGAGCTCGGGACGGTAGGCCAGCGAAACCAGGAGAGCCGCCTTCATTCTCGTGCCGCGCGACAGGGCGCGAAGCGGCTTGCGTGTGTCGATCGCCATGTCGCGCTGGAGCCTGCGGGCCAGCGCCTCGTCCCAGGTCGGATAGAACGGCCGCACGTACGCCATCAGTTGCTCCGCGGTCATCCAGTCGGGCAACTGCTGGTTTTCCGAGACGTATCCGATTCGGGCGAGCTCGCGTGGGCCAAGCCGGCGTGTGTCGGTGCCAAGCACGACCGCGCGCCCTCCGGTCGGGCGAAGGAGGTTCAGGAGCAGTTTCAGGGTCGTCGTCTTGCCGGCGCCGTTTGGTCCGACGAGCGCAAATATGCTGCCGGCCTGCACCTCGAGGTCTAATCCATCGAGCGCGGTTACACGCCTGAATCGGCGCGATAGCCCAACCGTTTCAATGACGTTCGGCATGGTGTCATCCCGCGCGACGAATGGTTTTCGCCCAGTGGCTGCGAATGGCCGCAAGAACGTTCTGCAGCGACAGACCCGCTCGACGGGCGTCCACAACCAGGCGTTCTGCGTCTTCGTCGAGGATGAGACGACGGATGGAGGGGCCGGCGGTATGGGCTGTGCCGCTCACCACCGTACCGACGCCAGGGCGTACAGCCAGCACGCCACGCTCGACGAGCGCCGCAATGATCTTGTGTGCCGTGTTCGGGTTGATTTTCAGTTCCTGGCTGAGCGTGCGAACCGAGGGGAACGAGTCGCCAGGCCGAAGCTCGCCGCTGACAGCTGCTCTCGTGACCGCGTAGATGACCTGCTCGGATATCGGGGAACCTGTGCGGAGGGAGATTGAGAACGGCAGCACTCAGGTGTCCTAGTACAGATGGTACACCACAAATCCCCGGTCGATGGCAAGGGAGCGAGGAGCTTACAGCCCCATCTTTCTCTTGAAGTAATCAATCGTCGTCACCAGGCCCTGCTCGAGCGCCACCTTCGGTTCCCATTTCAGCAGCGTGCGGGCTCTGGTGATGTCGGGCTGGCGGACTTTCGGGTCGTCCTCGGGCAGATCCTGATACACGATCCTGCTCTTCGATCCCGTCATCTTGATGATGGTCCGCGCGATCCCCTCGATGGTCATCTCCTGCGGGTTGCCGATATTGACCGGGTCGTTCACGCTCGAGTTCATCAGGCGCACGATGCCGTCGACGAGATCGTCCACATAACAGAAGCTGCGCGTCTGCGTGCCGTCGCCGAACACCGTGACGTCCTCGTTGAGGAGCGCCTGTGAGATGAAGGCCGGCACCGCACGGCCGTCCTTGATGCGCATGCGCGGCCCGTAGGTGTTGAAGATCCGCACGATTTTCGTGTCGAGCCCGTGGTAGCGGTGATACGCCATCGTCATCGCCTCGGCGAAGCGCTTGGCTTCGTCGTAGACGCCGCGCGGGCCGATGGGGTTGACGTTACCCCAGTAGCTTTCGGTCTGCGGATGCTCGAGCGGATCGCCATACACCTCGGAGGTGGAAGCGAGCACGAACCGCGCGCGCTTCGACTTGGCCAGGCCCAGCGCCTTGTGGGTGCCGAGCGCGCCCACTTTCAGCGTCGGAATCGGCAGCTCGAGATAGTCGATCGGGCTGGCCGGACTGGCCCAGTGCAGCACGACATCGACCGGGCCGTCCACGTTGATGTAGTTGGTCACGTCGTGCTTGACGAACACGAAGTCGCGGCCGGCGAGATGCGCGATGTTGGCGAGATCGCCGGTGAGCAGATTGTCGACGCCGACGACCGAGCAGTCCTCGTCGAGCAGGGCCTCGGCCAGATGGGAGCCGATGAATCCAGCGGCTCCCGTGATGACGACGCGTTTTTTCATTGTTTACGCTTGTCTCTGCAGGACGCCGCGGAAGAGCGTCATCCACATGATCTTGAGATCGAGCGACACCGACCAGTTCTCGATGTAGTAGAGGTCGAACTCGATCCGTTTTTCGAGCGAGGTGTTGCCGCGCCACCCGTTGACCTGCGCCCAGCCGGTGATGCCGGCCTTCACCTTGTGCCGAAGCATGTACTGCGGGAAGCGATGCTTGAACTGGTCGACGAAGAACGGCCGCTCGGGACGCGGCCCGACGATCGACATGTCTCCGCGGAGCACGTTCCAGATCTGCGGCAGCTCGTCGAGGTCCCAGCGCCGCAGGAGACGGCCCACCGGCGTGCACCGCGGATCGTCGTCACGGGCCCAGATGGGCCCGGTCACCTCTTCGGCGTCTTCCTTCATCGACCGGAACTTGTAGACCCAGAACGGCCGCCCGTCGAGTCCCATGCGTTCCTGGCGGTAGAACACGGGCCCCGGCGACGTCCACTTGATCAGGAGCGCGATGATGCCGCACGGAACGGCCAGCAGCATCGTGGCGACGCCGCTGATGCCGAGGTCGATCGTCCGCTTGATCACGGCATTCAGGCCCTGCAGCGGCACGTCGTGGATGTTGATGATCGGCACGCCGTCGAGATCTTCGAGACGCGCGCGGAGAGCGAGGAACTGCACCAGGTCGGGCACGACCTTGACGTCGACCATCTCGCGGCTGGTGCTCTCGATGAGGTCGAGCATCTTCACGTGCTCTTCGAGCGGCAGCGCCACGTACAGGTGGTCGACGTGCTCCTGGCGGATGATTTCGGGTGCATCGGCGAGCGTGCCCAGCAGCGGCAGCCCGCGATAGCCGAGGTGATCGCCGCCCGCGCGGTCGTCGACGAAGCCGACGATCTGATAGCCGAGCTCGCGATGCTGCAGAATTTTTTCCGCGACCACGCGGCCGAGCTCGCCCGCGCCCGCGATCAGGATGCGTTTCAGGCCGAGGCCGGCTTTCCAGCGGCGCTCGAGCACCTCGCGTACGAGCTCGCGCGAGCCGAACGTGAGCGCGATGTTGAAGACGAGGAACAGCGCCCAGACGATGCGCGAGACCTGATACGCGCCAACCGCCTGCTCCTCTGGCGACGCGTGGTAGGCGTCGAAGTAGAGCGTCGAAACCACGCCGAGAATCACCGCGACGACGGTTCCGATGAACACGAGGAAAAAGTCGTCGACCCGCGAACGCCCTCGCCGAAGCTGGTAGACCCCTTGAAAGTGAAAGGCGAGGGGGACGAGCACGGCGATGAACGGCATCACCGAGACGTATTGCATGAATGGCGGATATCCGCGCGTGACCGGAATGAGCCCGCTCGAGAACCGAACGAGATAGGCCAGCCCGAACGCCGTGATGCCCAGCACGGCATCGGAGATGACGTAGAGCGCCACCAGAAGGCGTCCGTAGCGTCTAAGCATGGTACCCGGTGGCGCGGGGCTTCGGCCCCGACAGGCTCTCGATGGTGGCCCGAATCGATTGCGCGAAGACGGCGCGATCGAACGTCATGGCGTGCTGCCGCATGATGTCCGGATCGAAGCGAAGCTGCCGTGCGCGCGAGATGCCCGAGGCAAAGGCGGCCGGCGTGGGTTCGTCGACGAGGACTCCGGTGACGCCGTCGATGACCGTCTCGACCGCGCCGCCGCGGCCCAGCGCGACCACCGGCGTCCGGCACGCCTGCGCCTCGACCGGCACGATTCCGAAATCCTCCTCGCCAGGAAGGAGCACGGCCGCCGCGCGTCGATACTCGTCGCGTACGGCCTCGTCGGGCAGCGAGCCGAGAAACTGCACGTTGGCCCCCGCGCGCGTGGCGAGATCCATCAGCGCGCCGCGCTCGGGTCCGTTGCCGACTATGCGAAGTGGCATGTTGGAGAGATGGCTGGCCTCGATGGCCACGTCGATGCGCTTATACGGAACGAGAGCCGACACAATCAGCAAAGAGTTTTCGCGAGCGACCGTGTCATCCGGGACGAAGAAGCCCGTATCGACGGGCGGATAGATGACGTCGGCGTCACGATTATAGTACCGACGGATCCGGCTGGCAACGTGTTGAGAGATGGCGACATAGTGGTCGACCCTGCCGGCCGTGGCGGCGTCCCAGCGCGCCAGCGCGTCGAGCATGGGCTTCAAGGCCCGGTTTTTCAGGGCCCCGACCCGCCCTTCGCCGAAGTACGCGTCGAACTGGTCCCACGCATACCGCATCGGCGTAAAGCAGTAGCACAGGTGCCGCGCGCGGCCTGTCTTGACGACGGCCTTCGCCGCACAGTGGCTGGTACTGATGACGAGGTCGTACTGGTCGAGATCGAACTGTTCGATCGCGGTCGGAAAGAGCGGGAGGCAGTAGCGATAAAAGCGTCTGGTCCCCGGCAGCTTCTGCAGCACCGATGTGCGCGGACGCAGCCGTTCGATGACCGGTGACACCGATCCCGGCACGTGAAACAGCGTGATGAGATCGGCCGAAGGATAGGTCTCGCACAGAAGCTCGAGCACCTTCTCGCCGCCGCGCATGCCGGTGAGCCAGTCGTGTACCAGAACGATTTTGGGGAAGACAGGGCTGAAGCCCTGTGCCACAGCTGTGGTGTGGCTCGCCACCGGAGCGGTGCGGTTCATGCCAGCACCTCGCCGTAGACCTCGCGCACGCGCTGCACCGAGCGCGCCCACGAAAACGCCTTCACGCGCTCGAGGCCCCGCTTGCTCAACTCCTCGCGAAGGTGCGTGCTTCTGAGGACGGTCAGGATGCCGTCGGCGATCGACTCGGCCTTGTACGGATCGACGAGCACCGCCGCGTCGCCGACGACCTCCGGCAGCGACGACACGTTCGACGTGACGACGGGCGTGCCGCTCGCCATGGCTTCGAGCGGCGGCAGACCGAAGCCTTCGTACAGCGACGGGAACACGAAGACGGCCGCAAGACGATAGAGGACCGCGAGCGTCGTCTGCGGTACGTAGCCGAGAAAGCGGACGTAGCGATGGATATCGTATTTGTGCACGGCGCGGCGCAGCGACTGCAGCTTGGAAATTTCGTCGCCGATGATGATGAGCTCGAGCTCCGAGCGTCCCTCCTTGCGGATCAGATGGAATGCCTCGATGAGCCGCTCGAGGTTCTTGTGCGGCTTGATGTTCCCGACGTAGAGCAGGTACGAGTGGCTCAACTGGTACCGCTCGCGCATGTTGACGACGTGTTCCGGGCTCGGCGCCGTGCTGAACCGATCGTCGATGGCGTTGGGCGTCACGACGATTTTTTCAGGCGGCACATTGAAGAACTTCAGGATGTCGCGCTTGGATTGCTCCGACACCGTGAAGATGCGGTCGGACTTGTGGGCGGCCGTGTAGAGCGACGCCCGCGCGAACGCGTATCCCATCCGGTGGCGGAGATATTCCGGGAACATCAGGTGAATGCAGTCGTGAATGGTGACGACCGTTTTCGACGGCGTCAGCGCCGGCAGCACGTAGTGGGGCGCATGTAAGAGGTCCAGTCCGCTGACGCTTCGCCGCGATCGGAATCGACACCTGTTCGGCGATGGAGTAGTTGCCCGAACGATCGGAGACGGCGCGGAAGTTCTCGCCGAGCGAGGCGGCCACGCCGGTGTCGCCCGGGCGCGTGAAGAGCACGTACTCGGTCTGCCGGTCGATCGCCGCGAGCTCGCGAAGGAGATTCCGGATGTAGGTGCCGATGCCGAAGTCATGGAGCTTTCGCGCGTCTATGCCGATCCGCACGTATGTATTCTAGTCAGTCCAGACGATGGACGATGGACGATCACCGGTCAAATCCCGGCCAATCCATGCGATGCCGGCGCCGGATTTCACGCATCTGGCCGGGCAGCACCGACGCGCGGCGCGCGTTCTCCTGGGCGGCGGAGACGACCGATCGCACTTCGGCCGCGAGATCTTCGAGCTCTCGAATCGCCGACGAGCAGGACCCGTCCGGCGCCGTGAGAGCCGCCCGGCCATCCCACAAGGCAAACCATTCCCGGTCGTAGCCCGGCGTGGTGCGCAAGGCGCAGTTGGCCTTGATTCGCTCCCAATACGAATCGATCTGCGACGCCCGGCGCGCGGCGCTCTCGACGATCTGCGTGTATTGCCGTGTGCCGTCTTCCCGGGCGGCGTCGGTCTCGGATCGCGCGCTGAATGAGGGCGCGAGCGGCTGGCTGGGCTGCGCCGACGAGGCGATTGGGCTGGACGGCGCGACCCCGCCGCTCAACAGGCTGCGCGCATGATCGACCGCGACGGCGAAGCCGAGCGATTCGGCGGCGCCCGTGATTTTCATCGTGTTGATGCCGACCACCTGGCCGCTGCGGTTCAGCAGCGGACCGCCGCTGTTGCCGGGGTTGATTGCGGCATCCGTTTGCAGCATGACTGTCCGATCGGCACGGCGCACCGCGCTGATAATCCCCCGCGTCACGCTGTTCTGGAACACGCCGAGCGCGAGGCCGATGGCGATCACTTCCTGGCCGGGCCGTACCTCGTTGACCGTGCCGAGCGGCAGCACGGGTTGCGACGGCGGGGCGCTGTCGACGCGCACGATCGCGAGATCGTACTCCTGCGAAGTGGTCTCCACTCGTCCCGGCAGTGCCTGGCCGTTCGAGAGCCTGACGGTGACCATCGGGATGGTCTGCACCACGTGGCGATTGGTAATCACCGTTCGCGGCGCCGCGAAAAACCCGCTGCCGCGTCCCTGGCCGGCTTCGATCGAGACAATCGCGGGAATCGAACGGCTGACGACGTCTTCCAATGCCACCGAATCGTTGGGTTGGGCGTCAGGTGCGATGGGTGCGAAGGTGCGAGGGGTGCGAAGGTGCGAGGTGCGTCAGGCTTGTCCGCCGAAGCGATGGGCGAAGTGGGCGCGAAGGCGGATGCGTTGGGTGCGTCAGGTGCGCCGCTGCGTTCGCAGTCGCTGGATTGTTCTTGACCGGTATCACCTGAAGCGCGACCAGCCCGCCGGCCGCCGCAATCGTCACGATCCCCAGCACGATCCACGGCAGCATGCTCGAACGTGCCGCCGGTTCCGCAGGGCCGGCCCCATCGAGCGCCCCGGCCGGCAACACTTCCACCCTCGTGCCGCCGCAGCGGCAGATCTCCGTCTTGTTCGGCACACGCCGGCCGCACTCGGGACAGAGCCAGGAAAATTCGGGCATATACGGGCAAGAGCGAGAAGCCGGTGGCTTCGCCCTTACCCTCGGTTATCGGCCGTTCGGCGCGGCAGCTTTCCTCGTAAGGCGAGGTACAACCACAGGATGCGGCGCCCAGCCCGGATGGTGCTTCTGGTAGAACGCCAGCTGACTGCGGCGGTAGTGGTCCCGGGTGGCCGCGGGGCTGGCGCGCCACGACCGGCCGCGAAGGTGGACGATCTCGGCGGCCGGCGTGAAATACACCTTGCCGCCATTCGCGCGAACCGCCGCGCAGAAGTCCACGTCCTCGCAGTACATGAAGTACCGCTCGTCGAGCAACCCCGCGGCCTCGGCATGGCGCCGCCCCACGAGGAGACAGGCGGCGGTCACCCAATCGACTTCACGCACACGAGTCGTCTTTGCCTTCAGCGTCGCGGGCGACGCCAGCCGGACGAGCAGTTTCTGGCGCAGTTCGGCGAACGGCCCGATCATCCGGCCGAACGAAAGCTCGGGTTGACCGTTCGCGTCGACGATTCTCGGACCGGCAACGGCCGCGCCGGGCAGCTCGCGCAACGCGCCGACGAGCTTGTCGATCGCGCCTTCGGGCACGATGGTGTCGCTGTTCAAGAGCAGCACCAGTTCGCTCGAGGTCTGCCGGATTCCGGTGTTGTTGGCGCTCGAAAAACCGACGTTGCGATCGAGGGCGATGACACGAATGTCGGGCCACCCGGTTCGCACGGCCTCGACGCTGCCGTCGCCGGACGCGTTGTCGACGACGACGATTTCGTGCGGGATGCGGGGCGGATGCTGGCGGAGCGAGCGAATGCAGCCCTCCAGATCCGCTTTCGTGTTGTGGCTCACGATGATGATCGCGAGATCGGTCACGCCACCGACTCCAGCGCCGCGAGCGTTTCGGCAGCGGCACGGGGCCACGAGTAGCGCGCGAAGACGCCAGGTGCGGCGTCCAATACCCCGCGCCGGACGGTTTCGTCGAACAACGCGCGCTCGAGCGCGCCGGTAATGGCGGAGTGATCGCCATTCCGGACGAACAACGCCGCATCGCCGCATACCTCGCGCGCGATATCGGTGTCGAAGCAGCACCGGCGGCACGCCCGCGCTCAGCGCTTCGAGCGGCGGCAGGCCGAAGCCTTCATATTCGGACAGAAACGCGAACGCCCGCGCGCGGCCGTAAAGGGCCGTGAGCTCGGCGTCGGGCACGTAGTCACGAATCGACACCTGCGATCCAAGACCTTCGGCTGCGACGACAGCGGGGAGATCCTGGTGCGGGTACGTGCGGTTCTCGCCGACGATCTCGAGCCGCGCGTCAGCATGCCGCTTCGCGATCGGCTTGAAGGCGCGAATGAGATCCGGAAGGTGACGACGGTTCAGGACCGAGCCGACGAAGAGCACGAGCGGATCGCGTTGCAGCGCCGCCTGCAGGGGAAGCGTCACGGCGCCGGGATAAATGCGCCGCACGCGCTCGGGCGCGATGCTGAAGTACGACACGATTTCCCGGCGCGACGCGTCCGAATCGGTCAGCACCAGGCGTGCGCGGCGGCTCGACCATCGCGTCAGCGTGCGTCGTCTCAAGCCTTCCTTCCAGCGGAACCATTCCGGATGGGCGACAAACGAGATGTCGTGCACGGTCAGCACGATGGGAATGTTCAAGCGGAGCGGCGCCGTGTAGGCCGGCGCGAAGAACACGTCGAGGCGATCCTGCCTGGCGGCGGCGGGCAGCGAAAGCTGCTCCCACGCGGCTCCCGCCGGGCCGGGCACGATTCGCAGTTCGCCATTGGCAATCGGCGTCGAGATGCTCTCGTTGGCGTAGAGGACGAACGTGTGCCGCGACGCCGCAACGTCGCCCGACCACTGGCCGAGCAGCCCCGACAGGTAACGGCCTACGCCAGTCGGCTTCCCGCAAAGCTCGCGGGCGTCAATGCCGATGCGCATCGGGGCTTTTGATCTTGGACTCGGAGCTCGACAGCCGGCGGGACTTCTGGCGGAAGCCGAGCACGGCGTTTTCGTACGCGCGCCGTGTATCGCGCGCGGCCTGCGCCCAGGTGAACTGGCGCGCGCGCGCCAATCCACGGGCCGCACACGTCTCCCTCAGGTTCCTGTCGCCAATCATCCGCTCCATCGCGGTCGCGATGCTTTCCGGATCCTCGGGTTCGACGAGAAGCCCTGCGTCGTCCACCACTTCGGGAAGCGCGCCGCGATTGGCCACGATCACGGGGACACCCGCGGCCATCGCTTCCAGGGCGGGTATGCCGAAGCCCTCGTCGAAGGAGGGCAGCACGAGGACTTGCGCATGCTTGTACAGCGACTCTCGCTGGTCCGGCGCGACGTACCCGCGATAGTCGATGTGTCCCGCGAGCGTCGCCTCGTCCATCCCGTGGAGCGTCCCGGCGCCGTTCTCGCCGCTCCGCCCCGCAATCACCAGCTTTGGGGCGTGAGGCATGCGGGCGAGCAGCCGGCCGTAGGCCTTCAACAATCCGCCCACATTCTTTCGAGGCTCGAGCGTGCCGACAAACAGGATGTAGCCGCCGGCATCGACCGCGGCCGGCGGTGTTGCCCACTCTGGTGCGCCGTTCATGCTTACCGAGATGCGCCCGGCCGGCACGCCGAGCCGCTGCTGTACCTCTCCGGCGACGAAACGCGACACGACGATGATGGCATCGGCACGTTCGGCGTGCATCTTGACGAGGGCCGGGTAGTCGCGACGGATTTCCGCGGACGTGCGTTCGGGATGCGACAGGAAGTCGAGGTCGTGAATCGTGATCACCTGGGCCGCCGAACGTGACGGCAACAGCAACGGGTGCGGGGAGTGCGCCACGTCGTACTCGCCCCCGGCGATCACCTCAACAGGGGGCCATTGGAGCCGGTGCCAGGCCAGGTTCAGGGCGCTCACGGGTATGCGCCGGTCCACCAGCCGGACCCGGGGGAGTTCGGCCGATATGTTGGCCGGAAGGCGATCCTTCCACGAGCTCGAAACCAGGGTGATTTCGTCGCCGCCCGACCGCGCCAGCTCGCGTGCCACCTGGTGGATGTGTTCGCCCACGCCGGTGCGGGACCGGAGTGCCGGCCGGTAGTCGATGACGATCCGCACGGGTCGCAGCCTATCACAACCCTATCACCCGGCATATCCTTTCGAGTCAATGGGTTGGAAGCATGTACACTTTGTGCTAAAGTCGCCGGATTTGGGTCCGGGAAAAAAGGCTCCGGGAGCCTTTTTTGTGTCGTTGGGTGAAAAGGCGTCCCGGAGCCGTTTCTGAGCGGAGCATTCAGAGATGAAGATTGCGGTGGTCGGGTCGGGCTATGTGGGCCTGGTGCTGGGCGCGTGCCTGGCGGAAACCGGGAACGACGTCACCTGTATCGACAAGGATGCGGCGAAGGTCCGCACCCTGCGCCGGGGCATCATGCCCATCTACGAGCCCGGCCTGGAAGAGATGGTCAAGCGCAACCGGGCGGAGAAGCGGCTGGAGTTCACGACCGACCTGCCCCGTTCGGTTCGCGCGGCGAGCATCGTGTTCATCGCGGTTGGCACGCCGCAGCACGAAGACGGGTCGGCCGACCTGACGCACGTGCTCGGCGTCGCGCGCGAAATCGCGAAAGCGATGAACGGCTACAAAGTCATCGTCGACAAGAGCACGGTGCCGGTCGGCACGGCGCAGCGGGTGCGCGAGATTGTCGCCAAGGAAACCTCGCATCCCTTCAGCGTGGTCAGCAATCCGGAGTTCCTGAAGCAGGGCGCCGCGGTCGAGGACTTCCTGAAACCCGATCGCGTGGTCATTGGCGTCGACGACGATCGCGCCCAGAAGTTGATGGTCGACCTCTACGGGCCCTACACGCGCACGGGCGCGCCCATCATGGTCATGGATACGGCGAGCGCCGAGATGTGCAAGTACGCGGCGAACTCGATCCTGGCCACGCGCATCTCGTTCATGAACGAGATTGCGAACGTCTGCGAGGCGTTCGGCGCCAACGTGGATCAGGTGCGCAAGGCCATCGGCGCCGATCGCCGCATCGGGTCGCAGTTCCTGTTTCCAGGGATCGGTTTCGGCGGCAGCTGCTTCCCGAAGGACATCAAGGCGCTCATCAAGTTCTCCGGCGACACCGGCTACGACTTCCAGATCCTGAAGGCGGTCGATCGCGTCAATCAGGCGCAGAAGGTTCGATTCATCGCCAAGCTCGAACAGCATTTCGGCTCGCTCAAAGGGAAGACGATTGCCGTCTGGGGCCTGGCCTTCAAGCCGAGAACCGACGACATGCGCGAGGCGCCGGCCATCCCGCTCATCTTCCGGCTGCTCGAGGCCAAGGCGAAGGTGCAGGCGTTCGACCCGCAGGCGCAACCGGTCGCGAAAAAGATTTTCGGCAACAAGATCAAGCTGTGCACCAAGAACTACGACGCGCTCAAGGGGGCTGACGCGCTCGTGATTGCGACCGAGTGGAACGAATTCCGCGAGCCCGATTTCATCCGGATGCGCAAGCTGCTGAAGACGCCTGTGATTTTCGACGGCCGGAATATCTACACCCCGGAGCAGATGAAAGCTCAGGGATTCACGTACTATTCCGTCGGCAGGTAATGGCAGGCATCAAAGGGACGCTCACAGACCCGCTCCTCTCGGTCGTCATGCCCGTCTACAACGAGCGTGAGACGATCGAAGGCATGATCGCGCGCGTGCTGGCGGTTCCCGGGATCCGCATCGAGCTGATCGTCGTCGACGATGGATCGAAGGACGGCACGTCGGAGATCCTGCGCAACCTCCACGCCAGGTACCGGTTCAAGCTGTGCCAGAAGCCGAACGGCGGCAAGGGATCGGCCCTGCGCCTCGGGTTCAAGGAAGTGACGGGCGATCTCGTCGTCATTCAAGACGCCGATACGGAGTATTCACCCGAGGAGTTTCCCGACCTCATCGACCTCATTTGCAAGGGCCGCGCCGACGTGGTGTACGGATCGCGCTTTCTCGGCCGCCACCGGGTGTTCCTCTTCACGCACTATCTCGGGAACCTGTTTCTCACACTCCTGACCAACGTCCTGTACAACACGATGCTGACCGACATGGAGACCTGCTATAAAGCCATGCGGGTCGAAGTGCTCCGGTCGTTCACGCTCGACAGCGATGGTTTCGGCATCGAGCCGGAGCTCACCGCGAAAATCTTCAAACGCGGGTATCGTGTATACGAAGTGCCTATCACCTATGATGGCCGAGGCTATGACGAAGGCAAGAAAATCACGTGGCGCGACGGGGTTGTCGCGCTGTGGGTGCTGCTGAAATATCGCTTTACCGAGTGAACTCGTTCTTCCGGCTCCTTCGGTACGCAAAGCCCTATCGGGTCCGCCTCGCCTGGGCGGTTCTCGCAATGCTGGTCTATGCCGTATCGTCGGCGCTGGTCGTGTACCTCATCCGGCCGATCCTCGACGAGCTCCTGCCGAATCAGCAGGGGCTGCGCACCATCGCGCTTTCAATCGTCGGCCTCTACTTCCTGAAAGGCCTCGGGTCGTATTTCTCCGGATATCTGATGGAGGATATCGGTCAGCGGGTCGTAATGGACCTGCGCGATCGTCTCTACGGTCACATCCTTGGCCAGTCGGCGAGCTTCTTTGCGCGGAACACGGTCGGACAGCTGCTGTCGCGCGTGTCGAACGACGTAGGGCAGGTACAGCGGGCGGTCTCCGAGACGGCCGGCGATCTCTCACGGGAATCGCTCGCGCTGGTCGGCTACGCCGCCATCCTCTTCTGGATCGACTGGCGGCTCGCCATGGTGTGCTTTACGGGCGCGCCGATCGTCGTGTATCCGCTTGTGCGGCTCGGGCAGCGCATCAGGCGGACGGCGCGGCGAAGCCAGGAAGCCCAGGAGCACATGACGCACGTCGGCGCCGAGACGTTCGCCGCTCACCGCATCGTGAAGGCGTTCGGCGCCGAGGAGCGCGAGGCGAGCCGTTTTCGCGAGGCGCTCAGGTATCTCTATCGCACCAACATGCGGGTCGTGCGTGCGCTCTCGGTGATGCCGCCGGCGATGGAGCTGCTCGGGGGCATTGGCATGGCGGCGGCGCTCTGGTACGGCAGCGAGCAGATTGCGGCAGGGCGGCTGACGGCCGGCGACTTTACCGCCTTCCTGGCGGCGCTGCTGATGATGTACGCGCCGGCGAAGAAGCTGAGCCGCGTGAACGCGAACATCCAGCAGGCGATTGCCGCCGCCGATCGCATTTTCGAGATGCTCGATACGCACACCGAGGTCGACGAGTCTCCGACGGCGCAGCCGTTGCCGCCGTTTGCGTCGACGATCGAGTTCCGCGACGTGACGTTCGCGTATGAGGACGTGCACCCTCGAGCCATTCTCCGGAACATTACCTTCAGAGGTGCCGGCGGGGCAGATGGTGGCCATCGTCGGGCGGAGCGGCGCCGGCAAGACCACGCTGGTCAACCTGATTCCGCGCTTTTACGACGTCAGCGGCGGCATGATTACGATCGACGGGCGCGACATCCGCGACGTCACGCTCAAGTCGCTGCGGGCCCAGGTTGGCATCGTCACTCAGGAGACGGTGCTCTTCGACGACACGATCGCGAACAACATCGCGTACGGGTCGCTCCAGGCTGCGCCGGCCGAGATCGAAGCCGTCGCCAGGGCGGCGCACGCGCACGAGTTCATCGCGGCGCTTCCGGACCGGTACCAGACGCGCATCGGCGAGCGGGGACAGAAATTGTCGGGTGGGCAACGCCAGCGTGCTGGCCATCGCGCGCGCGCTGCTGAAGAACGCGCCGATCCTGATTCTCGACGAGGCGACCTCCGCGCTCGACGCCGAAGCCGAGCTGCTGGTCCAGGACGCGCTGGCGACGCTGATGCTGAACCGGACGTCGTTCGTCATCGCGCATCGTCTGTCGACGATCATGCGCGCCGATGCGATCATCGTGCTCGAGCGGGGCCGTATCGTCGAATTCGGCCGCCACGAAGAGCTGCTGAGCCGCGAGGGCGTGTACGCGGCGCTGTACAAGATGCAGCTGCTCGAGCCCCGGCGGGAACAAACAGAGACCGGGACCCCAGCCATCGGCGTGCGGCGGATGGCGGGGCCCGCGACCAAACATGATTAAGAGCATGACGGGGTTCGCGTCCTCGACGAGAGAGTCGGAAACGGCGACCATCACGGTCACCATCCGCGCCGTCAATCATCGCCACCTCGACCTGCAGTTGCGGGTGCCGCAGACGTCTCGCGGAGGCCGAGGGGCGAATCCGCGCGACCGTGCAGCAACGGATCGGCCGCGGCAGGGTCGAGCTCGCCGTCGCGGTTCAATACCGCCATACGGCCAGCGTCGAAGTAGAGTTCAACGAGTCGCTGGCGGTGGCGCTGTCGGCCGCGCTCGAGACCGCGCGCAATCGCGGCATCGTCCAGGGCGCGCTGACACCCGGCGACCTGCTGAGGCTGCCCCAGGCGCTGGCGGTCCGCGAGCGGCCCGTGGAGCGCGACGCGGCCATGGTGGCGCAGCTGGTCGACATGCTCGAGTCCGCGGTCGACGAAGCGGTGACGCAGCTCGACAGCATGCGGACCACCGAAGGCGATCACCTGAATGCCGACCTGGAAGTACGCCGCGCGCTGCGTCGGCGGCATGCTCGAAGAGATCGCCGATGCGGCCGAGCAGGGCCGGCAGGAGCTGCAGGCGCGGCTCGCCGCGCGCGTGCAGGAGCTCACGGTCGACCTTGCGGCCGATCCCGCGCTGATCGCGCAGGAAATCGTGCGCGTCGCGTCGCGCTCGGACATCAGCGAGGAGATGGCGCGCTTCCGCGCGCACATCGCCCACTGGAAATCGCTCGCGGATTCGCCGGAGCCCTGCGGCCGCAAGCTCGATTTCCTGCTGCAGGAGATGAATCGCGAAGTCAACACCATCGGGTCGAAGGCCGACGGATTGCGCGTCTCGAACCTCGTCATCGCCGCAAAGGCGGAGCTCGAAAAGATGCGCGAACAGGTACAGAATGTCGAATAGGGCGAGCTAATTGCTGTTCATCGTCTCCGCCCCATCGGGCACGGGCAAGACAACGGTGGTCGAGCGACTGGTCAAAGTGACCGATCGCCTGAAGCTCTCACGCTCCTACACGTCGCGCGCGCCGCGGAAGGATGAGGCCGACGGCGTGGACTATAATTTTGTGAGCCGCGAACGCTTCGAGGCGATGGTGGGCAACGGCGAGTTCCTCGAGTGCGCCGACGTGTTCGGCAACTTCTATGGCACGCACGCGGGCGATACGGCGCGCTGCCTCGAGAGCGGGCACGACGTGGTGCTCGTCATCGACGTCCAGGGCGCGCGGAAGGTCCGAGCAGACAGGCCTGCCGCACGTGGCCATTTTCGTGCTGCCGCCGTCGTACGACGTGCTCGAGAAGCGGCTGCGCGGCCGCAGCAAGGACAGCGAAGACGCGATGCACCGGCGGCTGCAGGTGGCGCGCGACGAAGTCTCGGCGTTCAAGGAATACGACTACGTGGTGCATCAACGACGAGCTCGATTCGTGCGTCGAGCGAATCAGGTCGATCGTGCTGGCCGAGCGCTCGAAGCTGCGAGTGCATGAGGCCGAAAGCGGTCGAGATACTCGAAGACGTTTCAGGGGTGACGACATGGCGATGATCGCGATTGGCGTGTGTGGCGGCATCGGCGCCTACAAGTCGGTCGAAGTCGCGCGCGGCCTCCAGAAGCAGGGCCACGACGTCGTCGCCGTGATGACGCGCGCCGCAAAGCGGTTCGTGGGCGAGCTCACCTTCGAGGCCATCACCCGGCACAAGGTGCTCACGAGCCAGTTCGAGCCCGGAGCGAACTCGGATATCGAGCACATCTCGCTGGCGTCGAGCATCGATCTGCTGCTCGTCGCACCGGCCACCGCGAACATCATCGGCAAGTTCGCCAACGGCATCGCCGACGACTTCCTCACGTCGCTGTATCTGGCGACGCAAGGCTCCGGTGCTGATGGCGCCGGCGATGAACACGAACATGCTCGAGCACGAGGCGGTGCAGCGGAACCTCGACACGCTTGCCGGACGCGGGACGTATTTTGTCGATCCCGGTGCCGGATACCTGGCTTGCGGATGGATTGGGAAGGGACGGCTGGCGGAGCCTGCCGATATCGTGGCGGCGGCCGAGCAACTGCTGGCGCCGTCCGGACCGCTGCGCGGCAAGCTGGTGGTGGTGACCGCGGGCCCGACGCGCGAGGCAGTGGATCCGGTTCGCTTCATCGGCAACCGATCGAGCGGGCGGATGGGATATGCGCTGGCGGGTGCTGCGCGCGCGCGTGGCGCCAGGGTCGTGCTGGTCAGCGGCCCGACGGAACTGACGCCGCCGGCTGGCGTCGAAGTCATACGCGTGACGACGGCGGCCGAGATGCGCGATGCGGTGGTGCCCGCGTGCGGCGCAGGCCGACGTGGTCATCATGGCGGCCGCGGTTGCCGACTACGCGCCGTCCGACGCCGCGCCGCAGGAAAATCCACAAGGAATCCGACACGCTCACCTTGACGCTCGTCCGCACGCCGGACATCCTGGCCGAGTTGGGCCGGCAGCGTGCCGGGAAGGGGCGGCCGATGCTCGTCGGGTTCGCGGCCGAAACCGATGACGTCGTCGCCGGCGCGCGACGCAAGCAGCGCGAAAAGGGCATCGATCTGGTCGTGGCCAACGACGTGTCGAGGACCGATACCGGCTTCGAAGTCGACGCCAACGAAGTCACCCTGGTGACGCCGTCGGGCGAGGAGACGCTGCCGCGTCAAACCAAGCCGGCGATCGCGCTGCAAATCGTGCAGCGCATCGAAGCGCTTCTGCTCGCCGGTACCGCCGTCCGGACGCCATGACGATCAGTCGCGATGCGCTCGCCGAGCATCTGAAGTTGTTCGAAGAGCTCGGCGTCACGGGGTACAGCAGGGATCCGGCGTGGGCGGCGAGGCAGGAGTCCCGGGAGTCCGAGCAGTCTGGCGAGAGTCAGAGCGCGAACCAGGGTCCAGTCGGAGCGTGACGCGCAGAGTCCGAACGAGTCCGCGCGGAGTCGGTGCGAGTCCGGCATGAGCCGATGCGCAGTCCAGGCTGAGCGCCATCCGCGAGGATATCGGCGATTGCACGCGCTGCAAGCTGTGCAAGCTCGGACGGAAACAGATTGTTTTTGGCGTCGGCAGCCCCACCGCCGATCTGATGTTCGTCGGCGAGGCGCCTGGACGCGACGAAGACATCCAGGGCATCCCGTTTGTCGGGCGGGCCGGGCAGAAGCTGACGCAAATCATCGAAGCCATCGGGCTGAAGCGCGACGACGTCTATATCGCGAACGTCATCAAGTGCCGCCCTCCGAGAATCGCAATCCCGAGCCCGACGAAGTGGCGCAGTGCGAGCCGTTCCTGTTTCGTCAGGTCGACACGATCAAGCCGAAGGTCATCGTGGCGCTCGGCACGTTCGCCGCGCGCTCCCTTCTGAAGACCATGGATCCGATTTCGCGCCTGCGCGGACGGGTGTACGACTACCGTGGCGCGAAGCTGGTGCCGACCTTCCATCCGGCGTTTCTGCTCCGCAACCCAAGCTGCCGGCGCGAAGTGTGGGAGGACATGAAGAAGGTCCGTGCCCTCCTCAACGGCGAAACCGTGGCTTAATCCGGTGCGGCTCGTCTCCGTTGCGGTTCCCGTTCCCTATCTCGACGTGCTCACCTACCTCGTGCCGGACGGCAGTCCGCCGCCACACCGCGGCGCCCGCGTGGTGGTGCCGCTCGGCAAACGCGTGGTCACTGGCATCGTCGTCAATCCGGATGTGACGCTCGAGGCGAACGAGACCGCGGCAGAGAAGATCAAGCCGCTCGTCGAAGTCATGGACGACGAGGCGTTCCTGCCCGCGCCCGTGGTGGATCTCGCGTTGTGGGTGGCCGAGTACTACGCGTGCGGCGCAGGAGATGCCCTTGCCGCCGCCGTACCCTCGACACAAGCCTACAGAACGATTCGTTTCGCGACCCTGACGGCCCAGGGGCACGACGACACGTTGTCGCTCGGCGGGCGTCAGAAAGAGGCCATCGAGCTGTTGCGCGGGCAACCGGCCGGCATGACCGTTCCCGATCTCAACGCACGCGGCATTTCGACCGATGTCCTGCAGAGGCTGGCCGCCAAAGGTCTTGTGACGTTCCGGCGCGAGCGCAGCGAGCGCGATCCGTTTGCCGGCGGCTCTGTGTCTGCCGTTGTCAACCGCCCCGCGGGCCGATTGCTGACAGCCGAGCAGGCGAGCGCGCTCGAGGCGCTCGGCGCGGCGGCCGCGACCGGTCAGTTCTCGGTGTTTCTTCTCCAGGGGGTTACCGGCTCCGGTAAAACCGAGGTGTATCTGCGGCTGGCGGAGATGGTTCTGGAGCGGCGCAAATCCGTGCTGGTGCTGGTGCCGGAGATCGCGCTGACGCCCGCCGTGGCGTCGGCGTTCCGCGATGCGTTCGGCGACCGTGTGGCCGTGCAGCACAGCGGCCTGTCGGACGGCGAGCGATCGGATCAGTGGTACCGGATTCGCCGCGGGGAAGTGTCGGTTGTGGTCGGGACGCGGTCGGCGGTGTTTGCGCCGCTCGCGAACCTCGGGCTCATCATCGTCGACGAAGAGCACGACTCGTCGTTCAAGCAGGAAGAAACGCCACGCTACAACGGCCGGGACGTGGCGGTGGTGCGCGGCAGAAACGAAGGCGCGCTGGTGGTGCTCGGCTCCGCGACGCCTTCGCTCGAGAGCAGCCAGAACGCGTCGAGCGGCCGCTACACGCGCCTGGTGATGGAGCGGCGCGTGCAGGATCGTCCGCTTGCGGCGGTGTCGGTCGTCGACATGCGGCAGGAGTACGCCGAGCATGGGCCCGACGTGATTCTCAGCGGTCCGCTGAAGGAGGGGATCGCGAAGCGTCTGGACGCGCGGCAGCAATCGCTCGTTCTGCTGAATCGCCGCGGCCTGGCGACGGCGGTGTTCTGCCGGCAATGCGGCGGCACGCTCGAGTGCCCGAACTGCAGCGTGTCGCTCGATCGTCCACACAGAGGGCCGGGAGCGTCATCGCGCCCGCTGTCACTACTGCAACTACGCGATGCTCGTGCCGAAGGCGTGCCCGGCGTGCAAGGGGCCGTATCTCGAGCGCCGGGGCTTCGGCACGGAAAAGGTCGCGCAGGAAATCGCGCGCGGCTGTGGCCCGCGGCGAGGGTCGCACGGCTCGATCGCGACACGGTGCGGCGCAAGGGCGCGGCGGCCGGAATCCTTCGATCGATGGCGGCCGGCGCCATCGACGTGCTCGTGGGCACGCAGATGATTGCGAAAGGCCACGATTTTCCGCGCGTGACGCTCGTGGGCGTCATCTCCGCGGATGTCGGACTGGGGCTCGCCGACTTCCGGGCGGCAGAACGCACGTTTCAGTTGCTGACGCAGGTGGCGGGGCGAGCCGGACGCGGGGCCGAGCGGGGCGAAGCCATCGTGCAGACGCTGTATCCGAACCACTACAGCATCAGCCACGCCATGCACCAGAACTACGCCGCGTTCTTCGCCGACGAGCTGAGATACCGGCAGGCGATGCGGTATCCACCGCTGACCGCTCTGGTGAATCTCATGGTGAAGGGAAGTGACGCGCGCGGGGCGCTCGGCGATGCGGCCACGCTGGCGCAGCACCTTCGCACCCATGCCGATGCCGGCCGGTTCAGCGTGCTCGGGCCGGCGCCCGCGCCGGTCGCGAAGCTGCGCGGAGAATATCGCGCGCAGATCTTTCTGAAGGGCAGTCACCGCGCGAGCATGCGCGAAGCCGCGCTGGCGGCGGTTGCCGCCGAGCCGGAGTTGCGGCGGCGCGTGTCCATCGACATCGATCCTGTTTCGATTCTGTGAGCGGGCCGCTTTTCACGAAGCCGTCTCGCCGCGCCCTCGTGTGCTGGGCATCGCTTGCGGCGCTCAATCTCGCTGCGGGAGTCGTCGTGTCGTCGCAGCCTCATCGGCTGCTGGATCTGCAATCCGTCCAGGCATGGGGCCGCGACTGGCTCGTCGGCCGCGAGAACCTCTACCACCTGACGACGACGGCTGTTGACTATCCGCCGAATGCCATCGTGGTGCTCTCGCCGCTGGGATTGCTGCCGCTCGGCCTTGCACATCCCATATGGATGCTCCTGAACATCGGACTGCTGATGCTTGCGCCGTATCTGGCCGCGCGTTTCTACAGACCGCACGATCCCTTCCGGGTCATCCTGCTGCCGGTGTTGATGTTCCTCTGCTGGGGTGGCGTGCGGACGTTGACGCAGTTCACCATCGTGGCGCTGGCGTGCAGCATGATGGCGTTGAGTATCGCGGATCGCCGCCGCGTTGCCGGTGGTGCCTGGCTCGGCCTCGCGATGATGAAACCACAAGTGGCCGTGCCGGTGTTTCTCTGGAGCGTCTTCACCCGGCGCTGGATGCTGGTGTCGTCGTCGCTCGTGACCGCGGGAAGCCTGTTCGCGGTGTTCTGCGTCTGGTCCGAAAGCGATCCGGTCTTCGTGCTCGGCCGCTACGCATCCATCTTGCGCATGTACCACACCGGCGATGCCATCCTGGCCGGTCTCAGCGAGTTTCGGCCTCTCATTGCCCAGCTGGCCGCCGACACGTCAGAAGTGGACGCGATTGCCGGGTCGATCGGTCTTGGCTTGCTGACCGGGATCTGCGTCGTTGGCGTGCAGGAAGGCGGTGCACACAGACGGGTCCTGTACGCGGCGCCGCCGCTCGTCGCGCTGTGGTCGCTGATGACCTTCTACCACCTCACATACGGATTCGTGATTCTGCTGCCTGTTCTGATGTTGCTGGCGCTCGAAGATACCGAGCCGTCCCGGCTGCGGCGAACGCTGTTCTGGGTGCTTCAGCTCGGCATGATGTTCGACGTCCCCGGCTTGAGCCGCCGCGCCGGGCTGGCGAACACCACGCTGTACACGAACGTGCTCATACACGCCGATCGCGCGCTCATGGTGACGCTGTTCGCAGGCCTGATTGTTCTCGCGTGGCGCGAGCCGGTGACGGACTAATCTCGCGGCTCGACGCCCATCGCCAATGGGCTGCTAGATACCCGGTACATACGCCGAGGTACATCATGACAAATCCCGTCGTGTCCAAGACACCATGGGAGACAATCGCGGCCCAGATGTTCCGTCCCGTCACAAGGTAGACGCAAGCGAAAACGAGACCGGTTAGCCGAGACGCGAACACACCTGACAGACTTGGTAGGCATGAAAGACACCAAACAGTGCGGACGACGCGACTACGCCACCCGCCCACGCTCCCTTGGTAAAGCGCCCGATCTCGCAGCGAAACGGGTCAACACCCACCCGCGGTAAGCAATTTCTTCAAGGAACGCCGCGAGAGACCAGGACAACGCGATCGAGTACGCGATGTTGGGACTTTCTTTGCCGACGAGTGAACGGAAGCCAGAGACGTCTGGCAACTGACCAGACGTCAGCCGAGCCAGGACCGGCTCGACGGCAAACGTGCCCACCAGCTGGTACACGACGCCCACGCCGATACCGATGCGCGACGACACGGCGCAGGGAAGCTCGTGCGCAGAGGATCCGCGGCTCCAGAGCTTCGGCCCGCGCCACCACAGCGAGAGCGCTCCAAGCGACTGCCAGCCAAGGCGTCGAGCCGAACATCATGGCAACGACTTCCCACTCTGAACCCGGCGATGATGATCGCGACAGCCATCAATATCTCTGCACAAGCCCAGAACGGTCTCGCATCGACGTCCGGGGTGGGAACTGCCCTTTGGCTGCTCAAGGTGGGGTTCTCCTCGAGTCGGTGGCTGGAGATCACGAGCCGACGATGCGTGCGGATCGGAACAACTGGTCGGCGTTCTGCTCGATAACCTGCCGCAGGCGCGGCGGATAGTTCTTCTGCGTGTCGAGGAAACCTCTCACGGTCTTGCGCGGCCGCCGGCGAGTTATGGGCCGCGAGCAGGCTCGCCCGTCCAGTTCAGCGGAAAGAAGATGTCGCCCGTGCGCTGAATGTCGCTCAGCAGCTCGAGGCCCGGCTGAATGTACCGTTCCGCGTGGTGACGGCGGAGCGGGTGACTGATGAAGGCCAGGCCGTCGACCACCCATCGTTCCCGCGCGCGGTTGTCGACGCGCGCGAGGCTCGCGAAGAACGCATCGCGCGCCGCCACGTCCGATGACAGCGCCGGCATGACGAACGCGAATCGGGCCTTGCGGTCGGGATTGGTGATGTTCCCGTGCTGCTCGTCCAGGATCCCGGCGCTTCCCTTGACGTCGCGAAGCGCCAGCTCCTGCGCCATGTCGATGTAGTCGTTCTCGGCGAACGTGAGTCCTGGAATCGGCTCCCTTCGCCGCCACACGCGTTCGAGGTACGCGAGACCCTCGGGCGTCGTCACGATCTGACGGAACGCGCCGAAGTACGCCGACTTCAGCGACGTGGTCGCGGCCTGTTTCATGCCGGCGCGCAGGACCTGCTCGAGCCGTGCCGCCACCGCGGTGCGCTCGGCATCCGTCAGGAACCGCCAGAAGCTCGTTCGGACGTAGCCGAGGATCCGTTCGGCCGTCTGCTCTTCGTGCTCCTCGGGCAGCGCGGCCAGCATCAGATCGAACAGCCGTCGAGGAGGGGTGCTCCCCTCGAGCATGTCGTCCCACAGCGTGACCCACACGGTGCCGCGCGTCAGGCTGTCGCCAATGGCCGGCAGGTGTGCCAGGAAGAACTGCCGGCTCGTGTCGTCCAGCTTGAACAGGCCGTAGCCGATGCCTTCGCTGTTCGGCAACACGTAGTGTGGAAGGGGCAGATCGCGCGACGCGCGGCACGTCGACCGATGCGCCGTTCATCTTCAGCGTGGTGATGCGTGCGCCGTGGTCGTACCCCAGCGCCACCTGCAGCGTCTGGTTCCAGACGAGCGAGCGGCCGCGGGGATCGGACTGCGAGAACGCCAGGCGGGAGATCTTGCCGTTCCGGCTCTCGAGCACCGTGTCGATCGTCGGACGTCCTGGCTCGTCGACCCAGACCCGGCTCCATGCCGCCAGGTCTTCGCTCGTGCGGCGGTCGAGCATCTCGATGAGATCCGTCCACGTCGCATTGGCGAACGCAAAGCGGGTGAGGTATTCGCGCAGGCCGTCGCGCAGCTCGTCGGGCCCGAGCATCTGCTCGAGCTGCCGCATGACGACCGGAGCCTTCTGATAGATGATCGGCCCGTAGAGGCTGCCGGCCTCGCGGAGATTATCGAGATTCTGGCGGATGGGATTCGCGCCCGCGGTGCGATCCACCTCGTACGCCGCCGGGTAGTGCTGCAGGAAGAACCGCAGGTCGTGATTGATGTTCGGGAACGTCGGGTCGACGATCTTCGCGGCCATGAAGTTCGCGAACACTTCCTTGAGCCAGACATCGTCGAACCACTTCATGGTGACGAGATCGCCGAACCACATGTGGGCGGTTTCGTGGGCGATGAGGCTCGCGCGTCCAAGCCGCTGATTCTGGGTGGCCGTCTCGTCGAGAAAGAGCGCCGGAGCGTTGTAGTAGATCGCGCCCGCGTGCTCCATGCCTCCGAACTGGAACGCCGGCAGCAGCACGAAATCGAGCTTGTCGAACGGATACTTGCGATCGGTATAGCTCTCCAGCCACTCGAGCGCCTGCTGATGGAGATCGAAAATCGTCTCGCGATTGGCCGCGACCCTGGCCGGATCGGTCTCCCGATGGTAAAGGTGGAAGGCGCGGCCGTTGCGCTCGCCGCGCTCGACGGAGAATCGGCCCGCGGCAAACCCGAAGAGGTACGTCGGAAGCGCCTGCGTCTGGCCGAATCGAATCGTCGTCCGCTCCGCTGCCGCGTCGCGCCCGATTTCCGGCGCATTCGAGACGGCCGTCCAGGTGGACGGGACTTCAAGGGTGAGAGACAGCGAGCCCTTGATGTCGGGCTGATCGAAGCACGGAAACGCCTGAGATGCGCGCGCCGGCACGAACAGCGAGTACAGGTACTCATCGTCGCGGTTCAGCGGGGCATCGCCGGCGATGAATGCGATATCGATGACGTTCTCGCCGCTCGTCACGAGATCGCCGGGAATGACCAGGTGGCCGTGTTCGGATCGGACGGGGACCGGACGGCCGTTTGCCTGAATCGAAGACACGCGCTCGGCCGGCTGCGCGAAATCCAGGATGACCGGCGCCCGCTCGGCCAGCCGGAGGCGAACGCCCAGCGTGCCGCGGATGGGTTCCTCTTTGCGCGGCGGGATGCTCAAGGACAACGTGTAACGCACGGCGCTGATGTTCGACGCCCGTTCGGTCGCGAGCGTTCGGGAAATCCCCTCAGTCGGCGGCGTCACGGTTAGAATGCGGGAACCCATACGTTGAACGAGCCACCACGCGGCCGGCACGCAGAGGGCGGCCACCGCCACGACCAGCCATTTCCGGGACATGTTCGGCCTGCCATGATATCAAGGGCGCCGCGATGGCACGCCTGCCACATGGGTGTGGCGCTTGCCGCCGCGGTTTTTGCCGCTGGCGCCTGCGGCTTTCATGAGGCGCCCCGGCCGTCCGCCGTCCGCTTCATGATGGCGATTCCACAAGGCCGCGCGCTCGCGTCATTTGTGGTGTCCGCCGACGGCCGATGGCTCGCCTATTCGGCCGAACGCGACGAAGACGGGCTGCGGCGTCTCTTCATCCGATCGGTTGCGGAAGGCGCCGCCAGCGACCGCGAGGTGCCGGGCACGATTGGCGCGAGCACACCGTTCTTTTCTCCTGATGGATCAGCGGTTGCGTACTTCTCGCGTGGTGCGATCTGGCGAACGTCTACCTCGGATGGCGGCGGTCCGCAGCGAATCGTCGCGGCGCCCTCGGATTCGGCTGGAGGCACGTGGACGGCCGACGGCCGCATCGTGTTTGCGCCGCTCGGCAATCAAGGCCTGATGGGAGTCCCCGCCGGCGGAGGGACCGCCGTGCCATTGACGACGCTCAACGGCGGCGATGGCGAGCTCGAGCATGGCTGGCCTCATGCACTCGCCGACGGCGCGCTGGTGTTCACGGTGTCCGAGCGCGGCCGCGACCCGCACCTCGAGGTGTTGTCGACAGACGGCAAGCGCGAGCGCTTGCGGGTGCCGATCTTCGGGCAGGCGCAGTTTGTCGAGACGGGCCATCTCGTTTACGGCTATCTCGGCAGCCTGATGGCGGTGAAGTTCGACGCTCAGGAACACACGATCTCCGACGTGCCCGTTCCCCTCGCGAAGGGGATTCAAACGGCGAACGGGTTCGGCGTGCTCGGCCGATCGGGATTCTCCGTCTCGCGGACGGGCACGCTCGCCTGGCTCCGCGCATCCGCAGACGACGCCCGGAGCCGGCTCGTGCGGGTCGATCGCGAAGGCAAAGTGTCGCCGCTCACCACATCGGCTGATGTGTTTCAAACACCGCGGCTGTCACCCGATGGCCGGCGGATTGCGGTGGTGGTGAGGGACGGCGTCATGACGCGCGAAATCCGTGTGGTTGACGCGGCGAAGCCCGACCGCGTGATCCTGACCATCGCGGGAGGCGACAACCAGTCGCCGGCGTGGATGGACAACCGCCGCCTGACGTTCGGCTCGAATCGCGATGGGCTGCAGAAAATCTACGTGCAGACGTTCGGGGGAAAGCGGGCACCCGTGCCGCTCTTTACCGCCGATGCGACAGTCGCGCGAAATCCGGCCAGCTGGTCGCGGCCGCCGCGGCTGCTGGCGTTCTACGAAATCGAGCCGGCACGCGCGCGCGACGTGGAGGTGTACCGCGTCGGAGAATCGGTCGCGCCGGTGGCGGCCACGACGGCCAACGAGCGATCGCCGAGCGTGTCGCCTGACGGCCGGTGGATTGCGTACGTCTCCGATACATCGGGCCGTGACGAGATCTACGCGACCCGACTCGATCGCGACGGCGAGGCGCGTCAATTGACCACGTCTGGCGCATCGGAGCCGCTCTGGACGCGCGAAGGGCTGTTCTACCGCGAAGGCGAAAGAATGATGCTTCGCGTGCTCGAGAAGGGCGTACTGAGCGAGCCACGGCTGGTGTTCGAAGGGCACTTCGAGCGCGATCCCGGGTCGAATCTCGCGGCCTACGACATCGATGCGCAGGGACGCTTCATCATGTTGAAGAGTGCCCTGCGCCCGCCCGGGATCCGGATCGTCCAGAACTGGAGTGTGGAGCTCCCGTAGGTTCCGTTCCGGTTCTGGTTCCGAGTTCTGTTCTCGTTCCAGACCAGCGGCTACTGCGCGGCCAATCCGCTGACGAACCTTCGCACCTCGCGAAGCACGTCGGCCTCGTTCGACAGAAACATGAAGAGATTTGCGCGCGCCAGTTCGATGATTCGAGCCGTGGGCACTCCAGCGAGAAGATCCCGCTGCCACCTCGACAGCATGGCACGGTCTGCTGCGTATTTCTGGCTCAACGCCGCCCGCTCCGACTCGTTGCGTGGAGGAAACTGCCTCGTCATCTCCTCGAACGGACCGGCGGTCCTGAAGATAGCCAGCACCGGCACGCGTATGCGCGCAAAGTCTGGCTTGACTCTGTCATCTTCGGTAATCGCCTTGCGGACGACCGGCAGACAAGAGCGAACGCCCTATCGAACCATCCGCATTCGCAGCGAACAATTGGCGCAATTCAGCTTCAGGAAACGCGACGCCATGATCGCGCTGCTGCGTTACGCGATACGCTTCGAAGGAGCTGTAATCGAGCTTGGCGGGTGGCTTGATCGATGGCGGCAACAGCGCCGAATCAACGAACGGCACGTCGTAGTCTGCGGGCGTCAACGTGGGATCGTCCGCCGCGTCGAGATAGACGAGGCCGCCGAGACGATCAGGATGGTGACCGCCCAACATGCTCAATACCCAGCCTGCGCACGAGTTTCCAACCAGAATCGGCTTCTGTAGTTTCAAGGACTCCAGCACTTCGAGCACGTCGTCTGCGCGATCTCTGGACTGAATATCCGGTAGCTGGCTTGTCCGAGGCCCCAATCCCTCGCCGCGTGATGCCGTACACGTGAAACTGATCGGCGAGCTTCGGGGCGAACTCGTCTGTACACGTGGGCGGTCAGGTAACATCCGAGCAGCACAATTGGCCGGCCTGAGCCGCCCCAGTCGAGTACTTCGAGTTGAACCGATGAATCAGCCGTGACGAATCGAATCTGAGAGTCTTAACAGAAGGTCAAAATGACCGGAACGCCTAGCGATCTTTTTCGGTCGCTAGGGCGCGGCTGCGCGCGCGGAGGTTCGGCCGCCGCACGCTGACTTCGGTTTTCTTGGGCGGGATGAGTCGAGCCGGGCGTAAGTACGTGATGCGATATTGGTTCGAGATTTCCGTGCCGAGCTGCCGCGCCTTCATGTCGAGGGCGCCTTGCGACAGGACTTCTTCGAAGCGTCCGCCGGTTTCCGACGTCCCTCGCGAGATGACGATTTCGCGCCCCTGCTCGCCGATGCCCGAGCCCATCTGCAGCACGAAGAGCGACGCGCCGCCCTCGCGGAAGAAGCGGAGCACCTCGGTGTACTGGCGGTAGCTCATCTCCGGACCGATTCCGGTGATGACGGCGATGACCGAGCGCCACAGCGTGCGTTTGGCCAGCGCCTGCGACGTTTCCGCGATGCCGTCGAGCAGGTAGTTGCCGGCGTCGAACGCAAACATCTGATCGATGCTCTTCAGGAGCGGCGCGCGCTCGGCCGTGTAGCCGACCGCGATGGTGGGACGTTCGGCGAGCGTGATGAGCGCAAGCGGCACGCCGTCACGGGTGGCCGTGACGAAGGCGGCCGCTGCCTTGCGCAACTGCGTCAGGCGCGGACGCATCACCGCGCTGTTATCGATGAGCAGCGCGATCTGGAGCGGGTCGTCGTCTTTGGCGACACGGACGATCTCGCGCGCGGCGCCGTCTTCGCGCACGATGAAATCCTTGATGGTGAGGTCGAGCACCGGCTCGCCGTCCCGGTCGACGACGCTCGCATAGACCGTCCGTTCGTCGGCCTGGCCGAATGCGGGCGGCGCGCTCAGCGCGATGGCAAGGAACGAGACGGCGATCCGAAATGCCAGGCCGGCCATGGTGCCATCAGCTTCCCGTAGAAAATGAAAAAGGGCAAGCCCGCGAGTGACCGCGTGCCTGCCCTTGACTGCGTTGAATGCGTGTGGCGTCGGGTGCCGTTACCGTTTCCAGGTGTACAACATGCCGGCGTAGATGCGGTGTCCGCCGCGCACCGCTGACTGCGCGAAGAACTGCGGCGCGTCTTCGTTCTCGTTGACGAAGAGATACCGGTAATCGATGCGGAAGCCCCAGTTCGGCGCATCCGCCCCGCGGAACAGCTTGATGCCCCCACCGATGTTCTCGGCCAGGAAGAACTGCGTGCCCGTCGTATCGACGTCGTACCCGAACACCTTCGTCGGCACGCGCGGGGAAAGCATGACCTGGCCGATGCCGCCCGTCACATAAAAGGGCATTTGCTTGCCGGCGGCGCCACCGGGGAAGAACACGAGGTTCCCCGCGTAGCTCCACACCGTCGGCATCTGGTTATGAATGATCTTCTCGTTGTTGTAGTAGACGTCCTGCGCCCAGCCGACGCTGCCGGTAAATTCACCTTCGAACGCCACCATCTCGTGAGAAGTAGTACGTCAGGCCGCCGCCGGCGGTGTAGACGTTGAAGTTCACTTCCTTGTTGTCGTCTCCGCCGACGAAGAACGTACCTCCGCCGGGGAAGCCGCCGATTTCGACTTTCCCGGCGCCGATCGTTGCATCCTGTGCCGACGCGAGAGAGCAGCCGGCCAGCAGGACGAGCACGGCGAGGAAAGGCTTCGCCCCACGAATCATTAACATCCTCCTTCAGAGAATCGAGCGCGCACACTTTCTCCGGGGGAAAAAGTGTCAAGAGCGTCTGCTACTTTTCGGACGGCGGGCAGTCTACCATAACTGGCCGCCGGGTTGTACTACCTGCCGCCAGCCAGTAAGTCCGTCGGTTCTATCGGGTTAGGCGGTGAAACAGAGCACCAGCACGACCATCGCGGCCACGGCGAGCCAGATGCGCGTGCGATCGAGCGGCAGGTCTTCGTCGATCGTGCGCGGATGGCGCGGGCCCATCGCGAGCGTCATCGCGACGAGCAGAAACGTCCACACCAGCCAGCTCAGCGAGAAGTAGGTGAGCCCGATCGCGCCGGCGACGGCGCACAGCGTGACCGCCGTGGAGCGCCGGCCGAGCACCGCGTACGAGATATGTCCGCCATCGAGTTGCCCGATCGGAAACAGATTCAGTGCCGTGGCCAGCAGACCGAACCACGCGGCGAAGGCCATCGGATGCAGATTCAGTGAATAACCATCGGGGACCGGTCCCCACGTCAGCCACGCCGCGGCTTTGAAGAGCAGCGGCTCGCCGAGGTGATAGCCGACGAGGTCGGGCGGCACCACGACGACGGGGGACATCGCGACGCCGAAGAACAGCGTGGGGACAGCAAATGCAAAACCCGCCAGAGGTCCCGCGATGCCGATGTCGAACAGCATGCGCTTGGTCGGAATCGGTTCGCGAATCTTGATGAACGCGCCGAGCGTGCCGGTCAGCACGATCGGCATCGGGATGAAGAACGGCAGCGACGCGTCGACCTGATAGTATCGGCACGCGAGATAGTGACCCATCTCGTGCGCACCAAGGATGAGCAGGATCGTTCCGCTGTACCAGAAGCCGTGTACGATGAGCCCGGGATGAAAGGTGACGGTCGTGCGGCCGAAGTCGGAGATGTAGCTCGCGTAGGCCTCGACGCCGGCCACCGTCGTGCTGGCAATCGTGGCGACCAGCAGCAACACGTGCAACCCACGCCGGTCCTGAAACTTGCGCGGCGACGTGACCGGGACGGGGAGCGGTGGCTCTCCCTCGACAGAGCTTGGGACAGGCGGAAACGGGTCGTGCACGCGTGGGGTACCGGCTAGCTGATATTCTGGAGATCTTTGCCGGGCTTGAAACGGATCGTCCGCCCCGGTGGGATGCGGACCTCCTTGCCGGTCCGTGGGTTGCGGCCGATCCCTCGTTTGCGCGGCTTCACCTGGAAAACCCCGAAGCCACGAAGCTCGATTCGTTCGCCACGCTGCATGGACAACCGCATCGCGTCGAATACCGCATCGACGGCCACCTCGGCCTTCACCTTGGTGATGTCGGCGATTTTCGAAACCTCGTTCACGATGTCGACTTTGATCATGCTTAGGCTCTCCTGCGGGGTGGTAAATATGTTAAGAAACAATCACTTACGCTGTCAAGGTATCGGCTAAGTTGGCTTTTGGCTTCAGTCATGCCATCAAAAGAGCTCCCCGCAGTCGTTTTGGTCGGTCGCCCGAATGTCGGGAAATCGACACTTTTTAACCGTGTTGCGGGCCGCCGCCGCGCGATCGTGGACCCGACGGCGGGCACGACGCGCGATGTCATCGAGCAGCCCGCGAACTGGCGCACCGTGCCATTTCTGCTGACCGACACGGCCGGTATGTTCGGCCGCAGCGAAGATCCGCTCCAGAAAATCGTCCACGACCACGGTCGGAAAGCGGTCTCGAATGCCGCCGTGTTCGTCTTTGTCGTCGATGGCCGCGAAGGGCTGGTGCCCGCCGACTACGAAATTGCGAACGCGGTGCGCTCGACAGGACGGCCGGTCATCGTCGCGATCAACAAGACCGACGATCGGCGCGCGCAAGCCGGGTGCGCTCGATTTCTACGAGCTGGGATTCGAGCCGGTGATGGAGATTTCGGCCGAGCACGGGCTGGGTGTGGGCGACCTGCTCGACGAAGTCATCGAGCGGCTCCCGGCCAAGAGCGAGGAGCAGAAAGCCGAAGCGCCCGAGCCGCGCATCGCGATCGTCGGGCGTCCGAACGTGGGGAAGTCGTCGCTGGTCAATCGCATTCTTCGCGAAGAGCGGATGCTCGTGAGCGAGCACGCGGGCACGACGCGCGATGCGGTCGACACCAGATTCCGCTGGCATCAGCGCCAGTTCCGCATCGTCGACACGGCCGGCATCAGAAAGCCGGGGCGCGTGGCGCGATCGGGAGCGGTCGAAGCCGTCAGCGTGCTGTCGGCCAAGCGCGCCATTGCCGACGCGGACGTCGTGGTGCTGGTCATCGACGCGACGCTCGGTGCAGCCGATCAGGACGGCGCCATCGCGGGCGAGGCCGAGCGGGCGGGGCGCAGCGTGATTATCGCCGTGAACAAATGGGATCTCGTGAAGGGCGAAGGGCAGGATTTTTCGAAGACCTTCGACGACAAGCTGCGGTTTCAGCTGAAATTCCTCGAGTATGCGCCCATCGTGCATCTGTCGGCGCTGACGGGGGAGCGGACGCCGAAGCTGCTCGAAGTGGTCGATCGGGTTATGGCCGAGCGCACGCGGCGGGTGCCCACGCCCGAGCTGAACCGATTTCTTCAGGAGGTCACCGCCGCGCACCCCATGCCCAGCGGCAAGCGGGCCGTCCGCGATCCTGTACGCCGCCCAGGTCGGCGTCGCGCCGCCGACGTTCGCGTTGTTCACGAACGTGCAGACCGAGCTGCATTTTTCGTACGAGCGCTTCCTGAAAAACCGGCTCCGCGAGAAATTCGGTTTCTCCGGGACGCCGATTCGCATTCAGCTGCGGAAACGGAAACACTGAAACGAAGACAGCACAAGAGATTAGGAGATTAGAGGAATCTTTTTCAGAGGGATCCCTGAGCCGGACTCTGTTTTTGCGTCTCAGATTCCACCGAAGGTGTTATACTGCCGCAACTTGCAGCAAACAGCCCTGTTTGTGGCCGACATCGAGATTCCCAACCGCGCACTGTTCAAGTCGTCAGAAGTCTGCGAAATCGCGAGCGTGCAGCCGTACGTGCTGCGATCGTGGGAGTCCGAGTTTCCCGATCTTGGCGTCGCGAAAGCCGACGGCGGGCCGCGCATCTACCGGCGCGCCGACGTCCAGCGCGTGCTGCGCATCAAGCAGCTGGTCTTCAGCGATGGCCTCACGCTCGCGGGCGTCCGCCGGCGGATCGAGGAGGAAGCTCCGCCGTCGCTCGAAGACGCGACGGCCGCTCCGATCAAGGAGCTGCTCGGCCGCAACGCCAAGCAGCGGCTTGTCGAAGTAAAGCGGGGCCTCATCGCGATTCTCGACATGCTGAACGCGCGGCCGTCGAACGGCAACGCGCCCGTCGTGCATGCGGCGGCGCGTCCGTCCGGCAGCCGTCGCGTTCACCGAAGACGAAGCCCCGCGCGCGAAGCCGCGCCGCGAAAGCCGCTCGAGAAACGCCGCTAAGGTTCGACAGGCAATCGGTCCCGGACCATCGCCCATCGCCCGACGACCATCGCCCATCGCCCATCGATGTCGTCCGTCGCCTCATGCTTGGAGTGCTGCTCCTCGGCATGACGGGGCTCGTCGCGGAACTGACGCTCCTCGCGCACTACGAAGATGCGCAGCAACTGATTCCGCTCGCGTTGCTCGGTCTGGGCATCGTCGGAGTTATCCTTGATCTCATCCTGTCGCGGCGCTGGACCCGCATGATCGTCCAGACGGTCATGGCGCTCCTCATCGTCGCGGGACTGCTCGGCGTGTATCTGCACTATCAGGGCAGCCGGGAATTCCAGCTCGAGATGGATGCCACGATGAGCGGGATGGACTTGATGTGGCATGTGCTGCGCGCGAAATCACCGCCGACGCTGGCACCGGGCAGCATGGTGCAGTTGGGGCTTCTTGGCCTGGGCTACGCTGTATTTAAGGAGAGTCATATGAGATCAATTGGAGGCTCGATCGTCCTCTGCGGTCGTGTTGGGGGCTTATGCGATTCCGGCAGCTGCGCAAGTCGGCAAATCGCAGGGTGTGGTCGATGTGAACACGGCCACCGAGCAGGCGTTGACGGCGATGCCGGGCATGACGGCGCCGGTTGTCAAGGCGCTGATGGCCGCACGGCCGTTCGCGAGCCCGGTGGAGCTCAACAAGTTTCTGCTCGGCCAGAAGCTGACGCAGGAACAGGCGAACGCGTTCTATGGAAAGGCGTTCGTGCACATCAACCTGAACACGGCGACGGCGGAAGAGATCATGTTGATCCCCGGCGCGGGCAAGCGGATGGCCCACGAGTTCGAGGAGTACCGGCCGTGGCGCAACTGGGCGCAGTTCGACAAGGAGATCGGCAAGTACGTCAATCAGCAGGAAGTGGCGCGGCTGGCGCAGTACGCGTTCATTCCCATCAACATCAACACGGCCAGCGACGCCGACATCCAGACGATCCCCGGCGTGGGCTCGCGCATGCTGCACGAGTTCAAGGAATATCGTCCGTGGAAGTCGATCGAACACTTCCACAAGGAAATCGGCAAGTACGTCGACGACAAGGAAGTGCGGCGGCTGGCCAGGTATGTGGTGATTCAGTAATTGGCAGATTGGCAGATTGGTGGATTGCGCGATTGAGGGGTAGAATTCGTTCGTCGGGATGTGGCGCAGCCTGGTAGCGCACTTGACTGGGGGTCAAGGGGTCGCAGGTTCGAATCCTGTCATCCCGACCACTTAACCGGAACCGAATTCAGTGAGTCACGGCCAACCGCTCTGGTTGGCCGTTCTGCTGTACGGCCTCGTTTGTGCGAATGATGTACGAATCGGCGAGTTGAAAATGCTCAGCAAACCTCCTTATCTGATTGACTCGAACGCATTTGGAACGCCAGGAAATCGCATGTGTGTCGAGACTCGGACTCGCGCGGCAATCGCGCTCGTGCTGGCCTGCACGTCGATTGTTGCAGCGCAAGAACCGGCTGTCTTCCGCACCAGCACCGACGTCGTCCTTGTGCCCATTTCGGTGACCGATCGGAACGGACGCTTCGTCCGCGGTCTCACCTCAGACCACTTTCAGATTTCAGAGGGCGGCACCCGGCGCGCCGTGAAGCAATTCAGCGCCGAGCGCGTTCCCGTAAGCCTCGCCATTCTTCTCGACATTAGCGGCAGCATGGCGCAGAACCGCGAGGCGCGTGTCGCGGACGATGCGCGATGGGCCGATACGCGCCGGGCGCTCGAACTGCTGCTCACCCGGCTCGGCACTGAGGACGAAGTGTTGTTCGCGGTATTCAACGAGCAGGTGAAGGCATCTCCGTGGACGCAGGAATATCGCAGCGTTCTCGGCACGTTCGACTTGCTGCGTCCGGGCGGGGGCACCGCCCTCGTGGGGGCGGTCAATCAGATCGCATCCGTATTTCGGACCGCGCGGCACCAGCGGAAGGTACTCCTGCTGATTTCCGACGGCAACGACACGCAGATGCCGGGCGCGGGCCTTCTTCCGAATCAGTCCCAGCACGAAATAGGTTCCTTCGAGACCGACACTGCCCCCCACGAGCGAACCGCGCAAGTTGCTGCGCGGACTCGCCATTGAAGGGGCGCGGAATGCCGTGCGCAGGTCCGATGCGGTGCTGTATGCCATCGGCATCGGCACCCGCAGCGGCGTGCCTGTAGACATAAACCTGCTGGACGGTCTCACGAAAGAGTCAGGGGGTTACACAGAGCCGCTGCGTAGCCCATCGGAGATCGCGGCTGCGGTCGCCCGCATTTGTGACGATCTGCAATCGCAGTACCTCTTGACGTTCGAACCTGCGCACGCCGATGGCAAATACCATCCGATCAGGGTGAGCACGAAAGACACGCGCTTGAAAGTGCGTACTCGTGCCGGCTACGTCTCGGCGCCAGGTCCGTAGCCGCGCACAGAGCGCTTTCGCAAGCATCCGCCGTGCTCAGAGTCGCGGTCGCGCACCCGAGGCGGCCTACGGCATTGGAGCTTCGAGGAATCGGGAGACGATCTCCGGTAAAGCCGGATGCTGCACGATGCCGAAGTGTGTCGTCCCCGACAGTACCGCAAGCCGGGCCTTTGAAAGCTTGCCCATCACCGCGGCGGCTCTTTCGCCGCCGAGTAGCGCGAACAACTCCGTCGCGTGGGCGACTGGCAACGTGTCGGCGTCCCCAAGCACAACCAGCGTGGGCGAGGTGATCGCCGCGACCTGCGCCGACCAATCGAACTCGGCGGCCAGGAGTTGACGTATCTTGCTCACCAGGGACACCCATCCGTCTGGCGACGCCGACGCCGCCAGGTGGGCGTCCCGGAGTTGCGTGAGCAGCGGCATATCCGGTGCGAATGTCTGCTCGAGTGCGCGAATCTCGGGATACTCGCCGTTGCTCCGAAACCTGCCCGAGACGACCACGAGCTTGCGTACTGTCTCCGGACGTCGGATCGCCGTCTGCAGCGCAATCTCCGCTCCCAGTGAAAACCCGAAGAGATCGGCTCGGTCGAGGCCAAGCTGCCGGATCAGCGCCGCGGTGTCATCCGCCAGTTGCTCGAAACTCAATGACCGATCGATGTCGAGCGTATGCCCGTGCGCCTGGGGCTCAATTGTGATCACTCGCCGGGTCTGCGCCAGGGGAGAGACTAGCGGCCCCATCATCGCCGCGGTCATCATGCCGCCAGGGATCACCACGAGCGGGTCCCCTGTGCCCCGAACCTCGTAATACAAATCGACATTCGCTATGCGTTCCGTGGATGCGGAAGAATCGCGGGTTCACGATCGTCGCGGTGCTGATGCTTGCGGTCGGCATCGGCGTGAACGCAGCGGTCTTCACGGTCACAAGGGCAATCCTGTTCAACGGGTTTCCGCTGATTGCGGAAAACGATCGCCTCGTCTACATCGCCGGCCGCAGCGCCTGCTGTGTCTCCTATCCCGACTTCGAGGATTGGCGGGCGCAGGCGACGTCGTTCACGGGTCTCGCGCTGGTCCACGGAACGGGCGTTGTCTTCAGCGGGCAGGACAGCTTCGCGGAGCGGTACGAGGCGACCGAGATCAGCGCCGAGACCTTTAGATTGGTCGGCCAGCAGCCGATCCTCGGACGGGATTTCGTGCCGTCCGATGAACAGCCTGGCGCCGCGCCGGTCGCCATACTGAGCTACGACTTCTGGCAACGCCGGTACAACCGGGATCCGGCGTCATTGGCCGGAGCGTCCGGATCAACGGCGCGCCAACGACCATCATCGGCGTGATGGGCCAGGGCTTCTCGTTCCCGCAAAAGCAGGACGTGTGGGTCCCTCTGGTGGTGACGCCCGATCGAAGACGCGAGGATCGGAGTTTGTGGTTCGCGTTCGGCCGTCTTGCGGATGGCGCGACGCTCGAGAGCGCCCGCGCGGAAATGCTGACAATCGGGCGAAGACTGGCAACCGCCTATCCGGGCACCAACAGCGAGTTCGTTCCGCCGTCCGGAATTTCCGCGAGTTCTTCATCGGCCCGGGCGAGACCCTGATTTACGCGTCCATGTGGGGCGCCGTCGGTTTCGTGCTCCTGATTGCGTGCGCCAATCTCGCGAACCTGATGCTGGCGCGCGCGGTTGGCCGGTCGCGCGAGATATCGGTGCGGCATGGCGCTCGGCGCCGGACGCTGGCCGGTGATCCGGCAACAGCTCGTCGAGAGCGTGATGCTGTCGAGCCTGGGCGGCGTCCTGGGCTGGTGGATTGCCTGGTGGGCGGTGCGAGTGTACGCGGCTGTGGAGCGACGGCCCTGGATTGTCGCCCTGGAGAGTGCTCGACTACACGATGGACTACGGCATCGTTGCGTATTTCGCCGCGATTTCCATTGGAACCGGATTGCTCTTCGGGCTGGCGCCGGCCCTCAGGCTGTCGAGACTCGACGTCAACGCCACGCTGAAGGACGGCGGACGTGGCGTCACTGGCGGACGGCGCGGACGCGGCTGTCGGGATTCTGGTCATCGCGGAGATCGCGCTGGCGGTGGTGCTGCTTGCCGGCGCGGGCGTGATGATGCGCAGTTTCCTGAACGTCTCCGCTGCCGATGTGGGTGCGAAGACGTCGAACGTCGTCACGCTTTCATTGGCGCTGCCCGAAGTCAGGTATCGCGCGCGCCGAGTCGCAGATCGCCTTCTTCGAACAGCTCACGACGCGCCTCGCTAGCCTGCCTGGCGTGGACTCGGCTGCCATCGGCTCGCGCCCGCCGACGAGCGCCGCGACAAGGCTCTCGTACGAGATTGCGCGGCGCGACGCCGGTTGACCCACAAGCGCCGGCCGGAGACGTCGTCGCTCGTCGTCAGCCCGGCGTACTTCCGGACATTGGGTGGCACGGTGCTCTCCGGCCGCGATTTCAACGAGCTCGATACACCGTCAGGCGTTCCGGTCGTTCTCGTGAACGAGCGGTTTGCGAGCACGCACTGGCGTGGCGAAGACGCTCTCGGGAAACGCCTGCGTGTCTTCGAGGGAAACCAATCGGGTCCGTGGCTCACGGTCGTCGGGCGTGGTCTCGAACGTCGTTCAGAACAGCACGAGACAGGAGTTCGAGCCGCTGATCTACTTGCCATATCGGCAACGGCCGATGGCGAGCATGTGGGTCTTCGCGCGAACGCGCGTACCGCCGGCGAGTCTCGCAACGGCCGTCCGGCGCGAAATTCAGGCACTCGATTCCGATCTGCCTGATCTGGATCGGGCCCATGGCGCTGTCCGATCGCTTGTCGGCGATCTATTGGGACCGGGGACTCTACGGTCTGCTGTTCCTGATGTTTGCCGCGATCGCGCTGCTGCTCGCGTCGATCGGCCTGTACGCTGTCGTCGCCCATTCGGTAACCCAGCGAACGCAGGAGATTGGCGTGAGGATGGCCATGGGGGCGACAGCACGTCAGATCACGGGCTTGTGATTCAAATCGGAATGGTCCAGGCCGGGACTGGTCTCGCCATCGGTCTGGTTGCGTCGTTGGCCGTCAATCGCCTCCTGCGCGCGGAACTCGTGCAGGTGTCACCCGGCGATCCCCTCGTGCTTCTCGGTGCCTCTGCGGCGCTGATTGTCTCGGTTGCGTTGGGCTGCGCGATCCCGGCTCGCCGCGCTGCCCGCGTCGATCCGCTCGTGGCATTGCGGTACGAATAGGCAGTCGCGGTCACTCCGCTCGCAGGGCCACGACGGGATTGACAGCCGTTGCCCGCCTGGCCGGCACATACGAGGCGCCCATCGCCACGGCGCCGAACAGCAGCGCCACAACGGCAAACGTCAGCGGGTCGAACGGCGTGAGACCAAACAACATGCCTTGCAGCAGTTGTGTGCTGAGCCGCGCGCCAAGAATACCGATGCCGATGCCAGTGAGGGTCAGGATCAGTCCCTGGTGAAGCACGAGCCGCAGGACCGCTCCACGCTCGGCGCCGAGCGCCATGCGAATACCAATCTCCTGCGTGCGGAGCGTAACGGCGTAGGCCAGTACGCCGTATACCCCGATGCACGCCAGCACAGCCGCGATGGCGGCGAACGCGCCGAGGATCACCGCATAGAATCGCTGACGCGTGACCGAGCTCGTCACGAGCCGTTCGAGAGGGACGATCGAATCGATCCCGGCGTTGGCGATCAACGGACCGCACGATGCGAGTCACCTCGGGAATCATCGCGTCGGGCTCGCCTCTGGTGCGGACGGCAAACGACAGGAGTCCGAACACCGATCCGTCCTGCTGAGCGGGGGGTGCCTGCACCCGCTGCACGATGTCCCTGTAATTGCCGGTAATCAACGAAGATCTCGGGAAACGGCTGCTGGTCGAGAGACTCGTTCCTCAACTCCTCGACGACGCCCACCACTCTGACTTCGACCTGGAATTTGTTGAATTCCCAATTGACGGACCTCGCCCACAGGACTCCTCCCCGGGAACAGCACTGCGGCAGCGCGGCGGTTGATCACGATTCCCGGCGACGGGCCCCGAAGATCCGCGTCGGTCAGGTCGCGACCGCCCAGAAAACGAATGCCCATCGCGGGCAGAAATCCCTCGGTGATCGGGCGCAGCCGGGGCTTCTCGGATGCCGCATCCATCTCGCTTCGCGACCGTCCCGGGGGGACAAACGTGCCGTAGCTGATCTCTTCGCCGATCAGCACGCCGGCCCTCGAGAATCCCGCTGACTGGACCGATGAGTGCTGCCGGAGGCGGTTGAGGATTGCATCGATCGTGTCCCCCTTGCGCGCCATCGGGTAGTCACCTGGAAACAGCAGTTGCATCGAGATGACATTCGAGGCGTCGTAGCCCTTCTCGACGGTCGTCAGCTTCACGAAGCTGTGGATGAGCAGGCCGGCGCCCACCAGCAGAACCGTCGCCATCGTCATCTGACACACGACCAGGAGCGACCGGAGCCTCGTTTCGCTCCGCGGTGTGCCGGTGCGCGTCGACATGGCCAGCATGTGATTCGTTCTGGACAGCTGAAGAGCCGGGAGCAGGCCGAACATCAGACACGTCGCGGCGGCGATGCCGAACGCGACGCCGAAGACCTTCAGATCGACAACGACTTCATGGCCTCGTGGCAGAATCGTCGTGCCGAACAGCAGGCGGAAGATGCCAGGCACTTCAATCGTCGCGAGATGCTTGACGGCCGCGACTCCAGCCGCCCCGATCAAAGCGCCGACGATGCCGCCCGCCATGGCCAGCAAGAGGCATTCGGCGAGCACCTGACGGACAAGTCGAGCGCGGCCCGCGCCGATGGCGGCGCGGACGGCCATCTCGCGGCGGCGAGCCGTGCCACGCGCCAGCAGGAGGTTGGCCATGTTCGCGCACACGACCATCAGCACGACGCCGACGGTGGCGAGCAGCACTCGAAGAGCGGGTCGAAGCTCCTTGACGATTTCATCCTTCAGGCCCTGGACTTCGAATCGTGGAACAGGCAGCGGGGGAGCGTTCGACGGCCGCGGTGGACGAAGGGCCGTTCCGATCACGTTCGCTTCGTCCATGGCGGCGCTCAGAGACACGCCGTCGCGAAGCCGTCCGATGAGCGTGACCTGTCCGCCGGGGCTCGACGGATCAAACGGCCGATAGAAATCCATTGGACGGGTTGGAAACTCAAAACGCGGGGGCAGTACCCCGACAACGGTCAAGGCGGAAGGGCGCTTCCGCTAATCGGCAGCTGGCTGGCCCACGACGCCGGGATCGGAGTCGGAATATTCGTCGTCCACGCCTCGAATCCAAGCACGACGACATTCGGATCGCTTCATCAGCCGGACCAAGGGCCCGGCCGATCATGGCCTCCGTTCCAAGCAGCACAAAACTGTCGGCGGAAATTCTCGCGCCCCACAGGCGTTTTGCGCCGTCGTCGGTCCGCACCACGGTCGGACGCATCCCTGAAGGCGATGACGTCCGTCAGGGTCGTGGTGCGTGCGCGCCAGTCCAGAAATTGCTGATACGTGAAGCCGCGCTGATAGACGGTTCCCGAAAGAATTCGCCACTTCATTTTCGACCACGCGCACGAGTCGATCCGAGTTCGCAAACGGCAGCGGCCGCAGCAGAATCGCGTCGACGACGCTGTAGATGGCCGTCGTGGCGCCAATGCCCAGCGCAAGGGTGAGAACCGCAATCGCGGCGAATCCCGGACTTCGTCGAAACGTTCTCGCGGCATAGACCAGGTCGCGGCGCAGGTCCTCGAGCCATGACAGCCGGCCCCGCTCGTGAAAGCGTTCCTGTGCCTGCGCCAGGTTCCCGAACGATTTGAGCGCTCTGGCCCTGGCATCGGCGAAACTCACGCCCTCTTCTTCGACCAGGCGTTCGCCTCCCGGCGGATGTGATCGTGAATCTCGTCCGCGAAGTCCCGATCCGAACGCTTGCGCCACGGCCACATGGTTATGCCTCCCCGGTCCCGAGGATGCGACCGATGGCCGACGTCAGCCGTTTCCACTGCCGGGTCTCGGCCGTCAACTGCTTTCTGCCGGCTTTCGTCAGCCTGTAGAAGCGCGCCCGTCGATTGTTGTCGGAGGTGCCCCATTCGGCGGCGATCCATCCCTTGTCTTCGAGCCGCTGGAGGGCAGGGTAGAGCGATCCGTGATCCACCAGAAGCGCATCATCGGACTGCCGTTGAATGCTGACAGTGATGCCGTGGCCGTGCTGAGGGCCGAACAGCAGCGTGCGGAGGATCAGCAGGTCGAGCGTGCCTTGCAGGAGCGCGATGCGTTCATCGTCCTTTCTGGTAGACATACCACCAGAGTATCCACGCGCTTTGGTAGAACGTCAACTAGAGACTTAAGGGTGGCCTCGCGAATCAGTGCGACTCGCTTTGGAGCGCGCGCATCGGGCCCATCCGCAAGGCGCGCCGGATGGGCAGATACGCCGCGATCAGCGAGATGCCTCCGAGCAGGAGCGCGGCGGTGAGCAGTGTCCGCACGTCCGTCGAGGCGATTGAGAACAAGTAGGCCTCAATCACGCGCCGCGTCGCGATGCTGCCGGCCAGGCCCGCGGCGAGGCCGACACACGTCAGCACGACATTTCGCCGCAAGACCAGCGTGATGATATCGATGGATTGCGCACCAAGCGCGACCCGCAACCCAATCTCGCGCATTCGTCCCTGCGCGCTGCCACTGGCAACGCCGTAAACGCCGACGGCTGCGAGGATCACGGCCACCAGCGCGAACACGACAATCACCCGGAGCACAAGACGCCGTGGAGCGACCGCCCCTTCGAGCACGTCATCCAGCGTTCGAATCGCATCGACGGGCCGGCTCGCATCAGTTGCCCGAACCGAGTCGCGAATCGCACCCGCAACGTCTCGCGCAGAGGCCACGCTCTTGACGACGACGGAAAAGGCGATTGAGGGACGCTGCAGATAGGTGACGTAGATGGTCGGTTCGGGTGCGATGTCGAGGCCCTCATGTCGAACATCGCCCACGATCCCGACAATCTGTTGAGATCCTTCCATCTCCCAGTCAAACGAAACGCGACGTCCGATGGGGTCTTCCCCGGGAAAGTAGCGCTGCGCGAACAGCTCAGACACGATGGCCACAGGTGTGGCGCCTTCACGGTCACCTTCTGAGAACGTTCGCCCGCGAACCAGTCGAATACCCATCGTCGAGAAGTAGCCCGGGCTGACGATGCGCTTGTCGGCGACAGGCACCTGGCCGTCAGGAAAGATCCGTCCGTCGATGGGAGTTTCGCCGCTGACCCCGCCGCCGCCGAGCGGCAGTTCGTTAATCAGCCCCACCGAGCTGATTTCCGGGCGGGTCGAAAGCCGTTCGAGTAAGGTCGTGAAGAACTGGCCGTGGCGGTTGGCCAGTGCATCCGCCCTCGACGCTGACACGTGGAAAGACAGAACGTGGGCCGGATCGAAGCCTCTGGGCGCGTCAAGAACATGGGCGAACGATTGACTCAATAACCCCGCGGCAACGAGGAGCAGAACCGCCAGTCCCGTTTCGACGGCAACCAGGATGCCCCGAATGCCCGTCGCGCCGGTGTGGCTCCGCCCCGTTTCCTGGAGCAGCGGCAGCACGCCGATACGCAGAGCATGGATCGCCGGCGCCATGATGAACAGCACGCCGGCGAGCAGGGACGCTGTCGCGGTAAACGCCAGCACGGCAAGGTCGATACGCACGAGAGAGAAGTTGATCGCGGTGGTGACGTCGGTGCCGGACATCACGCGTAAGGCGACCACGGCCAGGGCGAGCCCTGCGATCGCGCCGAAACCCGTCAGCACGCATGCTTCGGCGGCAAACCGCGAGAGAATGCCCTGGCGCCCGGCGCCGATGGCGGCGCGAATGGCGATGTCGCGGCGGCGTGCCGTTACGTGCGCGAGCAGAAGACTGGCGAGATTGGCGCAGGTCATGAGCAGCACAACAGCAACCGAGCCCGCGAGCGCCAGCAGCATGGGGCGCGCACTCTGTCCGACATACTCGACGAGCGGGTAGGCGGCGAGGCCGTGCGTGGTATGACCCTCGCGTGCCAGGCCCAGTGACACGGCCTCGAATCGTTCGCGCGCCATGTCCGGGGTGATGCCGGCGTGCAGGCGCGCGATGATCGTCAGAACGTGGAAGCCTCTCGGGGCGGTGGACTCATCGAGCCGCAGCGGCAGCCAGAGTTCCTTGGGCTGCAGGGTGGAGCGATCGCGAGGGAGCACGCCGCCAAACTCGCGCGGCATCACGGCCACGATCGTGTGCGGCTCGTCGTTCAGCAGCAGCTCGCGCCCGAGCACGTTGGGATCGGATCCGAATTCCCGCTCCCAGAAGGCCTCGCCGATGGCCACCACGCGGGCGGCGGTCCGGGGCTCCTCGGCCTGTCGAAAGGGCCGGCCCATCAGCGGCGAGACGCCGAGCGTCTGAAACAGGTTCGCCGAGATGCGCTGAGCCATGACCGTCCGTGGTTCGGTCATGCTGACGGTTTGCGTCGTGTTGAACACCGCGGCGATGTCGGCAATGCCGGCGGATCTTGCTCGCCAATCCACGAACTCCGGGAAGGACACATTGGTGTCGGACGTGGAGCTCTGGCGATCGCGGAGCATCATCAACCGGTCGGGGTGGGGGTAGGGCAGCGGGTGCAGCACCGCCGCATTCAAGAGGCTGAACACGAAGGTGTTGGCACCGATTCCGAGTGCCAGCGTCAGGACGGCAACCGAGAAGAACCCGGGCTCCCGGCAGAGCGAGCGAATCGCAAATCGGAATTCTCGCGCGAACACTGGGAGGAGTATCGAAACGGATTGACGGAAAGTCAACCGCTGGCTCTACATGCGTGACCCTGTGTGTGCCTCTTCCGAATCGAGTAAAGTGGCCGAGCATTGGTTACAACCTCTCAAGTTTTCTGGGTCGCGCTCCTGACCGCCTTTGCGACGGGACTGGGCGCGCTGCCGGTCCTGTTTCTCAGAAACTCCGAGCCGCGCTGGCGCGGCATCGCGGCCGCCACGGCGAGCGGCATGATGCTGTCCGCCTCGGTGTTCGCGTTGGCGGACGAAGCACTGGGCCGCGGCGGTGCCGCCGAAGTCGTCGTCGGGATGCTCTCGGGCGCGCTGTTCTTCTCGTTGACCTCGCGCGCTATCGAACGGCGTGGCTGGACATTTGAAGGGTGGAGCTCGCGCAACTCCAAACAGGCCATCCTGCTCCTGCTCACGCTCTTCGTGCACAGCATTCCGGAAGGCGCCGCCATCGGTGTCGGCTACGCAACGGGCGAGATCAGGTTCGGCTGGTTGCTGGCCGTGGCGATCGGGGTGCACAACATTCCCGAAGGCACCGCCGTCTCGCTGCCGTTGCGCGCGAACGGGGCGTCGATCGCCAAATGCGTGTGGTATTCGATTCTCACCAGCATGCCGCAGCCGGTCGTCGCCGTGCCGGCGTTTCTGCTCGTCTCGGTCTTTCAACCGCTGCTTCCGGCCAGCCTGGGCTTTGCCGGCGGCGCGATGATCTTCCTCGTGATTCAGGAACTGCTGCCGGAAAGCTTCGAGCACTCCTCGCCGACGGAGGCCGCCTGGGGTGTGACCATCGGGCTCGTCGGCATGCTGGGCTTCATCGCCGCCATCGGCCTCTAGGCGGCCTCGTGTCCTTGCCCGATTGACAGCGGCGGAAGCGTCGCACTATGCTCGGTTTTCGTAATCGAAAAAGATAATCGAAAAACGATGATGCTGGGACCGATGAGCCGACGTACCTGTGTGGTTGGTGCTCGTGAGCCTTGCGGCGCTTCCTGCGGGCGCGCGCGCGCAGGCGGGCGCCGCGCCGGCCGCCGCGCAGACGTTCACGCTCGAGCAGGCGCTGCAGTACGCGCCTCGATCACTACCCGACCGTGAGAGCCGCGCTCGAGCAGGTGAACGCCTCGACGGCGAACGTCGGACGTCGCCAAGGCCGCCTATCTGCCTCGCTCGACGCGCTCTGGCAGACCAACCGCGCCACGGCCAACAACATCTTCGGCCAGCTGCTGCCGCAGTCGGTGATTCCCGCGATCTCCGGTCCCGTGCTGCCGTCCGCGTCGGCCGACAGCGTCTGGGGGAGTGCGGCGGGGGGCTTGTTCTCGTGGGAGCCGTTCGACTTCGGCCTTCGCGGCGCCACGCGTGCGCGAGGCGGAAGCCGGCCGTCGTCCGCGCGCGCGCGGAGTAGAGGCACTGACGCGGCTCGCCGTGCAGAATGCTGTCGGCGCCGCGTTCCTCGGCGTCGTGAGCGCGCAGCAGGCGGTCGTCGCCGCCGCAGGCCGACGTGGAGCGGCGCGACGTGCTCGCGCGGCGGCGCACACGCTCGTCGACAATCAGCTGCGCCCGGGCGCAGAGGCGTCGCGCGCCGATGCCGAGCGCGCCGCGGCGCAGACGCGCGCCATCCAGGCCCGGCAGGCGCTGGTCGCTGGCGCAGACGACGCTGGCGCAGGTGCTCGGCATCGCCGATGGCCCCGTCGCGGTCGAGCGCGCGCCGCTCGCTCGACCGCCGTCGCGCCGCGTCACCGCTCAGCCGACGCCCGCCGCGACACATCCGCTGCGTGCAGTCCGGTCAGGCGGCCGTCGACCTCGCGCGCGCGCGCGAAGACGGTGCTGGCGCAGGACGGATCGGCCGCGCGTGTATCTGCAGTCGAGCGTCTTCGCGCGAGGCAGCGGCGCGAATCCGGACGGGCAGTTCGACGGCGGCGCCGACGGCTCTGGGCCTCGAGCGCGCGAACTGGGCGGCGGGCGTGCAGGTCGTGTTTCCGAACCTGTTCGACTTCGCCAGCCTGCGGGCGCGGCGGGCGGCCGCCGGCGCTTCGACGCGCGCCGAAACGCGCCCGCTATGACGAGGCGGTCCTGACCGTCACGAGCCAGCAGCGGACGGCCGGCGCGATGGCTCGACGGCCGCTCGCGCCATCGCGCAGAACACGCCGATCCAACTGACCGCCGCGCAGCAGAGCGAAGCGCAGGCGCGCGCCCGCTACGAGGCCGGCCTGGCGAGCATCGTCGAAGTCGCCGAGGCGCAGAGCCTGCTCGCGCAGGCCGAGTATCAGGATGCAGCTCGCGCGAGTCGACGTGTGGCGGGCGCTGCTGGCGCAGGCCGTCGCGCAGGGAACGTCGCGCCGTTCATCGAATCTGCTTCGCCACGGCGGGAGTGCGGTAGCCATGTGGTTGATTCGCGCCGCCCTTCGACGACCGATCACCGTCCTCGTCGCCGTCATCGCCGTCGCCCTGACGGCCGTGTTTGCGATCACCCGCATGCGCGCCGACATCTTTCCCGATCTCGATCTGCCGGTGATCTACGTGGCCCAGCCGTACGGCGGCATGAGCCCGGCGCAGATGGAAGGGTACATCACCTACTACTACGAGTACCACTTCCTCTACATCAACGGCATCGAGAGCGTCGAGTCGAAGTCGATTCAGAACACGTCGCTGCTCAAGCTGACGTTCCATCCGGGCACCGACATGTCCGAGGCGCTCGCGCAGACGATCGGCTACGTGAACCGCGCGCGCGCGTTCATGCCGCCGGGCACGGTCGGACCCTTCATCATGCGGTTCGACGCCGGCACGGTGCCGGTCGGCTATCTCGTGTTTCGAAGCGACACGCGCAGCCTGGGCGAGATTCAGGATCTCGCGCTGAACCGCGTGCGGCCGCAGTTCGCGACGCTGCCGGGCCTGACGTCGCCGCCGCCGTTCGGCGGCAGCCAGCGCACCATCGTCATCCGCGTCGATCCCGATCGCCTGCGCTCGTACGGCATGGCGCCGGACGAAGTGATTCGCGCCGTGACGACCGGCAACGTCATCATGCCGTCGGGCAGCGTCAACATCGGCGACGAGACGCGCATCTCGCCGATGAACTCCGTCGTCGGCACGATCAACGACCTGCTCGACCTGCCGATTCGCACGGGCGCCGGCCCGCCGGTCTCGATTCGCGACGTCGGCTCGGTCAGCGACAGCACCGACATTCCGACCGCGTACGCCCTCGTCAACGGCCGGCGCGCCGTCTACATTCCGGTGACCAAGCGCCCGAACGCGTCGACCTTGAGCGTCGTCAGCGAGGTCAAGGCGAACCTGGGCCGCTTTCAGGCGCTCGTCCCCGACGACATCACCGTGTCGTACGAGCTGGATCAGTCGCACGAACGTGTCGGCGGCGCTCGAGTCGGTGCTGCGCGAGGCGATTCTCGGCGCGCTGCTGACCGGCCTGATGGTGCTGGTGTTCCTGCGCGACTGGCGCAGCTCGGCGATCGTCGTCGTGACGATTCCGTTCGCGCTGCTTGCCGGCGTCGTCGCGCTCTGGGGCGCCGGGCAGACGATCAACATCATGACGCTCGGCGGCCTGGCGCTGGCCGTCGGCATCCTCGTCGACGAAGCGACGGTCGCGATCGAGAACATCCACACGCATCTGGCGCGCGGGACGCCCGTCGCCCGCGCCGTGCTCGACGCCAGCGGCGAAGTGGTGGTGCCGCGGCTGCTGGCGATGCTGTCGGTCGTGGCGGTGTTCGTCCCGTCGTTCTTCATGACCGGCGTCTCGCGCTCGCTGTTCGTTCCGCTGTCGCTGGCGGTCGGGTTCGCGATGATCGCCTCGTTTCTGCTGTTCGAGCTCGCTCGTGCCGGTGCTCTCGGTGTGGTGGCTCGGCGGGCACGGCCGCGCGCCAGGCAGAGCAGGCGCACGCGGGCGATTGGGTGGACGCGCTGCGCAATCGGCTCGCGTCCTTCTTGCACGGCTGGCGCCGGCGCGCGGCCTGCTTGTCACCGCCTATGTGCTTGTCGTCAGCATCGGCATCGTCGCGGCTGTCGGGCTCACGCTCGGTCGAGAGATCTTTCCGCCGAGCGGCGTCAAGGCCTTCCAGCTTCGGTTCCGCGCGCCGGCCGGTACGAAGTTCGAGTCGACCGAGCAACTCGGGCGCGACGTGCTCGATGTCATTCGCGACACGGCCGGCGCGGAGCAGTGGACATCACGCTCGGCTACGTCGGGGTGCAGCCCTCGTCGTATCCGATCAACACGATCTTCCTGTGGACGGGCGGCTCGCACGAAGGCGTGCTGCAGGTCGCGCTTCGGCCTGACGCGCCGCATGCGACCTCGACGCGCTTCAGGAAACACTGCGCGCGGCGTTCCACGACAGGTTCCCTGACGCGCAGTTCTCGTTCGAGCCAGGCGACATCGTCAGCCGCATCATGAACTTCAGCGCGCCCACGCCGGTGGAGGTCGCGGTGATGGGCCCCGACTTCGCCGCCAGCCGGGCGTTTGCGGCGAAGGTGCGCGACGAGCTGGCCCAGATTTCGTCGCTGCGCGACCTGCAGTACGGGCAGACGCTCGACTACCCGGCGATTCAGGTGAACGTGGATCGCCAGATGGCGGGACAGCTCGGCGTCACGGTGGATCAGGTCGGACGGTCGTTTGCCGCCGCGACCTCGTCCAGCCGGTTCGTGGCGCCGAACTACTGGGCGGATCCGCGAACGGGCATCGCGTTTCAGGTGCAGGTGCAGGTGCCGCAGCCCCGGATGACGACGCTCGAGGATTTGCGAGTGGTGCCGGTGACCGCGGGCGGGACGGCCAAGCCGCTTCTCGGCGACCTGGCGCGCATCGAGAACGCCACGATTGTCGGCGAATACGACCGGATCAACGGGCAGCGCATGGTGACGTTGACGGCGAACGTGTCCGGCGAGGATCTTGGGCGCGCCGTCGATCAGGTGCAATCCGGCCATCCGTCGAGCGGGCGAACCGCCTCGCGGCACGACCGTGGCGGTGCGTGGACAGATCGCCGCCATGGAGGAGACGTTCACCAACATCGCGGCAGGACTCGTGGTCGCGATCGTCGTGATCTTTCTGCTGCTCGCGGCGAATTTTCAATCGCTGCGGCTCGCGTTCGTGGTGATGTCGACGGTTCCCGCCGTGCTCGCGGGCGTCGTCGTGATCCTGTGGCTGACCGGCACGACGCTGAACGTGCAGTCGTTCATGGGGGCGATCATGGCGATCGGCGTGGCGGTGGCGAATGCGATCCTGCTCGTCACGTTTGCCGAGCAGGCGCGGCGTCGTGGCGGATCGCCGCTGCGCGCGGCGATCGACGCCGCGCGGGCGCGGATGCGGCCGGTGCTCGATGACGAGCGCCGCGATGATCGCCGGCATGGTTCCGATGGCGCTCGCGCTCGGCGAGGGCGCCGAAGCGACAGCGCCCCTGGGCCGGGCGGTCATCGGCGGGCTGGCGGCAGCGACGATCGCCACGCTGATCGTGCTGCCGTCCGTGTACTCGCTGGTGCAGCAGTCGGCAGGCGTCACGTCGCCCTCGCTGGATCCGGACGACCCGGACAGCGCGTTCCGGACGCAACTGCGGATGAGCGATGACCACGTTGAATAGACGCGAGCTGGTGTGGGCGATCACGATCGCGATCGACATTGGTGGCGGATGGTCTCGTGTGGAGGGACCGACCGTGCCACCGGCGGCGCGCCGGCTGCGGCTGCCTCAGGCCCGTCGCGATCGACGTCGTGCGGGTCGTCGAGCAGCCGCTCGATGTCCAGCTGTCGCTTCCCGGCGAATTGACGGCGTATCAGTCGGTGGCGATCTATCCGCGGGTCAGCGGTTTCGTGAAGACCGTGAGCGTGGACCGCGGCTCGAGAGTGCGCGCCGGCGATGTCCTGGCGACCCTCGAGGCCCCGAACTTGTGGCGCAGCGGTCCGAGGCCCAGTCAAAGCTGCAGGGCGCAGAAGCACAACTCGCGGCCGCTCGCGCACGAGGCCGATGCCGACAGGAGCACGTTCGACAGGCTCAAGGCCGCATCTGCCACGCCAGGCGTGGTCGCGGGCAACGATGTGGTGATCGCGGAGAAGGCCGCGGACGCCAGCCAGAGCCAGGTCGCTGCGGCTGCAGCAGAGCGTTGAAGCGGCCCGCCAGGCGCTGAATGCCATTCGCGACATGGAGGGATACCTTCGCGTGACCGCCCCGTTTGCCGGCGTCGTGACCGAGCGCAACGTGCATCCGGGCGCGCTCGTTGGGCCGTCGACGCAGCGGCGGGAGTGCCGTGCCGCTGGTGCGGCTCGTCGACAACGCATCGGCTTCGTCTCGTCGTGCCCGTTCCCGAGGCGTACGCGGCCGAGCTGAAGACCGGCGCGCCGATTCCGTTTTCCGTTGCCGCCTATCCCGGGCAGAGCTTCTCGGGCAGCGTGGCGCGCATCGCCCGGGCAGTCGACGTGAGCACGCGGACGATGGCGGTGGAACTGGACGTGACCAACGCCGACGGCCGACTCGCGCCTGGCACATTCTGCCAGGTGCGATGGCCCGTCCGCCGGCCAGGGCCATCGCTGTTCGTCCCGAGTGCCAGCGTGGCGGCGACGACGGACCGCACGTTCGTCATCCGCGTCCGCGGCGGCAAGACGGAATGGGTGGACGTCAGAACCGGGCTCACGTCGGGTCCGCTGGTCGAAGTGTTCGGCGATTTGCAGGCCGGGCGACGAAATCGCGGACGCGGGACCGATGAACTGCGGCCTGGAACCGAGCGTGCGTCCGCGCGAAAGCAAACCGCCGGCCTAGCGATCTAATGAGGTCTACAGCCGATGAGCGACCCTCGTTCGTGAGTTCCTGCTGACGTTCTGGAAGATTCACATCCTGCATCACGCGGAGGAGCAGGGCGTGTACGGGCAATGGATGCTCGAGGAACTGCAGCGCCATGGATACCGGTTGAGCCCCGGCACGCTCTATCCGCTGCTCGCGCGCATGGCTCGTCGTGGATGGCTGCGTTCGGCCGAACCGAAGAAATCCCGCGATGCGCGCGTCTATCGCATCACGCCGGCCGGCGCAGAAGTCCTGAGGCGTTTGCGTGCGTCGCTCGACGAACTGCAGCATGAAGTCGGGCATGCTCCGTCCCGATCGAAGGGCCGCGCGTCGTCTCGACGTGGCGCCGGCCCCCCCACCCGCCGGTGACACGGTGATTTTCCCCAATCGCTGCTGAATAGTTCGCACGGGTACTGGCCGCGCCGGTGGCCGCGGCGCGAACCACAGCATTTTTCAGCATTCTGTCCTCCACGCCGTTGGTACGGCTGTTGCGATGCGACTTCGCAAGGAGGCTCTATGCCCAGTCCGTTGTTCAACGCGCTCTTTCTGGCCGCGCTCTTCATTCCGGCTGCGATGTACATCACCGGCGTGCTCATCCTGATGGCGTCGCTCGTACGTGAAGCACTACCGCGCGACGGCGGTACGCACGCACCACATCGAAGCGACAGCGCACTGAGCCGGGGGCACGGCATGAAGCTCGAGACGACGTACCTGGGACTTCGGCTGAAGAACCCGTTCATGCCGGGCGCCTCGCCTCTGGCAGACGAGCTCGACACCGTCCTCGAGCTCGAGGATGCCGGAGCCTCGGCCATCGTGATGCGATCGCTCTTCGAAGAACAGGTACTGAGTGGCCGCTACGGGCTCCTGCACGCGTCGCGGATCGAGAGCGAGGCAGAGCTCGAGCTGGCCGCTCACTTCCCGATGGCCGACGAGTTCGCGCTGGCGCCCGACACCTATCTCGAGCAGGTGCGGCGTATCAAAGATCGCGTGTCGATTCCCGTCATCCCCTCCATTAACGGCACGACCACGGAACGATGGCTCGAATACGCGCGTCTCCTTCAAAAGGCGGGAGCCGATGCCCTCGAGCTGAACTTCTACCACATTGCCACCGATCCCCTGGAGGACAGCGCGCGGGTCGAGGCCCGGCTGCTCGACATCGTCGCGGTGCTGAAAGAGACGCTCACGATTCCGATCGCCGTCAAGCTCTCGCCGTTCTATTCAGCGCTGCCGCATCTCGCCGCGCGGCTCGAAGCGATGGGCGCGCAGGGGCTCGTGCTGTTCAACCGGTTCTATCAGCCAGACATCGATCCGGAAGAGCTCGAGGCCACGCCGACGATGGCGCTGTCGGCGTCTGGCGATCTGCTGCTTCGCCTTCGATGGCTCGCGATTCTCGCGCCAACCGTGCGCGGCTCGCTTGCCGTGACGGGCGGTATTCACCGGCCCATCGATGCCGTGAAGGCGGTGATGGCCGGCGCAGACGCCGTGCAGATCGTCTCGGCGCTGCTGCAGCACGGCCCTCGCTATCTCGGCTACCTGCTGCATGGATTCCACCAGTGGGGCACCGAACACGGCTATGCGACTCGATCGACGAGATGCGCGACAAGATGAGCCTGACGCGCGCTGTCCAGCCGGCAGGCGTTCGAACGTGGCAGCTATCTGCGCGTGTTGCACTCGTGGCAGCGCGAGACGACCTGAGCGAGCTGATGCGGCGATCTCAGATTGCCCGGCGTGCGGCGATCCATGCGCCGGCCACGACGATCCACGCGGTCAGCGCCACGTAGACGAATGCGCCGGCCACGTTGGCCAGCATCGCCACGCCGAGCGCCTGCGAGAGCCGCAGGGTGCACACCGTGTACATTCCCAGCGGGAACACCGCGCCCCAGTAGGTGGGGTCATATCTGAATGGATACCGGACCACGCCGTGCCGCCACACGCCCAGGATGACGAGCATGGGGATCCACCAGGTCGCCGTCGACCAGAAGAGCAGCGAGAATCCCTTCAGGAACGGCAGCAGATCGGTCAGCAGCGCGGAGGCGGGCGCGGCGAGGATGAGAAGCGAGCCCGCGAGCGTGGAGATGGCGACGGCGCCCATGTTGATCCAATACGGTGGCCCGAGCTCGGATGGAGGCAGCGGGAAGAACGTGTAGCGATAGAAAATCAGCGAGATGATCCAGATATAGAGCATCCCGCCACCGAGCCACAGGCAGAGGCAGAAGAACAACACCGTCTCGTGCTGCGTGCCGAAGCCGGGCGCCACCTGCGTGCCGAGCACCGACACCGATTGCGCCGCCACCACGGGCAGCAGCCAGCCCCCGTTAATCCCCTCGGCGAGGCCCGGCTTGACGGATTTCACCGTGAGGATCGTGAGCACGCTGTAGGTGATGAGCGCCCAGAGCGCGATGCCCACCATCCAGAGAAGCGCGGCGATTCGCCAGGAGCCCGCGATGATGACGAACTGGCTTCCGAATACACAGGTGGCGGCAACCGTTGTGAAGAAGCCAACCGATCGGCCGTGATCGAGCAAATCGGCCTGCACGCGATCGCGATAACGCAGCAGGCGGACTGACGTCAGCACCCACAACCAGGCGTAGAACGCGGTGTTGAGCGCGAACAGGGCGTAGGCGATGGTGCGCATGTTCGTCAGGTAGGCGGCAATCGACACGATCCCGGTTGCCATCACCAGCGCGAAGTACGCCGGATGCATCGTGGCGATCACGATCGCACGCGTTCCATGCGAATCAGGTATCGCCAGAGGCCCACGTTGAGCAGGAGACAGAGCAGGCTGGCGCCCGCGGCCGGCCAGATGACGCTCTCATCGCCACCCAGGTACGCGTTCATCGTCGCGGTGAGCAGCCACAATTGAAGGACGACGAGCGTCAGGACGAACGCCAGCATGCCGAAGACGATCGTGGCGCGCTGGTCGCGGGTGAACGGGCGTTGCGGAGACATTCAGACCGTCCGCAGTTCCACGCCGCTGGCGTAGATGTCGGGTCCCCGCACGTCGAGCACCACGCGTGAGAGGGGCCGGTTGGGTGGTCCCGCCACCGGGCGCCCCGAGCGCAGATCGAACGCACCTTCGTGGCAGGGACAGAACAGCCGGTTATGCTCCGGCTGGGGTACGACGGCGCACGACAGATGCGTGCACTGCTGGCTGAACGCGACGAGCACGTCGGCCTCCGGGCGAATCAGGAGACAGCGGTCCGTCTCGCCCGGGTATGAAAACGTCAGGGCGCCTCCGACCGGTACGTCCTCGAGGGACGCGATCTTCTTCAGTTCGGGCAGCCCACGGCGATGTCGCAGCCAGTTCTGTGCGGCGATCCAGAACTGGCCGACGGTGAAGGCCAGGCTGGTGAGCACCATGAACTTCATGAAGTCGCGGCGCGCGACGTACTGATCCTGCGGCGAATCGATCGGGAAGTCGCGCCGCCATTTCGGCTGCTCGTCGAGCGGCCGGCCATCGGGCGCGCGAGTAATCTCGTCGGTGTCCACGACGCGCTGGTACACGTCGGCAGGTGCCGTACCTGTGAGTCCTTCGCGATGCGGCGAATCGACGCGGGCGTCGATGCGATCCTGCATGTGGTCCACGGATCAGATCTCCACGTGTTCGAAGGGATCGTCGGCAGGGCTGAAGCCCTGCGCCACCGGGGTTGCGGCGTCGGCGGGGCTGAAGCTCCGCCCTACCGGGGCTAGTGGCGGGTGTACGGCGGGTGCTGGGGGCGCGATCACTTTCAGCGAGATCGCGCGCGGCTTCGGCGTTTCGCTCATCGCGGCGGTGATGTCGACCAGCGGCTGTGCGTGCACGACCGCCGCCGGCGCCATGAGATACACGCGCGTCGAGATCGTCTGGTTGCCGAACTGGAAGCGGTTGACGGGCGCTGACATCGGACGAAGCTGCTCGATCTGCTCCCGTGTTCCGAAAAACAGCGCCTGGCTCGGGCACACCGTCGCGCACATGGGCTTCTTGCCCGCGCTCGTGCGGTCGTAGCACATGTCGCACTTCATCATGATCTGCCTGTCCTCGTACACCTCGGGTACACCGAAGGGACAGGCCAGCACGCAGTTGCCGCACGCGATGCAGCGGGGCTTCAGCGCCGACTGGACGACGCCGTCGCCCGTGCGCTTGATGGCGTCTGCGGGACACACTTCGGCGCACGTTGGCTGCTCGCAGTGCATGCACACGACCGGCACCGTCTGCACGCTTTCGGCCCGGTTGATGAACTCGAGATGGATCATCGACTCGCCGCGGTGCGTGTCGCATTCGGTGCACGCCTGCACGCAGGCCTGGCAGCCGATGCAGCGGTTGGGATCGATGAAGAAGTTCAGGCGCTCGGGTTTGGGCATGGGCGCTACTGCTGAGGCTCGAGCGTCGACGCGTACGCGGGAGGCGCCGCGGCCTTGCGCACGCGGCACCCGCACACTTTGTACTGCGGGATCTTGCTAATCGGATCCTGTGCCGCGACCGTCAGCCGGTTCGCGCTCTTCTCGCCGGGCCAGTGATAGGGCACAAAGATCGTGTCGGGCCTGATGGTCGTCACGACCATCGCGCGGAGCGTGAGCGCGCCGCGACGGGTCTCGACTACCGCCCAGGCGTTGTCCTCGATGCCGAGCTTTTCCGCCAGGCGCGGATGGATTTCGATCCGCGGCTCCGGGTACTGATCGACGAGGGGGCCGATGCGCCGTGTCTGGGTCCCCGAGAGAAACTGGCTGACGACCCGGCCCGTGGTCAGGAACAACGGATACTCGTCGCTGACATCGTCGATCGGAACCCGGTACTCGGCGACGTTGAATCGAGCTTTGCCGTCGGGAAAATAGAACGGTCCCGTTCCTTTGGCGACCGGATTGTAGCTGCCGTGCTCGAACAGTCGAGGCGTCCCGGCGTGTTCGACGGGCTGGCCGGTCTCCGGATCGTCGCTGTAGCACGGCCAGAAGACGCCCATCTGACGTTCGATTTTCTCGTAGGTAATGCCCGAGTAGTCGGCGACGCCGCCCTTGCTCGCGCGCCGCAGCTCCTCGAAAATCTCGCGCGGCTCCGAGAAGGTGAATCCCTTCGGCCGGTCGAGCGCCCTGGCGATGTCCTGGATGATCCGCCAGTCCTGGCGCGCCTCGCCCGGGCAATCCACGGCCTTGTTGATCTTGATGACGCGCCCTTCGACCTGCGTGACCACCCCTTCGTCTTCTTCCTGAAGACTTCCCGGCAGGACGATGTCGGCATGGCGCGCGGTGTCGTTGAGGAAGAAATCGATCGCGGCGAAGAACTCGAGCTTGTCGAGACAACGGCGGATGAAGTCGGAGTCGGGCAGGGAGATTTTCGGATTGAAGCAGATCGAGATGAGCCCCTTGATTTCGCCCGCATCGATCTTGCGGAACATCTCGTACGCATCGACGCCAGGTCCCGGCAGGTCGCGTTCTTCGATGCCCCAGACGCCCGCGATGTACTTCGCGATGCTCCGGGTTCGAGATATCGCGCCAGCCCGGCAACTGGTCGCACTTCTGGCCGTGCTCGCGCCCGCCCTGACCGTTCGCCTGTCCGACGATGGTGCCGTAGCCGCTTTTCGGTTTGCCGATCCGTCCAGACGCCAGCACGAGATTGATCGTGCCGAGCGAGTTCTGCACGCCGTTGGAATGGTGCTCGATGCCGCGCGCGTGGAAGAGAAAGCTGGTCTTCGCCGTTCCCCACCATTCGGCGGCCTGCCGCAGCGATCGCTGCGGTACGCCTGTGACCTCCGACGTCTTCTCGATCGTCCACTGGCGGCAGTACGCCGCGACGTCGTCGAATCCGACGGTGAAGCGATCGATGAAGTCACGGTCGATCCAGCCGTGCTCGATCATCAGATTCAGGACGCCCGCGAACAGCGCCGCGTCGCGGCCGGGTTTGACCGGCAGAAACAGGTCGCAGGTGCGCGCGATCGGCGTAATGCGCGGATCCTGCACGATGACTTTCGCGCCCTGCTCGCGGGCCTGCCAGATGTAGTTGGTCGTAATCGGCGAGCATTCGGCGACGTTCGACCCCGCAACCCAGATGACGTCGGTGCCGATCATGTCGGACCACGGGTTCGTTGTCCTGTCGATGCCGAACGCCTTCTTGTTGGCGGCGCCGGCGCTCACCATGCACAGCCGGCCGTTGTAGTCGATGTAGGGCGTCTTCAGGCACACGCGGGCGAACTTTCCGAGGAGGTAGGTCTTCTCGGTTGTCAGGCTTGCCCCGCCGAGCAGCCCGATCGCGCCGTGCCCGTAAGCGGTCTGGAGGCGTTGTATTTCAGAAGCGGTCTTGGCGATGGCCTCCGCATAGCCGACAGCGCGGAATCCGGCTGGTGCCGACTCGTCGCGGTGAAGCGCCGTCAGCAGGCGATCGGGATGCGAGCCCTGGAGGTACCGCTTGACCCCTTTCGGACAGAGCATGCCGCGATTGAAGGGAAAATCCTCCCAGGGCTCGAACCCGATGACCTGGTTGTCCTTGACCTTGAGCTGAATGCCGCACTGCTGACCGCAGAAGCAGCAGTGCGTGCGCACGAGGCGATCGGGCTCGACGCTCGTCGAGAGGCTCGCACCCGCCATTCTCGACAGGTGCGGGCCGAAGGCGCCGGTGATCTTCAGATCATCAGCTGGAATGGTCGCCATGTTCGATCAGCCGCTCGGACAGCGCGTGCTGCCACAGTGCGCCCTGTGCCAGGCCGAAGAGCGCGCGGCGGCATCGCGGGCAAATCCGTTGATAGTGGTCGGCCGGCCCGGTCGGAGAGAGCTCGTAGCGAAAGCCGAGCTGTTTCTCGACGGTGACCAGATCCTCGACCATCATTTTCGACGCGAAGGGCGTTGCACAGCGCAGGCATACCGCCTGCTCGGCGCTGCGGCCCGCATCCTTGTAAAACGCCACGCCGAGCTGCGCGGGTCGCTGGAAGATGTGAAAGAGCTTCCCGAACGGCAGCCAGAGCAGCGTGAAGATGACCGTGATGGCGTGGATGATCGCGAGGAAATCGTACGCGTACCCTTTCATCCACGTGTAGCTGGCGGTGAGCATCAGGCCGGTGACGCTGATGGCGAACAGCAGCAGCAGCGGCAGAATGTCGAGGCCGAACTGCTGAACCGTGACGGCGCCGTGATCGCTCATGCGACGCCGGAACGCGATCATCACGCCGGCGATGACGAGAAACGACGCCCAGACCAGCCCGTGAAAAATCACGAATCCGAAGAATGATTCGATCGCGAAGACGTTGGCGGGGAAGCCGAAGACATAGGTGCGATACAGATCGAACCGCGCCGGCTCGGTGCGGAACTCGATCCAGCCCCAGACCAGGGGGAAGGTGATGGCGGCGGCGAGCACGCAGCCCCACATGATGAGCCAGTGCGCGACGCCGCGCAGCGTGCCGCGGCGGAAAATGAAACGATTGGCGGCGAATCCCAGAAACAGGCGGCGGAAGAGTTGCGAGAGCTTTCCCCGCGCGTGACGTCGCGTGAGAAACACCTGCCAGCCGCGGCGCCAGTACATCCGCGTAGGCGGACGCTGCAGCCACATCGCGTACCGGTAGGTGATGGCGAAGGTGGCGAAGAGCGTGGCGAACGTGTAGCCGACGAGCGCGGCGTCGAAGTGCTCGAGTCCGCGCGACCCGAGCACGATGAAGCATCGCGAGCACCGCGGTGAACGTGACGCCCCATGCCGCCGCCGCGAGCGTGTTTCGCGATCCATGGCCATGGCGGTTCGAGGGCCCATCTTGGTCCGGGCGATGCCGGGAGTCAATGCCGCCGGCGTCAGACATCCCGGCCGCATTTCAGGCCGCGCGCCATGAGCTCGGCTTTCTCTTCGAGCTCGACGGCTTTCGGGAACAACACGTTGTTCTCGAGATGGACGTGCACGTGCAGGTCCTTTTCGAACGCCTCGAGCTCGCGCAGCACCAGGGCATAGGTGCGCGCACGCATCGGCGGGTATCTCGTACCCGTGCGTCAGCTCACGGATCGCCTCGATGCCGTCGCCGGCTTCCTGGTGCTCGATCTCCATCATGCGAATCGGATTCTGGACGGTGCCGAACATGTCGGGTGGCGGTGGCGTGCCGTGCGCAATCGCCTCGGCCAGCGCCCGGACGTACGGAAAGAGCACGCGTTCCTCCTTCACCATGTGCAGCGACAGGTCGGCGGCTACCTTCGAAAACTGTCGCTTCGATGAACGGCAGCTCCGGATGGCGGGCGCCGTGCGCAGCGGCGACCTTCGAGAGATGGTTCTGGATGGCCGGAATCGCCTCGCGCACGTACGCGTGGTGTTTCGAGACGATGTGGTCGATGAGCGCGACGGGATCCTGCTCTGGCGCTTCGCGCGACGCCGGGTCGAGGGCTTCGAGCTCGGAGACCACGCGCTCGACGTTGACGCCTCGTTTCAGGCAGCCGTCTGCAAGGGTGCGCGCCCCTCCACAGCAATAGTCGAGTCCATAGCGATCGAGAATGGCTCCGGCGCGAAAATCGCGAGAGACGATGTCGCCAAGGGTGGTGGTTTCCAGTTGCGGCCAGATCATGCGTTCGGTCCTCCATTGGCAGACTACGGGGGATCCCGACAGGCTCCTATGACGTCGGTCATACGCCCGCCCGCGGGCTTTTCGCGGCTACAATTCGCGCATGGCTAATCCGGGCGTCGAAGAAGCCATCCGGCGGACGTCGATGTACAAGCGCCTGAATGAGAGCGACCGGCAGCATCTGGCCAGCCTGTCTCATCTGAAGACGTATGCCAGGGGCGATCGCATCTTCGGCGAAGGCGATCCGTCGGAATTCTTCTCCGTCGTCGTCAGCGGTCGCGTGAAGATCGTGAAAATGACGCCAGCCGGCAAGGACGTTATTCTCGAGATCTTTGCGACGGGCGATCCATTTGGTGCGGTGGCTGCCTACGAAGGGCGTCCGTTTCCCGCGTCGGCGATCGCGCTCGAAGACACCGTGTGTCTCCTCACGCCCGTGGGGACTTTTTCTCACTGCTCGAGCAGCACCCGTCGCTCGTGCGCGGGCTGCTGCTCGGGTTGACTCAGCGGCTCGTCGAGCTGACGAACCGCCTGACGGAAATGACGGGCGGCCGCATCGAGGCGCGATTCGCGCGCCTCTTCTTGAAGCTCTCTGACAATATCGGTCGCCCCTCACAAGAAGGCGTCGTCATTCCCATGCCGTTGTCGCGGCAGGAACTGGCCGACCTGACCGGCACCACGATTGAGACTTGCATTCGCATCATGAGCCGGTGGGGCAAAGACGAGATTGTACTGACAGAAAAGGACAGCTTTGTGCTCGTCGACCGGCCGACGCTCGAGGAGCTCGCCGCGAGTAGCGCAGTTTCCGTGCAGTACGTAGTGTCCGGCTTCAGCCGGACTTTCATGCGAGGTACTCCATGTCAGCCAGACAGATGATTGGCGCCACCGTGGTCGCGTTGCTGGTCGCAGTCGCGCCGGCGGGTCTCCGTTCCGCCGGTCCTTCGTTCCGTCCGGACACCACGTTCTCGGCATCGACGCTCGAGGGCTGGCACCCGCTCGGCTCTGCCGAGTGGCGCGCCGAGGGCGGCGCCCTCGTCGGCACACCGGGCCCGGGTGGTGGAGGCTGGCTCGTGCTTGATCGTTCGCTGCAGGACGTGGGCTTCTTCGCGTCGTTCCGGTGCGGCAGGGATGCGAGACCGGCGTGCTGCTTGCGCGCGGAGAAAACCTCGGGTGGTATGAAGGGTGTCTACGTCGCGTTAACGAAGGCGACGTCGCGTCGTACCGCGTCACGCTCGACGAGCAAGGCCGGATCCTTCAACGCACGCGTGAGGACCGGGGGCGGTCAGATACGAATTGCGCCGCCAGCGAGATCCAAGCACTGCCACCCTGGCGCGCGCCTCCGCGCGCGCGGCACAGGCCCGGCCGTCACGCTGCCCGTTGATGCCGCCAGACACGAGCCTGAAAGCCGGCGAGTGGAACACGATTGAGATCTACCTCGACGCGAACATCATGCGGCCGCTGCTGAACAACGGCGGCGAACGCGGGGGCGGGTGGCCGATCCCGAGGCCGGAAGCTTCGGGCCGATCGCGCTGTATGCCGGCGGCAGCGGCGAGGTGCGGTTCAAGGATGTCGCGTACAAGGACCTGGCGATTCAGACGCGGCCCGCCGAGAAAGTGTCGAGGAACTTCCGGATGCAGCGGCTCAGCGACTTCTACTACGCCTGGGGCGCCGGCGCGGCCGACTTCAATCATGACGGCGTGATGGACATCGTCTCTGGACCGCACATCTTCTTCGGCCCGGACTCACGAGGCGCCGCGAGATCTACCTGCAGCTCACGAGCAACCCCTCCGACGCGTACACGACCGACGCCTGGATGCAGTTCTCAGGCGACTTCACCGGCGATGGCTGGGCCGACGTGCTCAACGGCAGCTTCGCGGCGCGATTCCGGCGTGCACGCTCTACGTCAATCCGAAGGGCGAAGCGCGCCGCTGGGACAAGCATCCGCGTGATGACCGGCGTAGCAGACCGAGATCGCGGTGCTGCCGACATCGACGGCGACGGCAAGCCCGGAGCTCGTCTACGGCGCCGGGGCGCGATGCGGTACGCCAAGCCCGATCCGGCAAAGCCGACCGGCGCGTGGATCGTCCGCAACGTGTCGGAGCCGGGCTACGCGACCGCGCACGGCGTCGGCGCCGGCGACATCAACGGCGACGGCCGCGTCGACATCCTCAACGCGTACGGCTGGTGGGAACAGCCCGCCGACAGGCAGCGCGACGGAGCCGTGGAACTACCATCCGCTGGCGTTCGGCCGCTCACGGGCGCGCGAGCGCCGGCGGCAGCGTGATGGCCGTCTACGACGTCAACGGCGACAAGCTCAACGACGTCGTCACCGTCGCTCGCGGCGCACGGCTGGGGCCTGGCGTGGTACGAGCAGAAGCGGGACGCGGACGGCACGATCTCGTTCGTGCAGCACATGATCATGGACGACTTCTCGACGAAGAACGCCGGCGGCGTGACGTTCTCGCAGCCGCACGGCTCGACGTTTGCCGACGTCGACGGCGACGGCATCACCGGACTTCATCGTCGGCAAGCGCTACTGGTCGCACAGCGACACCCAGATCGATCCGGATCCGTACGGCGACCCGGTCCTGTACTGGTATCGACGGTGCGCGATCCGAAAGCGCCAGGCGGCGCGGAGTTCGTGCCCGAGCTCGATCCACAACCGATCGGGCGTCGGCTCGCACGTCTGGGCCGGCGACCTGAACAAGGACGGCCGCGTCGACATCGTGACGCCGACCAAGTTCGGGACGTTCATTTCTGGAACAACGCGCCGGGCAAATAGCCTCGCAAAGCCCGTGGAGCTGGAAGAAGATTCAAGGCGCGCGTCGTCGGCGCGGCCGCACCAGTTGGCACATACGAGCACAACGGATTCCTTGGGATTCAAACGGGTCGCCCTCGGCCGCATAGGCTCGACGCTTATGTACCGCCAGAGAGGGGCGGAATGGGCAGAATGCCACAGCGGCCCTTGAAGGCGCGGGTCGTCTCAAATCTCTAAAAGAGTTGAGAATCGCGATACGTCCGCAGGGCACCATCCGTGCGGACGTTGCCGGCCGTCAGCGGAAGGAATCCGGAGGGTTGAATCTCGCCCCTGTGCGAGATGAACATGACGCCGTTGCCGTCCCGGATTCCAAGCCCTCGCATCGTCGAACGACCGCCATGCGCAGACCCGCGATTTGCCTTGCGGCGCAGGAACTCGATGCGCCGGTAATGCGGCGCCTCTGTCGTCGTGACGATTGGACGTGCCACGACCGTATGTCCAGGGCCCAGTTCATCACGGTGTCGGCCTGCGCTGGCGTGATCTGACGAAGCGTCTGTCCACGTCCGGTACGTATGAGGAAGAAGAGGCTCCAGCGATCGGCGCCGAGATTCCTCGACCACGCGATGAATTGCGGGGGAGATCGGCGATGGTGTCGGCGGTAATCAGTGTGTTGATCTGCAGGGAAATGCCGGCTTCGACGATCTCGCGCCCAGCCTGAATCGTCCGTGTAGAACGTCCCCGACGACGCCGCGCTAGCGCATCGTGCCGTGACGGGAGTGGAGCCATCGAGGCTCAGCGACATCGCGCCGATCCGCAGTGACGCGAGCGCGACGCCACCACCTTGCTCGTGAGGAGCGGCGTGGCGCTCGGAGCCACGAGACAGGGCAGTCCGCCTTTACCGTGTGTGCGACGATCTCGAAGAAGTCGGGACGCTTCAGCGGGTCGCCGCCGGTGAAGATGATCGTCGCCCGGCACTCGGCGGCGAGCTCGTCGACGACCCGGGCGATCTCAGCCGCGCTCAACTCCCGCGGATCGCACGCGGCGTTCGCGCTGGCGCGGCAATGCGTGCAGGCGAGATCGCAGGCCCGGGTGAGCTCCCAGTAGATGCGCGTCGGTGCGGCGTCAAAACGAAATCGCATAGATTCACCAGCGATAGATGAAACGCCCCCAGAACGTGTTTGCCGTGTACAGGACGATACAGGTAGCCCATCAGCAGCGCCTGCCCGCGGGCCAGCTCCGGATTCGCTTCTGCGTCGAGCGTATAGTCTTCCACCCAATATTGTTCGTACCAGTAAGAGAAGCCGACGCCGATGCGTGAGGTCAGCGCAGTAGACGAAATCGACGGAATTACGTGCGAGATCGCTCTTGACGAGCGGCAACCCGGTCGGTGGTGGCAGTGTGGTGGTGATGACCGTCTCCTCAGGCAGCGTGCGGTCCGGAGCCGTACCCGCCATTTACCCATACAAGGCACGGGATCGGTTGTAGTCGAAGACGAAATTGAGCCCGAGCTTCTCGCCATTCCGTTCGAATCCCGGTCGTGAGGATCACCGAGTGCACTTTGTCGGTGCCTTCGGCGGCCCAGTTTCTCGTGGGATCGATGAATTCCTGTCTCGGGATTGGCCTGGCGCGAGCGTGACAGCGCGTTGTAGCGCTCGTAACGAATACGAGGCGCCGAGCGTGACACGATCGGTCAGGCACTGCGTCGAGCCCCATCGAATACACGCGGTGCGAGTTGTCGCGCATGCCGAAAAGGCTCTCCAGCGCCGTGCTGGTGCCGGGCATTTCGAGCCGATAGTCGTCTTTTCCCACGGCCACCGATCCGGTGAGCGATAATGTTGATGTGGCCGTGATCGCGGCCGAGCATGGTGACGCGATTGCGGTCGCGCGGCGCGAGGTCGAAGTGGCGCATGCCGGGCTGCTCGCCGATCGCCGCCAGTTCGAGCTCGCCCTGCGTCGATGCCCGCTCCACGCCGCTGTGCATGTTCGTATTTGGTGCGGAGCGTCAACCAGCGGTTTCCGACCGTGTCGAAGATCAGCCGGACATGTTGTCGGTGGTCGACTCGAAGATGCGATGACGTGCGTTCCTCGCTGAAGGCGGGAGAAGCCGATGCCCGCCGATGTGCCGCTCCTCGGGCAGCAACTTGAAGTCGGCGTCGAACGTATGGCGCGCCGACGCCGAACGGCTCGGTATCACGGCGGACTTGGCAGGTTCGACGGCGCGTTGTCGTAGGCGACATCGCTTGCGTCATGGCGAAGTCCGGCGTGCGATTGTCGTAGTCGTAGATGCGGTAACTGCACGTTGATATCCAGTGTTCGGCGTCGGGCGCGACACGAAAGCTGAAGTTCGATGCCGATCGTGCGCGCCTCGCCGTCGACCTCGTTTCGCTCGAGCGGAGCCGGCTGAGCGCCGTGTTGATGGTCTGCGGCATCAGCGGATCGCCGGCGTCGTTGAGCGAGCCGACCGAGACGTAGGCGGTCGCGCGGGCGGTGCGGCAGCCTGACCGACGCCATGCCGTTGAGCCGACGAACGTGTTGCTCGGCGCGAGCGAGAGCGGCCGCGCGAGAGGCGCGTCGTGATGTCACCGCGCGGAACGGATTGTCGAACGTCAGCCGACGTGACGTCGTTCTGGAAGAACGACCCGGTGTAGCCGGCGCGCAGCAGCAGTCGCTCGCGCGAGAACTCGGCGCCGGCCTCGACGTCGTCAGTCGTGTGGTCGATCGGCGCCGGCATTTCGACCAGACTGCTGTGGCCGAAGCTGCCGCCGTACGGCATGGTTACCTTCACGTTCGTGTACTGCACTTGCGTTCGAACGTCAGCGTCGGCGTTGGCGAGGTACTCGAAGCCGCCCTCGCGATGTGCCGGCGCGACTTCGTCTCGAACTCGCTCGCGTTCTGGTCGAACAGACGCTGCATCGAGCGTCGCGTCTGAGCCTGGGCCTGCGCCTGGATGCGCGTCGTCGATCGTCAGCACGCCTGGGCTTCCGAGGTCCTCGACAAACAGCGTCTCGCGTCGTGCGGCTGAGCAGCATCGGGATCTGGTCCCACATCGCCCAGCCCTTGATTGCCCGGGCCTGACGAAGTCGCCGGTAAAGCGCTGATCCTGCCGGCCGACGTGATCGCCGGCGAAATCGAGGACCAGTCCGTTCGCTTCGCGGCTTCAGCCGGACGCGCTTCCAGGAACAGCCCGTCGCCCAGATCGCGATAGCGCTCGTAGCGCGCCGCGTCGCCCGTTGTCACCGTGCCGCGCACGCCGAAATCGATCTTGACCCGACTGCGCCGATCGGCGTCGGTGGCGCCGGCGGTGCTGCGCGGCTCGGCGCGCACGCGGCAGGAGCGCGAGCGCCACGCGTCGCAGAGAAGCCACGAGATCCGCACGTAGGCCCTCCTCCCTCACCGGATGAACCGCTGACCGCTTGGATGGTTCGATCCGTGGATGGCCGAATGACACGTCACACACGACCGCGCGTACACCCGGACGCTCGGCCTCGAGCCGGCACCGACGAGCGCGGCGTCGTAGATGGTGCTCGGATGTCGCGTATGGACGTGACACCGCTGGCAGAGAATCGGCGGCTTGGCCACCAGCATGCGCTCGTTCGAGGAGCCATGCGGGTCGTGGCAGGTCACGCACCATCGCGGCGGCGCGATGCTCCCACAGGTACGGTCCGCGCTTGTCGGCGTGGCAGGACGTGCACAACTCGGCGATCGAGTCACCCTTTCTCAGCAGCCTCACGTTGGTTGACGCCGTGCGACGTTGTGGCAGGTCGTGCACTCATCTTGCCTTCGCGCACCGGCATGTGGCCGGAGCGATCGAGCTTGGCGATCTTGTCGCGGTGACAGGTGGCGCACACTGCGGCCTGCGTCTTCTCCTTCAGCTGTTCGGTCTCGGATTTCGGGTCGTGCACGCTGTGACAGGTCGTGCACGACAACCGCGCGCCTCGTGCTGGCTGCCGTCCCAGAGCGCGTGCTCCCCGCGGTTGTGGCACGTCGTGCACGTCGCGTTGATCTCCCCGGGGGCAGCCGGTTGAAATTCTTGACCGGATTCGCGGCGGGATCGTCCACATGCGCGCTGCCCGGGCCGTGACAGCTCTCGCAGCCTGTTTGGCGGCCGGCGATCGCGGGTCCGCCACCGTGGTGCGGGCTGCCCTCATAGCCCCTCCGCTGGTCGTCGTGGCACTCCAGGCACTTGGCCTCACCGACGTACTGCTGGCTTCGCGGCGGTGTCGGTCGCCGCTGCGCGATTGGGCAAGGAACGGGTCTCGGCGGCGCCTGCGGCGGACCTGCGGCGCGGTCGGCGGCGGTCATGAGGGCACCGCCGATGGTCACGGCCCAGGCGGCCAATGCCACACTGAGCCACACAGTCGGTCCGGCGTGCCTGACGCGTTCGCTCATGAGTTCGTCCACCTTTCCGATGCGCCGATGTCGAGGGTTGCGCCGAGGTTCCGGATGGTCACTGCTAGCTGGCGAGCCATCGAATGAGGCTGACGAGCACCGTGAGGACGAATCCCGCGACCATCGCGGCCACCGCCAGTCCGAACGTCATCGCGATGGCGGCACCCGTCAGCTTCACCATGGAATCCGCGAGGTCTTCCAGGTTCACTGGACTCGTGATGTGTCCCCAGACGCCAAAGATGAGCGCGAGCAGACCGGCAATCCCAATAACGACGCCTGCCGGAATCCACGGGATGGAGGCCAGCAACACGGTGCTGATCACGAGGAGCACAAATCCACGGCGATTGCCAGCGGATGTCCGACCGGCGATTCGCCGCTCGCGGTGGAAAAGTGCTGTTGGATGAAGGTCTGGAGCGTCATGCTTTCCTCCGTGCCCGGCACAGGAGCAAGCGGTGTGCCGCATCGGAGGTCGTTGCGCAGCGGAAATGCACGCCAGCGCGAGAGAGGTGAGCATACGAGTGCGGAAATTCTCGCATGCGGTGGGAAATTTTCGCAGATGAAAGCGCAAGGCTCTTTCCTTGTGCTTTTGATGGCGCGGACTGCGTAGGATTCGTCACGGAGGATTCGATGCGTCACGTGTATCTGTGGGTCGTCAGTCTCGGCTTGTCGCCGCGCAGACCGAGTCAGCGTCGCGCGAGGCATGAAGGTGTTCGGCGAGCAGAAGTGCTCGATGTGCCATTCGATTGCGGGAAAGGGAAATCGCGAAGGGCGTGCTCGACGACGTCGGGCGCGCAGCTGTCGGCCGCTGAGATTCGCGAGTGGCTCGTCGATCCTGACAGCATGCGCAAGAAGGCGAACGCCGAGCGCAAACCGGCGATGAAGTCGTTCGCGAAGCTCTCCAAAGAGGATCTGGATGGGCTGGTGGCGTACTTGCAGACGCTGAAGACCAAGTAGCTGGCCAGCGGATGGCTGCCGATCACACGTCGCCGTGTTCTCGATTCGGTCCTCGGGGCGGGCTTCGTATCGACGCTGGCGGCGATCGTCTACCCGGTGTGGCGCTATCTGATACCGCCAGTCAGCGGCGAGCCGTCCACGCAGAGCGTCGTGGCGGCACAAGCCGGCGCAGGTGAAGCCGAACTCGGGATTGATTTTCAAGTTCGGCAGCAAACCGGGGTTGCTGGTCCGCACGCAGGACGGGGAGTTGAAGGCGTTCAGCGCCGTCTGCACGCACCTCGACTGCACCGTGCAGTTCAAGTCGGACACGTCGCAGATCTGGTGCGCCTGCCACAACGGGATCTACGACCTGCAGCGGAAACGTCGTCTCCGGTCCGCCGCCACGGCCTCTCGAGCGCCTCGTCGTCAATCAACGCGGCGACGAGATCGTCGTGTCGCGAAGCTGAGGAGCGCTCAATGTCGCCGATTCTCGACTGGATTGACGAGCGCCTCGACCTCGCCGACCTGCGGCGTTTCATCGCCGAGAAAGAGCGTCCCGGTTCACGCCCAGAAGATCTGGTACTACCTCGGCGGCGTGACGCTGTTCCTGTTCGCGGTGCAGGTCGCGAGCGGCATTCTGCTGCTGCTCTATTACCGCCCGAGCGCGTCGGAAGCCTTCGAGAGCGTGCAGTTCATCGTGACGCAGGTCGAATTCGGCTGGCTCGTGCGAAACGTCCACAGCTGGTCGGCGAACCTGCTCATCCTCGCGGCGTTCGCGCACCTGTTCAGCGTGTTTTTCCTGAAGTCGTACCGCAAACCGCGCGAGCTGACGTGGGTGAGCGGCGCGCTGCTGCTGTTCCTGATGCTGGGGTTCGGGTTCAGCGGCTATCTGCTGCCGTGGAACGAGCTGGCGTTTTTCGCCACCAAGGTCGGGACCGGGATCGCCGGCGCGGTGCCCGTGATCGGACCGGGCCTGATGCGCTTTCTGCGCGGCGGCGAGGACGTGACCGGCGCGACGCTGTCGCGCTTCTACGCGCTTCACGTGGCGATTCTGCCGGCCGCGACCACGGTGCTCGTCGCGCTGCACCTGCTGCTTCGTCCAGCGGCAGGGCATGAGCGTGCCCATCAAGGAAGCGCGCCGCCTCCGCGCCGGCGGGACAGGCCAGGCACATGCCGTTCTTTCCCGATTACATCCTGCGCGATGTGCTGGTGTGGTACGTGGCGCTGGCGGTGCTGGCAGGGCTGGCGGCGTTCTATCCGTGGGAGCTTGGGACGCAAGGCCGATCCGTTCGCGGCGGTGCCGGCAGGCATCCGCCCCGAGTGGTACTTTCTCGCCACGTTCCACACTTTGAAGATCCTGCCCAGCCATGTGCTGGGCATCGAGGGAGAGCAGCTGGGCGTGCTGGCGTTCGGCCTTGCGGCCATCCTCCTCGTCGCCGTGCCGTTTCTCGACAGGCGCGCAAGCCGCGACGCAGCCGAGCCGGTGCGTTCACGGTCGCTCGGGCTCGGCGGCACTGGTCTATCTTGATCGCGTTCACGATCATCGGATATCTGGCGTCGTGATGATGGGATCTTCTCGGACTCATCGTCGCGTTGCGGTCGCCGTTGCGCGGCGGCTGTCGTCGCGCTGCCGGCGCACGCCGCCGCGCAGTCGCCGCCAATCAATGCGTGACGTGTCATGCGTCGCTGCCCGAGTCGGGCGCTGGCCGCGCCCGGTCGAAGCGTTCTCCGGCGACGTGCATCAGGAGCGGAGCTTCGTCTGCGTCGACTGCCACGGCGGGGATCCCGACCGCCACGCAGACGGGCCCAGGCGCACAGCCCGGCACGCGGATATCGCGGGAAGCCCGCGGGACAACAGATGATCGCAACCTGCGCGCGCTGCCACAGCGACGCCGACGTTCATGCACAAGTTTGCGCCGAGTCAGCGCGTCGACCAGGCGATCGAATACGCCACCAGCGTGCATGGCAAGCGGCTGGCTGCCGGCGACACGCGCGTGGCCACCTGCGTGTCGTGCCACGGCGCGCACGGCATTCGACCGGTGCGCGACCCGCGCTCGCCCGCATATCGCGACGAACGTGGCCGCCACGTGCGGTGCGTGCCATTCGTCGCCAGACCACATGAAGGGCTATACACGCGTCTGACGGCAGCCCGATTCCGACACGCAGCGCGCCGAGTACGAGCGCAGCGTGCACTACACGGCGCTGGCCAAGCAGAACGACATGTCGGCGCCGACGTGCAACGATTGCCACGGCAATCATGGCGCCGCGCCGCCAGGCGTCGGCTCGCTCACGACGGTCTGCGGCACGTGCCACGCCGTGTTTCAGGCGAAGTTCGCCGCGAGCGTGCACGCGCCAGATTTTCGAGAAGGCCTGCATCGAGTGCCATGGCAACCACGCGGTCGCTGGCACCGACCGACAGCATGCTGGGCACGTCGAAGGCGTCGGTCTGTGCGAACTGCCACGAGGACAAAGACGATCCCGGGTTTGTCGGGGCCACGAGAATGCGCGGGGCCGTGGATCGTCTCGTGAACGAAATCAATGCCAGCGCGGCGCTCATCGATCGCGTCAGGAATGCCGGGATGGAAGTCGGCGACCAGGAGCTGGCGCTGAACGAGGCGCGCTCGAAGCTCGTGCTGGCGAGGACAGAAGTCCACGCATTCGATCCCGCGGCGCTCGACAAAGTCGTCAGCGAGGGAACGGGGATTCTGGAGGGTGTCAACCGCGCTGGTGCCGAGGCGCTTGACGAACTCGCGTACCGTCGGCGCGGGCTGTTCGTCTCGCTCGCGCTGATTCTGATCGTCGTGACCGCGCTCGGGCTCAAGATCCGGGATCTGGACCGGACGCGATAGGGTGATTGCCGGGAGGGTATGACCGGCGTCATAACGCCCCGGTTCGGCGAAGCGGCATGCTGTGGTCCAGGGTGAGCCACCATGACGCGACTGCCGGCGTTTGATTTCGACCGTGCGCCGTTCCTCGTCATCTGGGAGATGACCCGTGCGTGCGCGCTCGCGTGCGTCCATTGCCGGGCCGATGCGATTGCCCGGCGCGATCCGCGCGAGCTGACGACGGAAGAAGGATTCCGGCTCATCGATCAGGTGCGCGCGTTCGGCGACCCGCCGCCGCTGTTCGTCCTGACCGGCGGCGATCCGATGCGCCGGCCCGATCTCGCCGAGCTCGTTCGGTATGCCGTCGGCAAGGGGCTCATCGTCGCGCTGACGCCGAGCGGCACGGCGGCGGTGACGCGCAGGCGGCTGGTGGAGTTGAAGGAGGCTGGCCTGTCGCGGATCGCCGTCAGCCTCGACGGTCCCGACGCGGAGACGCACGACGCGTTTCGCCGCGTGCGTGGCTCCTACGACTGGACGATGAAGATCATCGGACGCGGTGAGGAGCTGGGCTACCGCTCCAGATCAACACGACGGTCAGCCGCATCACCTGCCGTCGCCTGGAAGCGATGGCCGCAGCGGGTGAGAGAGCTTCCGATTGCGCTCTGGGCGGTGTTCTTCCTCATGCGCACGGGCCGCGGCGCGTCGCTCGATCAGATCGACGCCGACCAGTGCGAGCAGGTTCTCAACTGTCCTGTACGACCTGTCGCTGACGGCGCCGTTCGGCATCAAGACGACCGAAGCGCCGCACTTTCACCGCGTCATCTGGCAGCGCGATCGCGAGCTGGGCCGCCATCTCGATGCCGGGGCGCCACGGCGCTGCGGCGCTCCTCCGCTCGCCGCGCAGCGTGACCGACGGCAACGGGTTCGTGTTCGTCGATCACCTCGGCGAAATCTATCCCAGCGGGTTTCTGCCCGTCTCCCGCGGGCAACGCCAGGACGGGCGATCTCGCCGCCACCTATCGTGACGACGAGATCTTCCGGCGGCTGCGCGATGCCGATGCGCTGACGGGGAAGTGCGGCCGGTGTGAGTTCCGAAAGATCTGCGGCGGCTCGCGAGCCCGTGCGTACGCCGCAACCGGATCGCTGGTGGCGTCCGATCCGTTGTGCACCTACGATCCTGGCCCCGCCGTCCAGCCGCCGATTACGATGCTGCCGCAGCTGCACGGGCCGGTGTTACGCTGAAACAGTGGAGCCGCTCATCCGGTCGCGCCGGCTCGTTGCGCTCTACCTCTGGACCGCGCACGCCTCACTCGCCTGCGCGTTTCTCCTGACCGCCTGGAATCCACTGGCGGTCGCCGGCTTCTTCTACCACGCGCGCATCGTCGCGATCGTTCATCTCGTCACATCGGCTGGATCGCCATGTCGATTCTCGGCATGGTCGTACGTCGTGCTCCCGCTGGCATGCGGCGTGGCGTTTCCCGTCCGCCGTGGCGACTACGTCGCGTATGCGCTGGTCGTCATCGGCCTCGATCGGGATGGTGACGCACTTCTGGATCGGCGAGTTCGGTGGGATGGCGTGGTCGGCGGCGACCGCGGCGCTGCGGGATCCTGCATGTCGTCGCGCGTGTGGGCCTGGCGATGCGGCGGGCGAAGGTGGCCGGCGCGTGAAGCTGCATGTGTACTTCGCGACAGCCAATCTCGCGGGGGCGGTGACCATGGGCGTGCTGCTGGGATTCGACAAGGCGTACCCGTTCCTGCCCGGCTACGTGCTCTCGAACGTGTTCGCGCACGCGCATCTTGCCGCCGTGGGATGGGTCCTGATGACGGTGATGGGGCTGGGCTATCGGCTGCTCCCGATGGTGCTGCCCGCGGCGATGCCCTCGGGGCGCAGCCTGTATGCGAGCGCCATCCTGCTCGAGGCGGGGATTGCCGGGTTGTTTCTGTCGCTGACGATGCGCAGCAGTCTCACGCTCGTGTTCGCCCTGTTCATCGTCGCGGCGTTCCTCTGCTTCGGTGCGCACGTCCTCTGGATGGTCGCGCGTCCGCGTCGTCCACCACATCATCGAACGCACACTGACTTCGCCGTGCACCATCTCTGCGCGGCGGGTGCCTGCCTGCTGCTCGCATGCGTGTGCGGTGTCACGCTCACCGTGATCTCCGTGTCGGAGGCAGCGATGCGCGTCGCGCTCCTGTACGGCGTGCTTGGACTTGCTGGGAGGCCTGGCACAGGCGATTGTGGGATTCGAGCGGCAGGTTGCTTCCGATGGCAGCGTCGTGCTGGGATGTCCAGGACGGCGTTGATGTGCCGCCGGTGCCGAGGCGGCCGGTGGCGACTGCCCCGACGTTTCTCATGTGGTTCGTCGGTGTGCCGCTCGTGGCCGCCGGGTTCTTCGTCAACGGGGCCGCCGTACTCGCGTCAGGCGCCTGGCTCCTGTTCGCCGCCAGTCTTGTGATGTCGCTCGACTTGTTCCTGTTACTGTCGCCCCGTGAACGACAAAGAGCCGGCGCCCTGCGAAGGCAGCCGGCTCTTTAACTACGGCCTTTCTACTTTCTACTTTTCACTTTCTACTTTTCACTTTCTAGGTACGGCACCCCATGCCCTTCCGTCTCTCCCTGGAACTGATACTCGACGAGACGGTCCGGACCTGCCGGCGCCTTGACGAGTGTGGCTTCGAACTCCTTCACGCGCTCGCGATCTTGTGGCTTGCACATGAACGCGACAATCAGCTCGCCAGTTCCCTGGGTCTTCGCGTCGTAGTGGTACACCTTCGTGCACGCCTCTCCCCGCGCCATTCTTGCATCGTCGTGCTCGAACACGACCGGTCCCATCACCGCGGCGCCGGCGATGATGGTCGGCTTCATGAAACGGACGACCGCGGCTTTTCGCGTGGACATGGCGCCCAACGCCGTAACGGCCAGGATGACGATGAAGAACAATGCTCCGATGAAAACTGTCTTCCGCATACCACACCTCCGTGCCTTCACATTCCGTCGTGTCCGCAGCTCTCATCAAGCATCGGGCATGCCAGACCCGGCGCATATGATCGCGATCATGCAGGACCATGCGGACAACGGATAGGATTAGAAGGTGGGAAGTCTGGATAGCGAGAAGTTTCCCACGGCCGTGAAATTTTTCCGGAGAGGTTGTGCGCGGTAAGCAATTTATCAAACGACGTGTGGCGCGATGAGCGGCACACGATTTGCCAGTGTGATGGAGAATATGAAATTGTCGTCGAGTTGTCTTGTCCGTTGCCGTCGTGGTGTGCTTCGCCGTTGGCAGTTCCGCAGAAGGCCTGCAGCCTGAGGGCTGGGACGCCAACCTCAAGCTTGCCGAGGCCGAAGATACGAACCCGGATCCGAAGATTGTCGAAATCAATCTCGAAGCGCGTGTCGCGTCGCTCGAGATTGTCCCCGGCGTAAAGACCGACGCCTGGACGTATAACGGCGGCGTGCCAGGCCCACTTATCCGGGTGCACCGCGGCGATCGTCTCATCGTGCACTTCTCGAACCGCCTGCCGCATTCCACGACCGTTCACTGGCACGGCGTGCAGGTGCCCATCGAGATGGACGGCGTGCCCGGTGTGTCTCAACCACCTGTGGAAACCGGTGGATCGTTCACCTATGACTTTGTGGTACCGGACGCCGGTTTGTTCTGGTATCACCCTCACGTAATGTCGGCGGCGCAGGTCGGGTTCGGTCTGTACGGTGCGCTGCTCGTCGAGGACCCTTCCGAGAATCTGGGGATTCCCGACCAGTTGGTCATGGTGCTCAGCGACATCGCGATCGAAGACAAGACGGGAGAGCTGCACTCGCCCGACAGCGGCGGTGTTCTGGGAGCGCTGTTCGGACGCGAGGGCAATCATGTGCTCGTCAACGGGCGCATTCGGCCAACGCTCGCGGTTCGCAGCGGCGCGCCGCAGCGCTGGCGCATCGTCAACTCGGCGAAGAGCCGCTACTTCCAGCTCCAGCTCGACAACCAGCAGCCGTTTCAGCTCATCGGCGTGGATGGCGGGCACCTGGAGTATTCGGTCGAGAAACCGCTCATCGTGCTTGCACCAGGTGAGCGCGTGGACGTGCTGATTGCGCCGCAGGTCGAGGCGGGAAAGCCGCTCACGTTGATCAACATTCCGTTCGATCGGGGATTCGGCAGCGTCGAGTACAGGTCGTCCGACGATCTGATCGAATTGACGGCGGTCTTCGCTGCCGCCTGTTCAGGCCGCCGTGCTCCCGAAGGTCACACGCGACATTCCTGCGCTCTCCGCCGAGGGAGCCAGGCCGGTCAGCATCGAGCTGATTACGACGAACGAACACGGTGTGACGGCGTTCGATATCAAAGGTGGGCCGTTCTGGAAGGGAACCTCGATCGCCGCGTCGCTGGGCGACATGCAGCTCTGGACGATCACCAACAAGGCCATCTGGGCCCACCCGATTCACCTTCACGGGTTTTTCTTCCAGGAAGTTGACGACAAGGGAGTGCCGGTGAGTCCCCGCGCCTGGAAGGACACGATTCACGTGCCGGCGGACTCGACGAGGCGATTTCTCGTCAAGCTCGATCGGCCGGGATCGTGGATGTACCACTGCCACATCCTCGATCACGCCGAAGCGGGCCTGATGAGCACGGTTGACGTCGGCAACACTGAGTCGACGGCCGCACACCATCAACACTGAGTCCGTGAGTCGGACGAGTCCTGAAAGTCAGAAAAGTCTCAGAGTCAAGGATTCGACGAAGAACTACCAGGACTTAACCGGGCCACTGATGGCTCCGGACAGGATGGCTTTCCGAACATCATCGAAGGTCTTCAGGCCGCCTGGCGCGGCACCGCCCCACTCGAAGCGGGTCGCCTCCGGCGTCCAGTGAAACAGCATCACACGCCACGTGTGGGCGGGCCCCCCGCGCTCATAGTAGACGATGCAATATTCGATCGTGCACCCCGCCGCGACCAGCCGGCGGATCGGCAGCGTTCGGATTGACGATCGCGTTCGTGGCCTGAAACTCGGCGCCGGGCTCCGCGATGTCGAGTGTCTGGCTGCCGAACAACGTCTGCAGCTCGTGGCGGACGCCGAGCGGCAATCCTCTGATGGACGTGACAATCCCGAACCGTCCGTCCTTCACATAGTTCCGCAGCGCCCCGGATAGGGCTCCCGGAACGGCCTGGCTGCCGGCAGCTACAGCCGACCAGAGGCTGACGGCGATGGCGCAGAGAAGTCGTGTGTGACGCATCTATCGGATCGGCAGAGCGTACCACAGCTGGCTGCGGCTAGTCGTCGATACGGGCGAAGAGACCACCAACGAGAATCGCGGCCCCGAGCAGGCCGATGACGATGCCCGCCGGCAGCATGATCATCGTCACTCCGAGACCCAGCCCGACGACCATCATCACGAATCCCACGATCGTTGCGGCGATGTGACCCAGGATACTTTCCGTCGTTCTCACCCACGGACGATCCCACAGTTGTGCGCGTGTCATCGGTTACCTCCGGCAGCAGCCACAGCAAGTGGCGTACCTGTTGGAAAGCCGCGTTCGCCAAGAGGCGTTCACGCGCACGGATCGGCGTGCGGCATCAGGTGGGGAATAGTTCGGGGCCGGTGAATATTTCCGCACGAGCTACGGTCGACGGTAGAGCATGTATGAAAAGCGGCCGTGCAGCCAGGCTTCGCCTTTTCCGTCGTCGCGGCGTGTGTCGACCGATTCGTCGAGCACGTGCGCATAGTGTCCGCCAAGGCGCGCGATTTCCTGGACCAGACGCTCGTTCGTCTTCGCCATGAGCTCGGCGTAGCAGCGATCCCACAGCTCGTTGCGATGAGCGATGGTGCCCGCGACGGGGCTGCTCGTGGCCTCGATCGTGTGCTCGGACATCAGCTCCGCATCGACCGGCGGCAGATCGCGGTGCCAGTAAACCTGGTTGTTGTTGCCGTTGCTATGAGTGGTGCTCATACCCCTGCCACGTTCACAGATTATGCCGTCGCGCTGATGTGCCACGCGTAGTGCGGCGCACCGCCGATGAACGAGATACCGGCGGGAAAATCCCCAGTTCCCGGAAATATTCCGGCGCCAGGCTCCAGCGATCGTCGAAGTTCCCCATTTCGCGGGCGAATCCCGCACACGACGCCCGGTACGCCGATTGCCTCTGGACCAGGTATGTTGCGCCTCTCATATCGTCTCGCACCAATCATCATCGCGATCGCCGCGTCTGCCTGTTCATGGCTGCCACCCGTGTCGCTGCAGGGCACTCCGGCCGATCTGGAGAGGCTCGCCGGTGAGTGGACCGGCGAATACGAAAGCCCCGCGCTTGGCAGACGGGGCAGCATCGAGTTCAGGCTGACGGCCGGAACCAACGAGGCGCGCGGCGGCGTCGTCATGACGCCGCGCGGTCAGACGTTGCCCTATCAACACGAGCCATATCCGGAAGTGGAGCCCAGACAGGGAGACGTGTTCAGCAGCGCGGTGCTGTCGATCAAATTCGTCCGCGCGTCGAACGGATCCATCAGAGGCATGCTCGATCGGTACTGGGATCCGGACCGCGGCTGTTACGCGGTGACCGTCTTTCAAGGATTCATTGGCGAGGGTGTCACGCGTGGCACGTTCACCACGACGTTCGATGCCGGGATGCGCGAGGCCAGCGGCACCTGGTGGATCGAAAAAGAAATCAGCACGGAGGTAGTCATGACGGAATCACGAGAGCACCGCGTGGAGCTTCGGTTCGTGCGCGGGTACGAATTCGTCGCGACATTCAAGGACGGTGAGGGCTTCGAGCCGCTCGTCTGCGACGAGCCGCCGCCTCTCGGCGAGGGATCCGGTCCCACCGCCGCTGCCGTGCTTGCGGCGGCCGTCGGGAACTGCCTGGCGGCCAGCTTCACGTTCTGCCTGCGCAAGGTGCGCCTCGAACCGGTCGATCTCTCGGCCCATGTCGTCGCGCACGTCGAGCGCAACGAGCAGGGGCGCTTCAGGATCAGCGGGATCGACGTCGAGCTCGTTCCAGAGCTGCTCGAGAAGGACGCGGCGCGGCTGGATCGCTGCGAGCGCCTCTTCGAAGACTTCTGCGTCGTGACGGAGAGCGTGCGTCGCGGCATTCCCGTCAACGTCAAAGTCGCGGCTCACGCCGAGCCCGCGCGTGCGAAGGAGTAGTTATGCCTACGATGAAGGCTGTCGTGTTTCGCGGTGAAGGACGTGTCGCGGTCGAGGACGTCATGAAGCCCGTCCCCGGGCCTGGCGAGGCTGTCATCAAAATTACAGCGACGACCATTTGCGGCACCGACGTGCACATCGTACGCGGAGAGTATCCGGTGAAACCCGGGACCGTGCTCGGCCACGAGCCGGTCGGCATCATCGACGAGCTGGGCGCCGGCCTCGACAAGTACTACCGCGTGGGCGAGCGCGTCATCGCGGGGGCCATTACCCCGTGCGGTCAGTGCTTCTACTGCCTGAACGGCAGTCATTCGCAATGCGGCGGCCCGCTGGGCGGCTGGCGGTTCGGCAACACCATCAACGGCGCTTGGGCCGAGTACCTGCTCGTGCCCGATGCGCGCGCGAACCTCGCGCCCATTCCCGCAGGGCTCGATGACGATCAGGTCTTGATGTGCCCCGATATTCTCTCGACGGGCCTGTCGGGCGTGGAAAGCGGTGGCGTCAAAGTCGGCGACGCGGTCGCGATCTTTGCGCAGGGCCCCATCGGGTTGTGCGCGACGCTCGGCGCGCGGTTGAGAGGGGCCGGCTTGATCGTGGCGATCGACACGTCGCCGCGGTCGGCTCGACATGGCCCGGCGCTTCGGTGCGACCGTCACGCTGAATGCCAACCACGTCGATCCGGTCGACGTCATCAGGCACCTCACCGACGGCCGTGGCGTCGACGTGGCCATCGAGGCGCTGGGCAAGCAGGACACGTTCGAAGACGCTCTGCGCGCCACCCGTGCAGGCGGCACCCTCTCGAGTCTCGGCGTGTATTCGGGAAAGATCGTCGCGCCCTACGAGGCGTTCCACGCCGGCCTCGGCGATCAGAAGATCGTGACGACGCTCTGTCCCGGCGGCAAGGAGCGGATGCGCCGACTCATGTCGCTCATCGAGCACAAGCGGCTCGACGTCTCGCCGCTCGTGACCCATCATTTCGCGCTCGAGGACATCACGGAGGCGCTCGACCTGTTCAGCCATCAGCGCGACAACGTGCTGAAGGTGGCGCTCTATCCCGACGCGTCCCGGTTGGGTTCGGCCCGTCTGGTCACCGATCGCCGCCGCCTCGCGTACGTCTGATGAGATCGCTCTTCGCGCTCCTGCTCGTCGCGCATGGCATTGCCCACCTGGTGGGCTTTGTCGTGCCGTTCGGGCTGATGGCCGTCCCCGATCTCGCGGCGCGGACGACCATCTTCGGCGGCGCGCTGGATGTGGGCGACGCTGGCGCCAAAGCCGTTGGCATCGTGTGGCTGGCGCTCGCGCTTGGATTCTGCGCTTCAGGGGCGGCGGTGCTCGCCGGTTGGTGGGACGTCGTCTGGGTCGTGCGTCTGGCGGCCATCTCGCTGGTGTTCTGTCTGGTGGGATGGCCGGACGCACGCATCGGTCTTTTCGTGAACCTGGCAATCATCGTCGCGCTCTTCGCCATCCGCCAGCTCAGCGCCGCCTGACTGACGTCAGTGTCCGCCTTTAGGCGGACCACGCGAAAGTCCGGCTAAAGCCGGACACTCCGTACTGCGTGGAAGTGCAGACTGCTCTAACTGCGAGGGGCGGTGGTGACTCGGGCGCGCGCATCCACAATCTGACAGCCCCGGCCGGCGTCGAGCGCCATCACTGGATTGAACTCGAGCTCGGCGAGCTCGGGAATCTCGGCCCCGAGGTACGCGATCTTCAGCAGCACCTCACAAATCGCGGCGATGTCGGCCACCGGATGGTTGCGAAATCCGGCGAGCAGCGGAAAGCCGCGAACGCTCCGAATCATCTCGTCGGCGTCGCGATCGGTGAGCGGCGCGATGCGGAACGCCACGTCGCGGAAGAGCTCCACGTGAATGCCTCCGAGGCCGAAGGCGACAAGGGGCCCGAACACCGGGTCCTGGGTCAGGCCGATCAGCACTTCAGTGGCGCCCGACACCATCGGCTGGATGAGCACGCCGTCGAGCTCGCCAATCGACGCGCGTGCGCCGGTCGTGAGCTCCTCGTACGCCTTCCGGACGGCCTGGTCATTGCCCAGGTGCAGCTTGACCCCGCCAAGCTCGGTCTTGTGAAGCGCCTTCGCCGACACCATCTTGGCGACGACAGGAAAGCCGAATATGCGTGCGAGCGCCACGGCCTCGTCGGCGGAATGCACGATGACGCCCGGCGCAAGGCGGAGGTCCGCCGCCTGCATGAGCTGGTGCAGCTCGTCGTCGGTCAGCCACGTGTCGCCGCGCGACTGCACGATCTCGCGGCACAGGTGCCGTGCTTGCTGGATGCGGGTTTCATCGAACGGCACGAACGTCCCCGGCGCAGTCGTTCGCCAGCTCGCGTACTCGGCCGCCTTTCCCAGAGCGCGCGCGGCCCGCTCGGGGAACTCGTAGACGGGCAACGTTTCCCGCGCCGCGCGCAAGCGGTTCGACCGCGGCAGACGCCATCGTGCACACGAGCACGGGCTTGTCGATTGCGCCACGCGCGCGCCCGGCAGCAACGCCCTCTCCGATGGCGGCGAGGATGGCGGCCGTGCGGCTGCTGTCGATCGTCGTATAGATCGCGATGACGGCGTCCACATCGTCGGCCGTCAGGAGCGCATCGATCCGCTCGCGAAACGCGTCGGCATCGGCCGAAGCAATCAGATCGCTCGGATTCGGTGCGCCGGCGGCGGTCGGCAGAACGTCCAGACCGGCCGTCGTGCAGGCGTCTGCGGCAAGAATGCCCGGACCGCCGGCGTTGGTCACGATCGCCACCCGCCGGCCTCGTGGAAGGGGTTGAGAATCGAGACAGGCGGCGATGTCGAACATCTCGTCGATCGTGTCTGCCCGGATGACGCCCGCCTGACGAAACAAGCCATCGACCGCGAGCTCGCTGGCGGCCAGCCCGGCCGTATGGCTCGCGGCGGCCCGCAGACCGGCGGCGGTGCGTCCCGACTTCACCACGACGATTGGCTTCGAACGGGAGACGCGCCGCGCAATCTGTCCGAACCTGCGCGGATTGCCGAACGACTCGAGATACAGCAGCAAGACCGATGTGGCCGGGTCCTGTTCTCCATACTGCAGGAGGTCGTTCCCGGAGATGTCCGCTTTGTTGCCGAGGCTGACAAACGTCGACAGCCCAATCTGGCGAGTAGCGGCGAGGTTCAGCACCGCGAGGCCAAGGCCTCCGCTCTGAGACGCCAGCGCAATGCGGCCCGCCGGTGGCAGCCGCTCGGCAAACGACGCGTTCAGGCTGATGCCCGATTCGGCATTGATGACGCCCATGCAATTCGGTCCGACCATGCGCATGCCGTAACCGCGCACGCGCTCGACGAGCTCGGTCTGCAGCTCGCGGCCGCGCGGGTCGGTTTCCGCGAACCCCGCCGAAATCACGACGATGCCCTTCACGCCGGCTGCGGCGCAATCGTCGACGGCGGCAAGCACGTGCTCGCGGGGCACGGCGATGACCGCCAGATCGACGCCGGCCGGAAGGTCGCGCGCGCTGGCGAGAGTCTTCGTGCCGTGCAGGTCGATACATGCGGGGTTGACGGCATACGATCTTGCCCTTTGAAACCCGAGGCCAAGCAGCGATTCGAACACGCGGCGGCCGAGGTTCGACGGGCGTTGCGAGACGCCCAGCACCGCGACAGCGGCCGGTCGCAGAATGGCTTTGAGCGACGCGATGGTCGCCTGCCGCTCGCGTTCGTCGGCCGCGGCTGCGCTGGCCGGCGACGACTGCAGCGACAGCCGCACTTCCACGCACCCCGCCTCGGTGGTCGAGTGCTCCTGGAATCCGGAATCGCGGAAGACGTCGAGCATCTCGAAGTTTTCGGGCAGCACGATGGCGGAGAAGGATTCGAAGTCCTGCACGCGTCCGGCGCGCACGAGCTGTTCGAGCAGCGCCGTCGCTATGCCTTTGCCGTGGAAGGCGTCATCGACGGCGAACGCCACCTCTGCCGATCCGTCAGCGGAGGCAAAGTACGAGCCCGACGCCGATGATCTGTGTCTGGTCGTTACGGCGGCGGCCGACGATCAGCGTGAGCGATTGGCCCGGATCGGCGTTGTCGCAGAACCGCCCGATGAGGTCTTCAGAGGCGCCCGCCGCCCCGAGAAAGCGCAGGCGGCGGGAATTCGGCGAGAGCTCGTCGAAGAAGCGCCTCATGGCGGCGTGATCGGCCGCGACGGCCGGACGGACACCTGCCGTCGAGCCGTCGCGGAGCACGAGTCGTGACGTGGCAAACGTGGTGGATAGCGTCGCGGCGTTCGTGGTCAACGCCGGACTCTTTCCACAGCCTGCAGCGCGTCGGGCAGGATGAACTCGTGTTCGGGATGCCGCACCGTGAGCACCGGGCAGGGCGCGATGCGGACGACCTTTTCGGCGACGCTGCCCATCACCAGGTGGTTGAACGCGCTGCGGCCGTGCGTGCCCATGATGACGACATCGCTGCCGGCCAGCTTTGCGTGGTTGGCGATTTCGACCGCGACGTTACGTCCCGTCCTGATGACCGTGACAGCTTTGAGCTGCTCCCTGTCTTCCGCGGTCACGAGACGATCGAGTTGCTTCTGCGCGGCGGCTTCCAGCTCGGCCTGCAGTCGCATCACATCGATACCGGCGGTCTCGGGCCCCACCCAGAGCATCGGATTCTCGACGACGTGAAGGACGTGCAGCCGGGCGCCGAAAGTCCGCGCCAACTCGCGCCCGTACGCGAGCGCGGTGGTCGAGGCCTCGCCGAAATCAGTGGCGACCAGAACATTGGCAATCTTGATCATGATGTGCTCCTGACAGGATCACGAGCACACCCCGTGCCACGCTGAGAAAACGGTTCCCGGATCCGTTTTGCGAACCAGGGCAAACGGATCCCGGAACCGTTTCTGTCGCGCGGCGATGAAATTTCCCGAGGGGTGGGGGATCTTCCGCAGTCTCCGGCTGGGGACGGCGAATTGCGCCGTGATTTGCGGCCATTTTCTGGCGATTGGCGCCGGTACGGACTATGCGTTCCCGGATCGGCATGAACAGATTGAGTCGATGGTGCAGAACGTGGGGAGCCACCAAAGCAGAACTTCACCGCACCATGCTTGGCGATGATCAGGTGACGCTGCCGAGCTACGAAGCGACACTCGGCGTCACCATCGACGCCGCGCCGGCGGACATCTGGCCCTGGCTGATGCAGATGGGCTACCAGCGCGGCGGTCTCTACAGCTACGACTGGCTCGATCGCCTTTTCGGATATCTCGATGGTCCCAGCGCCGATCGCATTCTGCCCGAGTGGCAGCGTCTCGCGGTTGGAGACGAAATTCCAATCGGGCGCAAGGGCGGGTTTCCGGTGAGGGCGATCGAGCCATACCGGTCGCTGGTCATGGCCGGCTGCGATCGCGACGTCGAGTGGAGCTGGGAGCTTCGCGCTCACGCCGCAGTCGGCGCGGCGAAAACCCGTCTGGTTTCGCGCAATCGCGTCTGGGCCCGCCGCACGCTGCGCTCGAGGGCGACGATGCTTCTCATCGAGCCGGCGGCGTTCCTGATGACCAGGAAGATGCTGACTGGGCATCAAGCAACGCGCCGAGTCGATGCCGATGATGGAAAGGAAGGCCGCATGATCCCGCTGTCTCGCGTCAAGGCGGACGCACGGGAACAGGTGCAAACGTTGCCGGGCGACGCGCTCATTCCAAATGCCGCTGGACTCGTGGACGCACGCAACAACCCTGCGCTGTCCTGCCAGCGCGGCGTGGCCGTGGCTCGTCCAGATGGGCGCCGAACGGGCGGGTTGGTACAGCTACGACTGGATCGACAACGGGAGGCAGCCAAGCGCAATAGACATCGTTCCGGAACTGCAACGGCCCGGCTGTCGGCTCGATTTTTCCGGCGCTTCCCGGCTGCAGGGACGGATTCGTGCTCGTGGAGAAGGAAGACAATCACTGGCTGGTCCTCGGCTGGCCCGACAAGCAGGGCGGGTACATCGTCACGTGGGCGTTCGTGCTCGAGGAGATCGGGCCCGAGCGCACGCGGCTTCTCGTCCGCGCGCGCGGCAGCGCCAGCTACCGGTTCCGCCGGATGCCGCATGCCATGAGCCTCTGGTTGATGAAGCTCGTGCACTTCGTCATGGAACGAAAACAGTTGATCGAGATTGCGGCACGCACGGAGCGGCTGGCCTCGTAGCGAGGTGCATATGCTCGACACGCAAACGGCAAAACGGAGGGCGTACGGCGCCGCTGGCGGCGCTTGGCGCAGCCACCGCCGGGTATGCCGCGATTGCAGGCGCCGCGTGGCTGCGGTATGGCCATGCCCCTCCTCCGGGAAATGGTGAGGGCGATGCGCTTCTCGATCTCTTCATGCCCGACTACGACGTCGTCGAGCGCCATCACATCGCCGTGGACGCCCCGGCAGAGGCGACGTTCGGCGCATCGATGCGCATGAGCCTCGACGATTCGCCGATCATTCGCGCGATCTTCAAAGGGCGCGAGTTGATCCTTGGCGCGGAGCCGGACACGCGTTTCCGGTCGAAGAGCCTGGTCGAGACCACGCAAGGCCCTCGGCTGGGTCGTGCTCGCCGAAGTGCCGGGACACGAACTCGTGATGGGCGCGGTGACCAAACCGTGGGAGCCGAACGTGGTCTTCCGCGGCGTGCCGTCCGAGCAGTTCGCGGCCTTTGCCGAACCGGGCTACGTCAAGATCGTCTGGACGCTGCGCGCCGATGCCGTCGGGCCGAATGCGTCAATCGCCCGAACGCGAGACGCGCGCGGTCGCGACCGATGGCGAGGCGCGCCGCAAGTTCCGCTGGTACTGGGCGCGGTTCTCGCCAGGCATCTGCCGTCATTCGCGAGATGGCCCAACGGCTGGTCAAGCAGGAAGCGGAGCGGCAGGCGCGCGCGGCAGCGGCCGTGGATCAGCGCGGCAACGGCAGGTCGATGGAGACCATCGTGCCGCCGGCCGGGGGCGCGTCTATCTGAATCGTGCCGCCGTGCGCCTCGATGACACGGCGCGCGATCGGCAGGCCCAGTCCCGTGCCTCGATGCTTGGTCGTGAAGAAGGCGTCGAACGCCTTCGCACGCACGTCTTCCGGCATGCCCGGACCTTGATCGGCGATCGCGACGGAGCAGCGCCCGTTCGCCGTCGCGTGATGCGCGACCTCGATGCGTCCCTTGTCCTCCATCGCCTGGGCCGCGTTCATCAGGATGTTCTGAAACACCACCTGCAGCATCTCGCGATCGCCGGAAGTATCCGCGGCGCCGCTGAGGGCGATCTCCACGATGCGACATCGTTGGATCGCGTTCGATGAGCGCGACGGTGTCGCCGAGCAGGGCGGCCAGCGACGACCGGTTCCTGGCGCAACGCGCGCGGCCGCGCGAACATCAGCATGTCCTGCACGATGCGGTTCAGCGCGTCGAGGCGCGCGATGATGTCGAGAGCACGCCCCGATCGCGCTGCTCGGCGGGCATGCGCGACGTAATCACCTGCAGCGCGCCGCGAATGCCCGCAATCGGGTTCTTCACTTCGTGCGCCACGACCGCGGCCATCTCGCCCAGCTTCGCCAGCGACTTCTGCTCGGCCAGTCGATTCTCGAGCGAGACCCGATCGCTGAGGTCGTGCAGAATGCCCGTAAAGCTCCGGCGGCCTTCGGTGACCATCTCGCCAACCGACAGGTGGACCGGGAATGTCGTGCCGTCCTTGCGAAGCCCCGTCACCTCGCGGCCGATGCCGATGATCTTCTGCTCGCCGGTGGCCAGATAGTGGCTGGATGTAGCCGTCGTGGCGCTCGCGGTCGGGACTCGGCATCAGCATGCTGACGTTGCGGCCGAGCACTTCGTTCGAGGCGGTAGCCGAACAGGCGCTCGGCCGACGGGTTGAAGGCCTGAATCGTCCCTCGATCGTCAATCACGACGATGCCGTCAACGGCCGATTCGACGATCGACCGCACCCGCTCTTCGCTCTTCCGGAGCGCTTCCTCGATTTCCACTCTGCGGCTGAGATCGTGAAGGATGCCGGTGAACGCCGGCCCGCCGTCGATGCTCCATGCGGCCGACCGACAGATGAAGCGGAAAGGTGCTCCCATCTTTGCGCCGGCCGCGCACTTCGCGGCCCGTCCCGATGATGCGCGCGACGCCCGTTTCGAGGTAGTTGGCGAGATAGCGGTCGTGCTGCTCGCGGTCGGGGCTGGGCATCAGCACGCTTGACGTTCTGACCGAGCACTTCGTCTGCCGGGTAACCGAACAACCGCTCGGCGGCCGGGTTGAACGCCTTGATGAGCCCCTTGCCGTCGATCACGATGATGCCATCGACGGCTGACTCGAAAATCGACTGGAGGATGGGTTCCATATGGCCCGAAACTTGAAGTGGGGTCGACCGAGAGTGGTGAGATGTTAACGTATCTGCCCAGAATCAAGCATTTACCGAATGGGTCGGAACCGAATATGGGGAATATTCCCAGTCCTCTGAAAAATTTCCCACCCACCGTGCTAGTAGTGGATGATGAAGCGCTGATTCGGTGGTCGTTGACCGAAGCGCTTGGCGAGCAAGGGTACGCGGTGACCGAGGCGGGCGATGCACGGATGGCCATGGCGGCGGTGATGGAGGCGCCTGGTGCCCTTCGACGTGGTGCTGCTGGATTTCCGCCTGCCCGATTCGGCGGACCTGCGGTTGCTCGAAAACGTGCGCCAGCTCACGCCCACCTCGCGGGTGATCATGATTACCGCGCACAACAGCCCCGAGCTCGCGCAAGGTGCGATCGCGCTCGGCGCGTATCGTGTCATCAGCAAGCCGTTCGAAGTGGACAGCCTCGCGGCGCTCGTCAAGCAGGCGCGCGAGGACGCGTCCCGGAATTTCTAATCCGACTGCGACAGGAACCCAATGACGAAGCCCACGATCCTCGTCGTCGATGATGAGCAGTTAATCCGCTGGTCCCTCGCCGATCGGCTGACGCAGGAAGGCTATCGCGTTGTCGAGGCGCAGAACGCCGCCGAGGCGCTGGAGAAGCATCACGACGGCGTCGATCTCGTGCTGCTCGATTACCGCCTGCCCGATTCCGACGGTCTGACCGTGCTCAAGAAGATCAAGGAAGCGAACCCCGAGACGCTCGTCATTCTGTTGACGGCCTTCTCGAGCGTCGACCTGGCGGTGGAAGCGATGAAAGCGGGCGCGTATCACTACGCGAACAAGCCGTTCAACCTGGATGAGATCGCGCTGCTCGTGGAGAAGGCGCTCGAAACGACCCGTCTGCGCCGGGAAGTGCGCACGCTGCGCGCGACGCAGGCTCAGCCGTACAGCTTCGACCGCATCGTCGGCGACAGCCGCTCGATTGCCGATCTCAAAGCGCTGCTGAAGAAGATTGCCGGCAGCCCGGCCTCGACCGTGCTGCTGACCGGCGAGAGCGGCACCGGCAAGGATCTCGCGGCAAAAGTGCTGCACTATGCGAGCGATCGTGCCGCCAAGCCGTTCATGAACATCACATGCTCGGCGCTGCCCGAAGCGCTGCTCGAGAGCGAGCTCTTCGGACACGAGCGCGGCGCGTTCACCGACGCGCGCCAGCAGAAGCGCGGCCTGTTCGAAATGGCCGACGGCGGAACGGTGTTTCTCGACGAGATTGGCGAGATGGTGCCGGGACTGCAGGCCAAGCTGCTGCGGTTCCTCGAGGAAAAGACCTTCAGGCGCGTCGGGGGCGCCGCCGACATCCGCGTCGATGTGCGCGTGGTGGCCGCGACCAATCGCAATCTCGAGCAGGAGGTGAGGCAGGGCAAGTTCAGGGAAGACCTCTACTATCGTCTCAACGTGCTCCCGATCGCGCTTCCGCCGCTGCGCGCGCGCGCCGATGACGTTCCGCGGCTGGTGCACTACTTCATCGACGGCTTCAACAGCGAGTTCCGCAAGCGGGTGCGCCGCATCGCGCCCGAGACGATGAAGCGGCTGCAGGCGTATGGATGGCCGGGGAACATCCGCGAGCTGCGGAACGCCATCGAGCGGGCGATGCTGCTCGTTGACGGCGACGAGCTGACCGACGCGGATTTTCCGCTCACGACGGGTGCGGCGCCGCGGCTCACCGAGGCCGTGCAGCTGCCGCCGCACGGCATCGACCTCGAGCAGCTCGAGCGGTCGCTCGTGGTCCAGGCGCTCGAGCGCAGCGGGTGGAACCAGACCCGCGCGGCGACGCTGCTCGGCGTCAACCGCGATCAGATTCGCTATCGCATCGAGAAATTCAAGCTGGAACGGATGACGCCATCGAACTGAGTGCCGGGTCTGAAGAACAAGACCCGGCCTACATGTCCGCAAGGACAGCGCGGGTCTTGCCTTCGTATGCAAGACGTAGGGCGGGTCTTGCTCTGTAGACCCGCCGGTCACCGGGACAACGACGGCGGCAGGCCGCCGAAGTGGTACTCCACGTGGACGGCCACGGTGGCGACCGTGTAAGTGCGCCCGTCGCGAACCGCCATTGTCGCTCCTACCGTCGGGCGGACTGCAAGCCGGTTGCTCCTGTACACGTCTGCGCCCGCCGCGGCAAAGAACGCGGGATCGTTGAACCGGTTCGTCGTGACGCCAGACATCCGTTCGCTGTAGAACGGCGGAATCTCGGTCGCGAGCTTCGGGTTGAACGACGTCGAATAGAGGCCGAATCCTCCTTCCACAAAGGGGGCAGCCGACAGAGAGTTGGCGAGGACCGCGCGGAGGCTGAGCCCGGCTGAGTACGCGGTCGATCCCGGCTGCTTGTCGAACCACGTGCCCGCAAATTCCAGCCCGAGACGAGGCGTGATCTCCCATCCGATAGCGGCGCCGATCGCAGCTCCGGCCTCATCGGACGCTCCGGCCATGCCGCCTGACATCGACAGCGTCGTGCAATGACTCCATTTGTGTGCCGGCAGCTCGCTTTGCGCCCGCAAGGGTGAGGTGAAGAAAACCACAATCAAAACGATGAGGAGTGCGTGTGTTCGCATGGCGTGACGCCTTCCACGTCTGCTTCACCTGCTGCCAAACACATGCCGTCGGCACTCTCACTCACGGTATGGCCTGGATGACCGCGACAGCCGAACGCATACGTGTCTCGTGGGAAAGTTCCCCCGGAATTGAAAAATTCCGCACGCGCCGGCACAAGTGCCAGGACTTCACGGGCTTTGCGTGAGCAAGGGAATTGCAGTGTTCAGCGGACGCAAGGAGTGTCTATGACGAATCAGTCTCATATTATCCGCACGCTCATGCTGGTCGCGGCGTTCAGCTTGATGGTGGCGCCACGTGGCGCGCCGGCACAGACGACCGGTCACGAGCAGCACCAACAGCCGGCCCAGGCGCCCCACCAAATGAAGATGGGGCACATGACGATGCCCGCCATGAACATGGACGAGATGGCCGCGAAGAAGAAAGCGAATACCGAGCGCATCACAACGCTCATGGCGCAGGTGAAGACCGCTACCGGTGACGCGAAGGTCGCCGCGATGGCGGAGGTGATCTCGATCATGGCCGACGAGCGCGTAGCGATGCAGGAGCACTGCGCGGCGATGCACGGGGCCATGCACAAATGAGGACGTGCGGGTGCGTGGAGCCTCACGACAGGCGCCGGATTGTGCTGACCGGCGGACCTGGAGCGGGGAAGACGGCGGTGCTCGAGTTCGTCCGCCAGCAATTCTGCACGCACGTGCAAGTGCTGCCGGAATCCGCCGGCATCGTCTTTGGCGGAGGGTTTCCACGTAGCGCCGCGCAGAGTTGTCAGTGCGCGGGGCAGCGCGCGATCTACTTCGTCCAGCGCGAGCTCGAGCACATGGCTGACGGCATGAATACTGCGATCGTGCTCTGCGATCGCGGCACCGTTGACGGCGCGGCGTACTGGCCGGGCCCGGATGACTTCTGGACCGCCCTGGGCACGACCCGAGAGCGCGAGATGCGCCGCTACGAGGTGGTGATTCACCTGCGCACGCCGGCGTCGGGCGCGGGCTACAACAACGGCAATCCGCTGCGCACCGAAAACGCGGAAACGGCGGCGCAGATCGACCGGGCTCTCGAGGCGATATGGAAGGGCCATCCGCGACGGTTTGTCGTGCCGCCGTCGAGCGACTTTCTCGAGAAGGCATCGCGGACGATCGAGATTCTGCGGGCGGAAATGCCCGAGTGTTGCAGGGAGGTGGGGAATGAGAGTGTTGCTGGCCGTAGACAGCTCGAGCTGCTCTGACGCAGCCGTGCGGCAGATCGCCGGGCGATTCGCGGCGGCTGATACGCAGGTGCGCGTCGTGCACGCCGTCGAATGGATGCGGGAAATGCCGTTATGCCTGCAGTACGGCGAGGGCCCTACGGCCGGGCACGACGTCGTCGAGAGCCGCAACCGCAGCTTCGAGCACGCACGATCGCTGGTCGAGAAAGTTGCGGCGCAGCTTCAGCCGGTGGGGTTCAGCGTGAGCGTCTCGACGCCCGACGCAGAGCCACGCCACGGCATCGTCGACGAGGCGCGCCGCTGGAAGGCCGATCTCATCGTCATGGGGTCGCACGGCCGCAACGGCCTCGACAGGCTGCTGCTGGGTTCGGTCGCCGAAGGCGTTCTGCGTCACGCTCCCTGCTCGGTCGAAATCGTGCGCGAGCCGGTGGGGCCTGAAGAATTGGCAGATTGGCGGATTGGTAGATTAATGGATGTGGAAGTCGAGGACGATCCTCACGAGCACGTCCACTGGCGTGGTTCCCATGCGTCCCGGGTTGAATCGCCACTGCTGGACCGCGCGCATCGCTTCGTTGTCCAGGCCGTCCGGGTCGAGCGACCGTTCGACGCGCATCGCCGAAGGAACCCCGTTGCAATCCACGACCACTTCCAGGATCACGGTTCCCTGAATCTTCTTCCGCATGGCATCGGCAGTGTAGTTGGGGCGCACCTGTGTGATCAGCGTAGGGGCGCTGATGTTGTTCCCCGGACGGTAGGCGCCGCCGCCAAATCCTCCGCCGTAACCGGGTCCAAGCCCGGGTCCGCGTCCGGGGCCGATTCCAGTGCCGGTGCCTTCGCCCACACCGCCTCCCGACCCGGGACCTTGGGAAAACGGTAGCGACGACGCGGCTTCGGGCATGCCGATCTGATAGGAGGCACCCGCTGCCAGCGGCATCGCGTTGAGCGCGATCAGCTGAGGTGGTTGCGCCACATCCGCGGGTGCGGGACTGGGGACGATCGGACGCGCGACCGGCAGTGTCAGGCGATCGCGTCCGACAGCTTGCGCGCGCGACGGGGGCGCGGGCTGACGATTGCCGCCACCCCCGCCGCCACCGCCGGGACCGGGCATCTGAAGGAACACGATCCGCGGAATCTCGAGCCGGTCCGAGGTCGCTGGTTTAGAAGCGGGGACGGGCTCAACCTGCGCCACGCTGGCGGCCAGCCACACCAGCAATGCTGCAGCCGAACCGTGAAAGGCGACCGAGGCGACGACGCTCCGGCGGAACCCGAAGGCACGTTCGGGCAGGCGGGGGGAAGGGAGCACCAGATGCAGCAGGGAGTGGTTGCCCACGCCCCCGCCGGAAGCAACAAGGTTGCCAGCGATCAGCTCAAGAATGTGCGGGCGAATTCGACGAACGCGTTGATGTCGTCCTCATTCGACACGAGGCCAAGGGACACTCGGACGGCGCCCGTGCTCTTGCCGTCAATGCAGAGACGGAAATCGTCAATCGTCAGATGCGTCTCGTGCTCGGGCTGATGGAAGCACGAGGAGAGATCCGTGCCGGTGATTCCCAGCGCGATCTCGCCGCCGCCGGGGTTGCAGAAGCAGCCGGTGCGGAGCGAGATGTTCGCCGCATTGGCGCGTGCTTCGACGTCGCGGTGATCGATCGCCCGTCCGTTCTGATCGTACAGGTTGAACGTCACCGTGCCGCCACGGCGTGTCGCCGAGCGCGGACCGTAAATGCGCGCGAGCGCCGAACCGTTGGAATGACGCAATTCCGTCAGGCGCTCGATGAGCCCCGCCGTCAGCTGCGTCACGCGTTGTGTGGATCACGTCGATGCCGATCGACGCGAGGTATCCAGACCGAACGCGACGGCAGGCAGCGCCAGATAATTTGGCGTGCCGTCTTCGAATGCCGACGCGCCTTCCGCCAGGTAATAGCGGTCGCCTTGCACGGACGCGACCGTGATCGTCCCGCCGGCAAACCATGGCCGGCGCAGTTTGGCGAGCGCTTCCCTGCGCGCGATGAGGCAGCCAACGCCGGTCGGGTATCCGAACATCTTGTAGAACGACTGCGACACGAAGTCGGGACGCCACCGCGTGAGGTCGAGGCGATTAGTCGGCGTGAACGCCGCCGCGTCGAGCAGCACATCCCAGCCCCGCTCCTGCGCCAGTGGTATCCAGTCGAGCGGGTGCTGCACGCCTGAGAAATTCGACTGCGCCGGATAGGCGAACAGACGGGGGCCGCCCGCGCCGCGCCGCTCCAGCACCGACGCCAACTCGGCCTCGTCGACGCGCATGTCGGGCAGCACAACCGGCACATAAATCGTCCTGCAGCCCTTCACCCTCGCGAACTCGCGAATGCCGTTGATCGAGTTGTGATTGTCGAACGTCAGCACGTACTCGCCCGACTCGCCGAACGGATAGGCCTCGCCGACGAGCTTCAGCGCCTGGGTCGCGTTAGCGGTAAAGATGACGACGTATTCGTCGGGATTGGCGTTGAAGAACTCGAGCACCGAGAGACGGGCCTGGTCCACGAAGGTCGTAGCCAGGGCCGACGAGGGATTGCCTGAGTGCGGGTTGCCGAGCAGGTGATCGCGCAGGAGCGCGCCGTGCCGGGCGACCAGCGATTGCGGAATCAGGTTGGCCGCGGTGTAGTCCAGGTAGACGTGACCGGTCGTCTCGAGCAGGGGATAGTCCCGCGCCCGGAGATCGTCGAGCGCGTGCGTTGACGCAGACGGTCTGTCCAGGCGCATGTGGATCTACTTTACAGCGGCTCCGGGGAGTGTGCGCGATTTGCAGAGGCGATCGGATATTCCTGCACCAGTGCGAAAAAATTCCCGATCGGGATGCCCTGGTCGAGCGCGACGCGGGCACAGTTCGGGGCACGGCGATTGCGTCTGCGTTCATGTGGGAGCTGAACAATGAGTCTCGAAACCATCTGGTGTCCTGTGACGGGCAGGCGCGTCTCGCGCCTGGCGAATCTGGAAGGCGAAGTGACAGGCGTCATTTGTCCTGAGTATGACGCCGTGACCGGCGTGTGCCGCCGGAGGACGGATGTCCAGAGAGGCGGTCCGCTTGCGCAGTTGCTCGAGCGCGCCTCGGAAGGGACGCTCGCCGATGGCACGACGCGATGTGTTATCGCCCGGACATGAAGCGCGCTGCAGGCGCTCAGTTCGGCATTCTCCCGAAGTTACCCACGATCGGGTGCGCGACCTCTGCGAAGTCGCCATAGTGCATGCAGATGGCCGCCGTCAGACGGCCGCCTTCGAACACCATTTCGGGATCTCCTACCAGGCGGCAGTCGACGAACACGGGGAAACCGTAAAGGTCACCGAAGGGGGGCGCGGCACCGCGCTCGCAATCCGGAAACAGCCGGGCCAACTCATCCTCGCTCGCCAGCCTGACTTCGTCGGCGCCGATCAGATCCAGGAGTCGCTCGAAGTCCACGACACATGGTGCCGGCAACACGGCAAACACCGGCGTGCCGTCGGCCACGCACACAACCGACTTCGCCCAATGCCAGCCAGGCACGTGCGATGCGGCGGCCCGCTCCTGCGCGGTGAACGCCGCGGGGTGGCGGAACGTGGTGAACGGAATGCGATTCTGCTGCAGAAACGTTTCGATCGACCGCTGGATGCCCATGGCTACCTCCTGGCTGCGTGAACCTTGACGTCACCCCGCTGATAGCGGGCGAAGTCCTCCAGGCGCCGCCTGGCGGACTTGAACGCGTCGTGAACGGCGCCGCGCGCGTACCGTGATGCGCTGTCCACGTCGCTTTCCTTCAGATGCGCCATCGACTCGCCGTCCTTCGATGGCCCGTGCAGCGACGGCTCGTGGCGAACGACAATCGCCTCGCCGCCCGGCACCGTCAGCTCGACGGTGACGTGAAAATGACGGCCGTCGCGGCGATGCCGGTGAGGCACGCTTAACGCCACGCGGCACGAGACGATGCCGGGATAGAACTTTTCGAGCCAGGCGATGCGCCCGGCGACGTCGCGCTCGATCTCGGTCGAATGTGCCAGGCCATGAAATGTCACTTGGGGATCGGTCTGCATTGCGGTCTCCTCCGGCGGTGTCGTTCGAGCCGGTTTCGCTACCGGTTGGAGATGCATCACGCGGGCCACATGGGCTTCAGGGAATGCGGTGCGGCAAGTCAGGGCTGGCCGCGAATCCCGGGCGCTGGCGTCTGCAACGTTACGCGAAGAAATTCGCGCCGTCAGAAATTCTCCGCGGCCGGCCGGCCGGGGAGTCAGCTGGTGAGTGGTGTTACAGCGATCGCAGCAGGCGCGCGATGTTGGCCCTGGCACGTCTTCGCAGCCGCGCCGGCAGCGCCGTGGATCCCGCTTCGCGGTACAGGGCGACCGTCCGCCGCAGGCCGGCGATCACCGCCGGCATCGCGCGCAGTCGCGGCAATGCGCGTCGATCGTCCGCGCGTTCTGCCGCGGCGTCAGTCTCATGGTCGATGTAGCGCGACAGCTGCCCGAGCAGCGCGAGGCAACGCGGCGGGTGGACGTGATTGCCGGCGCGGCGCTCATCGATCCTCCAGTTGCTTGCGCAGGAACAGGCGGGCGCGATGAAGCCGCATCTTCACGTTCGATTCCGAAATCTTCAGCACCTGCGCCGCCTCTCTCGTTGAGAGCCCTTCCATCTCGCGGAGGAAAGACAATCGCGCGGTGAGCCGGGCGGCAGCGCGTGAAGCGCCTTGGTCAGGCCGCGACGCAGCGCGCTATTCACGGCGAGCGCTTCGGGGCTCCGGCCATGCCCGGCGGATCGAAACGCGCGTGGCGTGCCCGTCGGCCGCCGGCAGCAACTCGTCGAGCGACAGCACGCGGTCGGGCTCGCCGGACTTTCGCCGCCGTTTCATCAGGCACGCGTTGCGCACCGTGCGGTACAGCCACGTCCGAAACGCCTGTGGATCGTGGATGCGCTTGACGTAGCGAAACGTCTTGAGCAACGCGTCCTGCATCACATCTTCGGCATCCGACGGGCCGCCGCAGACCGTGCGGCTGAAGCGGTACGCCACCTCCTGTGCCTTCATCAACAGCCGCTCGAGCGCTGCGGGTCGCCGGCGGCGGCGGCCGTGACGAGCTCCGCATACTCATCGGATGGATTCTCGGCCGCGGCGTTTGGTCACAGCCGGCATTGTATACGTCCGCGCGCTTGGATGTGTGACCAAACGGCGGAACCTGCATCTATAGCAGTAGAGAATGACCGCACTCGGACTGAATCTCATCCGGCCGCGCTGCTGGGCTTTCGTGCTGGCCCGGTGCGACTTGGCGCGTGCCCAGGAGGCGCTCCCGCTGGCGTCGGCCGTCGATGGCGGCGGCTGGCGGCCAATCCAGACGTTGCCGGGGCGCGGGCGGCGGTGCAGGAGGCGGAGCAGCGGATCCGCAGGCGCGGGCGGGATTCTTTCCGAGGATCGACTTCACCCAGTCGTGGCAGCGGGGCAATCAGCCCGTCTTCGTGTTCGGATCGCTCCTCGCGCAGCGCCAGTTCGCCGAGGCCGATTTCGCGCTGCAGCAGCTCAACAATCCGGAGCCGCTCACGAACTCGCGCAGCGCGTTCTCGCTCGAATATGCGCTGTTCGACGGCGGCCGCACCCGCGCGGCCGCGCGTGTCGCCGCGCTCGAGACAGACGTCGCACGGGCAGCCGAGCGGCAGACGCGCAACGATCTCGCGCTGGCGGCGACGCGCGCCTACGGGCAGCTCGCTGCGCGCGCGCGCCGAGCGACTGGCTGCGAGGCTGCGGTCGAAGGCGCCGAAGAAGATGCGCGGACTGCCGAAGCGCGCCGCGATGCCGGAACCGGCAGCGAGGCGGATGTGCTCGTCGATGCGCGCGCACCTGGCCGAAATGCGGGCGCGTCGATCGACGCGGCGAGCGAGCGAACGCCTCGCCCGAGCCGATCTCAATCGAGTGATGAACAGGCCGCTCGACGCGGAGATGGAAGTCGAGCCAGGCGCAGTCGCGCCGCCATCGCCGGGCGAGCCGGCGGGATTGACCGAGCGAGCGCTCGACCAGCGGCCCGAGGTGCGAGCAGGCGGCGCTCCGTGGCGATCGTCGCCGATGCGCATGCGCACGCGTTCACGGGATGCGCTGCTGCCTGAAGTCGCCGTGCAGGGCGGATACGAATGGAACAACGGAGAGCGGGGCGGGCCAGCCTCTGCGTGGGTGACGGGCGCCATGCATGCGGCTGAATCTCTTCTCCGGCGGCGCGAATCTTGCGCGGGTGCGTGAAGCGGCGCGTGCGGCTGACCGGGCCCGCGCCGAACAGGCGCGCACCGCCGCGGCCATCGCACATGGAGGTGCTGACGGCGGTCGAGCAACTGGCCGCCGCGCGTGCCCGCGAGTCGGTGGGGCGCGCGGCCGTCATGCAGGCGCGCGAAAGCCAGCGGATTGTTCGCGATCGCTTCGAGGCCGGCCTGCGCCCGACGAGCGACGTCATTCGCGTGGCCACGGCGGTGCTCGATGCCGAGGCACTGCGCGTTCGCGCTGTCGTCGATGTCATGGTCGGCGAGGCCGCGCTGCGGCGCGCCGTCGGGAGACGAAGAGGTACATCCATGAGAACCCGGACTCGTTTGCGGCTCTACTGGCTGGTTGCCGCGGCCGCGCTGCTGGCTGCCGCATGCGGCGGACCGGCCAGGCCGGCGCCGAGAGGCGGCACCGACGCCGATCGAGGTACGCGCCGGACGCGCCGCCATGAGGCCCGTCGCGAGAACGTTCGAACGCGGGTGGCGTGGTTCGAGCTCAGACGACGGCGCAGGTGACGAGCCGCGTCGTGGCTGAGGTGCGCGAAGTTCGTGTGCGCCGGGCGATCGGGTACGGCGGGGACAGATCGTCGTCGTCCTCGACGATCGCGATCTCGCGGCGCACCGCGCCCAGGCGGAAGCCTCGTTGGCGGCGGCACGAAGCGCCGCCGTGTCGGCCGACGCCGGTCGCGATGCCGCCGACGCCGGCTCGTGCTGGCGAAGGCGCACTACGGACGAATCCAGCAGCTGCGCGATCGGAACTCGGCGATGCCGGCAGGAGCTCGATCGCGCGACAGCCGAACTGCGCATCGCCGAGGGCAGCTGCGCGTTCGGCCGCGGCGCGAAGTGCGGAAGCCGCCGCGTCGGTTACCGCCGCCGAAGCCGCCGCTCGTGCCGCGGAGGCGGCCGCGTCGTATTCAATCGTCGCCGCGCCTTTCGACGGCCTGGTGACGAGCACAGCACGCCGAGCCGGGCAACATGGCGTCGCCCGGACTCCTTCTGCTCACCATCGAGGCGATCGACGGTTTCCGGCTCGAGTTTCAGGCCGACGAGGCGCGCGTCCGCTCACTGCGGCAGGGCGACACGGTCGATGTGGAGCTCGAGGGCGCCGAGGACGGCCGGACGACGAGCGGCCGCATCGTGGAAGTGGCCCGTGCCATCGATCCGGCGTCGCATGCGTTCACCGTGAAAGTGGCGTTGCCGTCGGCGCCGGCGATCCGATCCGGCATGTTTGCCCGCGCGCATCTCCGGGCCGAATGTCCGCGACGCCCTGGTCGTGCCTGCGTCCGCTCTCGTGCGCCGCGGGCAGCTGTCGCTCGTCTATGTGCTGGACGAGGGGCATGCGCGGATGCGGGCGGTCACGCCGGGAGCGGCCGCCGGCGACGCGGTGGAAATACTCGCCGGCCTGGCGGCCGGCGAGGTCGTCGTGATGGCTCCACCCCCTGTCGCTGGCCGACGGCGCACCGGTCCGGGTGGCGGGAGGCACGGCCGTGATCGTCGAACGGGGCGTGGCGGGCCGCATCGCCGCGGCATTCGTCCATTCGAAACTGACGCCGCTGATCGATGGTGGGATCCCTGCTGCTGGGCCTGTTCGCCGTGCTGGCGCTGCCGCGGGAGGAAGAGCCGCAAATCATCGTGCCGATGATCGACGTGTTCGCGTCGATGCCCGGCGCGTCGCCCGTGGAAGTGGAGCAGCGGCTGACACGTCCTCTCGAGAAACTGCTGTGGGAGATTCCCGGCGTCGAATATCTCTACTCCACGTCCAGTCCCGGGCCAGGCCATGCTGGTCGTCCGTTTCCTGGTCGGCGAAGACGAAGATCGCGCGCTCGTGCGCCTCAATCAGAAGCTGGCGGCAAATCCGGGCGTGCTCCCGGCGGGCAGCCCGGCTCCGGTGGTCGAAGCTCCGCTCGATCGACGACGTGCCGGTCATGGCGCTGACGCTGTGGGGCGAGCGCTACGATGACTTTCAGCTCCGCCGGCTGGCGGGCCAGCTGCACGACTCGCTGAAGGAAATTCCCGACGTGTCAGAGGTGACGATCATCGGCGGGCGGCCGAGGCAGGTGACGGTCGAGATCGACACCGCGCGCCTCGCGGCCTATCGCATCGATCCGTTGATGGTGCGCGCACGCGCTCGCCTCGTCGAATGCCCGGCTGGCGGGCGGCGAAATCGTCGAGGCCGGAAAGGCGCACGCTGCGTCCAGACAGGGCAGTGGATCGCTTCGCTCGACGCTGTCGGCGACGTCGTCGTCGCAACCCGTGAGCGGGGCGCCGATGCTCGTGCGCGACGTCGCGCGGGTCGTGGACGCCGACGCCGAGCCCGACAGCTACGTGACGTTTGCCGGGCGCGACGGCCGCTCGCGGCCTGCCGTCACCATCAGCATCGCGAAGCGGCGCGGCACCAACGCCATCGAGATTGCCTCGCGTGTCGACGAGAAGCTCGCCGCCGTTCGCGGCGTGCTCGTGCCGTTGGACGTCGAACTGACCGTCACGCGCAACTACGGCGAAACGGCGCGCGACAAATCGAACGAGCTGCTGTGGCACATGCTGCTCGCCGTCGTCTCGGTGGCCGCGCTCATCTGGCTCGCGCTCGGCTTGCGCGAGGCGGTGGTCGTGTTGACGGCGATTCCCGTGACCCTCGCGCTGACGCTCTTCGTCTTCTACCTGTACGGCTACACGCTGAACCGGATCACGCTGTTCGCGCTGATCTTCTCCATCGGCATCCTCGTGGACGACGCGATCGTGGTGGTGGAGAACATCGTGCGTCACGCGCGAATGGCGGGCGCGTGCGACCGTGACTCGCTGACGCTCTGCGGCGTGCAGGCCGTGGACGAAGTGGGCAATCCGACCATCCTCGCCACGCTCACCGTCGTCGGCGCGATTCTGCCCATGGCATTCGTCGGCGGGCTGATGGGCCCGTACATGCGGCCCATTCCGATCGGCGCTTCAGCGGCGATGGTGTTTTCGCTGCTGGTGGCGTTCATCGTGACGCCGTGGGCGGCCGTGCGATTGCTCGAGCGGCGGCGCCGTCCACTCCGGAGGAGGCGAAGACCGGCTGACGCTGCTGTATCGCCGGGTGATGGGCCGTATCATCGGCAGCGCCCGCGCCCGCCTGGCGTTCTTCGGGGGTGTGGCGGTCCTCCTGCTCGGAGCCATCGTGCTCGTGCCGCTGCAGATCGTCAAGGTCAAGATGCTGCCGTTCGACAACAAGAGCGAGTTTCAGGTGATGGTCGACTGCCGGAAGGCACCGCGCTCGAAGAGACCGCGCGGGTCACCGCCGCGCTGGCTGCGGGCGTGATTCAGCGATCCGGAAGTCGTCAACGTGCAGAGCTACGTCGGCACGTCTTCGCCCTACAACTTCAACGGTCTGGTGCGTCATTACTACCTGCGCCGCGCGCCGAATGTCGCCGACATCCAGGTGAATCTGATGCCGAAGGGGGAACGGACGCGATCAAAGCCATGAGATCGCGCGGCGCGTGCGCGAACGCGATCGCGCCGATGGCGGCGCGCCTCGGCGCGACGATCCAGGTGGCCGAAGTGCCGCCCGGTCCGCCGGTGCTGCAGACGCTGGTCGCCGAGATATACGGCCCGGATCACGATCGGCGGCTGGCGCTGGCGCGCGAGGTGCGGCGCGTGTTCGAGACGACGCCGGGCGTCGTCGACGTCGACTGGTACGTGGAGGACGAGCAGCCGAAGTGGCAGCTCGAGGTGGACGAAGAGAAGGCTTCCGCAGCCGGACTGCCGGCGCCCGCGGTGGCCGCCGTCGTCCGCATGGCGGGCGAAGGCGAGCCGGCGGGCCTCCTCCACGACGAGCACGCGCGCGAGCCCGTTCCGATTGTGCTGCGCCTCGATCGGCAGCAGCCGCGGCTCGCTCGACGCCGTGCGCGCGATCCGCCTCGAAGGCCGCTCGCCGGTGGCGGTCGGCGAGCTGACGCATGCCGCACCCTCGCGCGAGGCACGCAGCGTGTATCACAAGAATCTGCAGCCGGTCACCTATGTGACCGGCGACATCGCCGGCGCGGCCGAGAGCCCGGTGTACGCGATTCTCCAGATGAATCGCGCGCTCGAGTCGATCGCGCTGCCGGAAGGGTACGCGTTCGAGATCTTCAACGCGAAACAGCCCTTCGACACGACGCGCTACGCGATGAAGTGGGACGGCGAGTGGCACATCAGCTATGAGGTCTTCCGCGATCTCGGCATCGCCTTCGCGGCCGTGCTGCTGCTGATCTACGTGCTCGTGGTCGGCTGGTTCCAGTCGTTCGCGACGCCGCTCGTCATCATGGCGGCGATCCCGTTTTCGCTCGTCGGCATCCTGCCGGCGCACGCCGCGATGGGCGCGTTCTTCACGGCGACGTCGATGATCGGGTTCATCGCCGGCGCCGGCATCGTCGTGCGGAACTCGATCATCCTCGTCGATTTCATCGAGCTGCGGCTGCGCGACGGCATGCCGCTGGATCAGGCGGTGGTCGATGCCGGCGCCGTGCGATTCCGGCCGATGGTGCTCACGGCGGCGGCGGTGATTGTCGGCGCGGCCGTGATTCTGTTCGACCCGATTTTCCAGGGGCTGGCGATCTCGCTGATGGCTGGAGAGGTCGCGTCGCTGCTGCTGTCGCGAATGGCCGTTCCGGTGATGTATTTCATGCTCAATCGACACACCAAGGAGGCTGGATATGCGAGTTGAACCCATGTTGCGCCTGATTGCGGGCGCGTTCGTTGCGGCGAGCGTCCTGCTCGGGATGTACGTGCACCCGTACTTCCTGTGGTTCACGCTGTTCGTCGGGTTGAATCTGTTCCAGTCGGCGTTCAGCGGCTGGTGCCCGATGATGGCGATTCTGAAGAAGGTGGGCGTGCGGCCATACGCTCAGCCGATCGTCACTTTTCGCGGGTACTGCGAGTTGTCCTCCAGGAACGTCTTCTTGCTCTCGAGCTCTTCGAGCGTCGGCTGTACGCGCCCGTTGACGTCGGTGACGCGGGACACGATCGTGTGCTCACCGGGAGTCGCGTCGTTCCACGCGTAGGTGAACAACTTCCACGAGTACTTCGCGCGCGTCGAGGGATCCAGCACCGCCGGCCGCCACGGTCCGTCGTCTACACGCACTTCGACGGACTTCAGCGGCGTGCCGTCGTGCAGCACGACGCCGAGCATGGTGTATCCGTTCGCGCTGCGCGTCACGCGCGCGAGGAACGACTTCGGCTGCATCTGCGTGATGGCGGCCTCGGTCCACTTGGTCTCGCCGTTGATCACCTCGCCACGCAGCGTGCGGTACAGCCGCGCCTGGAACTTGCCGAGATAGGCGTCTTCCTGCGCGTGGATCTGCTCGAGGAACTTCACGTTGGCCATGCCGTACCAACCAGGCACGAGCAGACGCAGAGGAGCGCCCTGATGGCGCGTCAGCGGTTCGCCGTTCAGCGCGTACGCCAGAAACGCGTCCGAGGCGAGCACCTGCTCGCGGGTCATGCTGCGGCCGTACTGCTGCTCGACGCTTGAATTTCTGCGTCCGGAACTCGACGTCTTCCTCACCGCGATCGGCGCCGAAGAACACGATCTCGCGCGCCTGCACTCGCAGGCCGGCGCGATCGAGCACCGTTCGCAGCGGCACGCCGGTCCAGCGGCCGTTGCCGCACAGCCCCTGCAGGGGGCGCCGGTTGCCGGAGCACTCGAAGCCGAAGATGAGCTCGGCGCTCCCGAGTTCGCCGTACTTCGTCGAGTGACAGGGTCAGCTGCTTGTTGAAAAGGCCGCTCACTTTCAGGCGGTAGGTGGCCGGATCGACCGCTGGATGCCCGTAGTGCTGTGTCGTGAAGAACTTGTCGGCCGGCGTGAACGGGCCGTCAATCGTTCGCACGTCGTACTGCCGATTCACCGGTCCCGGCGCAGGAAAGGCTGGTGGCGCGTCAGTGAACGGTACCAGGGTGTCGCCCTGGGCGAGCGCCGGAAGCGCCCACTCCGGGAGGCCGAGCATCCCGAGCCCTGCCGCCGCGAGCGTCCCGCGAAGAATGTCCCGCCTCGTCTGTTGAATCGTCATGGTCATCTGCTCCCTGATGTCATCCCGCATTCGCCAGCGAATAGCCCCGCTCCTGCGCGCGGTTGACGGCGACGATGCCTGCCGCCACCAGGTGCGCGTTGGCGACGAGGTTGGCCGCCAGCTCGTCGTAAATCTTATCCTGACTGCTGTTGGTGGATTTCGCGATGCTGCCGGCGATACGGCGTGTCGCCATCTGGCAGACGGCGAGGTGCACACCGCGCTTGAGTAACGCGTTCAGCCTCTCGGCGACATCGGGAAACTCCGTAACGCTGGCCGCCTTCGCGAGCTCGGCGCGGTACTTCGTCCAGATGGCATCGCTGTAGGCGAACTGTGTGGAATTGTGACGCGCGACGACGAGCACGGCGAGATCGCCGTCGTTCAAGCCGTAGCTCGCACGGTTGGCGGTGAAGTAGTTGTTCGCGAAGTTGAGCGCGTTCGAGAAGCCATCGGGGCTCGTGGTGTCGAGCACGAAGCGATGCGATCCCGGAAGCTGACTCAGCCAGTCGTCCTGCGCGTGACGCGCGGGTTGCCATGGTGTCGTGCTCGAAGACTGCGCGCGCAGGCGAACCCCCGCGGCAGTGAGCGTGGCGCCGGTTGCCGCGAACGTCGCCCCGAACCGGGACAGGAACCAGCGCCGCGCGATCAGATCGGTGATCGTCCTGTGACATCGTTACCTCGCTCCGACATGCTAAGCTTCCGGGTCGCTGGAATCAACCGCTTCGTGAAGACAGGTCTTTCCCTCGTCGCGCTCGCAGGCATCATGGCGATCGGCCTGCTCGGAACTGCCGGGCCGCCGTCCTCCGACTCCCACGGCCGGCGGTCCGCTGATTTCGGCGCGCACGACGATGGTGACGGCCTGGGAATTTCCGAAGAACCCCTTGACCGATCCCACGCTGGACGACTCGCGCCTCTCCGACCGAGATCAAATGGGGTTTCCGGATTTTCACGAACACGCGTGGTGAGGCGCCGCAATTCACACCAGGCCGGATGTCGTGCAACAACTGCCACCTGAACGGCGGGCAGCGCGAGAAGTCGCTTCCGCTTGTCGGCGTGGTGGGCATGTTTCCCGAATACAACCGGCGTTCGGGCCGCCTGTTCACGCTGAACGACCGCATCGTGGACTGTTTCCTGCGCAGCCAGAACGCCACCGGCGCGCACCCTGACGGCCAGGAACTGCCTCGCTGACCTCGAAGGAGGTTCTCGCGGTGGCCGCGTATCTCACGTGGCTGTCGAAGGGATATCAGGTGGGAAGCAATCCTCCGTGGCGCGGTCAGAACACCATTCCCACCGACAAGCTGATTCCGGTGGCAAAGCTGGATCCCGCGAAAGGCGAAGAGATCTTTCTCGATCGGTGCACGACCTGCCACGGCGCGCGACGGTCAGGGCGTCTTCGTCGGCGACAAGCGGCCCGGACCGCTGTGGGGACCCGACTCGTGGAACGACGGCGCGGGCGCGGCGCGCGTCTATACGCTGGCCGGCATCATCCGGCACTCGATGCCCTACCTCAATCCCGGAAGTCTGACCGACGAAGAGGCGCAGCAGCTGGCGGCATTCATCAACTCGAAACCGCGCCCGGCCTATCCATTCAAAGAGAACGACTACCGCACGGACAGATCCCGAGCGACGGCGTGTACTACGACAGACGCGGCAATTAGCCGGCGACGCCCAACCTTGCGGCTGACAATGGCCGCATGACACGTGCGCCCGCCGCGATTGGTGACGATGGCGGCGGCTTTCTTCATGATCGGTTCCCAGTCGGGATCGGTCTTGTCGGTGACGAGCACCTCTCCCTGGCGGAAGTGACCAGATCGGACGCGTTTGGAATCACGTGGACCGGTCCTGCGGCGATCTTGCTGCCCACACTGCGGCCCGTCAGCAGCACGCGCCCGCGCGGACGTGAGCCGGTAGTTGATCGAGTCGTGAGGACTCGTCGCGCGCGTGCACCGTTTCGGGGCGCGCCTGGACAACGAACAGCTCGCCCGTGCGGCCGTCCTGCGCCCATTCGATATCCATGGGCGTCGGCGCTGCCGCGAGTCGCGACGTAATGGTCTTCGATGGCGCACGCCCAGCGCGCCAGGGTCAGGATCTCGTCGTCGCTCGAGAGCGCAGCCGCGCGCGGTCTCCCGGCGGCCACCGGTACCGTCTTCACGCCGCGGCTGCCGCCCTCGTCATACACGAGCTTGAATTCCTTCGAGCCGATGGCCTTCTGGAGAATCGGCGCGAAACCGTCCTTCAGCGTGGGCTTGAAGACGCAGTATTCGTCTGGCGTCACGGAACCCTGGACGATCGGTTCTCCCAGCCCGTAGGAGGCGTTGATGAGGATCACGTCGCGGAATCCGGTTTCCGTATCGAGCGTGAACATCACGCCGGACGTGCCGAGATCGGCCCGCACCATGCGCTGCACGCCAATCGACAACGCAATCTGGAGCTGATCGAATCCCTTGTCGGCCCGGTAGGAGATCGCCCTGTCGGTGAAGAGCGACGCGAACGATCGCCGGCACGCATCGAGGAGCGAGGCGCGGCCGCGCACGTTCAGATACGTTTCCTGTTGTCCGGCAAAGCTGGCGTCGGGCAGGTCCTCGGCCGTTGCGCTGCTGCGCACGGCGACGTCGGCGTCGGGACCATCGCCGAGCGCCTCGTACGCCGCGACGATGGCGGTCTGGAGGTCCTCTGGAAGGTCGGCGGCGAGGATGGCCTGGCGGATGGCCCGTCCACGTTCGCTGAGCTGGGCGAGATCGTCGGTGTGAAGGTCGCCGACGAGCGCCGCGATCCGTTCGGTGGCGGAAAAAGTCGCGATACTGGAGAGAATCTCGCAGTTCTGAACCCCGGGCCTCGACGGAAATCGCATGACGTCCTTTCCAGGAGCAATGCGGACGCCAGATTGGCTGCGTTGCGGCGCTGCCTTGCCCGCACACGACCATGGCATAGCCGTTGCTCTCCCACGTGCGGTAGTCATTCGGGAAGGAGCGCCGAGCCATGACAGTCGGTGAAGTCTGTAGACGGGACGTAATCATTGCGAAGCCCGAGACGCCGCTCGTTGAAGCGGTCGCGCTCATGAAGTCGTATCACGTCGGCGATCTCATCATCGTGGACGGCACGCGGAGGGCGGCGGATGCCCGTCGGCATCCTGACGGACCGCGACGTGGCGCTGTCGATCGTCAACCACGCCGCGCGGATCGCCTATCTCCGCGTGTCGGACCTGATGAAGCAGAATCCGATCACGGCGCAGGAAGGCGACAGCCTGCACGATGCGCTCAAGAAGATGCAGGCGAACGGCATCCGCCGGCTGCCCGTGGTCGATCTCACGGGCGAGCTCCAGGGCATTCTGACCCTGGACGACCTCGTCGAATTGCTGTCGGAGGAGCTGACCGATCTGGCGAAGCTGGTGCTGCGCGAGCAGCGGAGGGAACGGTTGCAGCAGATCGAGTCGTGAGGGACATGCGAGAGCTCTCCATCGCCGACTTCGTTGATCTCGTGGGCGCGGAGTACCGCGAGAGTCCGGGACTTCGCCTGACCAAGAGCCAGATCCAGCGGCTCTGGCGGCTCGATCCGTCCGATTGTGACGCCGTGCTGTCGGCTCTTGTCGAGGCCGGGGTCCTGAGACAGACGGCGGGTGGCGCGTACGTGCGAGCCGCTGCCGGCGACGACGTGTCCCTCCCGTCGACGTCGATTCGGCGGCCCCGGCCTCTGCCGAGGGAGTAGCCACGTTTGGCCGCAGAGCCCGCCCGGTAGATGATGGTGCGGTGACCCCCGACGAGCCCGCCATCGTTTTCGAGCATGTGTCGCTGGCCTTCGACGACAACGAGGTCCTGCGCGACGTCAGCTTTTCCGTGGGCGCCGGCCGGATGAAGATTCTGCTCGGCGCCAGCGGCTCGGGGAAATCCGTCGTGCTCAAGCTGATCCTCGGGCTGCTGAAGCCAGATTCGGGCACGATTCGGATTAGAGGCGAGCGCATCGACAACATCACCGAGCAGCAGATGCTGCAGATGCGCGGCGACATCGGCATGCTCTTCCAGGAGTCGGCGTTGTTCGACTCGCTGACCGTGGCCGAGAACGTCGGCTACAGGCTGTACGAGGAGCTCAACATGCCGGTCGACGAAGCCCGCCGCCGCATCGAAGAAGTCCTCGGCTTCGTCGGGCTGGCCGAATACATGGACCGCATGCCGTCGGAGCTCTCGGGAGGGCAGCGCCGGCGTGTCGCCATCGCGCGCGCCTTTGCGGCCAAGCCGCGCCATCTGCTCATCGACGATCCGACATCGGGCCTCGATCCGATTACCGCCAAGACCGTGGACCGCGAGATCATCAAGCTGCGCGATCTGGAGCACGTCACCTCGATTGTCGTGACCCATCAGCTTCCGGATGCGTTCTATGTGGCGACGCACGAGGCGCAGCGCCGGAACGGCGATCTCGCCATCGTCGAAGTGGATGCGCAAAAGGCCGACGAGGCCGAGTTCATCGTTCTCGCGGAGGGCCGGATTCATTTCGAAGGCGACCTCGCGGCGTTGCGATCGTCTGCTGATCCTTACCTGAAGAAGTTTCTATCCTGAGGTCTGGTGTTGGGGCGGCCGCCCCGGTGGGCGGCCGTCGTCATGCAGGAGTGCGGCTATTTGATCTCGAGCTGGCGGCCATGCTTTTCCGGCACTCTGCCGGCCGGCATCGCAATCTCGAGCACGCCGTCCTTGAACGTCGCCCTGGCCTCGTCGGCCTTGACGCCCTCTGGCAAGGGCACGGCACGATGGAACGTGCCGTAGGATCGCTCACACGCGTAATATCCTTTCTCCTTCTGCTCCTTCTCTTCCTTTCGTTCGCCGCCGATAATCAGGTTTCCCTCGAAGACCTCGACTTTGACGTTGTCTTTCGTCATGCCGGGAAGATCGGCACGAACGACGAACTCGCCGTTGCGCTCGAAGACCTCGATATCGGGACTCCATCTGGTCGCGGCGAAGTCGAACCCCTGTAACAGCTTCGGGAACCGATACGCGCTCCAGCCGCCTTCGAACATCCGCTCCATGTCATCGGACAAGCGCCGCATCATCGCGAACGGACTCGAAAACGCCGCCGGCTGGCCCTGCGCCGGACCCTTTCCTTCGACCGGTCGTTCGACTGCCATCACGCACCTCCTTAATGGCTCCACATGTCAGCGCACGTATTTACCGGTAACCGGAGCAAGTTGTGCGCCATTCGCGATTCCTGCTTGTCTTGCAGTTAGACGGCCCTGTCTGCGGAAGGTTGGGAAATCCTTCGCGGGTGCCCGGGAAATTCAGCGAACGCGGCAGTCAGAGACGTCGCAGTAGCGGACGCTTGGCAAGTTCAACAGCACACGCATAGAGCGCGGTGATGACAACCAGCACGACCTGCAGGCCAATGGGAATCGGGACGAATCCAAGCACGCCCGCGAAGGGCAGGAAGGGCAGCGCGAACGTGACCGGAATCAGAAGATGGTCGACCAGAGCAGGAGCGCGCCGGGCTGGCTGCGAAAGAATGGGCGGTGCGTGCGCACGACCAGAGCGACGATCAGCTCCGTGAGCAGTGACTCGATGAACCAGGCCGTTCGAAACGTCTCGGGCACGGCGGAATACCACCGGAGCAGTATTCCGAAGGTGAGGAAGTCGAACGCGGAACTGATGAGTCCGAAGACGAGCATGAAGAGGGTCACGCTCCGGATGTTCCATCGCGCCGGGCGCGCGACCAGCTCTTCGTCGACGTTGTCGTCGGCAATCCCGATCGCCGGCACATCGGACAGGAAATTGTTCAGCAGGATCTGGCCGGGCAACAGGGGCAGGAAGGGCAGAAAGGTCGACGCCACGGCCATGCTGAGCATGTTGCCCAGATTCGCGCTGGTGGTCGTCCTGATGTACTTCATCGTATTGGCGAAGGTGCGCCGGCCCTCTTCGATGCCGCGCCGGATGATGTTCAGATCGCGCTCGAGCAGAACGAAGTCGGCTGCCTCGCGCGCCACGTCGACCGCATCGTCGACCGACAGGCTGGTGTCGGCCGCGTGCATGGCGGGTGCGTCGTTGACGCCGTCGCCGAGGAATCCGACCGTATGCCCCGCCCGGCGCAGCGCCCGGATGATGCGCTCTTTCTGATTGGGATCGACGTCGGCGAAGAGGGCCGTCAGTTCAACCGCCCGCTGGAGCGCCGGTTCGCTCAGCTGTTGCAGCTCGGCGCCCGTGAGTATCCGGCTTGCGTCGAGCCCGACGAGCGACGCGACATGTTGCGCGACGAGCAGGTTGTCGCCGGTGATCATCTTGATCGTGACGCCCAGCGACGCCAGATCGGCAAGCGCCGATCGCACACCTGGCTTCGGGCGGTCGGCGAACGTCAGAAAGCCTTCGAAGACGAGGCCGGCTTCCAGCTCGCGGCCATACGAGGCCTGCTCGCGCAGCCGTTTGGTCGCCACCGCCAGCACGCGGAATCCCTGAGCGCTCCAGCGGCGATGGTGCTCTTCGAGGCGCTGGGTGGCGCGCTCGTCGAGGGCCGTTCCGTCACCAAGGCTGGCGCACGCTGTCGAGCATCTGGTGAAACGCGCCTTTGGCAACCATGCGAATGCCGTCGTTGTCTTCGACCACCACGCTGACGCGCTTGCGGACGAAGTCGAAGGGAATCTCGGCGCGTTTCCTCACAGACGAGGCATCGAAGGTTGCCGCCGCAAGAATCGCGTCGTCGAGCGGGCTGCCGATACCCGTTTCAAGGGCGGCGTTCAATGCCGCCTCTGCCAGCACTTTCGGCGACGGCTGGCCTCCTGGTCGTATGCGCCTTCGAGCGTCATGACGCCTTCTGTCAACGTTCCGGTCTTGTCGGTGCACAGCACGTCGATGCCGCCAAGGTTCTCGATGGCATTCAGGCGCCGCACGAGCACGCCGCTATGCGCCATCATCTGGGCGCTTCTGGACAGGTTGATCGTCAGAATCGCCGGCAGCAGTTCCGGGCTGAGGCCGACGGCGAGCGCAACGGCAAAGAGCAGCGTGTCGATCGGCGGCCGCCCCATGAGGACGAGGATCATCAGCACGGCGACAACCATGATCAGCATGGCGATGGTCAGCGCATAGCCGAACTGACGGAGGCCGCGCTCGAAGTCGGCTTCCGGAGCCCTCGGGAGCAGACGCTGGGCGATGTGCCCGTATTCGGTCGCACGGCCCGTCGCCACGACGAGACATCGGGCCGCGCCACTGCGAACGTTCGTGCCCAGAAAGACGCAGCCGGTGCGCTGCCCGATGCTCGAGGCCTGCGGCGTGGGGCCGGGGCGTTTTTCAGCCGGAAAACTCTCGCCGGTGAGTGCCGCTTCGCTGACAAACAGATCGGTCGATTCGAGAATGAGCCCGTCGCCGGGCACGATGCTGCCGGCCGCGAGCAGGACGACATCGCCTGGGACGATCGTGTCAACCGGGACGAGGGTCGGTTGACCGTCCCGCACGGCTCTTCACATGCGTGTGGATCCGGGCGGCGAGGGCCTGCAGTGCCGTATGCGCGTGGTACTCGCGCACGAAGCCGATACCGACGCTCGCGACCACAATCGCGATCACGCTGGCGGCATCGACCCACTCGCCGCCGGCGAGGGATGCGGCCGCCGCAAAGATAAGCAGGAGCAGCAGCGGGCTCTTGAGCTGACGCCAGAGGAGGCCCAGCCGCGTCAGGGGCCGTTGCCGCTGAATGATGTTCGGTCCGTATGTGGCCAGCCGCGCTTCGGCGTCGCGCCGACGACAGGCCGTCGAGCGACACGCCGAGCGCGCGTGCGGCTTCGGGAGGTGAAGCCTTCCAGTAGTCATCCACGTCAGGCCCTCAGCGTGAGCACCGGACACGATGCCGTGCGGACGACGTGGTTGGCGGTGGAGCCGAAGAACAGCCGGTCCACGGCGTTTCGTCCGTGCACACCCATGACGATGAGGTGCGCATCGGAATCCTTGGCGACCCTCAGGATTTCCCGATAGGGCATGCCGTAGGCCAGCATAATGTGTGGACGGCACCACGTCTGAACGTCGACCGGCAGCACCTGCCGCAACTGCGCTGAGGACATTGTCTTCGCTGAGTCCTCAGATAGTCGACCACCGCCGGGCTGGGCGACGTCTGCCAGTCGGGCGGGTCAGGCAGCCCTTCGATGACGTGCATGAGCAGCAGCTCAGCATTGGCCTCCCTCGCGAGCGCGAGCGCGTATTCGAGCCCCCGCAGCGACGTTTCGGAGAAGTCGACGGCGCACAGAATGCGGCTGAACATTTTCAGTGCCGTGGGCGGGCGCTTCCGCCACCGGCGGCGGAACGGTCAACACGGGGCAGTCCGCCTTGCGAAGGACCTTCTCTGTGACCGAGCCCAGCATCCAGCGCTCGAACCCGGTGTGGCCGTGCGTGCCGAGGACGATCAGATCGCTGTGCAGGCGAGCGGACTTCGTCGAGGATGGTTCGAATGGGCGCACCCGCGCGAGCCGCCAGCTTCAGCGTGACGCCCGTCGCATCGATCGCGGCGGTGAACGCCGACAAGCGCGCGAGCATTTCTTCGTGCGCGCGTTCGGGAGACGAGGTCAGTTCCGGGTAGGGTTGAGCCGGCGGGATTGGACCAGGCAGGCCGCCGAACACGCACCGGGGGCACCGCCACCGGCAATGGGTACACGTGCAGCACGGTCACAATCGACTCGAACCACCGCGCGAGCTGCACGGCATGCGCGAGCGCATGACGCGAGTGATCGGAAAAGTCCACGGGACAGAGCACCGTCTTGATGCTGGTCATGTCGCTATCCTCGTTTCGTGACGGCCACGCCGTCCTCGATCGTGTCCCCGGGGTGCACGATTACTTCGTCACCTTCTTCGAGTCCCGATGTCACCTCGGCCTCGATCGCATTCCGCTCTCCGATCTGAACCTCTCGCTGCGCCGCGCGTCCGTCGCGCAGCGCGAACACCGACCACCGGTCGGCGGTGCGGAAGAGCGCGCTCGTCGGCACCTTCAGCACGCCCTGCCGCTCGGATGTGATCAGGCTGACCTCGACGCGATAACCGTCGCCCAGCTTGCGCGAGCCGTGTTCTCCGTCCTGAAAGTCGAGCCGCACCTTGACGCGTTGTTCTTCGACGCCGAGCGCCGAGACCTTCGTGAACCCCGCCGGCTCGATCAGGCGCACTCTGCGCACGCAGCGTTTTGTCGCCGCCCCAGCCGGTGACCAGGGCTGCCACGCCCGGCTTCACCTTGACGGCATCGGTCGAAAGCAAATCCGCGACGATTTCGAGCTCTCGTGGATTGCCGATCTCCACGAGTGGGGTGCCGGCGGCGACCGGTGTTTCGCTTTCCTGATGAAGGCGCAGGACGACGCCGCTGACCGGAGAGCGCAGGGTGATCGCCGTTGGCACCCGGCCGGATGCGGATGGGGCGAACTGCTGCAGCGCGGCGGCGATGGCCTCGACTTCGTGGTCGGCCGTCTGCACGGCCAGATCGGCCGCCCGGCACTGTGCCTCTCGCATCCGCACGTCGAGCTCGAGTGCCGAGAGGCGCTCCTCGGTCGTCCCGCCGAACTTCGCGATCTCGTGGTAGCGCGCCAGTTCTTTCCGGCTGAAGGTGGCTTCGTCACAGGCGCGTTGCAGCACGACTCGCGACTGTTCGCGCGCCGCCTGGGAGGCCTTCATCCTCGCTTCGGTTTCCGCCCGGGTGCGCGGATCGAGCGGGGCCGACATCACGGGCAGGAAGGTCGCCAGTGTGGTGCTGTTGGCCTCGACGCGATCGCCGGGCTGGAGGCTGATGCGCTGCAGGCGCCCCGCAACGGGCGCCGACACGACGTAGCGCTCACGCACGCGCGTCATGCCTTCCTCATCGATGGTTACGCGCAGATCGCCGCGCGTAATCGGCGCGAGATCCACCGGGACCGGCTGCGGGCGGAACGACCAGGCGATCGCCGCCACCAGCAGCACCCCCGAGGCCCAGAACGTCACTCTGCTGCGTCGAATCGCCATGGTTCTCTACTCCCGTGTCTTGAGCACGGCGACGAGATCGAGTCGATCGAGCCGACGTCGAACCACGAGGCCGGAAATCACCGCCGCCACGATCGTGGTGGCCGCGGCGAAGCCGAACGTTCTCGCCGAGACGACCAGGGGAATCCGAAACAGCTCGGTGTTGAACGCCGTGACGACCAGGGCCGACAATCCGTATCCGAGCGCGAGGCCGAACGGAACGGCCAGCAGAAGAACGAGCGCCAGCTCTCCCAGGAGAATGATTGAAATCTCCGCCCGCGTGAGTCCGAGCACGCGGAGGCTGGCAAGCTCCCGGCTGCGTTCCGACAACGAGATGCGCGCGGCGTTGTAGACGACACCGAAGGCGATGACGCTCGAGAAGAGCACGTTGAAGAAGATCATCACGTTCATGTTCTCGGCCAGCGTGCTGCGGAAATTTTCGATGGCCGCCCGTTTCGAGCTGACGCCCGCGATCGCGGGGGTCTGCTTGATTCGGCGGTAGAACTCGCCGGAATCACCTTTGTCCACCAGGAGCATCGCCCCGGAGACCTTCGGACTTTCCCGAAGGAGCCGCTGGATCGCGCCCATCTCCATGTAGGCCGCGGTGCCCATGAACTCGTCCACCAGATCGGTCACGACGACGTCGCGGACGGGCCGCGCGCCTTCGAGCAGCTCGAGGCGGACCGAATCTCCCGCACGGACCCGGAGGATGTCGGCAAGCGTGGCCGACAGCACGAGACCATCGGGCGGCAGTGCCACCGTCTTCAGCGACACATCGACGACGCGCCGCAGGCGGGTGCCGCCGGCGAGACCGACGATAGCTTCCTGGCGCATGCGATGTCCCGCTCTGATGCGGGCAGGCACCATCCTGAGGGGCTCCACGGCCAGCACACCGGGCAGATGTGCCAACTCGTGAATGGCGCGTGCCGATCGTGGCTCGACGAACGCGAGCGTATAGTCCTGCCGCTGGGCGACGTTGAACTGCACGTCGAGAATCAGCTCGATCGCGTCGAGCGAGAACATGCCGAGCACGAGGAGTGCAACAGCAAACGACACGCCGAGGACCGACAATCCGGCGCGCGCGGGCTGACGGTTGAGATTTCTGACGATCATCTTCACCGTCGGCGGCGCGTACCGGCGTGGAATCGCGCGATCGAGCCAGGTAAGCCGATGCCGCGCGGGGGGCTCGGGGCGCATCGCTTCCGCGGGCGGCAGCCTGACGGCGCGCCCGACCGCGCCGAGCGCCCCCAGCGCGGCGCCGCCGAAGGCGATGGCGGCGCCCTCGATGGCAATGCCGGGTGTCAGCACGTACCGCAGCGTGGGGAAGCGGAAGAAGTCGTTGTAGATAGCGGTCATCGCCCGTCCGAGCCAGGCGCCGCCGACGACTCCCAGCGCCGCACCGCAACGCCGATGGCCACCGCCCACAAGACGTAATGCAGGCCGATCTCGCGGTTCATGTACCCGAGCGCCTTCAGGGCGGCGATCTGCTCGCGTTGCACGGCGATCAGCCTGGTGAGCACGACGTTCAGCAGGAATGCCGACACGCCCAGGAAGATCGCCGGGATGATGAACCCCATCGTCCGCAGCTGGTTGAGCTCGTTCTCGATGAACCAGTGTGAGAGCTGCTGGGCGCGCGGAACGGCACCGAGGCTGCCGTACCTGTCGAGGACGGCATCGATCGCCGCGATGACGTCCGGCTCGGCGGCGCCCTTCATCAACGCGAACGACGCGTCGTTGAATGCCCCTTCCATGTCGAACGCCGACGAGAGCGCGCGCTGTTCCATCCAGAACACGCCGAAGCGCGAATCGTCGGGCATCATTTCGCCCGGCCTGATCGAGTAGATGAACTCGGGCGAGAGCGCGATGCCGACAATCCGCAGATCGCGCCGGCGGCCGTTGATGGTGGCGGTCACTGTGGCGCCCGGCAACAACTGGTGCGCCAGCGCAAACCCTTCGCTCACCAGCGCTTCGCCGTCGGCGACCGGCCTCCGGCCGCGGCGCAGGAACGGCTCGTTCAGCATGGGCAGTTGACGGCCGGGCATCGAAATGAGCCGTCCGGTCGCGGGCTCGACCAGGCCCGGCACGTCGAGCGCGACATCCACGACCACCCGCGTCGTGACGCTCGCCACGCCCGGAATCGCCGCGAGATCGTCGGCGACGCGGAACGGTGCGCGCTTCACCGAGACGAAGACGTCGGCGAAGCGGAAGCGATCGTAGTAGGTCTCCCGCGCGAGCTCGAGGGAATCGAACGTGCTGAAGTAGCCGACGAACATCGCGATGCCGGCCGCAATCACGAGCGCGATCGCGATCCCCTGCCCGCGGGTGTGCCACAGGTCGCGCAACAGCTTGCGGTAAAGGGCGCGTATCACCATTGCAGTGCCCTCGGCGCGACCTTCCGGGCCGGTCGCCGCTCGTCGACGATGCGGCCGTCGGCCAGCGAGATGACACGATCGGCCATGGCGGCGACGGCCGAGTTGTGCGTGATGACGGCCGTCGTCGTGCCGAGGTCCTTGTTGATGCGCTCGATGGCTTCGAGCACGATGATGCCGGTGGAGATGTCGAGCGCGCCGGTCGGCTCGTCGCACAGCAGCACGTCGGGGCGCTTCGCAATCGCCCGCGCGATGGCGATGCGCTGCTGCTCGCCGCCGGACAGCTGCGAGGGAAAGTGATCGAGGCGCTGTTCGAGACCCACCATGTTCAGCGCGTCGGCTGCCGGCATCGGCTCGGTCGCGATGTCGGTGACGAGCTCGACGTTCTCGCGCGCGGTGAGGCTGGGGATCAGGTTGTAGAACTGGAAGACGAAGCCGACATGCTCGCGCCGGTACTGCGTCAGCGCGTGCTCGTCGGCGGCGGTGAGATCGTGATCGCGGTACTGGACGGTGCCCGACGTCGGAACGTCGAGGCCGCCGAGAATGTTCAACAGCGTGGACTTGCCGCTGCCCGACGGGCCGAGGATGACGAGGAACTCGGACTGGCACAGGTCGAGATCGACGCCCCGCAGCGCCTGCACTTCGACCTCACCCATGCGGTAGTACTTGGTCAGGCCGCGCGCCTCGAACACCGCCCGTGCCATTACCGCCTCCTACACGCCGAGCGGCGTGATCTGGTATCGCGCTCGGACAGCCTGCGAGATGTCGTTGAGCAGATCGCGGGGCCGGTCGATACCCAGCCGGCTCTCGAGGGCGCGCACGTGGGTGGAGAGCGGGCAGTCTCTGAAGACCTGACCGAACCACTTCGAAAAATCATGGCGCTGGAGATGGGGCGCAAGCGTCCGCGTCGGGCAGTTGCGCGAGGAGATCGACGAAGTCTTTCAACGATCGGGCCTTGGGTCCCGGCTGGCCGTCGCGCGTGAACACGAATCCCTGCGGCTCGCCCACGGGCATGTCGAGGTACTTGGCCCGATGCCGCACGTGTGACGTGAGACGCGGACCGATCTGGAATCGCTGCACCTGCCCGTGCGATTCCTCCACGCCCGGAAGGAGCGCGGCTTCGCTGAGGCCGAGATCCTGAAAGAGGCTCGCCGGAACCTCTGCGTTGGCGGCGTGGCACATCCGGCTGAGCGTCTGCTGCTCCTGGACGTCTGTCTCGCGCGTGACCATCACGACGGTGTTGGCGGCGTCGCGCACCTGCTCGTCGATGCCCGACACGCGATAGGTGACCAGAATGTATCCGGCCAGCTCGGCGTCCACGAGCCGGCGTCCTTCGGGCGCCGAGAGATAGTAATGGGCTTCGTCGAGCAGAATCTTGTGCGGCAGGCCGGTCTGGCGCCGCATGGCGGCGAGCATCGGCAGCAGCTCGCGCAGGTACTCGTCCTTTTCCTGATGCGAGAGCCTCGACAAATCGATGACGATGCTGACGTCGGGGTAGCGCAGCGCCTGATCGAGCTCCCGCGCGCGGGGCGGCGGTTCGTCACCTCCCATCAGCATGACGCCCGGCAACCCTTCGAGCGACCGGTAATCGCCTTCCGGATCGATGATGCAGAGACAGTAGCCCTGCAGGATCAGCTGTTCGCAGTGAAGGCCCGCCAGCCAGGATTTTCCCGATCCCGGTTCGCCGGCGATGATCACGGTGCGGCCGCGGATGGCGAGCTGCACCGGCCGGCCATCGTGCAGGTGACCGAGCTGTACGTGGCGCCGGCCCATCTGGCTTGCCGACAATCGGATCTGCCGGGTCAGCCCGCGCAGATAGGCGGCGACGGCAGAGGGGCCGGTGCCGGCGATGATTTCGTCGGCCACGCTGCGCAGCGCGCGGCTGCCCCACTCCACGGCGACGCCGACTTCGCAGGCGTCGAGCAGGTCGTGGTCGTTTTCGGCATCACCGATGCCGACCGTGTTGTGAATCGACAGGCGCATGGTGGCGAGCACGCGCGCGAGGCCGATGGACTTGGCAATGCCCGGAGGAAGCACCATGAGGCGGCTGCGATTGAACGCGAGCGTGAGCGGCAACTCGAGAGACTGGATGAGTTGAAGCACGCTGAGCGCGTGTACGGCGCCTGTCTCGACGACGCAGTCGCCCGTGTCGAACGCGATGCCGAGCTGGCGCAGTCCCTCGACAAAGGCTGGAGCCGGCGCATGACCCATGACGACGTGGCGTTGACTTTCAGGAAAGTAGAGTACCGCGCCGTTTTCGGCGACAACGGCGTTGAAGCACTCGAGGTTGCCCGCAACCGACTTGAGATCCGGGAGCCGGCGCCCCGTGACCAGCACGACGGCGACGCCGTGCAGACGGAGCTGCGCGATCGCGTCACGCGCCCCGGGATCCATCACGCCCTCGGTGGCGATCGTGCCGTCGTAATCGAGTGCGACTGCGCCGAGTTTCATGGAGCGGCCTTATCGGGATTGGCGAGCGCGCCGACGAGCGCGTCGATCCGCCGCCGCGCGGTGGCAAGGCGTTCCACCAGATTGTCGAACACGAACTCGTGTACCGACCTGCCGGCCTCGATGAGCGGCACCTCCGCCTGCTCGTAGGCCTCGCGCAGTTGCGCCTGCCTGGCCGCGTCCTTGACGCGATCGATGAACGGCTCTGTGGCCGTCAGCATGCGGCGTGACTCGATCACGCCTTCGATCAGGATGCGCGCCGACGCCGCCCGTTCAACGCGGGGCGCCGTGCCTTTCGGGCCATGGCAGCGCTGGCATTCGGCTTCGAGGACCTTCGGAGACGGCAGTGCCGAGGCGACGGCATCGTGGCAGGTGGCGCAGGTCGGCACCCGGTTGTCGCCGCTGCGAAGCAGCGCGAAATGCCGGCTCTTCTGAAAGTGCACGAACGGTCCCGTGTGACACGTCCCGCACGTGGCGGGAAGGTTGCGGCGATGCACGCGGGCTGGCCGCGTTGCCGCTGTGACGGACGCCGCGATGCGCGAGCGAGGCGTCGTAGCTGGCGGCATCGCCGCCGTGGCACTTCTCACACCCGACACTGGCGCGCCCGTGCGCCGAATCGCTCCCAGTCTCCAAGGTGGTCGCGCTCGGGAGCGGCGGGGTTCGCGAAGTGGCAGTCGACGCAGCTGCTGGACTGCGCGCGCGCGGCCGGAGCCATCAGCATCAGGGCCGCGATGCAGGACGAGCACGAAACAGAGAAGGCGTCTGGTGTTCATCCCATCATCTCCGCGGGAACGGTCTCGACCGGTTCTGACATGATTTCTCGTACTCGCATGGATGCGCTCCCTGCGGGGCAGACACTGCAAGTCGCAGGCCTCCTTCAAATCGGTGTATTCGTGGGAGCACGATCGGCGGTTCCGGGGAATTTCCGCAGCACCCGAGAATTTCCCCGGCGCAAATGTCCGTTGGATGCGGGCGACGCTGTGGTCGGGGTGCGCGCCCGTACTGGCGTCGTTTGTGCTTGAAGACGGTGGAGGCTCATATGCCAGTGACACCATCGGTTCAGGAATTTCTTCGTTGCGCGGATGTGGCCTACACGGTGCTGCCGCACGCGCGCGCATACACGGCACAGACGGAAGCCGCCGCGATACCGGTGCCGGCGCGCAACTGGGCCAAGGTCGTGGTGGCGTTTGCCGACGGCGAGCCGATTCAGGCGGTCGTGCCGGCGGACTGCGAGGTCGATTTCGAACGGCTGGCCGAGCTGATTGGCGTGCCGCAGGTGCGCATGGCCAATGAGGACGAGCTGGACTGGCTCTATCCGGACTGCGAGGCGGGTGCGATGCCGCCGTTCGGCCCCATGTTCCACCAGCTCGTGTTCCTCGACGAGCGTCTCGCCGAGGACGAGGAGATCGTGTTCAACGCGGGCACGTTCGATGACGCGGTGGCCATGACGTTCGAGGACTACGTCAAGCTCGCGCGGCCCACGATCGGGCGTTTTGCGCGGCCGGTGCGGCGGTTCCTATGAGAGCGGAGCGCTGGCGGCAATCGCGCTCGCGCTGTTGCCGGCGGTGGCCGGCGCGCAGTCATCGTCGCGAGGGGAGTCGTACCAGGTCATCGATTCGGTGGTGCTTCCCAGGGGTGACGCGCACGCCGGCCGGCAGGCATTCCAGGACCTGAAGTGCCACGTCTGCCATCGCGTGTCGGGTGAGAAGGACTTCTCGCCGATTGCGGAGTTGCAGGGGCCGATGCTCAATGCGACGCTGCAGTTGCAGGCCGGCTCGGACATCGCGGCGGCGATTATCGCGCCGTCGCATTCGCTGAGCATCCGGACGAGCGAGGCGGTCAAGGCGCAGATGTCACGGCAGGGTCTATCGCCGATGGGGGATTTCAGCCGGGCGCTGACGGTGCGACAGCTCGCGGATTTGCTGGCCTATCTCCGGACTATACGGTAGGCCGCGCGTCAGGCGTCGAGCGGCGCCTTGATGGGCGCCCGCGGCCGGCAAGATCGTCGGCCAGTCTCCCGTATTTGCCGTCGCTCCGGACGATGAGGAAGCGCTGCTCGACCAGCGCGAAGAGCAGCTCGACGCATCGACTACGGTCAAGTGCCCATAAACGCGCGGCTTGATCGGCGGTGAGCCACAACCCAGGCATCTCGACATACTCGCTCTTGATGCGAGACATCAGATCCTCGAACGATGGCAACTGCATGACAGGACTCTGGGGGATAGACTTGGGATCGAAGTTCCAGTATCGCGATGCTAACACAACTCGATGCGGAGATCAGCGACTTTGCAACGCCTTTTTGACGTCCGCTAGGCGATATGGCGACACCTTCTCGATCCGCACCGCCGTCACTTTGTATTCCGGCGTGCCGGTCACGCGATCGACGTGCGATCCGGTGACGGCATTCACCATCGCTTCGGGTGCATGAAACGTCGCGAACAGTTCTCCCGGCCGAATGGCCGGGGTGACATGGACCGGCAGCGTCGCCGATCCGTACCGGCTGACCACGCGGACGCGTTCGCCTTCACTGCACCTCGGCGGCGCCGGCGTCGTCCGGTGAGATCTCGAGGAGATCCGAGGGGCGAAGCTCGCGCGTCCGGCATCGGCCGGTCATCGTTCCGGCATTGAAGGCATACAGCGTCCGGCCGGTGTTGAGCACGAAGGGATACTTCGGCGTCGTGCGCTCGGGTGTCGCGTCGTACTCGAGGCATTGCAAATGGGCACGCACGCCGGAACTCCACCCCTCCACGTGCAGGATCGGCGTGCCCGGGTGCGCTTCGTCGGGGCAGGGCCACTGGAGGCCCTGGTGATCGAGCCGCGCGTAGGACATGCCGCGCGCACCGCTGCACGCCTGCCTGACTTCGTTCCAGATGTCCTCTGCGCCCGCGAATTGGAAGCCGTCAGGGCGTTCGAACGCTCCGGCAAGGCCGCAGATGATTTCCCAATCGCTTTTCGACGATCCCATCGCCGGCAGCGCCTGCCGCACGCGCTGAATCCGCCGTTCGGCGTTCATGAACGTGCCGTCTTTTTCGAACGAGGAGCAGGCGGGCAGAAAGACCGAGCCGAACCGTCTGGCCGTCTCGGTCATGAACAAATCCTGGACGATCACGACGTCGAGCTGGTCCAGCGCGCGCGCCGTCTCGTGCGCGTTGGGGTTACTCAGCAGCACGTCGTAGCCGATCGCCCACAGCGCCTTCAATCGCCCGGCGCTTGCCGCGCTCAACATCTCGAGCTGGTTCAACCCGCGCGAGCGCGGGATGGATCGCTGCCAGAGCGCCTCGAAGGCGGACGTCCCTTCGTCGAGAGGAATTCCCCCGGGAAGCGTGCGCGGCTCGCACCCCATGTGGGCGGCGCCCTGCACGTTGTTCTGGCCGCGCAGCGCGTTGACGCCGGCGCCGGGCTTGCCGAAGTTGCCGGTCAGCAGCGCCAGGTTGATGAGCGCGCTCACGCCGTCGGTGCCCTGGACGTGCTCGGTCGTGCCGAGCCCGTTCAGGATGAGCGCGGGGCGCGTCGTCGCAAAGAGCCTGGCGGCCGCTCTGATGTCATCGGGCTCGACGCCGGTCAAATCGGCCACGCGTTCGGGCGGCCACTCGCGGATGAACTCGGCGAAGGCATGGTAACGGTCGACACGCTCTTCGATGAAGGTGGCGTCGATCAGGTGCTCGCGAACGATGACGTGTGCCATCGCGTTGAGCAGCGGGATGTTCGCGCCGGGATGGACGGGCAGAAAGACGTCGGCGTAGTCGGCGAGCTCGATGCGCCTCGGATCGATCACGATGAGCTTCGCGCCGCGCCGCCGCACCGCCTGCTTGACGCGCGCGCCGAGGACCGGATGGTTTTCGGTCGGGTTGGCGCCGCAGACGAGGATGAGCCCTGCGCGCTCGATGTCGTCGAACGAGTTGGTCGAGAGCCCCGTGCCCAGCGATCGCTTGAGCGCCGTCGAGCTCGGCGCGTGGCACACCCGCGCGCAGCAGTCCACGTTGTTGGTGCCGATGACGGTGCGCGCGAACTTCTGCGTCAGGTAGTTCTCTTCGTTGGTCTGTCGCGCCGACCCCAGCACGCCGACGGCGTCCGGACCATGGCGATCGATCACGTCGCGCAGACGGGACGCGGCGAACGAGAGGGCTTCATCCCAGCTCACGGGACGCCAGCCGTCGCGCTCGCGGATCATCGGCGCGGTTACGCGATCGGCGGCGCCGACATACTCGAACGCGTACCGTCCTTTCACGCACAGGTGGCCTTTGCTGACGGCCGAGTGCCGGGCGGGACGAATGGCGACGATCGCGCCGGCTCGAGTGCCAACCGACAACTCGCAGCCGGTGCCGCAGTACGGGCACACCGTGCGCGTCCAGGTGTCGGGCGCGCCCAGCGCCTCGGCCGACGCGTCCTCGAGGGCGCCGGTCGGGCAGGTGTCCACGCAGGCGCCGCACGCGACGCACGAGCTCTTCGAGCAGATTGGGGCCGTCCGGCTCGATGCGCATGTCACCTCCGCGATCGCGGATGTGCCACACGAACTGGCCCTGGACCTCCGCGCAGATTCGCACGCAGCGCTCGCAGTAAATGCACCGGTTCATGTCGACGGCGATGTAGGGGTGGGAGCGGTCCACCAGGGCGGGATCGTCGGCACCCGAGGCCAGTTGATCCCCGCCGATGCTTTGTACGGCGAGCGCTCGATGAAACGGCTTGTCGGGTGCGCGCGACACGGCATCGGCCGGGTAGCGCGCTGCCAGCAGTTCCAGAATGCCTCGCCGCGATGCTTCGAGATCTGAAGACGACGTGTCGATTTCCATCCCCTCGGTCACGGCCGTCGCGCACGCGGGCACGGGCCTGCCGAGTCCCTTGATGCGCACAAGGCATAAGCGGCAGTTACCGCTCGGCTCGAGCCGATCGTCGTGGCACATCGTCGGGAGATGAACGCCGGTTGCCGCGAGCGCATCGGCAAGCGTCGGCGCGTTTGGCAATTCGACAGGGTCGCCGTTGAGAATCACACGTGGCACGCCAGAGACGAGAGCAACCGTGATGCCATCGAAAAATTCTGCACACCTGCGGAATATTCCTCACCGGGTGTCGCGGCACGCCGCTTGCCTTTCCGTCTGTTGTGAAGTGCTTGCGATTGCTGTCGATTGTGCTCGCACTCTTCGCCGCCGCCGCGGTCTCGATGGCCGAGCAGGGCGATCGTGAGGCTGCTCTGCAGCGCAACGTCCAAGCTGTCTACGAGCGGCGCGACGGCCGCCCGCTCTGGGTGGACGCGCAGGGACATCCGACGTCCGTCGCGTGGAAGGTGCTGTCGTATTTGCGGGAGGCTGCTGAGGATGGTCTCGTGGGGGACGACTACCGGGGAGCGGATCTCGAGTACCGAAGCGAGCGCGCTGGCGTCTGCCGGTCGTCCGCCGCAATCAGCCGTCGCCGAATTCGATGCGCACCTCACTGCGAGTACGGTTCGATACTTCCGCGACCTTCATGTCGGTCGCGTGAACCCACGTGAGCTGGGATTTCAGCTGGATCATGCGATTGAGGGGGACGAGCTTGCAGTCGCGGTGCAGTCGGTCGTGAGCGGTCGCCCGCTTGACACGGTCGTTGCCGGCCTCAGGCCGCCGTTCGTTCAGTACCAGCGCTTCATGCAGATGCTCGGGTCATACCGGGAGACCGATCCGGCGCGGGCGCGTCAAATCGAGCTGGCGATGGAGCGGCTGCGCTGGCTTCCCGATCTGCAAGGGGAGCCATTGCTCGTCGTCAACATTCCGATGTTCCGTGTCTGGGGCTGGGGAGTGGAGCGCAGCGATGGGAATCCTTCGATCGAAATGGGTGTCATCACCGGCCGCGCGCGCGCGACGAGGACGCCTGTCTTCGCCTCGCGTGTGACGACCGTGGTGCTCAATCCGGACTGGCAGGTGCCGGACAGCATCGTGCGAACGGAGATCCTTCCAGCGCTGGACAAGGATCCGAACTACCTGATCCGCAACCACATGGAGATGACTGGCGAAGGGCCCACGCTGCGCGTGCGCCAGTCGCCGGGCCCCTGGAACGCGCTCGGGCCAGATCAAGTTCGTGCTGCCCAATGTGCACAGCGTGTTTCTCCACGGCACACCGGCCCAGGAGCTCTTCAAGCGCGCCCGGCGTGATTTCAGCCACGGGTGCGTACGCGTCGAAGATCCGCTCGCGCTGGCCGAGTGGGTCCTCGGACAGGACAGCGAATGGACGGAAGCACGCATGCTCGCGGCGATCCGCCAGGGGAAGACGCAGACGATTGCCGTGGTCCGACAGCCGCGTATCGTGATCTTCTACATGACCGCGGCGTTCATGCCCGATGAAGGGGTCATCCGGTTTGTGCCGGACATTTACGGTCACGATGCCCGGCTCGATGCGTGGCTGAAAGGCAGGAAAGTGAAGCAGTCATGAGCCGGGAGACAGGAAGTTTCCCCGAGGCTGCGAAATAACCCGCAGCGTGCCCGCTCCTCGGTCGTGTGATCCGCGGTTGCGCGCCGTGTTTCGAGAACCCATCGCTGGTACGGCACTTGCCACAAGGAGCGTCGAGAGGATCTATGCAGCAATCAACGACGAGTGAGACACGAGATCTGTATGACTGGGTTGAGTTGGTCCGGTCCGAATTTGCGGAGATGCCGGGATTGCACCTGTCGAAGCGTCAGGCGAAACGCCTGTGGAACCTGGACGACCGGCGCACGGAACTCATCTTCGACACGCTCGAGTCGTCTCACTTCCTTCGCCGGACCGAGAACGACACTTACATGAGGACAGACGTCGGCTGCTGAAGTCAGGGAAGTCCTATGAGAACGATGCCGAAATCCGCGCTCGTGCTTGCGTTCGTGGTGGGCCTCAGCCTCACGATGACGCCGGATGCCGGAGCCCAGACGACCGGGCCTCGCACTCCCGCGCTCGCGATCGATTCGATGTACGGGCCGGACCTCTTCAGGATGTATTGCGCCACCTGCCACGGTCGCGACGGCAAGGGCGGCGGACCTGTCGCTCCGGCGTTGAAGGTGCCCCCGCCAGATCTCACCGTGCTGTCGCGCCGTCAGAACGGCGTGTTCCCGGCCGTCGAGGTCGAAACCATCATCACGGGCCCCGTGGCGGTTGCCGCACACGGATCGGACGAGATGCCGATCTGGGGCGCGATCTTTCGAGCGCTCGATGCCTCTGACGCCCGCGCGAAAGCCCGCATCAAGAACCTCGTCGAGCACATCCGGTCCATTCAGCAGCGGTAGGAGGGACGGCGGGTCTATACGGCAAGACCCGCCCTACGTGCTTTTAGTGCGCCCGCCGGTTTCTGCTGATGTACAGGTGGCAACGCACGCAGCTCGCGGTGAGCATCAACTGCGCGTTCCCGGCCGCTTCCAGATCCTTCTTTGCGGATGCTTCGATGAGGTCCTGCAGGGCGCGGTTGAAAGAATCGCTCTGGCGCAGGTACTCGGGCTCGGTCAGCGCCAGGCCCCAGGCCGGATCGCGCACCGCGAGCGCCAGCGCACGGCTCTCGCGATCGAGCACGGTCCAGTCGCTCGTGATACCGCGCCGAGAATCGCCTGCGCGTGTCCCAGCTTGGCTCGCATCACTTGGTCAATGGCGGTGTTTGATCTGCCGAAGCGCAGACGCCCATAAAGACGGTCAGAGCGATCGCCAGGGTCCTTCGAATTGTCGGTTTCATCGCGCCCTCTGAATGATTCGCCGCATCCATTTCGTGTCGCTCGGCAACGCGAGCACCGGCGTGTTCGATCTGCAGAGCACCTCGTAGCTGATTGAGCCCTGACGCGGCCCGAACAGGCCCTGACCCGGGCGCCGCGTCATCACCACGAGACCCACCTGGCTCGCTCGCGGCGATCGACGCAATCACGGGGCCCGGTTTGCCGCTCTCCACTCGCACGCCTTTGACATTCCACCGCACATCGTCCTGCAGCCTCGTCAGTCGTGCCGCCGCCCGCCGCTCGCGCTGCTGGTTCCTTCTCGCCTCATCGAGCTCGAGCCATGGCACATCGGCGATCGGCTCGACGACATGGACCAGCTCGAGTTGCACGCCGAGGTCACGCGCGGCGACAGCCGCGGCGAGCACGTCGGCGCGATCGCGCGGGCCGAAGTCGACGGGCGCGATGGCCGTCTTTCCCGGCCAGTTTCGCGGCGGCCGCGCCACACGGCCCTTGACGGGGGGAGTCGCCAGCACCGGCAATCGAGACTTCCGCAGGATGCGATGCGTGGTCGAGCCGATCATCAGCCTGTTGGCGCCCGTGCGTCCGTGAGCGCCCATCACGATCAGGTCGCAGCGAAGCTTCTCGGCCTTGTCCGCGATGACCTGCGCGGGCCGGCCGATGGCAATGTCCAGCGTGACCGCCTTCATCGGCAGCCGGAATGGCTTGACGATCCGCTCGACCATGCGCCGCAGTTCCTTGCGGCCTTTCTCGGCGAGTGTCTTTTCGTCATACGCCACCGCCGCGGCGGTGGCGAGCAGCTGGTCCTCGACGAAAAGGACAATGAGCCGCGCGTCGTTTTTGCGCCGCGATGAGAGCGGCGTAGGTCAACGCCTGACGGGAGTGGATCGGAAAAATCAACCGGGCAGAGAATTGTGCCGAACAGCGGAGATGTGCGAGCCATACTGCATTATTCACCAGAGCAAGCAGCAGGCCAGCGATCTAACGGCCAATTCGCTGAAAATCACGAGTGTTGACAGCCGGCGTTGAGGATTCTTTCGCAGTGATGCGAACTTTTTCCCAGCCCCTGGTCGAGGCCTGGCACAACCTTTCGACAGACGCCGCCCTCGAACGGTTGTCGAGCAGCCGATCCGGCCTGGACCAGGCTGAAGCCCGGCGACGGCTCGACGAGGTCGGCCCGAACCGGTTGAAGCCGCCCCAGCCGGTTCCGGCGCTTCGGATTCTTGCCGATCAGTTCAAGAGCGTGGTCGTCTATCTGCTGATCGCTGCCGCGGGCATCTCCTTCGTGCTTGGCGATCGCATCGAGGCGGCTGCCATTGCCGTCGTGCTCGTCATCAACACGCTCATTGGATTTCTCACCGAGCTTCGTGCGCGTCGTGCCATGGAGGGGCTGCTGCAGTTCGACGTCTCGCAGGCGACCGTGATTCGCGAGGGCCAGCTGGCCGCGGTCGATGCGGCCACGATTGTGCCTGGCGATCTCATCCGGATCGACAGCGGCCGGCGCGTCCCGGCAGATGCGCGGCTGATTGAGTCGGCGGACCTGCGGACCGACGAAGCGGCGCTGACCGGCGAGTCGCTCCCGGTGTCGAAGGACGCATCGGCCCAGCTCGAAAAGACGACGGGGCTCGCCGACCGCATCAACATCGTCTACAAGGGCACGACGGTCGTGGGGGGCACGGCGATCGCTGTGGTGATGCAGACGGGATCGTCGACGGAGATCGGGCGGATCGGGACGCTGGTCGGGACGATCGAGGAGAAGCGCACCCCGCTCGAGCGGCGGCTCGATGAGCTGGGCCGACGTCTGGTCTGGCTGGCGCTCGGCGTGGCCGCGCTGGTGGCCGTTCTGGGAGCGCTGCAAGGCGCGCCGCTCGGCCTGGTCGTTGAGATGGGCATCGCGCTGGCGGTTGCGGCGGTTCCCGAATCGTTGCCCGCCGTGGCGACGATCGCGCTCGCGGTGGGCGTGCACCGGATGGCGCGACGCCATGCGCTCGTGCGGCGTCTTCCGGTTGTCGAGACGCTGGGCTCGGCGACCGTCGTCTGCACCGACAAGACGCGCACGCTGACGTCGGGACGCATGACGCTGGTCCGTCTCTGGACCGCGGGACGCGATATCGAGATGGCCGCACCTGCCGCCTCGGATCCCGCGGTGATTGCCGCGCTCGACGTGGCGGCCATGGCCAGCCGTCCGCAGCCGCGTTCCAGCGATGGCGAGGCGGCGCATGGCGATCCCGTCGAGCTCGCGCTGCTCGCGGCGGCTGAAAGCGTTCGTCTCGATCGAGAGCACGCTTATCAGCCAGCGGCCTCCGCTGGGCATGGTGCCGTTTTCCAGCGACCGCAAGTTCACCGCGTCGTTTCATCGCGTCGGCGACGCGGTTGTGGCGTTCGCGAAAGGCGCGCCGCGGCGGATGCTCGAAATGAGCACCTCGGTGCTGACCGACACCGGTCCTCAGCCCCTCGACGAGGAGCGGCGGCGCATGCTGATGGGGGTGAACGACGCGATGGCGCGCGAAGGGCTGCGCGTCCTGTCTCTTGCCTCGGGCCCGGTCGCGCGCGCGGAGGAGTCGGCACTGGAGCGGCTGACGTTCGTCGGATTCATCGGCTTTGCCGATCCACCGGCACCAGGCGTGAAGCAAGCCATCGTGACGCTGCGCGCGGCGGGTCTCCGGACTGTGATGCTGACAGGCGATCAGCGCGCGACGGCCGAAGCCGTCGGCCGCGAGCTGGGCCTTCTGACAGGCGGGCACACCATCGTGGACGGGCGCGAGCTGGATGCGATGTCGGACAGCGAGCTGGATACGCGGCTGCCGCAGATCGCCGCGTTCAGCCGAATCACGCCCGAGCACAAGCTCAGGCTCGTGGAGGCGCTCCAGGCCCAGGGCGAAGTCGTCGCCATGCTCGGCGACGGCGTCAACGATGCGCCGGCGCTGCGCAGGGCCGACGTCGGTGTGGCGATGGGCACGCGCGGCACGGACGTCGCCAAGGAGGCGGCCGCGATTGTGCTGCAGGACGATCGCTTCGAGACGATCTCCGCGGCGGTCGAAGAAGGCCGCGTCATCTTCGACAACATCCGCAAGTTCGTCTTCTACCTCTTCTCGTGCAATGTCGCCGAGGTGTTCGTATTTCTGCTCGCCGCGCTCGCGGGGCTGCCGATTCCGCTGCTGCCGCTGCAGGTGCTGTGGCTGAACATCGTGACCGACACGTTTCCGGCGCTGGCGCTGGCGCTCGAGCCGGGAGACGCCACGGTGATGGACAGGCCCCCGCGCGACCCCGCGGAGACGTTGTTGTCACGGCAATTCTTCACGAGCGTGTTCTTCTACGCGCTGCTGATCACGCTGGCCACGCTCGCGGCGATCATCGTGTATCGGGACGCGCCCCGTTCAGGAGACGCGGACGATCGCGTTCATGACGCTGGCGTTTGCGCAGTTGTTTCATCTCGGCAATGCCCGGAGCGACCGGGCGTTGACGGGCAGGCAGGCGCTGTCGAACCCGTACGCGCTGGCGGCGATCGCGTTGTCGATCGTGCTTCAATTGATCGCCGTGTACGTGACGCCGCTGGCGCGCATCCTGGGCGTGGTTCCGCCGGAGGCCCGCGACTGGCTCGTCATCGTCGCCCTTGCGGCGGTGCCGGCCATCATCGGCCAGGCCATCAAGCTGCGGCGAGTCACGCAGCCGTAGTGTTACGGAAGATCAGAAGGTCAAAAGATCGAGGTTTCTTCTGATCTTCTGGTCTTCTGTAAAGAAAAGGGTCCGGCTGAAGCCAGGCTTTAGCCGGACGCTACCGTGGTTGCCTCAGTGCAACGCCGGGGCGAACACGAGGCCGATCCCGAACGCGAAGCCGAGGGCGAGCGTCAGTCCCAGCGCGCAGACCGCGAACGCCCGGCCGGTGCTGTTCAGGTCGAGTGCCTGACGCACGGCGACGATCATCGCCATCAGCATCCACGCCGTCGTCACCACGAACACGCCGGCGGTGAGGCCGGGAATCACGGCCAGGACTCTCAGCATGCCGGGCGCCGCGGCGAAACCGGTCGTTCGCAGCAGTTCGCCGACATCCGCGTGCGTTTGCGGCGACGGCATGATGCGCGTGCCAATCTGCAGCGTCAGTACTGCCCACATGAACCACAGCGCGAAGGCCAGCAGGCTGATACCGGCGAGCGCCAGCGGACGCGCGCCCAGCGGACCGAGGGCTCCTACGCCCGCCGCGAGACTGGACAACAGCACCACGATCATCGCCTGCATCGTGGCCGATCGATCGCGTTCAACGTCTTCGTACGCCTGCGTGCTCAGCAGCGCGGCGCCAGTGATGCGACGGAGGAAGATACCCATGGTCAGCTCATTTCTCGGAAGTAAGCAGCGATGGCGTTGCGCCATGCCCGCGCTGCGGGTGGAAGATGGAAGAACCCGGCGCCGCGGACGATCGCTTCGGTGGAGTACGGCCTGCCGTACCGAATCGCATTGTCCGCCTTCAGCTCGCGAATCGACCAGTCGCTGACGGTGACGCCGGCCAGGTAATTCCCGAATCGCATGTACGCCAGGATGTCGGCGTTCAGGCGCCCGCCTGTGTCGGCGCCGAGCACGCCGGCTGCAATCGGAGGAACGACAGGGTTGGCCAATCGCGCCTGAATGAGGTAGTCGAGGCCGCGTTGCGTCTGAGCGACGAGGATCAAATCAGCCTCAGGGCTCTCGAGTTGAAGTGGAATGACACCCTCGACCGCGATTGCAGCGGGCGGCGTCCACTCTGTTGGAGTCGCGCCGCGCGCGCTCATGACGCCCTTGCCGGCAAAGCGCGCTCCATCCAGGACCATTCCGGGAAAGATGGCGATGCCGTGCGCCCGAAGCAGGACCGAGGCAGGGATGGCGGGTGCCGTCTGGACCGTAACGTGCTGGAAGACCGCGGCCGCGTCGTACAGCAGGTCATCCTCCTCGCCGTGGGGGAGATCACCGACGGAGCCGCCGAGAGCGTCAGCAGCGCAAGAGCCGCGGCCGCGACGAGACCGAACGTCTGGTCCGTCCGCGATGGCGGTGGCCGGAACATGATGCGCGGACCTGTGAGCGCTGCGGCGAGCACGAGCACCCACAGGCGTCCGGCGAAGATGTTGTAGTCGGCTCTCAATGCGGCCCAGGGGGTGCCGAACACGTAGTGGCCGACGAGGAATTCAAATGCGAGCGTGAGGTTGAGCCAGATGACGCCAACCATCCACGCAGCTCCGGCCGTCGGCGGACCAATCCAGGCGATCGACATCCGGGCGATCACAAGAACGGCGGCGGCCAGGGTGACACAACTGATCGCGCGTGCAGTGGGGTCTCCGAGATATGGCGCGAGCGCCACATCACGCAGCATTCCGTTGACGATCGCCACTGGCACGATGCACATCCAGACAACAGCAGCGCGTCCGCGCATGTCACACCTCCCCGGGCTGGCTTGCGTTGGAGAAGAGCCATACCGTCACAGTTGTCGCACTGGCCGCCAGCGGTCCCCAGATTTCGAGTTCACCGGGCCAGTCCGCGGGTCCGAGCCGGACGAATAGAAACGCGTTGGTGAACAGCACAATCAGGTAGAGCGACGCCTGGACCCCGGCGACGCACGCCATGACGTAACCCCATGGGTGACGCCGCAGGAGCAACGCTCCTCCGATCACGAGCGCCGGGACGATGAGCACGGTGTCCAGTGCGGCGACGAGCTTGAAGGCCTCGGGTTCGATGGGCGTCGGATGTCCGAGAAAGACGTGATAGGCCCAGAACATCAGCCAGACGACCGCGAGTGCCAGACCGACGGAGACGAAGTAGATCCCGGCCAGATGAGCGGGCCCATCCGGGCGGAACCGCGCGGCCACCACGCGCGGATCGATGCGGGCACCGAAGGTGATGAGGCCGGCCGCAGACGTCAGGACGGCGCATACGTAGAGCGGAAAAAAGACATTCAGCGCGGCGCCCAGCAGATAGTACGAATAGTTGTAGAACGCGTAGGCGAAGACCCCGACCAGGAGCAGCAGTCCTCGAATCGAACCACGTGCGGCGAGCTCGAAACCGAATACGAGCAGCGGCACGGCGACGACGAGCGTCACCCAGTCATTGCCAAGCCATGTCGTCTTGATCCACGCCGCATCCCGATAGTGATCGCGCAGCAGCAGGCCCAGCTCCGACTGCGCGACCATGACGGCGCTCAGCAGCGCGGTCAGCCACGTCAGCGCAGGCTGAACGACAGCGTCACGGTCAGGATGAACGGCACGGGTACGCCATTCAAAATCGAGCGGTTGATAGCGCCATTGTTTCACCGCGTTGATGGCGGCCTTATCGAGCAGGATGATCGAACGCAGCGTTCTGACGTCGGTCACCGCGCCCGCTTCGTTCACGGTCGCTTCGAGAATGACAATGCCGGTCACTTTTGCCGCGACGGCCATTGGCGGGTACTCGGGCTCGACACGATGGATGAGCGCGGGTGCCGTGATGTCGCCGCCGACGCGTTGGGGCACCGGCCGGGGCGGCGGCGGAGGTGGCAGGACTTCGCCGACCACTCCACCGAGAATGCCTCCGAGCACGCCGCCGGGAATGCCCCCTTCAACGCCCCCCACCACCCCGCCCTCGCCGTCGAACACATCGAGCCCTTGCTCCGGTTGGATCCCGACCGGGATCGCAGCGGGCGCGGTAAACGCAGGCCCGGTAGTTGGAGCAGGCTTTGACGGTTCGGCGGCCTTTGCTTTTGCCGCGGGCGGAGGTGGTGGAGGTGGAGGCGGCGGGGCTGGTGCTTCGGCGACGAAGGCGATCATCACCGGCACGTCCGGCAGTGTCTCGTTGATGGAAAACATGACGACCCACGCGACGCTGCCAATCGCGGCGACGTGGACAGCGGCCGAGACAAACGACGCCGATGCATGCTTGTCGCGGAAGGGACGATCGAGAGTGCCTGCAGTGAGATCGAACATGTCCAGTCAGTGGGCAAGTCGCGTACCTGCTGGAATGTCGCGGAATTTCAATGAATTTGCGCGTGTCCGGCGAATTCGGCTGGTGAGGATTCCGCATCGTGGGAAATTTCCAGCGTGGCCGGTCAGGGATGCTCGCGCTGGCCTTCCGTTTGCTATTGGTCGGGCATGGCTACCGAGCCCAGCAATCTCACTATGCACCGTGCCCCCCACAGCGTGTGGGATCGTCAGGATTCAGAGCACTCCCGTGCGCGCATCACGGGGATAGCCGGCTTCCTTCTAGTCGCGGCAGGAACGTGCCTCTTAGCCCGTGCCTACAAGGCCGAACTGGGGAACTGTCTGCAGCTGATGCCCCGGCGATCGCGGAACGACGAAATCAACCGCGCCGCCGAGGCCTCGTTTCCCGCGAGCGATCCCCCTGGCTGGACGCCTGCCACCGGCAACCCCCGCACCGTGGGCGTCGTCGATCGATAACGGTTTGCAGGCTAAGCCTGATGGGTGATTGCGCGGCGGCCGGATGAGCGATAGGGTTATTGCGTGAGGCTCATTCACGTGTGTGCCGGGACGGCCGTCCTTGCGGTCGTGGTGTCGGCCGGCGCGTCCGCGCAGATCCGTGGCGTATATCACCACCGCGGTTGCTTCGCGCCGATCTCCCGCCCGAACCCCCACCGACCGTCATCGGCGGGGGCGAAGTCCTCATCGAGTTCATCGTCGACGTGCGAGGGGCGGTCACGCGCCCGATCATCGTGCGAAGCACACCGCCCTATACGCAGATGGTGCTGGAAGCCATCGCGCGATGGCAGTTCGAGCCGGCGCGGGCGGTCGATGAGCGTGGCATTCAGCGTGAGGTCCAGGCGCCGATTACGGTGAGCGCGGTGTTCCGGCCGCCAACCTTGTACAACGGACCGACTCTCGGCGAGTCTCCGACACAGGTTGCACGGCCGTCGGGCGATGTCGCGTATCCTCTCGAGATGGTGTCGCCCGCCTTTCCTCCGAACGCGCTCTTTGGCGCGGTGCTGCTCTACGAGGTGGGGCTGAACGACAGCGGCCAGCTCGTGGAGGCGCGCGGTCTCGCACCATCCTCGGGATTTGATGGCGCGGCCCGCGACTCGCTGGCGAAGATGCGCTTCCAGGGTGCGACCTATCGGGCGCGGCCGGTGCCGTCGGTCACCTACGTCCTGTTCGGGTTCAGGCTCCCGAGGCACGTCGCCCGCGACCACTGCCGCGCCCCGTTGACCTCGACGTCCGCCGCTTCTCCCGGACAACTCCGCCGCGCGTACTGGGCCTGGATCGCGGTCTGCGTGTCCTGGGGCACCACCTATCTCGCCACGCGCGTGGCGATCGACAGCATCCCGCCGTTTGCGATGGCCGGGCCGAGGCACTTCATCGCCGGCATCGTCATCGCGATCGTGCTCCGGATGCGAGGCGTCAAGCTGCCGCCGAGAGAATCGTGGGGCGGACACGCGCTGCTGGGTCTCCTCATGATCGGTGTCGGCAACGGGTGCCTGGTGTGGGCGCAACAGTTCGTGCCCACCGGCGTAGCCGCCGTCATGGTGTCGGTCATCCCATTCTGGATGATCGGCGTCGAAGCCTTGATGCCCGACGGCGAGGCGATTCATACCCGGCAGGTGGTCGGCCTGGTGCTGGGCTTCATCGGCATCGTGCTGCTCACGAGCTCGAGCCTGGGCGGCGGCGCGCCCGGGCCGCAAGTCGTGCTTGGCGTCATCATGACGCAGCTCTCATGTCTGGGGTGGGCGGTGGGGTCGGCCTACTCGAAGCGCCACAAGCGCGAAGACAACCTGTTTGCCGCGACGGCGGTGCAGATCATCTGTGGCGGCGCCATCCTGATGCTCGTGGCGACGATCACCGGAGAGTGGTCGCACGCCTCCAGCCCGAGCGCGCGCAGCCTGCTCGCGGTGCTCTACCTCGTCGTCGTCGGGACGTTCGTCGGTTACGTGTGCTACGTGTACGCGCTGAAGCACCTGCCCATCGCCATCGTGTCGCTCTATGCGTACTTCAACCCGGTGATTGCGGTGATTCTGGGTTCGCTCGTGCTCGGGGAACGGTTCACGACGCGGATGGCGATCGCCATCGCGACTATTTTTGTGGCGATGCTGATTGTGCGGACCGCTGATACATCGCGTAGTTCGTGAGCACCTGCCGGACGTAGGCGCGGGTCTGCTGGTACGGAATGCTGTCGATGAAGAGCTCTTCCGGGAGTCCCTTGGTGGCGTCCCACCACGTCTGCACGCGTTCCTTGTCGGCGTTGTACGACGCGATGGTCGGGGCCAGCTGCCCCTGATAGCGGGCGAGCAGGCCTGCGAGCAGCTTCGCGGCGAGCTCCGCGCTGACCGCCGGCTGCAGCAGGCGATCGATCGCCGCCGGGTTCTGGAAAGCCGGGTCGAGCTCCGCGGCGGTGTAGGGCATCACCTGAAAGAGTCCGATCGCCCCGACGGGCGATCGGGCCGTGTGATCGAAATGCGATTCCTGCCTCGCGAGCCCCAGCATCAACAGCGGATCGACCGTGTGATGCGCGGCAGCGGCCGACACCTCGGGCCAGTACGCGCGCGGAAACGCGAGCGCCCAGAAATCGTCGGGCAGGTTCGACGCCGGCTGCTGCAGGTACGGCCCGAAGTACGACGACATCAGATTCGAGGACGATGAATGGTCGCCGGCGGCTTCCGAGGCGCGTGCCGTGAGGAGCGCCACGCCGTCGTCTCTGCGAAAGGCGCCGTTCAGTTGCCGCGCGTACTCCGCCGCCTCGTCGATGAGTCCGGCGCGCGACAAGAGGCACGCTGCCTGGTAATCGGGATGCGCGAGCACGGTCTCGCCGAGCGTCAGGTCCGGGAAGATGAGGATGGGTTCCGGCGGCGGCGCGCCAATCCAGAACGCGGCGCGGGCGCCATAGTAGCGTGTACGGGAAGCGGCGAACGAGCGACGCCCATTGTGCCTTGGCTTCTTCCTTCGTGCCGGGCGTATCCAGCGCATAGGCGAGCCAGAATGTCGCGGCACGTTCCGTTTCGGAATCGGGGTTGAGGCGCAGCACCTGCTGGAGCTCTTTCGCGGCTCTGCCACGATTGCCGGCACGCAGGGACGCAATGGCCATCCGCCACAAGACATCCACGCGCCCCGCGCGCGCGGTGGTCATCTTCAGGAGTTGATCGTAGACGACAAGAGCTTTGATGGGCTGTCCGACGCTCACAAGGTATTCCGCGAGCAGCCGTGCGGCTCCCTGGCGATCGTTCAGCGTGATACCAGCGACCTGGCCGGTCATGATCGCGCGCCCGCCCCATTCCACGTCCGCCGTTCGCCCCTCGCGCACGTCGAGCCGGAAGATCGCGATGTGGACGTCGCGCGCCTCGGGACTGCCCTTATGCTGCGCGAGAAACCGCGCGGCTTCCGCGCGCGCTTCGTCGTTGGCGCGAAGAGAGTAAAGGTGCTGCACCCGGGCCGATTCGATCTGCAGACGGCGCGCGGAGCCCGGATACACCTTCAGCCACTCGCCCTGGACGTCCACCGCCCGCCGGAATGCCGCCATGCCGGCCAGACGATCGACGATCGCATCGTAGTCGGCCTCGGTCAGCGGTTCGCGATTGCCCGATTGGGCGGCCAGCCGCCGGGCGCCCGCATCGGCCGCATCGTAGGCCGCTGCTGTTCTGAACGTGAGCTGAAGGTCGCGGTATGTTTCGAGCGCATCGCCGGGCTTGCCGCTCAGCTCGAACGTGGCGGCCAGGCCGAGCGCGGCCTGGTCGGCGACGGGCGATCGGCCCGCCGACTGGCGCGTGCGGCGATACAGCGTGACGGCGTTGTCGAAGGACCGTGCGTTTCTGAACGCCTCGGCCGCACGCAGGAGCAGGTCCGCGGGGGCAGCCGTGCCAAGCTCGCTGAGGCCGCCCAGTGCCGGCTCGAGATCGCCGGCCGCCAGAAGTGCGGCGACAGACTCGCGCCTGGCGAGGCTGGCGATAACCGGCTCGCGAGTCGCAATCGTCTGCCAGAGCGCAGCGCTTTCACGAGGGCTCCCGGATGACGACGAGCGCACGCGCGCGCTGAATCATCGCCTCGCTCTCGGAGGGCTCGGCGGCCGGGCCCGGCAGCCGAGGTTCCTGGCCGAGAAGCGCCGTGGGGCTCAAAAGTAGGATGACTGCGATGAGGAATTTCATCAGGCGTCGATCTTATCGGCAGGATCGCCCCTCATTCTATAATGCCGGCCATGGGCGAGCACCATCATCACGAAGACAAACACGCCGTACATCTCGCGCTCGTACAGCGTCTTAGGGCTCAGGCCGCCGAGGTCAGGCGGCTGACGTCGGGGCTCGACGAAGCATCGCTGGCCAAACGGACGGTTCCTGATAAATGGTCGCTGAAGGAGCTGGTCTGCCACTTCAAACGGATGGAGACGGTCTTCGCCGAGCGGTTCAGCCAGATGCTGACCGAGGAGGCCACCATCGTGCCGTACGACGATCCCGACCACGACCCTGTTTTTGTCGCGCTCACGGAGCGTCCGGCGGCCGACGTGATTGCCGAGTATCTTGAGCGAACGCGAAGCCCTATGCCGGCGTCTCGAGGGGTTGACCCCCGCCGAATGGCACCGCAAGGCGAAGCACCCGCAGTTTGCGCACTACGACCTGCATTTCGGCGTCGAGTACATGGCGCACCACGAAGCGCACCACATCTATCAGATGTTCCAGCGCAGGGTGGTGTTTGGGAAGCTGCCGCACTGAGCTTATGAATCTAGAATCTAGAAACTAAAATCTAGAATCCGGCACGCGCATTGCCCCTTCCCCCGCATGCGTACAAACAGACCTGCCCGTCTGAGAACGTTCTGGTAACGTCGGAATCCACCGCTATTCGCTGACGTTCTGCACGGATCTCCGACGTAAGCCCTTCGGGTATGAGCACATCTTGAGAACCAACGAAAAGGCCGTCATCGCGGCGCGGTAATTCTTCAGAATCCTGTACGTGCCGGGCTTGCCCGGACGGTGCTGGAGTATCCGTTTGTGGGATCGAGACCTACGATATCAGGAGCTCAGAGGGTTGGGGAGACAGCAACGGTTGACTAGCATCGAGCCCGTCCGCAAGGCTCAGCTAAAGCTGAGCCCAACCAGGGGTCATTTCACAGCAATCAATTTCACTTCCTGGATCACCGCGATCAGATCGTCGTCGGTGAACGTCTTCTGCGCGTCGCACTTGGCGATGACGCGGCGGTAGACCTGATCGAGCTCGAGGCGGGTCAGCGTGTGGCCGAGCGCGTCGCAGCGATGTTTCACCGCGTGCCGGCCCGAATGCTTGCCGAGCACGAGCGTCGTCTGCGGGACGCCGACGTCGGCCGGGTTCATGATTTCGTAGGTGCGGCGATCCTTCAGCATGCCGTCCTGGTGGATGCCCGCTTCGTGCGCGAACGCGTTGCGTCCGACGATGGCTTTGTTGGCCTGCACGTGCTGGCCGGTGAGCGACGCAGAGGAGCTGGCTGGTGGGGAAGAGCTGTTCGGACCGGATGCCCGTGGTGAACGGCAGCCGATCCGGTCTAACTCGCATGCCCATGACGATCTCTTCGAGCGAGGCGTTGCCCGCGCGCTCGCCGATGCCGTTGATCGTGCACTCGACCTGCCGGACGCCCGCCGTGACGGCGGCGTGCGTGTTGGCCACCGCCAGCCCGAGATCGTCGTGGCAGTGCGCGCTGAACACCGCTTTGTCGGAGTTCGGCACCTTGCGCCTGAATGGTCGATGAAGAAATCGTGGATCTCGTCGGGCGTGGCGTAGCCGACCGTATCGGGCAGGTTGATCGTCGTCGCGCCCGCCTTGATGACCGCTTCGACGACGCGCGCCAGAAAATCCATGTCGCGAGCGCGTGGCGTCTTCGGCAGAGAACTGCACGTCGTCGGTGTAGTCCGCGCGCCTGCTTGACGGCCGCAATCGCGCGCTCGCAGGCACTGATCGCGCGAGATGTTCAGTTTCTTCGCGAGATGCAGGTCGGAGGTCGCGATGAACGTGTGGATGCGCGAGCGCTCGGCGCCCTTCAGCGACTCGCCCGCGCGCTCGATGTCTTCGGGCCGGCAGCGGGCCAGCGCGGCGATGACCGGCCGCCGCACGCTCGCGGCCACCTGCTTCACGCCTTCCGCATCGTCCAGCGAGGCGATGGGAAAGCCCGCTTCGATCAGGTCCACGCCCAGCGCATCGAGCTGCTCTGGCGAGCTCGCACCTTCTCGCTCGTCCGCAGCGAAAAGCCGGGCGCCTGCTCGCCGTCGCGCAGGGTCGTGTCGAAGATTGTGACTCGGTCAGTGGCCATGCTCACGTTTGTACGGCACTTGGCGCTCAATCGTCAAATCTATATTAATGAATTTGTCATAACAATAGCTTATACTAGCCAGCGCGTGGATCTGGCGGAATTGCGCGTGTTTCTGACCGTTGCGGCCGAGCGCAGCTTTTCGCGCGCCGCCGTCGAAGCTGCACCGGACCCAGCCCGCCGTCAGCCAGGCGATCCGCCGGCTCGAGGACGAGGTCGGGGAGCGGCTGTTCGATCGATCGTCGAAGGACGGCACGCTGACCGAGGCGGGGCGGGTGTTGCGCGGACTATGCCGAGCGGCTCCAGCGCCTGTCGGAGGAGGCGCAGCTCTCGGTTCGCGAGCTGCGGGACCTGCAGCGCGGCCGCGTGCTGATCGGATCGAACGAAGGCGGCGTGCACGTGCTGCTGCCGCTCATCGAGAAGTTCCGCGAGAAGCATTCGCGCATCCTCGTCGACGTGCGCCGCGTGCCGGCGCGCCAGGTCGGCGTCGAGGTCGCGCAGGGAAGCCTCGACTTCGGCATCGTCACGTTCGATCCGGGCGACAAGCGGCTGCATCGCCGTGACGCTCGGGCGCCGACGAGCTGGTGCTGCTCGTGCATCCATCGCACCCGTTCGCCGGCCGCGAGACGGTGCCGATGGCGGAGTTCGCGCACGAGACGGTCATCGCGCACAGCGATCCGTCGCCGGCGCGCGACAGGTGCTTCGTCAGGCGGAGGTGCGGCACGCGCCAATCAATATTCAGATCGCGCTGCCGAGCCTCGAAGGGATCAAGCGGGCGGTCGAGAAGAAAATGGGCGTGGCGCTGCTGCCGCGCCGGTGCGCGGTCGCAGAAATCGAGCGGAAGCAGCTGGTGGCGGTGAGGATTCCCGAGGTGAGATATCCGAGACAGCTGCGGCTGCTCTACCGGAAGGGCGAGCTGTCGCACGCCGCGCAGGCGTTCCTCGAAGTTGCCCGCAAGTGACACGTCAACGAAAGGCAAACAGGAGTACTAGGAGATCAGGAGTAATTCTCGTGACTCTGACTCCTGATCTCTTTAGAACCCGCTGACGTAGGGCAGGTTCTTCGGCGACGTTGCGGACCTGATCGAAATCGTCCAGCAGCAGCCGGTCGCGTCCCAGGTGCCGGCGGTGAACGCCTCGCGCGCGCCGGCAGGGATCGACGGCCTGATAGGTCGTGCCGTTCACCTCGACGATCTGGCCGGCGACGCTGAGCGCTGACTTCCGTCTGCGGGTTGGCCTCGACGGCCGAAAGCAGCGCCTCGGCGTCGTGGGCGCTCACCGTAAGGCACGGCATGCCGAGCGCGACCGAATTGCCGAAGAAGATCTCCGAGAACGATTCTCCGACGACCGCGCGAATGCCCCAGCGCTGAATCGCCTGCGGCGCGTGCTCGCGCGACGAGCCGCAGCCGAAGTTCCCGTTCACGATCAGGATGCGCGCGCCCGCGTATCTCGGATTCGAGAACGGATGCACCTGCCCGCGCTCTGCGAGCTGCTTCCGGTCGTCTTCGAACGCGTGCGTTTCGAGACCTTCGAAGCTGACGCATTTCAGAAACCGCGCCGGGATGATGCGATCGGTATCGATGTCGTGGCCGCGCAGGGGAAGGCCGCGGCCCGAGAGCGTGTCGACGATAGCGGGCTGTCCATTACGCGTGCACCTCCGCGGGCTCGAGCATCTTGCGGACGTCCACGACCTCGCCGGCCACCGCCGCCGCGGCGACCATGGCCGGGCTCATCAGGAGCGTGCGTCCGGTCGGGCTGCCCTGGCGGCCCTTGAAGTTGCGGTTCGACGACGACGCGCAAATCTCGCGTCCCTGCAGCTGGTCGGGGTTCATCGCCAGGCACATCGAGCATCCCGCGCCGCGCCACTCGAAACCGGCGGCGGTGAAGATCTTGTCCAGCCCTTCCTGTTCGGCGATCTTGCGTACCGATTGCGAGCCCGGCACGACGAGCGCCTTGACGTGCTTGGCGACGTGATGCCCCTTGACCAGGCGCGCGGCTTCGCGAAGATCCGAGATCCGGCCGTTGGTGCAGGAGCCGATGAACGCGACGTCGATCTTCGTGCCGGCGATCGGCATGCCGCCCCGGAAGCTCATGAACTCGAGCGCTTCGGCCACCGACGCCTTTTCGTCGGCGCGCACATCGGACGGGGACGGGCAGCTTCTCGCTGATGCCCACCGACTGGCCGGGGTTGATGCCCCAGGTGACCGTCGGTTCGATCGTCGCCGCATCCATCAGCACGACGTCGTCGTAGACCGCGTCGGCATCCGACGCGAGCGACTTCCACCATTCGCGCGCCTTCGCGAAGTCGGCGCCCTGCGGCGCAAACGGCCGCCCTTCGATGTAGCTTGAACGTGGTGTCGTCCGGATTGACATAGCCGACGCGCGCGGCCCCTTCGATCGACATGTTGCAGACCGTCATCCGCTCTTCCATGGTCATGCGGTCGAACGCGTCGCCGCCGTATTCGTAGGCGTAGCCGGTGCCGCCTTTCACGCCGAGCCGGCGGATGATGTCGAGGATGACGTCCTTCGCATAGACGCCGCGGCCGGAGCGTGCCGTTCACCGTGATGCGGCGCACCTTCAGCGGCTCCATCGCCAGGCACTGCGAGGCGAGCACGTCGCGCACCTGGGAGGTGCCGATGCCGAACGCGATGGCGCCGAACGCGCCGTGCGTGGAGGTATGGCTGTCGCCGCAGGCGATCGTCATGCCCGGCTGCGTCAGTCCGAGCTCGGGGCCGATGACGTGGACGATGCCCTGGTTGGCGCTGCTGATGTCGTAGAGCGGAATGCCGAACTCGCGGCAGTTCTTCTCGAGCGCCGACATCATTTCCTCGGCGAGCACGTCGAGGAACGGCCGGCGCTGGTTCAGCGTCGGCACGATGTGATCGACGGTGGCGAACGTGCGGTTCGGAAAGGCCACCTTGCTGCCGCGGCTGCGGAGCATGTCGAACGCCTGCGGGCTGGTGACTTCGTGAATCAGGTGCAGGCCGATGAACAGCTGTGTCTGTCCGGTCGGCAGCGTGCGTACGGCGTGCTTGTCCCAGACTTTCTGAAGAAGCGTCTTTCTCATGCGATAATGGTCAGATTATGACATACCCCGAATTCTTCGTAGCTCCCATGCGCCAGGAACTGACCAGCCTTGGCGTTCGTGAACTTCGCACTGCCGCGGAAGTTGACGCGGTGCTCGGCCGTCAACTCGGGCAGCCCGGCGATCAGCAGGGCCCGACCGTCATGGTCGTCGTGAACTCCGTCTGCGGATGCGCGGCCGGAAAAGCCCGGCCCGGCGTCGCGCTGGCATTGGGCCACCAGACCCGGCCCGATATCGTTGCCACCGTGTTCGCTGGCGCCGACATCGACGCGACCGACCGCGCGCGCAGCTATTTCGCCGGATATCCGCCGTCGTCGCCGTCGATCGCGCTGATGCGCGACGGCAAATTGCTCTGGATGCTGGAACGGCGCAACATCGAGAACCAGTCGGCGGACATGATTGCGAAGAATCTGACGGACGCGTTCGACAAGTTCTGCGCACCCGCGACCGTCCAGGGTTAAAGAGCTATCAACACGAAGATCACCAAGGAGATATCCAGGCAAGATCACGAAGCAAAAGCTTTGTGATCTTGTCTGGTGCACTCTTAGTGACCTTAGTGATCCGTCTACCCGCCTCGCGTGTGCATCTCCAGATGGGGGTTCTTCTTCAAGCTTGACGCGGGGACGAGCGGCGTGCGGTCTCTCAGGGCCAGGCGCTCTTCGGCTCCGCGATCGCCGCGCGCCGTCCATTCCTTTGTAATCAATTCGCAGCAGGTCGTCCCGTGACATGCCCGCGCGAAGCGGCGTGCGGAGGTCGGTGCCGGTCGTGGCGTAGAGGCAGCGATACCACATACCGTCGGCGGTCAGCCGGCTTCGGTCGCAGTTGCGGCAGAACGGATCGGTGGTCGACGAGATGATGCCGAACGTCGTGCCGTCGGGCAGCCGGAAGCGATCGGCCGGAGCGCTGGAGTCCTCGTCGAAGGCGGTGATGGCCCCGTATTCGTGGCCGAGCACGGCCAGCATGTCCTGCCGCGACATGACGCGATCGCGCGACCACTGGGTTGCCCCGCCGACGTCCATGTATTCGATGAACCGAATCTCCGCGCCGATGCCGCGCGCGTACTCGAGAAGGGGTACCAGCTCGTCGTCATTCGTGCCGCGAATGATCACCGAATCCAGCTTGAGCGTCCCGAAAGTCTTGACGGCTTCGTCGATGCCGGCCAGCACCTGGGGCAGAGAATCGAAGCGCGTGAGCGCCTTGAAGCGATCGGCCCGCAGCGTGTCGAGACTGACGGTCAGACGATGCAGGCCCGCACGACGGAGCGCGTCCGACTGCCCGGCGAGCATCACGCCGTTGGTCGTCAACGCGAGATCGCGAATCGCCGGCTTCTGTGCCAGCATCTCGACCAGTTCGGGGAGGTCGCGCCGGAGCAGGGGCTCGCCGCCCGTGAGGCGGATCCGATCGGCGCCCGCGGCCGCGAACACATCCACCAGCGTGCTCATCTCCTCGAACTGCAGGATGTCCTGCCGTGGCAGCCACACATACTCGGCTTCCGGCATGCAGTAGCTGCAGCGCAGATTGCACCGGTCGGTGACCGACAACCGCAGATTCTTCAGCGGCCGTCCGAGGAGGTCGCGCATCATCGCGTCAGATACCTCTCGAGGTGCAATGGGATGGGAAAGGCGGTGCGTTGTTCGGTAAAGGCATCACTCCAGCGTCCGGGGATTCGTGTGCCGCACGCGCGGCAGGCACCCTCCGGAGTCAGATTGTACGCGCGAATGAGATAGCCATAGCGCTCGACGACGCGCTCGCTGCAGTGCGGACACCGGGTGTCTTCCAGGTTGCCGACCTTGCCCGGAATGTTGCCGGCATAGACGTAGCGCAGCCCCGCCTCTGTGCCAATGGCGGCGGCGCGCTGCAGCATCGCCGGCGTGGTGTTGGACGGCTCGGTCATCTTGTAATCGCCGTGAAACGCCGTGACGTGCCACGGGATGTCGCGCGAAACGCCGGCAACGAACTCGGTCAGCCGCTTCAGTTCGTCATCGCCGTCGTTGAATCCCGGGATGAGGAGCGTGACGATCTCGAGCCAGACGCCCATGTCGTGCAGCCGCGTGATCGTGTCGAGAATGGGTCGCAGCCTGCCGCCGAGCTCGCGGTAGTGGCGGTCGTCGAAGCTTTTGAGATCCACCTTGTACGCATCAATCCACGGCCGCAGATACTCGAGCACGCGCTGGCGTGCCGTTGCCGTTGGAGACGAATCCGGTCATCAGCCCGGCGGCGCGCGCTTCCTTGAAGATGGCCACCGCCCATTCGCTCGTAATGAGCGGCTCGTTGTAGGTGCTGACGATGATCCTCGCCCCACGCGCCAGCGCGTCCTTCACCAGGAGTTCGGGTGTGACGTCGATGGGCGGCGCCACGGCCTGCGGATCGCGCAGCGCCTGCGAGGTGACCCAATTCTGGCAGTAGCCGCAGTGCAGGTCGCACCCCAGCATCCCGAAGCTGTAGGCTAGTGCACCGGGATGGACGTGGAAGAACGGCTTCTTCTCGATGGGATCGCACTGCACGCCGCCGGCGTATCCCCATGGCACCATCAACCGGCCGCTCTCGTTGAAGCGGACCTTGCACACGCCCAGGGCACCCGGAGGAATCCTGCAGTCGTGGCCGCACGCATAACAGTGCACCCACTGGTTGTCGAGCGCGGTCGTACAGATCGCCCTCCCGCGTGCGCGTGGCGAGAACGTCCTTCAGCGTTGCCATGTGCTTGTCTGTCTATCAATTGTACGCCATCGGGGGCCGCGGCCTAGCGCGCATGCAATGCGAACGGTTTCCGTCCGATAATTCAGAAATATGAAACGTATCCTGGTCACCAACGACGATGGAGTGCGCTCGGAGGGCATTCACGCGCTTGCCGACGCGCTCAGGTCCCTTGGGGAAGTGACGATCGTGGCCCCGAACGCCGAATCCAGCGCGATCGGCCATGCGCTCACCTTACGGCGTCCCCTTCGCCTCGAAACGATTGCCGAGCGGGTGTATGCGGTCGACGGCACGCCGTCGGACTGCGTCAATATCGCCATCACGAGCGTCCTTCGCGGCAAGCCCGACCTGGTCGTGTCGGGGATCAACAAGGGATGGAACCTCGGCGACGACGTGACCTATTCGGGCACCGTGTCCGGGGCGTTCGAGGCGGCTCTGCTCGGCGCTCCTGGTATGGCCATTTCGCTGCAGAATACCGGCGGAAAGTTTGATTTTTCCGAATCGGCGCGGGGCGCCCGCGTCGTCGCACAGTCTGTGCTCGAACGGGGGATTCCGTCGCGAACGTTTCTGAACATCAACGTGCCGAAGGGGCCCACCAAGGGCTTCAAGGTGACGGTGCAGGCGCGCCGGAATCACATCACGAAAGTCGACGAACGGATCGATCCACGCGGCCAGCGTTATTTCTGGATCGAGGAAGGCCAGAATGAATGGGAGCCGCACGATCGGTCAGATTTTCAGGCCGTACGTGACGGCTACATTTCGGTGACGCCGCTCCAGCCCGATTTAACGGCGTACAGCGTGATTCCCGCCGTCGAAGATTTCCTTCTGCAGCTCGAACCTGCCAGGTAGGCACGGCCGTTGCAGCCTTTCCGCCTGAACTAGCCAGTTCATGGACGGAGTGCAGCGATTTCACGATCGCCGCGAGGCAGGTCAACTTCTGGCCCGGCAGCTCGCACAATACAAGGACCGCGACGATGTACTGGTGCTCGCGCTCCCGCGCGGGGGCGTGCCCGTGGCGCTACGAAATCGCCCGCGATCTGGGCGCGCCGCTCGATGTCTTCGTCGTCCGCAAGCTGGGCGTCCCGTGGCAGCCCGAACTGGCGATGGGGGCCATCGCCGGCAGGGGCACCGAGGTGCTCAACGGCGATGTCGTCACGGCGTACAACATTCCGCCGCATGTCATTCGCGCGGTCGCCGAGCGCGAGGGACGCGAGCTCAGCCGGCGCCTTCACGAGTACCGTGGGGATCGGCCGTTTCCCGACCCTGCGGGCACGAACGATCATTCTCGTCGACGACGGGCTCGCCACCGGGTCGAGCATGCGCGCGGCGGTGAACGCCGTTCGGCAAGAACGCCCGCGCGCAATCGTCGTGGCGGTCCCGGTGGCCGCACCTCTCACGTGCCGCGAGCTGAAAGCTGAAGTCGACGACGTCGTCTGTCTCCGGACGCCGTCCGAGTTTTCGGCCGTCGGTCTCTGGTACGACGACTTCTCTCAAACCACAGATGCCGAGGTTCGTGCGCTGCTCGAGGATGACACCGCGCGACGCAATTCGGGCGAGCTTGGCGCGCATCGGTGATCTCTCGACCGGGGGTATAGCGGCGTGCAGATGCAGGAGCAGGCGGTACGATTCGATATTGATGGCGCCTCTATCGACGCCGACATTGCCATACCCGCCGACGCGCTCGGCCTCGTGCTGTTCGTGCATGGCAGCGGCAGCAGCCGCCAGAGTCCGCGGAACCAGTATGTCGCGGAGCACTTGCGCGCGGAAGGGCTCGGGACCGTCCTTGTCGATCTGCTGACGCCAACCGAAGAGCGCCAGGACCAATTCAGCGGCCATCTTCGCTTCGACATCACCTTTCTTGCCCGCAGAGTCACCGTCGTCATGGAAGAACTGCGCGCACAGACCACCTTGCCCCTTGGCCTCTTCGGCGCGAGCACGGGATCGGCCGCCGCACTCGTGGCCGCGGCGAACCATCCCCGAAAGATTCGTGCGGTGGTTTCGCGAGGCGGGCGGCCCGATCTCGCCGGGAACAAGCTTCACCTTGTCATGGCGCCAACGCTGTTCATCGTGGGCGGGGACGACCGCGAGGTCCGAGAGCTCAATCGGCGGGCGATCGAGCTGATGCGGGGGGAAGTGCGTCTCGAGATCGTACCTGGTGCAACCCACCTCTTTCACGAGCCGGGTGCCCTCGAAGCGGTCTCGCATCTTGGCGCCGACTGGTTCAAGCGCCACCTCGATCGCCCAGAAGACAACGTCAACACGCGCCCGGACTCGACGGCGGGCTGAACCGGAGGTTTCCATGGCTCAATGCGAAGTGTGCGGCAACAATTACGACAAGTCGTTCCAGGTGATGCGGGGAGGGACCGCGCACACCTTTGACAGTTTCGAATGCGCGATTCATATGCTCGCGCCCACCTGCGCGCACTGCGCGTGCCGAATCGTCGGTCACGGCATCGAGGCGAACGGCACGTTCTACTGCTGCGCGCATTGCGCGAAGAAGTCGGGTGTGCAGGGCGTCGACGATCGAGTGTGAGAACAGGGGGGAGAGCTATTGAGCCAGTGACCAGCCGTCGTGGATTAGATCCTCTGCAACGCGCTGGCTGCGGGCTTTGGCCTGGCTTTCGAGAAGATAGTGTTCGACGTGGTCTTCGCCATCCTGCGTGCACACAAGATGGAATCCGGCGCCGGCTGGCGCCGGGCGGATTTCGCAGGTCAGCCGCTCTTCGTCCCTGATGAAGATTCGAGCCACAGGGCATTTATCGGCGGCTCGCGGCGCGACCTTCAGTCGTCGCCGCCGGAACGTCCCCGGGGATTCACTGCGGCGATCAAACGCGCATCAGACGCCTGACCCTATCGGTGATCGTCTGATAGCACTCGCACGATGCCAGCTCCAGTCCGGTCCGGTTGAGAATCTTCATGGAGCCGCGCCGGTAGCGGATGAGCCCGGCGCGCTGCAGCGCCGCGGCGATGAGCGTAATCGTCGGGCGTCGCACGCCCAGCATCATCGCCAGCGTTTCGTGCGTCAGAGGAAATTCGTCGCGCTGGATCCGATCGTGCGACATGAGCAGCCAGCGGCAGCAGCGTTGCTCGGCCGAGTGAAGACCGTTGCACACCGCGGTCTGCATCACCTGCGTCATGAGCGCCTGGTGGTATTTGATCGTGCGGATAAACAGCGCGCCCTTCCGCGCCATTTCAGCGTTGAACGCTTCGGTCGTCAGCACGTCGGCCCACTGCCCGGGCACCTGCACCACGCTCTGCGTGAACGATTCTTCCTGTCCGAAGTACACGGATCCGCCGAGGAGTCCCTCGGCGCCGACGGTCGCGATTTCCGCCGCCTGGCCGTCCTGCATGAGCTCGATGATCGAGCACGCGCCGCCGGTGGGGAAGTACACCTCGCGAATTTTGTCCCCCTGTTTGTGGAGGACTTGCTTCGCTCTCAAGCGCACGGTGCGCAGTTGCGGACGCAGGCGCTGCAGGTCGTCGTTGGGCAGCGAGGCGAGCAGTTGGTTCGTCGCCGCCTGCGGCGGCGGCGCCCCGACTACAGGGGTCGGATAGGCAAGGCCGGACATAATGCCTCCCTCGTGCGCGTGGGGGCGCGCACGTAAAAGATACGCTCGTCGAGCACTTTGACGAAGAATTTATTTATGCAGTCTGGTGCGTCGTGCAAAACAATCGAAGACAGGTGAGAGGGCGATGACCCCGTGGTGTCTCGACGTTGTCGCTGGGCGCGTCATATCAAAGAAGCGAGTCTAGGAACCGCTGTCCGAGGGGTCTGTTCAGGTTCGAACAGACAGCAGGGAAATTACACTTTGGTTACACACTTCGTGCGCACCGTCGACAGTGTTCCCTACGCCCTTGGTCCTACGGATCATTGGGATTCGGCGAGATTCGACGGAAGAATTTGGACTAGTGCTAAGATAGCCAGTCGTCGGGGCGTGGCTCAGCCTGGTAGAGCACTCGGTTCGGGACCGAGGGGTCGGAGGTTCAAATCCTCTCGCCCCGACCACTAAATCCAACAACAACGGCTTGAACGCGCGAATGGCCGGCAGATGCCGGCCATTTGTTTTTTACGGTGCCTTAAAGAGTCGCGGGCCCGCCGGCGGCAGTAAACGCATCGACGGCCTCGCGATAGCGCCGCTCAGTTTCGGCGAGCAGGCGCCCGAACTCCACGTCGCCTTTGAGCGGCTGGAACGCGGGCTCCCGATCGAGGTGCGGGAAGCACGCAAAACCCTGGTCAACGGCGCGAGCGAGGGACGTGAGCGCCACCGCCGGTTGTTTCATCCACATCGCGGAAATCGCAACGTAGACGAACCCTTCGGGATCCCGAAACGTCGACCGGAAGATTCGGTCGATGTGGGACTGAAAGGCCGCGTGGTCCTTCAGCAGAGACGCTCGTATGAGCTCGACATACGCCGCCTGCGTTGGATACCGCACCGAGCGCCGCGCGGACTCGTCGAGCGACGCCATCGCTTCCTCCGGCCGGTTCAGTGTCGCGAGCACCACCCCGCGAAATGGGTCGTTGTCGGCCACGATCGCGTCGAGCGCAGCCGCGTAGTCGCCGACCACCCAGTGCGTATACGCAACGCTCGTGGAGACATTGGGATCGAGGGCGCGCGCGCGCCGGTCGGCCGCCAGCGACTCGGTGAGCAATCCGCAATACCGGCACGCCTGCACCAGACCCGCGAACAACTGCGGGTCGGCACGATGCTCGCGCGCTCGCCCGAGCAGCCGCAACAGCGCTCCGCGCGGCCGGCCCAGATCGAGATCGAGCTGCGCGGAGAAATGGTGCGCGACCGACAGCTCGGGATTGAGCGCGAGCGCGTGTCTGAACGACTCTTCTGCGAGCGTCCCACATTCACGTGCATCCCCCGCGCCGTACTTCGCCATCAGCCGGTACATGCGGCCGAGGCGCGCCCATGCCGGTGCGTAATCGGGATCGCCACGGATCGATTCGAGGTAGAGGTCGCGCGCGGCGTCCCAGGTATCGCCGTCCTCGCTCAGACGATTCGCGCGCAGGTACTGCTCGTACGCCTCTCCGCTGGCGGGCACGTCGCGCCGCAGCAGCCGATGCTCGCGCACACTCAGCGGTAACGACAGCGACTCGACGATCCGCCGCGCCAGATCGTCTTGTAGCTCGAAGATGTGCTCCAGTGACGCGTCGGACGTATGCGTCCACACGAGTGCGCCGCCCGGCGCTTCGACGAGCTGTGTCGTAATCCGCAACCGATTGTCGCCTCTCAAGATCGATCCCACCAGCACCAGGTCCACGTCGAGCGCTTCGGCCATGGCGCGCAGATCCGGCGCCTCCGATACGAACCGTGCCGCGGCGACCGTCGATCGCACGAGCAACGACTCGAGACCCGAGAGCGATGCCGCGATTGCGTCCGGCAGACTCGACGCCAGAAAATCCGTTTCCGCGTCGGGCCGGAGAATCCGGAACGGCAGCACGACCAGCCGCGTCCGCAAAGACCTCGCCGTGGGCTGCGGTTCCGCGTGGCCCGCCGGCTCCGAATCCGTAGACGCTTGCGACAGGAAGCGATAGCCACGCCGTCCGACCGTCTCCACGAATCGCGGGCTACCTGCCTCGTCGTCCAGCGCTGCGCGCAGGCGGTTGATCGCGTTGTTCAAGCTGTTGTCGAAGTCGACGAACGTGTCGTCAGACCACAGCCGCTTCCGCAGTTCCTCGCGCGTAACGAGGGCGCCGGGGCGTTCGATCAGCGCCTCGAGCACGCGCAGGGGCTTGTCCTGGAGACGCAGGCGGACGCCGTCTTTCCGCAGCTCGCCGGCGGCGCGATCCAGCTCGAACGGACCGAACCGGACGATCATCGGCAGCAGCTTAGCACCACGTGAGTGAGATTTAAGCCGCCGGTGACCGCCCGTCGATGGATTGATGACCGCCAGGTCCGTAGAGTGGTGGCCAAGGAGGGACAGACCATGTCCGTTGCTGCATCGATCGATTCCGCGAAACAGGAGGCGTTCGTCGGTCAGGTTCTCACCAACACCAGCGGCGCGATGGTGACGACGCTGGCCGCGCTTGGCGATCGGCTGGGACTATTCAAGACGATGGCCGCGTCCGGTCCGGGCACCAGCGACGAGATCGCGGCGCGCGCCGGCATCGTCGAGCGCTACGCGCGCGAATGGCTTGGTGGCATGACGAGCGCGGGCTACGTCACGTACGACCCCGTCACCCGCCGCTTTGCATTGCCGCCCGAGCACGTCGGCGGCGCTTGCCGACGAGGGTGGGCCGATGTTCTTCGGGGGCATCTACGAGATGCTGCTCAGCGCCTCGTCAGTCGTCGATCGCGTCGCCGAGGCATTCCGCGTAGGCGGGGGCGTGCCCCAGTCGGCGTACGACGACCGCTTTTGGGACGGGATGGAGCGCTTCTCGGGCGGCTGGTTCGACAACTTGCTCGTGCAGCAATGGCTGCCAGCGATGCCTGACGTCCAGCGCAAGCTGCACGAAGGCGCAGACGTGGCTGACGTCGGCTGCGGTCGCGGGCGCGCGCTCATCCGGCTGGCGCAGGCATATCCGGCGAGTCGCTACGTCGGGTACGACGCGTTCGCACCGAGCGTCGAGCGGGCAACGGCATTTGCGCGCGAGGCAGGATTGGCCGACCGGGTGCGCTACGAGGTCCACGATGCCGCCAGCGATCTTCCCGGCCGCTTCGACGTGATCACGACGTTCGACGTGATTCACGACGCCGTGGATCCGGTCGCCGTCCTGCGGTCGATCTTCCGCGCATTGAAGCCCGATGGCGTCTACGTTTGCCTGGACGTCGAACTGCTCCGACAAGCTCGAGGAGAATACCGGACCGCTCGGATCGCATATTCCACGGCATCAGCGTTCTGTACTGCATGACGACGTCGCTGCGCAGGCGGAGGCGCTGGCTTCGGCACGCTCGGTCTGCCACGAGCACAAGCTGCGCGAGCTGGCGACGGTGATCGGATTCCGCGACGTTCGGCGCGTGCCGATTTCGGAATCCGTTCAACAACCTGTACGAGCTGCGGCGCTGACGGACTGTCTTCGTGAGCCGGGTGGGGCGGGTGGGCCTGGTGGGTGATGGACCCCAGCCACCTGTGTCCAACCGAACCTGCCCGGCCGGCAATCCAGGAGGTCGACCATGACCCTCGATCGTCGTCAGGGTACTCGCCTCGCTGACTGCAGGCCTCACGTGGGGTGCCGCGGGTTGTCGCGAGACGCATCGGGGAGCTGCACAGCCCGGGACGAAACCAGTCCGGCAGGCCAATGGCGATGTCGATTGGCGGGCGGTGCGCGATTTGTTCCCGCTGGCGCGCGACTGGACTCACCTGGCGAGTTTCCTGTTCGTGTCGCACCCGAAGCCAGTAGCCGAGGCCATCGAGCATTTTCGCAGAAAACTCGACGCCGACCCCGTGTGGATCGAGCAGGCCGCGTTTTCCGACTCAGAAGGGCGACCGTTTATGGCCGTCAAGCGCGCGCTCGCCGACTACGTCGGGGGAAGGCCTCAGGAGATTTGCCTCACCTCGAACACCACCGGAGCCCTCGCGATGGCCTATCACGGCCTGCGCATTCGCGAGCACCAGGAAATTCTGACCACGGAGCACGACCACTATGCGCACCACGAGTCGATTCGCTATGCGGCGGCGCGGGCGGGTTGCGGCGTTCGCTACGTGGCGCTCTACGATCGGCCGGCCGACGCAAGCGCTCCGGAGATCGTCGCTCGCCTCGCGCGCGCAATCGGCCCGAAGACACGAGCGGTGGGCGTGACGTGGGTGCACTCGTCGACCGGTGTAAAAATTCCGATCGCGGCTGTTGCCGAAGCCGTGACGCGCGCCAACCGCGGGCGTGCCTCGGCCGATCGCTGTTTGCTGATTGTCGATGGCGTGCACGGCTTCGCCAACCAGGATCTGGACGTCGCTCGGCTTGGCTGTGACTTCTTCGCCGCGGGCACGCACAAATGGCTCTTTGCTCCCCGCGGCACAGGGTTTCTGTGGGGCCGTGGCGACGTCTGGCCCGAGCTGCGCCCGACCATTCCGTCGTTCGACCCCGATGAACGGCAGACATGGGACGCATGGATGGACCGCAAGGCGCTGCCACCAACTGAAGCGTCGTTCATTGCACCCGGCGGGTTCCTGGCGTTTGAACATCTGCTCGCCATCCCGGCAGCGGTCGCGCTTCACCGAACCATCGGGCGCGATCGGATCGCTGCACGCATCCGCGAGCTCAATGCGGCGTTTCGGGACGGTGCCGCGAAGATGGCCGGCGTCACGTTGCACACGCCGCGCGACCCCGAGCTGTCCGGGGGTCTTTCCTGTTTCGAGGTCGAGGGGCTAAAACCGGAAGAGGTCGCCAACCGTCTTGGGGACAAGAAAATCCGCACGAGCAGCTCGCCGTACAAGGTCTCGTACACGCGCGTGGCCGGCGGCATCATGAACTTTCCCGAAGAGATCGAGAGGGTATCCGTGAGATCCGAGCGCTTGCCACGACCGCACGGGCGTAACACGTCGGAATCCCGCCCACCTTCGACCCCCTTGATTTAGGCATCGTCCTTGCTTCGGCGAAGGCAGGGCGATCGGGCCCTTGAGGAGTGAGAATGAGAACGCTATTACAAAGGAAACGATCCGAAAGAGGCGCGATTGGTTACATCTTCTTGTGGCTGCTGGGAGTGCCGGCATCAGTGCTCTTCCTGATCTTCTTGCTTCGAGGATGCACTTAGAAAAGCAAAATTCACTGGCGGCAACGCCGACCAATTTTTTGGATCAGGGCATCCACCTGTACGCCGGCCTTGACGGCACGCAGAGCTCGGACCGGATTTCCGATTTCGCCCACGAACTTGCCCGCGCGCTGGAAGCGGACCACCCGGACCTGGCCGTCAGCGACATGAAGAAGACCCTGCGGGCCGGCAAGGTCCTGGTGGACTGGAGCCAGAACAACGCGGCAAAAACCACCATCGTGCCGTATTCGCTCCGCGGGCCGGCTGCAGCCCACTGTGGCCGCCCCGCGGACCTGGCGCGAACTGAGCTCGCCCGCGCTGAAACAACTGGACTACCAGGAGGTCATGCGGCGGGTGAAGGACGGCAAGGATCCTTTCGCCGCGATCTCCGCCCGCGGCGGCCACGCCAGGCCCTTCCGACGGCGGCGGCCGACGAGCGGACAGCAGCAAGTCCGGCGGCAAGTCCGGTAGCCGGTCAGGCAGCGCCGGCACTCCCGACGGCGGACACACGACCCGCGGCTGGAGAAGTACCGCTCCATGCGGGACCCGGACGGGACCCCCGAGCCGTTCACCGCGGACCGGCACCGGGCGGAGGCCGAACTCGCGGCACCATCCGGGAGAGGTTCGTGATCCAGGAGCACCACGCCAGCCGGCTGCATTTCGACTTCCGGCTGGAACGGGACGGCGTGCTGGTGTCCTGGGCGCTCCCGAAGGGCGTGCCCACGAGCGGGACGCAGAACCACCTGGCGGTCCAGACGGAGGACCACCCCATGGACTACCTCGACTTCGAAGGCACCATCCCCAAAGGCCAGTACGGCGCCGGAACCGTCACCGTCTGGGACCACGGCTACTACGAGTGCGAAAAATGGATCGCGGGCAAGGAAGTCATCGCCACACTGACAGGGGCGGACGGCGGCGGCCTGGGCGGCACCCGGAGGTTCGCGCTGATCCGGACCAGCCGGGACAGGGCCGAAGGGCCCCGAACGGCCCAGTGGCTTATTCACCTGATGGACCGGGCAAAAGGGCCACGGTGCTCCCGCGGGGAAAGCCGCCGGAAAGAACGGAGGGTGCGTCCGGCAGGTGACGCGAGGCGAACAGGAGCCTCGCCCCGGCGAGTTCACCCCGATGCTCGCGGGCGCCGGAACCACTGCCGATCTTCGCGGACATGGACTGGCAGTTCGAACTGAAATGGGACGGCATCCGGGCCATCATCATCGGCGACGAGGACAGGATCCGGCTGATCAGCCGCAACGGAAACGACATGTCCGCAAGCTATCCGGAACTGACGGACCGCACATGCTGGCCGGAGCAGGGTTTCATCGCCGACGGCGAGATTGTCGCCGTCGGGCCTTCAGGGCGGCCCGACTTCGGGCTGCTGCAGGGGAGGATGAAGCTGACCAAGGCAGCCGACGTCGCGAAGGCGAGGGCCGCCACGCCCGTCCGGCTGATGGTGTTCGACCTGCTGTCCGACGCCGGCGAGGACCTCCGCAGGATGCCGCTGCGGAAGCGCCGGGCGCGCCTGGAGCGCTGCGCCGCCGGCGGCCCGGTGGAATTGTCCGAGGTGCTCGACCGCGAAGTCGGACACATCCTGGAAAGCGCCAGGGAACTGGGACTTGAAGGGATCATGGCCAAGCGCATGGACGGCCGCTATGTCAGCGGCAGCGCAGCAGGTCCTGGCTCAAGCTGAAGTTCGAACGCACCCAGGAAGTGGTGGTGGGCGGCTGGCGCCCCGGCAAGGGCGGCACGGGCAGACTCCGTGGGGTCGCTGCTGGTGGGCATCCCGGACGGCGACAAGCTGCGGTATGTGGGACGCGTGGGCAGCGGCTTCAGCGACCGTGAGCTACGGAACTGCGGCAGCAGATGGATGCCCTGTCCAGGAAGACCTCCCCGTTCAATGACGTGCCGGCGCCGACGCCTCGGACGCGCACTGGGTGACGCCAGGCTTGTGGGCGAGGTGACATTCGGGGAATGGACCGGGGGCGGGAAACTCCGGCATCCGGTCTGGCGCGGCTGGCGCCTGGACAAGAGCGCCGGCGGACGTCGGTGGCTGGAACCGGACTGAAGGCAGTGAAAAGGCCGGGCGGCCCTTGCAGGCCCGGCCCGGGCTGTTTGCCGCCGGCGCATGGGTCGCCGCTGCGTTGGTTTAGGACGAGTGCGGCATCTGCGGCCGGCTGGTCCGGTGGACCGCGGTCACGGCTGCCTCATGGCCCAGCCGTCCGTGGGCGATGCCGCGTTCCTTGGGATGGCGCCGTTTGCCGTTGCCGTCCGGCCACTGCTGCCCGCCGGCTGCCGGGCGGGCGGGAGCTTCAGCTCCGGCGCGGGCGCCTCGCCCATGGACTCCGCCAAGTGACTGGCAACCTCCGGCTTGATCTCGTCTCCGAACTGGTGTTCCGCCATTGCTCTTCCTTTCCGCTCTCGATTTGCGCTGCCGACTTGCGTCGTCGAAATAAGCTGTGAAATGAAGTGTCCACCAATCGTAGGTCGGCCGGACTGCGATGTCTGCAGGGCTACCAGCGGACTTTCTTCTCGGCCGGGCCTTGCTTGCCGCTGACGTGTGTGGGCTTGTGGCCGTGGCGCAACGCTCTGCGAGCCGGCGCCGCCGCGGGACTTGCTGGCCAGCATTTCCCGCTGGGCGTCCGTCAGCCGCGACTTGATGCCATTCCCGCGGCTTGGCCTGGCACTTGTCGTCCCCCTCGGCCCCGCTGTTGCCGCTCTTTTTGGTCTTTTTGCCAGTCATGGACTGTTCTCCTTGGGTGGTCGTGATCAGCACTGCGCTGATGTCAACCTTAAGCGCTTTCCGGACCCGTTGGGTACCCCCTTTTTGATGGTGCGGCGGCGCCCCCGGCCGGCGGCCGCGCCGGCCCCAATCGTGCGGTTTGGCCCGGATTTCGGGGGCCGGCGTCCCGCGGGGAAAAAGTTTGGAACGAGGCCCGGGCTACCGGGGTTTCCGTGCAATGGCGCGGTGAAACGGCGGCAAAAGAAATCCGCTAACAAGACCCCGATACGGGCCGAAACACGGGATCATACGCCACCGAACTCGGAAACTCCATAGAAATCGCGTAAAATTGAAAGCCTGCCCAGAGCGGGGCAGCTACAAGTCGCAAGCAAATGACCTCCACTAGGAGCAGCCCAAATGCCCAAAGACCGAAGCATGACCGACTCTTCAGCAGGCGTGATGAACGCCAGCGGGACCAACCAAGCGCGACCCACAGGGCGCGAAGAAACCAAAGCTACTGCCTCGCCGCCGACTCAAAGAGTCCGACGTCAACGTCGTCAACCAGCCGATGCTCAAGAAAGCGCTCGGCGGCACCATCGTGGGCAACACCATGGAATGGTACGACGTCGGCGTGTTCGGTTACCTGATCACCACCATGGGGCCGGTGTTCCTGCCCGAAGCGGACAAGGCCGTGCAGAACCTGTTCCTGCTGGGAACCTTCGCCGCCACGTTCATCGCCCGCCCGCTGGGCGGCGTCTTCTTCGGCTGGCTTGGCGACAAGATCGGCCGCCAGAAGGTCCTGGCCATGACCCTGATGCTGATGGCCGCGAGCACCTTCGCCGTCGGCCTGCTGCCCGGCTACGCGCTGCTGGGCATCTGGGCCGCGGTGCTGCTGGTGGTCCCCAAGCTGGTCCAGGGCTTCTCCACCGGCGGCGAGTACGCCGGCGCCACCACGTTCGTGAGCGAGCACTCCCCGGACAAGCGCCGCGGCTTCTTCGCCAGCTTCCTGGACATGGGCAGCTACCTCGGCTTCGCCCTCGGCGCCGCCCTGGTGTCCGTCCTGCAGCTGACCCTGGGCCAGGCCGCCATGGAGGCGTGGGGCTGGCGCATCCCGTTCCTGATCGCCGGCCCGCTGGGCCTCATCGCCGTCTACTTCCGGATGAAGATCGAGGAATCGCCCGCGTTCCAGGCCACCCTGGAGGCCCAGGAGGCCGTCGCCAAGGACGCCAGACCGCGTCGACGTCGCCGCCTCCAAGGGCCCGGTGGGCATCTTCAAGGCCTACTGGCGCTCATCATGCTGGCCATGATCCTGGTGGCCGCCGCCAACACGGTGGGCTACGCCCTGACGTCCTACATGCCCACGTACCTGACCGCAACAAGGGCTACGACGAGGTCCACGGCACGCTGCTGACCATCCCCGTCCTGGTGGTCATGGCCTGTGCATCCCGCTGACCGGCAAGCTCTCGGACCGGATCGGCCGCCGCCCCGTGCTGTGGATCGGTGCCGTCAGCACGGTGGTCCTGGCCGCCCCGGCGTTCCTGCTGATCGGCGTCGGGAACATCTGGTCCACGCTCGCCGGCCTGGCCCTGGTCGCGTTCCCGGTGACGTTCTACGTGGCCAATCTCGCCTCGGCGCTGCCGGCACTGTTCCCCACGGCCAGCCGCTACGGCGCCATGGGCATCGCCTACAACTTCGCCGTGGCCATCTTCGGCGGCACCACCCCGTTCATCATTGCCGCGCCTCATCCACGCGACCGGCAACGACATGATGCCGGCCTACTACCTCATGGCCACCTCGGCCGATCGGCGCCGTCGCCATCTACTTCCTGCAGGAATCCGCCCGGCGGCCGCTGCCCGGCTCCATGCCCAGCGTGGACACCCAGGCCGAGGCCCGCGAACTGGTGGCGACCCAGGACGAGAACCCGCTGATCGACCTGGAGGAAATGGACATGCCGTTTACAGCGGCTCCGGCAGAATCAGTTGCCGGTTC
>CAWKMQ010000012.1:0-36082 GCA_963850725.1 Vicinamibacterales bacterium
CAACCTTTTCCCACGCCTCCGCGTGATCGCCGGGCGGCTGCGCGTTGATCGTATCGAGCTCGAGGCCGCCAGCCTTCGACTTGCTGTTGTGGCACGACAGGCAGTAGGTGTTGACGACGGCGCGATACGCCGGCTCCGCCGACGCCGCCGCCGGATCGGATTTCTGCTGGGCATCAGGCGCACGACACTCGCGGCCAGCGCTGCGGCCACCGCGAAACGAATGACCCAGCCGTTCCCAAAGTTCGGCAATTCGGCTCCTTTTCGAGATCCTTTTATCGTAACCTCCCCATCCGGAATTCCCGATCCCAAATTCACGGTATTCGCGGCTTTTTCGTCGGGAAAATGACGGAGTTGCGTAGAATTCGTCCCCATGCGCCAAGGCATCTCGATCGCGACGGGTTCGATCCTGCTTGCGGCTACGGCGCTGCTCGTCGCGCAGCGGGCCCCCGGTCCGCGCTTACCCAAAACCGCGGCACGCGCCGGCGAGTGCCCGCCCGGGCAGACCGAAGTGCGCAAGGGGCGCTGTCAGGCGCCCGAAACGCCGCCGCCCAGCATCGTCGACTACCGCCCGAAATCGACGCTGGTCGTTGACGAGCATCCAGTGCCGAAGGCGAAGTTTCCGGTCGTCGACATCCATAGCCATCAGTCTGCGACTCCCGAGAACATGGCGCGCCTGGTCCGCGAAATGGACGCGCTGAACCTGCGCGTGCTCAACAATCTCAGCGGCGGCAGCGGCGAGCGCCTCAAGCAGAACGTCGACGCCATTCGACGGAGCCCGTATCGCGATCGCTTTACGGTGTTCGCCAACCTCGACTTCGGCCGGATTCGCGGCGGGCTGGGGCACCAAGGCGGCGGCACAGCTCGAACAGGACGTCAGGAACGGCGCTATCGGATTGAAGATTTTCAAGGACCTGGGGATGACCGCGCGCAAGGCGGACGGCTCGCGGATCGCGATTGACGATCCCGAGCTGGATCCGGTCTGGGCCGCCGCGGGCCGGCTCAACGTGCCGGTGTTGATTCACACAGCGCGAGCCCCCCGCGTTCTTCGAACCGCCCGATTACACGAACGAGCGATGGCTCGAGCTCGCGCTGTTTCCGAGCCGCCGCAACTACAGCCCCGGACAGGTGAAGTTCGACGCAGCTCATCGCCGAGCGCGATCGCATGTTCGCGAAGCATCCGAAGACGCAGATTCATCGCGGCGCACTTCGCCTATCACGGCCACGACCTCAAGCGCGCGGCCGCGCTCGTCGACAGGCTGCCGAACGTGTATCTCGAGGTGGCGGCGGTCCTGTATGACTTCGGCCGTCAGCCCCGCGCGGCCGCGGCGTTTTTCACGAAGTATCAGAATCGCGTGCTGTTCGGCAAGGACACCTATGCCCCTTCGGAGTTTCCGTACTACTGGCGCGTGTTCGAGACCGCCGATGAGTATTTCGACTACTACCGCGACTATCACGCGTTCTGGAAGCTGTACGGCATGAATCTCCCCGATGCCGTGCTCCGGAAGCTGTACTTCGAAAACGCGTTGAAGGTGACGCCCGGACTGCCGGCGTCGGGATGGCCCTCGCCGTAACGTTAGCGGTTATGTAGGGCGCAACTTCAGTTGCGCCGGAACCCGTGCGCGATCGGAGTTGTAGGCTCTCCGGCTTCCACCCCCTTTATTCAGCGGGCTCAGTTCTCATATCGGAGGAGGCACGATGAGCGAACAGCAGAATCTCGAGATCGTCCGGCGGGGCTATGAGGCATTCGGCCATGGCGACATTGAAACGTTGCTCAGTCTGTTCGACGAGCAGATCGAGTGGGTCACGCCGGGCCCGCCCGAGCTCAAGACGAGCGGACGCCGCACCGGCCGTCAGGCGGTGGGCGAGTTTTTTGGCACGGTCAACGAGATCTTCGAGATCCAGCGCTTCGAGCCCAAGGAGTTCATCGCGCAGGGGGACCGCGTGATCGTGTTTGGCGATGAGTCCGCCGCCGTCCGGGCAACCGGCAAGGTGCTCGACAATGTGTGGGTGCACTCGTTCACGCTGAGAGATGGGAAGGTCGTCGCGTTCCAGGAGTATTTCGACAGCGCGGCGACTGTGGCCGAGCTGCAAGCCGCGCACGCCCGCGCATAACGGCTAGCGTAAAACTCACCTGCCCGGCGTCGTGGCTGGTCTCCGCGAAAGGGGCCGGCCACGGCGTCTGCGGGTCGAAAGGCGCCCGTCGAAAATCGAAGGGCGCAGGTCACGCTCCCCGAAACCGCAACCGCGACCGTATATAATCGCGCCTCTTCTCCTAGATGCCCCTCACATCCGGCGCCCGTCTCGGCGCGTACGAAATCGTGTCGCTGCTCGGGGCGGGTGGCATGGGAGAGGTCTATCGCGCCAGCGGATACCCGCCTCGACCGGACGGTTGCCATTAAGATCCTCGCACCCGAGTTCGCCGGCGATCCTGAATTGCGCACGAGATTCGAACGTGAAGCCCGTGTGATTTCATCGCTCGAGCACCCGCATATCTGCGCTTTGTACGATGTGGGCGAGCATGAGGGCAGCACGTTTCTCGTCATGCCGTGCCTGGAGGGCGAAACACTCGAAGCCCGTCTGGCCAAGGGTGCGCTGCCCTATCCCGAAGCCATCCGCATCGGCATCGAAATCTGCGACGCGCTCGACAAGGCTCATCGCGCCGGGATCACCCACCGCGATCTCAAACCGGCAAACGTGATGCTTACCAAATCGGGCGCGAAGCTCCTGGACTTCGGCCTCGCGAAAACTGCCGGGCCGGTCGTCGCGGTATCCGGGCTGTCGATGATGCCGACGACTCCCCCGTCCATGACGGCAAAGGGCACCATCCTGGGTACTTTTCAGTACATGGCGCCCGAGCAGATCGAGGGGCTCGACGCCGATGCGCGCACCGGACATCTTCGCGTTCGGAGCCCTCCTGTTCGAAATGCTCTCGGGGCGCCGGGCGTTCGAAGGGAAGACGCGGGCCAGCCTCCTCGGTTCGATCCTGAAAGACGAACCGCCCGCCGTGTCTACATTCCAACCGCAGGTCTCCAAGACAGTCGAGCGAATCATCACGACCTGCCTCGCAAAAGACGCCGACGACCGCTACCAGAGCGCGCGAGACCTGCTGCGAGATCTGAAGTGGGCGACATCGATGGCCGCCGCTGAGCCGGTGGCACCCGCCATTGCGACGCAACAGCCGCCGGCCATCGGATCTCCTGGACGATCGCCGCCATCGCGACACTGGCATTCCTCGTCATGGCGGCGCAACACCTGCGCGAAGCCGCGCCACGCGTGGAACCGATTCAATTCACGATCGAGCCACCCGCCAACACCACGTTCGCCACACGACCCGGCGGCGGCACGGGCACGGCGCCACAACTGGCCATCGCACCAGACGGCCGCAGTATCGTCTTCGTGGCGAGCGCCCAGAAATCGGTTTCAGCTCTGGCTCAGATCGTTAGACTCAGCCATCGCACGTCCGATTGCCGGAACCGAAGACGCGTCGTTTCCCTTCGGTCGCCGGACAGTCGCTATGTTGGCTTTTTCGCGGAGGGAAAGCTCAAGAAAGCGCCAGTTGCCGGTGGCCCACCCACGGTGCTGTGCGATGCCGCGTCGGGTCGAGGCGGTGCCTGGAATCGGGAAAATGTCATTATCTTCGCACCCTCAGCTGTGGTTGGCAGCGTTCTTGCTCCGCATTCCATCGGCTGGAGGCAATCCGCAAGCAGTCTCAACACTCGACAAAGAGTACGGCGAAACATTCCACAGGTTCCCTTCCTTTCTGCCGGACGGCAGGCATTTTCTTTACAACGCATCAGTGGGCACCTGCTGTCCCCCATCAAAACCCGGCCGAATTCGAATCGGCATGTTGGACAGCATGGAATCGACGACAGTCGTGGAAGCGGAGTCATCTGCCGCCTTTGCATCGGGCCATCTGCTGTTCAACCAAAACGGCAAACTGATCGCGCAGCCGTTTGATGGACCTCACGTCAAACGACGGGTGCCTCGTTTCCGGTCGTCGAAAGCGTTTCAAGTGAAGGCAGTCGTTACACGAGCTTCTCGGTTTCGGAAAGCGGCACCTCGTGTCCGCCACCGGGCTCGCACAAACGCAGACGAGGCTGACCTGGATCGACCGGGACGGACGCGAGCTCGGCGTTATCGGCAACGTCGAATCGGGCACGCTCGAAACCGTCGGGAATTTCCAGGAAATCGCGATCTCACCTGACAACAGGAAAGTTGCGGTCATCCGGTCCGTGGGGACACCGGTTAACGCAGATCTCTGGATCCTTGACAACTCCGTCGGCACACTCAGCCGTCTGACGTTCGATGCGGGCGCCGATCTGCATCCAGTGTGGTCCCCGGACAACGTGAGTATCGCCTTTCAGGGATATCGCCAGGGCACTTCGAGTATCCGCCGGAGGCGTGTGGATGGCACGGCCGATGAGGAAGCGCTGTTGACATCGAGCGGCGGCGCTCTGGACACAATCATGCCGACCGACTGGTCAGCGGATGGCCGTTATATCGCCTACGCCCGCACGGGAGGGCCAGGAGCAAACGACTTATGGTTGCTACCACTCTTCGGCGAGCGTAAACCGGTTGCCTTGGTGGAATCATTCATTCAACGAGCTCGAACGCCACCTTTTCACCCGACACGCGATGGTTCGCGTATCAATCGAACGAAAGCGGGCAAGCTCAAATCTACGTGCAGCCGTTCCCCCCGACCGGCGCCAAGTTTCAAGTCTCGACAAATGGTGGCATGCAACCGTTCTGGCGGCCTGATGGCAAGGAGCTGTTCTTCCTGTCATCCGACTTGACAGTGATGGCTTCCACGATCAGCTCGGCGCCGGGCCGGGTTCGAGCGCAGTGCACCAGTGCCGCTCTTTCAAAGCGCGATCCCGGGCACCCTGGCAAGGCAAATCGCCGTTGCGAAGGACGGCCAACGATTCCTGGTCAATGCGCTCCAGCAGCAGTCGAGAACCACGCCTCTCACCGTCATCGTGAACTGGTTGGCTGCAGTTCAATGAGTCTCGCCACCGGCACCCGTCTCGGATCGTATGAAGTGATCGCCCTGATCGGCAGCGGCGGAATGGGAGAAGTGTATCGCGCACGCGATACGCGGCTGAAGCGCGAGGTCGCGATCAAGGTCCTGCCTGACGCGTTTGCCAGCGATGCCGATCGACTTGCGAGGTTTCAGCGCGAAGCCGAGCTGCTCGCCACGCTCAACCATCCGAACATCGGCGCCGTCTATGGGTTCGAGCAAGCGGATCCTTCGTCAGGCTCGGGACAGGCGAGCGCGATCGTGCTCGAGCTGGTCGAAGGGGAAACCCTGGCCGAACGTATTCAGCGCGGCCCGATTCCGGTGAAGACAGCGCTCAGCATCGCCGTCCAGATTGCCGAAGCCCTCGAGGCGGCGCACGAACGCGGCATCATTCACCGGGATTTGAAACCCGCGAACATCAAGATCACGACAGACGACAAGGTCAAGGTGCTCGACTTCGGCCTGGCGAAAGCCATGGACACGAGACGCGGACCAGTTCGCCGCGACCAGGCGGACCCGGCACCTTTCCCACTCTCCGACGCTCAGCATGATGGCCACTCAGGCCGGCGTCATCCTTGGGACTGCCGCGTACATGTCGCCGGAGCAAGCGAAGGGACTTCCAGCGGATCACCGCAGCGATGTGTTCGCCTTCGGCGTGGTGCTCTTCGAAATGCTCACCGGCTGCCAGGCATTTCGCGGCGATACCGCACCCGATGTCCTCGCTGCGGTCATCGTTCACGACGCTAATCTGAACGCATTGCCGTCGAATCTGCCGCCGCGCGTTCATGAAGTCGTAAGGCGATGCCTCAACAAGAACCCAAAGAACAGGTGGCAGGCTATCGGCGACGTTCGCGCCGAAATCGAAATCGCGAAAAACGAGCCTGCCGGTCGCCAGCACCAAAAAAGAAGAATACAACCAATAAGAGTTCTTGCACTCATTGCTGGAACGGCATTAGCGGCCAGCGGCATCACCGCTGCAGTGTTCAGGAATTCGGTGCGGCCTGTACCGCGCGACATCACACGGTTTGTCTTCTCATTGCCAGCCGGACAGCAGTTCACTAATACAGGACGGGTGCTGCTCGGGATATCACCCGATGGTTCGCGGTTGGCTTATGTGGCCAACCTCCGCATCTATTTGCGCCATCTCGATCAGCTGGTGCCAACACCAATCAATGGCACGGAGAATCCGAATGGCGGCGTGACAAGCCCGGTTTTTTCTCCTGACGGACAGTCAATCGCATTCTGGGCGCGAACGGCAGTCGAGAACAATCCGAGTGGGAGCGGAGTGATCAAAAAGGTCGCGGTAGCGGGAGGCGCGCCGATCACCATCGCAACAGCGAACAATCCACTGGGTATGAGCTGGGAGGGCGACTCGATTGTATTTGTCACTACGACTGCAATCATGAAAGTGGCGGCCGGCGGAGGACCTCAGGAAGAGCTGGTACGTCTGGCCGATACAGAGGTCGCGCATGGAGTTCAGCTTCTCCCCGGCGGGCGTCATGTTTTGTTTTCGGTGACCGATCGCGACGACTTGCAGTGGAATTCAGGGAAGGTCGTTGCCGTTTCGCTTCAAACACGTGAACGAAAAGTGTTGGTCTCAGGTGGCAGCAGCGGGCGTTACGTTCCGACTGGACATCTTGTCTATGCGGTTGGCGGTGTGTTGCTGGCGGCCCCGTTCGATGTCGACAGCCTTCAGATCACTGGCGAGGCGTCGCCAGTCGTAGAAGGCGTGCGAAGGGTCAACGCGTCGGGAGTGATCGGAGCCGCTCAGTTCGACGTAGCTCAGAATGGAACACTCGTTTATGCACCAGGGCCTGCAGGAATTCGGGCGGACGACGACATCGTCATTTTGGACAGTAACGGATCAACTACTCAACTGAATCTTCCCCCGGCAGGATACTTTTTCCCTCGGGTCGCTCCGAATGGAAAGTTGTTAACTGTCGAACGACGTCAGAGCGATGACGCGGCAATCCTGGTGCACGACCTAGGAGCGACGAGCGCCCCTCGAAGGCTGACTTTCGGTGGGCGGAATCGGTTTCCGATCTGGACCGCTGATAGTCAGCGGATCACATTCCAGTCAGACCGAGAGAAAGACTTCGGCATTTTCTGGCAGAAGGCGGACGGTTCCGGACAGGTCGAACGACTGACAAAACCCGAGCCCGGTACCGCCCACGTCCCAGAATCATGGTCCCCATCAGGAAGCCACCTTCTCTTCAGTGTGATCAGGGGCTCGGCAGTCAGTCTCTGGAGTTTTGACGTTGCCAACAGAAAAGCACAACCATTTGGAGGGATTACAACGACCGATCATCACATCGATGCCGTCTTCTCGCCGGACGGACGATGGGTTGCCTATGCATCGAGGGACGGCGAGCGCGCGGTGCCTACGATTTTTATCCAGCCCTTTCCCGCGACAGGCACGAAGTATCAAGTTCCTTACGGTTACGATCCGCATCACCCGCTCTGGTCGCCGGATGGCAAGGAGTTGTACTACGTCCCCGGCCCTCAAGAATTCGTTGCGATAGCCGTGAGTACACTGCCGACACTCTCTTTCGGCAAACCGAGGCCGATTCCGCGAGGGACATTGACTTACGCGGGTCCCGGGCTGACCTCCACTCGCACGTTTGACGTGTTGCCCGATGGAAAATTCATCGGTAGTGCTCCCAGGGGATCGGCGGCCGAGGGTGGATTCGCGCTTGAAATCCACTTCATCGTCAACTGGTTCGAGGAGCTCACAAAACGTGTCCCACCTGGGAATTAGGGTGTGCTTTTCGCACGCCAGGATTGTCCAAGTCTGAGTGGTGATTGAACGATGCCGTTGGTCATCGAACACAAGTACCAATGAACTAGCGAGTGCTAGCCCTCTCCCGTCCCAACGGCGAGCGGCGGCAGTCTCAGCGGCGCCTGCAGGCGCGTGTAGATCGCGCCGAAAAATCCCGTTCCCACCAGCGCTCCCGCGAGTGCCGCGACGGCGTAGATTTTTCCTTCGCCAATATTGACGAAGATAGGCCCCGGACACATGCCGGCGATCGACCATCCCACACCAAACAACAACCCGCCGGCCACGTGGCCATAGTGGCGGGGTCTGGTTGCAGCCTGAAGCGATCGGCCCGAAGTCGTGCGCCCACTACGCCGCAGCAACCAGAGAGCAGGCGCCGTGACGGCGATGGCGCTGCCGATGAGCCCGTACATGTGGAAATCCTCGAACAGGAACATGCGCTGAATGTAGGTGTAGTCGCTCGCGCCAGATCGGCTCAGGACAAAACCGAAGACCGTCCCGAGCAGGATGTACAGCAGCAGCATCAGTTGAACACCACCCGGTAGAGCATCTGCGTCGTCACGACCCCGCCAGCCATGAAGCTGATCGTCGTGACGAGACTCGGCAGCTCGAGATTCGACATGCCGAAAATGCCATGTCCGCTCGTGCATCCGCCGGCGAGCCGCGTGCCGAACCCAATGAAGAGCCCGCCCACGAACATCCAGGCCAGCTTTCCCAGCGGGCCAAGGCCGATGACCTGATCGAACACGCCGAGCGACCACGTGGGTTCCCATCCACCGCTGGACACCGCCGAAAGAAATCCGCCGAGCACGAGGCCAGCCACAAACGGCAGGCGCCATGGTCGCGCCGCGCGCAGGCTGCCGCGGGCAAAGTACGGCTGCTGCAGCACGAGCGCGCACACGTCCTCGAATCCTGCCGAGATACCGAGTCGCCGGTTCGCGACAAACAACAGGCACAACGTGACGGCCGCGATGCCCGCCCCGCCGACGGCCCAGTGGAGCGGCAGCGCGTTGTTCAGAATGAGAGGCATTCGTACGCGATCATACCTGCGGGCCGCGTCTTCGCATGAAATTGTCTACTTGACGACCACCGGCGACGATGGCATCGTCGTCGGTATGGAGAAGCGCATCACAACAAGCGAATATTTCAGCAGGGACGAATCGAACCGGCCGGCCGAACTGGTGTACGGCTTCGTTCGAGAACCGCCAACGCCCTACTATGAACATCAGACCGTTGTGGGACGGCTGTTCCGTCTGCTGAGCGCCCACGTCGAAGAGCGGCGTCTCGGCGACGTCTGCGTTTCACCGATGGATGTCGTCCTCGACCAGGAAGCCGGCCTCATCGTGCAGCCCGACGTGATGTTCATCTCCAGCGAACGCACCGACATCATCAGGAATCATGTCTGGGGGGCACCCGATCTCGTCGTCGAGGTGGCGTCGCCGGGCACGGAGCATCGCGACCGGACCATCAAACTGTCCTGGTATCGCGATACGGTGTGCGGGAATGCTGGCTCGTGCATGCGGCGACGCGACGCATCGACGTCGTCGACTGCCGCATAGGCGACGGCGACGTGTCGTCAGCGGCAATCAACGATACGTCTCCCGCGTCCTGCCGGACCTGTCGGTGAGCGTCAACGAGTGTTTCGACTGAGGCGGGTAGTCCCCGGTAAACGTCGTCCGCGCTTCCGCGCTCTCCTTGTAGCCGTAGCGGATGGCCTTTGCGCGAAGCGTCATCGGCGCGTTCGACGAGGATAGGCCCTGTGTACAGCCGCCACTTCGCCGACGGACCGTCTTCCGTCGTGTAGCCGATCGACGCGCCCTGCGTGGGCACGTAGATCACGACTTCCGTCGGCGCCTTCGACGCTCATCGACGGCGGCGCGACTGAACGTCGGCGTCCGCCGCAGGACGATGTACGGCTGCGCCGTCTCGGGCTGGACGCCGCCGGGCCACATGCGCTGAATCATCTCCGGCTCGTTGACGAGCCCCTGATCGTTGATGCGCGCCATCCAGTCGGTCACCGCCTTGCGCATGCGCTCGAGCGTCTCGCGATGCTTGGATCTCGTCCGAGAGATTCCGGATCTGATGCGGATCGGCCTGCGTGTCGTACAGCTCTTCGGCCGGCCGGCTGCGTCCGCATCCACAGCGCGGCCGCGCCGCTCAGCGCCCGTTCGGCCTGCAGCCTGAACCACTCCTGCATGATGTCGCTCTGGTTCCGGTAGATGATGTGCCCGGCGTACGGCAGCTCGGGAGCGAAATTGCGGATGTACAGGAACTGCCGGTCGCGCGCCGAGCGCATCATGTCGTATTCGATGTCCATGCGATCGCGCGCGGCGAACACGAACTCGCGGCGGCCGCGCGCGGCTTTCGGTCCGACGAGCACGCGCCCCTGCAGATGTGCGGGAATCTCCACGCCGGCCATCGCCAGGACGGTCGGCGCGAGATCGATCATGCTGACGAGCTGATCGTTGACGCTGTTGGCAATGCCGGCGTCCATCTTCGGCCATCGGATCATGAGCGGGACGTGCAGGCCCGAGTCGTACAGCGAGCGCTTCGCTCGCGGCACGCCGTCGCCGTGGTCGCTCCAGTAGAAGACGATCGTGTTGTCGGCCAGCCCGTCTGCCTCGAGCTGTTCGCAGAATCTCGCCGGCCTGACGATCCATGTCGGCGATGTTGTCGTACATGCGCGCCAGCTCCTGACGGACGAGCGGCGTGTCGGGATAGTACGGAGGCACCGGCACTGTTCGCCGGATCGGTGACGAGCGGCTTGCCTTTGCGCGCGGGGCTCGACGGAAAAATCTGGCTCTCGTGCGTCACCATCGAGGTTGAACACCGAGAAGAACGGCTGGCTCTTGTCGGGCCGCTTGCGCCAGTGCGCGTCTGGTCCGAGGTCGTCCCAGATCGTGAACGGCTCGCCGAACTGGTAGTCGGTTTTCGCGCGATTGCTCGTGTAGTAGCCGGCCGCGCGCAGATATTCCGGAAACGCCTTCACGTAGAACGGCGGCACCGCGAGGTACGGCCCGGGCAGCTCGGGCACGCGATCCTCGGTGGTCCGCATGTGCTGCGCGCCAATCGCGTTCTGATACATGCCCGTGATGATGGCCGCCCGGCTCGGCGCGCAGACGGGCGCCGTCGTGAAGGCGCGCGTGTAGCGGATGGATTCGCTGCGCGAGCCGATCCAGCACCGGCGTGCGCGCCAGCGCGTCGCCGTAGACGCCGAGGTGCGGGCTCATGTCTTCGTTCGAGATCCAGACGATGTTGGGTCGCGAGGCCGCGGCGCGCGGCAGGCTGCTGCGCCAACGCAGGTGGCGGCATGACCAGCCGATGAGCAGCACAATTCGCGAGCGACGCGTCATCGATGCTCCTAATCCCTAATCCGCAATCCCTAATCCCTACGTCCCCAGTCGCCGCGCATGCGCCGAAGCAGCTGCTGCATCTCGGTGACGGTGGCTTTGTGCTTCGGATCGGAGGCGAGGTTCTGCATCTCATTGGGATCGGCAGCTTCGTCGTACAGCTCCACTCCGCGCTTGCCGTCATCCCACTCGGTGTACCGCCACTTGTCGGTCCGGACGCTGTAGCCCATGAACGTCGCATCGCCGGTGCCTCGTCCGCACCTGCGTCAGCGCCGGATGCTCCCACGCCGCCTGCGGGTTGTTCAGCAACGGCTTCAGCGATCGCCCGTGCAAGCCCGGCGGCGGTGCAGGCAATCCGCGAAAGGTCGGCCAGCGTCGGGTAGATATCGACGAACTCGACGATCCGTGTCGTCGAGCGCCCTCTCGCCGACACGCCGGGCCCGGCAATCATCAGCGGCGCCCGCGCCGAGCGCTCGAACAGCGTCTGCTTCATCCACTGACCGCGCTCGCCCAGATGGTAGCCGTGGTCGCTCATGAAGACGACGATGGTGTTGTCGGTCAGCTTCAGCCGGTCGAGCGCGTCGAGCAGGCGGCCGACGTTGGCGTCGAGAAACGTGATCGACGCGTAATACGCCCGGATGGTCTCGCGCTGCCCCTCTTCGCCACGCCCCAGTGCGGCGGAATCGTAAACCACGCGCGCGCGGTCGGCTGCAGCGATCGCCTGGCGGTCGGCGGAGCGCGGAATGCGATCGAGCGGATACAGATCGAAGTACTTCTTCGGCGCGATGAACGGGCAATGCGGCCGGTAGAAGCCGGCGCCGATGAAGAACGGCCGATCCTTGTTCTTCTCGAGCAGCGCGATCGTTTCCGCCGCCACCTTGCCGTCTGTGTGCTGCTTCATCGGGCGCCGGCGACGCGTAGTACGCGAGCGCGCTGCCGAGCTGGCGTGCCGGCGTCAGATTCGTCAGCACCGTCTCTTCGTCTTTGTCGATGCCGCGCGGGTTGACGAACGAGATCCCACGAGGCCGGATCGTCCAGGCCGCTCGTGCCGATCTGTCCCGGATTTCCGTAGTGAAAGATCTTGCCGACGCGCGCCGTGAGATAGCCGTTGCGCTTGAACATCTGCGGCAGCGTCTGCACGTCGGGCAGAATCGTGCGGAAATCGGTCTGCAGCTCGTGAAATCTGCGTCGTGTCGGGCCGCAGGCCGGTCAGCAGCGAGACGCGGCTCGGGACTGCACAGCGGAAACTGGGTGTACGCGCGATCGAAGCGCACGCCGCGCGTTCGCGAGCCGATCGAGGTTCGGCGTCTTCACCATCGGATGGCCGAACGTGCCCATGTCGTCGTTCAGATCGTCGGCCATGATGACCAGGACGTTCGGGCCGCGGGCGCGCTCTTGCGCGAGCGCCGGCTGCGCGCCGGCCGTGGCCGCCGCAAGAAGCAGCACGACGGTGGCACGCAGGATGCGGCTATTGACCAGCGGCCCGCACGAGACGAAATCCGAGATTCGAAGCGCCACTTGTCACCTCCGATTTGCCGCGGCTGCCCACAGGTAGCGCGCGCAATATTGATCTGTGCACAAGTACGATCCGCCTTTGGCCTGCATGCGACTCAGAGATGACAGCAGGTGTGGAGCTCGAAGCCGACGGCGCATCAGATCGCGCAGGCGCGCAGCCCATCGCGCACGCCGCAATTCCAGCGAGAATGACGCCGCGCACCGGGCTCATCTACTCCCCAATCCCGCTTCACGCGCGTGCCCGGTTCCAGCCAGCCAGTTGACAACGACGGTAATCGGTTCCGTGCTGGCCTGGTCGATTGGCGTGTTGACGACGAAGCGATTACCGTCGGGCGACACATCGTACGCCCAGTCTCCTCTCCTCGGAGGCGCCTCAAACAGCGGCACCTCGACACCTGGCCTGAACGCTGGCCCGCTGCCGTCCACAGATACCGCAATCAGGCGGTTGCCTGATCCGAGGTAGAAGATTTCCTTACCGTCGGGGCGCCAGCGGGCGGACCGTCCACTGTTTGTGGACAACTGCACCTTATCGCCCGGACCCGGGAACGGCACGACGTAGATTTCTTCGCGCCCTGACTCGGTCGACTGATACGCAACCCATCGTCCGTCCGGCGAAAATCGTCCATATTCCTGCCGCAATGGCGCCTGGATGAACGGGTACGGCTTCGACCCTGCGGCCAGCGGGAGCACCCAGAGGTCCCACGAGGTTTTGGGATCGTTCATCTCGTAGAGCAGCGAGCGCTGATCCACCGACCAGCTGTCCGGATACTCTCCAAGCGCCGACTCGAGCAGCCGCCGTTCTGTCACCGAACCGCCCGACGGTTTCAGGAAGATGCCTTTCCCGTCGACGAGGTACGCAATATTTTTTCCGTCGGCCGTCCACCGGGCGCCGATTTCCCTGGCCGGGTCCGATGTGAACCTCGTGCGGAGGTTTCTGGCGATATCGAAAATCCACAGGTCCGTTCTTCTCGTGGCGGAATCGAGCACGCCGACGGCGAGACGAGTCCCGTCCGGTGACAGCTCGAGATCTAAATAGCCGGCGGCCTCACCCAGCTTCGACAGTTGCCTGCCGCCGCGATCCAGCCAGATCAGCTCGCTGCCGCGCGATTCATCTCCCGTCTGGTAGGCGAGCACACCATTGGCGGACGCCGAAAAAAGTCCGTACCGGACCGTCGCGTGGGTCTGCAGCTGGTCCGCAATCGGAACGGGCTCGCCCGACAACGCAAGCCGCCGTGGATCGAACGGCTGGGCCATCAGCGTCGGCCCCAGCATGAACAATAGATGCCCCTGCGAATAGACGGCATTCGACGAATCGGCCCGCAGCACGAGCGGTACTGCCAGGCGAATCGAGCGACGCGACGTAAAACGATCCTTTCTCGCCGGCTACATCAGACCGGTAAATGAAATGCCGGCCGTCCGGAAGAAAGCTTGGACGCCACTGCTGTGTCTCGCCTTCGATAAATTGAGTGGCCGGTGCCGGCACGCCTCCCGCCGCCGACACTTTGTGAAGCGGAGATGAATTGACCGGCGCAAACACGATCACTCCGCTCGTGCCCCACGTGCCACCCATATGAGTTGGAGCTGCGCAGATCGTGACGGCCGGGCCGCCAGCCGCCTCCGTTTTTTTCAGTTGACCGTCGGCGAAGAATGCAAGAAAGCGGCTGTCGGGCGACCAGAACGGCGATGTCGCGCCTTCTGTCCCCGGCAATGGCACCGCAGCCAAGGCGTCGAGCGGGCGGATCCAGATCTGCGTTTTCTTGTCCGGCCCGATCGCCACAATCGCGAGTCGTCGTCCATCTGGCGAGATCGCCAGCGGAGCCGTGGAGGGACCCGACGCCAGCACCGGCGCGACTCCCCATCCATCCGGCAGCGTCGCGACAAATCTGATGGTGCCGCCGGCATCCGGAGCCGGGCGCCAATATGCGCGAGCCCACAGCACCGCACCCGCCACCAAAGCGGCGCCAAGAATCGCCGACAACGCCCATGCGACGCGAGCGCTGCGCTTCGGCGCAACTCGAGCGGCGCCTGCAGATGCCTCGTCGCGTGAGCCTTCGGCAATCCATTTCAACTCGTCTTCGAGATCGCTCGCGCTCTGCCAGCGCGCATCTGGATCTTTGGCGAGGCATTTCTTGACCACCCGATCGAGCCCGGGCGGCGTCAGCGGCTGCTGCGCAGACAGCGGAGCGGGCGTGGCCGACATGATCGCCGAGATGAGGCTCGCCTGGCTCTTCCCTTCGAAGGCACGCCTGCCGGTCACCATCTCGTAGAGCACCGCGCCGAACGCAAAAATATCGGTGCGCGCGTCGGCGTCGCCGCCCTCGAGTTGCTCCGGCGCCATGTACTGAAACGTGCCGAGCAGCGTGCCGCGTGCGGTCAGATTGGGCGGCGTCGGTCGGGAGCATTGACAGCGCGCCGGCGGCAGGCGTCACCTGCGACTTTCGCGAGGCCGAAATCGAGCAGCGTCGCGCCCGATTTCGTGAGCATGATGTTCCCGGGCTTCAAATCTCGATGGATCACTGCCCTGGCGATGCGCTTTGTCGAGCGCATCCGCAATCTGAATCGCGTATCGCAGAGCATCGTCAATCGCGAGCGGCCCGTGCTTCAGCCTGAGCTCGAGCGTCTCGCCTTCGAGATGCTGCATGACGAGAAACGCGACGCCGTCGTGCTCGCCGACATCGTACAGGGCGCAGATATGAGGATGTTCCAGCGACGAAATGGTTCGCGCCTCGCGCTCGAAACGCGGCGCGCAGATCGGCTGTCGGTGGCAAACTGCGCGGGCAACACCTTGATCGCGACATCGCGATTCAATCGCGTATCGCGCGCGCGATACACCTCGCCCATGCCACCTTGTCCGATGAGGGCGGCGATTTGGTATGCACCGAGTCGCGTGCCAGGTTCGAGACTCAATCTAAGCCCTCAGCGCCTAAGCCCTGACCCTAATCACTGACTGCGAAGGTACCGTTCGACTTCCTGCTCGAGCATGTCCAGCGGCACGGCGCCCGACTCTGAGCACTGCGTTGTGGAACGCGCGCTCTGAGAATTTGTCTTTCAACTGCGCTTTCGCGCGATCGCGCAGCTCGAGAATCTTGAGCTGACCGATCATGTACGAGCACGCCTGACCCGGGTATACCACATATCGTTCGATTTCACTCGCCTCGATGCCGTAGTCGATGGCCTGCTCGCGAGTCCAGCGTTTCGCGTGCAGGCCGGTATCGGCCACGAGGCGCCGGGCGCGGAACAACTCGGCGTCCATCTGTCCGAGCAGGCCCTCCGAGGTCGTCCGTCATACCAGCCCGACTCGGCCGCCAGACGCTCGGAGTAGAGCGCCCAGCCCTTCGGTGATCGCCGAGATGCCGCCGAACAGCCGCGCCTGCCTGAACTTCGGCAGCGACTGGTCTTCGACCATCAGCCCGATCTGGAAATGATGGCCGGGAACCGTTTCGTGATGGACGAGCGTGCGCAGGCCGAATTTCGTCATGCGATCGGGCCGCAGCGGCATCTGAAAGATCGCCGCGCGCGAGCCGTCGAGCGGCGGTGCCGTGTACGACGCGGCGGCGTTTGCCTCGCGAAAGCGCGGGTACGGCTGCGCGATGACCGGGCCCTTCGGCCGCATGTCGAACTGCAGAGCCGACCGGCGCTCGGCTTCGCGAATCATCGCGTCGATATCGGCCATGATCTGCTTCCGGCCGTCTTCGGTCAGCGGATAGCTCAGGTCTTTCTTGAGCTGTTCGACGCGTTCCTTCACCGTGCCGTTCGATCGTCCGAGCTTGCGGAGCACGACATCCATCTCGCGCTCGAGGCGTGCCACCTGACGCAGCCCGATCTCGTGAATCTCGTCCGGCGTCAGGCTCGTCGTCGTATATCCCTTCAGGAAGTGCGCGTACGCCGCCGCGCCACCTTCGAACCGCCAGAGCCCGGCGTTATCGGCCGAGCGCGGCACGAGCGACTCGAGGAACGCAATCGCGGTCTTCCATTCCGGATACACGGCATCGGAGACGATGCGTTCGGCTTTCGAAACGAACGCCGCGCGCTCTGCCGGTGCAAGCTCTTTGATACCCGAGACACCCTCGCCCAGCGACGTGACGAGCGGATTCTGCGCCACCGGCGTCTCGACGAATCGACGCATCTGGGTAATCGTCAGGTTCAGGATGAAGCGCGGCGGGATGAGATCCTTCGCCGCCCGCGCTCGCGCCTCGACCAGTGCTTCCGCCATACGCGGGGCGACCTGTCCCAGACGGACGACGTAATTCGAGGCGTCCCGAGGCGTGCGGATGGCGTGCTGCACCGACAGCGCGTTCACCAGGCCGATGTTGGCGCCGTTGAACTGATCGAGCGGAAACTCGTAGTCGTCGAACTTCTCTCCGTCGAGATATTGCTGCAGCTTGATAGCGCAGCAGGTCGGCCGAAAGCCGCTCGGCATCGGTCAGGCGCGCGCGGTCGAAGCTGCCCAGCTCTGCGAGCCCCTTCCTCAGGTACTCGCGCCGCTGACGTTCGGCGGCGGCCGAGTACGACGTCATCTGCTGTTCCAGGCGATTCTGTTCCTCGCCCGTGAAGTAGCGCGTGAACACCGCGAGATCCGGATTCAGCCGCACCCACCCGTCGCTGAACTGGCGGAAGAAGTCGTCGATGGAGCGCTGCTGGGCCGCGGGTGCGGTGACGACGAGGAGCAGCAGCACGCCAACGAACAACAGCGCGGCGAAGACTCGATGCATGAGGTGGCGGATTATACGTCTCCGCGTTGTAAGATCGCGGAACAAGATGACGCGACTCCGGTTCAGCGCCTGTGCTGCGCTGTTGATTTTCATCAGTGCCGCCCGGGTTCGAGCTCAGGAACCGCCTCAGACACCACCACCGGCCCCGGCGCCCGCCCAGACGGCCCCGGCTGCTGCTCAGACCTCCTCGACTCGAACGATCCAGTACGGCGTGCGATTCGGTCCGTCGTTCACGTCGCTGACGAGCGTGCAGACGTTCTCGCCCAAAGACGTCCCCGTGGCCGTCGAACCGACGATGAATTTCGGCGGTTTCATGACGATCGGCTTCGGGGGGCCGCTGACGATCCAGCCCGAGCTGCTCTTTGCCGCGAAGGGACACCGGATTCGCGACAAGGACGCGCCGCCCGTCAACACGTCATCGGGCCAGCAGGAGGCGCCGGCCGACAGGGTGATTCTGATTCGCTACCTCGAGTTCCCGCTGCTGGCCCGGCTGTCGAAACAGACGAACGAGCGCACGTCGCTCTATCTGATTTTCGGGCCCTCGTTCGCGTTCAAGCGCAGCGCCGAAATCCGCCAGGTCGCCGACCCCGGGCGGCACACCGATCTCGAGGAGCAGGTCAAGGGGGGAATTTCCTGCTCATCTTCGGTGGCGGCCTGCAGCACAAACGATGGATGGTGGATGCACGCCTGACGCGCGGCCTCTCCAACGTCGCGGTCGAACCGGATCCCGCGCCGGTGAAGACAAATGCGTTTTCGGTGCTGCTGGGCGTGAGGCTCTGAGGCCTGCTGCAAAGGAAAATATTCTGCTAGCCGGCGACGACGATCTTCAACCGCTCTCCCGCTTTCGGCTGATCGTCGATGGCATGATCGTTCATGATCGCAAGCGTGGACGCCTTCACGAGGCCCTTCCCCGCGCGCTGCGCGATCGACTGCCAGGTATCGCCCGCACGTGCCGTGTAGAGATCGATCAGGTTCGGCTGAATGGCGTCGGCCTCGGCCGCGCTCAACTGACGGAACGACTGAATCGTCTGCTCGAAGTCGCCCTCGACGCGCGCGTAGGCGTCGGGGGGCGCGATGCCGCCGATGAAATACGTGTTGCGGCCCATCACGAAGTGGGCGCCGCGCGAGGTGACCTTGCCGATGCCCGACGCGCTGCCTTCATACGTCCCGAGCACCGCGTCCATCCCGTCGATCGTGGTTCTGGTCAGGTTCGTGGCCTTGTAGCCCGACCCGCGCATGTGCTGCTGCGCGGCCTCCTCGAGCGAACGCGCGCGCGCCGGCTCGATCGTGCGCATCAGCATGTACACCTTGTTGCCCGGCTCCTGCGCGACCACCTGCTCGGCGGTGTTCGTAATCTCCCAGCCTTCGGGAAACACCAGCGAGAACCGCATCGGCCCGTGCAGGAACAGATTGCCGCGCACGACGCCTTCTTCCGGATCGTCCCCGAAGATCATGCCGTCGATGCGCGCGAGATAGCCGTCGCGATCGATGTTCCACGTACCATCCGGCCCAGCCGTCCTGCACCTTGCTGACGGTCTGGGCGACGCGCTGCACGCGGTTCTCCGGCTGCGGGTGCGTGGAGAGCCAGTTGGGCACGCCGTTGCGATCGCTCGCCTCGGAAATCCGCGCGAGCGTCATGAGGAACGCGGGCACCTGCTCCGGATCCCACCCGCCCTGCGCGGTGTACTGCGCGCCCAGCGCATCGGCCTGCAGCTCGTCGTCGCGACCGAATTTCATGAACACCATGCCGGCGCCGACTTCGGCGAGATCGGCAAACGGCGCGATCTCCGGAACGAAGATGCTGCCGACGAGCACGCCAAGCGACGTGCCCATGCCGCGCGTGTACTGCGCCGCCGAATGGCGCGCCGTCACGTGACCGATTTCGTGTCCGAGGACCCCGACCAGCTGCGCTTCGTTGTCCAGATACGGGAGGATGCCGCGCGTGACGTAGATGAACCCGCCAGGCAGCGCGAAGGCGTTGACCGCCGGCGAATCGACAATCGCGAAGCTCCACGGAAGATTCGGCCGCTCGGAGCGCTGCGCGAGCCGCATCCCGAGCTCCTGCACGTATCGCTGCAGCTCGTCGTTCTCGTACAGGCCCATCTCTTGGCGCACCTGCGCATCGAGCTGGCGGCCGAGGCTGATCTCCTTCTCCTCGCTCATGAAGGAGATCTCGCGCTTGCCGGTCACCGGATTGGTGGCGCACGCCGACAGCAGAACCGTGGCGATAAGGGCGAGGAGGAGTCTCATGGTCGGTTTTCAGTGTCAGTTTCAGTTCTCAGTTTCAGTTTCCAACCGCCCTCTCCAGGGGACACCGCGACGGGCTGACGGGCCTCGGTGCAACCCATGTACCAGCGCAGAATTACTCACATTTCAGCGCCAGAAGGGGGTCAACTGTCGCCGCGCGGCGGGCGGGAACGTAGGTCGCATCATCGCCACGCCAGCAAGACGAGTGCGGCTGACGACGAGCGTCGCCGGATCGCTCGGCTTGATGCCATGGAGTAATCCCGAGAGAACCCGACCGAACGCCAGTGTGGCTGCCGCGCCGATGGCCAGGCCCGCACCAATCAACAGCATGCCGCGCCGCATCACGAGTTTGAGCACATCGCGATACTCGGCGCCAAGCGCCACGCGTACGCCGATCTCGCGCGTGCGCTGCGTCACCGAGAACGCGATGACGCCGTAGAGGCCGATGGCGGCGAGAAGCAGCGCGGCTGACGCGAACGCGCCGAGCGAGGAGCATCGTGAATCGGGGCCGCGCGAGATCGTCTGAGACGAAATCGTTCATCGCACGCACCTCGCCCACCGGCTGATTGGGATCGATCTCGCGTACCTGGGTTGCGATGAGAGCGGCCAGGCGCGACGGGATCGCCATCCGCGCGCGCGACGATGTTGAGCTCGCGGCCCGGATTCTGCGGAAACCAGAAATACGCCGTCGGTTGCGCGCTATTGGCCCTTCCGGCCCAGCGCACACCTCCGACGATGCCGATCACCTCGCCGGCAAGCCTCACCTCGACCGTCCTGCGCCAGATGAGGCGCGCGCCGATCGGATCCTGATTCGGCCAGTACTTGCGCGCGAGCTCTTCGTCGATGACGAACACACCCTGTGTGCGTTCAGTATCGGAATGGCGGGGGAACCGTCCACGGACGAGCCTGATTCCCATCGCCTCGAAGTAGCGCCCACCTGCCGTGCTGATCCAGGAAGAAGGCCGATCTCCATCCGGCGGAACGGGCGGGCGGCCTTCGATCTCGAAGTGTTCGCCCACGCCGGTGTTGCTCATGGGGAGATAGCCGACCGAACCGACCGCCTGCATGCCCGGCAGGCGCTCGACACGTTCGAACAGGTCGCGGCTGAACGCACGGATCTTTTCATCCGTGTCGTACCTGGCCGCTGGAAGCGTGACGCGCAGCGTCATCACCTGCTCCGGCTGGAATCCAGGAGCCACGCGAGCCAACTCCCAGAAGCTGCGGCTCAACAGTCCTGCGCCGGCCACAAGCAAGAGCGCGAGCGCGACCTCCGCGACGACGAGCGCGCTGCCGGTATAGTTCTGCCGGTACGCGCCCGAGGAGGAGCCGCGCGCGGTCTCGCGCAGCGCCGCTGCCGCCGAGCGGGCCGATCCGAGCGACGGGACGAACCCGAACGAGCATCGCCGTCACCGTCGTGACGAGCAGCGCGAACAGCAGCATGTTTCCGCTGATGTCGATCTCCCGGGTGCGCGGAAGATCCAGTCCGGCAGGCACGAGCGACACGAGCAGATCCGTTCCCCAGACCGCGAGCACCACCGCAAGCGTTCCGCCGAACATCGACAGGACCGCGGCCTCCGTCAGCAGTTGCCGCACCAGCCTCCAGCGCGTCGCGCCGAGCGATTGCCGGATCGCAAACTCGGTAACGCGCGTCGCGCTTCGGCTCAACACGAGGTTTGCGACATTCACGCACGCGGTGACGAGCAGAAGCGCCACGCCCCCAAAAAGCACCACCAGCATCAGCCGCACGTCGCGCACGGTGGCGTCGAGCAGACGGCACGACGGTAATACGCCAGTCGCTGCTGTAAGAAGGGATGCTGCTCCTCGAGCCTTCTCGCGATCGTCGAAAGCTCCGCCTGCCCCCGCTCTGCCGTGACGCCGCTAACGAGGCGTCCTATCACGTTCAGCATCCCGCCCATTCCGGCGCTGCGGCTTCCCGACCACGAGGCGGAATGGTCTCCACACCTCGGCGCGCGATTGGGCCAGCTCGTTGGTGCGAACCGCGAAAACGCCGCAGGCATCACACCGACGATGGTGAGAATCTCCCCGTCGAGCGTCATCGTTTGACCGATCGCGGAGCGATCGCCCGCCGAAACGCCGCTGCCAGAAGCCGTAGCTCAGCACGACTTCGGGCGGTTCGCTGCCGAGGCTGGCTTCGGTCGCAAACGTGCGCCCTGCGGCAGGCGGTGCGCCGAGCACCGTCGAAAAAGTTCGACGTGACACGATCGACGAGCACCTCCACTGGCTCGCCGCGTCCCGTCATGTTCGCGCGCTCGTCGACCAGGCGGCCATGTCGTCGAACGTCTGGCTGCCGGTGCGCCACTCGTGAAAATACTCCGGCGACAGACGCGAACCCGAGCTCGGGAGCAGCATGGTGAGCTGCTGCGGTTCGGGGAATCGCAGCGGGCGAAGGAGGACCGCGTCCACGATGGTGAAGATGGATGTGGTGGCCGCGATGCCCAGTGCGAGCGTGGCAATCGCGAGCGCGGAGAATCCGGGGGCGCGCCTCAGCAGTCGAATCGCGTGGCCGATGTCCTGCCGCAGCTTTGTCATGGAAGCGCCTCGTTCACCGCGTTCTATGGTAGTCGGTTCTGGCATGCTTTTCTTCTTGACGACGATTTCCAGACGATGGCATCGTCGTCGTCGGGTCGGAAAGGTGTCACTGCAATGTCAGCGGTTCGTGCGCTCAGGGAGAAGCTTGGCGATGACGGCATGGCGGAGCTTCAGATGGTGGTCAACAACGCAGGCCGTCAGTGGAAGGACGACGTGCTCGCCATAGCCGGAGAGCGGTTCGAGCGGCGGCTTGCCGAGGAGATCGGCGCGCTGCGCATCGACATGGCGAAGGAGTTTGCCGCCCTCCGAGTCGACATGGCAAAGGAATTTGCCGCCGTCCGAAGCGAGATGGCTGCGGAGTTTGCCAGCGTTCGAAGGGAGACCGCGGTTGGGCTTGCACAGTCGCACGCCAATCTGTTGAAGTGGTCGTTTCTGTTCTGGGTCGGCCAGGTTGCCGCGATGGGCGCCATGATGGCCTTCCTGCTGAACACCATCGGGACACGCTAGCCTTCACTTCAGCGCGGCGAGCGCTTCGGCATTCCATAAGAGGTGGGGCCGCAGCGGCGACGGGGTCGCGTTCAACGTCCGCATGCTCGTCATGATGCGCACGTGCGGCGCGCCGAAGAAGATGGCCGGCATGTGCTGATGGTAGAGCTTCTGCACGTCGACGAAGGCCTGCAACCGCTCGATGCGATCGAACGTCGACACGTTCTTCATTATTAATTGATCGAGCTGGCGCTCCCAGTCGGCCGGCGACCCGGAACGCGCGCCGTACCACACGTGCGCCGTGCCCGAGCTGAGCCAGAACTCCAGGTTCATGGCCGGGTCGGTGTCGTCCATCTCGATGCGATCGTAGATGGCGTCGTAGTTTCCCTTCTGCCGCCGGGCCCCGAGCACACTGGCGGATACCGGAGTGATGTCGACGAGGACGCCGATGCCCTTCAGCGTGTTGGCGATGAAGGTGGCGGCGCGCGCCGAAGACGCCACGTCGTTGCGGATGAGCAGCGAGAAGCGTACGGGCCGGCGAGCCGCGTCGTTCAGCATGCCGTCGCCGGTGCGATCGCGAAGACCCAGCTCGGCGAGCATCGCGCGCGCCAGCTGCGCATCGGCCCGGCCCAGCGGCAGATCGGGGTTGAACCACGAGGCGTTGGCGGGCGTCACCGGGCCGGAGATCGGATCGCAGGCGCCGTAAAAGACCTGCTTGCAGTACTCGCGGCGATCGATCGCGGTGGACACGGCCAGTCTGAATTTTTCGTCCGTCAGCCAGGGCTTATCCGCCTTCGCGCTGCTTGCGCGCGCTTCGGCGCGCGCCCCGCACAGGTCCGGCGAAAACCACAGCGCGTCGGCATCGAGCCCGGGGCCGAGATTGAACAGGCGCGCCTTTCCACTCTGCTCGATCTTCTTCAGCGCCTCGAAGTCTTCCGCGAGAATCGGCAGCTCGCTGAAATCGTGCTCGCCGGGACGCCCGCTCGCGAGCACGATTTCATCCAGGCGCGGCAGCGGCGATCCGTCCGCCGCTTTGTGCCAGTACTGCGGGTTGCGCACGAACGCGCCGTTGCCTTTTTCGACAAACGGCCCGAAGCCGGCGAGCGGCACGCGATCGAGCACGCGCAAACCAGGCGCGAACGGTTGCAGAAACTTGATTTCGAGCGTCAGCGGATCGACGGCGCGAAGCGCGAGCGGATGGCCCGCGGCCTTCACCGCGGCCAGCGCCGCGAGGGCCAGCTCGGAGGTCAGCGGCGTCCCGTCGGACGAGACGACGCCCTGGCGAAGCTTGAGGGTGTAGGTGAGGTTGTCGGGCGAGGCCGTCCACGACTCTGCCAGCCACGGCTCGACGCCGTCGGTCCCGCGGTTCACGCGCACCAGCGTCGCACCGGTCAGGCGCTCGGCAGAGAGCGCGGCCGTGCCGGTCGATCCCGTCAGCGTGCCGCCTCGCGGCAGGCCGGCTTCGACGAGCGCTTCGGCGCTGGGCTTTTCCAGCCGCGAGCCTTCGCGTCGGCGGCGCGCTCGCTTTGCTGACGGCGGGATTCGGCGGTGAGCCACCAGATTAGGAAGACCGCCACGCCAACGCACGGCGGCGATGCCGAACGCGGCATACACGCGGCGGGACGGGCCGGCGGGCCTAGCCAAATTTCGCCTCACTGGCCAATGGATTGGCCGCCACGGCGCGCGCGGCGGCGCCTTCAAAATTGCACGCAAAATTGTCGCAGAACCTCCGGCGAGGACGCATTCCCCACCGCTGGTCGTGGTTTTTTTGTGCCATACCAAAATCGGCCAATGGATTAGCTGGCCTGCCCGGCGATTTCCCGCCCGGCCGCTTCGTCAGCATCGTACCGCACCAACTTTCTACGCCGCAACGAGTTAGCTCGCGTCACCGGATTGAGCCGGAAATTCCCGGCGCAGGTGGCACGAGGTTCGCCAACGGAAAACGCGAATTAACCGCTTTGTCGCACTCCAGCGCCCGGACGGCCGTGCCGCCGAGGCGAGGAATGCGATGGCGGGTGCCCCCCAGCACAAGACAGGAAGGGTTGAACCAGATGTTCGAACAGCACCTTGGGCGAAGCGTCACCATCGATCAGGCCGCAGCCCTGCTGCACGTGTCGCGGCGGACCATCTACAACCGCATCCGCGAGGGCAAGCTGCAGACGATTCGCACCATCGGCGGATCCCAGCGCGTGCTGCTGTCGTCGCTCGACGAAAGCCGCAGGCCTGTGTGGTCGGCCGTCACCGCGGAGCCGGCGGGTACACCGGATACCCAGTCGGGTCCGTTTGTCATCACCAAAGCCGGCACCGACTCGGGGACTCGCGAGTCGTAACGTTCGTCCGTTCGGAGAGGAGCGCACCATGGCGCTGAGGCAGAAGTCGGTGTGGGGTTCGAAGCCCTTCTTTGCTTTCGCGCTGGTGTGGCTGACCGCCGCCCCGCTGTGGGCGCAGGCCCGGCTGCCGGAAAGCCTGCGCGCGTACGTGGCGTCGAGCTCGACGCAGCCGATCGACGTCATCGTGCACGGATCGCCCGACGAAGTGAGCGCGGTTGCGGCGCGTCACGGGCTGCGCATCAAGAAACGGCTGGCGGAAGGCGCCGTGCTGCAGGGCGATGCGGCCGGCATCGGCGCGCTGAGCGCGAACGTCGATCACCTGTCGCGCGACGTCGAGGTGACGTCGTTCATGTCGGTCATCGAACGCGGCGATCGGCGCCGACCAGGTGCAGGCCGGGCTGGCGGGCCTTTCGCCGTTCACGGGCGCGGGCATCGGCGTCGCGCTCATCGACTCGGGCGTCTGGACCGGCCACCGCTCTCTCGCCGGCCGCGTCGTCTTTGCGAAAGATTTCGTGGGCGATGCGACGTCCAGGGCAAGGGCCCCGCAGTCCAACGAAGACCCCTACGGCCACGGCACGCACATCGGCGCCATCATCGCGGGCAGCTCGCCGTATCCCCAGGATTCAACGTTTCAGACACCCTTCCGCGGCGTCGCGCCCGGCGCGCATCTCATCAGCCTGCGCGTCATCGGCGCCGACGGCACCGGCAAGGCCAGCGACGTGATCGACGCCATCGAGTGGGCGATCGCCAACCGGCGCCGCTTCAACATCCGCGTCATCAACCTCTCGCTGGGCGGGCCGGCCGAGCAGTCCTACAAGGACGACCCGATGTGCGAAGCGGTCGAGCGCGCCGTGCACGCGGGCATCGTCGTCGTGGCGGCGGCGGGCAATCGTGGCAAGGATGCCGAGGGGCGCAGCGTCTACGGCCTCATCGAGTCGCCGGGCATCGATCCGTACGTGATTACGGTGGGCGCGCTGAACACGAAGGGCACGGCACGCCGCTCGGACGACGAGCTGACGACCTACAGCTCGAAGGGGCCGACGCTGGTGGACGGGCTCATCAAGCCCGATCTGGTGGCGCCGGGGAACAAGATTGTGTCGGCCGAAGCGCTGGGCGCGACGATCGTTGCCGATCATCCGGCGCTGCACGCGTCGGGGTCGGGCGCCGACGCGTATGCGGCGCTGAGCGGGACGAGCATGTCGACGGGCGTGGTGAGCGGCGCGGTGGCGCTGGTGCTCGAGGCGAACAAGGGGCTGACGCCGGCGCAGGTGAAGATGACGCTGCAGTCGTCGGCGACGTTCATGCCCGAGGTCGGGCCTGGTGGGCGCGGGCGCGGGCAGTCTGAACGCGGCGGCGGCGATCGGCGTGGCGCTGAAGGGGCCGAGCCCGCAGAGCACGACGATTGAGGGAGAGGGCGTCGTGTCGTCAGGAATGATGACGAGCCTTCGTCTGCCATCGCTCACACGCGGCAGCAACTCACGCACTCGGACGCGCGAAGTGATCTGGGGTGATCGCTCTGTTGAAGGTAACACCATCGTCTGGGGTAACACCATCGTCTGGGGTAACACCATCGTCTGGGGTAACACCATCGTCTGGGGTAATACCATCGTCTGGGGTAATACCATCGTCTGGGGTAATACCATCGTCTGGGGTAATACCATCGTCTGGGGCAACTGACTCGTCCGACCTAAAGCATGGATTCAGCAACGCCTGCTGTAATTGCAAGGCTGTTCGCCGTTCGCAGATTTCAAGAATCGAACACTTTATCTCATACGAGACAAGTGTCGCATTACGTGAGCGGCTCTCAAAAATGCAAGCACCTAGGGGATTTGAAAGGTTCTTAATTTCGCACACAGTTCAGCCGATAGATCCGTCGGCGGCCAATGACCCAGTTTGCAGGAGCATCTAACAACAGATTCAAGATCGCAAAGCCTGTCGTCCAGCTCTTTATTGGTGCAATCGTAATTGCGGGAATTGCTGCAATCGCGAAGTCAGCACACGAGTTGTACACCGAGTCGGTTACGCCACAGTGGCTAATTCTTGCCGTTCTGACATTGCTTAGCGGTTCCATGCCGGTCAAACTACCGTCGATCCCTGCGACTATTTCGGTCTCGGAAACATTTGTCTTCGCTTCAGTGCTGTTGTTTGGCACCGCTGCTGGAACCATTACAGTTGCCCTTGACGGATTAATTATTTCCTTTTGGTTGCAGCGTACGAACTTTGAGCTGCGCAAACTGCTGTTCAACACGGCAGGCCCTGCGCTATCGCTTTGGATATCATCCCAACTTTTTTTCTTGGTGACCGGAATTGCTCCGCTGTCTCAGGAGCAGGTTAGCCTTCCGACTCTTCTACCTGGCGTGCTTTTCTTTGCTCTCATCTATTTCCTAATGAACAGCTGGTTAATGGCTACTGTTGTCGGATTTGAAGAGTCCATTAGCCCAGTTGAGATCTGGCGTCAAAATTTTCTCTGGCTTGGCCTAAGCTTCCTCAGCGGCGCGTCGGTTTCCATTCTGCTAGTTTCTGTAAGTCGAGAAATAAGCCTAGCCGCACTCGCTGTGGTTCTTCCGCTTCTCGTAATCTCGTACCTCACCTATCACTCATCAATGGCACGCGTTGAAGATGCAAACCGCCACGTCTCCGAACTTAATCACCTCTACTCAACGACGATTGAAACACTTGCGATGGCCATTGACGCGAAAGATCAAGTCACACATGGCCACATACGCCGCGTACAAGAACACTCTGTTTCGCTAGCACGCCGCGTAGGCGTTGACGATGAGAGGCTAATCAGAGCAATTGAAGCGGCATCCCTACTACACGACATGGGAAAGCTAGCAATACCAGAGCATATCCTCAACAAACCTGGAAAACTCACAGTCGACGAATTCGAAGTAATGAAGACGCACTCAAGCTTAGGCGCTGACATCCTTGCAGCTATTGAATTTCCATATCCAGTAGTACCAATCGTTCGACATCATCACGAGAATTGGGATGGCTCCGGTTATCCAGATGGCCTTGCGGGCACTGAAATCCCTCTAGGAGCCAGAATATTGGCGGTCGTAGATTGTTTCGACGCGTTGACCTCCGACAGACCTTATCGCTGTCGCCTCGCTGTCGCCGACGCCATTGCGATTCTTAGGGACCGCCGCGGGCGTATGTACGATCCACTTGTTGTGGATGTCTTCATGGAACTTCAGCAAGACTGGCCGATTTAGGTCGGATATGACGAGTTTGCGAATAACCTTTTGGCTGTCGATTTCAGAAATGCGCACCTAGCAGGTAGAACGACCCTCGGAATGTGTCCGCCTTGCCGGCAATGAAGAGCATGAATCATTCAGATGTCGATGCGGCACTGCAGCTGATCAGGTCTGGGCGCTATCTCGGGGCTATCAAGGCTCTCCAGCAGCGACCACCTGCGTCACGTCGTTTCGACTCACTCAGCGAAGCCCTGTTGGCAGACATGCTCCAGCGTGTCGGACAAAATCGAGCTGCGGAAGAAATTGCACTTCGACACCTTCGCAGCACATCGCAATCATCTCCTCTGTATGCACGTTATCAATATGTTCTCGGAAACGTGAGCCGAGATCGCGGCAATATGGCGAGAGCCCTCGAGCACTTCCAAATTGCTGCAAATCTATCGATCGACGCCGAACTCGCAGCATGGAGCGAGCTCCGCTTGATAACGGCTATTGGCGAGACCAGTGGTACTCGCGTGGCCATGGCTCGCCTAGATGAAGTCAGACGAATCCTAACGCGATGCGGAGATCCTAGACCGTTCGCAGCCCTTCACCTTTGGCTCGTGGAGGCTGAAAGCACCATAGGCAACATTGAGAATGCGTGGAGGAACTTAAGGGCCGCGGATACTTTGCTGTCGCAAATTGACGATGTTTGGCTCCAAGGATATTTGGCGGTGAACCGTTCCGCGATTCACTATTACTCTGCTGAAATTGGGGCCGCCAGACGATATGCCGAATCTGCGATCGTGTATGCCCAAGAGTCAGGGCACCGCACGACGCGCTGCGCTGCACATGTCAATTTGGGCAATATCGAGTTTTCGCAGGGGCAATTTGGCCGGGCCGAGCAGTACCTTCAAACAGCTTTGGATTGTGCCGAGAGTGGTTCGTTAAGTGAAGTGATAATTCTTGAAAACATTGCGCAAGTGAAACTTCACGCGGATGACCTTATAGGATGCAGAACAGTACCTCTCACAACTCGAAACGCTTGCCAGCCGCTATGAAAACGAGAAACGTAAGCACTACAACAGGTGGGCATTACACACGAAGATTCGCCTGCTCCTGAAAGAGGGCAAATCTACAGAGGCGCGGCAAATCAGCAACAGCTTGAGCATTCTTTCTAGCAAAGCACCGCACGCTAGAGTCAGCGCAGCCTCCCACCTCTTAAATGCAGAAACCCTGCTAGCCAACCAAGAACCGACAGCCGCAGCGGATACTCTCATTCCAATGTTTGTGTCCTCGGCTCCGCTTCCACCGGATCTTTACGCAGAAATGGAGCGGATTACGGGTAATGCACTCGCCCTTTCTGGTGCGCGGGAGTTAGCAAGCATTCACTGGGAGCGTGCTCGACGAACATTTGACTTGATCGGCCACACGGTGGGCAGACAACGTACGAACTCAGAACCAACAGCCAGAGTCGCGGAAGACAGCAATGCCGATGGCCCGCTCGCTTCGCAGTGGTGTCTCGATCGTCTCCGAGCGTTGTTCGACTTGCGCGATCGACCTGAGCTCTTCGGCCATGAAGCTGTGCTCCTTCTTCAAGAACTGGCGTGCGCACAGTCAATCAAACTGCTCCGCGAGCCCGAGAATATCGAAGCATCGCCGACAAGTCGCGTCACCGAATTGCCAGCGGCGCAAGAGATAAGGATCAACCTAAAAGAACTCGACCGATCGAGGCTAATCTTGTCTTTTGTTTCCCTTCCAGATCCCAAATCCGTCTTGACGGCAATGACATTTCGACGAATTGTGGACCAAGTCTTGTGCACAAGGTCGGCGGAATCATTCTTGGGTGATCAAGAAGTGATTTGGCGAACCGAAGATAATTCGTCGTGACGCGTGGATTCGCGTTTGCCTCTAGCACCATGTCAGGAATCCTCCGGGTGGTTAAGCAAGTGGCACCAACCGATGTCAGCGTCCTGATCACAGGCGAAACTGGGACCGGAAAGGAGGTCATTGCGCAGACTATTCACGAGAACTCTCGTAGGGCCTCGATGCCCTTCTTGGCTTTGAACTGTGCTGCCGTTTCTAAAGAACTACTCGAGAGCCAGCTGTTCGGCCACCGCAAAGGAGCATTCTCAGGTGCAACTGAGAACTATCCAGGGATCGTCAGAGCAGCAAATGGAGGCACTCTCTTTCTCGATGAAATCGGTGAAATCCCGCTTGATATGCAAGCGAAGTTGCTTCGATTTCTCGAAATGAATGAGGTTCATCCACTTGGTGAGACTCATCCGGTCAAGGTCAACGTGCGTCTTATTTTCGCAACTAACGGCGACTTGGAAGAGGCGGTTAAGCATCACAGATTCCGTCAGGATCTCTTTTTTCGCTTGAATGTAATCCCAATCAAGGTGCCACCTTTGAGGGAGCGCCGCGAAGACATTCCGGTACTGGTTAGCATGTTCGCGCAAAGATTTGCCAACGAACTTTCTAAGAAGCCCATTCGCCTTTCAACAAGCGCCATGGAGCATCTGATCCTGTATTCGTGGCCTGGCAATGTGAGACAACTGTTAAATGAGGTGCGGCGACTGACTGCACTAATGGACTCGGGGGCATACGTGACGCCAGACGATCTGGCAGCAACAATTCGATCCTCAAATGAAAGACGTGATGAGGTTCTGCAATCCGAATTGCGTGTGTCTGTTGCCATTGATCAATCACTGGAAGGAGCAACGAGCGCATTGGAATCCGAAATGATCAAGTATGCACTCCGCAAATCTGGCGGCCGTGTGGTTCCAGCCGCATCAAGCCTTGGGGTGTCACGGAAAGGTCTATATCTGAAGCGACGACGTTTAGGACTAATTGACTTTGATGGACGCGAAAGTTAGTCTCGCCACGACTTCCCTACATTGACATTCGTCGCGCGTGGGTGCCACCCCTCCCTAGACGAACCATCAATCGGTCAAGAAGTGCCCACTGCTCTGAATTGCTAGAATCTGTCCCATGGACGCCTTCCTCACCGCCGACGGGCTCATCGCGCTCGCCACCCTCACCTTTCTCGAAGTCGTCCTCGGCGTCGACAACGTCATCTTCATCTCGATCCTGGTCGGCAAGCTGCCGCCGCGACCAGCAGCCCCGCGCCCGCACCCTCGGCCTCGCCGGCGCCATGGGCATGCGCATCCTGCTGCTCCTCTCCCTGACGTGGATCATGCGCCTCACCCAGCCGCTCTTCCACGCCTTCGACCACGGCTTCTCGGGACGCGACCTCATCCTCATCAGCGGCGGCCTCTTCCTCCTGTGGAAAGCCACCGTCGAAATCCACGAGAAGCTCGAAGGCCAGGAAGGCCACGCCAGCGCCCGCGTCGCGCCGTCGTTTGCCGCCATCATCGGCCAGATCATGCTCCTCGACGTCATCTTCTCCCTCGACTCGGTCATCACCGCCGTCGGCATGGCCAGCGACATCGCCATCATGATCGCCGCCGTCGTCGTCGCCGTCGGCATCATGATGGTCTCGGCCAAGACGATCGGCGACTTCGTCATGCGCCACCCCACGGTGAAGGTGCTCGCGCTGTCGTTCCTGCTGATGATTGGCCTGGCGCTGGTGGCCGACGGGGTGGGCTTCCACATCCCGAAGGGCTACATCTACTTCGCGATGGGCTTCTCGATTTTCGTGGAGACGATCAACCTGCGCCTCAGGCCGGCGCACGCGCCGGTGCGGCTGCACGAGCCGTATCAGGAGGACCGCTGAGGCGGACGGCTACCGGCCGGTCTCCCGGGGCGGGCTCACCTGGGCGGTGCGGGCGGCGTGCGCGCTCGGCGACGGCCTGCTCGAAGAGGGCCTGAATCTTGTCGCTCGTGCGGAACTCCGCCAGCATCGCGCCCCGCTTGCTCGCGTAGGTTTCGTCGATGGCGTAGGCCAGCACCGTCGCCATCACGTCCCCTTCTTCGGTGTTCGTCTCGGCGAAGCGCTTCTGGAATCCGCGCAGGACGGGCTCGAACGCACGATCGTCCCACTGCTCCTCGCCGACGTCGAGACGGACGAAGTCGTTCAGCGCCGCCGCGAACGCCGCGCTGGCCGGAAGATGCCAGAACGTCACGTTGGCCCCGAACTCCTTGACGTAGAGCGGCAGGTACAGCGTCGCGCGCGCCGGCACCTGCGTGCGCAGCGCGGGGTTGTAGCGCAGCACCTCGTCCTGCGTCAGCTTGGTGCGCCGCATGATCTCGCTGAGCGCGATCGCGCGCGGCGTCCGCATCGCGAAAATCTCCCCCTGGCGAATCGTTTGCCGGAAGCCGGCCACCTTGGCCGCGTTGCCGAACACCATCTCGGCATAGAGGGCCGAGCGCGGGCCGTACGTGCGGTAGATGTCGCGGTAGCGGTAGAGCGCAATCGCCCGCAGATCGCGCGAGAACTGCGAGCCGAGGAAATACCGGTCGCGCACGTTGTCGCCGCCGAGCTTCCCTCCGTTGACGAGCACGCGGCCCACGTTGGTGCCGCCGCTGTGGTGCTCCGACAGCGCGGGGACGAACGACCGGTAGCGCGTGGCGAGAATCGTCAGGTACGCGGCGCAATGGGACGCCTGGGTCGTCTGGTTGAACGCCTCGATGACGTTCGGCGACAGCCGCTTCAGCCGGTTCCAGTTGACCGTCAGCCACTGGCAGAATCCGATGGCGCCCGCGCGCGATCGCCGCGTGCCGTGGAACCCCGACTCGAGCATCGCCTGCGAGAGCCCGATGTCGGCGGGCACGCCGAAGCGCTCGTAGATCGTGCCCCACTCCTTGAGGAACATCCCGTATCGCTCGGCGTTCGGCCGGACGAAGTTGCCGCGCGTGGGGTTGTGCACGACCGGCCCCACCGCCTGCTCGAGGATGGCCGCCACCTGATCGCGCTTCGGGTCGAGCCGCGTCTGCAGGCGGCGTCCGTCGAGCAGGTTGGCGAGCGACGGATCTTTCCACTCCGCGCCGGTCTGCCAGTCGCCCTTGGTCGGAAACACCACGAGCAGGCGCCCGTCCACCGCGCTGCCATACGCGATGTAGCCGTCGGGAATCGTGAAGACGTGCTGCCAGAACTCGTAGCCGGGCCGGTAGCGGACGACGGACGCCGCGTCGTCGTCTTTGCGGGCCATCACGAACTCGTACGCCTGCCGCGCGCCCGGATCGACGGGCGCCGACGTTTGCGCGCGGGCGCGCGACGGCGGTGGAGTCGAACCAGGCCGCCGATACGGCGGCCACGGCCAGCAAGGCAATCGCTCGGGTCACTGTGTGGTGTGCCGACATGATAGCCGATTGCGTTCGCCACGGGACGGGTGGTCCCAAAATCGAACACGCGTCCGGCGCAACGCAAAAGACGATGCCCATGTTTTCACGTCGACGCGTGGCAGCCATCTTGATAAGAGGAGCGGCATGCAGGACCTGCGCTTCGCCCTTCGCGCGTTCAGAAGGACGCCCGGCACATCGAGCCTGGTCGTCACCACGCTCGCGGTGGCGATTGCCGCCGCCACGATCATCGCCAGCACCATCGACATGGTGTGGCGCTTCATTCCAACCGAACGGACCGACGGCCTGGTGTTCGTCGCGTCGACCGATCCGCGGCCCGAACAAGTCGCAGTCGGGGGTCGCGGGCGGCGTCGCGCGAACCGGCGTGTCGATTCCCGACCTGGTCGACTGGACCGAGCGCACGAGCAGCTTTCAGGAGCTTGCGGGCGTCACCTTCCAAAGCGCCATCATGACGGGAGCGGACGCGCCGTCGCGCATCTCGACGGCACGGGCCACGCACAACCTTCCGCGTGTCTGGGGCATCACGCCGCAGCTCGGCCGCGCGTTCGAAGCGGGCGATGCGGCACCCGGCGCCCCGCGCGTCGTGCTGTTGAGCCACGATTTCTGGCAGCGCCAGTTCTCCGGTGCGAGGGATGTCGCGGGCCGATCGATGACGATCGACGGCCAGCCGCACACGATCGTGGGAGTCCTGCCCGCACCGACCGGCCGGGGGATGTTCAAGGCGATCGACGTCATGGTGCCCCTCGTGCTCGATCGCGAGCGCGAGCGGCGCGACGATCGCCGGCTGTACGTCACCGGCGTGCTGAAGCCGGGCGTCGCCCGCGAGCAGGCGGAAGCCGACCTCGCTCGTGTGGCACGCCAGCTCCAGAGCGACTACCCGCGCACCAACGCCAGAAACGGCGTGGTCGTGCGTCCGATGATCGAGATGCTCGGCGCCAACATCGCCGCGGTCCTGTTCCTGCTCTCGTCGATTGCCTTCATGGTGGTGTGCATCGCCTGCGCGAACGTCTCGAGCATCATCCTCGCGCAGGTGGCGACGCGGCGCCGCGAGCTCGCCGTCCGCGCGGCCATGGGCGCCGGACGATGGCGCCAGATCCGCCAGTTCATGGTCGAAAGCCTCGTCACCGCGTCATTCGCCGGCGCCGCCGGGCTGTTCCTGGCCTGGTGGGGACTCGCGGCGATCCGGTTCGCGAGCGAGGGCATCGACGGTTTCAACGACATGGGGCTGAACGGCCGCGTGCTGTCGGTCAGCCTCGCGCTCACCCTTCTGGCGCCCTTCGGATTCGCGCTCCTGCCGGCGATACGCATGTCGAAGCCCGACATGGAAGAGCTGCGCCAGGGCACTCGCGGCGTCGAGACGCGCCGCGGCCGATGGCTGCGCGAATCGCTCGTCGTGCCGCAGGTGGCGCTCGCGCTCGTGCTGATGATGCAGGTCGCGTTCATCGGACGCGTCACGTGGCGGCTGCACTACATGGACAGAGGATTCGACTCGGAGCAGGTGTTGACGTTCCGGATGAACCTGACCGAAGCCGGTTATCCCGACGGAGCGGCAACGCAGCGCTTCTATACGGCCGCGCTCGAGCGTATCCGGTCGGTGCCCGGCGTGGTCGGTGCCGCCGCCACCAATCGCCTTCCGGTGGCAGACCGCCAGATCGCCGCGCAATTCGTCATTCAGGGGAAGCCGGTGCCTCCATCAGACGCGCAACCGCAGGCCGCGCAGGTGGCGACCAGCGCCGGCTATCTGCAGACGATGAAGATTCCGTTGCTGCAGGGCCGTGGGTTCGTCGATGCCGACTACAACAACGCTCCGCCGGTGGCGCTCGTCAGCCGCGAAGCGGCGCGCCAGTACTGGCCCGGACAGAACCCGATCGGACAGCGCATCGCGTTTGCCGACAGGCAGAATGAATGGCTCGAAGTCGTCGGCATCGCCGACGACGTGAGGAATACGGGACCGGATCTCGCCGTCACACCACAGATCTACGTGCCCGGTTCGTGGCGGTCCGAGCGTGCGGCGGCGTTTGTCGTTCGCAGCGCCGGCCCCGATCCCGTGCAGCTTGCGCCGGCGATCCGCGCGGAGATTGCACGGCTCGACAAGACACAGCCCATCTACGACGCCCGCAGCATGCGGCGCCTCTTCGTCGAAGATCTCGGCGGGACGTATCTCTTCACCGGCATGCTCGGCGTGTTTGCGGTCGTCGCCCTGCTGCTCGCGGCGGCGGGCGTGTACGGGCTCATCTCGTTCTCGGTCAGCCAGCGCGCGCGCGAGATCGGCGTGCGCATGGCGCTCGGCGCGCAGCCCCGGTCGATTCTCGGCATGGTCATCGTGCGCGGATCCGTGCCCCTGACGCTCGGGCTCTTTCTTGGATCCGCCGGCGCCGCCGCGCTCGTCTCCGTCACCGCCAGCGCGCTTCAGCAGGTGGACGTGCGCGACCCCCTCGCCTATCTCGCCGTCGCGGTGCCGCTGGCCATCGTGACGTTCGTCGCCACCTACATTCCCGCCCGGCGCGCGACGCACGTGGACCCGCTCGTCGCGCTGCGCGCGGAGTGAGGTACGAACCCGCCAGGTGGAGTCTGCCGCCGATGCAGAACGCGAGGAGGAATCCTCTTACGAGCCCGGCCAACGAACTTTCATTGGTTAGTGCGTTGGTAAACAGTGCG
>CAWKMQ010000013.1:0-143961 GCA_963850725.1 Vicinamibacterales bacterium
GCCCGAGGAACAGGCCAATGATCACTGCCGCCAGCAGGCCGGAGAGCAGTGCTTCCACGAGATGGCGGCGCCGCAGCAGCACGCCGACGACCATCAGCGGCACGAGCGCCATCGGCAGGCCGCGGGCTGCCAGCGACGGGCGCCAGCGCACCGCCCGCATCCGCGGCGGCGGCGCCGCCGGCGAACAGGGCCGCCGCGAACGCGGCCAGGCCGGCCGGCAGCACGTACTTCAGCCGCGCCCGCACCGTGCCGCCGATGTCGGCGCCTTGCGTGCCCGCCGACGCGATGGTGGTGTCGGAGATCGGCGAGATGCTGTCGCCGAAGGTGGCGCCGCCAGGATCGCGCCGAGCAGCGCGCGCCGGTGCGCGCCGGCGCCGGCGCCGGCCGGGTAGAGCAGCGGCCCGCAGATGAGCAGCGTGCCGAAGCTCGTGCCGGTCGACGTCGAGACGAGGGCGCAGGCGAGGAACGCCGCGGCCGCGTAGGCGCCGCCGCGCAGGTCGAGCGGCCCGGGCGCTCCACACGAGCGCGTCGACGAAGCCGCTGGCGGCCAGCAGCGCTGCTCAGCGCGCCCGGCGAGCAGCCACGCCAGGATCATCAGCAGCACGACCGGCTGGCCATGCCGTGCACGAGCGTCTCGGCATAGCGCCGTGCGATCGCGCGCGAGCAGCCAGCCGGCCGATGAGCGCCGCCAGCAGCACCGGCCAGAAGCCGCGCTCGTCGGGCGCGCCCTGCACGGCCAGCCACGGCGACGCCGGCCAGGAACACGGCCAGCGGCACCAGCGCGCCGGCGGTGCCGCCGTGGAAGGAACAGGAGCGGTGCGGCAATGGTGGGCTCAGTGCGCGAGTAGCCGGGGCGAGGCGCGTACATACTACGCGGTAGCCGCATCACGCCGGGGAGTCCGATGATGGCCGAGCGCGACGACCGTTCACGCTCTACGACCTGCGCGTCGAGGTCGTGGCCACCGATCGGCCGATGGTGTGCAGCCATCAGGCCGGCGACTCCTTCGAGGTGCACGGCGAGAACCTCGTGATGCCCGCCGGGCCAGACCTTCCCGATCTATGCGCTGGCCGCGCTGCTGCCGCTGCTGCCGGCCAAGCAGCGCCCGACGCATCCCAACGACTGGATGACGACCGACGCGCGAGATCGCCTGCCCCGACCCGCACTGCGGCGCGCGCTTCCGCATCACGCGCGGCGCGGCGCCGCACCTTCCGCCACGCCGAGGTGACGGCCGTGCCGCTGCCCGCGGTGACGCGCGCCGGCCGGTGCCGCGCGTCGCGCTCGCGCCCGGCTACGACGATCTCGCGCGTCGTCAAGGGCGGGTGGCAGCTCGCCGGCGGCCACGGCGCCGTGGATCGCGCCGCGGCCATCGCCGACATGCAGGCGTTCGTCGATGCCGGCATCACCACCTTCGACTGCGCCGACATCTACACCGGCGTCGAGTCGCTCATCGGCGACTTCGTCCGCGACCGCGGCCGGGCGCGCGCGACGTGCAGGTCCACACCAAGTACGTGCCCGACCTCGACGCGCTCGGCCGCTCACGCGCGGCGCGACGTGGCGCGGGCCATCGATCGCTCGCTGCACGCGGCTCGGCGTCGAGGCGCTCGACCTCGTGCAGTTCCACTGGTGGGACTACGGCGTGCCCGGCTGCATCGACGCGGCGGGCTGGCTGGACGACCTGCGCGCGGCCGGCAAGATCCGCCACCTGGGCGTCACCAACTTCGATACGCCCACGCTGGCGGCGCTGCTCGACGCGGGCTGCCGATCGTGTCGCACCAGGTGCAGTACTCCGCTGCTCGACCGGCGGCCCGGCCGGCGCGATGGCGGCGCTGTGCGCGCGCGCGCGGCGTGCCGCTGCTCTGCTACGGCACCGTGGCCGGCGGCTTCCTGTCCGAGCGCTAGCTGCGGCGCCGGAGCCGGTCGAGCCGCTGGAGAACCGGTCGCTGGTGAAGTACCGGTTGATGATCGACGAGTTCGGCGGCTGGCCGCCGCTTCCAGCGCGCTGCTCGCCGTCGCTGCGCCGCGTGGCCGACACGGCACGGCGCTGGCATCGGCGCGGTGGCCATCGCCTGGGTGCTGGAACAGCCGCATGTCGCCGGCGTGCCATCGTCGGCGCGCGGATGCCGCCACCTGCGCGACACACTGGGCGCCGCGTCGCTTGCGCTCGACGACGACGACCGCCGCGCGCTCTGGGCGGTGCTCGCCGAGGACCCCCGCGTCCCGGGCGACGTCTACGACCTCGAGCGGACGTCAAGGGCGGCCGCCACGCCGCGATCATGAGGTACGAACTGAATACACAGCGGCTGGGGCTCGGGACTCGGGACTCGGGAAACACGGGTTGACGGAATACGGAAGAGGGTTCGCGGACAGCGCATGCCGGTCTGCGGGATAGAATGTGCGCCGCATGCGGACGCTGGTGTATCTGATAGGCACGGGACCCGGCGCGCCGGGACTCATCACGGCGCGTGGCCAGCGCTGTCTCGAAGCCGGCCGACGTGGTGATTTACGACCGCTCGGTGCACCCGCGGGTGCTCGATCTGGCGCCGCGCCAAGCCGAGCGCATCGACGTCGGGCGGCCGGCCCGTGAGGCCGCCGATCAGGATGCCATCAGCTTCCTGCTCGCCGAGAAGGCGCGCGACGGCAGGGTCGTGGCGCGGTTGAAGCAGGGCGACCCGTTCCTCTTCGATCGCGGCGGCGAAGAGGCGCTCTTCCTCCACGAGCAAGGGATCCCCTTCGAGGTGGTGCCCGGCGTGCCGGTGGCGGTCGGGCGTGGCGGCGTATGCCGGCATCCCGCTGACGTACCCGGGAGGCGGCGACACGCTCACGATCGTGCGCGGGCACGAGGCCGGCAACGGCGAACGCACCCGCAGTCGACTGGGCCGTGGTGGCCAAGCTCGACGGCACGATCGCGTGTTACGGCGGCCAGGCCGATCTCGGAGGGTGGCCGACGAGCTCCTGACGCATGGGCGGCTGAAGACGACGCCACCGCGCTCATCAGCCGCGGCACCCTGGTGAGCAGGAGACCGCGGTCGGCACGCTCGGCGAGGCGGCCCGCGGCTCGCCGGCGGCGGCGTCCACGGCGCCGTGACGCTGGCCGTCGGCAAGGTGGTACGCCCAGGGTCATCGAGCCGGCAATGAGTGCGATAGCCACCATTGACGCGAGTATCGGCAGCTTGCGCCGCTTCCATCACGGTCCGCCTTCGCGCGAAGCGCGCTCCGGCGAGACAGGCCGCGGGAATGCTGCTTGCAGTTAAAATGTGCCAAAGGGTCATGAGAAGACGATTTTCGTATGCGCTTACGGCAGGGGTTTTGTCCTCCGGTGCGCCGGCAGGTCTGCTTGGGGTTCGCCTTGCGAAATCACATGCAGACAAGATGTCATTGCAGGAGGTCGGCACCGAGCTCCGGTCCGACCGCCTCGCCTATCTGTACATCGGCGGCGCAACGGCGTTCATCTTCGCCATGTTCGGCTACCTGCTGGGGCGTAAAGCCGATCGGCTGGCGCAACTGTCGGAGACAGACCCGCTGACGGATCTGCTCAACGCGCGGGGTTTTTCGGTGCGTCTCGACGCCGAAGTGAAGCGCGCCAAGCGCTATCGCCAGCCTTTAAGCCTGTTATTCCTCGATCTCGACGGGTTGAAGGACATCAACGATCGGCACGGACACAAGGCCGGCAGCGAGGCGCTGCGCCAGGTGGCGAGCGTCATCCAGGCCGAACTGCGCGCGAGCGATATCGGCGCACGATGGGGCGGCGACGAGTTCACGATCGTCGCGCCGAACACGTCGAACAGCGCCGCGATGTCGTTCGCCGAGCGCATCCGCTCGCGCATTGCCGAGCAACGCATGGATTGGCGCATGACGGCGTCGATTGGCGTGGCCACGCTCGGCGATGACGGAAATGTAATTCTGGAAGATGCTTCGTCCTTGATGCGCAGCGCCGATGCGGCGATGTACTACGCGAAGCGCTCCGGAAAAAACACGGTCGCCCACGCCCTGTCGTAGAAACCACGGCGGAAAAAATTGCCGGGTGATCGAGTTTTGTACAGCCTGGCGCCTACCGCAGAGAAAGCCGCTCGCCTGCATCCAGTTCGCGAGAACCTTCGGCCACTCCGCCAGCGCCGCGTCGTTCATCGGCATGCCGACGCCGTGTGGTCCATCTTTGAACACGTGCATCTCGGCCTGCACGCCGGCTTTCCGCAGCGCGAGAAAGTAATAGATGCTGTTTTCCACCGGCACGGCCGTGTCGGCGTTGGTGTGAAACAGGAAGGTTGGCGGCGTCTCTTTCGTCACGCGCGTTTCCATCGACATGCTTCGCACGAGCGCGGCATCCAGCGTTTTCTCCCAGCAGATTGGTTTTGGATCCCTGATGCGTCCACGGCTCGGTCAAGGTGATGACGGGATAGCCGAGGATGGCGAAGTCGGGCCGGCTGCTGACGCGATCGATCGGATCGGCCGCCGACGCATTTCCGCGATCGAAATGCGTCGACGCGGTCGCCGACAGGTGCCCGCCGGCTGAGAATCCCATGATGCCGATGCGATCGGGTGCGATGTGCCACTCGGCCGCGCGTGATCGCACGGTGCGAATCGCACGCTGGATGTCGCCGAGCTCGATCGGATGGTGATACTTCGGTCCGAGCCTGTACTTCAGCACGAACGCGGCGATGCCGAGAGAGTTGAAGTAGTTGGCGGGAATTCTTCCTTCCTTGTTCATCGACAGCGCGCGGTAGCCGCCGCCGGGAGCGACGATGACGGCGGTCATCGGGCCGGCGGTGCTGGGCGGCATGTAGATCGTCAGCGTCGGAATGTCTTCGGGCGCATCACCCTGCGCGCCGGGCGCTCTGCCCTGCCACAGCGGCATCGTCTGGGGCTCCTGCAGAATCGGAGGCGGTGCCTGCGCGTGCACGTTGAACGAAAGCACGGCGCTCGCAACGAGTGCGAGCAGCATCGGACGAACGATCCTCATCGGGGCCTCCAGCTGCGGTTACTTCAGGCGCTTGATTCTGAAGATTCCTGAACTCGACGGACGCCCCTGCCGGATCCTCGGGATGCGCCGACTGCAAGCCGATGGCGCCTTCGGCGCGCCGCTTGTCGTGCACGTCGATGACTTTCTTGCCGTTGTACATGACGAGGATGTGATCGCCGTTCAAGGTCGCCTCGAACGTGTTCCACTGCTTCGGGACGATCATCGTGCCGTCGGGCGCGTGCGCCACGTTGACGATGCTGCCAGTCAGGTATTCGCCACCGGTGCGATCGGTCAGCACCTTGTCGCGAATCTGCAGCTCGTACCCGGCCGGCTGTGGCCGCCCCTGCCGCAGCATGAGCGCGGAGTTCACGTTGGGATGCGCGCGGAACTCGGCCCTGATCACGAAATTCGTGAAGTCTTCCTTCGTGAGAATCGTCGCACCGGGGTTCGTCTGATCGTTGTGGATGACGCCGTTCACGACGCGCCATACCTTGACCTGACTCTCGGGCACGATGAACTTGTCGAGGCTCTTGCCATCGAACAGGAGCTCGAATCCTTCTTTCTGTTCCGACGCCGACAACGTGTTCGGCGCGCCGTTCTGTGCCGCCATCGGCATCGGACTGGTGAATGCGAGAGCGAGAATCCCAACGAGCATCGCGCGCGTCATGACGGCCATCCTTCTTTAGTTGTCGCGGGGCCCCACCCCCGCGACCTGTGCCTTCGCGACCGTTGGTCGCTCGGCGATCGTCGTAATAGCATCGATGCGCAATCATACGCCGCGGACGCTTCTATGACATAATCGCCGACCCCGCTAAGGAGCCGTCTCATGCGCCGATTTCTTCTCTGTCTTGTCGCCGTTCTGGCCATGCTCAATCACGAGCTGGTCTCGATCGCTCAACAGCCGGCGAAGCGCATCAAGCTCTTCGACGGTGTCTCGCTGAAAGGATGGAAGGGCAATCCGGCGTTCTGGTCTGTCAAAGACGGCGCCATTCACGGCGTGACGAATGAAACACGCGGCGAGCTGCTTTTGACCGATGGCGACTACGCCGACTTCCGCCTCATCCTGAAATACGCGCCTGGTCAGCGATGCGAATCATCTGGGAATGTGCTTCTGGGGCGAACGGCGCGACGACTGGCGCTATGGTGACTGCATTCTCGTCATTCCGCCGCATGGCGGCATGTGGGATTACCACCCCGGCAAGGGCAGCCCGCCGCGCGAGAACATCCCGCACACAAAAGCCGACCCACACCAATGGCACGAAACGGAAGTACTGGCAAGGCTCAAAGCGGGTACCGTGCGGATGGCCGTGAACGGCATCGAGATCGTCCGCTATAAAGATGAAGAGCCGAGCCGCCTGAAGCCAGGCCCGAATCGGCCTCCAGATTCACTCGGGCGCCTCGATCGTCGAATACAAAGACATCGAGGTTGAGGTCGATCCGAGAGAGGATCATCTCGTCACGGTTAAATAGTTCTGCGTCCCACCGGCAGAATTCTTTGCGGCTTCGCGCCTTTGCGTTGAGACATGGCAAATCTGATGCAGCCGCTCGAATTCTCGAAATCGGGTTCTCTCGGCCTCGACTTCGGCACCACCAACAGCGCTATCGCGACCGTCGCAGGTTCCCAACCGGTCCTCGCCGGTTTTGCGTCGGCGAGCGGGATGACGCACACATTCCCGTCCATCTTGTATTTCGAGCGGCGCAAGGAAGGCACGACGACACGTCTGACGTCGGCGGCCGGCCCCAGGGCCCTGGACCGGTATCTCGAAGCCGAAGAGAAAGGGCGCCTGATTCAGTCGCTGAAGGCCTATCTCGCCGACCGGCGCTTCGACGGCACGGGCGTGTTCTCGCAGCGCTACAGCCTCGAAGACATGATCTCGCTCATCGTCCGTCATCTCTTGACGGACGCGACCATCGACGATGGACGATCCGACGATCGAGCACGATGGACCAGACGCCGTGCCTTCGCGCGTCGTCGTCGGCCGTCCCGTTCACTTCTCCAACGCCGAGCATCACGAAGACGACGAGTTCGCGCTGGGACGGCTGCGCGAGGCCGTCGCGCTCTGCGGGTTCACCGAGATCGTCTTCGAGTACGAGCCGGTGGCGGCCGCGTACAGCTACGAACAGACGCTCGATCGCGACGAACTCATCCTCATCGGCGACTTCGGCGGCGGCACGAGCGACTTCTCCGTCCTGCGCGTCGGTCCGACACCGCGGCGCCGCGGACGCACGCCGGACGACATCATCGGCACCGATGGCGTCGCGGTGGCCGGCGACGCGTTCGACCGGCAGATTATCCGCAAGCTGGTCGCGCCGCGGCTGGGCCTCGGCTCCGAGTACTTCTCACCGCCGAGCAAGTTCCTGCCCGTCCCGAGCTGGCCGTACGAACGGCTCGAGCGCTGGCATCACCTGTCCTTTCTCAACACGGCGAAGAACCTGGAGATGCTCGAGCACATTCAGCGCAGCGCGATCATTCCCGAGCGGCTGGCGGCCTTCGTGCACCTCATCAAGAGCGAAATGGGATTCCGGCTGCACGAAGCGGTGCGCCGGACGAAATTCGAGCTCTCCGCCGAAACCGAGGCGATGTTCGAGTTCCACTGCGAGCCCGTGTCGATTACGAAGAACGTCACGCGGCTGGACTTTGAGAAATGGATACAGCCCGAAGTCGAGCTGATGGCGGCCTGTGTCGATCGGCTGCTGACGACCACCGGCGTATCGGCCCGCGACATCGATCACGTGTTCCTGACGGGCGGATCATCGTTCGTGCCCGCCGTCCGCAACATTTTCGTCGAGCGATTCGGGTCGGAGAAGATCACGGGCGGCCAGGAATTGACATCGGTTGCGACAGGGTTGTCGCTTCGCGCGGCACGGCAATGGACTGACTGAGTCGGCGCGCAAATGGCGTCCCGGTCACGTGATATGCTGCCGGAGACGCGTTTCGCCGGGATATGCCTCAGATTTTTCATCGCAGTACGAACACGATCGCGCGGGTCAGCATTTTCGGAGCGCTCTTCTTCATCGGCGGCCTTCTCTACCTCGCCTATCAGATCGATCGCTCGCCCTGGGTGACGCAAGTCAACGTCGCGCGCGAACAGCCGATCCAGTTCAGCCACGAGCGCCACGTCGCCGGCAACGGCATCGATTGCCGCTACTGCCACACGACCGTCGAAACCTCGAGCTTCGCCGGCATTCCTCCGACGAAGACCTGCATGAACTGCCACTCGCAGATCTTCGCCGACGCCGCGTTTCTCGAGCCGGTGCGCGAAAGCTTCCGGACGGACCAGCCGATTGCCTGGACGCGCGTGCACGATCTCCCCGACTTCGCATACTTCGACCACAGCATTCACGTGGCGAAAGGCGTGGGCTGCTCCACCTGCCACGGGCCGGTCGACACGATGCCGCTCATGCGCAAGCAGAACTCGCTGCAGATGGAATGGTGCCTCGACTGTCACAGGCACCCCGAGCGCTACGTGCGGCCCCGCGAGGAAGTCTTCAACATGAACTACGAGGCGCCCGCCAATCAGCTCGAGCTGGGCCGGACGCTGGTCGAACAGAATCGCATCCGGAAAATGACCGACTGCAACACATGTCATCGATGAAATTCGACACCGCTCCGGAATTCTGGCGAACCCTTGCCGAAAAGGACGGCGCCAATCTCGACGAGCTCGTCGGCGACGAGTTCGCCTCGCGCCTGCCCGAGCCTCTCGATGCGGTCGAGCGGCGAGCTTTTCTTAAGTTGATGGGCGCGTCGCTGGCGCTGGCCGGGATGGCCGGCTGCACCCGCCAGCCCGCGGAGCAGATTCTTCCGTACGTGCGGCAGCCCGAAGGCATCGTGCCCGGCCGGCCGCTGTACTTCGCGACGGCGATGACACTCGGCGGCCGCGCGACAGGACTCCTCGTCGAGAGCCACGAAGGGCGGCCGACAAAAGTCGAAGGCAACCCGGCGCACCCGGCGAGCCTCGGCGCGACCGACGTCTTCGCGCAGGCTGCCTTGCTCGATCTCTACGACCCCGATCGCATGCAGACGCTGACCAATGTGGGAGAGATTCTCCCGTGGTCCGCGTTCATCGGCGCCATGCGCACGGTCGCCACGGCACAACAAGCCACCAGGGGTGCCGGTCTCCGGATTCTGACCGAAACGATCGCGTCGCCGACGCTCGCCGCTCAACTCGAGGACATCCTCGCGAGGTTTCCTGCGGCCGTGTGGCATCAGTGGGACACGGCGAGCGAGATGAATGCCGCCGCAGGGCTGCGGATGGCGGCGGGCAGCGCCGCATCCGTGCACTACAACATCGAACGCGCAGCGGTCATCGTCGCGCTGGACGCCGATCTCTTCGGCTGCGGCGCCGGTCACCTCCGTTACTCGCGCGAGTTCGCGCGGCGCCGCCGGCCCGAAGGGCCGGGCTGCCGTCTGTATGCCGCAGAGTCGATGCCGACGACGACCGGCGCGAAGGCCGACCATCGGCTGCCGATGAAGCCGAGCGACATCGAGACGCTCGCGCGTGCGCTGGCCGCCGACCTGGGTGTCGCGGGTGTGGCTCGCGGTGCCGCGCTCTCTGCCGAAAGACAGTCGTGGCTCGCGGCCGTTCGGAACGATCTGACCGCTCATCGCGGATCGAGCCTCGTCGTGGCCGGGGAAAGCCAGCCTCCGGTCGTGCACGCGCTCGCGCACGCGATGAACGCCATGCTCGGCAACGGGGGGCAGACGGTGCTCTACACCGATCCCGTCGAGGCTCATCCGGTCGATCAGCTTCAGTCGATTCGCGACCTGGCCGGCGCGATGGCCGCGGGACAGGTCGACACGCTCGTGATCATCGGCGGCAATCCCGTGTACACGGCACCGGCCGATCTGCAGTTTGCCGATCAGATGAACAAGGTGCGGCTGCGCGTGCATCTGAGCCTGCACGCCAACGAGACGTCGGCGATTTCGCACTGGCAGATTCCAGAGGCGCATTTCCTCGAAGCATGGAGCGATGCGCGGGCGCTCGATGGCACCGTCTCGATCGTGCAGCCGCTGATTGCGCCGCTCTACGGCGGCCGGTCGGCTCACGAAGTGCTCGCGACGTTGAGCGATCGTCCGGAGCGGACCGGGTATCAAATCGTTCGCGAATATTGGCAATCACAAGGCGGGGCTAAGGCCGCCGACGGTCGACCGCAGTCAAGACGCGCCACAGGAAGATCCGGTGGCACAGGGCTTCAGCCCTGTCGCGGATGCCGAGTTCGAATCCTTCTGGCGGCGAACCGTTCACGACGGCGTGATGGCCAACACCGCGTTGGCAACACGTGCAATAGCTCCGGGAGCTATTGCGGATCTGTGCCAGCGTTCGGTGTGGCGCCGGCCGCTCCCGGCTCGGGCTTCGAGATCGCGTTCCGTCCCGACCCGACGATGCTCGACGGGCGATTCAACAACAACGGCTGGCTGCAGGAGCTGCCGAAGCCGATTACGCATCTCACATGGGACAACGCCGTGCTCGTGAGCCCCGCCACGATGGCGCGGATCGGCGGCACGGCGACACCCGACTTCACAGGCGGCGAACGCGGTCAGATTCACGGATCGATGGTCGAGATCCGGCACAAGGGCCGCACCGTGCGTGGCGCGATGTTCCCGGTCGCGGGTCATCCCGATGAGGTGGCGACCCTGCACCTGGGATACGGGCGCGCGCGCACGGGACGAGTCGGAACCGAACGCGGGTTCAACGCCGGCGCGCTGCGAACGGCCGATGCGCCGACGTTCGATAGCGGGCGCCGAAATCGCGCTGACCGGCGACACATTTCCGCTGGCCTGTGTGCAGTTTCACCACCTCGTCGAAGGGCGCGATCTGATTCGCGTCGTACCGCGCACGGAGCTCGCCACGCTCGAGAAGGATCAGCACGAGATGCCATCGATGTGGCCGGTGCTCACCGACGAGCAGGCGAAGGCGGGCGGCTACAAGTGGGGCATGTCGATCGACATCAACGCGTGCAACGGCTGCAATGCCTGCGTCGTCTCGTGCCAGGCCGAAAACAACATCCCCGTCATCGGCAAAGACCAGGTGATGCGCGGGCGGGAAATGCACTGGCTGCGCATCGACACGTATCACCAGGGCGAGGTCGAGAATCCGAAGACCTACTTCCAGCCGCTCCCGTGCATGCAGTGCGAGACCGCGCCCGTGCGAGCCCGTGTGTCCCGTCGGCGCCACAGTGCACAGCAGTGAGGGCCTGAACGACATGGTCTACAACCGCTGCGTCGGCACGCGCTATTGCTCGAACAACTGCCCCTACAAGGTGCGGCGCTTCAACTTCCTTCAATACCAGGATTGGGACACCCCGAGCCTGAAGCTGGGGCGTAACCCGGACGTCACGGTTCGCAGCCGCGGCGTCATGGAGAAGTGCACCTATTGCGTGCAGCGCATCAGCGCCGCGCGCATCGCCTCTGAGAAGGAAGGCCGCCGGATTCAGGACGGCGAGGTGAAGACCGCGTGCCAGGCGGTGTGCCCCGCCGAGGCGATCGTTTTCGGCGACCTGAACGATCCGACGAGCCGCGTGTCGCGGCTGAAGGCCGAAGCGCGCGAGTACGCGCTGCTCCACGAGCTGAACACCAGGCCAAGAACCACGTATCTCGCGGCGATCTCGGAAGCGAATCCTGCCATCGGTGATCAATAGATGAGCGAGACTCCCGAGACCCGGCACACGAAAGTTGCGCACGCGAGTGCCGGTGGCGCGGCTCGTCCGCCCGTTCCCGTCATCGCGCCGGGCCACAGCTTCTCGACCGTCACCGACAAGATCAGCGCGATCGTCCTGACCCGCAGCACGGGGCTGGGCTGGTGGTTCGGCTTCGGCATCGCCTTCCTGCTCGTCAACGTGCTGCTGATCTCGCTCACCTACCTCATCGCGGAGGGCACCGGCATCTGGGGCGTGAACGTTCCGGTCGGCTGGGGGTTCGCGATCATCAACTTCGTCTGGTGGATCGGCATCGGTCACGCCGGCACGCTCATCTCGGCGATTCTGCTGCTCTTCAAGCAGACGTGGCGCACGTCGATCAACCGGTTCGCCGAAGCGATGACGCTGTTTGCGGTGGCGTGCGCGGCGATCTTTCCATTGATTCACACGGGCCGGCCCTGGCTCGCGATCTACTGGCTGTTCCCGTATCCGAACACGATGGACGTGTGGCCGCAGTTCCGCAGCCCGCTCATCTGGGACGTCTTCGCCGTGTCGACCTACGCGACGGTGTCGGCGCTCTTCTGGTTCGTCGGCCTCATTCCCGATCTTGCGACGCTGCGCGATCGATCCGAGTCGCAGGTCGGCCGCGTCATCTACGGCGCGCTGGCCATGGGATGGCGTGGATCGGCGCATCACTGGCATCGCTACGAGACGGCGTACATGCTGCTCGCCGGCCTCGCGACGCCGCTGGTCGTGTCGGTGCACACGATCGTCAGCTTCGACTTCGCGGTCTCGGTCATTCCCGGATGGCACGCGACGATCTTTCCGCCCTACTTCGTCGCCGGCGCCATCTACTCGGGCTTCGCGATGGTGCTCACGCTCGCGATTCCAATCCGCAAGATCTACGGACTGGAGGACTTCATCACCGAGCGGCATCTGAACAACATGGCGAAGATCCTGCTCGTGACGGGCCTCATCGTGGCCTACGGCTACATGATCGAGGCCTTCATGGCGTGGTACAGCGCCAACACGTACGAGACCTACATGATGAGAAACCGCATGACCGGTCCGTACGGGCCGTTCTACTGGGCGCTCATCCTGTGCAACGGCGTCATACCGCAGTTCCTCTGGATCAAGAAGATCAGGACGAACGTCGTGCTGCTCTTCATCATCTCGCTCATCGTCAACGTCGGCATGTGGCTCGAGCGCTTCGTCATCGTCGTCACGTCGCTGCATCGCGATTTCCTGCCCTCGTCGTGGGGACGATACTCGCCGACGGTCTGGGACTGGGGTTTGTACGTCGGCACGATCGGCTTGTTCCTGGCGCTGCTGTTCCTCTTCCTGCGCTTCCTGCCGATGATTTCCATCTTCGAGATGCGCACGCTCGTGCCCGAGAGCCGGCGACGGCAATCTGGATCCGATGGTAGGTCCGTTCAGGCGAGCCGGAGCAGCCCGATGAAACCTTCCGGCCGTCCGAAAATCTACGGGCTCATGGCCGAGTTCGAGCATTCACACGGGCTCGTCGAAGCGGCGCGCCGCGCGCATCACGAAGGCTATCGCCGGATGGATGCGTATTCGCCCGTCCCGATTGAAGAGCTGCACGACGCGCTGCACATGCACGACAACCGGCTGCCGAAGCTCGTGCTCACAGGCGGCGTTCTCGGGGGACTTGGCGGTTACGGCCTGCAGGTACCTGGGTCTCCACCATCGCGTATCCGCTGAACGTCGGCGGACGTCCGCAGCACAGCTGGCCCGCCTTTATCCCGGTCACGTTCGAGACTGACGATTCTCGCCGCGGCGCTGACGGCGGTGCTGGGCATGCTGGCGCTCAACGGGCTGCCGCAGCCGTTTCACCCGGTGTTCAACGTGCCACGCTTCGCGCTGGCGAGCCGCAACAGGTTTTTTCTCTGCATCGAGGCGGTGGATCCGAAATTCAACATCGAGAAGACGCGGACGTTTCTCGAATCGCTCGGTGCGCGAGAGGTCACAACAGTTGAGAACTAGCAGGATCAGGACAGGGCTGAAGCCCTGTGCCACCGCGATCAGCGGGCAGGGCTGAAGCCCTGCGCTACCACTGGAATGCGGTGGCACAAGGCTTTAGCCTTGTCATTCCTGGTCGATCGCTGCCGGCTGCCGGCAGGACATGCACGACCAGCCGAAGTACACGGCCTACAAGGCGTCCGATTTCTTCGCCGACCATCGATCGGCCCGTCCCCTTCTCGAAGGCACGATCGCGCAAGGCCAGCTGAACGACGATGAGCTGCTGTATGCGGGGCGGGTGAACGGACAGCCGTCAACCGTGTTTCCGTTTGCGATCGATGCGGCGGTCATGCAACGCGGACGCGAGCGCTACAACATCTTCTGCTCCCCGTGCCACGGGCTGACGGGCGACGGCGATGGCATGGTCGTCCAGCGAGGCTACAGGCGTCCGCCGTCGTTTCACATCGATCGGCTGCGTCAGGCGCCGCCCGGACACATCTTCGACGTCATGACGAACGGCTTCGGCGCGATGCCCGACTACGCGGCGCAGATCCCCGTGCGCGATCGCTGGGCCATTGCCGCCTACATGCGCGCGCTGCAACTGAGCCAGTACGCCGCCGTCGCGGAGCTGTCGCCGCAGGCACAGGGGCAGCTGCGATGACCGCGCGGGTGCCATTGCAGGAGATCGGCGGCGAGCTCGTTCCCGAGCTGAAGAACCTGCAGTCGAAGCTCATGACGGCAGGCGGCGTCGCCGCGCTCGTCTGTGCGATCGGGCTCGTCATGAATCCGGCGCAGTTCGTGCGTTCGTTCCTGCCGGCCTACATGTGGATGCTCGGCATCACGCTCGGCTCGCTCGGGCTCGCGATGATTCATCAGGTCTCCGGCGGTGCGTGGGGCGTCGTCATTCGGCGCATCCTGGGTGCGGCCACCCGCACCCTGCCACTGCTCACGATTCTTTTCCTGCCGATTGCGATCGGCCTCCACTCGCTCTATCCGTGGGCGGACGCCGGGCACGTGGCCGGCGATCCTGTCCTCCAGTGGAAGCAGCCGTACCTGAATGTGCCGTTCTTCCTGGCGCGTGCCGCGTTCTATTTCGTCGTGTGGAACGCGATCGCGTTCTTTCTGAACAAGTGGTCGGTCGAGCAGGACGTCACGGCCGACCCCAGCGATTTCCAAGAAGATGCAGCTGCTGAGCGCCGGCGGGCTGCTCGCGTACGGCCTGACGATTACGTTCGCCGCGTTCGACTGGTTCATGTCGCTCGAGCCGCACTGGTTCTCGACGATCTACGGCGTGCTCTTCATGGGCGGCCAGGCGCTGGCGGCGATGGCGTTCTCGATCTCGTGCTGGCGTGGCTCGTGCGGCGCAAGCCGTTCAACGAGCTGATCACGGCGGACCACTTTCACGACCTCGGCAACCTGATGATGGGGTTCACGATGCTGTGGACCTACTTCGGGTTCTCGCAGTACCTGATCACCTGGGCCGCGAATATTCCCGAAGAGACCGAGTGGTACCTGCACCGCACGGGCGCACGGCTGGCAGTACATCGCGCTGACCATCGTGATCTTTCATTTTGCCGTGCCGTTCCTCGTGCTGCTTCACCGCGCGATCAAGCGCAACGCCGCGATGGTGTCGAAGGTGGCGGCGCTCATCGTCGTGATGCGGTTCGTGGACCTGTACTGGCTGAGCGCACCGGCGTTCGCGGAAGGCGGCGGTCTTCACGTGCACTGGCTCGACGTCGCCGCTGCCGATCTCGCTCGCGCTCATCTGGCTTGGCTATTTCGTCTATCAACTCCGCGGCCGCGCGCTGCTGCCGTTGCACGACCCCGAGTTCCGTGAGGCGTTGAAACATGTCCGAACTGCATAAGCCCGACGCCGGGAACCCGGAGGTCGTCACACGAGGCGAGCGACGTCAACGTCGGCGCGATTCTTCGCTATGGCGCGGGGCTGCTCGTGGTGGGTGCGATCGTCCAACTGTTCCTGTGGTGGTTGCTGGGCGTGTACGAAGGTCAGCACCAGCGGGCTCAGACGCAGGTGTTTCCGATGGCCGTGGGCCAGCAGGATCGGCGTCCGCCGGAACCGCGGCTGCAGAACAACCCGCAGCAGGAGCTTCGCGATCTGCGCGCAAAACAGGAAGGGCTGCTGAACGGGTATGGCTGGGTGAACAAGGAAGGCGGGCGTGGCCCGCATCCCCATCGACGAAGCGATGCGGATGGTGGTCGAAAAAGGGCTGCCTGTCAGGGAACCGCAGAAATGATGCGATTTTTGGATCTTTGCGCTGATCTGTTGCGGGCGTCACGCATGCGCAGGCGCAGGCGCCTCCTCCTTCGACGGGTGTGCCCGCCGCCGAAGTGCCGGCGGCCATCAGGGAAGTCGGGATTCGACCAGAACCTCAATCAGATGCTGCCGCTCGACGTCGAGTTCAAGGACGAGCACGGCCGCACGGTGAAGCTTGGCGATTATTTCGGCACGCGCGCGGTGGTGCTCTCTTTCGTCTACTACGGCTGCCCGATGCTCTGCCTGCAGAGTCTGGGCAGCCTCGCGAGCACGTTAGGCGTGCTTTCCGAGAATCCCGGCGAAGACTTCGAGGTCGTCAGCATCAGCATCGATCCGCGAGAGACGCCGGCGCTGGCGCTCGACAAGAAGGCGCATTACGTCGAGCGCTCGGGCAAGCCATCAGTCGCGGAGGGCTGGCACTTCTTGACCGGCGCGGAACCTGACATCCGGCGCGTCACCCGCGCCGCCGGCTTCCGCTACGTGTGGGACGAGCCGACCCAGCAATACGCGCACCCTGCCGGCATCGTCGTCGCGACGCCCGAAGGCAGGGTCTCGCGGTATCTCTTCGGCATCGACTACGGTCCGCGCGATTTGCGCCTGGCGCTGCTCGATGCGTCGCACGAGAAGATCGGATCGCCGCTGAAGCGGGCGCTGCTCTACTGCTACCACTACGACCTGGCGACGGGCCGCTACAGCCTCGCGATCATGCGCATCGTGCAGGTGGCGGGCGCCGCGACGGTCGTTCTCACTCTGCACGCTGATTCTCGTGCTTGACCAGGCGCGAGCGCAGGCAGGTCGGGTAACGGGCTCATGTTCGACATCCCGCTGTTTCCGGAGCGTGCCTCGACCATCGCCGGCGAAGTCGACGCGCTGTACTTCTTTCTGGTCGGCCTCTCTGGATTCTTCGCGCTGCTGATCGCGACGCTCATCGTCGCGTTCGCCATCCGCTTCCGCCGGCGCCATGCGGACGAAGTCGGCGCGCAGGTCCACGGCGGGCTGCTGCTCGAGATCGGATGGACGGTCATCCCGTTCATCATCACGATGGTGATTTTCTTCTGGGGCGCCAAGGTGTACTTCGCGATGGCCAACCCGCCCGACGAGACGCTGAACATCTACGTCGTCGGCAAGCAGTGGATGTGGAAGGTGCAGCATGTGACGGGCCAGCGCGAGATCAACGAGCTGCACGTGCCCGTCGGCCGCCCGGTGAGGCTCATCATGACGTCGGAGGACGTCATCCATGACTTCTCCATTCCGGCGATGCGCGTCAAGGCGGACGTCATTCCCGGACGGTTCGTTCAGATCTGGTTCGAGCCGACCAATCCTGGAACGTATCAGATCTTCTGCGCCGAGTACTGCGGCACCCAGCACTCGGCCATGATCGGACGCGTCGTCGGTGATGGAGCCGGCGGCATACCAGGCATGGCTGAGCGGCGGCGCGCGCCGAAGGCTCGCTCGCGTCGAGAGGCGAGAAGCTGTTCGCCGATCTGGCGTGCAATACCTGCCATCGTCCGGATTCGCGCGGCCGCGGGCCATGGCTCGCCGGGGTGTTCGGCCACCCCGTTCAATTGCAGGACGGCAGCGTCGTGACGGCAGACGAGAACTACCTCCGCGAATCGATCATGCAGCCGGCCGCGAAGAGTGACGGCGGGATTCCAGCCCGTCATGCCGGCGTTCCAGGGATTGATTACAGAGGAACAACTGCTCGCGCTGATTGAGTACGTGAAGTCGCTTTCACCTGCCGAACAGCCGCAGACACAGCCCGCAGGCACCCAACGATAATGGCCACAGAATTTCCGGCTCATCACTATCTGAACGACGGCTACGGCATCAAGTCGTGGCTGCTGACGCGCGACCACAAGCGCATCGCGCTGCTCTATCTGGTCGCGGTCACGTTCTTCTTCTTCGTGGGCGGCGCATTCGCGGTGCTCATCAGGCTCGATCTCGCCACCCCACCGGGCGATCTGGTGAGCGACGACATCTACAACCAGCTCTTCACCATGCACGGCGTCGTCATGGTGTTCTTCTTCCTCATCCCGGCCATTCCGGCGATTCTCGGAAATTTCCTGGTGCCGCTGATGATCGGCGCGAAGGATCTCGCGTTTCCCGAAACTGAACCTGTTGAGCTGGTACATCTACATCATCGGCGGCCTGATGGGCGTGTACGTCCTGCTGACCGGCGGCCTCGACACCGGATGGACGATGTACGCGCCGTTCAGTACGCGATTCTCCACGACCAGGGTCGTTCCGGCAGCGCTGGCGATCTTCGTGACGGGGTTCTCGTCGATCCTGACCGGACTGAACTTCATCGTCACGATTCACAAGATGCGGGCGCCGGGCATGGCGCTGGTTCAACATGCCGCTCTTTCTCTGGTCGACCTACGCCACCAGCCTCATCAACATTCTCGGCACGCCCGTCATCGCCATCACGGCATTGCTCGTGGCGGTCGAACGGCTCTTCCGCTTTGGATTCTTCGATCCGGCGCTCGGCGGCGACCCCGTGCTGTTCCAGCACCTGTTCTGGTTCTACTCGCACCCGGCGGTGTACATCATGATTCTGCCGGCGATGGGCGTCATCAGCGAGCTGGTGGCGGCGTTCTGCCGCAAGCCGGTGTTCGGCTACAGCTTCGTCGCGTTCTCGAGCCTCGGCATCGCCGTGCTCGGGTTCCTCGTCTGGGGCCACCACATGTTCGTGGCGGGCCAGTCGGTGTACGCGTCGCTCATCTTCTCCATGCTCAGCTTTCTCGTCGCCATCCCGTCGGCCATCAAGGTCTTCAACTGGACGGCGACGATGTACAAGGGCTCGGTGTCGTGGCAGACGCCGATGCTCTATGCGATCGGCTTCATCGGGCTGTTTACGATCGGCGGGCTGACAGGTCTCTTTCTCGCGTCGATCGGCGTCAACGTGCACGTGACCGACACCTACTTCATCATCGCGCACTTCCACTACATCATGGTGGGCGGCACGATCATGGGCTATCTCGGCGGCCTCCACTACTGGTGGCCCGAAGATCAGCGGCCGGCTCTATCCGGAAGGGTTGTCGAAGCTGTCGGCGGCGATTATCTTCATCGGCTTCAACCTGACGTTCTTTCCGCAGTTCATCCTCGGCTATCTCGGCATGCCGCGGCGGTATCACGCGTATCCGCCCGAGTTCCAGGTGCTGAACGTGCTGTCGTCGGCGGGCGCCTCGATTCTCGGCGTCGGGTATCTGCTGCCGATGTTCTACCTGGCGTGGTCGCTGCGCTACGGGAAGCCGGCCGGCGCGAATCCGTGGGGGGCATCCGGCCTCGAGTGGAACACGACGTCGCCGCCGCCAACCGAGAATTTCCCGGTGACGCCGACGGTGACCGACAGTCCGTACAACTATCCATCCCCAGTGGTGAAACACGTTGCATAACGCACACCACGGCTCATCCGGCGCTCGCGCATCACTTCGACAGCCTCGATCAGCAGCAGGAAGCCGCTTCGCTCGGCATGTGGGTGTTCCTGCTGACGGAAATCCTGTTCTTCGGCGGGCTGTTCCTCGTCTACACGATCTACCGCGCGCTGGTATCCGCAGGCGTTCGCGTCGGCGAGCCACCATCTCGACATCCCGCTCGGCACGATCAACACCGCCGTGCTGATCGGGAGCAGCCTGACCATGGCGATGGCCGTGCACGCCGCGCAGATGAACTCGCGCAAGGGCATCATGGTGTTCATCGTCTTGACGATGGTGCTGGGCACCGTGTTCCTGGGGATCAAGGGCATCGAGTACTCGCACAAGTTTCACGAGCACCTGATTCCCGGGCTGCACTTCGAGTACGCGGCCGAGCCGCAGTTCGTCAGGCACGCGCAGATTTTCTTTTCGCTCTACTTCGTGATGACGGGGCTGCACGCGGCTGCACATGATCGTCGGCATGGGCCTGATGACGTGGATGCTCATCTGGACGCGCCAGGGGCGTCATCGGCAACGGCTACTACTCTCCCGTCGAGATCGTGGGCCTGTACTGGCACTTCGTCGACATCGTGTGGATTTTCCTCTTTCCGCTGCTGTATCTGATTGGGCGGCATGCGATAAGGGCACCGACATGGCCGAGCACGCGGCGTCTTCGACGCATCACGTCGTTCCCTTGAAGATCTACTACGCGATCTTCGCCATCCTGATGACGCTGACCGGCATCACGGTGGCGGTGGCGTACATCGATCTCGGCCCGCTGAACAGCCGTCGTCGCGCTCGTCATCGCCTGCTTCAAGGCGATGCTCGTGGTGCTCTTCTTCATGCACGTGAAGTACAGCACGCGCCTCATCAAGCTGACCGCGATTGCCGGCCTCTACTGGATGATCATTCTCCTGGCGCTGACGCTTGAGCGACTACCTGACGCGAGGCTGGGGCACGTTTGGGCAACAGGTGATGGTGAAATAGAGCATTCGCAGATTGGCAGATTGGCAGATTGGGCAGATTGAGGATTGAGATTCGCAGATTAGAAGACAGCGCTAAAGCGCTGTGCCACCGATGCGGTTTGCCGGCATGATCCTCGGTGGCACAGGTTCAGCCTGTTCAGCGGTGGCACAGGCTTCAGCCTTGTCATCAGCGGTGGCACAGGGCTTTAGCCCTGTCTTAGCGGTGGCACAGGGCTTTAGCCCTGTCTTAGCGGTGGCACAGGGCTTTAGCCCTGTCGGGTACGGCAGGCACAGTGCATTGCCCATCACGGCGCGCCATGTTTCCAAGACGTCCCGGGCCGCATCAAGGCTTCAACTACATCGGTCTCCATCGATATTCCGTCACGATTTGCACGCACCTCCGAAAACCCGTCTTCACGAGTGGCCAGCGATCGACTCCGGTGCTGACCACGATTCGGCAATGCGCCGGGTCGTTCGGCTTTGCAATTCATGCGTACTGCTTCATGTCCGATCATCTTCATCTCGTCGTGGCCGCAACCGGAGAACAGTCGGATTTTCAGCGGTTCATGTCCAACTGGAAGCAGCGCGCGGGATATCAGCACAAACAACGACTGGCGAATCCTTATGGCAGGAGAGCTACTACGACCATGTCCTGCGCGACGATGAGGAAATGGCGCGAGCGGTGCGCTATGTGCTGGAAAACCCCGTGCGAAAGGGATTGGTGCGCGAGTTCCTCGAGTATCCGCACAGTGGATTGACGTGACAGTGCATGAGCTAGCAGATGGAAGCAAGTTGAAGGAATAGCTCTATAGCAGGGCAGTCAAACAGGGCTAAAGCCCTGTGCCACCGATATTCACAATCGATCCAGGACAGCGCTAAAGCCTGTGCCACCGTTAGAAGACAATGGCTGAAGCCCTGCGCTGTCATATCAGAGAGCTGAGAGTGATGCCTACCGGCGGGCGTAGACGAACTTGCGGTCGCCGCCGGTCCGCAGCCAGGCGGCCGCGTCCTGATCGAGCGAAAAACTTCCCTCGCGGAGATCGGTGAACTCAACCGCATCGAACCGCGGACGCATCAACCCGCTGCGGGCATGGGTGTGAGTGCCGAGCAGGAAGTGACCAATCTCGTGCGCCAGCGCGCGGCCCAGGACCACGCCGAGCCGCTGTTCGTCGAGCGCCGTGAGCTCGTATCCCGCGCTGCTGCGGGCACTCGCGACCAGCCACTCGGCACGCTCGATCGAGATCAGCGCAATCGGGTGGCTGTTCAGCGATCGAACCAGCTCGCCCACCGCGAACGGGCCATCTACGCGCGCGGGCATCGGGCGGCGTTCCACGACCATCGCGCGAAGCCGATTGGGCGCCGGCGAGCGCGCGTCGTTCGCTGGCAGCCACTCGATGGCGACATGTTGCTGTCGCCAGATGGCTGCCGCTTCGGCCATCAATACAGAGCGAACAGCCGCGGGGAGCGTGTCAGAAACGGTGAGAAACACCTCGACCCGCGAAACGGGCGGCGATTCTCTCTCCTGAGCTCGAGCCGGAGACGGGCTCAGCAGCAGCACCCCAAAAGGGGCGAAACGTGGTACACACAGGAACGAGGCACGTGTTAACAACGGTGTAACACGCCCCGACCGCCAGTGCAACGTCAATGTAAATTGTTTTCCACAGTAGCTGTGGAAAACCATGTAGCTGGAAGAAGACAGGAGGCTTAGCTGGACGGCGAGACTGACTGGAATTTTCATCAAACGGGCCCATGGCGGCCCAATGGATCCCAAGGACTCGGCCCTGCTGGAGGCCGGGCGCGGCCTGGCCGGCAATGCCGACCGTGGAGGGCGCCGGCAGGTGACGCTGATGTCGTCCGAGAGGTGGAACGAGCTGATGGCAGAGGTCGGCGCCTCGCTCGAGCCCGCACGCGCGCCGGGCCAACCTCGTGGTCTCGGGTCTCGATTTCCAGGACACCCGCGGCCGGATGCTGAAGATCGGGTCTTGCCGGCTCCGCATCGGAGGGGAGACGCGGCCCTGCGAGCTGATGGACGAGGCCGCGACGGGCCTGCAGGCTGCCATGCGCGAACGCTGGGGCGGCGGCGTATTCGCGGAAGTCCTCGACGGCGGCGCCATAGCGGTCGGCGACGCTGTCGCCTGGGAAAACTGACCGATCTGCTTCTGTCCATCAACACTACAGCCCGGCTTGACGCCAGTCCGAAGAACAGGACCAGCCTGTGTACATTGGGGCCTTCGAGCGTTCGTACGAGGGCGGGTCCTGCAGCAGCCCGCCACTCAGTCGGACATGGTCAGCATCTTGCTGTCGTTCAGGCTGTGAGAGACATTCTCGGCCTGCGCCGCGATGACGACCGCCGCCACGGCGACGATCGCCGGTGTTCGGAACGGGGGTTCGCCGATCGGCGACGAGCCAGCCGGCGGAAGCCGTACAGTTCGCGGCGTGCTGCTGGGCATGTTCGCCATGTCCGTTCCGGCGTCAGCCTCGAGAGCGCCCGCACTTCGCGTTGCGCCTCAGGGGTTTGTGTCCACGAGCGAGGCGTTCACCGCGCTGCCCGCCACGATCGCCTACAACGACACCATCGCCGAAGCCGCCGACCTCTACAGGCTCGATCCCAACCTGATTCGCGCGATCATTCTCGCCGAGTCGGCGTTCAACCCGTTTGCCGTCTCTCGCGCGGGAGCCCAGGGTCTGATGCAGTTGATGCCGGCCCTGGCGGAAGAGCTGAACGTGCTCGACCCGTTCGACCCGCGCCAGAACATCTTCGGCGGCGCGCGCTACCTGCGGCAGTTGCTCGACCTCCACAAAGGCAACGTGAATCTCGCAGTCGCCAGCTACAACGCCGGCCCCGGTGCGGTCGATCGGTTCAACGGTATTCCGCCTTACCGCGAAACCCGCGGCGTATGTGAAGAAGGTGAAGGCGTTCATGAAGCAGAGCTCGAGAAAGACGAGTGGGGATTAGGGAAAGTCGAAAGTGAAAAGTGAAGAGTCAAAAGTAACGGTAAAAGTAAAAAGGGGGTGAGAAGCAGTTTCCGCTTCCCACCCCCTTCGACTTTCTACTTTCGACTTTCGACTTTTCCACTTTTTACTTTCTACTTTCCACTTTCCACTTTCTAGAACGAGTACCTCAACGACACCTGCGTCTGGCGCGCCGTGCCGAGGCCGACCGTGCGATTCAGCGGGCCGAGCATGTAGCCGAAGGTGCCGGCCTGCGCGTCGGTAAACGGCACGCCGGGCGTGCCGTTCGGCAGCGTTGACGCCGGGTTCTCGTAGTTCAGGTGGTTGATCAGATTGAACATCTCCACGCGAATCTGGAACGACTGCGACTGCGCAAACTGGAAGTCCTTGCTGAACATCAGGTCGAGCTGCGCGAACTCGGGCCCGCGCAGCGCGTTGCGCGGGAGATTGCCGAACGTCCCCGGCTGCGGCGTCGTGAAGGCGGCCGGATTGAGCCACCGCACGCCGTCCTTCAGGTACGGGTCCACACCAGGAACGACGTCCGGACGCTGCGTGCCCCGGCTGTTGCCGCCCGGAATGTTGGTCACCGTCGCACCGTTCACCGTGGCGTTGTCGGGCCGGCTGATGATGACGTTGATGGGAACGCCGCTGCGCGCGTTCACGATGCCGCCCACGCGCCAGCCGCCTTTCAATGCGCCCTGGCCGGGGATGAGATACACGAGCGACCCGTTGAACGTATGCGGGATGTCCTGCGGGTTCGTGCCGTACTCGGTGTTGTAGTCGAACGTGTTCCCCGAAGTCGCCGCCTCGTTCGAACCCTGGGTCGTGCCCTTGTTCTTCGAATACTGATAGTTCACGCCGCCCGACAGGCCCGAACGGAACCGGCGGGAGAGGCCGAGCTGAAACGCGTCGTAGGAGGCCGACCGCACCCCGAGATCGCCTGATTGTTAATCACCAGCCCATCCAGGCATCCGGAGGTCTTGTAGTCGATCTGTCCGTAGCTCGGCTGCTGCCGCGTGCGCGTGTTGAAGTCGAGCGTGTTCGCCACGCCGCGCAGGAACATGTCCTTGCCGCGGCTGCCGGTGTAGCCCACCGTCAGGTTCACCGCGCCCGGCAGCTCGCGCGAGACGCTCGCGCCGTACTGCATGTTGTATTCGTCCGGCCGCTCGTGGGTGTAGCCGCGAATCGAGAGCGCGTTCAGGTACTGCGAGGGCGGCACCGGATACGCGAGGCCGTTGTTGGGGACGTCGGCGGCGCCCACGCGGCGGCGCTCGATGGCGTTCTCGATGGGCTGGATGCGGTCTTCGAACTGGCCCGGGCCGTAGAAGAGCCCGAAGCCCGTCCGGAACACCGTGCGGTCGTCGATGCGATAGACCGCCGACAGCCGCGGCGAGAAGTTGTTCTTGTCGGCGTTGTAGAAGTTGTCGGGGTCGGCTCCGAAGTTGTTCTCCTCGATGAAGAATGGCTTCGCGTTGCTGTTCTTCTCTTTCACGGGCGAGTAGAAGTCATACCGCAGGCCGAGCTCGAAGGTCAGGCGGTCGTGCGCGCGCCACGAGTCCTGCATGTAGCCGACGAGGTAGTACTGCTGCGGGTAGAACACCGGCGAGTCGAGCGCCACCGCAACCGCGTTCGGCCGGTTGTCGATGAAGTCGTTGACGCTGTTGTAGGTAATCTCGGTGCTGCCGAGGAACTGGAAATCCGACTGCAGCTGACGGTACTCGCCGCCGAACTTGAACGTGTGGGCGCCCCTGGTCCAGGTCACCGCGTCGCTGAACGAGAGCGAGTGGGGCTCGAAGATCGAGCCGGTCGTCGACGAGGCGCTCGTCGCGCGAATCAGCAGCCCGCTTCGCGCGATGCCGGTCGTGCCGCGCGCGTCAATCGACGACGAGGTGACCGTTCCCGACAGGGAGACGCCGACAGGGTCGTACCCGGCGACATCGCCGAAGGCGGTGGCGCTCGTCGTGGGCTTGTTGTACCCGATCTTGGCCTCGTTCACGATGTTGCGGCCGACGAGCGACTGGTAGTTGAACACCATGTTCTGCGGACGCTGCTTGGCACGGACGCGGCGCGGCGTGACCGTCCGGTCGGGCGTATCGAGGTCGCCGTCGCTGAAGAGGTAGCGCGCGTAGAAGGACTGTGAATCGCTGAACCGGTGATCGACGCGCAGCGACAGGCTGTTCTCCTCCTGCCGGGCGGTCGTGTTAGTTCGTGGCAAGCGCGAGAAGAGGGTTTCCCGCCACCGCCGTCTCGACCGACCGGGAAGCCGTTCAGAAGCGGCGCCACCGCCTGCGTGCGGGCCGCGCTCTGGCCGGCTCCCGAACCGACGGGCTCGCCGGCGAGAATCCGCCGGCGGGCTTCGTCGCTCGGCACGGCTTCGGTGAAGCTCAGGCCGGTCTTCTGGCGAAGCGCCTCGAAGCTGCCGAAGAAGAACGTGCGGTTCGAAACAATCGGGCCGCCCAGCGAACCGCCGAACTGGTCGAGCTCGAGCTCCTGCTTCTTGTCGTCGTACTTGCTCGCCGAATCGAGCGCATCGTCGCGCTTGTATTCGAAGAGCGAGCCGCGCATCTGGTTCGTGCCGCTCTTGCTGACGACGGTGATGTTGCCGCCGGCGCCAAGGCCGCTCTCGGCCGGCGCGAGGCCCGAGTTCACGCGGAACTCCGCGACCGATTCCATCGACGTCTGCAGGCGGAACTGCGAGCCGGTCGAGTTCAGATAGCCAGGGCTCGCGTCCCACACGTAGGTGCCGTCGACGCCGTCGTAGTTCAGGTAGTTCTGCTGGTTGGATTTTCCATTGAAGCGCACGCTCGCCCAGCCGCCGTTGCCGTCGGTCGTCGCACCGGTGGCCAGCGTCATGAGGTTCGCGAAGTTGCGGCCGTTCACCGGCAGCGTCTCGATTTCTTCCGGCGAGACGTTCACGCCGATCTTCGCCGACGACATGTCGAGGACGGCGGAGTCGGCGGTCACCGTCACCGCCTCCTGCACCTGGGCCACGGCCATCGTCATGTCGATGGATTCGACCTGGCCGACGCCGAGGAGCACGTCGCGCGACTGCGTCGCGAATCCCGACAGCTCGAAGAGCACCGTATATGTTCCGGGACCAAGGTTCGTGATCGTGTACGTGCCGTCTCCACCGGAGACCGCGTTCCTCACCGCACCGGTCTGCTTCGAGGTGACGGTGATGGTCACGCCTGGCATCGCTGCCTTGGAGTCGTCCAGGACACGACCCATAATTCGTGACTCGGTCTGCTGGGCCACGACGACTGCCGGCACGAGCAGTGCCGCCAGCGCGACGAATGCTGCCACGAGCCTGAAATAACGCTTCATGGAATCCTCTCCCCTCTCAAGAAAAATCACCATTAGTTCAGGAGAGAGCTTAGGGAGCGGCCGTGATGCGGCTGTGACGAGGTCGTAAAAAGGACGTTAACTCACCAGAGACAAGCTGTGGATGCCGCTCAAGTGACTCACTGTCAAGAGGTTACGCGCCGATGGATTACTCGTCGGCCTTGACGGATGACCAGGCGGTTTCAGTGGCAACACGCGGAAGAAAAAACGCGTTTACGCCTGCGACGGCCGATAACGCAGCAGAACCCCACAACGAACCGATGACGCCGGCGTGTTGGTACAGCAGTCCGGAAAGCAGCGTACCGAGCAGCCGGCCCATCGCGTTCGCCATGTAGTAGAAGCCAACGGTGACAGAGACTCGCTCGGATTCCGCATACGCCAGCACGAGATAGGAATGGAGCGCCGAGTTCAAAGCGAAGACGACTCCGAACACCGCGAGGCCGGCCGGAACGACGAATCCTCCCGACACTCCCGCGTGCAGTCCAAACACGATCGCGACGGTGACGGCCAGATAGCGCGAGACCCAACATGCCGGTCAGGAACGGCGGCGGCATCCCGTCGCCCATCACCGTTCGCAGCAGCACGGGCGAAGCCGCTTGAATGAATCCGTAGCCAATCACCCAGAGCGCGAGGAATGTACCGATCTCTGCGAACGTCCACCCCAGGACGCTGCCGAGAAACACCGGCACGCTCACCACAAACCACACATCTCTGGCGGCGAAGAGCGCGATACGCGCAACAGACAAGGTATTGATGGCAGCCGAGTGCGAAAAGACGCCGCTGAATTTCACCTTCGTTTTCGGCCGGCCGATCGTCGAGGGCAACGACGTCACCACGAAGAGCAGCACGACGCCGATGCCGCCGGCCATCGTCACCAGCGCCGCCTTGAACCCGAGCACGGAGAGCAGGAAGCCGCCAAGAAAGAACCCGACTCCTTTCAAGGCGTTTTTCGAGCCGGTCAGAAGGGCCACCCAGCGAAAGAGGCCGGACTCGTCGCCTTTCGGCACGAGCACTTTCACGGCGCTCTTGGCGCTCATCTTTGTCAGATCCTTCGCGATTCCAGAAAGCGCCTGGCAACCCATCACATACGCCACTGAAAGCGTGACCGGCCAGAGCGGGTTGAGAAGCGCGAGCAGACCGAGGGAGAGCGCCTGAAGGCCGAGGCCGAGTTCGAGGGTGAATCGCAGGCCCGTACGTGAAGCGAGCCAGCCGCCGAAGAGGTTCGTGATGACCCCGCAGAACTCGTACAGAAGAAACAGAAACGCGAGCTGGACGGGGGTATAGCCCAGCTCGTGGAAGTGCAGCAGCACGAGCAGCCGAAACGCACCGTCGGTGAGCGTGAACGCCCAGTAGGCCGCCGTGACGATCGCGTACTGGCGGACGCTGATCATGCTCCGCCGCCAGGCGCGCGGCCGACGCTGCTGCGCGAGCTCGACCATGCGATTGACGTAGCCGATCTCGTTGTCATACCACGCGAGCACCTTGACGCACGTGCCGTTCGACCACCATCGTGGACGGCCCATCGACAATCGCCGAGCGCGGATCGTCCTTGAAATCGACCGACACGAGCGGCAGGTCCTCGTAGCCGAGAACGCCCGCCAGCGGCTTTTCGGCCGCCGCACGTTTGAAGGCGGTGTTCACCTCATCGACGGTCGTGGCCCTCTGCATTTCGAACACGCAGTCGGTCAGCGAAGCATTGAGCAGCGGCACACGCACGGCCACGCCGGTGAGCTTCCCCAGAAGCTCCGGATAGATAAGGCCGATCGCCGTCGCCGATCCCGTGCTCGTGGGAATCAGCGACAAACTGCTCGCGCGGGCCCGCCGCAGATCCTTGTGAGGCGCATCGACCACCACCTGCGTGTTGGTGATGTCGTGAATCGTCGTGATGACGCCGTGCTTGATGCCGATCGCCTCGTGCAGCACCTTGACAACAGGCGCGAGACAATTCGTCGTACAGGACGCCGCCGTCAACAGCCGGTGCACCTTCGGATCGTAGAGATGGTCATTCACGCCCACGACGATGTTCAGCGCCCCCGTCTTGACGGGCGCCGCAACAATCACCGTCTTCACCCCGGCCGCAAGATACGCCTCGAGTGTTTCTTTCGTCCGGAACCTTCCGCTGCATTCGAGGACGACATCGACGTCCTTCGAGGACCAGGGCACCGCACCAGGCGTCGAGTGGTCTGAAAAGGAAATCCGTTTGCCGTCGATGTCGATGCCATCGTCGAACGAGCTCACACGCCTGATGCCATCTGCCGTGGACGGAATCGAACGTCAGCAGATGAGCAGCCGTGGAGGGCCCGCCGCTCACCTCATTGATGTGTGCGAACTCGAGATCGGGCTTGTCCCATCCCGCCCGAAGCGCCAGCCGCCCCATCCGGCCGAACCCGTTGATCCCGATGCGGATGCTCACGGAGTGTCTGCCTTGCTGGAGGGCTCGCACGCACAGCACACCGCACCGGCCAGCTCCACCGGCGGCGCGATGCAGCAGCCAGTGCTCTTCTGGAACCGCTCGGCGTCCTTGTGGATGACATCGACGTGGCTCAGCGTGTGCTTGACGGCCGCCGCGACGGTGGCCCGAGCGGATCGTCGAGCTCGGCCAGCCGGTAGTGAATCCACACGCCTTCTCGACGCGTTTCGACCAGCCCGGCCTCGCGAAGGTAGGCCAGATGTCGCGACGCTTTCGGCTGGGACACCTTGAGGCTCTCGTGAATGTGGCAGACGCACACCTCTCCGTTGAGGAGCAGGCCGAGAATGCGCAGCCGGGTCGCGTCCCCCAGCGCCTTGAACAGACCTTCCAGCTCGTCCAGTTGCTTCGTCATATATATGTCTTGACAAATATATCACGCGGCTCTATCGTTTGTATATTCGCTTGTGCGTATATATGGAGGAGACGATGACTGACATTCAAGAGGCCGTGCGGGAGAGATACGGGGCAATCGCGACGGCGGTGAAGAACTCGGGGCAACCAGGGTCCTGTTGCGGACCTTCATCGTGCGGGTGCGGCGATCCGATTACGTCCAAGCCTCTACTCGGCTGAGGAAACCAGCGGCCTGCCACCGGGCGCGGTCGCGGCATCGCTCGGCTGCGGCAATCCGACGGCACTGACGGAGCTGAAGCCGGGCGAAACGGTCCTCGACCTCGGCTCGGGCGGCGGCATCGACGTGCTGCTTTCCGCGAAACGCGTCGGCCCGACGGGTAAGGTCTACGGCCTCGACATGACCGACGCCATGCTGGATCTGGCCCGGGAAAACCAGGCGAAGGCCGGTGTGAGCAACGTCGAGTTTCTCAAGGGCACCATTGAAGCCATTCCGCTGCCGGCCAACTCGGTGGATGTGATCATCTCGAATTGCGTGATCAATCTGTCGAGCGACAAGGATGCCGTCCTTCGCGAAGCGTTCCGCGTGCTCAAGCCCGGTGGCCGGTTCGCGGTCTCTGACGTCGTCGTCCACGGCGATGTTCCCGCCCAGGTACGCCGCAGCATGGAGTTATGGGTGGGATGCATTGCCGGAGCGCTCGAAGACACACAGTACGAGCAGAAACTCCGCGCGGCGGGATTCACGGATGTGAATGTCGAGCCGTGGCGGGTCTACACCATCGACGATGCGCGGACGTTTCTTGCGGACGCCGGACTCGACGTGGAGGGCCTGGCCGGTCGAGTAGACGGGTCAATCGCGAGCGCATTCATCCGCGCGCAAAAACCCGCGCCATCGAAGTGCTGCGGGCCCGAGTGCTGTTCGTAGCGGACATCCAATAACGACCGGGGTGCCATATGGTCACGACACCATTGCGCGTGCTGTTCTTGTGCACGGGGAACGCGGCCCGATCGCAGATGGCCGAAGCCCTGCTGAGGCACCTGTCCAAAGGGGCTGCCGACGTCTTCAGCGCCGGCAGCACCCCGGCGGCAGAGATTCATCCGTTCGCGCGCGAGGTGCTCGAGCGGAGGTTCGGGATCGACACCTCCGCTCTGTACCCAAAGGCCATCGAGCGATTCCTGCACCAGCGCTGGGACTTCATCATTACGGTCTGCGATCGGGCCGCTGAAACGTGTCCGGTCTTTCCCGACGACCCGGAGCACATCCATTGGAGCTTTGAAGATCCCGTTCTGATTCCGGATGAGGAAGACCGAAAGAGGGCATTCGAGCACATCGCGACCGGCCTGGCGGCCCGCCTGCGCATCTGGATGGCGCTGCCCGAAGTCCGCAAGAGGCTCGAGACCGACGTAACTCAAGGGTAGTGGTCCGCCGATCTATGGCAGCGCGGTGCGAATCAACAGGTAGGTCACCGCGCCGATGGCGGCCGCGGCGGGGATCGTCAGGACCCACGCCCAGACGATCTGCCGGGCGACTCCCCATCGCACGGCCGACAGGCGACGCGTCGCGCCGACGCCGACAATCGCGCCGGTGATGGTGTGCGTCGTGCTGATGCCGACGCCGAGCATCGTCGCGGTGTAGATGGCGACGGCGGCGCCCGTTTCCGCGGCGAAGCCGCCTTCGGGCCGAAGCTTGGTGATCTTCGAGCCCATCGTGTGGATGATGCGCCACCCGCCCGACAACGTGCCGAGCCCGATGGCCGTATGCGCCGCGATGATCACCCAGAACGGAATCTGCAGCTGGCCGTTCTGCAGCTGCGAGGTAGCCGCCGGTGACGAGCGCACCCGCGATGATGCCCATCGTCTTCTGCGCGTCGTTCGCGCCGTGCATCAAGCTGAATCCAGCGGCCGATGCGAGCTGGAGACGCCGGAACCAGCGGTCGACGCGGCTCGGCGGCTGTCTGGGCGAAGAAGAAATAGATCGCGTTCATGACGAGCAGGCCGACGCACAGCCCAATCAACGGGGCCAGCACGATGAAGATGAGCGTCATGGTCCATCCCGACACGATGATGGCGCCAAAACCGGCTTTGGCAATCGCGGCGCCCGCGTACCCGCCGAAGAGCGCGTGCGACGAGCTCGTCGGGAGCCCCCAGTACCAGGTAATGAGGTCCCAGACGATCGCGCCCAAGCAGGCCGCCGAAAATCACCCCGAAGGTGACGATGTTGAGATCGACCATGCCGGCGCCGACGGTCTTGGCCACGGCCGTGCCGAAGCCGAATGCGGCGATGAAGTTGAAGAACGCGGCCCAGATGACGGCCTTCCCTGGCGAGAGCACGCGCGTGGACACCACGGTCGCAATGGAGTTCGCCGCGTCGTGAAACCCGTTGATGTAGTCGAAAATGAGGGCCGTCAGGATGATGACGGCAATGATGTAAATCGGCGGCATCGGACGGTGGCGGCTCCTCTAGGCGTTCTTGACGACGACGCCTTCGAGGAGATTGGCAACGTCCTCGCAGCGATCAGTGGCGTCCTCGAGCACGTCGAGGATTTCCTTCCACTTGATGATCAGCACCGGATCGGTTTCTTCGTCGAAGAGGCGCCGGAGCGCGCTCTCGTGGATGCGATCGGCCTCATTCTCGAGCCGATTGATCTCGACCGCACGCTCGGATACGCCTGCGTGCTTCTCGAGGGCCTGCAGCGCGAGCCGCACCTGGTCCACGCTGAGCGAAATGACGCGCGCCAGTTCCCGGGCGCCGTAGCGAAGGGTCTTGATCTTGTACAGCCGCACGAAACGCGCGCGACGCGTCGATCGCGTCCATGACGTCGTCGAGCGACTTCGCCAGGGCGTGGATATCCTCCCGGTCGATCGGCGTCACGAACGTCGAATTGAGCCGCTGGATGATCTGGTGGGTCAGGTGGTCGCACTTGTGCTCCACCTCCTTGATCTCGTCAACCTTGTCCCAGAGGACGGGCTCCTGGCCGAGCATCTGCTCCAGCAGCTCGCCACCGACCCGCAGCTCGTCGGCTAAAGCTATGAATTGAGAGAAGAAGTCCTCGTTTCTGGGGATCAGTCGAAATCGAAATGCCAAGGGGTCTCCTTTGGAGGCCCGGTGATCTTATAGGAGGCATGGCGGCCCTGTAAACGCCAGTTAACACCCCTGTAACGCGAATTAACACCCCTGAAACGCGTCCGACATCCGCTGGAAACCCTGCGTTTATATGCTCTTTGCATGCGAACACTAACCTCGATTGTGCTGATGCTGGCTCTCCCCACGCTGGCCGCCGCGCAAACCGCAGCCGCGAAGAAACCTCCGTCCGGCTACGACAAGGTGTGGGGCAATTTCACGGACCTTTACAGCGATGACGGGAACCGGGTGGTGCAGCGCGTACTGCTCACCGGCCGATTCCACTACGACTTCGCGGACTCGGAGGCCGACGAAGGCGACAACAGCGAATGGAACGTCCGGCGGCTGCGCATCGGGCCGCGCATCACCCTTTTCAAGAAGTTCCTCTTGCACAGCGAGGTGGAACTGGATCCGCAGCGGCACAACCCCCTCTACGTCCGTTTCACCGATTTCTACGTTCAGTGGACCAAGAACCCCAGGATCGTGCTGACCGTCGGCAAACAGGGCGCGCCCTTCACGCTCGACGGCGCGAACTCGTCGCGAGAACTGCTCACGATCGACCGCAGCAACCTCGCCAACAACATGTGGTTCCCGATGGAATATCTGCCGGGAGTCAGCCTGTCGGGCAGACGCGCGGCGTGGGTCTATCGCGTGGGTCTGTACTCCTCGGGCGCGGCGAACCGGGAGTTCGGCGAATTCAACGGCGGCACCGCCACGCTCGGCGTCATCGGCTACGACTTTGCGCCGAAGCTCAAGGTGAGAGAAGCGCTGCTGTCGGGCAACTACGTCTATCAGACCGCGGACCGCAACAACACCTTCACGCGGCCGTTCGACCACATCGGCTCCATCAACTTCAGATTCGAAGAGGGCAAGTGGGGCGCGAGGACCGACTTCACGATGGGCGTCGGGCTATCTCGGGCAAAGCGACATGTGGGCGATTCAGGCCATGCCGTTCTTCAACGTGACGAACAAGCTTCAAGCGGTCGGACGCTACACCTACATCGACAGCGCGCGATCCGAACGGCGTGCGCCTGGCCACCTACGAAAGCCGCGTGGTCACGGGCAGGGGTGATGAATACAACGAGGCGTATCTCGGCGCGAACTATTACTTCTACGGACATCGGCTGAAGCTGCAAACCGGAATCCAGTTTGTAGACATGAACGACCGGGCCAACGACGGCGGCGCCTTCTCAGGCGTGTCGTGGACGACCGGGCTTCGTGTCGGCTGGTAGGAAACGCACGACTTTCTGGAGACTCATGATGAGAAACCTGATGGCAATCGTCGCCGCGCTGGCGCTGACCGCGGCATGCGGTGGTGGCGGCGGCGGACCTGTAAAGCCCCCCGAAGACGCGGCGGCGGGACTGAGCCAGATCAACGGCGCCGGGGCAACGTTCCCGAATCCGATCTATTCGAAGTGGTTCTCCGACTACAACAAGCTGCACGCGAACGTGCGAGATCAACTACCAGCCAATCGGGTCGGGCGGCGGCATCCGGCAGCTGATCGAGCGGACGGTCTTTTTCGGCGCGAGCGACCAGCCGATGACCGACGAAATGCTCGCCAAGGCTCCGGGACCGGTGCTCCACTTCCCAACCGTCCTTGGAGCGGTCGTGCCCGGTGTACAACATCGAAGGCGTCGACAGCCAGATCAAGTTCACCGGCCCGATCATCGCCGACATCTTCCTCGGCAAGATCACGAAGTGGAACGACGCCGCGCTCACGAAGATCAACCCGGGCGTGAAGCTGCCGTCCACCGCGATTACGGTCGTCCACCGTTCTGACGGTTCGGGCACGACCTTCGTGTTTGCCGATTACCTGTCCAAGGTGTCACCGGAGTGGAAAGAGAAGGTCGGCGCCAGCTCGTCGTTGAAATGGCCGGTCGGCGTCGGCGGCAAGGGCAACGAAGGAGTCGCCGGGCTCGTCAAGCAGACGCCCGCGTCGATCGGCTACGTCGAGCTCGTCTATGCGCTGCAGAACCAGATCAGCTACGGCGCCGTGCAGAACCAGGCCGGCGAGTTCGTCAACCCCGAGGTGAAGTCGGTCACCGCGGCCGCTGCCGGCGCCATGGCGACCATGCCGAAGGACTTCCGCGTGTCGATCACGGACTCTCCCGGTGCGGGCGCCTATCCGATTTCGTCGTTCACCTGGATTCTGCTCTACGAATCGCCGGACGACAAGGCGAGCGCCGCTGCCATGAGCGAGTTCATGAAATGGGCGCTCACCGACGGCCAGAAGATGGCCGCCGAGTCTCGGTTACGCGCCGCTGCCGGACGCGCTCGTGCCGATGGAGCTCGAACAACTCAAGCGGATCAAGGTACAGTGATGCGCTTCATGGCCCGCTCGGGGAGCGATCTCGGGTTCAAGGTCGGAACGGGCGCGTTTGCCGCGCTCGTTCTGGTTCTCGTCGGCGGCGATCGGCGTCGTGCTGTTCCGCGAGTCGATCCTCTCGATACGCGAGTTCGGGCTCGGGTTCTGGGTCACCGACATCTGGGATCCGGTCGCGCACGACTTCGGAGCGCGGCCGTTCATCTGGGGCACGCTGTACTCGTCGTTGCTGGCCCTGCTCATCGCGGCGCCGATTTCTCTCGGCATCGCCACCTACATCTCCGAGCTGTGTCCAGCGTCGCTCCGGCAGCCGCTGATTTTCCTCACCGAGCTGCTCGCGGCGATTCCGTCGATCGTGTACGGCCTGTGGGGCCTCTTCGTGCTGGTGCCGCTCGTGCGCGACCTGGAAAACGCCATGCCGGAGTCGCTCCGCGCTCTGCCGCTCTTCAGCGGGCCGCCGATCGGGCTCGGCATGCTGTCGGCGGCGCTCATCCTGGCGATCATGGTCACGCCCTTCATCTCGTCGCTCGCGCGCGAAGTGCTGAAGTCGGTGCCCCGCACGCAGCGCGAGGGTGCGTATGCGCTCGGCGCCACGCAGTGGGAAGCCATTCGCGTGGCGCTCTCCTACGGCCGCACGGGCATCGTCGGCGCCATCATGCTCGGGTTCGGCCGCGCGCTCGGCGAAACGATGGCCGTGACGATGGTCATCGGCAACAGCCCGACCGTCTCGTGCGTCGCTCTTCGCTCCGCAGTACACGATGGCCGCGGTCATCGCCAACGAATTCGCCGAAGCCTCGGACGACCTGCACCTTCACGCGCTCATCGAAATCGGCCTGGTGCTGTTCACCATCACGCTCATCGTGAACGCGTTTTCGCGACTGCTCATCTGGAACATGAACCGGCAGACGCAGCCGACAAGCGAAAGCGAAGCTTGAACCCGCAGCCGTGGGTGACGCCGCATGACCCGGAACACACGCCGCCGCGTCTTTTCGCAAATCGCCGTGATGCTGTGCGCGTCGTCGGTGATCCTTGCGCTCATCCCTCTCGCGCTGATCCTGTTCTTCGTCGCGTCGCGGGGCGTGCAGTCGCTGAACTGGGACTTTTTCACCAAGCTTCCAGTGCCGGTCGGAGAAGCCGGAGGCGGCATGGCGAACGCCATTCTGGGCACGCTGATGCTGACGGGATTCGCGGCGCTTGGCGCGGTGCCCGTGGGGATTATCTGCGGCGTCTATATGTCGGAGTACGCGGGCACGCGGCTGGCGTCGGCGGCGCGTTTCGCGGCCGATACGCTCAACGGCGTGCCGTCGATCGTGATCGGCGTGTTCGTGTATGCGATGGTCGTGCTGCAGCTGCGACAGTTCTCGATGCTCGCGGGCAGCGTCGCGCTGGGCGTGATGATGATTCCGATCATCGCCCGGACCACGGAAGAACTGCTCTTGCTGGTTCCACAGACGCTGCGGGAAGGGGCGCTGGCGCTCGGGGCCACGCGCGCCCGCGCGACGTTCAGCGTGGTGCTGCCCGCCGCGCTCCCTGGCATCATCACGGGCGTCATTCTGGCATTGGCGCGGATTGCCGGTGAAACCGCGCCGCTGCTCTTTACCGCATTCAACAATCGCTACTGGAGCACGAACCCGCTGCAGCCGACGGCCTCACTCACGGTGCAGATCTTCACCTATGCCAGCTCTCCCTATGAGGACTGGCACCGTCAGGCCTGGGCCGGCGCGCTCGTGCTCGTCAGCATCGTGCTGATTTGTTCCCTCCTCGCCCGCACGGCGACACGCCGCCTCGAGCGGATGAACACCGGCAGCTAGTTCCCGGACGGCGGCTTCGGCTTCGCCTTCGCCTTTTTCAATGCGGTTTTCAGTTCGACTTCCGCGGCGCCGCTCTTGTCGGTCTGGAATGTGCCCACCAGCGTCTTATCGATGTAGATGGAGTACTTCGTCTCCGGTGGGAGACCCATCACCGTCAACTCGACTTCCTGGTCGAGGCCGGTCGCGAGCTTCTTGGTTTCGACTTCCGATTCCCCGGTTGCCTTGGTATCGACGCCGCAACCAACGAGCTTCGCTTCGCTTTCGTATTCGTTCCCCTCGATCGGCTTCTTGTCGAGCGGGGCGCACAGCACGGCCTTTCCGGTGCTGTCCCTGACCTCGATCACTTTGCCGACCGACAAATCGCCAACGTCCGCAGGTAAGAAGCTGCTCCTGAGCCGCGGCGGGGCCGGCCAGCCAGGCCGATGCCACGATGCCGAGGGCGATGACTCCCTTTCTCATTCTTCCTCCTTACGGGCACTCGCGCCCGCAGGAACAACGCTACCAGACCGAATGTGAAGAGGAAGTGAACAAAAAAGGGTTACTACTTATGGGTTAGTCGCGACTCCCACGGGACAGGAGACGCCTGTTCCGCCGTGCCCGCAGTAGCCGCGCGGATTCTTCGCGAGATACTGCTGATGGTAATCCTCGGCGAAATAGTATTCGGGTGCGGGCTGAATCTCCGTCGTGATCGATCCGAATCCCGCCGCCGTGAGCCGCTTCTGATATTCGTCGCGCGACTGTTCGGCCGCGCGGCGTTGCGCGTCGGAGTAGTAGTAGATGGCCGAGCGGTACTGAGTCCCGACATCGGCACCCTGCCGCATCCCCTGCGTCGGGTCGTGGCCCTCCCAGAACTGCTTGAGCATCGCTTCGTAGGAGGTCCTCGCCGGATCGAACACGACGCGCACCACTTCGGTGTGCCCGGTCTGGCCGGAACAGACTTCCTCGTAGCTCGCATTGGGCGTGAAGCCGCCCGCGTATCCGACCGACGTGGAGTACACACCGGGCAGCAGCCAGAATCCTTTTTCGGCGCCCCAGAAACAACCCATGCCGAAGAGCGCCAGTTCCTTTCCGGCGAACTCATCGTCGAGGGGCGTTCCCTGTACAGCGTGGCGATCGGCCACCATCATCTTTGCCGCGCGGCCGCGCAGCGCTTTGTCGCGCTCGACCATCGTTGCTTTGCGTGGATTGAACATGTCGCCCTCTACAGCTCAGCTAAAGCCGAGCCGCTACAAGTAATATAGCCCAATGGCGACGATGATTCTGGCAAGCGCGACGGTCACGGGAGAAACAGGATACGCACAGAAAATTGCGGCGGCGGGGCACCAGTTCACCTCGGACGAGCCCGAGAAACGCGGGGGCACGAATACCGGGGCACCGCCATTCGAACTGATGCTCAGCAGCCTCGGGGCCTGCACCAGCATCACGCTGCGGATGTACAGCGAGCGCAAACAATGGAAGCTCGGCACGATCGACGTCAGGCTGCGGCTCCTGAAAGACGGTGAGGAGCCGCTTCGAATCGAGCGGAAGATTTCCGTCAGCGAGGCGATCGACGCCGAACAGCAGGCAAAGCTGCTGGAGATCGCCGACAAGACGCCCGTGACCCGCGCGCTGGCGCCCGGGGTGGCCATTCAGACAACACTTGAGCTAGAAACTAGAAACTAGAAACTAAACTGGACTAGAATCTACGAAGAGATCTCCACGAAGATTCTAGATTTTAGATTTTAGTTCTAGATTTTAGCTTCCAGCATCCTGACCCACCCAGTCTCGTTCCAGCTGCGTCGCCTCCAGCCCAAACCGCATGACGGCGTTCTCCACACGGTGCCAGTCGTGCAGCCAGGTGCGCCTCACGACGCGATGGTCCTCCTCTTCACGGACTTCCCACCCGCGTTCGTCTGCTTCATCGACAACGAATGCCTTGACGTGGTCTCGACTCCGGAGCCGCCTGGTGAAGATCATGCCCAACCTCCGTAACCTACCAGACAGTCGAGTGCGAAAACCGAGCCAGCCGAGAAGCCCCATGCCGACGCCGGACAGATCCGGAACAGCGTGCAAAATTGTCGTGTTTTCAGACGGACATGACGGGAGACGGGCACGAAAACATGGGCGGAAACGTGACGTAACTCAGAATTAACAGGCCGGCAATCGAGCAGTAACACGCCCGTCTTAATGTCCTAGTCGATGACAAACTTGAGCAAGACGCGGGTGTTGATTGTCGAGGACGAGCCCGATATCGCCGGGCTGATGAAGCATGCGTTGGAACGCGGCGGCGAGATGAACGTCGAAATCGTCAACACCGGAGCGGCGGCGTTGAAGTGCGTCATGGAGGAGCCTCCGGGCCTGGTCCTGCTCGACCTCAACCTGCCCTTCATCGACGGCCTCGAGGTGTGCCGACTGCTGCGGGGGCGCCCCTCCAGCGCGGCCATTCCGATCATCATGGTCACGGCAAGGACCGGCGAATCGGATCGCGTGTCGGGCCTCGAGCTGGGAGCGGACGACTACGTCACGAAGCCCTTCAGCCTGCGCGAGCTGGTCGCACGCGTGCGCGCGGTGCTCCGGCGGCCGCCGCCCGTGTCGGGAAGCGATCGGAATCCGGGTTACGAACGGGGCCGTCTGGCCATCGACTTCGAGGCCGTGTCGGTGCGGGTGTCGGGATCGCCCGTGAGGCTGACCAAGCGCGAGTTCGAACTGCTGCGGTTCCTCGTCGAAAACCGCAACCGCGTGTTGTCGCGCGATCGGTTGCTCGAGCGTGTCTGGGGACTCGACCGGCAGGTCGAGACGCGATCGGTCGACGTCCACGTCGGACGCCTGCGCGGCAAGCTGGGCCAGGCCGGCCGGCAGATCGAGACGGTCATCGGCATGGGTTACCGCTTCGTCGAAGAACAGAACCTGGTGGAAGACTGAGCCATACTGTGACGTGGAGATTCTCCGCGGACAGATCTTCGCCCTCTACCTTTTCGACATCGCCGAGGCGGCCGATCTTCAGGTGGCCGCGGCCAGCATAGGCGGCAGCGTTCGAGCGAAGTTCGCGCCCAAGCCCGCCACTCCGGCCTACGTCCAATACCAGCAGCCACCGCTCGTCTTCGACGGCGCGACCGTCGACCTCCCGTCGATTGACGGGTTTCGCACGGGCTTCAAGCTCTTCGACTACGGCGTCATCTCGTTGCGGCTGACCCGCGACTTCCAGGGATCCTGGGCCGAGCTGGCCGCGCTCTCGAACACGCTCATCGAGAACGAAGCGCTGGAGCGGCAGGCCGAGCAGGCGTGCCGCGCGGTGGCAGAGCGGCTGACGAATGCGATGACCAAGCCCCGGTCGACCGCGCTGTCAGAAGACTACCTGGTGATCGCGATCAACGAGATGAGCGAGCCCCACACGGCCGAAGCGCTCGTGCGTCACCACGGCGATGTGATGGCGTCGCTCTTGCGCGGCGAGCGGGCGTCGCTGAGCCAGCAGGAGCGGGATGAAGTCCTGCGCCATCGCATCTCGTATCTGGCCGACGACCTGGTGATTCCCACATGGAACGCGGCGTTCGTATACGATACAGTCGCCGGAACGCAGGCGGCGGTCGAGATCATCGAGTTCGCCAACTCGCAGCTTCTGCAGTTCCGGTATTACGACGAACTGCTCGACAGCGCGCTGGCGGATATCTATCCCAAGATTCAGAAGGAAGCGCGCTGGTACGACGCGATTCTCGGACGGCACTACGCGCGCGCCGCGCGCCAGGTGCATGCGCTCTTCATCGACGTGAACGAGCTGACCGATCGCACCGAGAACGCGTTGAAGATCGTCGGCGACGTCTACGCGGCGCGGCTCTTCTCTCTCGTGGGCGCGCGCCTCGACCTCGATCGGTGGAAGACCAGCGTGAGCGAGAAGCTGAAGACGATGGACGACATCTATCGATTCGCGGTCGAACATCTCGGCATGGTGCGCGGCGAGCTCCTCGAAGTGACGATCATCGCGATCCTCGTGTTCGAACTGGTGCTCTTCTTCCTGGGAATCATGGTCTGACGTGAACGACGTCCTTGCCATCATCCTCGGCGGCGGCCAGGGATCGCGCCTGTTTCCTCTCACGCAGCAGCGATCGAAACCGGCGGTGCCCATCGGCGGCAAGCACCGGCTGATCGACGTCCCGATCAGCAACTGCGTGCACGCCGATCTGCGGCGGATCTTCGTGCTGACGCAGTTCAACTCGGCCTCGCTCAACCACCACGTCGTGCAGACCTACCGGATGGATCCGTTCTCGCGCGGGTTCGTGGACATCATCGCCGCCGAGCAGACGCCGGAGAGCTCGAGCTGGTTCCAGGGCACGGCCGACGCGGTCCGTCGCGCCGACCCGCCATTTCATGCGGCACGAAGCCGACTACTATCTGATCCTCGCGGGCGATCACCTGTACCGGATGGACTACGGCCGGCTGCTCGACGCCCACGTCGATGAGGATGCCGACATCACCGTGGCCGCGCTTCCCGCGAGCGCGGGTGACGCGCCGGGGATGGGCATCTTCCGCTTCGATCGTGAGGGCCGCATCATCGGGTTCGAAGAGAAGCCGAGCCCCGAGCGCCTGCTCGAAATCGGCAGCAGCACGCCGCCCGGCAACCCCTTTCACAATCAGTCCAACGGCTCGACGACGCCGTTCATCGCGTCGATGGGCATCTACGTGTTCTCGCGCGCCGTGCTGCTCGACCTGCTGCAGAAAACCAGCGCCACCGATTTCGGCCGCGAGATCATTCCCGGCGCGCTCGACACGCATCGCGTGCGCGCGTACCTGCACGACGGCTACTGGGCCGACGTCGGCACGATCGAATCGTTCTACGAGGCCAACATGAGGCTCACCGAACCGGACGCGCCGTTCAGGTTCTACGATCCGCGCAAGCCCATCTACACGCACGAGCGGTTTCTTCCGCCGTCCGAGATGCGCGCGTGCACGCTTCGCGAGTCGATCGTGGCAGACGGGTGCATTCTGGATGACTGCACGATCGAGCAGTCGGTCATCGGCATCCGCACCCAGGTCTCGCGCGGGACCAGCATCAGGCGGTCGGTGCTGCTGGGCGCCGACATGTACGAACCGGAGGCCGCCACGCCGCTGGGCATCGGCCGGAATGTCGTGCTCGACCGCGTGATCATGGACAAGAACTCGTCGATCGGAGACGAGGCGCGACTGGTCAACGAGGCCGGCGTGCAGCACGCCGACGGCAACGGCTACTTCATCCGGGGCGGGGTGATCATCGTGCCCAAGGGGGGCCGCGTCGCCGCCCGGAACCCGCATCTGAAATAGCTCCGGGAGCTATTTCGAACGGATCCCGGAACATTTCAAATCCGTAATCGACACGGTTTGTATCACTTCGGCATCCGCGATCCAAAGTTTACACGGCCGTCACGCGAAGTACGGCACCATCAATCCTGTCCAAACTCATCACAGGACAACAACGCCCATGATTTTTACAAAACGACTGGCCACCCAGGGCCACAGCCGTCAACTCACGATAGAGCGAAGTATCACGTCAGGATGGATCGCGCGCGAGCACGACGACAGCGACATTCGCACCAGCCTTCTCCACGACTGGCGGCACGTCGAAATGGCCATTGCGCTCTTCGAACTGAAAGCGCTGGCGTTGCAGAACCAGGGGTGGTCGGAAATCTGCCTGAGAGCAGTCTTCTACTTGCCTATCCTGCGCAAAATGCGAGGCGTGAGGAACCACCGAAGCCGGCCGGCCCCGGTCGGCGGGAGGGCCGTCACGTCAATCCGGCAGATCGCACCCTTCTTGAAATCCAGCGCGCGGCGCAACCCGATCAACCTGCTGGCCAGTTCGCCGATACCGGGCTCGTGACCGACGAGCGCGATGCGATGCCGGCGCTGCTGCTTGGCAAGATCCTCGACGATGGCGTTGTGCGTGCCGCCGGGCGCAAGCGACGCGCACGTTCACAATCGGCGGCGTATTGCGGAACACGCCGGCAACGATTTCGGCGGTCTGACGCGTGCGCACGAGCGGGCTGGTCAGGATGACGTCGAACTCGACGTCGAGCGCCAGAAGCGCTTTCGATTCGCGCCGCAGCTTCTGCACGCCTTCGCTCGAGAGCGGGCGTTTGGCGTCGTCCGGGTAAGCGTCTCCGCGCTCCGCGGCCACTCCGTGCCGGATGAGGTACAGCTCGAACCGTTCGTTGTCCATCGGCTATTTCGCGTGGGAGGTGGCGTGAGGAGTGCTGGTCACGTGCGCCTGACGGCGCGGCGGCATCGTCAGCGCCGGCACGATCTGCTGCCGTACTTCCTTGACCACCACGGCCAGCTGGTCGCGATGCTCCACGAAGCTGGCGTGCAGCCGGCGACACTCGCGATCCAGAGAGTCGGCGTACACCGTCAGGTCGCCCATGTTCGATCCCACGCCCGGAGCCGTTTCGGTCTCACGCACGTGTTTGACGAGCGTCTGCAAGTCGTGCATGTCGCCCAACCGCTCCTGATGGCGCTTGAGGATTTTCAAGAGCGGCGCCGTGCCGGCCACGCCCGCGTCCCGCGCGATCTCGAGCGCGTAGCGCAGCTTTTTCGCCGAGATGCGCACGCCGTGCAGCCGCTCCGGCGCATACAGCGGGCCGGCGTCATCGATCGTCGTGCTGAGCCTCTTCGCGCGCCGCATCAGGCGGGTCGCAAGCACGCCCCGCCATTCGGCTTCGAGCTTGCTCTCCGCTTTCTGTTTCCGGCCCTGCCCTTTGCGCCGGCCTTTCCCATCGGCCACCCGCTCGAGCTTTTTCAGAAGCCGCTTCACGTCGCTGACAGGCGCGTCGCCGTCGAGCTCTTCGCGCAGCGTCTGCCGCCGCGAGGCGATTTCCCGGCGCACGATTTCCAGAGCCCGGTCCGACATTCCGGGGGGCGCGGCTCTGTCGTCGAGGAGGTGAAGCTCGACGTCCAGCTCGCGGATGGGACCCAGCGCGCGCGTCAGGGCGCGCATTTTCCTGTTGAGCTTCTTGACCTTCGCCGGAGGCGCGGCGACCGCGACGATCGGCAGCGCTTCGCGAATACGGCGCGACGCCACACGGGTCTTGTGCAGGCCTCGCGTGCGGCCGCTGACGAATTCCGGCCACACGGCGCTGAGCTCGTTCAATCGTTTGCGCCAGAGCCTGTCGCGGGGAGTTGTAGCGTTCATGCTAGGATGCGGGACGGGTCATGCAGCGGAGAGCCGTCTTTGTACCCTCCATTATAGAAAGTCTGTATGACGGCGACAACTCCTTTATTTTCAAATAGATGCGGATAGCAGCCATCGACTGCGGAACCAACTCGATCCATATGATCGTGGTCAGGATCCGGCCGGACCTGTCCTTCGAGGTCATCGATCGAGAGAAGGATATGGTGCGCCTGGGATCGGGTGGTCTCGATGGAAAAGCGCTGACGGCCGAGGCGATGGCGGCCGCGCTGCAAACTTTTTCGCGGTTTCGCCGGCTGGCTGAATCGCACCAGGTCGAAGAGATTCTGGCGGCGGCCACGAGCGCGGTCCGGGAGTCCGGCAACGGCGGCGAGTTCCTGGCTGCCGTCGAGCGCGAAACGGGGATCAAACCCCAGGTGATTTCGGGCACCGAGGAAGCCCGCCTCATCCATCTGTCCGCCGTCTACGGCGTCGATGTTGCAGGTGCTTCGGCCGTGGTGGTGGACATCGGTGGCGGAAGCGTCGAGATCACGCATGGTGCCGGCACGTCGATGCGGGTCGCGAAAAGCTTCAAGCTGGGGGTGATCAGGCTGACGGAGCGCTTCGTTCGCACCGATCCCCTGTCGGGGCGCGACGAGCGCAAGATGGTCGCGCACATCGAGGACGAGCTCGCGAAATATCTGCGCGATATCCGCACGGCCGGCTTCGACCGCGTGATCGGCACCTCGGGTACCATTCTGAGCCTGGGCACGGTCGCGACGGCGGAACGCCGGCGGCCGAGCGACGAGATTCGCAACCTGCGTGTCTCAGCCAAGCAGATACATCGGGTGCGCAAAGACGTGATCGACCGCAGCATTTCGGAGCGCATGAAGATGCCGGGGCTCGACCCGCGGCGGGCCGACCTCATCGTCGTCGGGCGCCGTGCTGCTCGATACGATTCTCGCAGCATCTCGAGGCGAGCGAGATCACGCTGTGCGATCTCGCGCTGCGCGAAGGTCTCGTGCTCGACTACATCCAGCGCAACCGCAAGCACATCGCGCAGGCCGGGCAGTATCCCGACGTGCGCCGCCGGAGCATCGTCGAGCTGGCGGAGCGCTGCAGCTACTGGCCGGAGCACGCCAACCAGATCGCGCGCCTCTCGCTTGCGATCTTCGACCAGACGCAGAAGGTGCACGGCCTGACGGACCGCGAGCGCGAGTGGCTCGAGTTCGCCGCGCTGCTGCACGACATCGGCACGCACATCAGCTATCCGCGGCACCACAAGCATTCGTATTACCTCATCAGGAACGGCGATCTTCGCGGCTTCGAGCCGGACGAGTGCGAGATGATCGCGCTCGTCGCGCGCTATCACCGGAAAACGACGCCGAAGAAATCGCACGCCGACTTCCGCTCGCTGGGCCGGAGCAAGCGCCGCACCGTGCGGACGCTGTCGGCCATTCTCCGGTTCGCCGAAACGCTCGACCGCAGTCACGCACAGGCGGTGAGCGGCGTCGAGATCCTCGACCGCGGCGAGGAATACCTCATCAAGCTCCGCACAACGGGCGATTCCGAGCTCGAGCTCTGGGCCGCCCAACGACAGACCGCACCGCTCGCAGCGCGTCCTGGGCAAGCCCATCCGCCTGAGCGCCGGCAGAGTCTCTTATGCTGAACAACCTGAGCACGCCGCACGAATATCCGGGGAAGCTGTTCGTGGTCGAAGGCATCGACGGGTCGGGAAAAACCACGCAGCTCGCCCTGCTGGCCAAGTGGCTGAGCGCCGCAGGACTGCGAGTGTTCGTCACGGAGTGGAACTCGTCGGCGCTGGTGAAAACGGCGACGAAAATGGGAAAGAAAAAGAATTCCCTGACACCGACGACCTTCAGTCTGCTACACGCCACTGATTTCGCCGACCGGCTGCTGTACAACATCGTGCCGCCGCTGAAGGCGGGCATGATCGTGCTGGCCGACCGCTACGCCTATACCGCGTTCGCGCGCGACGTGGCGCGCGGGGTCGATCGCGCGTGGGTGCGCGACCTCTACAGCTTCGCCGTCCGGCCCGACCTCGCGCTCTACTTCCGCGTGCCGATCGACGTCTCGCTCGATCGCCTGATGGCACGCCGTGTGAAGCTGAAGTTCTACGAGGCGGGACTGGACATGGGCTGGAGCATCAACGCGCAGGAGAGCTTCCGGATTTTCCAGGGCAAGGTGCTCGACGAGTACGACCGCCTGGTCGAGGAATTCGGCCTCAGCGTCGTCGACGCATCGCTCGCGATTACCGATCAGCAGCAGATGGTGCGCAATCTGGTGTCGAGGCAGCTGGAGAAGCCGGCGTTGGAAGTTGTCAACCAATAGAGCGCGGTTCGTGGGTTCGTGAGAGTTCGTGGGTTCGTCAGGTTCGTGTTGTAGCGCAGGGCTTCAGCCCTGCCGTGAACAGCGATGACAGAACAGAAAGACACCAAAGACGCGAAAGATCAGACGCCGGAGTTCGGCGCCAACGGACACATCCAGCCCGGGCGCTATTACGGCCACGGTCTGCCCTACGCGCCGATCGATCACTACCCGGGAAAGATCATCGCCGTCGAGGGGACCGACGGCGTGGGACGCAGCACGCAGATCCGCCTGCTGCGCGAATGGCTCGAAGTGCAGGGGTACGGCGTCGTCGAGACAGGGTGGACGCGCTCGGCGCTGATGCAGCCGACCATCGAGCTCGCGAAGTCGAGCAACACGCTGAACAAGCTGACGTTCGTGCTCCTCTACGCCACCGATTTCGCCGACCGGCTCGAGAAGGAGATCATCCCGGCGCTCAAGGCCGGTTTCGTGGTGCTGTCCGATCGGTACATCTTCTCGGCGCTGGCGCGGGCGGGCGTCCGGGGCGTCGATCGCGCGTGGCTTCGCAGCCTCTACGGGTTCGCCATCGCCCCCCATCTGGTCTTCTACCTCAAGATCGACGTCGACACGCTGATTCGCCGGGTGCTGTCGGCCCGCGGGATGGACTTCTGGGAATCGGGCATGGACCTCAAGGGTGGCGACGACATCTACGACAGCTTCCGGTCCTACCAGAACAAGCTGTTGCGCGAGTATTCCTCGATGGCCGACGAGTTCGGCTTTCGCGTGCTCGACGCGCGGCGTCCGGTTGACGTGCTCCAGGACGAGCTGCGCCGGCAAGTGCAGGCCTTTCTGGTAAATGCGGACGGGCCCCAGGCGCAGGAACCGGAGCCCGCCGAGAAGCATTCATGACACTCCCTGTGTCATCTGCAGGTGTTAACACGGTATTAACACCCGCGCGATACAGTAGAAAACGTGCCTGACACTGTGACGACTGCCCCGCAACTGGCGGCGCCCCCGCCGCGGCGCGCCGAAGCCAAAGAGACGCCGATCAAGATCCGCGTCGACCACCTGAATTTCTATTACGGCGAGTCGCGCGTGCTTCACGACATCTCGGTTGGCCTGCACGAAAACCAGGTATCGGCGTTCATCGGACCGTCAGGGTGCGGCAAGAGCACGTTTCTGCGCACCTTGAATCGGATGAACGACATCATCCCCGCCACCCGCGTGGAGGGGGACATCCTCATCGACGATCACAACGTCTATTCGGGCGGCACCGACGTGGTCGACCTGCGGCGCCGCGTGGGCATGGTGTTCCAGAAATCGAATCCCTTCCCCAAATCCATTTTCGAGAACGTGGCCTACGGCCTCCGGATCAACGGTCTGGCCAAAGACCGGGCCGACCTGACCTACCGCGTCGAGGAAAGCCTGCAGCACGCCGCGCTGTGGGACGAGGTGAAGGACCGGCTGCACGCGTCGGCGCTGGCACTCTCCGGCGGGCAGCAGCAGCGGCTGTGCATCGCGCGCGCCCTGGCCGTGCGGCCCGAGATTCTGCTGATGGACGAGCCGGCATCGGCGCTCGACCCGATTGCCACGCAGCGCATCGAAGAGCTGATCTACGATCTCAAGAAGGACTACACGATCGTCATCGTCACCCACAACATGCAGCAGGCGGCGCGCGTCTCCGATTACACGGCGTTCTTCTGGCTCGGCAAGCTCGTCGAATACGGACGCACCGATCAGATTTTCACCACACCCAAAGAAAAACTGACCGAGGACTACATCACGGGACGATTCGGCTAATGGAACGACAACACTTTCAACAGGAGCTGGAATCGCTCAAAGAGCGCCTGCTCGCCATGGGCGGCCTGGCGGAAGAACGCGTCCGCACGGCGATGCTGGGTCTGGTCGAGCGCGACCCCGACCTCATCGACGAGGTGCTCAACGGCGACATGCCGCTCAACGAGCTGCACATCGAGATCGACGACCTCTGCCTGAAGCTGCTGGCGCTGCACTCGCCCATGGCGGCCGACCTGCGGGCGATCATGGCCGCGATCAAGATCAACAGCGACCTCGAGCGCGTCGGCGACATGGCCGTCAACATCGCCGAGGCGGCGCGCCGGTATGCGTCGCATCCGCCGGTCAAGAAGCTGATCGACATTCCTCGAATGGCCAACACGGCCCAGCGCATGCTGCGCGACGCGCTCGATTCGTACGTGCGCGGCGACATGCAGCTCGCCCAGCACGTGCTGGACGAAGACGACGACCTGGACTCGCTGAAGACCCAGGTGTTTCGCGAGCTGCTGACCTACATGTTGTCGGATCCCTCGACCATCGAGCCGGCGCTCGACCTGATTCTCATCTCGCGCCATCTCGAGCGCATCGGCGACCATGCCACGAACGTCGCCGAGGACGTCATCTTCATGGTGTCGGGCCGCGACGTCCGTCATCACGCGGCGGATCAGCAACGTCAGGTCCGGTACGGTTCGGGTTCCAGTCTGGTTCTGGTGTAGGTTCCTGGTTCAGGTCCTCGAGCTGCCGGTAGCCGCCAGAACCTTGAGTCAAACCTGACACGACGGAGCCCCGGACCGAACCGAGCTCCGAACTGGAACCGGAACTGACCAGAACCTGAGCTCAGGTAGAATGTGCGATTGTGCCTGCTCGCGTGTGTGTCTTTTGCCGTCGCGAGCCCGCACAAGCACCCTGGATTCCCTTCTGCAGCGAGCGCTGCAAGCTTCAGGATCTTGCCCGGTGGGTCGACGGCAGCTATCGCGTGCCGGCCGAGCCTGTTCAGCAAGACGCAGAAACAGACACCCTCGAGCACGGCGGGGGCGTCGTGAGCGAACGACGCGAGTCGGGCGACGACGAGACGGACCAGTAGCGCGCTTATGGCTGACACGCTGACGATTACCGACAACCGCACGGGCAAGCAGTACGAAATCCCCATCAAGGAAGGCGCGATTCGGGCCACCGATCTCAAGCAGATCAAGGCCGTTGACGACTCGGGGCTGACGACCTACGACCCGGCCTTCCTCAACACCGCGGCCTGCCGGAGCGCGATTACCTATATCGACGGCGACAAGGGCATCCTCTGGTATCGCGGGTATCCCATCGAGGAACTGGCCGAGCACTGCACCTATCTCGAAACCGCGTACCTGATCCTCTTCGGAGAGCTGCCCACCGAAAAGCAGCTCCAGACCTGGACCGACGAGATCACGCAGCACACGCTGCTGCACGAGAACGTCAAGAAGCTGATGGAGGGGTTTCAGTACGACGCCCATCCGATGGGCATCTTCATCAGCACGGTCGGCGCGCTGTCGACGCTCTATCGTGACGCCAAGCTGGTCTTCGATCAGGACTCACGCAACCGGCAGTGCCTGCGCCTCATCGCCAAGGTGGCGAGCATCGCGGGCTACGCCTACCGCCACAGCATCGGCCGCGCGTATGTGTATCCCGACAACGACCTGAGCTTCACCGGCAACTTCCTCAACATGCTGTTCAAGATGACGGAGCTGAAGTACCGGCCCAACCCGGTGCTCGAGCGGGCGCTCGACGTGCTCTTCATCCTGCACGCCGATCACGAGCAGAACTGCAGCACGACCGCCATGCGCGTGGTCGGCAGCTCGCACGTCGATCCGTATTCGTCCATCGCGGGCGCCGCGGCGGCGCTCTGGGGCCCGCTGCACGGCGGCGCGAACGAAGCGGTGCTGCGAATGCTCGAGGAAATCGGCACGATCAAGAACGTGCCGGCGTTCATCTCGCGCGTCAAGGGGGGCGACGGCCGCCTCATGGGCTTCGGGCATCGCGTCTACAAGTCTGTACGATCCGCGGGCGAAGATCATCAAGCGCATCGCCGACGAGGTGTTCGAAGTCACCGGCAGGAACCCGCTGCTCGATATCGCGCTCGAGCTCGAGCGCATCGCGCTGCAGGACGAGTACTTCGTCACGCGCAAGCTGTATCCGAACGTCGACTTCTACTCGGGGCTCATCTATCAGGCGATGGGCTTTCCGAAGGATTTCTTCCCCGTGCTCTTCGCCATCCCTCGCACCGCCGGCTGGTTCGCGCAATGGGAAGAGATGCTGAGGGATTCGGAACAGAAGATCGCGCGGCCGCGGCAGATCTACGTCGGACCCACGAAACGCGGAGTTCGTCGCAAGGGACAAGAGAAAATGACGGTTCTGGGTTCCGGGTTCCGGGTTCTGGTCCGGTTCAGCGTTCCGGTTCTGGTCGGTCGCGCGGTCGCGTCGCGTGCGCTCGAGCCCAGAAGCCCAGGGCCCGAAGCCGGACATCAAGTTCGATTCCTCGCGCGCCTACGAGCACCTGCGGCAGGTCGTCAGCTTCGGCCCGCGTCCGGCGGGCTCGCCCGCCATCGAGCGCACGCGCCAGTACATCATCGAGCAGCTGAAGACGGCCGGCGTGGCCGTGACGCAGCAATCCTTCGTGGCGAAGACGCCCATCGGCGACATTCCCATGGTCAACCTGATCGCGACGATTCCGGGCGCACGACCGGACCGCATCGCGATTACCGGGCACTACGACACGAAGCTCTTCCGCGAGTTTCGTTTCGTCGGGGCCAACGACGCCGGCTCGAGCACGGCGTTCCTCATCGAAATCGCGCGGGTGCTCAAGGCGCGTCAGAACGCGCTGACGATCGAGCTGATTTTCTTCGACGGCGAGGAAGCGACGCTGCGCGACTGGGGCGGCACCGACCACACCTACGGCAGCCAGTACTACGTGGACAACGGGCGCAAGACCGGCACGCTGTCCGGCCTCAAGGCGATGGTGCTGGTGGACATGATTGGCGAGCGCTCGCCGCGCTTCATGCGCGAGGCCAACTCGACCCCGTGGCTCACCGACATCATCTGGTCAACGGCGCAGAAGCTCGGCCACGGTTCGGTGTTCGTCAACGCCAGCACGCCGATCGAAGACGATCACGTTCCCTTCCTCAAGGCTGGCGTTCCGTCGGCCGACATCATCGACCTGGACTACCCGGCGTGGCACGCGCCCGGAGATACACTCGATCAGACCTCGGCGCGAAGCCTTCAGGTGGTGGGAGACGTGGTGCTGGCCTCGCTCGCGCCGATTGAAGCCCGGCTCGCCAGGTAACCACGAAGGTCACGAAGCGGAGCCACGAAGACCACGAAGTCACGACGAAGGCAGCGAAGACAACCGACGAAGACAGGCTGTCTATCCGTCCTGCTCTCCAGACTCCTAATCTCCTGTTCCGTATTGCAGAAACACGATCACCACCGCGATGAGCACGAGCACCAGCGAAGATCACGTACACGATCACCGGGCGCTTTTTCTTCGTCGCGACGTACGGCTTGTGAACGGCCTCTTGAACCGACGCGCCACATCGAAAACAGATGAGCGCCTTCTCGGCGATTTCGGTTCCACACTCGCGGCACTTCATCGGTACGGCCACGGATTATATGTCACAATCGATCGCATGATTCCGCTGCGCGACGTGATTCCGTCGCGGACGTTTCCGTTCTTCGTCGTCATCTTCATCGCGCTCAACACCGCCGCGTTCCTGTTCGAAGTATCGCTGTCCGATCGCGGCGCTCGAGTCGCTGTTCTTCGCCTACGGCGTCGTGCCGGCTCAGCTGCAGCTTCTCACCGTGTTCACCTCGATGTTCCTGCACGGAGGCTGGCTGCACTTCCTCGGAAACATGCTGTATCTGTGGATCTTCGGCGACAACGTCGAAGACCGGCTCGGCCACGGGCGCTTCGTGCTGTTCTATCTCGCCTGCGGCGCCGCCGCCGCGCTCGCGCACGTGTGGGTGAATCCGGCCTCGCGCGTCCCGACCATCGGCGCAAGCGGCGCCATTGCCGGCGTCATGGGCGCGTATTTCGTGCTGTACCCGAACTCGCGCGTGCTGGCGCTCGTGCCGCTCTTCATCATCTTGGAAGTCATCGAGGTGCCGGCCATCGTGTTCCTGGGCATCTGGTTCGTGATGCAGTTCTTCAGCGGTGTGGGATCGCTCGCCGAGACCGGCGTCAAGACGGGCGGCGTCGCCTTCTGGGCGCACGTCGCGGGATTTCTCTCCGGAATGGCCGGGGTGCTGGTGCTGAAGAAGCCGTCGCGCACACGCTGGGCCACATGATATCACGTCAGAGCATCACGACGCAGAGCCGCAGAGGTCACGCAGAGAAACAGTCTTCGCAAGAGATACTCTGCGGCTTTGCGCCTCTGCGTGAGACAGTGACTTACTTCGCTGATCGGATCTGGGCGGAGATCTTGGCGAGCTCGATGGCGAGGCGCTCGAATTCCTCTTCGTACTGGCCCGCAGGCATCTCCCCTTTGCGCGCCTTCAACTGCTCGATCTCGACTTCGATCGCAATGCGGCGCTTGTCGAGCGCGGCCACCGCGGCGTTCGCGGACGTCGCCGCCGGCGCGGCATCGAGGAACGTCGTCCTGGCCAGCACGCCGTCGCCGCGCGGCTGTCGCTGTGGCCTCTTTCCCGACGCCGTCGCCGTTGTCGTCGATGATCGAGCGCTCGGTCACGAGCGTGCCCTTCTGCTCGAACGCCTGCTTCACCGCCTGGCTCGCGTAGGTGAACGCCTCCCAGACCGACAGCCGCCCGTTCTTGTCGTTGTCCGCCTTCGCCTGGTCGGTCGAGCGCCTCGATGAAGTACTGCGGAAAGACCGTGGCGTATTTCTGCGCGGACGAATCGGTCGCGGCAATCACGATGCGATTCTTGCCCGACAGCGTCTGCACGAACTCGAAGCTCGAGCTCGTCGTGTTGACGAACACGAGGCGCGCGGCGATGCCGTCGAGCGAGGCTTTCCATTCGCGCGAGTCCATGTCGGGCCCGACGAGATTGAACTTCGCGGCGGTGCCATCGTAGGTCCCGTGACCGAGCAGCACGACCAGCAGCGTGTCGTCGGCCGTCAGCCTGGGCTTGAGCGCGGTGAGCGTGCGCATCACGTTCGCGCGATTGGCGAGATCGGACTCGCCTGCGCCTTCAGAAAGCACGATGATGCGGTCCGCGGCAAACCCGAGATGTTTCTGGAGCGTCGACTGGAGCGACGACACCCACGTTTTCTGGCTCTCCGCAAACTTCTCGCTGCCCGACGCGCCCGACACGATGAGCGCGTAACGCTCTTCGGCCGCAGCCAGACCAGGCGCACGGCAGCAGCGGCCAGCGTCAGCAGCAGGCAGACGCCGAGGCAAGCGCGAGCTCATTGCCCCACCACCTTCAGCAGCAAGTCCTGCGCGCGCGGATAGCCCGGAGCGACTTCGATAGCCGCCAGCGCCGCCCGGCGCGCCTGCACCTTGTCGCCGATGGCCAGATAGCCTTCCGCGAGATCCGAGTGGGCGCCGGCCGGATCGAGGGTACCGGCGGCAATCGCGGCGCGGAACTCGCGCACGGCTGTGCGCGCGTCGCCCGCCTGCAACTTCATCCGCCCCAGCGCCGTGTGGTTGGCCGCATCGAACGGATCGAGCTGGGCGATGCGCTCGTACGCCGACAGCAGCTTCGCGGGCGGCGCCTTCGTGATCTCGTACTGCTTGAGCAGCTGCCGCACGGCGTCGAGATCGGTGTTTTCGTACTGCATCAGCTTCTCGAGCTCGCTGATGGCGCGCGCGCGAATCCTTTCGCTCGATGGCCATTTGCGCCATCACCGCGCGCGGGCTTCGCGCCCCGGTCGCCATCGGCACCATCTCGGCCGCGCGCTCGAGCACCTTGAACGCCTCGTCGATGCGCCCGGCTTTTCGCAGGAACTCACCGTAGCGCGACCTGCGCCTGGAAGCTGTCTGGAAACGCCGCGGCAACGGACTCTGGATTCCCCTTGCCGGGCTCGAGCTCCTTCGGCGGCCTCAGCGCCTTGACGATGGTGCCGTATTTCGCGTTCAGAAGCGTGTCGAAATCGGCCTGCAGCGTGTCGATGTCCACGCCGAGCCCGGCTTTCAGCGCGGCTTCGCCTTCGAGCCCCTCACCGTAGCTCATGAGCAGCTTGCGCAGCGCCCCCATGCCGTACTTCTCGACGATGTGCTCGGTCAGGATGGAGGCTTCGTAGTAGGCGAGCGAAATTTTTTCGGGATCCTGGAAGGCCGCATTCAGCTCGCGCAGCGTCATGTGCTCGCCCTGCCCGTAGGCGGCGACAAACGAGAGCTCGCCTTCGCGTCCCCATGCGGGCGATCCGAGTTTCTCTTCGTAGGTCGAAATCCCCTCCGTGAGCCACCGCGGCACGCGCTGCTTCGACAGTTGCAGCGTGATGACGTGCGCCAGCTCGTGCCACAGCGTGGGGGCCCAGTTGAAATCGCCCGGAGGACGCGCTTTCGGCGAGTCGAGCGTCACGACGCGCCCGAAACAGGCGCCGAGCGCGCCGATCATCCCCGGCAGCCCCACGGTGCGCACGGCGAAGTCGTCGTGCTTGGGGAACATCTCGATCAGAATCGGGCCCTTCGGCACGAAGTCGTACTTCTTCGCAAAGATGTCGAGCGCCTGCTGCGCAAGCGGGCCGACGTACTCGCGCATCACCGGCATCTCGCTCGGCGTGGCTCTTGAACACGAGGTTGCCTTCGGTGACCACCTCGAACTTCTCGAGCGAATCGAGCATCGTCAGCAGGTTGAACGTCGTCTGATCGAACTTGTCGATGGCGAACGATTTCTCGAGCACCTGCCGCGCCTCGGCTTCGTCGCCCGTGCGCAGCAGCTGCACGCCGAGCGCCGAGAGCGTGCGCACGTCGTTCGGATCGATCTCGAGCGCCTTGCGGCTCATCACCACGGCTTCTTCGAAGCGGTAATTCGCGGCGGCCAGCTCTGCCGGGACGCGGTAGGCGCCGCTGAACCGGGGATTGATCTTCAACGCCGCGGCGGCCTCCTGCTGGAGGTCGGCTTGACGGCCTTCGATGTAGGCGACGGCCCCGCTCCAGCGCGAAGGCGTCGAGGCTGGCCGGATTGATGGACTTCGCTTTCGCAATCGACGCCTTGGCTGCTTCGCGATCGCTCTTGTCGAGCTGCGAGCTGCGCCTTGCAGCAGGTACGCCTCGACCACGTTCGGATCGAGCGAGAGCGCCTGCTCGATGGCCTTCTCGGCTCCCGGCGGGTTCACATCGACGAGCGCCTGCGCCATGCCGACGAGCGCCGGAATCCACTTGGCGTCGGCGGCGAGCGCGTCCTGAAATGACTTCGCGGCCTCGGCGTTGTTGTGCACGTGCAGGAACAGCTCGCCCCAGCCCGTGTGCAGCGCCGGATCGGTTGGCGCTTTCTCGGTGGCGAGGCGATAGGCGTCGTTGGCGAGCTGAAATTCACCGAGCGAGCGGGCGGCACGGCCCAGCCGCGCGTACTCGGCGGGCGAGGTCCGCGGCCCGACCTGCATGTCGGCGATGCGCCGGAGCAGCGGCCGCGATTCGTCGACGCGCCCAAGCAGCTCGTAGAACAGCGCCAGCTCGAGGGCCGCTTCGCCTTCCGGCGCTTTCGCGGCCAGCGGCTTGAGCAGGGCTTCGGCTTCCGCGTACTGCCCGCGATTGATGGCCGCACGCGCCTTGACGACGACCGGATCGCTGACGCCCTGCGCGTACGCAATCCGGCTCGTCCGTCCGTCCGACACCGTCCCGATGGCCAGTGCCACGGCCACGAGACGGATCAGCGCGCCGCGCCAGAACCCGGATTTCATGGAAAACACCATTATGCGCGATTTCCGCGGTTGTCGTCGTCGGGATCGTCGTTCCCAGCGGGCGCGTTGCCCTGTTCGTCGAGGAAGACCATCGACTGATGCGAGGGAATCTCGAAGCGTTTCTGGCACGTCTTGCACGTGACGTCGTCGTCCATCCGGATGAGATAATCGCGCAGCTTCGCGTACAGCGCGCGGTCACGGGCATCGGCCCCCGGCGGCAGGCTTTTCTTCTTCGTCCGGCGCATCCACCGCACCATGTACTCGTTGCGCCGCTTACAGCGGGGACAGGTGTATTGAGCCGGCTTCTGTTCCGGCCGCTCGGTAAAGAAGTCCCGTTCATCCATGAGCCCATCATATCGCATCGTCTTTTACGTCTCGGGCCACGGCTTCGGCCACACCTCGCGCACCGTCGAGGTCATTCATGCGCTCCTTCGCGCGCGGCCCGACGCCGGCGTGGTCGTCCGGACGTCGGCGCCCCGACGACTCTTCGAGCGTACGCTTCAGGGCCGAATAGAGTTCGTCGAGTTCGAGTGCGACACCGGCATGGTGCAGCTCGACAGCCTGAACATCGATCTCGAGGAAAGCCTGCGACGGGCGATAGAGTTCCAGCGGCACATGCCGCAGCTCGCGGCCACCGAAGCGACCTACCTGCGCGCGTACGGCGCCGACGTCGTCGTCGGCGACATCCCGCCGCTGGCGTTCGCCGCGGCTGGCGCGGCGGGGATTCCGTCGATCGCGATCGGCAACTTCACCTGGGACTGGATTTACGACGCCTATCCGGACCACTCGACGCGCCCGCTCGTGGATGCCATTCGCGCGGCGTATCAGACCGCGACGCTCGCACTGCGGCTGCCGATGGCCGCCGGATTCGAAGGGTTGGAGTCGATCACGCGGGATATCCCGTTCATCGCGCGGCGGTCGCAACGGGACCCCGATGACGTGCGGCAGATGCTCGGCCTCCCCGCCCGCGCGCGAGGCAAGCCGCTCGTGCTGATGTCGTTCGGCGGCTACGGCGTCTCGGGACTCGATACCGCCGCCCTCGCGTCGCTGACCGAGTACACCATTGCGACCACCGATATCCCCGCCCGGGAGCACACCATCAAGCCGGCGGCCGGCGTGCTGTACATTTCAGAGCAGGAGCTGTACGGGCGAGGGCTGCGCTATGAAGATCTCGTACGCGCGGCCGACGTCGTGGCGACCAAACCCGGCTACGGCATCATCAGCGAAGCCATCGCCAACGACACGGCGCTGCTGTACACGTCGCGCGGTCACTTCGCGGAATACGACGTGCTCGTCCGGGAAATGCCGAAGTACCTGAGGGCAGAGTTCATCGAACAGCACGATCTGCTGTCGGGAAACTGGCGCGCGGCGCTGAAGAGGCTGCTCGACAAACCGGCGCCGCCGGTAAAACCGGACTTGAATGGGGCTGAGGTGGCAGCGGCAGAAATACTGAAGCAGATAAGGAAAAAGGAAGAAGGCAAAAGGGAATAGAGCTAAGGCAACTGCGCTAGCGCTCTGTTCTCCATTCCTTCTTCCTTCTTCCTTTCTTCGCTTTACTGAAATCTGATGTGGTGCACCCACGCCGGCGGCACGTTCACCCACACCCACTCGCGCGCGATTTCGCTTTCGCCCAGGACGCGGTCGATCGCTTCACCAACCTCTTTCAGTCGATCGCGCTCGGAGCCGGTGCTGACGACCATCTTCGCCGGCCGGATCAGGATGTACTGGAAGAACGAGAGAACGCCCCCGGGCTTCAGCAGCTTCGCATACGCGTGGAGAATCGCCCGCACATCGTCCGACGAGAAGTTATTCAGCGGCAGGCCCGAAATGACGACATCGAAGTGGGCTTCCTGCCCGAGCTCCTGCACGCGCCCCTCGATGAGATGACACCGGCTCGCCACGTCGCGAAACGACGGCTTGTCCTCGAAGGCGCGGCGCATGTGCGCCGCAAACGTCGGGTTCAGCTCGACCATCCACAGCTGGTCGTCCTTCCCCATGCGATCGATGATGCACCCGGTGACCGCTCCGGTTCCCGGCCCCGCTTCGAGAATTCTCTGCGGTCCTCCGCCGGCGCCCACATGGCGGCACAAGGCCTGGCCGAGCGCACGCCCGCTGGGAAGGACCGAACCGGTTGTGCTGTAGCTGCGAAGAAATTGGGTGAGGAAGGTCTGATAGTCCGACAGCCGGTTCATTCCGCGTTTTGACAGATCACCAATGACCAGATACGCGGTACGTTGACCTTCTCGATGGACGAGGCACGCAGCCCCGTCTGCGCGAGGAACGCCGGCAGATCGAAATCGGACTTGAATCCCAGGTGTACGGTCAGCGGCGCGATGGCACGCTCGAGCTTCGACGTGATCGGGCGATCGCTCAGAAAGTGATTCAGAAAGACCAGCCGCCCGCCGTGCTTGCAGACACGCCGCATCTCGCGCGTGACAGCCAGCGGATCGGGCACGCAACTGATGAAGTAGGGCGCAAAGACGATGTCGAAGGAGTTGTCCGGGAACTTCAACTTCGTCGCGTCCATCTGAATCAGACGCACGTTGCGCAGGTTGTACTGCTGCACGCGCGTGCGCGCGCGCTCGAGCATCCCTTCCGACAGGTCGATGGCCGTCACGGAGCATCGCCGCGGATAGAGCGGAAGGCTGATGCCGGTGCCGACGCCAACCTCGAGGATCTCGATCGTCGCGCCCGATGGCCATGCGCCGGAGCGCCCTGGCCCGGCCGTGATGGAGGGGAAGGCCGAAGAAGAGATCGTAAACAGAGGCCATCTTCTCGTAGACACCCTCGACAAACGAGGTCTCGAGAGAGATGACTGACAATGATCGTGTTGCCGCGTCGGTCGAGCCCGCGAAGTCTTTATCCTCTTCTCGCGGAAAGAGCAGCGCCATACGCCTCCGTCGAGGACTATATATCAGATCGTCAGACGTTGGTGAGCAAGGGTCCTGCCATCGAAGATTAGGTACGAAACAGACGCTTTCTCCAGCCCTATCGACGGCACGTGCTGGCGCTCGGCCACCGCGTACGTGTGATGGTGCCCGAACAGGTGCAAACGAGGGCGCATGCCCGAGAGCACCTCGTTGATCGGGGTCTTGCCCGCGTCCTTCACGCGCGGCAGCGGGAACGGGCGCGGCGCTTCGTGCGACAGAAAGATATCGACACCGGACATGCGTCTTACATGCAGTGACCTCTTCGTGTACAAAGTGCCGGCGCCTGTCATCGCGCGGCGAGATGCGGCGAAGGTCGGACGCGGGCCGCTCGTACCAGGTCGGCGCGAAGGTCCCGCCGAGCCCGGCGAGCACAAACCCATGCGCACGCACGCACGAGCCGTTGGGGATGAAGTGCAGGTTGGGTAGCGTACCGCCTCCCGCGGGCTGGGCGGCCACGAAGTCGAAGTCTTCGTTGTTCCCTTTGATCCAGTACAGCGGCGAGCGCGGCCGGGGGTACTCGCCGCCTTCGGCCGCAAGATCGCCGGGACACACCCAGAACGCGACATCCGCATGGCGTGACATCGCGCGATCGAGCGCGTCGAAATCGCCATGGAGATCGCCAACTGCGCCGAAGAACATCGCGATTCTGGGTTCTAGGTGCTGGGTTCTGGGTTCTGGTTCAGGTCAAGTTCAGGTTCTGCAGGAACCGGAACCTAGAACGTAGAACCGCAGAACCGCAGGTTCTACCGATTCGCCGGCGTGACGGCGTCAGCAGGCGCAGGTACCAGCAGATCTTTCTTGTCCCAGATGAAATCGCTCTTGTTGTACACGGCGAGCTCGTAGTCCTTGCCCATGAAGATGGCCGACACCGGGCACGCTTCTTCGCAGTAGCCGCAGAAGATGCAGCGCGTCTTGTGAATCTGGTAGGTGATCGCATAGCGCGGCCCGGCCATCACCGTGCCGTCGTTTTCCGCCGCCTCGAGATAGATCGCATCGGCCGGACACGCGACGGCGCACAGTCCGCACGCCACGCATTTCTCGAGGCCGGCTTCGTCGCGCATCAGCACCTGCTTCCCGCGCCACTTGGGAAACATCGGCACCTTCTGATCCGGGTAATTGACGGTGACCGACGGCTTGAACATGTACTTGAAGGTCGTCGCGAAGCCGGTGACGAGCGCGCTCGTGTTCTCGAGAATCCGCTTAATCATGCTCCCCACATTGTAAGCCACAATTTGTTAAGCTTTCCCCAGCGAGGATGCTCCACTGAGGTTTCTGACCGCGGCCCAGTTCCTGCTGACGACACTGGTCGTCAAGATCACGATCGTCGCCGCGCTGGCCACGATTCTCGTCCGCTATCACCGGTTCCGCCACATTCTGATCTCCGAGCGCCGCGCGTGGCCCGAGCGCCTGTTGTTCGCGTTCAGCCTCGGCATCCCGCTGGCGGCGGGTGTGTCCTCGCGCCTGCTGCTGAACTACGACGCGGCCGATCTCACCCTCGAGGGCGCCTTCCTGGCGGGGCTCATCGCGGGCCCGTACGCGGGCGCGATCGTCGGGCTGATGGTCGCCGCGCCCGCGCTCCTCGCGGGCGAGTTCATCGCCCTGTTCTTCGCCGTGGGCTGCGGGTTCGCCGGTGGCGGCCTTCGCGAGGCCTGCCCCAACAAGGAAGACATCTGGCACTTCTCGCCCTTCGTCTTCACGAAGCTGCACCGTCACATCTGGCGGATGGTGAGGAACGTCCGCGTCGACTGGGCCGTCATTCTGCTGCTCGCCCCCGTGGCGCTCGAGCTGCTGCGCCAGACGCTCGGATGGCGGTTCAACGACGAGCCTAACGTCATCCGTCTCTTCTTCCTCCACATGGAAAACATGTCGGCGCGATGGGTCTTCCTCGTGGTGCTGACGACGGTCTTGTGCGTGGCGACGCCGATCAAGATCTGGAACAACGCGCGTATCGAGCATCGGCTCCAGGAGCAGGAGAAACTGCTGCTGACGGCCCGCGTCGAAGCGCTGGCGAGCCAGATCAACCCGCACTTTCTCTTCAACACGCTCACCTCGATTCAGTCGCTCATTCGCTCGAATCCGGAGACGGCGCGAACGGTGGTCGTCAAGCTGTCGGGTCTCCTGCGGCGGCTGCTGCGAAGCCGCGACCACTTCGTGACGCTCCGCGAAGAGCTCGAATCGATCGACGAATACCTCGACATCGAGGTCATCCGGTTCGGGCCACAGCTGAAGGTCGAAAAGCAGATCAACCCCGACACGCTCGACGTCATCGTGCCGAGCATGATCCTGCAGCCGCTCGTGGAGAACTCGATCAAGCACGGCTTCTCGCGCAAGGTGGGCGGCGGGCGCATCATCATCCGCGTCGGCCCGCCAGAACGACCACGCGATTATCGAAGTCGAAGACGACGGGATGGGCATGACCGACGATCGGCTCGGTACGGCGCTGACCGACGGCATCGGCCTCAGCAACGTAAATGAGCGGCTCAGCGTCATTTACGGCGCGGCGTATCGGGTCAGAATCACGAGCGTGCCGAACCTCGGCACGATTATCCGGCTGGAGATTCCAGATATGGTCTCGACCGAGCGGATTACGGCATGAACAGGACACGCCGTCACGTGCCGATAAGGATTAGCGGCGAACGGTTGACGGCGAACCGCACACGGTCACGATCCAAGGTATGCCCCTGAAAGCGGTCGTTGTCGACGATGAGCAGCTCGCGAGAGAAGAGCTCATCTACATGCTCGAGCAGATGCCGAACCTCGAAGTCATTGGCCAGGCGGGCAATGGCCTCGAGGCGATTGGCGTGGTCGAGCGCGTGTCGCCGGACGTCCTGTTTCTCGACGTCCAGATGCCCGGTCTGAACGGGTTCGAGGTGGCGCACCGGCTCATCCAGAACGGCACGACGCCCAGCATCGTGTTCGTCACGGCGTTCGACCGGCACGCGATCGAGGCCTTCGAAGTGAACGCGGTGGACTATCTGCTGAAGCCGGTCGAGGCGGCCAGGCTGGAAAAGGCCGTCGAGCGCGCGCGCCAGCGGGTGGCCGTGGCCAAAGAGGCCCCCCTGAACGACCAGGTCGAGCGCATCGTGCAGTTGATGTCGGAGCGCCAGAGCAAACGTGAGCGTGTTGCTGTCAAGGTTGGGGAGCGCTTCCTGCTGGTACAGGCGGAAGAGATTATCTATGCCTCACTTACCGATGACTCGATTAACATAGTAACTAGCCAGCTGGCGGGCACGTCCAATTTCAGGACTTTGGACGAGCTGCAGTCCCGGCTCGACCCGAGCATGTTCTGGAGGGTTCACCGGTCGCATCTGGTTAACATTAACAAGGTCAAGGAGATAGTCCCCTGGTTCAGCAGGAATTACATCCTCAGGATGAAGGACGCGAAGGCGACGGAAATACCAGTCAGTCGCGCTCAGACCAAGCGGCTCAGGGATTACCTGAGGCTTTAGAGTCGCGGCGCCAGCTCGACCTGGCCGAAGCCGAGATGCGGATGGGCATGGAACCGGCCATGGCCGGCGATGGCGCGGCAGCCTCCGTGTCGGCCCCCCTCATCGTCACGGTGCCGGCTGGGGCCGATCCCGCCGCCAGGTCGAAGACCGCCGAACGCCTCAAGATGGTGCGCGACGAGCTCGTCGCCTGGTTCAAGACGCTCGCGTCGGCGGCGGTTTACGCGACGCTCATCGTCACCTTCGGCTTCCAGGTCGCTCGCGTCGAGGGCATGAGCATGGCCCCCACGCTCGAGGATCAGGATCGCTTGATCGTCAACAAGCTCGCCTACCGGATCGGCGAGCCGCATCACGGCGACATCGTGATGCTCTACTATCCCATCGACCCGAACAAATCATTCGTGAAGCGCGTCATCGCCGAGGAAGGCGATACGGTGCGCATTGTCGACGGCAACGTCTTCGTGAACGAAACGCCGATGAAAGACGAGTTCGTGCCCGAGGACTTCCGCGCCCACGACGATTGGGGCCCGCAGGTGATTCCGGAAGGCTACTACTTCGTGCTCGGCGATCACCGCAACAACAGCTCGGACAGCCGGCACTGGGGCTTCGTTCCCAAGCGCTACATCATCGGGAAGGTCCAGGTTCGCTGGTGGCCGATCCCGAGCGCCAGGCTTTTCTAGCGCCACCATTGGCAGATTCGCAGATTGGTAGATTGGTAGATTAAGGGCATTCTGATTCTTTAATCTCCCAATCTTCCAATCTGACAATCTGCCAATGGTGATTCCATGCGAACCGAGTCAAGATTCACCGAGGTTCGCAGCGTCCTTCTCCGCATCCTGTTCCTGAATCTCGCGGTCGCGCTGGCCAAGATCGTCTACGGCCAGATCAGCGGATCGATCAGCATCCTGTCGGACGGGTTCCATTCGCTGACCGACGGCGCGTCGAACGTCGTGGCGCTGGTGGGCCTGCGCCTCGCGAAAAAGCCTCCCGACGCGAATCATCCCTACGGCCACCGCAAATTCGAGACGCTGGCGGCCGGTGCCATTGCGCTCTTCCTCCTCATCGTGGTCGTGGAGGTGGCACAGGCCGCGGTGGTGCGATTCCGTTCCGGCGGCGCGCCCACGGTGACCCCCCTCAGTTTTCTCGTCATGTTCGGGACGCTGGCCACGAATATCGCCGTCGTGCGCGCCGAGCGCAGGGCCGCGACCCGCCTGTCGAGCGAGCTGCTGCTGGCCGACGCACGGCACACGCAGAGCGACGTGCTGACGTCGCTCGCGGTGATCGCGGCGCTGATCGGATCGGCGATCGGGTATCCCGTCCTCGACCCGCTGGCGGCGCTCGTCATCGTGGGGTTCATCGGCCACGCCGGCTTCGAAATCGCGCGCGACGCGGCCAGGATTCTGTCGGATGAAATCGTGATCTCGGAGCAGGACATCCGGCAGGTGGTCGAGCGGGTACCGGAAGTGCTCGGCTGCCATCGGATTCGATCGCGCGGCCCCGCCGACCACGTGTTTCTCGACCTGCATATCTGGATGGACGGCGCGACGCCGCTGACCGACGCGCACGCGATTTCGCACCGCGTGAAGGATCTCTTGATGGAACGCTACCCGCAGATAGTGGACGCGATTATCCACATCGAGCCGCCGCCCGAGAAGAGGGAACGGAGGACACGGAGGTGTCTCAACACGGAGGCACTGAGACACGGAGGTCTTAAAGATATTTTTCAGTGTTCCTCTGTGCCTTCGTGCCTCCGTGTTGAGACAGCATCCGTGCCCTCTAACGCCGCACATATTCCCCGGATCGTCCTCCCCGCTTCTCCACTACGCAGATCTCGCCGATGACCATCGTTTTGTCGAGCGCCTTCAGCATGTCGTAGATGGTGAGCGCCGCGACCGCGACCGCGGTGAGGGCTTCCATTTCGACCCCCGTGCGGGCCGTCGTGCGCACCCGCGATTCGATCGTGTAGCCGTCTTTCTCGCGGACGATGTCGACGTCCACGTGCGAGAGCGGCAGAGGATGGCACAGCGGAATCAGATCGGACGTCCGCTTGGCGGCGACGATACCGGCGAGACGCGCCGTCTGCAGCGGATCGCCTTTCTTGACCTTCCCGGCGCGAATCGCGCTCAGCGCCGCCCGTCCCACCGTGATGCGCCCGCGCGCCACGGCTTCGCGCGCCGTCTCGGCCTTCCCGCCGACATCGACCATGCGAATCCGCCCCCGCTCGTCCACATGGGACAACGCCTCGGCTTCCGGCTTTTCATTCGATCTCCTGCGCCAGATAGAAGGAGAGGCTCTCGAGCGACACGGTCAGGTCCACGCTCTTCAGCTTCACGTCTTCGGGCGCGCGCAGCGTGCCCGGCGAGAAGTTCAGCACCGCTTTGATGCCGGCGGCGACGACCTGATTCACCACCTGCTGGGCGGCTTCGGCCGGCACCGCAATCACCGCAATCATGATCTTGTCGCGCGCGGCAATTTTGCGCAGATCCTTGATGTCGAAGATCGGCACGCCGCCGCGCGATCGCTGACCGACCTTGCCCGGCAGATTGTCGAAAAGCGCGGCGATCTGGAAGCCCTCCTGCTGGAATCCCTGATAGTCGGCGAGCGCCAGTCCGAGATTCCCGGCGCCGAAGATCGCGATTTTCAACCGGCGATCGAGCCCGAGAATCTGACGCAGGTGCTGCTTGAGATCCTTGACGTAGTAGCCGACGCCGCGCACGCCGAACTCACCGAAGTACGCGAGGTCTTTTCGAATCTGCGCCGCGTTGAGGTGAAACTGCCGCTCGAGGGTCTGCGACGAAACCGTATTGACGCCTTCGGCATCCAGCGTGTTGAGGCACCGCAGATACACCGAGAGACGGTTCGTGGTCAGCTCGGAGACCTGATCGCTGAGTTGCTTGCGCTTGATCGCCAATTTCACAAGGATTCTATAGCGGTTCCAGGCGGAACAGGTACAATCGAAGGGGTGCCTCTCGTCACCATTTGTATCGCTCTGGCCGCGCTCGTGGTGTCGAGCGCCACGGACGCCTACGCTCAGGCTCAGACCACCGCGCGGCGCGCGGCGTCGCCGGCGGCGCTCCTGGCCTATCCGGGCTTCTACCAGGCACAGCTCATCGTCGTGCGAGGCAATCTCGTCACGCGCGATCGGCCCGTCTTGCTGTCGACGGGCATCGACCGATCGATTCCGCTGATCTTCAGCGGGACGCCGCCGGTCGACGGCCCCATCGAAGCGCGCGCGAGTTTCTGGGACGTCGGACGCCTTCAGCGGGACGACCCCCGCATCGCGACGATGGGCCTCGATCGTCTGCTGCCCAATGGCCTCGAAGGCGAGTGGCCCCGGCCGGGCGAGATCATCGCGCTCAATGTCACCGATGCGGTCACCGTCAAGCCGTCGGATGGCCCCGTCACCGTGCGGCAGATCGCCATGGAGCCGACCGGCTTCATCGGCGAACGCGTGAAAATCGTCGGACAGTTCCGCGGACGCAATCTGTACGGCGACGTGCCGCAGGGACCGGGCCTCAGTCAGTGGGACTTCGTGCTGCGCGCCGCGGACGGCGCGGTCTGGGTGACGGGTCTGCGTCCGCGCGGCAAAGGCTTCAATCTCGACATCGGCGCGCGCGTCGACACGGGCACCTGGCTGGAAATCTCGGGCGTGGTCCGCGAAGGCAAAGGGCTGGTCTGGGTTGAGGGGCAGCAGGTCGCGATCACCAAGCCGACGATCGAGACGAGGAATGCCGAAACGCCGCCCATTCTCCAGATGGGACCGCCGCCCGAAGTCATCTTCAGCGATCCCGGCGAGGGGGAGACCGATGTCTCGCTGAAAGCGCCGATCAGGCTTCAGTTCTCACGCGACATGAATCCCGAGAGCTTCAAGGGACATATTCGTTGGGCGTTTTCAGGAGCCGGCGGCGGCGAACTCCCCGTCGAATCCCGGCGAAACCGAGCGCCATCCGCAATTCAAGTACGACGGCGCCAGGCGCTCGCTCGAGATTCGTCTGGGCCCCGACGATGCGGCCACGTTCCGCACGGTCATCGTGGAGCTTACCGAGGGCATCGCGGCCACCGACGGCGCCGCCCTGAAGCCGTGGCAACTGACGTTTTCGTTCGGAGCGCAATAAGTCACATTGCGCACTCATGACAATTGCCTTAGATTGACATTCTCAATTGCCAATCGGCAATCAATCGACAATTGCCAATCGAGAACATGGCAATGTATGAAGACTTTCTACGCTGCGACACGTCAACGCTGGCGAACCTGGCTCGCCGGCCACCACGACTCCGAATCAGAAATCTGGCTGATCTTTCACAAGAAGCACACCGGAAAGCCGGCGATCGCCTACAAGGACGCGCTCGACGAGGCGCTCTGCTACGGATGGATCGACAGCCTCGTCAAGCGGATCGACGACAACCGGTACGCCCGGAAATTCACCCCGCGCCGAAGCCGAGAGCAACTGGTCGAGCATCAACATCAAGCGCTATAACGAGCTGAAGGCACTGAAGCGGCTCGCCGCGCCGGGGCTCGCCAGGAGTCCCGAAGGCCGCCCGGTGGTCGATGCCCCTCCGCCGCTGGAGATCCCCAGCTCTATCGAGCGCGCGATCAGGAAGGACGCGAAGGCCTGGACGTTCTTCCAGACGCTCCCGCCAAGGGAGCGGCGCGCGTTCCTCGGCTGGATTGCTCTGGCCAAGCGGGAGGAGACACAACGAAAGCGGATGGATGAAACCTTGAGGAGGCTGCGCGCCGGTCAGCGACTCGGCCTCAAGTAACAGGCCCCAGTGCCAGCAGCTGCTCGACGCGCGCGCGGACCTCGTCGGCGAGCTTCTCGCGATCGGACAGATCCATGCCTCGTGTTTCGACAGGCGTGCCGATCCGCACGCTGACCGTGGTCGGCCGCACAATCGGGCTTCCCTTCCTCATCGACGCCGTCCCACCCTGGATGGCAACCGGCACCACCGGCACCTGCGCCTTGAGCGCCATCAGGAACGGGCCGCGCTTGAAGGGCAGCAAGGCGCCGGTGCGGCTGCGCGTCCCTTCCGGAAACGTCAGAAACGAATTGCCGCTCCGGAGCGACTCGGCCGCCTGCTCGATGGCGGCCATCGAGTGCTCGCGGCTGCGCCGGTCGATCGGCACGAAGCCGCCGATCTGAAACGCTCGCCCCAGCAGCGGCAGCTTCGTCAGCTCGCGCTTGAACAGGATGTGCAGCCGCGGGTGGAGGGCCTGGAACAGGATCGGCGGATCGATGTTGCTCTGGTGGTTGCTGCAGAACACCACCGCCTTGCCTGGCTGCAGATGTTCGCGGCCCGCCACGCGCGTGCGGATGCCGGCGAGCGACGTGCCCATGCGCGACGCCCCAGTGCCCGAGCACATACAGCAGGCTCTTCCAGCGGAACGTCAGCGCCAGGGCCATGCCGATCGGCGCGGCGACGGCGACATAGAGCGAGACGGCGAGGTAGGCGGCGAGGGATCGGACGGCGGCGATGGCGGTGGCAACGTGTCTGAGCGTACAGCAAGAAACCAAAAAACGGGCGGGTCTTCGAAGTGCAAGACCCGCTCTACGGACCGCGAAGCTGAACGTTGCAGACTTAGGACGCTCGAGACAGCCCGGCGCGGTGCAACGGTGCGCGGCGCCGGAGGGCTGGCCTTCGCCGCCTTCGCGCGCGCGATGGCGCGCGTGCGGGTGGCGAAGCTGCGCTCGAGCGCCTTTTCGACCCGGCCCTCGATCGACTCGGCCGTCTCGCGCATGACCTCGGAGATTTCGGACACGATCAGGAACTTCGCCCGATCGAGCATCCGCTTCTCGCGGAACGACAGGCTCTTCGATCGGCTCAGCAGCGTGAGGCTCTTCAGCACGTCCGCCACGTCGTAGATCGAGCCGGTCCGCATCTTGTCCGAGTTGTCCTTGAATCGACCCTTCCAGTTCTGGTGGTTGTCGATCTTGCCATTGCCGAGCGCGTTGAACAGCCGTTCGACTTCTTCGTCGCCGATGGCGCGGCGAAGGCCGACGCCGTCGACGTTGTCGATCGGCACGAGCACGGTGGTCTCGTTGGCAACGATGCGAAGATGATAGAAGCCGCAGGTGGTACCGAGAATGGTCTTCTCTTCGATACGCGTGACGACGCCGAGCCCCTGGTTGGGGTAGATGACCTTGTCTCCGACCTGGAATGTCACAGTGATTCCCCCGTCATGCGGTGCGTGATGAAGGCGCGAAACTGACTATGAACGTCCTTCCAGTATACTGCGGAAAACGCCCAACGAACAACGGAATCGCGGCAAAAAAACGCCGGTTTTTGCCCTATTTTCGCCACTTGCACACAATTGCACGCTTCCGCCAATTTCGGCTGTAACACTTTGATGTACAAGCAAGTAGGTCGCGTTCTCGCCGCTCGTGCTGTTTGCCGCGGCGCCGGCGTTCGGCCAAGTGACCTTCACAAAAGACGTTGCACCGATAGCCTTCCGGAAGTGCGTCCAGTGCCATCAGCCGGGCGGTTCGGCGCCTTTCAGCCTTCTCGCTTACGTCGAGCGCGCGATCGCATGCGACGCAGATCGCGCTCGTCACGAAGAATCGCGTGATGCCGCCGTGGAAAGCGGATCCATCCGAGCACAAGTTCATCGGATTGGATCCGCTGACCGATGCGGAGATCGAAGTTTTTCAACGCTGGGTCGCGGACGGCGCGCGCGAAGGCAACCGCCGCGATCTGCCCAGAGCGTCCCGATACCAACGGGCGGCTGGCAGCTCGGCACACCCGATCTCGTGCTCACGATGCCGGAGCCGTACTTCCTGGCGGCCGACGGCCCCGACATCTCGCGCGTATTCGTGCTGCCGATTCCGGTCGATCGTCTGCGCGTACGTGCGGGGCATCGAGTTCCGCGCGAACAACCCGCGCGTCCATCATGCCAATATCCGCGTCGACGCGACGCCCGCTTCGCGACAGCTCGACGAGCAGGACCCCGCGCCCGGATACGACGGCATCATCGTGCGATCGGCCGTCTACCCGGACGGACATTTTCTTGGATGGACGCCAGGTCAGGCGGCTCCACTGCTTCCGAAAGGACTCGCGTGGAAACTGGCGCCCAATAGCGACCTCGTCCTGCAGCTGCATCTCGTGCCCAGCGGAAAGCCCGAGTCGATTCAACCCACGATCGCCCTGTATTTCACCGACGACCTCCTCAGCAGAACCCCGTGATGATGCGGCTGTCGAATCAGCGCATCGACATCCCGGCGGGCGACGCCAGCTACACCATCGACGACTCGTTCGTCATGCCGGTCGATGCCGATGTGCTCGCCGTGCAGCCGCACGCGCACTACCGCGCGCGCACGGTGACGGGCATCGCGACGCTGCCCGATGGGAGCACCCGGACGCTCATTTCAATCTCTGACTGGGATATGCGGTGGCAGCACGTCTACCGGTATCAGACCCCGGTACCGCTGCCGAGGGGCACGACCGTCACGATGCGGTATCGCTACGACAACTCGCCCGGCCAACCCGCGTAACCCGGCGGTGCCTCCCGTGCGCGTGCCGTGGGGGCAGCAGTCGACCGAAGAGATGGGCGATTTCTGGCTGCAGGTGATGCCGAAAAACCCGGCCGAGCGGCAGTTGCTCGACCAGACGTTTCGCGCCAAGTGGATGGCCGACCGACGTCATCGGGCTCGAATCGCTGATCCGGCGCGAGCCCAACCGCACCGCACTGCGCGACGACATCGGGGTCCTCTACATGGAGCTCGAATCGCCCCGCCGATGCGATCCCTCACTTCGAAGCCACACTGAGGCTGAAGCCGGATTCCGCGTCCGCCCATTTCAACTACGGCACCGCCCTCGCCGGCGCGGGAAGGCACGATGACGCCGTGGCCGCATATCAGCGCGCGCTGCAGCTCAGGCCGGACTACGCGATCGCCCACAACAACCTTGGATCGGCGCTCCTGCAACTGGGGCGCGCCCAGGCGGCGCTCGCGTCGTTTCGCGAGGCTGCCCGGATCGATCCCGGGCTGGCCGAGGCGCATCTCAATGCCGGGCTGATCGCGCGAGCGCTCGGAGACACGCCCGAGGCCATCGCCCGGTTCCGCCGCGCGCTCGAGCTGAATCCAGACTGGGTGACGGCGATGGCCAACCTCGCGTCGCTGCTATGCGGCGTCACCGGATGCGTCGGTCCGCAATCCGTTAGAAGCCGTACGGCTGGCCGAGCGGGCTGCCACGCTCACCGGCCGGCGCGATGCGAACACGCTGGACGTCGTCGCGGTCGCGCACGCCTCTGCCGGCGACTTCGATCGCGCCATCGCCGTGGCCGACGAAGCGCTCGCGCTGAATCCCCCCGCGGCGCTGGCCGACATGATTCGGCGCCATCAGGATTTGTTCAGGAAGCGCCAGGCGTTTGTGTCTGAGCCGATAGGTGGTGGGTAGTGTCCGCCTTCGCGCTAGCCATGAGCGAGTGACGCGAAGCGTCCGAGTCGAATGGTGCCGGAGGACGGAATCGAACCGTCACGGGGTTTAAGCCCCACGGGATTTTGAGTCCCGCGCGTCTGCCAGTTTCACCACTCCGGCACGAAAGAGGGTCGACGAACGCACAATTATACTCGGTCGATCCTGAGTGACATTTTTCCTTCTTCTTCTTTTTCCTTACTGCGCTTCTTCCGACTGCGCTTCTCCTGTCCGGCTGCGTGCGTTGGACGCCACCCGCGATGGTGCCCGTCGATGCCGGCGGATGCCGGTCGGCATCGCTTCAGTGGTTCGCTCCGGATGAGCGCAGCGAGAACGTGATCGCCTGGATGGATGGTGTGCCGGCGTGGGTGCTGCGGCGGTTCAGCCCCTCGGCGCGACCGGCTCCCTGCCGATCCGCATCGAAGACATCACGTTTGTCAGCTGGAACGTGCACGTCGGCAGCGGCGACGTCCGGGCGTTCGTCAGCGACCTGCGCAAAGGCGGCCTCGCCGGCGGACGCAAGGTCGGCCACTACGTCCTGCTGCTGCAGGAAGCCATCAGAACCGATGGCGTGCCCGCGCTCGCGAAGAACGCAGCGGGCGCGAGCCGCATCGATGCCCGTCGCGATGCGGCCTCGGCCGACATCCTCCAGATCGCGCGCGAGCTGGGACTCTCGCTCGTGTATGTGCCTTCCATGCGCAATGGCAAGTCAGACGCCGACCCGCGCGAGGATCGCGGCAACGCGATCCTTTCGACCCTTCCGCTGTCCGATCTCGTGGCGCTCGAACTGCCGGGCGAACGTCAGCGCCGCGTCGTCATCATCGCGCAGGCCGCGTCGGTTTCGGTGGGCGCCGTCCACCTCGACGCGCTGGGAAGCGGATCCCGCCGGCTGTGGGTCTTCTGGACGCCATGGCTGCGCGAGGTTCAAGTCCGATCGATGGCATCGCGCCTGCCGGATGGGCCGCTCGTCATCGGCGGCGACCTCAATACCTGGCACGGCCGCGACGAGCGCGCGGTGCGGTTTCTCGACCGTCTCCAGGACGCGACTCCCGTTTCAGTCGATCGGCCGGGATTGTCGCTGCGGGTCCTCGATTATCTGTTCTTCCGGACGGGAAAAGACCGGCGGGCCCATTATCGACAGGTCGAGCATCGATACGGATCGGATCATTCCCCGCTAGTGGGCTGGGTCGAATAACGCCTTCAGTCCTGGAGCGCCCATTCCCCGATGAGGTGTTTGTTCTCGCGCAGCCATTTGCGCGCGTTCTGATAGTTGGGATAGGCATGCTCGACCAGCCGCCAGAAGTGCCGCGAGTGATCCAGCCGCCGCAGATGCATGAGCTCGTGAATCAGCACGTAGTCACGGATATCGTCGGGCATCAGCACCAGGCGCCAGTTCAGGGAAATGTGCCCTCGTCGGCGAGCACGATCCCCATCGCGATCGCTGATTGCGGATGCTGACCCCGGAAACCGCGAGCCCGTGGTGGTCGGCAAGGTGATATAAGTGAGCAGGTAGTTCGATCGACGCCTGCTGCCTGAGCTCTTCAATCGCTTCCGGCGTGTACGCCAGACGACGATTGCCGTGCTTGGTGATGCGCGCGCGCTGGCGCTCTATCCACGGACGCTGCTCTTCGACGAATCTCTCAGCGTGCCGCTGCGAGCCCCATCGAGGTACCGTGATCCGGACACTTCCGTCGGCTTTTACGCGGATAAGATAACGTTTGGCCCTGGGATGACGGACGAATTCCATAGAGGAATTACTATAATTCGACGGCATGGATTCTGAATAGGCCGATACGCAATTTTTATGCGGGCTCCCGCTTTGATCGTCGCCACGGTATTGATCGCGAGCTACGGCTGCCGCGCAATACGGAGTCCCGCGTCTCCTGGCCCGGCGCGAGCCGCTCGCCTCTGACCCTTCGGGACGGCTGCCGGACTACGACGGCGGCTTCCGCTTCTGCCGCGTGTGGTTCCGCAACGGCGCCGCCGGTGATGGCGACGGCTGGTATGTCGATTACCCGCGCGCCGACGAGAATCTCTCCATCAGGCTGATGGAGCTGACGCAGGACACGAGTCACGCAGGACGGCGAAGGCAATCCGTATCCGGTCGTCGTGCGGCTGACCGATCCATCGCTGTTCCACTGCCCGTTTCTCATGATGAGCGAGCCGGGCGGCTCCTACTTCAACAACGAAGAAGCGGCCAACCTCCGGGCGTATCTGTTGAAGGGCGGATTCCTGTGGGTTGACGACTTCTGGGGCAGCCGCGCGTGGCGGAACTGGGAGAACCAGATTGGCAAGGCGCTCTCGCACGCCGAGTTCCCCATCGTCGATCTGAACGTCGACCACACGATGTTCCGCATGCTGTTTCCCGTCCACACGCTGCCGCAGATTCCGAACGTCGGACTGTGGCGGTATCGAGCGGCGCACGTCGGAGCGGGGCCCGGACAGCGACGAGCTGCACGTGCGCGGCATCTACGATCGGAAGGGGCGCGTCATCGTCCTGATGACGCACAACACCGATTTCGGCGACGCCTACGAGCGCGAGGGCGACGACCCCAGTTACTTCCAGACGTTCTCGGTCAACGGCTACGCGATCGGCATCGACGTCCTGCTCTACGCGATGACGCACTGACGTCGTGGGCGATGGGCAATTGGCAAGGCGGCCCTCAGCCCTCAGCCCTGCTAGAATCCGCGCACAGGAGGCCACCATGCGCGTGCTTGCCACCGCGGGCGTCATCGTTTGGTTGTGTTCACCCATCTTTGCTCAACAGCCAGCCAATCCCCAGGCTCCGCGCGATCGCGTCAGCTACATGTCGGCAGCCGATGTCGCGGCCGCCCTCGCAAAAGGCAAACCCGACAGCCGCAGCACGAACGTGCGCGTGTTCACGATCGGGCCTGTACAACGTCAACGTCGAGAAGCGCAACCCGGTCGCGCAAGGCGCGTCGCTGCACGAAGCCGTCGCCGAGTTGTTCCACGTCGTCGACGGAACCGGCACCATCGTCACAGGCGGCACGATTCCGAATGCGACAAAGAGCGGGACCAACCTGTCGGGGAAAACGATTTCGGGCGGCTCGCGTCAGGTGGTGAGCAAGGGTGACTGGATTCTCGTGCCGTCGGGCGTGGCGCATGAATTCGTGGACATCAAGGGCAATCTCACGCTGATGTCCTTGTACCTGCCGAATCGAACACGGCTCCATCCGCCGCTCGCGAAATCAAAACTCGCCCGAGCCCGGCTCCGGACCCACGCGCATCTGGCGCGCGCGGCATTCGTGATCGCTCGTCGCCGTGGCCGTGGTCTACGCCAACAGCCTGTCGGCACCGTTCATCTTCGACGACCAGTCCTCGATCGTCGAGAACCCCAGCATTCGCTCGATCGCAGCGGCGCGATCGCACCCGCGCAACACGCCGCTGGCGGGCCGTCCGGTTGCCGGCCTCAGCTTCGCGCTGAACTACGCGGCGAGCGGCCTCGACGTCTCCGCCTATCACGCCACGAACGTCGCGATCCACGTGGCTTGCGCGCTGCTGCTCTTCGGCATCGTGCGCCGGACGCTCGCGCTTCCGAACCTGGCGCCTCGTTTCGACGGCGCGGGCGCAGATCTCGCGACGGCTATCGCCCTGGTCTGGGCGGTGCACCCGCTCGCACACCGATGCGGTGACCTACATCACGCAGCGCACCGAGTCGTTGATGGCGCTGTTCTATCTGATCACGTTGTATGCGAGCCTGCGCGCGCACTCCGCCGCATATCCAATGCGGTGGCACGCGCTGGCGCTTGGCGCCTGCGTGCTCGGGATGGGCACCAAGGAGTCGATGGCCACCGCACCGCTCATGGTCGTGCTGTACGATCGCGTCTTCCTGTACGAGTCATTCGGCGACGCCTTCAGGGCTCGCTGGCGCTTCTACGGTGGACTATCGCTTGCGTGGGTGTTTCTGGCCTACGAACTGGCTGCGACGCCGCGCGCGGGCTCAGCAGGATTCGATACCGGCATCAGCGTCTGGACGTATCTGCTCAACCAGTCGGTCATGATCCTGCGGTACCTGAGGCTCGTGTTCTGGCCGGTCGATCTCGTCATTACCTATGGTTCGGCCGTCGGTTATTCACTGGGCGATGTCCTCCCTCAGGCGCTCGCAACCTGCGCGCTCGTCATCGTGACGGCCGCCGCCTTCTGGTGGAATCCCGCGGCCGCGTTCCTCGGTGCGTGGTTCTTCATCACGCTGGCGCCCTCGTCCAGCTTCGTGCCGATCGCGACTGAAGTGGGTGCGGAACGGCGGATGTATCTGCCGCTCATGTCGGTCGTCGCCGGCCTCGCAATCGCCTGCTACTGCTGGAGGAGCTTGCAGCAGCGTACGTCGCGCCGAATGGCGGCCGCCGTGGTCACCGTGGTCGTCGTCGCGCTGGGCGCGGCGACGATTCGCCGGAACGCCGAACATCAATCCTGGCTGACGCTGGCCGAAACGACGCTCGAACGATGGCCGACCGATATGGCGTATGCGGGTGTGGGCGGCGAGCTCGCGCGGCTCGGTCGCGACGAAGAGGCCCTGCCCCTGCTGCGCATCGGTGCCCGATCGGATCCTCGCGCGCGCTACAACCTCGGTGTCGCGCTCTTCAACCTGAGGCGCTACGACGAAGCGATCCGCGAGCTCGAGGAACTGGTGGCCGGACACCCGATGCGCGAGGAGGTGCCGTGGTCGCGGCGGCTCATGGGCCACTCGTACATGCGGTTGTTGAAATGGCCGGAAGCCATCTCGCAGCTTCAGATGGTCCTGACGATGACGCCGCACGATGCGGAGGCGCAGCGGCTGCTCGTGGACGCCCACATCTCCTACGGGGCGGGCCTGGCCGAGGGCGGACAATTCGACGGGGCGATTGCCGAGTTCCGCCGCGCGCTGAGCCTCGATGAACGCAATGCGACCGCGCGCTACAATCTTGCGGCCGCGCTCTTCGACGCGCAGAAGCTCGAGGAGTCCTCCGCCGAGGCGGCGCGTGCGCTGGCGCTGAACCCCACGAACGCCGACGCTCACCACCTGGTGGGGAAACTGCTGGCCCTGCAGGGCCGCATGAAGGACTCGGTCGTCAGCCTGGAAACCGCCCTCAAACTGAGCCCCAACGACACCTCCATACGCGACGACCTCGCACGCGTGCAGCGAGCCATACGATGACCATCTCTGACATTCCGACTCCCGCCCTCATCGCCGACGTTGCCACGATGGAGCGCAACATCAGCCTCATGAGCGGTTACTTCGCGTCGCGCTCGTGCAAGCTGCGGCCGCATTTCAAGGCGCACAAGACCCCGGAAATCGCGCGGCGTCAGCTCGCCGCCGGCTCGTGCACCGGGCTCACCTGCGCGACGGTCGGCGAAGCCGAAATCGCGGCGAACGTCTCGAAGACATTCTGATCGCCAACGAGATCGTCGACCCGGACAAGTGCAGGCGGGCTGCCGCGCTTGCGCGGACGCGTCGCCCTCACGGTGGCGGTCGATTCGGTTGCCGGCCTCGAACGGTTGAGCGCCGCAGCCATCGAGGCCGGGGTCACCATCGATGTGCTGGTCGACTTGAACGTGGGTCAGAACCGCTGCGGGGTGACTCCCGGGCGACGAGGCCGTCGCTCTGGGACGAGCGGCGCTCGGCAGGCCCGGGCGTTGAAACTGCGCGGCGTGATGGGTTACGAAGGGCACGCGGTGGGCATCCACGATCGCGCCGAACGCGAAGCCGCCGTTCGGCGCTCGATGAACCTGCTGGCATCGACGGCGAAGGCGTTTGCCGCCGCCGGCTTGCCGGCCGACATCGTGTCAGGAGGCGGAACCGGCAGCTACGACATCAGCAGCCACGATCGAAGGCATCACCGAGATTCAGGCCGGGTCCTATGCGTTGATGGACAGCGACTACGGCTGCCTCGGCATGCCGTTCGAGCAGGCGCTGTTCGTGCTCGGCACCGTGGTCAGCCGGCCCGGTCCCCGAGCGCTGCGTCATCGACGCGGGCCACAAGTCGTGCACGAAGGATCACGGCCATCCATCGGTCAAGGGCATGAAGGAGGCGACGGTGCTCGCGCTCAACGACGAGCACGCGATCATCGCCATTCCTCCGACGAGCGCGATCAAGGTCGGCGATCGCCTCGCGCTCGTGCCCTCACACATCGATCCGACGATGAACCTTCACGACGTGGTGTACGCGCTCGACGGCGACAACGTCGTCGGCGTGTGGCCGATCGCGGCGCGAGGCTACGGACGCGTCTGCACGGACGCTGATTGGCGATTCGAGATCGTGGGCGCTCGGCCGATCGTTCAGAAGAACATGTAACAGAATGATCGCGCCGACGACCGTCATCGACAGGCCCCAGATGAGGAGCTTGTTGAAGACGCTGCGCACGTTCTCGCCCGACGAGACCGCGGCGATGCAGAGGGCGCCGGTCGTGGAGAGCGGCGACAGATCGACAAGGTGCGCGCCGATGTTCATCGACGCCGCAATCGCCAGCGGGTCCCCCCCGCCGAGCCGCTCGATCAGGCCCGGGATCGTCGGGAGAAACGCCGGCAGCACCACGCCCGACGTGCTGCTGTAGACGGAAATCAGCCCCGTCACAAACGCGATGACGCCCGTAATGGTGCCCGGCGTCGCCAGTCGCGCCAGCGCCGCGGTAAACAGGTCGAGGCCGCCTGTCTTCTCCATCAGCGCGATGAGCACCGTCACGCCGCTCATCATCACGATGACCGACCAGGGCATGTTCTTGACCGACTCCTTGTGATCGGCGGCGCCGGCGACGGCGAGGATCACCGCGCCGGCAAACGCGCCCATCCCGACGTTGACCCCGAAGAACAGCACGCCGATGAGCAGCGCGCCAATCACCACCATCGTGATGATGTTGCTGCGGTCGAACTCGATCTCTTCGGGCTTGTGCTCGATCGTGGCGACCGCGCGACGACTGGAAGAGCTTCAGCCCGCCGAACAGCGACGTAGCCGCCGAACGCCACCGCGCGCGTGCGCGGCCAGATTCGTCCAGTAGGTGAACCACTCGTGACCCGGCAGGCCGATCTTGTTCATCAGGCCGTTCACGATGACGCCCGTCGGCGCAAACGGCGAGAGCGCGCCGGCCTGGGCGCCGTTGCCCACCATGATGATCATCAGGAACGCGGGAATGGCCGCGCGGCCCGGCGACGGCCATCGCCATCGGGCCGAGCAGCGCGGCGGTCGAGATGTTGCCAGGCCCCAGCGACGCGAGGCCGCAGGCCGAGCATGAAAAACATGATCGGGATGAGCCCGGCGTTGCCGCGGCACAGCCGCACCGCGCGATGAGCGATGCGGTCGAGCGTGCGGTTGAGCTGCGCCTGCGAGAACAGCAGCGTCACGCCGGCCAGCGTGAGAAAGAGCGACACGGGAAAGCCGGCGATGACGTCGTTCAGCGGCATGCCGCCGACGTAGACGCCCACGATCCACGCCAGCGCGAGGGCAAGGATGCCGACGTTCAGCTCGGTGAAACAACTGACCAGGATCGCCACGACGAGCGCGGCCAGGGATACGTGCGCGATGTTCATTCGGAGCCTGGCTCAGCTCGTAATGGCCGCGACGACGCGCCTGAAGCCTTCGCCGGCTTCCGCGCTCCAGCGCCAGACCACGACGAGATCGTGGCTCGGTGAAATCAAGATGATGTTGCCGCCCTGGCCGACCGCGCTGTAGGCATCGGCCGGCGAGCCCGGCCACAGTGCCTGTTTGGTATTCAGCCACCACAGGAACCCGTAATCGGGGCCATGTGCGCTCGGCGTGGTGGCCATCTTCACGTAAGCCGGGCGACACGATCTGCCTGCTGCCCCACTTGCCGTTGCGCAGCCACAGCAACCCGAACCGCGCCATGTCGTAGCTGTTGATCCACACGCCGCCGCCCCAGCGCGTGCCGCCCGACACCGATGCCATGCGCTTGCCGTCGATGTCGACGTAGGCGTTCGTGTAGGGCACCCATTTCCACGTGGACGAGGCGCCGATCGGATTCATCACCTCGTCGCGGAACACGTCGGGAATCGGTTTCTTGAAAATCCGCAGCAGCGACAGCGCGAAGCGGTTGATCCGCACGTCGTTGTATTCGTAGAACGCGCCGGGCGCCTGAATCGCGCGCGGTTTCCGCTCGGCGCGGCCGAACGCTTCCGTGCCGATGAAGTTCGCGTTTTTGCCCCACATCTCGCCTTCCCACTCCGATTCCTGCTGGAGGTGGTGGCGCCAGGTGACGCGGCTGTTCTGCGGCGAATCGTATCCGCCGTCCTTGATGAGCGCCGCAACCGGGCTCGTCGACGTTGCCGATCAGCCCGCGATCGAGCGCGATGCCGGCAATGGTCGACAACATGCTCTTGGCCACGCTGTAGGTCGGATCGGGGCGCTCCGTATCGCCCCACTCGGCCACGACGTAACCCCGCCTGATGACCAGGCCATTCGTGCCGGCGCGCTCGGTGGGTATCGACGCGAGCAGTTTGCCGTTGACGATTTCCTGGTCGGAGAAGTCGCGCCGCGGCGACGTCGTCTCGTGCGACTTCATGAACTGCGACGGCGTCGTCGAGCTTGGCGGCGTCCATGCCGACTTCCGCGGGCGTCTTGTGCGCCCACTGCCCGGCAGGCGGGTAATACGGCGTCTGGGCGGCCGGCCACGCGGCGACAGCCAGAAACAACGCAAGACCTAGGAATCCTCTGCGCATGGTGAGCGGAAGTCTACCGCAAAGGGGGTGATTTCCATGGCAGTTCCAACCGATACACCAAGCATGAGGTCTGTCAGGATCCTTCTCCGCCCTCGTGCTGCTCGCGGCCGTGCCCGCGCTCGGTGCAGAGTTGACGGGTACCGTGCAGGTTGCGGGCAAGCCTGTGCAGAACGCGGTGGTCTGGCTCGATGCCGCGAATGCGCCCGGCCCGTACAGACGGCGCGGATTGTGCTCGACCAGCGCAACCTGATGTTCTCGCCGCACGTGCTGGTCGTCCGTGTGGGCTCGACCGTCGACTTTCCGAACAACGATCGCGTGTTTCACAACGTTTTCTCGTTCCGCGACGGGAAGAAGTTCGACCTCGGGATGTATCCGAAAGGCACCTCGAAGCGCATCGTCTTCGACAAGCCCGGCCTGGCGCGCGTGTTCTGCAACATTCATCCGAACATGGCGGCGTACGTCCTGGCGGTCGAGTCGCCATACTTCGCCGTCTCCAACGATCGGGGCACCTTCAACATCACCGGCGTCCCCGCAGGCACCTACACCTATCACGCGTGGCGGCCGGGCGGCGGGCAGCCGCTCACCGGCTCGGTCACCGTCGATGGGAATCAGCCTTTCGAAATCCATTGGTAAAGCCACTCCACGTCTTCGCCGCGCTGCTGCTCGTCACCGCTCGTCGGCGTACCGGCTCGCGCGCAGACGACGGTTTCCGCCGAAGTGGATCTCACCGCCGGGTCTTTCGGGCGAAGAAATCCGCGCGGCCGCGTCGCAGTTGAGGCTGTTCGGCCAGGCGCCGGCAGGCATTCAGTTCTTCACCGAAACCGCGTGGGGCGATCGCTGGGCTGGTGATGCGCCGCTGCTCGGGCAGAGCGTCTCGGGCATGGATCCGATGGGCTCGGATGTGTTCGGCGCCGCGTATCCGTACCGAGGGAAGACTCAGCTCATCGAGGCCTTCGGCGAGCGGTACTTCCGTCCAGGCGGAAGCCTGCTCGGCGTGCGGGCCGGACGATTCCGCATGCCGTTCGGCATCTACACGCGGAGCGACTACGGCTATTCGGGGTTCGTGCGCCCGCCGCTCATCCGCTACGACGGGTACTTCGGCATCTCGAACAACTGGCTCGAAGACGGCGTGATGTTCACTGCTGGCGTGCCGCAGTTGTTCGTCGAGGCGAGCGTCAGCCGTCCGCACGACGTCGGTTTCGCCGTTCGGCAGACCGGCACTGACGCCTCCTTCCGCGTTCAGGGGTATCGCGGCCAGTTCATCGTCGGCGCCAGCTACGCACGCAGCAACCCATATCTCTCGCGGCGATTTGCCGTGGGCCGCCAGGCGTTCGGCGGATTCGACGCGCGATGGTCTCACCCGCCGGCATTCAGGCGCGCGGCGAGTTCCTGAAGGGCCATTCCTACGAAGGCGTGACGACGAACGGGTTCTACATCGACGGCCTCGTCCACCGCGAGGGGATGGGCCCCTTTACCCTGTTCACGCGGGCAGAGTGGCTCGACTATACGGCGCCCTCGCCGCGGGCCCGCGAGGCCAAGCGGCTCACGCTCGGCACGCGAGTCCGGCTGCCCGGCCCGGTCACGCTGCAGCTCAACTACCTGCGGCAGCGCGGCGATCTGCCGCACCTCAAGGCACACACGATCGACTTCAGCGCGACCTACTCGCTGCGTCTGGATCATGTCGTCCATTAGGAAGGAAATCCACTGGCAGGATCGGATGGAAGCCCGGGTCGCCGCCGGGGTACTCGTCCTGGTCGCCCTGTCGGTGGCCGCTGTCGTGTTTACCGCCACGCGCGTCGCGACGCGCAGCGCCGTCGCGCGCACCTCGGACAACCTCGAAGGGGCGCGCATCGGCGTTCTACCGGCTCGTCGACGATCGCGCGGCCGTCGCGGCGCAGCAGACACGGTTGATCACCGAACTGCCCGTGTTCCGCTCGATGATGCTGTCGCCCGCCGTCGCCAGCGACGTCGCCACGCTCACCGAGATGGCCGAGAGCTACCGGGCGAGCCTGAACGCGCAATTCGCCATCGTCTCGACCCCGTCCGGCACGCCCATGGCCACGCCGGGATGGCCGCAGAACCTTGCGATGCCGCCGACTCGCTCGTCGCGGCGATCCGTGGCGCCGCCGCCGGACAGTCGCGACGCGACATCGTGCCCATCGACGGCCGGCTTCTGCTCATCACGTCGGAGCCGGCGAAATTCACGGAAGCCGAAGTCATCGGCGTCGTCACGTTCGGGTTCGTTCTCGACGATCGCGTGGCGCAGGAACTGGCGCGCATCACACGCGCGGAAATCAATCTGGTGACGGGCAATCGCCTCGCCGGCAGCAGCCTGAGCCCGAACGAGCAGAAACAGATCGCGGCGCATGGTGGCCGCCGGAAATCTCGCCAGCGCCGACGCGATCTCGTCAGAGATACGGCGGATCGGCGACCGCCAGTTCATCGGCGGGGCATTCCCGCTCTTCCCCGACCATGCGACCCAGGCGGGGCACCTCGTGCTGCTGCAGGACTGGGCGCCGACCCAGAAGTTCCTCGACGAGCTGCGCATGTCGCTCGTCCTTGCGGGCATCGGCGGCTTCGTCATCGCGCTGGCCGGCGGACTGCTTTTCAGCCGGCGCATGAGCCAGCCGCTGATGGACATCGCCGCCGCCGCGCGCGACATCGCCGCGGGCGACTGGAGCCGCATCGTTCCCGGCGCGCGGCAGCGCCGAAGCCACCACCATGGCGATGGCCTTCAACGACATGACACGCAGCCTGCGCAGTCAGGCCGAGCGGTTGAACGCCTCGTACCGGCGCTTCGCGACGGTCACCCAGTCGGCGCGCGACGCCATCATCTCGACGGACGAGCTGCTGAACATCACCTTCTGGAACCGGAGCGCGGAATCGACGTTCGGGTACACGGAACAGGAAGTGCTCGGACGCCCCATCGTGAATCTGATTGGCGAGTCGGATCGCGCGGCGTGGAAGGCCGCGCTCCCGAGCCCCGCGGCCGACGAAGTCACGTTCGGACACATCATCGAAGTCACCGGCATGCGCAAGGACGGCGGGCGGTTCCCCTGCGAGTTCTCCCTCGCGGTGCTGCACAGCGCGGAAGGCACGGCCTTTACGGCGGTCGTGCGCGACGTGATGGAGCGGAAGCAGTCGCAGGATCAGCTCAAGCAGCGTGACGAGCAGCTGCGCCAGGCGCAGAAGATGGAAGCCATCGGCCGGCTCGCCGGTGGCGTGGCGCACGACTTCAACAACCTGCTCATGGCGATCCGCGGCTACGCGGAAATGATTGCGCAGAACCTGCCGTCCGGCGACGAGCGGCGAAGCGACGCGGAAGAGATTCTGAGGGCCTCGGATCGCGCGGCGGGACTCACGCGCCAGCTGCTGGCGTTCAGCCGGCGCGAAGTGATCACGCAGCAGGCGGTCGCGCTCGACCAGCTCGTGCAGACGATGCAGGCCATGCTGCAGCGGCTGATCGGTGCCGACATTCAGATGACCACCGAGATCTGGCCCGACCTGACACCGGTGCTCGCCGACAGCACGCAGCTCGAGCAGATTCTGGTGAACCTCGTCATCAACGCCCGAGATGCCATGCCCAAGGGCGGAAGGATCACGGTCGAGCTTCGCAACGTGGAGCTCGACAAGATTGGCGTCGCGGCGCACCCGGGGCTGCAGCCCGGCGACTACGTCGAAATGTCCGTGAGCGACACCGGCAGCGGCATGGACGCCGAAACGATGTCGAGAATCTTCGAGCCGTTCTTCACGACCAAGGAAGCCGGCAAGGGCACGGGCCTCGGGCTGGCCACCGTGTACGGCATCGTGCAGCAGAACAACGGGGCGATCGAGGTACAGAGCCGTATCGGACACGGCACGACGTTCTACATCTACCTGCCGCGCGCCACCGACCTCGGCAAACCGGCGCCGATGAAGGGCGCGGCGCTGCCGGCCGGGAACGAGACGATTCTGCTGGTCGAAGACGACGACCGCGTGCGCGCGCTGGTGTCGAACATGCTCCGCAAGAACGGCTACACCGTGCTGCTGGCGTCGGCCGGCGATCAGGCGCTCGAGATTGCCGCGCGACATCGCGGCCGAATCCATCTCCTGCTGACCGACGTGGTGATGCCGGGCCTGAATGGACGTATTCTCTCGGAGCGGCTCACCGCCGCTCGACCCGACACGCGCGTGCTCTACATGTCGGGCTACTCCGACGACGCCATCCTGCGGCACGGCGTCCGCAAGGCCGCCGCGCACTTCATTCAGAAGCCGTTTTCAATCGATGCGCTGACGCACAAAATCCGGGAGACGCTGAACGCGTCCGGGAACGTGCCGGCGATCTAGCGACTCCGCCGTTCTACGCCGACGCAGGCCGATGCGCCCGGAGGAACGAGCGTATCTGACGCACCGCCAGAGGAATCCGATCTTTGGGCTCTTTCCACGGGAACATGCTCACCTCGGCCTTCGGTGCGAGCATCGCCGCTTCCATCGCGACCGCGTACGGATGCGCCGGAATGTCATCCGGCAGGATCAAGACCGGCGTCTGGCACGTGCGCACGAAGTCGCGTGTCACGGTGAAGACGAAGTCGGCGTTGGTGCGGTACATCTTCGTGAGGAACCTGTCGACCGTTTCCATCGTGATCTCGGGCCGGCGCTTCACCAGCTCGGGGCCCCAACCTTTGGTGTTGGTCTCGTAGAAGAGGTCGCGCATCTCCGGGCGCGACCCGCTTGGCTGCGCCAGCACGGCCGCGACCACGCGATTGGGTGCGCGCTCAAGAAGGTTCCAGATGAACGGGCCGCCGATGCAGAAGCCCATGACCATGAACTTGTCGATCCGCAGGTGGTCCATCAGCCCGAGATGATCATCGGTGTAGGCATCCCACGGCCGGTCGATCTCGAGCGGGCCTGACGACTGGCCGCCGTTGGCGTTGCGCAGATCCGACGCGATGCAGCGGTACTCGCCCTTGAATTCCTCGATCGGATTGAACGGATCGCCGCGCTTCAACCCGGCAATGGTCGAATTCAATCCTCCACCCGCGATCAGCAGCAGCGGAAACCCCGAACCGACCTCCTCGTAGTGGATGCGCACCGGCCCTTTCTCATAGAAGGACATCTTCGCGTCGCCCGGTCGAGCCTGGTCGCCGAAGACCCGTTGAGCAGCGGCCATCGCCGTTGTCGCGGCGCCGGCTTTCAGGATTTTGCGTCTAATCGGATCCATGACTGTGTCCTCCCATCATGTCAGGCGTCGTTGTCTCGCGGAACATACGCGGCGTCGGCGTCGAGGTCATGCCCCACTCGCACCAGATTGCCTGACGGATCGACGAGGGTGAACTCGCGCATGCCCCACGGTTGATCGACAGGGGCCGTAAGCCGGGGTATCCCTTCAGCACGAAGATTCAGAGCGGCACAGACGTGATGAAAACGGTCCGCATCCTTGACGCGCCAGTAACAGCTCGTGTCGTTCTCACCGGGTTTCAGGGCGGGCTCCGCGAAAAAGTGAACGACGAGCTGACCGCGAGAAAGGATTTCGTACGTCCACGGTCCACCCTTTCCAAACCACGCCACGAAACCCAGCTGTTGATAGAAGGCGCGCGTCTCGTCGAGGTCCCTGGAGGGAAGAATGGGTTCTGTCCGTTCCATTCGCATCGCAGCTCTCCAATGACGCGGATCGCGGAAAACAGGCCGCATCCTAGCATGGCAGGACGTGAAGAGGACGTGCGGTGTATTGAGGGGCGTGTTACTGCCGGTGCGCGGAAACGAGCGTGGGAACCGGGAGGCCCTCCTCCGGGTCGACGGCGGGCAACGACAGGCGGAAGCACGCGCCTTTGCCGGTCGGCACCAGCGTCAACGCGCCTCCATGGGCTTCGGCGATGCCCATCGCGATGGACAGGCCCAGGCCGGTGCCCTCGCCTACTTCCTTGGTCGAGAAGAACGGCTCGAACACACGCCCCGCCAGCGCCTGTGGCACGCCGGGGCCGTCGTCCTGGATTTCGATGGTCACCATCAAATCGACGCACTTCGTCGTGACGGTGAGTGTTCCGCCGCGATGCGCCGACCGCATGGCCTGCTCGGCGTTCAGAATCAGATTCAGGATGACCTGCTGAATCTCTTCCGGGTTCACGACCACTGCAGGCAGCCCTTCGCCGTAGCTCTCGAAGAGCCGGATGTTGGCCGATCCGAACTCGTACGACCGCAGCGAGATGGTCGTCTTCACGATGTCGTTGATGCTGGCCATCGCCCGCTCCGACGACGAGCGCCGCACGAACGCCAGAAGATTGCGGACGATCTTGCCGGCCCGGATCGCCTCCGATCGCACCTGCTCGAGGTCGCGGCGCAGTTCCGGGCGCTCTTCCGCGTCGATCAGGAGCTCGGTGAAGCCGAGAATCGATTGCAGCGGGTTGTTCAGCTCGTGCGCGACGCCCGAGACGAGCTGACCGACCGCCGACAGACGCTCGCTGTGAATCAGCTGGCTGCGCAGCCGGAGCTCTTCGGTGATATCGCGCTCCATCTGCACGTAGTGCGTGACGTGCCCCTGGTCGTTGGTCAGCGGAACGATGGCGCACGCGGCCTGGAACGTCGAGCCGTCGGCGCGGCGGTGCACCAGCGTGCCGTTCCATGCCTGTCCCTTGGTGACCTTCTTCACTTCCTCGAGCTTCGGCAGCGACTCGTCGGCCACGACCGACGCGCGCGATCGGTCCATGAGGTCGATGAGCTCATAGCCGACCGCCTGGCAGAACGCCCGGTTCGCATGGCGAATCTGCCCATCGCGCGACACGATGACAATGAGCTCGTTGGCTTCTTCGACCGCCGCGCCCATGAGGCGGAGCTTGGCATCCACCTGGCGCAGCTCCGCACGTTCGACCGCCAGACGTGCCATCAGCAGCGGCAACACCGAGACGATCGCCACCGCCATCGACAAATCCTGGAAGGTATCGAACGGGCCCGCCGGCGCGGCCCTGCGCAGGCCGTAGTCAATCAGCGGCAGCAGCGCGAGGCCGCCGAAGATGACCCACGGGCGCGATGTCGCGGCCTGAGCCTCGTCCGCTTCGATGGGCGAAATCGCGGATCGCGGCGCTTGAGAAGCCGCCCACGGATAGAACGCGAACGGCAGAATCCACATGACGTCGCCAAGCGACGCGCTCTGATAGAACCCCTGCCAGATTTCCATGTTCCCGAGCGACAGCGTGACGAACGAGATCGAAAGACCGAAGGTGAGGCGCCGGTACACCTGCTTCCATCCCGGGTCCGGCGTAAACAGCGCGGCGATGCCCATGCCCAGGCAGACCAGGAACTGCTGAAGCTCCGAGAGCAGCAGAAGCGGGCCCGACGCGCCGGTGGCCACGGCCGAATCGGAGGCCACGGCGAAATGTGAATACAGAAACCCCGTCAGCACGGCGATGCCGGCGATGTCCACGGCAATGGTCGCGGTGACTTTTTCGCGCGGCCCGCGATGGGGCTGCGCGAGCAGCGCGAGGAGCGGCGCGACGCCGCCGAACAACGCGAACACCGCGTGCCACCCGAGCCAGGACGTGCTGACGCCCAGCAGCATCTCGTCGACGGACCACCCGACGACGCTGATGCCCGACATCAGCAGCCCGAGTGCCAGCGTCGCCCAGAACAGCCAGTGACACCCCGCCCATGTGTGACGCCGCCTGACGATCAGCGTCACACCGGCCAGCGGCGGAATCAACAGTGCAACGATGCGAAACCAGGGAAGGACGTCTGTAAGCGGCCGGAGGTAGGCACCGATAACAGCGTAGAGGATCGAATATGCGGCGCCGAGCGCAAGCCAGCCCATCTACATGAGGGTTTCGGCCGAAACGCCCTGACGCCGTAGGCTTTCGTCGCACTTTTGTGCCAGGATGGTCATGCCATTTTTGTCGTCGGACATTCACTGACAGATGCCAAAAATTCTCGTCGTTGAAGACGATCACGATATCGCCGCGCTCATCGCGCACTACCTCGAAAAAGCCGGGTACACGCGTGACATCGTGGGCGACGGTGGCCGCGCCCTGGCCGCGGCGCGCGAAACGCCGCCGGATCTCGTCATCCTCGATCTGATGTTGCCGGGCCTGAACGGCCTCGAAGTGTGCCGGGCGTTGCGGGCCGACAACCGCACGGCCGCGGTACCCATCGTCATGCTGACGGCGCGCGGCGAAGAATCGGAGCGGATTCTCGGACTCGACTCCGGCGCCGACGACTACGTCGTGAAACCGTTCAGCCCCAACGAGCTGATGGCGCGCGTACGCGCGCTCCTGCGGCGCACCGCGCCGCCACCGACCAAGGAGCGCATCCTGCGCTGCGGTCCCATCAGCGTCGATGTCGAGCGGCACACCGTCTCAAACGACGGCGAGAGCATCCGCCTGACCGCCAAGGAGTTCCTGCTGCTCCAGTATCTGCTCGAGCACCGTGGCCGCGTGCTCTCACGCGATCGGCTGCTCTCGGACGTGTGGGACTACCAGTATCCCGGCGCGACGCGCACCGTCGACGTTCACGTCAGGCGCCTGAGGGAAAAGCTGCCGTTTCTCGAGAAGGCGCTCGAGACCGTGCAGCAGTTCGGCTACAAGCTCACCGAACCCTAGGTAATGGTCACTCTGATCATCTCGGTGCTGGTCGCGATCGCGACAGGCCTCCTGGGCGCGTGGATCGGCATCGCGATCGCCACGCGGCGCGCGCGCATGACGCCGCGGCGCACGACCGTGGAAATGTCGCAGATGTCGCGGCGCGTGACCGAGCTCGAGACCGAGCGCGCGCGGATGGCCGCGATCCTGTCGGGCATGGTCGAGGGCGTGCTGGTCGTCGACGGCGAGGGACGTCTTCGGCTCGTCAACGACGCCGCGCGCCGGATGCTGAATCTGGAAAGCGACCTGGTCGGGCGTCATTACGTCGAAGCCGTACGCCAGCCTGGCGTTGTCCGGCAGCTCGGTGCGGCCCTTCGGGGCGAACAGGGCGCTCCCATCGAGGTGCCGCTCGGGGCGGCCGAGGCGCCGCGGATCTTCCGGGCCCAGGCGACGCCGGCGACCGCGAGCGGCGGCGCCGTGCTCGTCCTGCACGACATCAGCGATCTCCGGCGCATCGATCGCGTGCGCCGCGACTTCGTCGCCAACGTCTCGCACGAGCTTCGCACGCCGCTCACCGCCGTGCGCGGCTATGTGGAAGCGCTGCTGGAAGACTCAGCCGAGTCGGACCAGCGCAAGAAGTTTCTCGAGGTCATCGATCGCCACACCGCGCGCATGGAGCGGCTGGTTCGCGACCTGCTGCGCCTCGCCAGGCTCGACGCGCTCCAGGAAACGGTCGAGCTCCGCCCCATCGAGCCCGCCTCGCTCTTTCACTCGGTCTCGTCCGATCTCTCCGAGCGCATCGATCGGAAGCGCATCCAGGTGGACGTGCGCGTCGATTCCGCTGCCGAGACGATCGAGGCGGATACGACGAAGATGCACGATGTGCTGCGCAACCTGATGGAGAACGCGGTGAACTACGCGCCAGACGGCGGGCGCATCGAGCTCGGCGCGCGCCTCGACGGCGAGCGCGTGCTGTTGACCGTCGCCGACAACGGCCCCGGCGTGCCGGAAACCGATCTCGAGCGCGTGTTCGAGCGCTTCTATCGTGTGGACAAGTCGCGGACGCAGGATCCCGGCGGCACCGGGCTGGGCTTGTCGATCGTGCGGCACCTCGTGGAGCTGCACGGCGGCCGCGTAAAGGCGGACAATCGGAAAGAAGGCGGCGCGATCTTCACGATTTCGCTGCCGCACACACGAAATCGCTGATTCGTCCGGCTAAAGCCGGACACTGCGTACGACATTTCCGTTTTTCCGATCAATCTACCAATCTGCGAATCTGCCAATCTGCGAATGGTGATTCACCTACGCCTACGCCCAACCTCTGACCTTGTAGTAGCCCAACGCAAACAGATCGTACAGAACGCGCTCGCTGAGATGAAGCGCGGCAAGTGATGGCAGGTACATTTCGAAGGGTGCTCCGCGGCCGACGTACTCTTCTGGCGCCGAAGGAATCGGATCGGTGCCCGCGACTCGAAACGCCGCGAGCGATCGCCGCATGTGCTGCCTGGACGTCACCAGCACGAACTGACCGAGGCCGTGTGCCTTCAGGACCGGCGGCACAAGCAGCGCGTGATCGCGGGTGTTGCGCGCGTGCTCTTCCTTGATGATGCGATCGACCGGCACGCCCAGCTCCTGCAGTTGATGCGCCATCAACCCGGCTTCGGTGTACTGCTCAGAGCCGTGGGCGCCCGTCGTGACAATCGGCAGCCCGCCGAGCACCCGGGACACCCGCGCCGCCTCCATGACGCGCAGCCATCCCTCGCGCGTGGGTACGCCCCGAGACTCGCCGCGCGATCGATGAATCTCCATGCCCGCGCCCAGCACGACGACGGCGGTCGCGCCGCGCGCGTCCGCCTGTGCCATCACCGGCGGATAGTCGGGAGAGAACGATCGGACGAACGCAACGGCGGCGATCGGTGTGCTCAGCACCCAATAGAGCACGACCAGCGTGGCCACCCAGATTCGGCCCACCCGCCCCCCGTCCTTCCTGCGAAACAGGAGGCACACGCCGGGGAGCAGCATGAAGAGGAAGAACGGAATCGAGCCGGGGACGAACAGCTCTTTCAGCGGAAGGGGAACCACGCGTCAGCGCGTTTCCTCGCGCAACTCGCGGGCGCGCTCGTACAGGGAGTCGCGATCGGGATAGAGCTCGCGGAGGACGATCTCTTCCCCGCCCTGCACGGCTCGCACGATTTGCAGCTCGGCTCCGCTGCAGCAGCTCACCATGAGGCACGTCGTCGTGGCGTCGTCGCTCGAGATTGTCCAGAGGATGTGGTGATCGCGGGAAGCCATCTGCGTCAGGAGGGCACGGAGGAGTCTAACACGGAGGCACAGAGGCACGAAGAAACACGGAGAGAATTTTTCAAAAGACTCAGTGTCCTCCGTGCCTCTGTGCCTCCGTGTTGAATCACGCTCCGTGTCCTGCCCTATCGATCAGTGGGAGTATCTACCCATGGCCAGGCCGAGGATCTCCTCGACCAGCTGGTTGTAGGTGCGGCCGGCCTTGCGCGCGGCCTGCGCGAGCTCGGCACGCGAGGCGAGCCACGGGTTCGGGTTCACCTCGATGACCGCCACCGTGCCATCCGGTTTGAGCCGCATGTCGACGCGCCCGTAGTCCCGGAGCTCGAGCGCCTGATACGCCGACACGGCGGTCGACTGCAGCAGCGCCGTGGTTTCTTCCGACAGGTCGGTCGCCACGATCGACTTGGTGTCGCGGTACGCTTTCGTGCCCTTGGCCCACTTCACTTCGGCCGCCGCAATCCGCGGCGTGCCTTCCGGCAGTTTCGAGAGATCCAGCTCGATGACGGGCAGCGCCTCGGGATTCTCGTTGCCGAGCACGCCGACGTACATCTCGCGCCCGTCCACGTACTCCTCGATGAGGATCGGCGAGTCGAACTGCCCGTGCAGCCAGTCGATGCGCTCCATCAGCTCCTTGATCGACGAGACCACCGCGTCGAATTCGATGCCGATCGAGCCGTCTTCGCGCATCGGCTTCACGATGACCGGAAAGTGCAGCTCGTGCGAGAACGCCAGGCGGCCGCGGAACGAGCGGGCGAACACCGGGGTGGCGATGCCGTGAAAGGCGAAGATCTTCTTGGCGACGCTCTTGTCCTGCGCGAGCATCAGGCCGTGGCTGCCGGCGCCGGTGAAGCGCTTGCCGACGAGCTCCAGGTATGCCGCGATGTTGTAGTCGGCGGTGTCGTTGCCGCCGAACGATTCGCTGAGATTGAAGATGAGGTCTGTATCGAGCTTCGCCAGCGCGTGCAGGCTCTTCAGCGAGCCGTCGAGCTGGTGCAGCGCCGGCTCGTGGCCCAGCTTGGTCAGCGCATCGATGACTTCCTCCTCGACTTCCTTCTTGTCGAGGGTTCGCACGAGGGGCGCCTTGCCGTTGGTGCCCGCGTTGTCGTCCTCGGGCTCCCACCGATCGTAAAGGACCGTGATTCTGAGTTTTCCTGCCATTAGTCGGCTTCGGCCTTCGGGCTCTCCACTTTTTTAGGACGTTTCCCGTTCGGGCTCTGCTCTGTGCTCCTCGCTTTGCGGCGATCCCCGGTGAAGGTACCACGAGTCAGGTAATTCATCGCCAACGTTGTGCCGAACGCCGTCAACTCCACGAGGTAGGCCGGCTCCCGTCCGACCTCGCCCCAGAGCTTCAACCGCTCGCAGTTCTTCGCAATCGCTTCCACCAGCGCGCGCACGACCTCGCGGCGCACGCCGGTCCAGTAGGTGATCTTGTCGATCAGCTCGCGCCGGTATTTCGTGACGATCTGCGCGGCCAGACGCCCTTCGCGCGGCTTCCGCGTGAGAAAGATCTCGGACAGATGCGCGTCCATCGCGAGGTCCACGCGCAGGCCGCGCTCCTTCTCGGCGCGCCGGTAGAACTCTTCGACGGTGAGGCGCATGTCGTCGACGGTGATGTCCACTTCACCGGTGCGCACGATCGGCTCCTCGCTCGCGAAGGTGCGCGCCATCCGATCGACATAACGCAGCTTCCGCATCGCCGGCCAACCCTTGTACCGGCGCCGCCAGGCGCTTCCGGGCGTCAGCCATACGGCGAACGTTTCAGCAAAATCTTCGTCGGGATGCTTCTGCGCGTACCAGCCTTCCATGTGGCGCACGTAATTGCGGCTGAACGGCACCGGCCGGTATTTGTCGCGATACGGGCGGTCGAACGGGCCGAACAGGGCGACCCAGTCGGGACGGGTGTACAGCCGGTACGCGTAGTTGAAGACGTGCCCGGCCTCGTGCCGCATGTAGCGCATGATCTCGCGGCTGTCCTCGAGATCGTCGATCGCGCGCTCGAGCCGGCCCAGGTTCGGGTCGGCGAGATAGAACGGGATGCCGAGCACGGGCTGCATGTCGGGACAGCCCCACTCGTCGGTCAGGTAGCACACCGGCCGGAACTTGCGCAGCCCGCGCCGCTCGAGCTCCTTGTACAGCTGGCGCACGTACGGCTCGACGGGCGAACCCTCGAGCTTCAACCCCAGCTCGCGGATGCGCTTGCCGAGGACGCCCCTCAGCTCCGGATCGAGCGTTTCGAAGGCCGGCATTCTTGTTGAGGATTATATGGGTGCGGGCGCTTGACGCCGTAGCGCTCTGCGGGCAACAATCATGTTGTTCCAATACTTCAAGGTTACATTCTTGTCTGAATTTCGATTCCCCCGATGAGCGCCACCAGAACCGCCACCAAGCCGGCCGACGCCTCGACGCGTGAAATCCGCCGGCTCGCCACGCTGCTCGACACGAGCCAGGCCCTGACCGGCACGCTCGACCTGAAGGCCGGCCTGCACCGCGTGCTCGAGATTCTCGGCCGCCACCACGGCGCCGTGCGCAGCACCGTCGTCATGCTCGACGAAGACACCGGGCAGCTCCAGGTCGAAGCGTCCGACGGCCTCGACCGCCCGGGCTACCGCGTCAGCTATCAGCTCGGCGAAGGCATCACCGGACGGGTCGTCGAAAGCGGCAAGCCGATCGTCGTGCCGCAGATCAGCCGCGAGCCGATGTTCCTGAACCGCGCCTCGCGGCGCACCGAGCTGCCCCAGCAGGAGCTCAGCTTCATCTGCGTGCCGATCGTGCTCAACCGCAAGGCCGTGGGCGCGCTCGGCGTGGATCTCAAGTTCAAGCCCGACCGCGACTACGACCGGACCCAGAAATTTCTCGGGGTCGTCGCCTCGATGATTTCCCAGGCGGTCAAGGTGCAGCGCCTGATCGACAACGAGCGCAAGAAGCTGCTCGACGAGAACACCCACCTGCGCCAGGAGCTGCGCGAGCGATACGACTTTTCCAATCTTCTCGGCACGAGCGGCCCGATGCGACAGATCTGCGAGCAGGTGTCGCAGGTCGCGCGGACGATGACCACGGCGCTGATTCGCGGCGAGTCGGGCACCGGCAAAGAGCTCATCGCGCACGCGATTCACTACAACTCGCTCCGCGCGAACAAGCCGTTCGTCAAGGTCAGCTGCGCGGCGCTGCCCGAAAGCCTCATCGAATCGGAGCTCTTCGGCTACGAGAAGGGCGCGTTCACCGGCGCGCAGGCGCGAAAGAAAGGGCGCTTCGAGCTGGCCGAAGGGGGCACGCTGTTCCTCGACGAAATCGGCGACATCAACCTCGGAACGCAGGTAAAGCTGTTGCGCGTCCTGCAGGAGCGCGAGTACGAGCGGCTGGGCGGCACCGAAACGCTGAAGTCGAACGTGCGGCTGATCGCGGCCACCAACAAGGACCTGGAAAAGGCCATCCAGGACGGGACGTTCCGGGAGGATCTCTACTACCGGCTGAACGTCTTCACCATCTTCGTTCCGCCGCTGCGCGAACGGAAGACCGACCTCCTGCTGCTGGCCGATCACTTCCTCGAGTCGTTCTCGCGCACGCACAGCAAGAACATCAAGCGGATTTCGACGCCCGCGATCGACATGCTCATGAGCTATCACTGGCCGGGCAACGTGCGCGAGCTCGAGAACACGCTCGAGCGCGCGATCCTCGTGTGCGACGGCCACGTGATTCACGCGCATCACCTGCCGCCGACGCTGCAAACCGCCGAAGCGTCGGGCACGGTGACGCGCGTCTCGCTGCGGGACGCCGTCGCGGCCTATGAGAAGGACCTGATCTCCGACGCGCTCAAGACGACGCGCGGCAACCGCGCGAAAGCGGCGCGCCTGCTCAACACGACCGAGCGGATCATCAACTATCAGGTGAGGAAGTACTCGATCGATTACCGCCGGTTCAAGAGCTAGCACGTGGTTCGTAAGTTCGTAGAGTTCGTCAGGTTCGTCGGGTTCGCTGGGTTCGTAGGGTTCGAGCTCTGCAACCGAATCACTGGTAGTGCGCGACTTCAGTCGCGCCGTACGAACCTCACGAACTTAACGAACCTAACGAACCCGACGAACTTCACGAACCGACGAACCCCACGAACTACCGGCTGAGATACTCCTTGTAGTTCTCCTTCGTCACCAGCTCGAACGGAATCCAGACGAAGCTGTCGACCGCTTCTCCACGCGATAGTTTCAGCGCCGCGTCGAGGGCGCCGCGCCCCTGGCCGCGTGCGTCCTGAAACACGGTGACGGCCAGCGTGCCCTTCGCCACTTCGGCCAGCGCATCGGGCGTGGCATCGACGCCCCCCACCAGGATCGTGCCCTGCTTCACGCCGGCCTGTTGAATCGCCATGATCGCGCCGATGGCCATCTCGTCGTTGTTCGAGGCCACGGCGTCGATCTTCGTGCCCGCCGTCAGCCAGTTGTTCATCAGGTCGAGCCCGCGCTCGCGCTGGAAGTTGGCCACCTGTTTCTCGACAATCTTCATCCCCGGATATTTCGCGACCACGTCCTCGACCGCCTTCGTGCGAAGCTGCGCGCCGTTGGACGCCAGCTCGCCAACCATGATCGCGACGTTGCCCCGGTGGTTCATCAGCCGTGCGAGCTCCTCCATTTCCAGCGTGCCGGCCTGCGAGTCCTCCGAGCCGACAAAGACGACACCCTTCGGCAGCGTTTCTTCCGAGGGCCGCCGATTGACGTAGACCAGCGGCACACCGGCCTCGCGCGCGACCTTGGTCATGCTCGGCGTAGCGGCCGTGTCGGCGGCGTTCACGATGAGCGCGGCCACACCCTGCGCCACGAAGTTCTGGATGTGATTCAGCTGCCGGGCGACGTCGCCCTGGGCGTCGGAGAACTGCAGCGCGACGTCAGGCAGCGTCGCGGCGTGCTCGCTCATCGACGTGCGCAGGATCGTGAGCCAGAGGTCATCGAAATGCGCCATCGAGACCCCGATCACGGGTTTCGGGGGCGACTGGGACCCACAGCCCTGGCCTCCGAAAGCGAGCACGAGCAGCGCGGCCAGGCATCCGAATCTCACCTTCGATGTCACGAGAGTCCTCCGGTTACGGGCGAGCGCCTCGATGGCGATAGCGATCGGCCACGACGGCGAGCACGATCACGGCGCCCTTCACGATGTCCTGAATATAAGCGTCGAAGCCGATGAAGGTAAATCCGCTGGTGATGACGCCCAGGATCACGGTGCCAATGACGGTACCTGAGATCCGTCCGATGCCTCCAGAGAGGCTCGTTCCGCCGATTACCGAAGCGGCGATGGCATCGAGCTCGTACGACATGCCCATGCCGGCCTGCCCGCTCGCCGCGCGCGCGGACGTCATGACCCCGCCGAGCCCTGAGAGCAGGCCGGCCACCGTGTACACGAGCACGAGATGCCGATCCACGCGAATGCCCGACACACGGGCAGCCTGTGCGTTCGCGCCGATGGCGTACGTGTATTTCCCGTATCGCGTCTGACGAAGCAGCACGTGAAACACGATCGCCGTGATGATGAAAATCGCGACGGGCAGCGCGCCTTCGCCAATACGCGTGTAAGGCTCGGACAACATGCTGATGGGCTGCCCGCGCGTGTAGTACCGCGCCAGCCCGCGCGCGGTCACCATCATGCCGAGCGTCGCGATGAACGGTGGGATGCCCGTGAGCGCGATGAGCCGCCCGTTGACGAACCCGGCCAGCGCGCCCGTTACGAGACCCGCCGTGATGGGAATGACGACGGGCAGATCGACGAGCGAGGCGAACACGGCGCGTGCGTTCGCCGTCTGCGCCAGGCTGGCCGCGATCATCGCGGACAGCGCCACGACCGACCCCGAGGACAGATCGATGCCCCCTGTGAGTATCACCTGCGTCACGCCGATGGCCAGCAGGCCGATGATCGACACCTGCAGCACCATGACGAACAGCCGCTGCGCGTTGAAGAGAAAGCTCGCGCCTCGGATGCTCCAGCCCACGGCTTCGAACAGCACGACGATGGTGAGGAGCACCAGGAAGATCCCGGCATCGTGAGAGTGTCGCCGCGGGTGGCTCATTGCGCGGCGAGCCTCATCAGATCGACCTGATTCGCGCCGGGTCCTTCGAGGAAGCCGGCGACGCGCCCCTCGCGCATGACCATCACGCGATCGCTCATGCCGAGAATCTCGGGCATCTCCGACGAGATCATCACCACCGCCGCCCCGTCCGCCGCGAGATTGGAAATCAGACGGTGAATCTCGGCCTTCGCGCCGACGTCGATACCGCGCGTGGGCTCGTCGAGAATCAGGATCCGCGGCGAGGTCAACAGCCACCGGCCGACAAGCACCTTCTGCTGGTTGCCGCCGCTCAACGTCTGGACCGGCTCGAACAAGCTGGGTGTCTTCACGCGCAGGCTGCCGGCCATGTCGCGGCAACTGGCGCCGAGCTTCTCCGCATTCACGAAGCCCATACTGATGAATCGATCGTCGAGGACGGCAATCTCCATGTTTTCCTGAACGTTCAGCGGCAGCAGCAGCCCGCTCAACTTTCGGTCCTCGGTGAGAAACGCCATGCCCAACTCGATCGCCACGGCTGGCGAGGCGATATCCACCGCGCGGCCGTCGATGTACACGTCGCCGGACGAGGCACGCCGGAGCCCGAACAGCGTCTCGGCCACCTCGGTACGCTTCGATCCGACGAGTCCGGCCACGCCGAGGATTTCTCCCGCCCGGACGTCGAACGACACGTCGGCAAATGCGCCCTCAACCGCGAGATGCTTGACCGACAGCACGACTCGCTCGGTCGGCGTGTTCCCTTTCGGAAACATCTGCGTCAATTCCCGTCCCACCATCAAGGCGATCAACCGGTCGCGATCGAGGCGGTCCGCCGAGCTGGAATCGACGACCCGCCCGTCGCGAAGGGTGGTGACTTCGTCGGCGATTCTGAAGATCTCGTTCATCCTGTGGGTGATGTAGATGATGGCCTTTCCGCGGGATCTCAAATCCGCGACGATCCGGAAGAGATGATCCACTTCGCGCTCGGACAAGGTGGACGTCGGCTCGTCCATGATGAGCACGTCTGCCTCGTACGACACCGCGCGCGCGATCTCGACCATCTGCCTGCCGGCAATCGTCAGGTCGCCAACTCTCTGTTCGGGATCGATGGCAATGGCGAGCTCCTCGAGCAGTTCGGCGGTGCGGTGAGCCAGCGCGCGATGATCGATGAACCCGAGTCGCGTCAGCGGTTCGCGGCCGAGCCAGATGTTCTCGGCGACCGTCATGGGCGGCATCAAGTGCAGCTCCTGATGGATCATCGCCACGCGGCCGCGAAGCACGACCTGGCCGGAGTCGGGCCGGTCGAAGCCCGCGATAATCTTCATCAGCGTCGATTTGCCCGCGCCGTTTTCGCCCATGAGCGCGTGCACGCTGCCGGGGCGCACCTTCATCGACACGCCGTCCAGCGCGAGGACGCCGGGAAAGGCCCTGCTGACCCGGTCTGCTTCGACGAGATAGTCCATGGGGCTGAGATACACTAGCAGCCTTTTCTTATGAAACGCACAAAGCTGAAAGTCGGAGTGGTCGGCCTCGGACGGCTGGGGAAAGTCTACGTCCGCGATCTCGCGGCGCGCATTCCGGAAACGACGGTCGTTGCGGTCGCGGACATCGATCGCACGCTGGCCGATTCGATCGCGGACGAGTTCGACGTGCCGAAGGTGTACGCGTCGGCCGACGACCTCGTCGCCGATCCCAACGTCGACGCGATCGTCATAGTCACGTCTACGCACGCGCACCGCGACAACGTCGTCATCGCAGCCGGGTCGAAGAAGCCGACGTTTTGTGAAAAGCCGCCGGCCCTGAGTCTGGCCGAGTGCGCGGCCATGGCGAGCGCGGTCGAGAAATCGGGCGCGTTCTTCCAGATGGGCTTCATGCGCCGCTTCGATCCCGGCTACGCCGCGGCGAAGGAGAAAATCGCCCAGGGCGCCATCGGCCGGCCGGTGGTTTTCAAATCGAGCTCACGCGATCCGTTCCGGCCGAGCCTCGAGTACGCCAATCCCGCCAGCAGCGGAGGCATCATGGTCGACATGGGGATCCATGATTTCGACCTGGCCCGGTGGTTCATGGGAGACGTCGAGGCCATTTCGGCGACGGGCGCGGTGCTTGCGTATCCGGAAATGGCGTCGATCGGCGACATCGACAACGCGATCGCGACCCTGGAATTCGCCGACGGCCGGCTGGGCGTCATCGATCTCACGCGGAACGGATACTACGGTTACGACATCTGCACGGAGTTGCTGGGCGATGCGGGCACACTGAGGATCGGCTACATCCGCGAGACGCCGCTGCTGACCATGACGAAGAACAGCGTCGCCCACGATACCGTTCCGTATTTCATGGAGCGGTTCGAACGCGCCTACACGATTCAGCTCCAGAATTTCGCGCAGAACGTGCTGCAGGGCCGCGAGCCCGCGGTGGTACTCAAGGACGGCGTGGAAGCGCTTCGAACGGCGCTCGCCGCAACCGAAGCGCACCGCACGAAGCAGCGAGTCCGCGTGAGCGCGATTACATAGCTCCGGGATCTGAAAAAGGGGTCGGGTGCAATTTTACGTTTTTCGTAAAATTGCACCCGACCCCTTTTCTGCCGTTTGCAGGGCCTGCACGTCGGCAAGCGTCGGCACGGACGGAATGGCGCCGAGCCGCGTGCAGCTCACGGCTGCCGTCGCGTTGGCAAACCGGAGAATCTCCGCCACCCGCCATTTCTGAAGCAGTCCGTAAATGAATCCCGCACGGAACACGTCGCCCGCACCGGTGGCGTCGACGACCTTCACGCTGTACGCAGGCGCGGCGTGAAACTCGTCGCCCTCGAGCGCCACGGCGCCCTCTTCCGCAAGCGTCATGACCAGAGTGCCGTCATTCAGGCGGCGCAGTTTCCTGAGCGCCCGCTCGGGGTCGCGTTCTCCAGTCAGGCGCAGGGGGAGATGCTGCTCGAAGATCGGATAGGTCACGGCACGAATGAGCTCTTCCACCCGATCGACCGGGTGCTCGATGTCGCTCGTCACCATGGCACCAGCCGCCCGCGCGGCGCGCACCGCAGCCATCGCCAACTGCGGATCGTCGTCATCCACGTGGACGATGCGTGCCGCCACGGACTCTGGCGTCAGAACGTCCGGCGGAACGACCAGATGTCCGCTCCGATGCCACAACACGGTCCGGCGCCCGGCCGTGTCCACGAGAATGATGGCTCCGCGATTGGGCGCATCGGCCACGACTGCATGCGAGAGATCGATGCCACGCGAGAGCAATCCATCGCGTGCAAGCCCGCCGTTCGCGTCAGATCCGAACGCACCGATGTAGCCCGTGCGCAAGCCCAGGGCCGCACACGCCGCCGTCACGGTGGCCGTCTGGCCACCCATGATGACGTGCCGGCTCGTCACACGCGCTTTGCTCGATTCCAGCACGGCAGACAGTTCTCCGCCGAGCTGGATCACGTCATCGACGGAATTGGTTCCGACCCCTACTACATCCAGCATTAGGTGTTACACCCGTACGCTGCGGACCAGCGACCGGACGCGCTCGCGCGACGCGTCGATCTGCTTCTGGAGATCCTCGTGCAGTCCCAGCTGCCGGCGATGCTCGGTGGACCGAAGGAAGACGTACGCGTGGTCGAGCTCGCGGCAGAGATGTTCTGAAATCAGGCCGGCCTTGCCCATGGCGTCGAGCGTGCCGAGCGTGCCGGTGTGGCGGAGCGCGGCATGGCGGGCGCCGTGCCGGAGCTGAAATGACTGGGTCAGCAACTCGACGGTTGACAGGGTCTCATCCTGGTCGCGATCGGTCACCGGAATGGTATCGAAGCGGTTCTCGCCACCCTGTTCGCGGTACACGAACGATTGACACGTGGCGAGGAAGCGCGCACCCAGCTCGGCGTCGCCCGCGATGTGGCGGGCCCTCGTCAGCGATGCGCGCTCGGCCATCTCGCCCGGCGCGGCATAACGCTCGGCGTACTCGCTGAGCGAGCACGCCCGAAGCCAACCGTCGGTCTGCGGCCAGGCGGGCAGCCTTACGCGATAGAGGCTGCCGTCGTAGGTCTCGTCCCGCAAGACCGCGGTCAGATCGCGACCCGACCCGCTCGTAGAACTCGCGAATGCCCGTCGCGTCGGCGCCGTCGGCGCTGCGCGCGTCGTACACGTAGAGCAAATCGACGTCGGGCTCGTAGCTCATCTCCCGTCCGCCGACCCTGCCCGTGCCGATGACGGCAAACGAGCCCGGCGGACGATCGCGGCCGTCGGCCACGAGGCGCTGCTGCATGACGCTGGCGAGCGCGAAGTCGATGGCCACCGAGGCCACGTCCGACAACTGCGATGCGGCGGTCTGGACGGTTTCCCTGCGCAGCAGATCGCGCGTGCCGATGCGAAGCGTCTCGCGCCGCTTCCATCGCCTCAGCAGGTTCAGCCCTTCGGCCGGCTCCTCGATCGCCGAGAACGCCGACACGAGCTCCTCTTCGTGATCCTGGCGATCGGGCGCGCTGCGCTCGACCTGCGAGACCAGCCAATGAAAGTATTCAGGTGTGCGAACGAGGATCTCGCCGAGCTGCGGCGATGCCCCCATCACATAGGTGAGGACGTGCAGCGCGCGAGGGTCTTCGCGGAGGTAATCGAGAAACATCGCGCGGCCGCTGCGACCGGCGACGTAGCGCGCAATGGCGGCCACCGCCCCATCCGGATCCGGCGATTCGAGCACGGCCGGCAGCAAGTCGGGGGCGAGCCGCCCCAGCGCCTCGCGCGTCACGAGATCGTCGGCCATCTGCTGAAGCTGGCTGTCGACGGCCGCGGCATCGCGGAAGCCCAGCGACCCAAGGTACGCGCGGGCCTGATCCTCGGTGAGGTCGGGCGACAGGAAGAGATCTGAGGGGTTCGGCACGGTTTAGTCGCAAGGCGAAAGTCGGAAGTCGTAAGGCGCAAGTCGACCAGACTTGAGACTGCCGACTTTCAACTCGCGCCCGGCGACCGACACGTCTCTATACGTCCTTCTCGCCCGTTCTGATGTTGTAGCCCTGCTCGACCGGCATCACGAAGACGCGGCCGTCGCCGATCTCGCCGGTTCGCGCGGCGCCGATGATGGCCTTGATGGCCTCGTCCACCGAGGCATCGGGCACGACGCATTCGATTTCCATCTTCGGCAGCAGGCTCACTTCGTATTCACGGCCGCGATAGACCGCCGTGTGCCCTTTCTGACGGCCGTGGCCGCGGACTTCGGTCACGGTCATGCCGGCGATGTTGAGCTTGCCGAGGGCTTCTTTGATGTTGTCCACCATGTTGGGTCGAACAATGGCCTTTATCAGCTTCATGCGGTCTCCTTCATGAGTCGCGGGGCTCGGGCGCCCGTTCCTCGCTCGCCTCTTGCAGCATGCGTTCGAGGTCGGCTTTCAGCGATGCCTCAGCTGCCTCGGTCAGCTTCGCCCCGGCCTGCGTAATGTGAAAGACGTCGATGGCCTTCTGTCCTTCGGTCGTAATCAGCACCAGATCGACGTCGATTCCGTGATCGGAAATGACCCGGCTGACACGATACAACAACCCCGGCGCGTCGTCGGCCACGAGCTCCAGCACGGTATAACGCTGCGAGTGCGCCGCATCGAAATATACACTCGGCGTGCGACGAAGGAGCGTCCGTTTCGCCAGCACGCTGCCTTCCTTGCTCCTGAGCAGCGACGTCACGTCGGTCCTGCCGCTCACCACTTCGTCGAGCCGCCGGTCGAACTCCTTGCGCCCCATCGAGTTGCGCTCGAAGAATCCGTCGCCGTCGGCAAACTCGAACACGTCCACCGCGAGCCCGGCCAGGCTGGTCAGCGCGTGGCCTCTCAGAATGTCCATGCCGAAGTACGCCAGCACGCCGCAGATGTTCGAGAACAGGAACGGCTTGTCGAGCGAGACGACGGTCAGTTCCCAGGCCTCGGCTTTCTTCTCGAGGAAGAAATGCGCCTCGTTGGGCCGGATATCGCGGGAGAGCCTGACATGACGATATATCGCTTCGTGTGAAAACAGAATCAGATACCGGCGCGGCAGCCCCTCCAGGAAGGTCGCCATCTCGCGCTCGGTGATGTCCTCGGGACGATTCGCCTGCAGCGCCGCCACCAGGGCCTGATCGCGATCGATGATGTCGTCGCCGTAGCCCATGGTCATCTGGTTGTAGGCGTCGACGTAAAGCCGCCACAACAGCTCTTCCTTCCAGGGTGTCAGCGTGTCGGGGCTCACGGCGCCGACATCGCACAACGTCAGGAGGAGAAGCAGCTTCAGATGCTCCTCGGTCGCGAACAACGCCGCAAACTGGCGCACGACCTCGGGCTCTTCCGTATCGCGCCGGAACGCGATGCGCGACATCTTCAAGTGGTGGCGAATCAGGAAATCGATCGTCTGCCGTGCGTCGGGGCCGAGGCTCAGGCGGGCGGCCATGGCGACCGCCATCTCGGCGCCCACGATGGAGTGATCGCCCTCGCGCGCCTTGCCGACGTCGTGGTACAGCAGTGCCAGCACCAGCAGCTCCGGCGTGCGGATCTCGCGCAGGATCGGCGCAAATCGAGGGTTGTTCAGCAATCGCTCGGCGTTGCGCACCGTCAGCAGCGTGTGCTCGTCGACCGTGTACTTGTGATAGAAGTCGCGCGTCACGCGGCACGAAATCTCGTGAAGCTCGGGAAAGATCGCGCCAAGCAGGCCGCAATCGCGCATCTCGCCCAACCGCGCGGCGAGTCCGGGCCGCGGACGCAGGAACTGCAGCAGCCGGATCTGGTGGCCCGCGGTCGCCAGGAACACCTCGGGCTGGTAGTTGTGCTTCTGCAGCTCGCGCTCGATCAGCGCGAGCGCATCATCCGCCACCGGGACATTCCGCGAGACCGCCGCTTCGAACGCGCGCAGCCATTCGGCCGGTTCCGCCGCCGCCTTGGATGTGTCGGCGAAGTTGATGCCCTCGACCACGCACATCAGGTTGTCGTCGACGAGCCGGATGGGCGTCGGCGGCGGAGGCAGCGCCGCGCGGCGGACGCGGCCGAGCGCGCGTGTGACGCTGCGCGCGTCCCTGAAGTAGTCGGTCATCAGCGCTTCCACGCGGCGCCGCATGTCCGGCCCGGCGTAACCCAGCCGATCGACGGCCTTCTCCTGCAACTCGTAGCTCAGGACATTCAGGTTGCGCCCCGTGTCGACGTGCAGTCCCGACCGGACGCGCATGAGAAATTCCTCGGCCTCCTTCAATCGATCGGGCGAGGCCCCGCGCACGCCTCCCCGGCGATCGCCGCCGAGCCGCAGCATCAGGCGCGCGGCCCAGACGTCGCGCAACGCGCCGGGCCCGTCTTTCACGTCGGGCTCGAGCTGATAGAGCGTGTCGTGGAACTCGCTGTGGCGCTGATCGGTCAGCGTGACGAGCGCGTCGAGCACCATCGGGCGCCAGACGTCGGCCGAGGCTTTCAGCGTGGTCGTCGAGGTGATCGATCACGTCCTGGTCGCCGGCGAGCGGCCGCAGATCCATCAGCGCCAGAAGATATTCGGGGTTCGTCGTGTCGGGCCGATCGAAGTCGGTGTGCTCGCGCACGTGATGGCCGACCTGGAAGCGCAAATCCCAGAGCGGATGGAGCATCGCCTTGACGAAGCGTTCTTCGGGACGGCCGAGCGGTCCACCGAAGACGATGAGCAGGTCGATGTCCGAATGGAGGAACTGCGACTTGCGGCCGTAGCCGCCGACCGCGAACACCGCCAGGGGCGTGCGCGATTGGCCGCGCGCGCGATCGACGAGCTCACCGACGATGCCGTCGATAGCACTCGGCGTAGCGCCCCAGCGCCGCACGTCCACCTTCGCCACGCTCGGTAGCGTCTATGAGCTGCTGCCGCGCAAGGTCCAGAGACGCGGAAAGGCGGAGACGCAACTCCGCCTGCTCGACGTCCCTCCCCTTAGCGGGAGCCATCGCGATCCATGACGCCATAAGGATACTTCGCCCATGGGATTGGGCGATGAGGGATTGGGGATCAGGCTGTCACGACGCAGACGCGTTCCGCGCGTTCAGGCCCAATCCCCATTCCCGAGTCCCTAGTCCCCGGGGTTGCCGCGTCAGTACGAAAGGCCAATCCCGATCGAGCCGATCACCTGGCTTCCCTCGGGCGTGCCATCCTTGACGTTGAAGGACTTCGTGCCATCGCCCAGCGCCAGGAAATCCACGCCGCCGTGGAGGTTCCAGGTACCGAACTTCGTGGGCGCGCTGCTGAACGGAACCGTGAAGAGCACGCCGAGATCGAAGTACCCGAAGCCGTTGTCCTCGCCGTTCGCCTCGTAGTAGTCGCCCAGGCTGAAGCCCATCTTGATGGGAATGCCCAGCGTCACGCCCTTGTCGCCCAGCGGAAAGCTCGGCGCCGCGCCGATCTCGGCGTACGTCCCTTCGTCGCTGCCGCCGTCCGCCTGCCCACTCATCTCGAACGCGACGATGCCGTAGGGCGCGAACTTGCTCGCGTGCGCGACCTTGAACGCGAATTCCTTCACCGTGCCGAACGAGCCGTTCGGGCTGGTGTAGGCGGTGTAGAAGGGCGAGATCGTGATGCCCTTGCCGACGCCCAGGTTGAGCATCACGTAGAAGTCCTCTTCGTAGTGGCTCGGCTTCTTCGGGTCCGCACCGGTGCCCGACGTGCCCGTGTGCAGGCTGTTCCACACGCCGAAATTCACGCTCGCGCTCTGGCCCTTGTCGTTCGAAAACAGCGCGATGCCCACGTCGCCGAACGCGAACATGGTGAGGGACGGATCCGCTTCCTGGCGAATGCCCCGGAAGAAGTACACCGAGGGAAAGTCGATGCCGGCGGTCAGCGTGATGGCGCCGGGATTCGGGTCATCCTGCGCGCTCGCGGTGCCGGCCGAAACGTCAGCGCCATGGCCGCGGCCAGGGCAACACGGGTGAATCGGGACAAGTAAGACGAAGATTCGATCACGTAGTCCTCCAGTATGGGGTGGGCCGGCGGCGCGACCAGCGCCGCCGGCTCGGAGTTAAGAGCGCGTTCAGGCGACTTCGGCGTTTGGACGCACCGACAGCTTGGGCGCGAATCCGACGTAGGCCTCCTGGCCGTGCTCGCCGATGTCGAGACCTTCGATTTCCTCTTCCTTGCTGACGCGAAGGCCGATGGTGTACTTGATCAGCGAGCCAGAAGATCGCCGACACGACCAGCGTGTAGACAGCGACCGCAACATGCCCTGGATCTGCGCGATGAGCAGCGTCATGCCGCCGCCGTTGAACAGACCGTTGCCCGTCGCGGCGCCGGTGATCTTGTCGACCGCGAACAACCCGACGCACAACGTCCCGAACACGCCGTTGAACAGGTGGACGGGCACCGCGCCGACCGGATCGTCGATCTTCAGCGTATCGAGCAGCTTGACGGCGAACACGACCAGCGCGCCGGCGGCCATGCCGATGACGAGCGATGCCTTGACGGTCACGAACGCGCACGGAGCCGTAATCGCCACCAGGCCGGCGAGCACGCCGTTGACCGACATGCTGAGGTCGGGCTTGCCATCCCACGTCCAGTTGATCGCGGTGGCCGTCAGCAGGCCCATGAACGCCGCCGTGTTGGTCGTCATGAAGATGTGCGAGATCGCGTTGGCGTCGACCGCCATCGTCGAGCCCGGATTGAATCCGAACCAGCCGAGCCACAGCACGAAGCAGCCGATGACGCCGGACGTGAAGCTGTGCGGCGGAATCGGGATTGACTCGGCCATCAGGCCCGTACTTGCCCAGGCGCGGGCCGAGAATCAGGATGCCGGCGAGCGCAGCCCAGCCGCCGACGCTGTGCACAACGGTCGAACCCGGCGAAGTCCCAGAAGCCCGCCGTCGCCAGAAAGCCTCCGCCCCAGATCCAGTGACCGGTCACTGGATAGACGAACGCGACGAGCAGGAACGAGAAGATGATGAACGAGAGGTACTTGATGCGCTCGGCCACCGCGCCCGAGACGATCGTCGCGGCCGTGCCGGCGAAGACGAGCTGGAAGAAGAACTTCGCGTTCAACGGAACGCCCGTCCACGCGATCGCCTTGTATGCGCCGGCGTAGGCGTCGCCCGTGGCCGGACTGTTGTCGGCCCCGCCGAGCATGAGCAGTCCCTCGATGCCGATGAACCCGGTGCCGTTGCCAAACATCAGGCCCCACCCGAACAGGTAGAAGGCGAGGCACGAAATCGCGAACACGATGAAGTTCTTCGACAGGATGTTGACGGTGTTCTTCGCGCGGCAGAATCCGGACTCGACGAGCGCGAACCCGAGATTCATGAAGAACACGAGAGACGCCGTAATCAGCACCCAGACCGTGTCCATCCCGACCTTCAGATCGGCGGGCGTCTGTGCCATTGCGGGCGTTGCACCTAGCACCGAGAGCAGCAACCCGGCCGCCAGAATTCCTGGCAATTTCTTTCTCATCGTTCCTCCTTGGACGAAAATGAATGCGGAGCGCCGACGTGCGTGTCGCCCGTGCACTCTGCCAGTGCACGAGGGATGCCATTGTGCAAACGCCGTAATTTGCGATTTTCCTAAGGAATTACGCGATTTCGCCGATGCGGCGATCCCACAAACGCGTCAGACAGCACGTGTACACCTACATTCATGTATCTTTCAGAATATGACGCCGACACGAAACGGTGTCGCGAAGCGCGACGGATTATCCGGACGTGACGAAAAAGATCTCCAGCGTCTCGCCGCGGGCGTCGCGGTCGCGGAAATGCGCACGCGCTGATGTACGACAAAGTTGTAGGACGAGGGACCGGCTGGCGTTTTTGTTACTTCTTGAAACGGCGCCAGTCGATCCCGAGATGGCGGACCTTGTAGTTCATGATGCGGCCGGTCGTGTTGAGCAGGCGCGCCGCCTTCGCGCGGTTGCCGCGCGAGGTCTTCAGCGCGTCCTGGATGAGGTCCTTCTCGTAGGCGTCGAGTGCATCTTTCAGCGACAGGCTCATCGTCGTGCCCGACGAGGCCGCCGTCTGGAGCGTCGGCGGCATGTGATGCGCGTGCACGACCTGGCCGTCGCAGACCACGACCGCCCGCTCGATGGCGTTCTCGAGCTCGCGCACGTTCCCCGGCCAGTGGTAGGCCATCAGCATGTCGATGGCCGGCGTCGAGATCCGCTTGATGTGCTTGCCGTGGGCGAGCGAGGCCTTCTCGAGGAAGTGATCGGCCAGCAGCAGGAGATCCGGTTTCCGCTCGCGGAGCGGCGGAATGAAAATAGAGAACACATTGAGACGGTAGTACAGATCTTCGCGGAAGCTGCCGTCGACAATCGCGCGCTCGACGTCCTTGTTGGTCGCGGCAATCATCCGCACGTTGGCGCGAATCGTCTTCGTGCCGCCGAGCCGCTCGAACTCGCGCGCCTGGAGCACGCGCAGGAGCTTGATCTGCGTCCCCAGGTTGATCTCGCCGATTTCGTCGAGGAACAGCGTGCCTCCTTCGGCGAGCTCGAACCGGCCCTTCTTCGGGGCGTGCGCGCCCGTAAAGGCCCCCTTCTCGTAGCCGAACAGCTCGGACTCGATGAGGCTGTCCGGCAGCGCCGCGCAGCTCACCTTGATGAACGGGCGCTTCGACCGCAGCGAGTTGTAGTGAATGGCCTGGGCGATGAGCTCCTTGCCGGTGCCCGACTCGCCGCGCACGAGCACCGTGGTGTCGGTGCGGGCCACCTGCGAGACCTGCTCGTAGACGAGCCGCATCGGACCGCTCGTGCCCAGAATGTTCGAGAAGTCGTAGCGCTCGCGCAGCTCGCTCTTGAGATGGGTGTTTTCCTCCCGCAGGCGATCGCGTTCGGCGTCGATGACGCGCTGAATGCGAATCCACTGGGCCATGAGCGACGCCACGACGCCGAGGAACTTGACCGTGCGGTCGAAGTCGCGCTCGGCCTTGAAGCGGAAGTCGGCGCCCAGCGCGCCGACGGCCTTGCGGTTGAGCAGAATCGGCACGCACACGTAGCTGATTTCCTCGCGCGCCAGCTCCGGGCGCTCGGACGTGCGCCGCAGGAACATCGGCTCGCGCGAGATCCGGGGCACGACGATCGGCTTGCCGCTCTGCACGACGCGTCCCGTGATGCCTTCCCCGAGACGGAACTTCGCGTCCGCTTTGCCAGCGCCCGGCCCTTCCGAGGCCACCACTTCGATCTCCTCGGCACTCGTCAGCAACGCCACGGTGCTGCGGATCACGCTGTGATGACGCTCGAGAATATTGAGGACCTGATGCAGCGCGGTCTTCTGGTGAGCGCCCGCCGACAAGGTCTGACTAATCTCCAGCAGCGTCGACAGGCGTCGAAGCTCGGCCGTGCCGCTCGTCGTCGTGGTCGCTTCGGCCAGTTTCAACCCCGCAGGGTTCGATGCCATGTAGAAGAATCCCTACCCTTCGACATGAGCAAAGCTGGTTCCACATGCGCGGCGAGCGACTGCGGTGATTTGCTAGGGAATCCTGCGATATGACGGTGATGGGCTTTCGGCCAAACCCACAAACTTGGAGAGAAATCAATCTGAGCACCGACATTCGTGTCGTGATCGTCGAAACAGCGAAATCGCTCACTTCCCGCGTGAGGCGGGCGGTTTCGGGCGCGTGAGGTACGCCGTCAGCCGTTCTTTCTTCAGCCCGATGGACTTCCCGTCACGACTGGCCGTAATCGTGACCTCCCACTCCCCCGCCATCGTCACCATCACGATGCCGTTGTAGGTTCCTTTGCCGACGTTGTTCAGTTTCCCTTCGGTCTTCATCTCGGGGTGCTTGGTTTTCGGATCGGCGGGCATCAGCAGCACGATCCCGACGTCGGCATTTGTAACGGGCTGCCCTTTCGCATCTTTGAGCGTGACTTCAAAAAGATTCTGGCCGAGGCCGAGCGGCGACGGTTTTGTGGTCAACGTCAGCGATGTGCCACCGGACTGCGCGGACACCTGAACGGCCGCGGCCACCACCGCGGCCACGATGAGCATCTGTCTCATGGCGCTACTTCGAGGCGGGGGCACGTCGCGACTGCGCAAACTCGATGGCGAACTTGCGCAGCGGCAGGCTCGTCTGCCCGAGGGCGGCCGCTTCCTCCACGGCACGATCCACGTCCCAGCGATCGATCGCCAGCCGTTTGATCAGCCACATGGTCGCGGCGCGGTTACCGCCGCCGCAGTGAATGAACGCCGGCTCGGCGCCCGGGCTCGTGATCGCTTTCAGGAATGCCTCGGCCGCGACCGGATCCGGACTGCCGTCGAACGGCACGTGAAAGTACTTCAGTCCCGCGGCCTTCGCCGCAGCGGCCTCTTTTTCTACTTCCGCGCCGGGCTCGGTGGCCAGACGAAGATTCACGATCGACACGAACCCCATCTTCCCGATCTCGGGCACGGCGTCGGTGGTAATGGCGCCGGCGCACGCCACCGTGGTCTCGAGACGAGCCATGTTGCGAATACCCGTGACTGGATCCTTGGTAACCCCCTGTGCCTGCACGCTCGCAGCAGCGGCAACCACGACAAGCAGCGCAAGGCAGGTGCGACGGTTGATGAGCATGATCCTCTCCTTCATCACGAGTCATGGCTGCGTACAAGTCCACCCGGCGCAAACGCAGCGCGTTGCCGATGACCGAAACCGAGCTGAACGTCATCGCCGCGCTCGCGATCATCGGGCTCAGAAGCAGGCCGGCGAACGGATACAGCACACCGGCGGCGATCGGCACGCCGAGCACGTTGTAGACAAACGCGAAGAACAGATTCTGCCGGATGTTCTTCATCGTCGCCCGGCTCAATCGGCGCGCCCGCACGATGCCGCGCAGATCGCCCTTGACGAGCGTGATGTCCGCGCTCTCGATCGCGACGTCGGTGCCCGTGCCCATCGCGATACCGACATCGGCCTGCGCCAGCGCCGGCGCGTCGTTGATGCCGTCGCCGGCCATCGCGACGCGGCGGCCTTGCTCCTGAAGGCGTTGAACCGCCTGCCTTGCTGGTCCGGCAGTACCTCGGCCTCGACCTGGTCGATCCCGACGGCTCCGGCCACCGCCTGCGCGGTCATCCTGTTGTCGCCGGTCAGCATGACACGTTCAGACCCTGGTGGTGCAGTTGGTCGATGGCTTCGCGTGCCGTCGATTTCACCGGGTCGGCGACGCCGATGATGCCTGACAGCACGCCGTCGACCGCCGCGAACACGACCGTCTGGCCCTTGCGTCGACGCGCCTCGAGACTCTCGACGAGCCCGCCGGTCTCGACGCCAAACGACTGCATGAACCGGACGTTGCCGACCGCGACCTTGCGGCCATCAACGGTGCCGGCGACACCCTGTCCCGTCACCGAACGAAAATCGTTGACCGGACGAAAGCGACATGTTCCGTTCGCGAGCGGACGGCGACAATCGCCGAACCCAGCGGATGCTCGCTCGCGTTTTCCAGGCTCGCAACCAGTTGCAGCAGCGTGGCCTCGTCCATGCCGCTGCGCGCTCGATCGACGCGAGCGCGGGCTTGCCCTCGGTGAGCGTCCCGGTCTTGTCCACGACCACCGTCGTCACCTGTTCGAGCAGTTCGAGCGCCTCGGCATTCCGGAACAGCACGCCGACCTCGGCGCCGCGTCCGGTCCCCACCATGATCGACATCGGCGTGGCCAGCCCGAGCGCGCACGGGCACGCGATGATCAAGACCGCGATGGCATTGACCAGCGCATGGGCGAACCGCGGCTCCGGCCCCACGAGCGCCCACGCGGCGAACGTGACGACCGCGACCGCGATGACCGCGGGCACGAACCACCCTGAGACGGTGTCGGCAAGACGCTGAATCGGCGCACGCGAACGCTGCGCTTCGCTCACCATGCGCACAATCTGCGCGACGAGCGTATCGGACCCGACCCGTTCGGCGCGCATGATGAACGCGCCCGTCGTGTTGATGGTCCCTCCGGTGACACCATCACCCGGATTTTTTTCGACAGGAATGGGCTCGCCCGTCACCATCGATTCGTCGACGGCCGCGCTCCCTTCCAACACGGCGCCATCGACAGGAATCCGCTCTCCGGGACGCACGCGAAGGCGGTCGCCGGCCCGCACATCGCCGAGCGGAACGTCGAGCTCGAGGCCGTCGGCCCCGATACGCCGCGCTGTCTTTGGCGCCAGCCCGAGCAGACTGCGAATGGCCGCGCTCGTGCGGCCCCGCGCCCGAAGTTCCAGCACCTGCCCCAGCAGGACGAGCACGACGATGACTGCCGCCGGCTCGAAATACACGCCCACGCCCTCGTGCATGCTCGAGGTATCTGGAAATATGCCCGGCGCCAGCGTCGCCACGACGCTGAACCCGAATGCCGCGCCCACGCCAAGGGCGATGAGCGTGAACATGTTCAGGTGACGGCTGACGATCGATGCCCAGCCGCGGACGAAGAAAGGCCAACCTCCCCACAACACCACGGGCGTCGCCAGCGCGAGCTCAATCCAGTTGAGAACGCGGCGGCGACACCGCGTGCTGGATGGGTCTCGCCGGCAGGAACTCGGACACCATCACCGCAAGAATCGGCAGGGTCAGCGCCACCGATCCGCGGAACCGCCGCGTCATGTCCTCGAGCTCTTCGTTGGGCTGCTCCTCGAGCGACACCGCCACTGGCTCGAGCGCCATGCCGCAGATCGGGCACGCACCCGGACCCTTCTGCCGGACTTCCGGGTGCATCGGGCAGGTGTACTCGGCTTCCGGATCGGCCGGCGCGGCCGCTCGATCGGAAGGTTTCGTGTCGAGGAACTGCGCCGGGTTGCCTTTGAACTGTTCGAGGCACCACTCGTTGCAGAAGTAGTACGTCTGGCCGTTGTAGTCGAAGCGGCCGGCTGCGTCACCCGGGAGGATCATCATTCCGCAGACCGGGTCGAGTACTTCCTCTTCCACCGAGGGCGGCGTCATTGTCATCAGGACGCTGCTACTTGGCGTATTTGGCGGGATCGGCGTCAAATCGCGCTTTGCATGCCTTCGCGCAGAAGTAGTACGTCTTACCGTTGTATTCACTCGTGCCCGCGGCCTTCGCGGGATCGACCTGCATTCCGCACACCACATCGCGTTCCATGGAGTTCCTCCCGGTACCTTTATTTTGCCGTCTCGACTCGACGGACCCGAATCACCGATTCGTCGCGGTTCGCCCACGCCACGACGAGGTCGCTGCCCGTTCGAACGATGACCGGGTGCGACGCTGATTCGGTTCCGCTCAGCACCCGGGATGGCCCGATCGCGCGCGATGGCGACACACGCGCCAGCACGACCCGATGCACGCCGTCGACCGTCTCGTCCCAGACGATGACCGCTCCGCCATCTGCCGCCAGCGTCATCTGCGGATGTCCGGGCGTGATGCCGGCAGCGGGCAGACGGGTTCTCGGCGAGAACGTCCTGCCATCCCGAGACGTCGCGTAAAAGACGGCCTTTCGAGGCTCGTCGCCTTCATTCACGAGCGTCGCCCACGCCACGTGGATCGCTCCTGCTCGATCGACCGCCAACGCAGGTCCGTCTTCCGGACAGCCATTCAGTTCCCACTTGTCCTCGCTGACGCGGACGAGCGGATCGAAATGCGCGCCGCCATCGGTCGACCTGGCGAACGCGATGTCGCGCATGCTGCCGGGAAAAATGTGACGCCAGGCGGCGTACACGGTGCCCTTCACGTCGACGGCGACAGCGGTCTTGCAGCAGAAGCAGACGCCGCTGGCAATGACGGTCTCCACACGGCGTCCGTCAGGCGTCAGGATGCCGTGATAGACGTCCTGCGGCGGCTGCCCTTTGTGGGGCATGCCGGAATGCGCCGTCTCTTCGGCGATCTTCCGGTTGGCATCACGCCCGTCGAGCCACACCGCATGAACCGCGCCTGACTGCCCGGTCGCGAGCGACTCCCAGCCGCGTGCGCCCGAAAATGCGGGATCGTGAATCGTGCGGGCCGGAGAAAACGTGCGGCCTCCGTCGGTCGACCGGGCGACCCGCACCACATCCTGGCGCGACCGCTGAGGGCCGTCATTTCTCTTCGACCAGACGACGGTGATGGCGCGCGCGTTGACGGGTCCGGACACGACGACGCGCGGTGGCTGTTCGCTGTTGACGCTCGCGTCGCCGTCCTGATCGTTGACGCGGCGCGGCTCCGAGAACGTCACGCCGGCGTCCTGACTCACGGCGGCAAAAACATTCGCCGCGCCATTCCTGCTCGCGGCCCAGACAGCCACAATGGTGCGGTCGAGCGCCGCCAGAGAGGGTGCGGAACTGGCGGCCCCCGTGACGGAAAGCGACGTCTGGGGCGGCTGCTGACGCGCCAGCGTCGAACCGCCGGCCGACGCAAGAACGGCAATGGCACCCGCACACAGTCCCACCATCAGCGCGCGCCGGATAGTCGCAGACATCGCGGGCACCTCCATCTGTCGCTCCGGTGGTCAGGCGTCTTTTCTGTGGCTGCTGAGGAAGGCTTCGAGCGCGAACTGGTCGGCGCTCGTAAACGACACCCCGGCGCGGTACCACAATTGACCGGATTTCGGTTCGAGGCGCGACCACATCACCTTCGCCTTGCAGGCAATCAGACTGTCGCCCATCGGCAAGGTGAGCTTGACCAGCCTGTTCGGTTTCATCGAGAACGGCGTCAGCACCTGGGCACCGGTCACGGAGAGATCGATCAGTTTGCCTTCGGTGCCGTCGATCTGCACCTCGACCTCGGTGGAAATCGCCACACGTTTTGCACCGCGCGCCGGGCCTCGATACGCGGGTTCCTTCGATTCCGAGGAGGGCACGGGCTCCGTCACCAGCGACGGCGTCTCCGAGGGTGGAAGGGCCAGCAGCCGCTGCTGGTCGAGCTCGAGCTCTGCGATCTCGGCACGCGTCTCCGCATCCCGGAGCGCGACCTCGAGGCTCCGGATCCGGCTTTCAATCGCCCGCTGCCGCTCTTCGTCCCTCGTATCGACCGTCAGATCGATCACGGTTTCTTCGGTGGGCTCCTCGTCGCCATCGATCACGAGCTGAGGCCCCGCCTGCATCGATCGCGCCGCGTCGCGCTGCTCGTGCGCGGTTTGCAGCTCCTGCCTCAGGAACTCCCGTTCGCGAATCGCCTCCTGGGCCAGCTCGAGCTCGCGCCTCAGGGCATCGCGTTCGCGAAGGGCTTCGTCGACCAGTGCATCGGCCGCCCGAGCGGCCTCTTCGGCTCGTGCATTGGCGGCCCGAGCGGCCTCGTCGGCTCGTGCGTCGGCGGCACGAACGGCTTCTTCGGCTCGTGCATCGGCGGCACGAACGGCTTCTTCGGCCCGTGCATCGGCGGCACGAACGGCTTCTTCGGCCCGCGCGTCGGCGGCACGAGCGGCGTCCTGCGCCGAAACGAGGAGCTGGCTCTGATCGGATTCCGAGCGCGAGAGCGCCTCGTGCCTCGCGTCCGCGTCGCGGCGGATTCCGTCGATCTCGTGGCGCGCCGCCGCGAGCTCGCCCCGCGTCCACTCGAGATCGCGTTCGAGCTGGGCCGACGCTTCGCGCAATTCGGCAGCCGCCGCGCGCTCGGCATCGGCCGTCGCGCGAGCCTGCTCCATCTCCGCCCGCCCGGCAGCCTGGGCGGCCTGCGCGTCCTTCAGCTGCTGATCGACGCCCTGATGGCGCGCCGCGAACTCCTGGAGCTTTGCCGCAATCTCGCGCTGTTGCGCTTCGACGACCGCCCGCGAGGCTTGCGCCTCTCCACGAACCTGCTCGACGGCCTGTTCGAGACCGGCGGCGCGAGTACGTTCGGTCTGGGCGGCGGCTTGCGCCGCTTCAAGCTCGCGTTCAAGAGAGGCGCGTTCGGCCTGCTCCTGTTCGAGGCGCTGCCGCACCGCCTCGAGCTCGCGCTGCGCGCCGGACGAGTCGCGGGCGGCCGCGTCGACGACGCGACGCTGCTCTTTCAGCTCGGCCTGCGCTTTGTCCAGCGCCTGGCGCAATTGCGCCACGGTGCCCTTTTCGCGATTCCAGCGCCGATTCCGCCTCACCGCGCGCCGCAGCGGCGGCGTTTTGACCGTGCCGCTGTGCGTCGTGTACCACCTGCCGCACGGTCGTGTCCGCCTCTTCGGTGGCCACGCGCGCCAGGTCGCGAATCAGCGATTCGAGCGAGGCGTGCTTGCCGGGATTCGCCAGCGCCTCTTCGAGCGCGCCCAGCCGCGACGCCATCGACGCGCGGAGGGCTTCTATCTCCTTCGGCACAGCCTGTTTGGCACTCTTTTTCACAATTGTGATCTTATATGAGAGACGAGAAACATCGAACCCGACCGATTCCTCGCGGGCGCGTTAATATGAGTCTGCGTGGCGTTGATACTTGCCATCAACCCGGGAAACAGCCATAGCCCCACGCTCGCCCGTCTTGCGCGCGAATTGCAGGGATGCGAGCTCATCGGCGCTGACTCCTGTGCGGTTGCCATTACTGCAATCAACAAGCGCGTGCCCGACCTCGTGCTGTTGCCCGAGAGACCTGCGAGAGGAGAGGCCGACCTCCTTGCGCGTCTCCGGGCGATACCGGGCGGCGTGCTCACGCTGAAGCTGCCTCCCGTCTCATCGGCCGATCCGGTGGCGATCGCCAAAGACATCCGCACAATGCTCGCGGGCGAGACCGCCGCGCAGGCACCGGCACCGGTACGAGCGCCAGCACCAAAGGTGAGCGGTCCGTCGCCGCATCTGGTTGCCGCCGCAAAGGCGATGATCGACTGGATTCACACACGTCAGGCCCAATGGGCCGAGGCCGAACGTCTCGACCTGGCTCCCGAACCGTTGGCCGTCTCAGCGTCGGCCGCGTACGTCCGAACCTCACGAACCCTACGAACTCACGAACCCTACGAACCCCACGAACCTCTCGAACACGATCTGTTTGGCCCCAGCGAGCCAGCCAGCGGAACCTGGTTACCTCGTGTGGCCATCGTTGCCGCACTCGTGGGAGCAGGAGCGGCGGGCGTCTGGCTGTGGCCGAGCATTCGCGGTGGCACATCCAGCGGGGTGACTCAGGCGAGCGCTCCGCAGGAAACAGCCCCGGTCGAAAGCAACGCCCCGCCGGCTGCAGTGCCGACACCCGTTCCCGATGCACAGGCGACGTCCCGCACCGACTCAGCCGACGACCGACAAACCGGGCGCGTTACCTGCGGATGCTGCCGCTGCGGTGGCAGGGTTTGTGGCCGTTTTCGCACCGTTCGACATCAGCATCAGCAACGCAAGTCAGCCGCTTACCGTCGACGATCGCGGGCGTGCCATGCTGCCTTCGGGCAAATACCGCCTGCAGGTTTCAGAATCGCGAGGTCGGCTACGACGAAACCCGCGCCGTCGAAGTACGCCCGACCGAAACGACGACGATCAACCTCGTTCCGCAGACCGCGCTCAACGTCACCGCGAACGAGGCCGCGGAAGTGCTCGTCGATGGAGAGCGCACCGGCGAAACACCCTTCGATGGCCGAATACCGTACGGCGCCCACACCATCACGATCAGGACCGCCGGCGGCGAGCGCCAGTTTCAGATCGAGGCCACGATGAAGCCCGTTCAACTCGAGGTCGATTTCTCGAAGCCATGACCTACAATGAGGAAATAAAGGGGGAATAGATGAACAGATATCTGGCTTCGGCCTTGTTCGTCCTGATCGTTGCGGCCGCCACCCTCGATGCGCACGTCGTCGTGACACCGCGCGAATCGGCGCCTGGCGCCGAACAGGTCTACACAATCGTCGCAATGGTCGAGGGTACGGTGGCGTCGATCTCGGTCGAGCTCGAAGTGCCCGCCGATCTGCACGTGACGCAGGTGGCATCGGGTGAAGGGTTCACCTTCGACGTCAAGAAGGACAAGGACCGCATCGTCGCGATCACGTGGAAGAAAGAGATGAAGCCGAAAGAGCCGGCGGCAAAGTTCACGTTTACCGCGCACAACCCGCAGTCGGGCACGCTGCAGTGGAAGGCGCATCAGACGTTCGCGGACGGATCGGTCCGGCACTGGGTCGGCGAGCGCGGATCGAGACGGAACCGGAGCCGCATCGGTCACGACGATTGCGGTGAAAGGCGCGAAGCCCGCACCGGCGGCGGATGCCGGTCACGACCACAAGTAGCGCGTTTTCGCGGAGAACGCATTGGTCTACCGATGGCTTCGCGACCTGCACCTGTACTTCGGGCTCTTCGTCAGCCCATTCGTGCTGCTGTTCGCGGTGAGTGTGTTCTACCTGAACCATGGCAAGTTGAGGCCAGGCACACCACCGCCGTCCGAAGCCTTCCATAATCTGCAGATTCCAGACGGATTCGATCGGCTGAAAGGCCGCGAGGCGGTGGAGCTCGCCAGACACATCCTGCCGCAGGTCGGCGTGTCCGGCGAGATCGGCTTTCTTCGCTATGTCGCCCGGGATCGCCATCTCATCTTTCCGGTTTCGATTGCCGGTCTGGAGTCGACCATCGACGTGGACCTCGACGGGCGCTCGGCCCTCGTCACGCGGCGGCGCATGAACGTCTGGGAATCGCTTTCCTACCTGCACAAGATGCCGGGACCGCACAACGTGGCGATTCGAGGGAACTGGGTCGGCATTCAAGTGTGGCGATGGTTTGCCGACGCGACGATCTATCTGCTCCTGTTCATTTCGCTGAGCGGCATCTACCTCTGGTGGACGATCAAGGCCGAGCGACGGATCGGTCTGACGCTCGCCGCGGGCGGCATCGTGACATTCTTCGGACTTCTGTATGCCGTCATTCGCTAAGGCGTTCGAGGTCTGGAACCGCAGGCTGCACTACTATCTCGGCCTCTACTTTCTGTTTTTTCTCTGGCTGTTTTCGGCGACAGGGCTGATGCTCAACCATCAGCAGTGGTTCGGCGATCTCTACCGCCGGGCCGAAACGACATACGAGACTGCCGATCGAAACGCCCGACGGGCGACACGCTCGCCGCCAGGACGCGCGACCTGATGCGCCAGCTCGGGTTGCAGGGCGAAATCGACTGGCCGGCCGCGCAGCCCGTGTGGCACATCGATTTCAACGTGAGCCGGCCGAACGGGGCTGCCCAGGTGCGGGTGGACCTGACGGCCAAGCAGGCGTACGTGCGCGAATTCCGGAACCGGCCGTTGCACGCCTTTCAGATCTTTCACACCTTCAGCGGCTCGCGCTTCAATCAGCCTGCGAGCGAGCGCGACTGGATGGTCACGAGCGTGTGGGTGTTCGCGATGGACGCCCTGGCCCTTGGCCTGGTCGTGATGGTGCTTGGCAGCTACTACATGTGGTGGCAGCTCAAGAAGAAGCGCACGCTTGGCGTGTTTCGCGCTGGCGGCAGGGTTCGCGAGCTGTGGCGCGTTCGTCGCCGGCATACTCTGATTCTCCTTACCGCCCTCGGCCGCCTGTCTCGACCTTGATCGACAGGGGTGTTAACATCCGCCCCACGGAGGAATATGAAGAGAATCTCAATCATGGCGGCGGCTCTCGTATTGATGCTGAGTGCGTCGGCGTTCGCGGCAGACGTGACCGGCGTTCTCGTCGATCTCGCCTGCTACACCAAGGACAAGGCCAACACGACCAACGCGCACAAAGGCATGGGCGAAACGTGCGCCCAGGCGTGCGCGAAGAAGGGCGGCACGGTCGCGCTCGTCACCGAGAAAGGCGACGTGTACGAAGTGATGACGATGGGCGGCCTGGCCGGCGAGAACAACGCCAAGCTCGTCCCCCACATGTCCCACACCGTCACGCTGACGGGCGACGTCATGGACTCCAAGGACAAGAAGACGAAGATGATTCACGCCACCGCGCTGAAGATGATCTCCAAGTAACGTCCGGGACCACCAACTCCGACCGCATCGCACGCTCGTTGTCAACGGCTGCTGGCCGTTGACAGCGTCCGGTCTTTGATGTAGTCTCTGCTACATTCTGAAGTCTATATTTCACAGATTTGCCAGCCCTTCAATCCAGGTCCTGCACGCGGCTGCACTGGCGGCCGTGTTCGGCGTCGCGCCGGCGATGGCCCAGCAAGCGGCGCCGCCGGCCGATCGCACGACCGGCGTGTCGGGCTACATGGATTTTCACTTCAACAAGAACGAATTCGAGGATGCGCGGCTCGACTTCCATCGATTCGTCCTGCTCGTCACGCACAACTTCAGCGACCGCATCCGGTTCGTGAGCGAGCTGGAGCTCGAGCACGCGTTCGTCGAAGGACCGGAGGAAGCCGGCGAGCTCGAGCTGGAGCAGGCGTACGTCGACTTCCTGCTCTCGCGCGGATTCAACCTGCGCGCCGGCATGATGCTCGTGCCGGTCGGCATCATCAACGAGCGTCACGAGCCACCCGTCTACTACGGGGTGGAGCGGCCGTTTGTCGATACCGTGATCATCCCGACGACGTGGTTTGAAACCGGCGTCGGGGTGCACGGCGAAGTCGGACGCGGGTGGCGCTACCGCGCGTTCGTCATGTCGCCGCTCAACGCGCGGGAGTTCTCCGCCGAGGAAGGCATTCGAGAGGGACGGCAGAGAGGCTCCGACACGAACATCGGCCGGCCCGCATTCACCGGACGTCTGGAGTTCGTTGGCGTGCCGGGACTGACCGCGGGCGGCAGCTTCTGGACCGGACGTTCGGGGTTCGAATTCAGGCCGCGATTCGACGTGCCGGTCACCGTCGGCGAAGCCGATGTCCGTCTGGCGCGGAATCGGCTGGAGCTGCGCGGACAGTTCGCCTACGTCACCGTGTCGAACGCCGCCGAGCTGAACGATGCGCTCGGTCTGGCCGTGGGCGTCAATCCGAATATCGCCAGCGCCATGCGCGGCTTCTACGGCGAGGCTTCCTATCGCGTCATCTCGGGCGCACGCGCCGGCGATGTCGGCCTCTTTACGCGGTACGAGAATTTCGACACGCAATACCGCATGCCGGCGGGCTACGTGCCGCTCGAGCAGTTCGATCGCGACGCCTTCACCATCGGCGGGACGTACTGGCCCGACCCTGACATCGCCATCAAGATGGATTATTCGATCATCAGGAGCCAGAGCTCGGCCATCGACGCCCCTAACTCGTTCAACATCGGTCTTGGATGGTGGTTCTGATGACGCGCATGTTCACGCGATTCAACGTCGTGGTCGTGACCGCCGGGGTCATCGCCGCATTCGGCGGCGGGGCCATCGCGGCACGGCAGCAGAAGCCGCAGGTCGTCAACATTTCGGTGGAGCGGTTCAGCTTTACACCGTCGGAGTTCAAGGTGAAAGCCGGACAGCCCGTCGAGATCAGGCTGCGCAGCGACGATACCGATCACGGGTTCAGGATTCTCGGCACCGACGTCAACGTCACGATCCCGAAGCGCGGCAAGGGAGTGGCGACCGTGGTGTTCGAGCCGCCGAAACCCGGGCGCTACACGTTCGAGTGCTCGAAGCTGTGCGGGGCCGGCCATTCCTTCATGCGTGGCACGCTCATCGCCGAATAGAGAGAACACGATGTCCATCCGGTTGATGATCGGCGCGGCCTTTGCGGTGTTCGCCACCGCTCTGGCGATCGCGCAAACGCGAACGGCGCAGTCCGGCGGTCCGCTCCCGGGCATCACGCCCGTCGAGTTCGAGGAGTTCCGGATTGGCCTGGACGACTTTCTCGAAGTCGAGGCGTCCGAGGAAGGGCTTGGACCGGCGTTCAACGGCACGAGTTGCGCCGTCTGCCACAACGTGCCGGTCGTCGGCGGCGTCAGCCCCGTCGCCGAGATGCGCGCGGGGCGCGTGAACGATCAAGGGGAATTCGAAACGCTGGATGGCACGGGCGAAACGCTGTTCCACCTGTTCTCGGTTCCCGGCCACGCATGCCAGCCCATCGTGCCGGCCGAGGCGAACGTGTTCGCGCGGCGCGTGCCCATTCCCGTCTTCGGCGCCGGCCTGGTCGAAGCCATTCCCGACGACACCCTGCGCGACCTCGAGGATCCCTTCGATCGCAACGGCGACGGCGTGAGCGGACGTGCCGCGATCGTCGTCGATCTGGCGACGGGCGACCGGCGCGTCGGCCGTTTCGGATGGAAGGCGCAGCACGCCACGCTGCTGGCGTTCAGCGCCGACGCGTACCGCAACGAGATGGGCATTACCAACGATCTCTTCCCGACCGAGATCGGCGTACGGTGTGGCCGCCGATCGCATGCGTCTCTGCGATCCGTTCGCCGATCCCGAGGACATCGCCGATCCGCGGACGCGCCGCCGCGGCATCGACAACTTCGCGAGCTTCATGAAATTTCTCGCGCCCCTCGCGCGCGAGGGCGTGACGCCGCAAACGCAGGCCGGCGAAAAAGTGTTCCAGTCGCTCGGCTGCGCGACGTGTCACGTGCCCGTCCTGATGACGGGCGCGAGCGCGAATCCGCTCTTCAACCGGAAGCGGGTGGAGCTCTTCTCTGATTTGCTGCTGCACGAGGTCGGGACCGGAGACGGCATCCGGCAGGCATCCGCGGACCCACACGAAATCCGCACGCCGGCGCTGTGGGGGCTGCGATTCCGTCGCCCGCTCCTCCATGACGGCTCCGCCGCGACCATCGAGCACGCCGTGCTGAGGCACGCCCGGGAAGCGGATCTCGCGCGGCGCGGCTTCGAGCAGCTCAGCGACGTCGACAAGGCCGCCTTGACTGGCGTTCCTGAAATCACTCTAACGGGATTGGATCGGATATGAAACGGGCACGACCCGCGTCTGCCGGCCGTCGCGCGACTCCCCGCGGACACGCGGCGCGACGACGCAACGACCATTCGCAGGAGCTCGCGCAGGACTACGTCGAGATGATCGCCGATCTCATCGCGAAGAACGGCGAGGCTCGCCTCGTCGATCTCGCGCGCGGCCTCGGCGTCACGCACGTGACCGCGGGACAGACCCTGCGGCGCCTCCAGACGAGGGGCCTCGTCACGACACAGCCGTACCGTTCGATTTTCCTGACCGCAGCGGGCCGCAGCCTCGCCAAGGAGTCGCGCGAGCGCCACGATCTCGTCGCCCGTTTCCTGATCGCGCTCGGCGTGCCCGCCAGCGTCGCCGAATCGGACGCGGAAGGCATGGAGCACCACGTCAGTCCCGAAACGCTGGCGGCGTTCGAGAAGTACCTGCGAAAAGGGTAAGATGGCTCCAGGAGGAGCGATGTCTCGAGGGACCGTCATCGCGTTCGCAGCAGCGGCGCTTGCATCACTGGGAATTTCACATTTCGGCGGCGTCCGTCTTCAAACGGACCTCGCCGCGGCCGCGCAGCAGAAGCCAGCCGGACCGTTGGTGGAGGTCTTCAAGACGCCCACATGCGGATGCTGCTCGCAATGGGTCGAGCACATGCGCAAGAACGGGTTCAACGTCCGCACCACCGATCTCGACGATCTCACCGACATCAAGAAATCACGCGGCGTGCCCGACCAGGTGCAGTCGTGCCACACCGCCGTCGTCAACGGCTACGTCGTCGAGGGTCACGTGCCGGCGGCCGACGTGCACCGCATGCTGAAGGAAAAACCGGCGATCGCCGGAATCGCGGTCGGCGGCATGCCCGTCGGCTCGCCGGGAATGGAGACTATCCCTTCGTCAAGGCGCAGCCGTTCAACGTAACGTCGTTCGACAAGAGCGGCGCACTGCGCGTGTTCGCGAAACATTGATCTGATCGACCTGCTCGTTCTCCTCGCCGGCATCGCAGGCGGCGCGGTCGCCTCGATCGCGGGATTCGGCATCGGCAGCCTGCTGACGCCCGCGATGGCGGCCTCCGCCGGCGCCAAGCTGGCGGTCGCCGCCGTTTCGATTCCTCATGCCGTTGGCACCTCCCTCCGCTTCTGGCGATTTCGCCGCGACGTCGATTGGACGCTGGTCAAATCGTTCGGGTTCACCAGCGCGGCCGGCGGCCTCACCGGTGCCCTGCTGAACACGTGGGCATCGAGCCGTGCGCTCGAAATCGTCTTCGGCACGCTCCTCGTGCTGGCCGGCACGTCGCAATTGACAGGCTTCGCCCAGCGCTGGCGCCTGCGTGGCGCGCTCGCGTGGCTCGGAGGAGCGCTGTCGGGGTTTTTCGGCGGCCTCGTCGGTAATCAGGGCGGCATCCGCACCGCCGCCATGCTGGGGTTCGACGTCGACAAGCGTCAGTTCGTCGCGACGGCCACCGCCGTGGCGCTGCTCGTCGATGCCGCCCGCGTGCCCGTCTTCGTCGCGTTCGAAGGCCGCGAGCTCGCGGGGCTCTTCCCGATCATCGCCCTCGCCACGCTGGGCGTCATCGTAGGCACGCTCTTTGGAGAGACCTTGCTCGCGCGCGTGCCCGACAGAAGCTTCCGAATCATCGTCGGGACTCTGCTCCTCGCCCTGGGCGCATCGTTCCTGTTCGGTTCCTAGGGCTCTGCGCTTCTAGACTCCGGACTCCTCGGACTCCTGGGACTCTCGGACTCTTGCGACTCCAAGCGTCAGTCGGTCGCCCGGGCCCGGTTTCTGTAAGCTTCGAGGCTGACGTCCCGGCCCGCGTCCTGCGCGCGAAGGCTTTCAAAAAGATGTTTCTCGACCGCCCACACGCCCGAGCCACGGACCGTCGACAGGCGTTGCAGGTTGAGTCCTTCGACCTGTTCGAGCACGTGCTCGAACTCGTGCCCGAGCATCTCCGCGAAATGGCTGCCCGGCGGCAGGTTGACGTCGGCTTGTATCTCGAATCCCTGGCGGTACACGACGGTCAGTGCGCGGTACGCCGGGGGAATCCTCGTGTTGACGTACACGCGAACGCGCAGGTTCGAGGCCTTCGCGATGCGCTCGCACTGCGAGCGGAATTTCGGTGACCGGTCGTAGATGCGTTGGACCACACGATTGAGATCGGAGAACAATTCCACGTTCGCGGGCAGCGTCGAACGCCGGCATTCCCGCTCGTCCGCCGACATCGCAACTTCCGCACAACAGCACAACACTCACCAGCACACCCACCCAGGACTCGATCCGCATGCGCTCTCCTTGCGTCGAACGCGATGACGCGCGCTGAATGGCGGCAGCCATCGCCCGACGTCTGGAGAATCACAGAGCAAGGTAAACGCCAATCGACAAACGTGCGAACTTCGGAAAAACTCTCGGCAAATTCTCCGATCGCCGAATACGTCACGAACAGGAATGTCCGGACCAACCGGGAAAGTGAACGGGAATGTTCGAGAAGGATCGCGCTAGCGCGTCGACACGAGACGCAGTTCGGTGGAGGCGTTCGCTTGTTGTGTGTTCTGGGATGTGTGCGACGCTTCGTCGCGCCGGGCCGTCCAGATGGCCTGCGCGAGATGCGGCGCGATCACCTGCACCAGGCGGCTCTGACTTTCAGAAAACATGGCCGTCGAGTACAACGTCAGCGTCCCGACGAGCGACTCGCGGGCGATGAGCGGCACGCTCATCGCGTAGGCGAGCCCTCCCGCCAGACGCGCGCGCTCGCCGAGATCGAGCCGCGCCTCGGAGTTCACGATGACCTGGCGTTGCGCGGCGACCCAGCCGCTGACGCCTTCGCCGAGGCGGAGCATCGTGCCGCCAATCTGGTCTGCGGCCGGACCTGCTCCGTGACGCAACGCGAGCGCGCCCCTTTCATCGACGGTGTACCACGCAATCGTCGCACCCGGCACGAGATCCTTGACGAGCTTCGACGCGAGGGCCAGCACGTCGCTCGTCGACGCATCGCCCGCGGTCAGGCGGGCGAGGCTCACGAATGCCAGCACGTCGTCGGACACCCCGGCGGGTGTGACGACAGGCGGAGGCGGCACGGCGACAGGCGCCGCGACGGACCGGGTAATCTGCCGAAGCGCGTCGTGCGGCTGGAACGCCGCCATCTGCGCGACGAGCTCGCGATGCACGCTGATGAAGGTGTCGACCACGAGCGGTTCGTACATGGTTCCGCGCCGCGCGCGCAGGATGTCGAACGCCTGCTCGTCGGACAACGCGGACCGGTACGGGCGGTCGGAGGTGAGCGCGTCGAAGCAGTCCACGACCGAAAGAATCCTCGCGCCGATCGGAATATCGGCGCCCACTACGCCCCTCGGGTACCCGGTGCCGTCCCAGTTCTCGTGATGGCAGCGCACGATGGGCACGACCGGATACGGAAATTCGACGAGCGACAGAATGTCGGCGCCGACGTCGACGTGGCGCTTCATCTCTTCGAACTCGGCTTCGTTCAACTTGCCGGGCTTGTTGAGAATGTGCTCCGGCACGGCGAGCTTGCCCGTGTCGTGCAGCAGTGCCGCGGCTTCGATCGCTTTCAGCGTCGCCTCGTCGTTGACGCCCAGCGCGCGCGCCAGGCCGAGCGCGTACGCCTGCACGCGCCTGACATGGCTGTGCGTCACGTCGTCTTTGGCGTCGATGGCCATCGCCAGCGTTTCGACCGTCGACAGGTACAAGCGATCGAGGTGCGCCAGGTGGCGGCTGCGCATCGTCGAGCCGGCCGATCGACGAGCGCAGCGTCAGGTGCAACACCAGCAGCAGCGGCACCAGCACGAGGATCGTGGCCGGTCAGACCCGCCTCGTGCATCACCAGGACGAGACAGAACGACACCGAGGCGGCCGCAAAGTAGGTGGCCATCAGCCACAGGAAGTGTTCGCGCCACACGCCGAGCGTCGCCCGCCCGGTCTCGAGCCCGACGGCAACGCGATCAGCCAATGTGTTCGCAGGAAGTACACGGCCGTAAGCGCGAGGAGCGGCACGACCAGGTTCACCGCCGGGCGACTGCTCTGTGAAAGCGGCGGAACGCCGGCGATCCAGAAGAACACCTGGCTGCCGGCCCAGATCGCAAACGCGCAGGTCGATGTGTTGAACATCACTGCGTCGCGCGCGTGGCCGCGGCGCCACGACGAGACGCAGCGTGCCGAGCGCGACGGCAAGGGTCGCGGGCGCCGGCCCAAACAGCAGCGCGGTGGTGATGAAAAACGTGTCGGAGATGGTGACGCTGGCCGAGATCGATCCGATCTTCAGCGAGAACGAGCCGGCCATCGCCGTGAGGGCGGCGAAAATCAGCCACTCATAGCGATGCGGAGTCGTTTGCAGCGAGACAACCGACTGGACGATGACCGCGCGCCGATCGGCGTCAACGGCGAGCGATCCACGCACGCAGCCCGTTGTTTCGCGGTCCAGTCATGTCCTATTGATCGGCGACGATCGAATCGCCCCAGATCACCTCTTCGCCTTCCATCTTCCTGGAGTCGCCCCAGATCACTTCCTGGCCCTCGGGATTGGTCAGGTGGTCGCCCCAGATGACTTCCTGATCGGCGGACCATCTCGACACGTCGCCCCAGATCACTTCGTTCGGATGCATCTGCGAGAGCGGGTTCGAGAGGCCGAGGAGGTTCAGCTCGTCCGACCTCAGATAGCCTCCGCTCAGCCAGGCCAGCGGTGCCTCGAGCAGCGACAGGACCCGGAGCCCGTAGCCGCGATAGAGCCGCGTGGTCATCGTGCCGGCATCCCAGAAGATCACGCCACTGGCGGGCGTCAGCACGCCGCCGACGAGGGTGGACACGAGATTGGTCAGACCGCTCGCCGCCATCTTGCGGCTCGACCAGAAGTTCACGCTGCCCTAGCGACACCGGCGACGGTGCCCGGATCATCGGCTACGTCGGCGACAACGAGCACGACGAGGCGTCCTTCGTCGCCCGCTCGATCGACCGGCTCGGCGACGACCACGGCGTGCGCCCCGGCGACGTCGCGGTGTTCTACCGCACCAACGCCCAGTCCCGAGCCCTCGAGGAGGTGTTCGTGCGGGTCGGCCTGCCCTACAAGGTCGTCGGCGGCACCCGGTTCTACGAGCGCCGGGAGGTCAAGGACGCCCTGGCCTACCTGCGGGTGCTGTCCAACCCCGCCGACACCGTCAACCTGCGCCGCATCATCAACGTCCCCAAGCGGGGCATCGGTGACCGCGCCGAGGCGTGCGTCGGCGCCCTCGCCGAGCGCGAGCGCATCCCGTTCGTCGCCGCGCTGGGCCGGCCCGAGGACGCGCCCGGCATCGCGACCCGCTCGGTCGCCGCCATCAAGGGCTTCACCGCGCTCCTCGAGGACCTCGGGCGGGTGCGCGACGACGAGGACGCCGGCGTCTCGCGACCTCCTCGAGGCGATCCTCGACCGCTCCGGCTACCTCGCCGAGCTGCGGGCGAGCCACGACCCCCAGGACGAGACCCGGGTCGAGAACCTCGCCGAGCTCGTCGCCGTCGCCCGCGAGTTCGACGACGCCCGCCGGGAGACCGGGGAGGTCGTCAGCCTCGAGGACTTCCTCGAGCGCGTCTCGCTCGTCGCCGACGCCGACGAGATCCCCGACACCGCCGAGGCCGAGGCGGCCGGGGTCGTCACCCTCATGACGCTGCACACGGCCAAGGGCCTGGAGTTCCCCGTCGTCTTCCTCACCGGCATGGAGGACGGCACCTTCCCGCACCTGCGCAGCCTCGGCGACGCCAAGGAGCTCGAGGAGGAGCGCCGGCTCGCCTACGTCGGCATCACCCGCGCCCGCGAGCGGCTGCACCTGTCGCCGGGCCGCGGTCCGATCCGCGTGGGGCGCACCGCAGTACAACCCACCGTCGCGCTTCCTCGACGAGATCCCCGCCGAGCTCGTCGAGTGGGAGCGCGAGCTCTCGGGCGCCGCCGCCATCGGCCGTCGCGACCAGCGACCGGCCGTCGCGACGCTGGCCGCGCGGCCCGGGGTGCGCTCACCGGGCAACCGGCCGATCATCGCGCTCGTCGCCGGGCGACCGGGTCACCCACGACAGCTACGGCCTCGGGCACCGTCGTGCGCACCCTCGGCGAGGGCGACAAGACGCAGGCCGAGGTCGACTTCGGCGGGGAGCTCGGGGTCAAGCGCTTCGTGCTGCGCTTCGCCCCGCTCGAGAAGCTCTGACCCGCGGCTCCGCCGGCGCGGGTGGCGAGTGGCGCGCGCGCTGACGTCCGGGCGCGGCAGGGCTGGAGCCGGGGGTCGCGCCAGTGGGGCGGCGCGGTGCGGCGGGTCGGTCAGCCGACGAGGATGCCCTTGCTTGAGCCACGGGTAGGGGTCGATCGGGTTGTCGCCACCGGTGGGGTGGATCTCGAGGTGCAGGTGGGAGCCGAAGGAGTGGCCGGTGTTGCCGACGAGGCCGACCTGGTCGCCGGGCATGACGGTGTCGCCGGTGCTGGACGTCGCGGCGGCTCAGGTGGCCGTACCAGGAGACGGTGCCGTCCCAGTAGCGGATCTCGACCTTGTTGCCGAAGCTGAAGACGTTGTCCGAGAGGATGACGGTGCCCTTGGACATCGCGTAGAGCGGCGTGCCGGTGGGGGCGCCGAAGTCGAGGCCGTCGTGCGTCTTGCCCCACCGGGGGCCGAAGCCCGAGGTGATGCGTGCCGGTGCGGATCGCCTTGACCCAGCGCTTGCCCTCGCGCTCGGCCTTGGCCCGCGCGGCGGCGGCCTGCGCGGCGGCCTTGCGCTTCGGCGGTGCGGGCGGCGCGCTGCTGGGCCTCGACGCGGCCCTGGAGGGCGGCGGTCTGCATGCCCGAGGCCTGGCGGCGCGAGGCGATGTCGCTCGCCGTGGCCTCGTCGGAGGCCTGCTCGGTGCGGGCGATCGCGGTCTGCTGGCCCGAGAGGTCGAAGCGTCAGGGGCGCCGGACTCCGCCACCGTGGCTCCGGTCGCGGTCACCACGAGCGCCGCGGCCGCCGCGGTGGGCAGCACGAAGCTCGAGCTGAACGCGCGGGGCAGGCGCGCACGCGGCCGGAGGTGCGGTGGCGTCCGGCGTAGTGGCGCCCCTGGTACTTCGGTGAACTCACAGGGAAGGAACCTCAGGGGTGGTGACGGGGCGTCCGCACCACCGTACCGTGACCATTCCGTGACACAAATTCGAGTCCCGTCGGCGGACCTCCCGGTCGTGCTTCGACAGACCCGTCAACCCCACCTGTCGTGCGGGGAGCGGCCCGACCTGTGATCCGGCTCACACGCGGACGCGGGCCCCGGGCGTCGGGAGTGTCGCCCTCACCGGTCCCAGGCGCCCTCGGTCTCATTCGTCACGCGCGAGGGGCGTGACGCCGGAGCTGCACCGTGCCGCCCTGCTCGTCGAGGTGGGCCAGGGCGTTGGAGATGCCGTGCACGACCTCGCGCAGCATCGGCAGGGTGAGGTGCCCCGCGCCGTGCAGCCGGACGTTGCGCGCGCGCGAGGTCGCGGTGCCGCAGGGCGGCCGAGGACTGGGGGAGGACCGCGAGGTCGCTGTCGGACCAGTAGGCGATGAACCGGGTGCGGCAGCCCCGCACCGGCCGCGCCAGCTCGCGCACCAGGCCGCTGCCCGGCCGCATCTGCTGCATGAGGCGGGTCGGCACGGCATACGCGGCGTACGTGCCCTCGTGCGGGGTGCCCGAGGGTGACGAGGGTGTGCACCCGGGCGTCGCCCGCCGAGGCGGGTCACGTAGTAGCGGCCGATGAGCCCGCCGAGGCTGTGCCCGATGATGTGGATCCGCTCGAAGCCCGGTCTCCTCGACGATCCGCTCGACCTCCTCGGAGAGCGGCGCCGCCGCGGTGCGGACGTCGGTCGACAGGGTCGTGTAGTTCATCGCGAAGACGTTCGAGAAGCCCCGCCGGGTCAGTCCGCGCCGCAGGAGCGTGAAGATCGAGCGGTTGCTGACGATCCCGTGCACGAGCAGGATCGGCGTGCCGGCAGCCTCGACGTCGGAGACGAGCAGGCCGCGCTGCACGGGCGGCAGGTGCTCGAGGCGGTAGGTCGGCGTCGCTGCGGCGACCGCGGCCGCCCGACGAGCCCGAGCGGCCAGGTGGTCACGTGGGCCGCGAGCCACACGGCCTCGACGGCGCCGCCGGCGAGCACCGCGGGGTCGAGGACGCCGAGCGCGCCCGTGGCGACCCCGCGGGCGCGCGACGCGAGCGAGAGCCGCGTCGGTGCAGGGGTCTCGCCGTGGGGGACGGCCGCCGGCCGGGGGAGGGACGCCATGGCGCGACCACTGTACGCCCGGCCCGCACCGGCCGAGCGGGCGACGCGCGAGTGACCCGGCCACCCCACCACCGGTCGGCGACCCGGGCGACCGCTCGGGGGTGAGATCGGTCCCACGGGCCCTCCCGGGGGCGCACCCACGGCCGGCACCCCGTTAGGCTCCCCTGCGGACCGACGTCAGTCCACCCCGACAGTGAGGACGGATCGCCTCGTGGATCTCTTCGAGTACCAGGCCCGTGACGTGTTCGAGAAGCACGGGGTGCCCGTGCTCGCAGGGGCGGTCGCCACGACGCCCGAGGAGGCCCGCGCGGCCGCCGAGCGCATCGGCGCCGCGAGCGGCGGCGTCACCGTCGTCAAGGCCCAGGTCAAGACCGGCGGCCGCGGCAAGGCCGGCGGCGTCAAGGTCGCGAAGACGGCCGACGAGGCGGAGGAGCACGCCCGCGCGATCCTCGGCATGGACATCAAGGGCCACACGGTCCACCAGGTGATGATCGCCCAGGGCGCCCGCATCGCCGAGGAGTACTACTTCTCGATCCTGCTCGACCGCGCCAACCGCACCTACCTGGCCATGTGCTCCGAGGAGGGCGGCATGGACATCGAGACAGCTCGCCGTCGAGCGCCCCGAGGCCCTCGCCCGCGTCGCCGTCGACCCCAACGTCGGCATCGACGCCGCCAAGGCCCGCGAGATCGTCGCAGGCGGCCGGCTTCGACGCCGAGACCGCCGCGAAGATCGAGCCGGTGCTCCAGACCCTGTGGACCGTCTACCGCGACGAGGACGCCACGCTCGTCGAGGTCAACCCGCTCGTGCAAGACCGAGGACGGCGACATCGTCGCGCTCGACGGCAAGGTCACGCTCGACGCCAACGCCGGCTTCCGCCACCCCGACCACGAGGCGCTCGAGGACAACGGCCGCGACCGACCCGCTCGAGGTGGCGGCCAAGGAGAAGGACCTCAACTACGTCAAGCTCGACGGCTCGGTCGGCATCATCGGCAACGGCGCCGGGCTCGTCATGAGCACCCTCGACGTCGTCGCCTACGCCGGCGAGGAGTTCGGCGGCCAGAAGCCGGCCAACTTCCTCGACATCGGCGGCGGCGCCTGCGCCGAGGTCATGGCCGACGGGCTGCACATCATCCTCGGCGACGCGCAGGTCAAGAGCGTGTTCGTCAACGTCTTCGGCGGCATCACCGCCTGCGACGCCGTCGCCAACGGCATCGTCGGCGCGCTCGACGCCCTCGGCGACGAGGAGGACCAAGCCGCTCGTCGTCCGCCTCGACGGCAACAACGTCGAGGAGGGGCGCCGCATCCTCGCCGAGCGCAACCACCCCCTCGTCACCATCGAGGAGACCATGGACGGCGCCGCCCGCAAGGCCGCCGAGCTGGCCTCCAGCAACTGACCCCCGAGCGCGAGAGAGAGACACGACACCCATGGCCATCTTCCTCACCGCAGACTCCAAGGTCATCGTCCAGGGCATGACCGGCTCCGAGGGCATGAAGCACACCCAGCGGATGCTGCGCTCCGGCACCGCGATCGTCGGCGGCGTCAACCCCCGCAAGGCCGGCACGACCGTCGAGTTCGAGGGCGGCGTCACCGTCCCCGTGTTCGGCACCGTCGCCGAGGCGATGGAGGCGACCGGCGCCGACGTCAGCGTCATCTTCGTCCCGGCCGCCGTTCACCAAGGCCGCCGCGATCGAGGCGATCGACGCCGGCATCCCGCTCGCCGTCGTCATCACCGAGGGCGTCGCCGTCAAGGACACCGCGGAGTTCTACAACTACGCCAAGGACAAGGGCACGACCCGCATCGTCGGCCCGAACTGCCCCGGCCTGATCAGCCCCGGGGCCTCCAACGCCGGCATCATCCCCGCCGACATCTCGGGCGCCGGCCGCATCGGCCTGGTCTCGAAGTCGGGCACGCTGACCTACCAGATGATGTACGAGCTGCGGGACTTCGGCTTCTCGTCCGCCGTCGGCATCGGCGGCGACCCGATCATCGGCACCACGCACATCGACTGCCTCGAGGCGTTCGAGAACGACCCCGACACCGACGCCATCGTCATGATCGGCGAGATCGGCGGCGACGCCGAGGAGCGCGCGGCGGCCTACATCAAGGAGCACGTGACCAAGCCGGTCGTCGGCTACGTCGCGGGCTTCACCGCCCCCGAGGGCAAGACGATGGGCCACGCCGGCGCCATCGTCTCGGGCTCCTCGGGCACCGCGCAGGCCAAGAAGGAGGCCCTCGAGGCCGCCGGGGTCAAGGTCGGCAAGACGCCGTCCGAGACCGCCGACCTCATGCGCGAGATCATGCAGGGCCTCACCGCCTGACCCGTCACCGCTGCCCCGAACGGCACCGCCGACGTCCTGTCCCGGGCGTCGGCGGCGGCCTTCGCGGGTGGCCGATCGGCCGCTCGGATCGGCGCCCTCCCCGGCGTTGCTCGCCGAGGGCGGGGCGTCCTCCCGCACACTGGCGCGATGACCGTCATCGACCGCCTCCGCGCCGCGCTCCCGGGGTCGAGCCCGGCGAGCCGCCGACGGCGGCGCCGACCTGCGCTCCGCCGTGGTGGCGCGGCGTCCTCGTCGGGCTGGTCACCGGGCTCGGCGTCGCTGCTCCTCGTCGGGGCGCCGGTCGTGCTCGCCTGGCTCGTCGACCCGCTCGCCACCGGCACCGCCTGGCCGGCCGTCGGCACCGGGGCCGCGCTGTGGCTGCTCGTGTCGGGCGCCCACCTCGCGCCGGGGGACGGCGCTGTTCTCGCTCGTGCCGCTGCTCGGCCTGGCCCTGCTCGTGCTCCTCGCCCGGGTCGGCGTCCGCGAGGCGATGGTCGACGTCTCCACCGACGGCGAGTACTGGCCGGGACTGCTGCCGCGCCCCCTGGCGGCGGCGCTCGGCGGCTGGTGGGCGCGGGTACGCCCTCGCCGTCGCCCTGGCGTCGCGCTCACACCGCCGGGCCGTTCCGCGTCGGCGTGCTCTCGCTCGTCGTCCCGCTCGTCGCTCCTCCCGCTCGCGGCCGTCGCCCTCGCGCTGCGGCCCGTGGTGCTCGACGACCCCGACGTCCTCGGCCCGCGCCTCGCCCTGCCCGTGTGCCCGACGACGTGCGCCGCGGAGTGCGCCCCGGGCTCGTCGGGGCCGGCGCTGCTGCTCGGCGCTCGGGCTGCTCGTCGTGCTCGCGTCGTCGCGCTCGGGTGGTCCCGCGTCGCGACGATCTCGGCGGAGGTCGGCGCCCGGCCGGCTTCGGCGCCGCGCTCCTCGGTGCCGCCCAGGCGCTCTCGCTGCCGCAACCTCGCGACGTGGGCCGTGTCGTTCCTCGCCGGCCCGGGCTTCCGGGTCGTCGAGGGCGGCGCGGTCACCTGGTCCGGGTCCGACGGGCGGGCTGCTGCCGATGGTGCCCGTGCTCGCGGCCCTGCCGCAGCCGGGCGCGTTCCCCTGGTTCACGGCCCTGTCGGTGCTCGCCGTCGTCGGCGTCGGGGCCTTCGTGGCCCGGCGCGCCCTCGGCGAGGTCGCCCGGCTCTCGCGGCTGCGGACCAAGCTCGCGGTCTCGGCCGTCGGCCTGCGCGACGACGGCGCTCGCCCTCGGCGGTGCTCGACGTCGTCGCCGGCGGCTCGGTCGGGCAGTTCCGCCTCTCTGCCGTCGGGGCGCCGGCCGGCTCGCTCGTCCTCGCCCTCTTCCTGGAGCTGATCGCTCGGCGCGCTCGTCGTCGTGCTCCGCGACGCGTGGAGGCTGCGCCGGTGACGCACCGCCGACTGCGCCTCGTCGTCCTCGTCTCGGGCTCCGGCAGCAACCTCCAGGCGCTCCTCGACGCCAGGCCGCGGGCGGAGCCGGGTTCCGGGTCGTCGCCGTCGGTGCCGACCGCGACGGCACCGGCGGCGCGGAGCGCGCGGCGGCGCACGGCGTCGCGACCTTCGTCGCCCGGGTGGCCGACTACGTCACGCGGGCCGACTGGGACCCCGCCCTCGCCCGCCTCGTCGGCGCGCACGAGCCCGACCTCGTCGTCTCGGCGGGGTTCATGAAGGTCCTCGGGCCGGTGGTGCTCGGCGGCGCACCGGGTCGTCAACACCCACCCCGCGCTGCTGCCGAGCTTCCCCGGGGCGCACGGGGTGCGCGACGCCCTCGCGCACGGCGTGCGGGTCACCGGGTGCACGTGCCACTGGGTCGACGCCGGGGTCGACACCGGGCCGATCATCGAGCAGCGGGCCGTGCGCGTCGCTCGACGGCGACACCGTCGACGCCCTCCACGAGCGGATCAAGGTCGAGGAGCGCGAGATGCTCGTCGAGGTCGTGCGGCGGCTCGCCGCCGACCGCTCCTGGCAGACGACTCCTGACAGACTCGCGCCGTGGCCACCCGACCCCGCCGACCTGCCGCCGGCAGCCGTGGCGTTCATGCCCGAGCGGCACCTCGCGACCTTCACGACGCTGCGCCGCGACGGGTCGCCGCACGCCGTGCCGGTCGGGTTCACCTGGGACGAGGAGGCGCTCGTGGCCCGGGTCATCGCGAGCCGGGGCAGCGCCAAGGTCGGTGCAGGCCCGGGCCGGCCGCCGCGCCGCCCTCGGCCAGGTCGAGGGCCGGCGCTGGCTCACCCTCGAGGGCACGACCCGGGTGCTCGAGGACGCCGCCGCCGTGCGCGACGCCGAGGAGCGGTACGCCGTGCGCTACCGCGCAGCCCCGCCCCAACCCCGAGCGGGTGGTCGTCGTGCTCGCAGGTCGACCGCGTGCTCGGCGGCTCCTGGCCCGACCCGCTGCCCCCCTCGCCGTACCCACCTGACACCGCCGCTCGCTAGACTTTCGCCGCGACGACTGGCGAGGGTGGGGCACCACCGGGAAGTCACACGTCGGGACATCGCCCGCCTGGGTGCCCCGGAGCGTGACCGACCCGACCCCGAAGGAGCTCCCCATGCCGCCGCCGTCTCCGCCCCCGGACCCTCGCAGGACGTCCGCCCCGTGCGCCGGGCGCTCGTCTCCGTCTACGACAAGACCGGCCTCGACGACCTCGTCCGGGGCCTGCACGACGCCGGCGTCGCGCTGGTGTCCACCGGTGGCTCCGCCGCGCTCATCGAGTCGCTCGGCCTGCCGGTGACCAAGGTCGAGGACCTCACCGGCTTCCCCGAGTGCCTCGAGGGCCGGGTCAAGACGCTGCACCCGCGGGTGCACGCCGGCATCCTCGCCGACACCCGCAAGCCCGACCACGTGGCGCAGCTCGACGACCTCGGCGTCGAGGCGTTCGAGCTCGTCGTGGTCAACCTCTACCCGTTCGCCGCCACCGTCGCGTCCGGCGCCAGCCCCGACGAGTGCGTCGAGCAGATCGACATCGGCGGCCCGTCGATGGTGCGGGCCGCCGCCAAGAACCACCCGAGCGTCGCCGTCGTCACCGACCCGTCCACCTACGGCGACGTGCTGGATGCCGTGCGCGGCGGCGGGTTCACGCTCGAGCAGCGCAAGCGCCTGGCCGCCGAGGCCTTCGTGCACACCGCCACCTACGACGTCCACGTCGCGTCGTGGATGGGCAACGCCTACACCGACAGCTCCGACGGCACCGGCTTCCCGGCGTGGGCCGGCGCCACCTGGGAGCGCGCGACGGTGCTGCGCTACGGCGAGAACCCCCACCAGCGGGCTGCCCTCTACACCAACGGTTTCCAGCCGCAGCCGGCACTCGCCCAGGCGACCCAGCTGCACGGCAAGGAGATGTCGTACAACAACTACGTCGACGCGGATGCCGCCGTGCGCGCGGCCCACGACCACGGCGACCAGCCGACGGTGGCGGTCATCAAGCACGCGAACCCGTGCGGCATCGCCGTCGGCGCCGACGTCGCCGACGCCCACCGCAAGGCCCACGAGTGCGACCCGGTGTCCGCGTTCGGCGGCATCATCGCCACGAACCGCCCGGTCACCGTCGAGATGGCGCGCACCGTCGCAGACATCTTCACCGAGGTCGTCGTGGCGCCCGCCTTCGACGCCGACGCCCTGGAGGTGCTCACCGCGAAGAAGAACATCCGCCTGCTCGAGTGCGCGGCGCCGGTGCGCTCGGGAGCCGAGATCCGATCAATCGGCGGTGGCCTGCTCATGCAGCAGCGCGACACCGTGGATGCCGTGGTCACCGGTGACGACGGCACCGTCACCGGCGGTGACGACGCGGCCCACTGGCGCCTGGTGTCGGGCGACCCGGCCGACGACGCGACGCTCGCCGACCTGCAGTTCGCCTGGCGGGCCGTGCGCGCCGTGAAGTCCAACGCCATCCTGCTCGCCCGCGGCGGGGCCTCGGTCGGCATCGGCATGGGCCAGGTCAACCGGGTCGACTCGTGCCACCTGGCGGTCTCGCGTGCGGGTGAGGATCGGGCGCGCGGCGCCGTCGCGGCATCCGACGCGTTCTTCCCCTTCGCCGACGGGCTGCAGGTGCTGCTCGACGCCGGGGTGCGCGCGGTCGTGGCCCCCGGGGGGTCGATGCGCGACGCCGAGGTCGTCGAGGCGGCCCAGGCGGCCGGCGTGACGATGTACTTCACCGGCACGCGGCACTTCGCGCACTGACCTGCGCGCCGGCCGGCGCGCAAGGATGCCGTCGCTCGGCTCAGCCGGCCCCTGCACCGTCGGCTGTGGCCGGCTCGAGGCGCTTCGTCGCCGGGGGACGCAGCCGGTGAACGGCCCACTCGAGCGGCCCGGTGCCCCAGCGTCGGTCGAGGGCCCAGCACACCCCCACGACGACGACGAGGGTGGAACCGAGGATCCACCAGGCGTCGTCGGGGGCGTTGTCGCGCAACGCCGCCAGCAGGGCGAGCCAGAGGATCTGCACGGTGTACGCCGTCAGGGCGAGCCGGCCGGTTGACAGCAACGGGCCGAGCGCCGCGCCGGCCCGGGCCCGCCGCAGCAGGCCCACGGCCACACAGCTCGCGACGACCGTTCCCGCCCCCAGGAACGTCGCGCCGATGACCTCGGCGGTGGTTCCCGAGTACGCCGCCGACCCGTCCGGTGTGCCCAGGCCGAGCGCGTAGGCGGCGACGCTCAGCACGAACAGCACACCAACCACGAGGTAGCCCTCCGGTGGCCGGGCGGCCCGGCGGAGCACGCTCGCCAGGGCCAGGCCTACGAGCGCCATCGGCAGGAACGACGTCAGCCGGTAGTGCGCGCCGGTGACCAGCCAGCCGAGCGGGTCCAGCGGCCAGCTGTCGGCGACGGCGGGGCTCGCCTGGCGCGCCTGCTCCACGGCGAGGGGCCCGACCACGGCCAGGGCGCCGGCGAGGACCACGGTCAGCACGGGCACCCGGTGCAGCAGCAGTGCCAGCGGCGCCAGCACGATGACGAGGACCCCCAGGTACGGCAGCACGATGTCGATCTGCCCGTAGAGCGACTGGAGGAGTACGCCGAGCACCACCAGGACGAGCCCGCGCTGGAGGTTCTCGAGCAGGAACGCCCCGGCGGACGGCCGGCGCTCGGCGAGCCTGAGGCCCATCGAGACGCCGATGATGACCGCGAAGAGGGGTGCGGTGAGGTACTCCGAGACGGTGAAGATGCCTCCAGCGGGGCACAGGTGCGCCACGAGCATCGACAGGACAGCCAGCCCGCGGGCTGCGTCGAGGCCATCGAGGCGGCTGGTGGTCGGCACCCGCCCAGTCTGCCGGGTCGGCGCGAGGAGCGCGTCCCGGTTCGGGGGGCGGTGTACCGGCCCGGCGGCGTCGTGGCACGCTCGCCGAGGTGGAGGCGAACGAGTGACGGGCTCCGGGGGCTGCGCCTCAGCCGGACGGGGGGCGGTAGCCGGTCGTTCGCCGCTGCCGAGGTCGACGATGGCTGCCACCGGGCCGCCGCCGTCGGGCCCTGGGTGAAGCCGAGCGTGCCCTGGGTCTGGGCGCCGCACCAGTCGGGGGGACCGGCGGCACGACGTGCGCGGCGAGCTCGTTCTTGACCAGGATGTTGCCGACCTGCGGCCCGTTGCCGTGGGTGATCACGAGCTCGTGGCCGAAGGCGCCCAGCGGGCCGCGGCGCGCATCGCGACACCGACCGTCTCGATCTGGACGGCCGGGGTGGCGCTGGCGTCGAGGGCGGTCATCGCGTAGCCGCCCAGGGCGAGCAGGACGCGCATCGCCGTGGATGCCGGGTACCCGCCTGCGCCCGACGTCCTACGCGTGCCCGCTCACCGCGTCGAGGTGCTGGAGCAGGTCGTGGGCGGCGAGCTCGACCTTCTTGTGCCGCCACTCGCCGGCCCGGTAGACGCAGGCGATCAGGGCGCTGCGGTGCACCCGCCGCAGGTCGCCCGCGACGAAGGCGTAACGGGCCTTGGTCTCGTCGGTGGCCCCGACGGTGAGCCCGAGGTGCCAGGCGGCGTACTCGTCCCAGGAGTGCCGCTCGAGGTAGGCGTTCTCGGCGGCGGCGTCGGGCTGCACCTCTCCCCAGGTGCTCTCGAGCACGTACTGATGCTTGTCGATCAGGTCGCGCACGTGCGCGACGCCGGCCTCGTTGACCTCGTAGTCAGCCATCGCTCCACGCTAGCCACGACGGGTGCTCAGGTGGGCTCTGCGTGCCCCTCGTGCGTCATGAACTCCCAGACGAGGGCGTGGGCGAGGGCCACGAGCAGCACCAGCATGGTGGCCTCGGCCTGCAGCGGAGTGATGCCGATGGAGCGGGCGATCTCGGGGGCCACCCCCAGCACGGCGACGACCGCGTAGACGACCGCCGCGGCCCACCAGTAGCGGGCGAACGGGCCGGCCCCCTCCGCGGCGCGGGCGCGACGCAGCAGGGTGACGGTGGACGTGCAGCCGATGACCGCGATGACGACGAAGCTCACCCGCCAGAACGCGGGGCTCTCGGTGCCGCCGATCTGGGCGAACAGGCCCATCAGCGCCGGCAGCAGGAAGGCCAGGTAGACCGACCCGACCCGTCGACGCATGCCGGGGTCGCGCAGCCAGTGCCGGTGCTTCTCGACCACGCTCCACCACAACCCGGTCAGCGTGAAGCAGGTGGCGGAGAACAGCGCGTAGAAAGTGCTGACGTCCATGCTCGTTCCCTCCCGGGTGGCAGGCAGCGCCCCCGCGCCAGTATGGGACCTACCGATCGGCGTGGTCGAGCGGCATTTCGGCGGTGGGCGAGGGTGTGCGGGGGAGACGTCCGGATGCTTCACCTGGTGTGCCATCCGGCACCAACCCCCTGGATGCTTCACCTGGCGGGCCATCCGGCACCAACCCCCTGGGTGCTTCACCCGGTGAGCCGCTGGTGGCGTAGCCGGACCTACCCCGCAGCGCTGGTCCAGATGTTTGGGGGTCGTGGTCCCCCACGTGAAGCATCCGGACGTCCCTACCCGAGTGTTTCTCCCAAGCCGCGAAGCGGGGTGCACCAGCACCAGCACGACAAGGACCAGGTGGGTCCTCAGTACGCGACGTGGTCGCTCTTCGCGCGCCAGGCGTCGAACGGCTCCTCGGAGCGTGCGGTTCGGTGGTGCTCCAGGCGCAGCGGCCAGTCCTCGGTCGCCTGGGCAGGAACAAGGAGCCGGCGGAAGCGCTCGTCGTCGAAGCCGGCGCGAGCGGCGGCGGCGCCGTCCGCGGCGTGCACCACGGCGTCGACCCGGGCCCAGAGCGACGCTGCCAGGCACAGCGGGCACGGTGCGCACGAGGCGAAGAGCGTGGCGCCCTCGAGCGAGAAGCTCTCGATGCGACGGCAGGCTGCCCGGATCGCCACCACCTCGGCATGGGCCGTGGGGTCGAGGTCGACCGTGACCCGGTTGGCGCCCTCCCCGATCACCATTGCGTCGCGCACCACGACAGCCCCAAAGGGCCCTCCGCCCTGCGCCACGTTAGCCGTGGCGAGGTCGACCGCACGGTCCAACCAGTCCTGCTCGTCGCTCATGGCATCGATGGTGTCATCGGGTCAGGGAGGTCGAGGGACCGGGGCCGGCCGTGACAGACAGGTCGCCCAGGTCGTGGCCGGGCGCCCGAGCAGCCGCGGCAGCACGGTCGGGTCGCCCGTGAAGCCGCCGTCGTCGTAGGCGGTGAACATGGCGGCGAGGTCGTCACAGGACTGTGCGGGCAGGGTCGCACCCGGCCCGGCCCTCCACTCCTGCACCGAGATCGGCATGCTGCCCACCTCACGACCCAGGACGGCCGACGCCTGCTCGGCCAGCTGCCGCGTGGTCAGCACCTCGGGCCCGGCGAGGTCGAGGTTCAGCCCGGCGTGGGCGCCGAGCAGCGCGTCCGCAGCGACCTCCGCCACGTCCGCGAGCTCGACGTTCGTGAACGGCGCGTCCACGGAGTAGGGCACGCGCAGCATCCGGGCCAGCGCCTGCGTCACGAGGTTCTGGTGGTAGGCCGCCGGCCGCAGCACGGTCAGCCCTGTCCCGAGGGCATAGCGCAGCAGCGCCTCTGCCTCGGCCTTGCGCACGTGGTGCGGCATCCGGGCGTCGTCGGGGTGCAGCACCGAGTGGAAGACCAGCCGCTCCAGCCCAACGCGGGCCGCTGCGGTCGCCACCCGCTCGGCGATGCCCACCTCATCGGGGTGCATGTTGGGAGCCAGGTGGTATGCCGACCGCGCACCGTCGAGCGCGGCCGCCAGTCCCTGCCCGGTCGCCAGACAATGCGTCCACCTCCCCGCCGGCTCAGACGAAGTCGACGTCGGCCGAGGTCGCGCCACCGGACAGCGTCGCGTACCCCGGGCCGCGGTCGAAGAACGGCTCCGTGCCCGGGCGCGCCGCCCGCAGGCCGGCCCGCACAGCGTCGGATGCCGCGACGTCGACGACCGGCGCGTCCTTGCCGCCGCTCGCGACCACGCCGTAGTCGCGGCGCGCGCCCTCGAATGACACCTTCCCCCACCGCAGGTCGAGCTCGACCTCGTCGTAGGGCCGCTCGAGCGGGTCGCCCCAGCCGCCGCCGCCCGTGGTGCGGATGCGGATCACCTGCCCGGCGAGCACCGGCTCGGCGTCGGCCAACGCGTCGACCACCCGCTCGGTCGGCCCGCCGAGGTCGATGGTCACCTCGAACGACCGCCCGGCCCGGCCGCCCTTGACCCCCCAGCAGGCGAGGATCGAGCGGTCGGCGATCGACATGAAGTGGGCGTCACGCAGCATCCGGATCTGCTTCTCGTAGCCCAGGCCGCCGCGGTAGCGACCCGCGCCACCCGAGTCGACGGCCAGCCCGAGCCGCTCGACGACGAACGGGAAGCGGCTCTCGGTGAACTCGGTCGGCAGGTTGCGCGAGTCGGGCACCACGTGGATGGTGTCCTCGCCGTCGGCGTAGTAGCGCCCGCCCGAGCCACCGCCGAGCACCTCACGCATCAGGTAGTCGTTCCCGTCACGGTCCTTGCCGTAGACGCCGGTGTAGCGGATCGTCTCCTGGTCGGCCGGCATCCGGCCGTCGACCGCCTTGGCCACCACCCCGGCCAGCACGCCCAGCAGCCGCAGGATGACGAAGGTGCGCGCGTTCGTCGGCGCCGGGTAGATCGGCGTGAGCAGCGTGCCCTTGTCGGGGAACCGCATCTCGATGAGCGGCACCACGCCCTCGTTGACGTCCAGCTCAGCCATCCGCTCGGGGGTGTCGGCGAGGTTGCGCAGGATCGGTGCCAGCCACTTCTTGAGGAAGTTGCCGCCCACGTAGTCGCCGCAATGGTTGATCGGGCCCTTGGCCTGCGGGCCCGTGCCGGTGAAGTCGATGAGCAGCTTGGGGCCGCCGTCGCCGGGCCCCGGGCCACCGGTCGAGGTCTTGGTCAGCGTGATCCGCTGGGTGTGCAGCTGCGGCTCGTCGACGCCGTCGTGCTCGGCGTAGTCCTCCCACACGTAGGTGCCGTCGGGGATCTTGCCGAGGATCTCGCGCCGGTAGGTCTCGGTCGTCGCGTCGAGGATGGCGTCGAACGCGGTCTCGATGGTGTCGCGGCCGTAGCGCTGGAACAGCTCGGCGAGCCGCCGGGCGCCCATCAGGCAGGCGGAGCACTCGGCGTCGAGGTCGGCGGCGAGGCTGTCCGGCATCCGGCTGTTGCGGGTCATGATCCGCAGCGCGGCGGCGTTGGGCACCCCGGCGTCCCACAGCTTGATCGGCGGGACCGACAGGCCCTCCTCGAACACGGTGCGCGCGTTGCTCGGCATCGAGCCCGGCACGGCGCCGCCGATGTCGTCGTGGTGCCCGAACGCCTGCACGAACGCGACGACCTCACCCTCGACGAAGACCGGCACGGTGACGCACAGGTCGGGCAGGTGGCCGATGCCGCCCTCCGACTCGTAGACGTCGTTGTGGAAGAACACGTCGCCCTCGCGCATCTCGGCGAGGGGGAAGTCGCGCACGATCGGGTGCACGAGAGCGGAGTACGAGCGGCCGGTGAGCTTGCGCAGCTGGCGGTCGTGGATGCCGGCGCGGAAGTCGTGCGCGTCGCGGATCATCGGGCTGCGCGAGGTGCGGGCGATGGCGGTCTCGACCTCCATCTCGACGCTCGCCAGGGTGCCCTGCACGATCTCGACCAGGATCGGGTCGACCGTGCTGCCCGGCGGGGTCAGCCGGTTGCCGTGCTCGTATGCCGTGGGCAGGCCCGCGCTGTTCATCGCGCCTCCTTGGTGACCACGAGGTTGCCGAACGCGTCGACGCGCACGGCGAAACCGGGGTGGACCGGCACCGTCGAGCCGAACTCCTCGACGACGGCCGGGCCGGGGAACGCATCGCCGGCGCGCAGGTCGGGTCGCCAGTAGACGTCGGTGGTGACGTACCCGGCGTCCGCGTCGAAGCAGACCGGTCGCCGCGAGCGCGCGGTGAGGGCGGCGCCGTTGCGGGCCGCTAGCTCTTGAAGCTCGGGGCGGGTGATCGGCCCGACCCCGGTGACCCGCAGGTTGACCCACTCGACCTGCTGACGGGGGTCGTCGCGGAAGTCGTAGCCGTAGAGCTGGTGGTGTGCGTCGTGGAACCGGCCGGCGACCTCCTCCGCCGACGCCTCGCCAACGGGGCCGTCGCCGGCCGGCACCCGCACCTCGTAGGCCTGGCCGAAGTAGCGCAGGTCGGCGGTGCGCACGTACTCGTGCTGCTCCCGGGGGAACCCCTCCGTGTCGAGGGCCGTGGTCGCTCGGGCCGTGAGCTCGGCGAAGACCCGCTCGACGGCAGCGTGGTCGAGGGAGGCGTGCCGGGTGACGTGGGTCTGCACGTAGTCGTTCTTGACGTCGACGGTGAGCAGCCCGAACGCCGACACGTTGCCCGGGTTCTGCGGCACGACGACCCCGGCGAGGTCGAGGATGTCGACCAGCCGGCAGGCCAGCAGCGACCCGGAGCCGCCGAACGTGGTCAGCATGAAGTCGCGCACGTCGAGGCCGCGCTTGACCGACACCTGGCGCAGGGCGTTGGCCTGGTTCCACGCCGAGATCTCGAGAATGCCTGTGGCGCAACGCTCCTCATCGAGCCCCAGCCGGGTCGCCAGGGCCCGGATGCCGTCGCGCGCCGCCTCCACCTCGAGCGGGATCTCGCCGCCGAGCAGGTGCGGGGGGATCCGGCCCAGGACGAGGTGCGCGTCGGTGATGGTCGGCTCGGTGCCGCCCTTGCCGTAGCAGAGCGGGCCCGGGTCGGCGCCGGCCGACTGCGGCCCCACCTTGAGCGAGCCCTCGGGCGTGACCCAGGCGATCGAGCCGCCGCCGGCGCCGACCGTGACGACGTCGATCATCGGGATCTTGCTCGGGTAGGCACCGACCGTGCCCTCGGTGGTGAGCGTCGGCTCGCCGTCGAGCACCACCGAGACGTCGGTCGAGGTACCGCCGCCGTCACAGGTGAGCACCCGGTCGAAGCCCGCACGCCGCGCGATCAGCGCCGCCCCGAGAGCCCCGGCAGCCGGGCCGGACAGCACCGTCGTGATCGGTTGGTGCACCACCTCGTCGGCCGACAGCACCCCGCCGTTGGACTTCATCACGAAGAACGGGATCGGCCGTCCGCCGGTGAACCCGTCCAGGCGGGCGTGGACGTTGGACACGTACCGGCTGACGTCGGGTTTCACCGCGGCATCGACGAGCGTGGTCATCGACCGCTCGTACTCGCGGTACTCGCGGAGCACCTGCGAGCTGATCGAGACCACGGCCTCGGGGTGCTCGCGGCGCAGCACCTCACGCATCGCCAGCTCGTGGCGGTCGTCGGCGTAGGAGTGCAGGAAGCACACCCCGATCGTCGTGATGCCGTGCTCACGGAACCAGCGCGCGGCGGCCACGGCATCCGACTCGTCGAACGGGCGCAGCTCGTTGCCCTCGAAGTCCATCCGGCCGCGCACGGTCCGCACCTGGTCGGCGGCCACGATGCGCGGCGGCTTGACCCAGAAGTAGGAGTTGCCGTAGCCGTCGGGCACGGCCTGCCGGGCGATCT
>CAWKMQ010000014.1:0-182522 GCA_963850725.1 Vicinamibacterales bacterium
CCCCGACCGACAGAATCATGCTGCCGCTCTTCGAGACCTTCCGCGACGCCAAGACTATAGCCACCCTCGCGCAAGGGGCAGTGAAGAGACGGTTCCCGCCGTGGGCGAGCGGTCGGCATCGACGCTCGGGAACGTCCGCTGCGCCAGGCTCTGACTGACGATGACCACGTGGTCGCTGTTGCTCCCGGCGTCGTCAATGAAATCGCGACCGGAAACGCCCGGCACGTCCAGCGGGGCAAACAATCCCGGCGACACGCGGTTAGCGCCCCAAAGGGCAAGTCGTAATACCCCCGGCGCCCCCCGCGCGCTTCACCCAAAAGAACCGGCCAGGACCCACGTCGCTCGCCCGTCACACACCGAAGAAAGCTCCCCGAAAAGTCCGAGAAGGGACTGGCCCGGCCGGACGGACGACGTTCCTACGGTCGTTCCGGCTCGTGCCCTCTAGCTTCCCGCGCTTCCACGCCCGAGAGCCGGGGAAGAATGAGAAAGGGCCGGCTGACCGCTGATTCTGAGTGCCAGAATGTGAAAGCACAAATACACACGCGTGGTGTGCAAAATGGAACAGGCATACTGCACGCAGCGGCTCTAGCCTGCTAGCTGGTTCTTTCCCATGCTCGAATCAGATCACGATGAAGAACGGCGGGCGCGTGTCGAGCACACCCTTGAACAGTTAAAAAATTGCAGAGGGACGCCGACGCGTTCAAGCATCACGTCACGGTTGAGGTCGTGGTGCAGGTCCGGTCCGGATTGGCGCCGTCAGAGATGCGTGCGCTACGAACGGAATGGCAATCCGTTCAGAACCGCGTGCGTCGAGCGCGATAGAACCTGACGGTGTCGTTCGGGAACGACACGAAATGCGACGGTGCGCCCGTGCTCGTCGTACTCATCACCTTCTCCAGCCGCGTGCCTCGCGGTGTCGGGTCGCCGGGGTGTCTCTCGGAGGATGTGGTCCGCCTGTCTACATTCGGCTGTTTTCTGGGGTGCAGAGCCTCCGCTGGCGAGCCTGATATGAGGATTTGTGAAGAAATTTTGGAGGCGCCGCCCGGATTTGAACCGGGGATGGAGGTTTTGCAGTCGTCGCGGGACCTGATCCGCAAATCACCGCAGACGACTGCAAGCCTCAGGCAATCTGTCAGTTACAACGATTTCGTCTGGCCGCAAAGAACCGCAAAAAACGGCACAAGACGGCAGCCAATGGGACCAACAACGGGACCAAAGCTATAGCTTCGTCTCCTTTCGTTTATCCATCGCCTTCGGCGACGGTGTAGTCACAGCGATCCATCCTGTCGATCCCGTGACTGGTGAGCGAAGAGACCTACGCTCTCGGCCCTCGTCGCCGAAAGAGGTAAGCTGTCGCAGCATGGCCAACGCCCTCTCTCCGACGATGACGCTGCGCGAGTTCGAGAACGGCTATTGGTATCTCGAGCAATTGAAGGACTTCGCCGAGCGCATCGGTATCCCCGCTGCGAAGAAGCTGCGAAAGGACGAGCTCGAAAAGGCCATCGTGGCGTTCCTGCGCACGGGCAATGCTGCGTTGCCCACGAAGCGTTCACTGCGCAAGACGGGCGTCAAGGACGTTGAACGTGGCCTCAACCTGAAGCTCCGGATCGAGAACTACACGAGCAACCGTGAAACGAAGGACTTCATCGTCGAACAGGCCCGTCTGATGGCGCCGGATGTTCGTGAGAAGTCCGGGGTCTGGTATCGCCTGAACCGCTGGCGAGAAGAACAGATCACGAGCGGCAAGCACCCCACGTACGGCGATCTCGTCCGGCAGTACATTGCCCTGAACAAGATGCAGCGATTCGAGAGGATCCCTCACGGTCGCTACATCAACTTCGTCGCCGACTTCCTCGCAGCCGATAAGAGGGCGACGCGTGCAGAGGCAATCGCCGCGTGGACAGAGCTCAAGGAGCTCGACGTCCCCAAGGACTATGCGTCCTGGGTCAAGGCGCGAGCGAAGCGCAAGGGAAAGAACAGGTGACACGGCAGGCGCCGGCGCGATTCAGCCGCTTCAACACGGGCTGCTGCTACATCGTCGATTTCTTCGGTTTCTTGAGTCGTTCAACGAGCTGTTCCCACGTCACGTTGGCGATGCGCCTTAGACCTTTCGTGCCTGAGTAGACCGCGAGGCCGGCTCCGTTCATTTCGACGCGGCAGACGTACTTTCCTTTCTTGTCGTAACCCCACACTTGTAGTGACGGCCCGACGCCGAGCTCCACGTAGCCCTTGTTACTGCATCGACGAAAAGCGTTTCATTTTCGGCATAGATGTGACTGGACCATCGGATTCAGGATGATCATCTTCCCGATTTTCTTCTGTTGTCGTCTTCACTTCGCGTCGAGGCTGCTTCAGGGAAGATCGGGCTGTAGCCGAACGGTTCTAAGCTGAACGTTTCAGGCGCGCCAGCGCTCAATCGATACAGGACAACGTCGATGTTGGCGGAATCTTTAGTGCGTCAGAAAAGATGAACGATTCCGACCCTTCATACGACGTCATGGCGCTGTGCACACGGCGGCCGAACGTCTCAGCGGCCTGCTGAATGGGACACAACGGGACCAACAACGGGACCAAGGTGCGGCCGGCGGCGGCGTGAGCGCACGAAAGGGGCGTTTTTCTTAGGAAACTTTGGAGGCGCCGCCCGGATTTGAACCGGGGATGGAGGTTTTGCAGACCTCTGCCTTACCACTTGGCGACGGCGCCCCTCTGACGGGATCACGGTCCGGCTGAAGCCGGACACTACGTATCTAATGGAAAATTGATGTACGCAGATGTGCGGAAGGATCGGTCAGCGGACCGGTGCGATGCGACGACAGCGTTCGACGAGGCGTGTGGCAGTGAACATCACAAAAGTACCTAGAGCGTTTCCAACAACCAAGCGTCCGAAGCGGAGTGGGCCGATGGGCCCCACGTAGCGGAGGACGCGCCCGGGAACAGGCGTCACAACCAATGCCGAGCCGCCAGAGGCGGCGAAGGCACAGGTGCGCGTCGCGAAGCGACAGCGCACATATTTAAGAATTGGAGCGGGAAACGGGATTCGAACCCGCGACTTCGACCTTGGCAAGGTCGCACTCTACCACTGAGTTATTCCCGCTCTGCAGCCAAGTAAAGTACCACACGCACGCCGCCCAAGCAAGGTCGCCCGGATGACGTTCTGTGGGATCGTTGCGTGCTTCGGATAGCGATTGCCAGCGCGCCGGTTTTCGGCGTAGACTCCCTCCGCTTTCGGAGCCTTCCCAACACCACATCCACCGTTCACGACGAAAGAGACGTCAGACATGCGCCGATCGATTCGTTGCCTCGTCATCGCTGTCGCGGCGTGGGCCTGCTGGTCGCTGCCGCTCAGCAGCCAGGCCACCGCCGTCATTCAGTACTCGGTCAGGACCGATGCCCAGATCGCGGGCATCCTGAGCGATCGATCGCAGGGCGCATCGGTCGCCTTCTCCGCCGCGAGCGAGAACGGGCTCGTCACCCTTCGGATTGATCTCGACCAGCAAACGATTACAGTGCGCAAGCGCGCGAACGAGCTGTACATCGCCTCGAGCCTGAACCGCGGCGGCGCCATCTCGACGCTCTCCGAGGGCGAGAAAGACTCGCTTCGGCGAGCCGTCGCCGCGATGGACGCCGAACTGCCGGAGACATCGCTCGAGTCCGAGGTCACCTGCATGCTGAGGCAATTCAGCGCGTGGCCGGCGACCATGCCGCTCCTGGTCTCGAGAGATCATTTGAAGACCACTGTCGGCACCGTCAGCGTCGCCAACAAGGACATCGACCAGGCGCGGGCGGAGGCGCTCGCCAGAGACCTGCCCGACCTGCCGGCAGAGCCGATTCCTGCTCCGGCGATCACCAGCTACTGCAATGTCATCGGCCGCGCCAAGGCAGCGTGCTATCCCACGAGTCTTTCTCCGTACCAGGGAAAAATGCGTGAGCACGCTCGTCGGCGGGCTCCAATGCCAGGGACGCTGCGGCACGCTGTGCAATGGATTGTGCTCGGGACAGCGCTATACAGCCGACTGCCTCAACCACGACAAGTGCACCCAGATACTTGGCCTGAATCACTCGTTCTGTAACTTCATCTTCTCGCGCGCATTCGACGACTGCTTCAGCGCGGCCACCTGCACCGACTCGCCGGGCGTGTGGACGATGAGAGTCACGTGGAAGGGGTCGGCCCCGAAAAACGTTACGCTCAACGTCTTTCCGACGCCGGCCAAAACCTTCAAGGACAGCGCCGGTGGACTCGGCAAGTGGACGGTCACGGGCGCCGTCATGAAGTTGAACTACTCGAATGGCTGCAAGCCGGTCTTCACCGGGAAGCTCAACACCAACCGGACAGGTCTGGCGTCGGGCACGATGAAGTGCTCGGTCGGAACGATGGCGGGAACCTGGACTGCCGCCAAGACCGGCAAGATTCTGCCCTGATCGGTCGGGCAGGGCTAACCGCCTTCGCCAAGGCTACGGCGGTCCGCCGAAGCTTCAGCGAAGGCGGAAGCCCTGCGCTACCGTCTATAGCCTGGTCTTGCGCACTACGCCTTCGTCTTTCTCAGCACCTCGGCAGCCTCTTCTGGGCCGGTGGGGTTGATGTAGAAGCCGGTTCCCCATTCGAATCCGGCCACGCGCGTCAGCTTCGGCATCACCTCGACGTGCCAGTGATAGAAATCACCGGCGCCCGGCTCGTCCTGCAGCGGCGCGCTGTGCACGATGAGGTTGTAGGCCGGGGTCAGCAGCGTCTTGTTCATCCGCAGCAGGATGTCCTTGAGGATCCGCGCGAGGCTCGCGAACTCGCCTTGCGTCGCCTCCTCGAATCGCGCGCGATGGCGTTTGGGCAGGAACCAGGTCTCGAACGGAAATCTCGGCGCATAAGGCGCGATGGCCACGAAGTCGGCCGACTCGGCAATGATGCGCACGCCGCTCTTCGTCTCCTGGCGGACGATGTCGCAGAACACGCAGCGCTCTTTGATCTGAAAGTGGCGCTTCGAGCCGTACAGCTCTTCCTTCATCTCCCGCGGCACGATGGGCAGCGCGATGAGCTGCGAATGGCTGTGCTCGAGCGACGCGCCTGCCGCGCCGCCGTGATTCTTGAAGATGACGATGTGCCGCAAACGGACGTCGCGCTTCAGATCGAACACGCGATCGCGCCAGGCCCAGAACACCTTCTCGATGGCCCCCTCGCTCATCGTCGTCAGGGTCTCGCCGTGGGTGGGGGTTTCGATGATGACCTCGTGCGCGCCAATCCCGTTCATCCGGTCGAACAGGCCCTCGCCCTCGCGATCGAGATTGCCTTCGACGCGCAGCGCCGGAAACTTGTTGGGCACGACGCGCACGTCCCATCCGTCGCCGTTCGCCGGCGACCCGTTGCGATACGCGAGAATCTCGGGCGGCGTCTTGCTCTCGTGCCCTTCGCAGAACGGGCACAGATCGTCGGGCCTGGTCGTGACCGGCTCGACCTGGAAGTCGCTGGGACGCTTCTGGCGCAAGGTCGAGATGATGACCCAGCGCCCGGTGACGGGATCTTTTCTGAGATCGGTCATGAACTAACGCCGCAAGGATTCCATACCGAAGGCACCTCTGACCAATTCAATCGTTCGTTCCCTCGCCCGCTCCACGACCGACACGACATCGAACCGGCACGGCTCGCCGGCCAACCGGTTGAGACACAGGTACGACTCGGCCATTCTGCAGAGACGTTGCCGTTTCTGCCAAGTGACCGACTCGAACGGTGTCCCAAAATGCGTACTTGAGCGCGCCCTGACCTCGACGAAGACGAGCACACCGTGGTCTCGCGCGACGATGTCCAGCTCGCCGCATCGGGTGCGAAAGCGCCTGCTAACGATGATGTAACCGCGCTTTTCGAGCTCTTCGCACGCCAGATCTTCGCCGCGCCTGCCCAGCGATTGCCGTTGATCCATGCGAGGACCAGAGCAATCGGTTTGCCATGTCGACTGGCGGGGCTAAAGCCCCGCACTACCGAACTGCAACTCATCTAATCCCTAATCCCCAATCCCTAATCCCGAGAGCGAAGTTATTTCCGTTTCCAACGCGTCCCGGCCGCCGAGTCCTCGAGCACGATTCCGGCATCGGCCAGCTGCTGACGGATGCGATCGCCCTCGGCAAAATCGCGGCGCTTCCGCGCGTCCTGTCGAGCGGCAACCAGTCGATCGATCTCCTCGGAAGGCAGCGTGGTCTGCTGATCCTCCTGACGCCGCAGACCGATGACGCCGAGCACCGAGTCGAAACGGTCGAACGCGGCTTTCACGGCCGGCACATCGCCGGCGCCAAGCTCTCCCGTATCGATCGCCGTGTTCAACGGGCGCACGAGCTCGAAGACAACACCGAGCGCACCCGACGTGTTGAGATCCTGCTTCATCGCGGTCGTGAACTCGGCCTCGGCGTTCGCGACCAGCCGCCCGATCTCCGGGTGCGCGCCGCCGGAGGTGACCCGATCGAGGCGTCCGACGAAATCGGTCAGGCGCCGATTCGCTTCTTCGGCCTGGTTCATCGCATCCCAGCTGAACTTCAGCTGCTTGCGATAGTGGGTCGACAGCAGCAGATACCGCAGCGTCGAAGGCCGGTAGCCTTTCGCCACGATATCGGGCAGGTTGAACACGTTGCCGAGCGACTTCGACATCTTCTCTTCGTCGATGAGGAGATGCTCGACGTGCATCCACACGCGCGCGAACTGTTTGTTCGTGGCGCCTTCGCTCTGCGCGATCTCGTTCTCGTGATGCGGAAAGATGAGATCGACGCCGCCGCAGTGGATGTCGATCGGCGGGTCGCCCAGCAGCCGCAGCGCCATCGCCGAGCACTCGAGGTGCCAGCCAGGCCGGCCGCGGCCGAACCCGAAATCCCAGCTCGGCTCGTCCGGTCCTTGGTGGCCTTCCACAGCACGAAGTCGCGTGCGTTGTCTTTGTCGTAGTTGTCCGAATCGACGCGCGCGCCGGCCTTCAGGCCGTCGTGATCGAGCCTCGCCAGACGGCCGTACTGCGGCAAGGTCGAAATCTTGAAGTACGACCGATCCTTCGGAGTCGTAGGTATGGCCGTTGGCGGTTAGCGACGCGCACGAGCGAGGCCATCGCCTGAAGGTTGTCCTCGTCGGTCGCCCGCGGCCGCTCTTCGACATCCTCAAGACCCAGGGCGCGGGCATCGTCGAGGAAGGCGTCGATCCACTGATTGGTGTACTCGCGGAGCGGCTTTCCGGCTTTCTCCGAACCGATGATGGTGCGATCGTCCACGTCGGTGAAGTTCATCACATGCCGAACGGTGTAGCCCCCGAGGTGGCGCAGCGTCCTGCCGGAGGACATCGATCGCGACGAAGGTCCGGAAGTTGCCGATATGGCCGCGGGCGTACACCGTCAGCCCGCACGCATACATCCTGACGAGATTGTCGCGGGATGGCGTGAAGTCTTCTTCGGTTCGCGTCAGCGTGTTGTAAAGGCGCATCTACAGTCCCATGCGATCGAACAAATCGCGCGCCCGCGCGCGGTCGGCGTCGATCTGCGCCTTCAGCGCGTCGACGCCGTCGAATTTCTTCTCGTCGCGCAGACGCTGGACGAATCCCAGCTTCAGCTTCGCCCCGTAGAGGTCCTTGTCGAAGTCCAGCACGTGCGACTCGATGACGATCTCCTGGCCCTCTTCGAAGGTCGGGCGCGTGCCGATGTTGGTGACCGACGGAAACGCCGCCCCATCGACGCTGGCCGTCGTCGCATAGACGCCTGAGGGCGGAATCAACTCGTTGTCCGCGCAGACGTTCGCCGTCGGGAATCCCAGTCCTTTTCCCCGCTGCTGCCCCTTCACCACGGTGCCGCCAATCGTGTAGTAGTGGCCGAGCAGCGCGCCGGCTTCGTCCATACGGCCTTCGGTGATGAGCCGCCGTACGCGCGTGCTGCTGACGACGAAATCCTTGTACCGCACCGGATCGATCTTCTCCGCCCGGAAGCCATACCGCGCGCCGAGGCTGCGCAACGTCGAAAAATTGCCGGCGCGATCGTGCCCGAACAGGAAGTTCGCCCCAACCCAGACCTCGCTGACGTGCAGCCACTCGACGAGCACGGTCCGCACGAACCTCTCGGGATCCCACTGGGCCAGGGCCGGCGTAAAGCGGACGATGGCCACGCCGTGCATGCCCGCGCGCGCGAGCGCGTCGAGCTTCTGCTGGTGCGTCATCAGGAGCGGCGGCGTCTTGTCGGGCCGCACGATTTTCGAGGGATGGGGGTCGAACGTCATCGCCACGGCGGTGGCGCCGCGTTCTTCGGCCCCGCGTCTGACCCGCTCGATGATCTTCAGATGGCCCCGATGCATGCCGTCGAAGTTCCCGAGGGCGAGCACCGGCTGGTGCCAGCGGGCCGGGCGTTGATCATCTGGATAGTGGATGACCTGCATCAGAGATCGATCTCGAACGTCAGGCCATCATATGCCAACTGCACGCCCGCGGGCAGCCGCGCGCACGTGGCGGCGTGCGGCAGATCGTGGCACATGTGCGTGAAGAATGCCCGCTCGGGCGCGAGGCGCGCGACCACGGCCAGCGCCTGCTCGAGCGACATGTGCGTGGGATGCGGGCGCTCGCGCAGCGCATCCAGCACGACGGTGTGCACGCCGCTCAACAGCGGCCACGACGCGGCGGGAATCTCGCTGCAGTCGGTCAGGTAGGCGAACGAGCCGATCCGGTAGCCGAGAATCGGCCGCGAGCCGTGCAGCAGCGGCACGGGCACCAGCGTCGCCGCGCCGATGCAGAACTCGCCGGCGATCCGCGCGAGCACCACCTGCGGCACGCCGCCGCCCCGGGGCGTGTCGGCGCTGAAGATGTAGGAATAGATGCGCCTGAGATCGTCCAGCGTCCGCTCGTCGCCGTAGCAGGGGATCGCCGACTTCTGCAGCACGTTGAAGCGGCGCACTTCGTCGAGCCCCATCACGTGATCGGCGTGGCTGTGCGTGTAGACGATGGCGTCCACGCGCGTGATGCCGTGGGCGAGCGCCTGCATGCGCAAATCGGGCGTCGTATCGACGAGCACCGACGGGCCGCCCTGGGGTTGAACGAGGATCGACGCGCGGGATCGTTTGTCGCGCGGATCGGTGGAACGGCACGTGCCGCACTCGCAACCGATCATCGGCACGCCATGCGACGTCCCCGTGCCCAGCACGAGCACCCTGGCCGTGGCGCTCAAGGGGTGATGATTCTCTTTTCCTCGCCTTGCGCCTCGATGAAACGCATCCGCAGCTCGTACAGGATGGTCTCGAGCAGCTGGCGCTCCTCTGCCGTCAGGTTGCCGCGCGTCTTCTCTTCGAGCAGCGCGAGGATGTCGATCATCTGGCCGGCGGCCTGCAGATCGACCGGCCCCTGCTCGGTCGCTCCCGGCTCGAGGCGATCGCCGAAATGCACGGCCGCGGTGGCGGCGAGCGACAGGACGAACGACGCGAAGTTGATGTTCGGATCGGGCATAGGAAAACCGGAATGTTAACATGACCACGAAGATCACGACGGCACGAAGACACAACGCAGATGCACGAAGACACGAGATGCCACGAAAGGACGCTGATGGCCGGTTCTGGCGAGGCGTTCGAGAAGCTGGTGGCGGTGATGCGCACCTTGCGGTCGCCGGAGGGGTGCCCCTGGGATCGGGAGCAGACGCTCGGCTCCCTCACCCACTTCGTCCTCGAAGAGGCGCACGAAGTGGTCGATGCGATCGAGCGGGGCGACACGGCTGCGCTCAAGGAGGAGATCGGCGACCACATCTTCGAGGGGGTCTTCCTCGCGCAGGTCGCCGCTGAAAGCGGACAGTTTACGGTGGACGATTCCCTGCGCACGGTCGTCGAGAAGCTGGTCCGCCGCCATCCGCACGTGTTCCAGGAGGACGGGCGCGTGCACGACGCCGAATCCAAGGAGCGCGCCCCGTCTGCCGAGGCGGCGCTCGACCGGTGGAACTCCCTCAAGGCCCAGGAGCGCGCCGCGTCGGGTACGCCGCACACCACGCTCGGGAGCGTACCGAAGAGCCTGCCCTCGCTGCTCCGCGCCTACAAGATCGGCAAGCGCGTCGCTTCGGTAGGCTTCGACTGGGCGGCGACCTCGGACGTCGTCGCGAAGATCGAAGAGGAAGTCGCGGAGCTGCGGGAAACGCTGGACGCCGCGCCGCACGACACCGCGCGCGCGGAGGAAGAGATGGGCGATCTGCTTTTCTCGATTGCGAACCTTTCGCGCAAACTGGGCATCGAGCCGGAGGCGGCGCTGCGAAAAGCCAACGACAAGTTCACGAAGCGCTTCAATCAACTGGAAGCGCGCTTCGCGGAGGCCGCCCGGAACCTCGAAGGCGCGACGCTGGAAGAGATGGAGGCCGAGTGGCAGAGGATTAAGGAAGCCGAGTAATACCACGAAGACACGAAGCCACGAAGACAAAAGGATTGCAAATACCACGAAGACACGACGACACGAAGACGAAGGTTCGAATACTACGAAGACACGAAGACACGACGAGCACGCAGATACCACGAAGACACGAAGACACGACGACGAGCGAATACAGACTCAGAAGACGATGAAGATACGCTGAATTCCTTCCTTGAAGGTCGGGCCTCCGAAATTCATCAGGAGGCCGACCCGAATGTGGCTTGCCTTCAGATAGGCCATCAGTTGAGCCTCGATGGATCCGCTCGAGCGTCTTAACCGCCTTCAGCTCGACAACGATGCAGCCTCGGATAACGAGATCCAGTCGATGCAGTCCCGACACACTTACCTCGATACGTTACGGTAAACACCCGCTCGCACTCGAAGGGAACGCTACGCGCGGCCAGCTCGAGGCACAGCGCATTGGTGTAAACCGGCTCCATGTATCCTGGTCCTAACTCCCGATGCACGGCAAAGCCGCAATCAATGGCCTCGGCCACATGCCCTTCAGTCTCTTCATCGAGCCAAGAGTTTGATCGGATCATAAGAACCTCCTACGACAGCCGGTCCTTCGTGTCGTCGTGCCTTCGTGGTCTCGATCTTCGTGTCGTCGTGTCTTCGTGGTTGTTACGTTCGTGTCTTCGTGCTTCGTGGTTGTTGCGTTCGTGCCTTCGTGGTCACCGTCGTCCCTTGGTGGTCAGCGTCAGCTGCGGCCGTTAAACGTCTTGACCCTCACGGTGGTACCGTCCGTTTCCACCGTCACCGCTCCGTCGTGGTCTGTCCGGTAAATCGCCGCGCCGGCGTCGCGGTACCGGTCGAGGACGGCGCCCACCGGATGCCCGAACGGATTGCCCCGTCCGGCGCTGATCACCGCGATGTCCGGGCGGAGCGCGTCGAGGAACGCCGGCGAGCTCGATGTGCCGCTGCCGTGGTGTGGGACTTTGAGAATCCTGATCGCCGCGCGCTCGAAGCCGGGCGCGATCGTGCGCTCGACGTCACGCCCGATGTCGCCCGTGAAGACGAACGACACGCCGCCCGACCGAAGCTCGAGGACCTCCGAGTCGTCGTTGCGAATCCGCTGGCGCTCCCATTCCGGATTCGGCGGATGGTGCACGAGAAGCTCGACGCCGCCGAAGCTCATGCGATCGCGTGGCTGCACCGTTCTCCAGGGGGTGCCCGCTGCGTCGGCCAGCATCCGAAGCTCCCGTGTCGGGCCGTGCCGTGGCATCGGCACGCCTTCCCACACTTCAAAGGGCCTGAAGTCGCGAAACAGGCTCGCCGCGCCGCCGATGTGATCGACGTCGCCATGCGTGATGCTCATGTAGTCGAGGCGGCGAACACCCAGCGCCCAGAAGGCCGGCGCGATGACGCGCGACGCGAGATCGAACGACGCGGACGAGACGGCCGCCGGCGTCGATGCCGAGCGTGCGGCCATCGGGAAACTGCACGATGGCCGCCTCGCCCTGACCGACGTCGAGAAACGTGACTCGAAGCCGCCGCGGCTGTGACCACGGCGTGGCGGGTGAGACGACAATCCACACACCGCACGCGAGGGCGCCGAGCGTCGCCGTTCGACGGACCACGCGCCCGGCGACGACGGGACTCGCCATCGCGATCGACAACGCCGCGTAGTAGGCCGCCACGACCGCGAGGGCTGGCGGAGCCAGGCGTCTGGTGAGCCACGGCATCCAGTCGACGACCACCGCGCTCCCGATCAGCCCTTCCACACCCATGTGCGCCAGCCAGCCAACCCACGGCAGAACGGCGGGAACGCACACTGAGGCGGCCACGGCGGCAGTCCCCGCAATCTGGACGACCGTCATCATCGGAATCGCGGCGAAGTTCACGACGAGGCCGGCGAACGTGACGCGCGAGAACACGAAGGCGCTGACGGGAAGGAGCGCCGTTTCCGCCGCAGACCGACGCGGCCACGAGCGCGAGCGGCGCACGCCGCCATCCAGACAAGCACCCACGCGCCGGCGATTCGCGGCAGGCCGATCAGAATGCCGAGCGTCGCCGCGAACGTCAGCGCAAAACCGGCATCCGCCACTTGCAGCGGGTTCGCGCACAGCACGACCACTGCCGAAATCGCGGCCACGTTCAGCGGCGTCGCCCGGTGATCCCATATCCCGGCCGCAAAGTAGATGACCGCCATCAACGTGGCTCGTCCAACCGACGGTCCGCCGTCGATGGCGAGGGCGTACACGCTGAGGACGGCCACCACGACCGTCGCGGCCGCACGCGGACCAATCCTGAGCGCGCGGCACAGGAAGACAAACAGGCCCGCGATGATGGCGATGTTGCCGCCGGAAATCGCGATGACGTGGTACGTGCCGGCTTCCTGGAGACGCCGCTCGACATCGCTTGTGAGTCCGGCCCGATCGCCGATGAGGATGGCCGTCACGACGGCCGCCGACCGCTCGCTCCACACGCCCGACGCTCGACGCGACGGCCCGACGTACGGCGGCCCGGCCAGACGCGAAGGCTTCGGCGGTTACGCTGCCGCGTGCGACAACCTCGACGAGGCGTCCGCTCTTGACGGATCCCACGAGCGGCGTGCCGCGCCACGCGAGTTGCCGTTCGCCATCGGGTACACCGGGATTGAGATATCTGGTGGGTCTTCGAAGACTGGCCGGAAATGCCACGCGGCGGCCGCCGCGCCATTGGAGAATCTCGTCGTCCGCCGACCTCGCCGCCAACACCGATCAACACGCCGCCGGCGGTCTCGAATGTCGATCCGTTCAGTTCGACGCGATCGACGAACACATCCAGCGTGACGCTTGCCGGTCCTCTGGCCGCGTCAGACCGCAGCCGGCCGTGAACGATCGCGAAGATCTGGTGCCCGCCAGGGTCGAGGTGTTGATCGAAGAGTGCGCGCAGCGGTGGCTGGCGCGACGCAGAATCTGCACTGCGTCCGAGCGCCATGCCAGCAGTGAAGAACCCGCACGCCAGCAGCGCAATGGTTGCAACGTCGCGGCGCGCGACGAACGCGCCGATGGCCGCCACCCACAGCGCGATGGGCAGGGCAACATGAAAGCTGATTGAAAGGAAAATGCCGGCGGAAATGCCGGCAGCCAGCGCAATGGCAGCGAGAGCGGCGGGACAGCGCACGCGGCCGCCGAGCAAACTCAGTGCCGCACCGGACACGCACCCGCGCACCTCGCCTAGCCTTCGGCGCGGGCGCGATCTCCGAGTGGTAGTCCTGAATCGCGCGAACGTCGAGCGTTTGTCCGCGCAGGGCGCGAATGGCTTCGACCGCCGCCGACGCGCCGGTCAACGTCGTGATGCAGGGCACGTTGTAGACCATGGCCGCGCGCCGCATCGCGCGATCGTCGAAGAACGATTCGCGGCCGAGCGGCGTGTTGACGAGGATCTGCACCTGGTTGTTCAGGATGTGATCGACGATGTTGGGGCGCCCCTCGTTGACCTTGAAGACAACCTCGACCCCGATGCCGTGCGCCCGGAGATAGGCGGCCGTCCCGCGCGTCGCGAGGATGCGGAATCCGAGATCTTCCAGGTTCCGGGCGATCGGCAGGACGTTGGGCTTGTCGTCGTTGTTGACGCTGATGAACGCCGAGCCCTTCTCCGGCAGGCGCTGTCCCACCGACTGCTGGGCCTTGGCGAACGCCGCGCCAAACGTCGTCGCGCCGCCCATCACCTCCCCTGTCGACTTCATCTCGGGACCGAGAATCGAGTCGACACCAGGGAAGCGCACGAAGGGGAACACCGGTGTCTTCACGAACACGCCCGACACCTCGAGATCTTCTTCGAGCCCGAGCTGCGACAGCGTCTTGCCGGCCATCACCAGCGCCGCCATCTTCGCCAGCGGCACGCCGGTCGCTTTCGACAGATACGGCACCGTTCGCGACGCACGCGGGTTCACCTCGAGCACGTACACCACGTCGTCCTTGATGGCGTACTGCGCGTTCATGAGGCCGACCACCTTCAGCGCGCGCGCGATGCGGCGCGTGTAATCGCGGATGGTCGCGAGATGCCGTTCGGCCACGAGATACGGGGGCACCACGCAGGAGCTGTCGCCCGAGTGAATGCCGGCTTCCTCGATGTGCTCCATGATGCCGCCGATCACGACGGCGCCGGTGTCGTCGGCCACGCAGTCGACGTCGAGCTCGAAGGCATCTTCCACGAACTTGTCGATCAGGACCGGATGCTCGGGTGCGGCATCGACGGCGTTGATCATGTACCGGTCGAGCGTGCCCATGTCGTACACGATGGCCATGCCCCGCCCGCCCAGGACGTAGGACGGCCGCACGACGACCGGGAACCCGATCTTCTGCGCCGCTTCGCGCGCTTCTTCGCGCGAGGTGGCCGTTCCGCTGGCGGGCTGCGGAATGCCGAGATCCCAGAGCAACTGCGCAAATCGGCGGCGATCTTCGGCGAGGTCGATGGAATCGGGAGACGTGCCGAGAATCCTGACGCCGGCCGCCTGCAGTGCCAGCGACAGCTTCAGCGGCGTCTGCCCGCCGAACTGGACGAGGCACGACACGTCGCCGCCGGCGGTGTTCTCGCGATCGATCACCGACATGACGTCTTCGAACGTCAGCGGCTCGAAGTACAACCGGTCGGTCGTGTCGTAGTCGGTCGACACCGTTTCGGGATTGCAGTTGATCATGACGGTCTCGAACCCCGCGTCGCGCAGCGCAAACGCCGCGTGACAGCAGCAGTAGTCGAACTCGAGACCCTGACCGATACGGTTCGGTCCGCTTCCGAGGATGATGACCTTCGCCTTGCTGTTCGGATTCGACTCGTCACCGCGCTCGTACGTGCTGTACATGTACGGGGTGAACGACTCGAACTCGGCCGCGCAGGTATCGATGCGCTTGTAGGCCGCCACCAGCTTCTCTTCGATGCGGCGCTCGCGAATCGTGGCTTCCGGCACGCCGTAGATGGCGGCGATTTCACCGTCGCCGAAGCCGGTCCGCTTCAACGTTCTCAGGAAATCCGTCGACAGCTCGCGGAATTCCTGCATGCCGGCAATCCGCCGCAGCTCGGCGATCTGCCTGAACTGCTCGAGGAACCACGGATCGATGTGGGTCAGCTCGTGAAGATGGTCGACCGTCCACCCGCGCTCGAGGGCCTTGAAGAGCGCCCACATGCGCCGGTCGTTCGGCACCACCAGCTTCTTCCGCAGCGCCGCGTCGTCTTCGTCGTCGTGCGGCTGCGTCAGCAGCAGGCCCGCCTTCCCCAGCTCGAGCGATCGCACGCCCTTGAGGAACGACTCCTTGAAGGTGCGGCCAATCGACATCGCCTCGCCCACCGACTTCATCTGGGTCGTCAGCGTGCGGTCGGCCTGCGGAAACTTCTCGAAGTTCCACCGCGGAATCTTCGTCACGACGTAGTCGATCGTCGGTTCGAACGACGCCGGCGTCAGCCGCGTGATGTCGTTTGGAATCTCGTCGAGGTGATACCCGAGCGCCAGCTTGGCGGCGATCTTCGCAATCGGGAACCCCGTGGCCTTCGACGCCAGCGCCGACGACCGCGACACGCGCGGGTTCATCTCGATGACCAGCATCCGCCCGTCCTGCGGGTTCACGCAGAACTGGATGTTCGATCCGCCGGTCTCGACGCCCACCTTGTTGATGATGCGCCGCGCGGCATCGCGCATGCGCTGGTATTCCTTGTCGGTCAGCGTCAGCGCCGGCGCGACGGTAATGCTGTCGCCCGTGTGCACGCCCATCGGATCGATGTTCTCGATCGAGCAGATGACGACGAAGTTGTCGGCAACGTCGCGCATCACTTCGAGCTCGAATTCTTTCCAGCCGATGACCGATTCCTCGATCAGGATCTCGTGCACCGGGCTCATCTCGAGCCCGCGATCGACGAGGTCGCGGAATTCCTCGACGTTGTAGGCGATGCCGCCGCCGACGCCGCCCATCGTGAACGACGGCCGGATAATCGCCGGAAAACCGGTCGTCTTGACGATCCTCATCGCCTCGTCGGCCGATGCGCGCGAGGCCGCTGGCCGGCGTCTCGACGCCGATCTCCTTCATCGCATCACGGAAGAGCAGCCGATCCTCGCCGAGCTTGATCGCGTCGACGTTCGCGCCGATCAGCGTGACGCCGTACTCGTCGAGCACACCGGCTTCGTGGAGCGCCACCGCGAGGTTCAAGGCCGTCTGCCCGCCCACCGTGGGCAGAATCGCGTCGGGGCGCTCCTTGGCGATGACCTCCGTCACCGCTTCGACCGTGAGCGGCTCGATATAGGTGCGATCGGCCATCTCCGGGTCGGTCATGATCGTCGCCGGATTGCTGTTGATGAGGATGACTTCGAGGCCCTCGGATCGCAGCGCCTTGCAGGCCTGCGTGCCCGAGTAGTCGAACTCGCACGCCTGGCCGATCACGATGGGCCCGGCGCCGATGACGAGAATTCGCTTGAGATCGTCTCTGCGTGGCATTCCTAATCCCGAATCCCGAATCCCGAATCCCTAGCCACGCGGCTGCTCCATATCGTCGACGAACTGCTTGAACAGATAGTCCGCGTCGTGCGGCCCGGGTGAGGCCTCGGGATGATACTGCACCGAGTAAATCGGCCGGTCCACGACTCTCAGCCCTTCGACAGTTCCGTCGTACAGGTTGAGATGCGTCACCTTCACGTCGGCGGGCAGCGAATCGGGATCGACCGCGAAGCCATGGTTCTGCGACGTGATCTCGACCTTGCCGGTCTCGAGAAACTTCACCGGATGGTTCGCGCCGCGATGCCCGAATTTCAGCTTGAACGTTTTTCCGCCGAGCGCGAGGCCGAGAATCTGGTGGCCGAGGCAGATGCCGAAGATCGGCTTGTCTTCCTTCAGCAGCTCGCGCGTGTTCTGGATGGCATAGTCGACGGCAGCCGGGTCTCCGGGGCCGTTGCTCAAAAAGATCCCGTCCACGTCGGCGGCCAGCACCTCCGACGCGGGTGTGTGCGCCGGAAACACCTGCACCTGGCAGCCGTACGTCGCGAGGCGCCTCAGGATGTTCCACTTGATGCCGAAATCGTACGCCGCGACGCGCAGCGGCCGCTTCGCCCTGCCCTGCGCGGGCAGCAGAAGATCGGGCCGCACTTCGGACGCGGACCTCGAAATCCCGGTCGGCCACGCAAACGCCGATTCGCACGTCACCGCTTTCACGAGATCCGTGCCTTCCATGCTCGGAATCGCGCGCGCCTGCTGCACCAGCTCGCCCGTGTCGACATCGCCCGTCGCAATCACGCCGCGCATGACGCCGGCCGATCGCAGCAGCCGCGTCAGGTCGCGCGTGTCGATGTCGGCAATGGCGACGATGTTGTTCGAGACGAGATAGTCGCGCAGCGTGCCCGACGCGCGCCAGTTGCTCGCGATCGGTGATTCCTCGCGCATGATGAAGCCGGCCACCTGCGGCGAGGTCGACTCGACATCGTCGGGCGCGACACCGTAGTTCCCGATCTGCGGCGACGTCATCGTCACGATTTGACCGGCATACGACGGATCGGTGAGGACTTCCTGATAACCCGTCATGCTGGTGTTGAACACGACTTCGCCTCGCGCCACACCCGTGGCGCCGGCGGCGGTGCCGCGATAGACCGTTCCATTCTCCAAAGCCAGAACCGCGTTCATTGACCCTGTTTTCTCTCCAAAGAGGCCGCAACCCTGGTCTCGTCGCCTGCGCCGACGCGCACGGTCGTGGTCCAGGTCTCGTAGCCGTCCAACTCGATGCGCACCGTTGCGGCTCCTGCCGGCACGTCCGGAATCGTCACGGGCGTCGAGCCCACCGAGCCGATCGTTGACATACACGCGCGCGCCTGACGGTCTCGACTGCACGTTCAGCCCGCCGGGCCCCGACTTTTCCTCGGGCCCGCCGCGCGCCGCCGGAGGCGCGGGCGCCGCGCGCAGATTGATCGTGGTTGAAAACGACCGGCCGCTGCGACGTGAGTTGAAGCGTGCGTTCTTCGACCGCGTAGCCGTCGTGCGCTACTCGAATCGTATACGATCCGAGCGCCAGGTCGCGCAGCACGAGCGGTGTTTTTCCGTGCGCGCGTCCGTTCACAAGAATGTCGGCATCGCTCGGCGTCGTTCGCACGAGCAGGCTGCCGGTTCGCGTGCGACGCACGGCGCCCGACGCCGGGCGCGAAGGCACGGGCGCCGGCGGCGACGGCGACGGCGCGGGTTCGCGCACACCTTGTGTACTCCTGGCTGGCGGCGGCTCGGGCGCCGCAGCCGGCGGCGGCGTGCGCGGCGACGTCGACGGTCGTCTCCTGAACCGCCGCGTCGGGCTCGCCCGCGGGCACATTCCCGCGCGACTGCAGGAAAAACGACACCGACGAACGCGGCGACCATCGCAAACGCAAGAAAGCTCGCGACGATCGGCCATCGGCGGGTCTCGGGCTCCACGGGCACCTCGCTTTGCAGCGCGCGGGGCGGTTGTGCCGACCAGCTGACGGGAAACGGCGGCGGCAAGTCGGCATTCCTTCAGGGCGTCGACCGGATCTGCCGGCGCGCTTCCACGGCTGGCGATGGCGGTCTCACGTGCAGATCCAGATCGACCGGCGTCCGCAGCTCGCCACCGCAGGCGGGTCACCGTCGATGGCGGTCGCGACGAGCTGTTGCGCTCGGCCTCGGCCGTCATCTCCGCCGCATCGCGCAGCACTTCCGCGAAATCGCCCGCACGCTCCGGCCGCAGCTCGGGATTCGAGTTGAGCGCGACGTCAAACGCGCTGCGCAGCTCGACGCCGTGCTGCTGCTCGAAATCCGCCAGATTATCCTGCGATGCCCGCTTCCCGGTGACGGCTTCGAATGCGATCGCGCCAAGCGAATACACATCCGAGGGCCCATCGGGCAAGGAATACTGCGGCCGCGTTGGACGCTTCGCGCCAATCTTCGTCAACGCCTGCGAAATGCCGAACCCCGTGACGCGCGGCACCATCGGCCCCGACGAGGATGTCGCGCAGATGCAGCGAGCCGTGACGCACGCCGCGGTCGGCCGCGAAATCGAGCGCGCCAGCCAGCGCCTCGACGAGCGCCACCCCGCCGGCAATCGACATCGGTCCGTTTTCACGGAGCACGACGTCGAGCGACTCGCCCACCGCGTATTCCTGCGCGAGATAGGCCGTGCCATGTTCGAGTCCGGCGGCGATCGGCGCGGCGATGTGGGGATGAGTGAGATCCGCGGCGACGAGCGCGTTCAGCTCCGCGACGAGCGAGGCGGCCTGTTCGGGCGTGAGATCGAGACGAAACACCTTGATCGCCACGAGCCGATCGCGATTGGTGCCGGCCGGCTCGTACGCACGAAACACCGGACCCAGCGTGCCCGCACCAATCTGATGGAGAACCCTGAACGGCCCGAATGATTCGGGAGGAAAATAGAGGACAGAATCTTCGCGGTTCAGTGGGCGAATGGTAACATAAATTCGTTGCACATTCCTGTCGATCTCCGACGATTTCCCTGGGTCAAGAAGCTCGCCACCGATTACGCATTCCAGTTTTCAGCGCTTGCGCCGTTTTTTTCGGGCGATCCTGCCTCGCGCGCGTCGTGGGCGACGCGCAATTGCCAACGCGCAGCAGCATCCGCGCGACCGGGCCGGGCTCAGCCGCATTCTTTTGAGTCAGCTCGAACGCCGTCATGCGCCGCAGGCCGCGCGCGATGCGGCGGCGCGCCTCGCCGATCCGAAGAGCGTCGCGATCGTGACCGGACAGCAGGCGGGACTGTTCGGTGGTCCACTGTTCACGTTCTACAAGGGACTGACAGCGGCAAAACTCGCCGCGCGCGTCACCGAGGAGCACGGCGTTCCGGCCGTCGCGGTCTTCTGGGTCGAATCCGAAGATCACGACTGGGATGAAGTGGCGTCGGTGTCGGTCTTCGACGCCGAGCAGCAGCGTCATGCCATCGCGCTGCCCTCGCCGCCCGGGGCCGGGTCGGCGCCGATTTGCCGGATCACGCTGGGCGAGGAGATTAACGCGGCGATCGCTCAGCTCTCGACCGTGCTGCCGCCGACCGATTTTACGGCCGAGCTCATCGAGGATCTGAAAACCGCCTATCGGCCCGGTGTCACGATGTCGGACGCGTTCGCCCGGCTGCTCGACAAACACCTGGGCGGGCTGGGTGTCGTCGTGTTCGAGTGCTTCGATCGCGCGTCGAAGCCGATCGTCAGCGGGATCTTCGAACACGAGCTGCGGCATCCCGGCCGGACGTGGGCGCTCGCAGACGCCGCGGGCAAGCGTCTGCACGCGGCGGGATACCACGCGCAGGTCGAGGCCTCCTCTGCCTCGGCTGTGGCGCTCTTTCGCATCGATGGCGCACGAACGCCGATCGACGCCGCCACGCCCGATCTTGTAGAAGAAGCCCGCACACGGCCCGAGACCTTCAGCCCGAACGTGCTCGTGCGTCCGATCGTTCAGGACGCGCTCTTCCCGACCGTGTGTTACGTCAGCGGTCCCAACGAGCTGGCCTATCTCGGGCAGCTCCGCGAGGTGTACGCGCATTTCGGCGTGCCGATGCCGCTGATGTTCCCCCGGGCGAGCGCCACGGTGCTCGATTCGGCGGGCGCGCGTTTTCTGGAGAAGTACGCCGTGCCGTTCGAATCGCTGCAGCCACGCGACGAATCGGCGCTCAACCGGCTCCTCGCGGCATCGCTGCCCGAGTCGGTGGACCGGGCGATGAAAGATGCCGATAACACCATCAAGGAGAAGATGGCGGCCATCATCGCATCCGTCGGGTCGATTGACGCCACGCTCGAAGGGGCGGCGAAATCGACGCTGGGCAAGCTGGAGCACGATTTGACCGCGCTCGGCGGAAAAATCATCAGCGCGGCCAAGAAACGCGACGACACGCTGCGGCGCCAGTTCGCGCGGGCCCAGGCCCAGGCGTTTCCCGATGGCATCCCCCAGGAACGGGCGCTCGGCACGATTGCCCTGCTCAACCGTTACGGCCCGGCGTTCGTCCAAAGGCTCGTGGACGAGTTGCCGCTCGATATCGGCCACCACTGGGTGCTGACCTTATAAATGCCATCAAAGCCGAAATCCAGGCTCGTGTGGGCGAGGGAACAGCTCGTCGTGCTGCGCGACCGCCTCGTCGTGCTGGCGCGCGCCAACCCCAAAGCGACGAAATACATCGCCATCTCCGCGGCGACGATGTTCGTCGTCGTGTGCGCCCTCACCGGCTACTACTACGTGTCCTTCTCGCGGATGATCGACGCGCGCCTTCACGGCGAGCGCGATCGCGTGCTGCCGCGCGTCTTCGCGCGGCCGCTCGAAATCCGGCGCGGCGACAACATCTCGCAGAAAGAGCTGCTCGATCGGCTCAACGACCTCGGATACGCCCAGCGCACGCAGGCCGAGAACCCCGGCGAGTTCGCCGTCACCGGCGCGCTGGTGAGCATCACGCCTCGCGCAGGGAGCCACAAAGGCAAGACCGTTATCGTGAGCTTCCAGCGGCCGGGTCCGCCGCGGCGCGGCCGGGGCCAGCCGCCGCCGACGGCGGGTGGCAACAGGATTGAGGGGCTGTCGGTCGGGAAACAGGCGATCTCCCGCGTCACGATGGACGCGCCGATGCTGACCGCGCTCATTCAGGCGCGGGTCAAACAACGGCAGGTGCCGTTGTCTGCGCTGCCGTCGCGCATGGTCGACGCGGTGCTCGCCATCGAAGATCAGCGTTATTACTCCCACCCCGGGATCGACCCGATCCGAATCGTCGGCGCCGTGTTCACCAATATCTTCGGCAACCGGCCGTACCTGGAAGGCGCCAGCACCATCACGCAGCAGCTGGCCCGCAACTTCTTCCTGACCGAGGAAATGCTCGTCGAGCAGCAGACGCGCCAGCGCTCGTGGCGCCGCAAGATTCAAGAGCAGTTCATGGCGGTCGTCCTCGACATCAGGGCGACCAAGGAAGAAGTGCTCGAGCTCTACTTGAACGACGTGTATCTCGGCAATCGCGGGTCGTTTGCGATTCACGGGGTGGCCGAAGCCGCGCGGCTCTATTTCGGCAAGGACGTCAACAACCTGTCGCTCGGCGAAGCGGCCACGATTGCCGGCATCATCCAGTCGCCCAACACGCTGTCGCCGTTCAACGCGGCCGCCAAGGCGCGCGAACGCCGGAACGTCGTCTTGAGAGCGATGGCCAGCGGCGACTTCATTTCCGCAGATGCGGCCGAGCGCGCGTCGAAGGAACCGCTGTCACCGGTGGCGCGCGCGCTCGACGCCGAGGCGCCGTACTTCGTCGACTTCGCCGGCCTGGCGCTCGCCGAGCAGTTCCCGAGCGTCACGCAGACCACCGAGGCGGTTGACGTCTACACGACGCTCGACCTGCACCTGCAGCGGTTCGCGCAGGATGCGGTCAGCAACGGCATTGCCAAGGTCGATCAGCTGCTCTCGCGCCGGAAACGTCCCCGCGTGCCGCAGGCCGCGCTCATCGCGGTCGATCCGCGTACGGGCGACATCCTCGCGATGGTCGGCGGGCGGTCGTACAACCAGTCGCAGTTCAATCGCGCGGTCAGCGCGAATCGTCAGCCGGGATCGGTGTTCAAGCCGTTCGTCTACCTGGCGGCGTTCGAACGCGCCGCCGAAGATGGCACGGCGCTGTCGCCGGCGACGCTCGTGAACGACGAACCGACGACCTTCGATGCGAACGGCACGCCGTGGACGCCCGCGAACTACGAGAACGAGTACGACGGCCAAATCACGTTCCGCCGGGCCCTCGCGATGTCGCGGAACGCCGCGACCGTGAAGGTCGCCGAGGCGGCCGGCTACGACCGCGTCGCCGACCTGTGGCGCCGCATCGGCGCGGGCACCGCACCCCGCGCCTTCCCGTCGATCGCGCTCGGCGTGTTCGAGGCCACGCCCATGAACATCGCCTCGGCGTACACGATCTTCGCCAACGGCGGCCAGACGCGCGCGCTGCGATCGCTCTTGCGCATCGAGCGTGGCGAGACCGAGATCGTGGCCAAGGAATCGCCGGCCAAGCGCGTGGCGCGGGCCGATACGACGTATCTGGTCACCAACATGATGCGGAGCGTCCTGAGCGAGGGCACCGGCGCCGCCGTACGGGCCTCGGGCTTCAGCCTCGACGCGGCCGGCAAGACGGGCACCACCAACGATTTGCGCGACGCATGGTTCGTCGGCTTCACCCCCGAGCTGCTGACCGTCGTCTGGGTGGGCCTGGACGACAATCAGGCGCTCGGCCTCAGCGGCGCACAGGCGGCCCTCCCCATCTGGCTCAGCTTCATGCAGCGGGCGCTGGCGGGCCGCGGCGACCACGCCTTCGACGTCCCGGACAACATCAACTTCGTCGATGTCGATCGGGACACAGGCGCGACGGCCCTGCCGGGGTGCCTGCGCGTCGTACAGCGAGTGCTTCCTGAGCGGCTCGGAGCCGCACGAACTGTGCGAGATTCACCGGTTCTAGGTTCTGGGTTCTAGGTTCTGGGTTCGTCAGGTTCTAGGTTCTGTGGTCCCGACGTCGAGGTCCTGCGAACTCCGATCGCTCACGACCCACGAAGCTCCACGTAGCGCAGGACTTTAGCCCTGCCTATAATCGAGTGTACATGTCCCAGGAGGTTTTCGAAGCGCTGACCGAGGCGCTCGAGCGGGGGGAAGAAGCCGCGCTCGTGACCATCGTGTCGGCGAACGGCTCGACGCCCCAGCGCGTGGGCGCGAAGATGCTCGTCTTTCCGGACGGCCGTACCGTCGGCACCATCGGAGGCGGCTGCTACGAGAACGATGCGTTCTGGAAGGCGAAAGAGTCCATTCAGTCTCGCAAGCCGCAGCTGGTGAAGTACGACCTCAACGACGATTTCGCCCAGGAGAACGGGCTCGTGTGCGGCGGCCAGATGCAGGTGTACATCGAGCCGCTCGAAGCCACACCGCGGCTGTACGTCATCGGCGCCGGGCATGTCGGCTATCACCTGGCCCGGCTCGCGCACACCATCGGGTTCAGGACGCACGTGCTCGACGACCGCGAGAAGTTCGCGAACACGGAGCGCTTTCCGGATGCCGAAGAGGTGATCGTCGAGACGATCCCCGACTGGCTGCACCGCGCCGACCTGCCCTCCCATGCGTACGTCGTGATCGTGACGCGCGGTCATACGCACGACCTTGACGCGCTGCGCGCGCTCGCCGCGCGCGACCTCCGCTATCTGGGGCTGATTGGCAGCAAGGCCAAGGTGACGCGCATCTACGATGCCCTGCTCGAAGAGGGCATGCCTCCCGAATGCCTGCAGCGCGTGCACGCGCCGGTCGGGCTCGACATCGGCGCCGTCAGCCCGGAAGAAATCGCCGTCGCGATTCTGGCCGAGCTCATCGCCGTGCGCCGGGGGAAGATTCTGGACCCCAAGGTCGCCGCGGTATCGATGCGCTGGGAAAAGCCTTCCAAAGCGCCGTTGCCGAAGGTTTCGCCGTAAGGGGTATAATCTTCTTTAGCACTCGACGGACGCGACTGCTAACCTCCACATGACACAGCCTTCAGCAAGAGCGGCCCAGATACTGGCCGCGCTCGTTGCCGAATACATCGAGAGCGGAGAGCCGGTGGGCTCGACGCGCCTGGCCGCCTTGTCCGGCCTGAGCGTCTCCTCGGCCACCGTCCGGAATACGCTCGTCGAGCTGGAGGAGCTGGGCTACCTCCAACAGCCCCACACGTCGGCGGGCCGCATCCCCACAGACCGTGGATATCGCTTCTATGTCGACCAGCTCCTCGCCGCTCCCCGTTCGGTGCGGGGCGGGGCGGCCGTGGAAGCGCAGCTGCGGCGTGACGCCGGAACACCGGCGCTTGCCGAAGACGTCCTGGCGGCCGTGTCGCAGGTGCTCTCGCGCACGGCGCGGCTCGTCGCCTTTGCCCTGCCGATGACCTCGGAGGGCATCCTGAAGGAAATCGAGTTCGTCCCGCTGAGCGCGACCAAGGTGCTCGTCATCGTCGTCGCGGACGGCGGACAGGTGTCGCGCAAGGCGATCGATGTCGGGGAGGAAATCGATTCGCACGACCTCCGGCAGGCGGCGAACTACCTGAATACCGAATTCGCCGGCATGCCGCTCGAGCACATCCGTCTTGCGGTGATGGAGCGGCTGCGGCACGAGCGGACGCTCGCCGACGCGCTGCGTTCCCGCGCGCTGAAGCTGGCGCGTACCGGGGCTGGAAGAGCTGCCGAAGAAGTCGCCGCTCTTCGTGGACGGCGCTTCGTCTCTGCTCGACGAAACCAGCGAAGACAACAACATCTCCCTCAGCACGCTCAAAGCGCTGCTGCGGATGGTCGAAGAAAAAGAGCGGCTCGTGCGGCTGCTCAACGAATACATCGACGGTCCCGGGCTGACGATCGTCATCGGCCAGGAACACCGGGCCGCGGATTTACGTCCATTCAGCATCATCGCGTCGACCTACGCCGACGGTACGCGTCGCGGCACCGTGGGCGTCATCGGACCGATGCGCATGCACTACTCACGAACCATTGCCGTCGTCGACGGTGTCGCACAGGCCGTTTCACGAGTCCTGCGCGACAGCATGTAATCAACGGGCACGAATCATGGTTGATCAGTCCACACGTTCCAATGCTGCCGATGTACCGGAAGAAGCCGGAGGTCTGCAGGAAGAGGGCGCCTCGCCGGCGACCGCCGCCACGGCGGCCCCTGCCGACGAGCTCGCCGAGCTTCGCAAAGAGCGGGAGAGCCTGCAGGACAGGCTGCTGCGACAGGCAGCCGAGTTCGATAACTATCGCAAGCGCATCGATCGCGAGCGAAAAGAGACGGCGCAGTATGCGGCCATCGATCTCATTCAGGACCTGCTGCCGGTGATCGACGATTTCGAGCGCGCGCTGCAAAGCGACGCGCCGGGGGCCGAATCCTACCGCCAGGGGCTCGACATCATTCATCGCGCGCTCATCGAGATGCTGCGCAAGCGCGGCGTCACCCCCATCAACGCCGTCGGGACCGATTTCGATCCCCAGCTTCACCAGGCGGTGGCATACGAGGCCGCCCCGGATCGCCGCGATGGCGAGGTGACGGAACAATTCACGCGCGGCTATCGGCTCGGCGACAGGCTGATACGGCCCGCCATGGTGAAAGTAGCGAAAGCGTGAGCAAAAGGGATTACTACGAGGTCCTCGGGGTCCCGAAGAATGCCGCGGACCAGCAGATCAAGAGCGCGTACCGCAAGCTCGCGCTTCAACACCATCCCGACAGGAACCAGGGCAACAAAGGCGCCGAAGAGAAGTTCAAAGAGGCCGCCGAGGCGTACGCGATTCTCTCGGATGGTGAGAAGCGCGCGCGGTACGATCGGTTCGGCCACGCCGGAGTCTCTTCCCAGGCGGGCGCCGGGTTCGATCCATCGACGTTCGCGGGCTTCGAGGACATTTTCGGCGGCATCTTCGGCGACTTCTTCGGCGGGGGCCGCCGCGGCGGTCCCGAGCGCGGCAGCGACCTGCGCTACGACCTGGAGATCTCGTTCGAGCAGTCCGCCAAGGGTGTGGAGACGGCGATTCAGATCCCCCGCCTCGAAACCTGCGAGACGTGCCACGGTTCGGGCGCCGCCGCCGGCAGCAGTCCCACGACCTGCCCGCAGTGCCAGGGCCGCGGACAGCAGCGGTTCCAGCAGGGATTCTTCACGGTGGCGCGCACCTGCTCGCGCTGCGACGGGACCGGGCGCATCATCGCGAAGCCCTGCGCCACGTGCAAGGGGCGGGCCGGACGACGAAGGAGCGCCAGCTGACGGTCAAGATTCCCGCGGGCATCGCCGACGGCCAGCGCCTGCGCATCAGCGGCGAAGGCGAAAGCGGTCCACAGGGCGGCCCGGCAGGCGATCTCTACGTGTTCATCGAGGTGGCCGCACATCCCTTCTTCCGCCGCGACGGCAACAATCTGGCTTGCGAGGTCCCGCTGAATTTCACCACGCTCGCGCTGGGTGGAACCATCGAAGTCCCGACGCTCGACGGGCACGAGGGGTTCAAGGTGCCCGAAGGCACGCAGTCGGGAACGGTCTTCCGGTTCCGCGGCAAGGGTATGCCCGACGTGTCGGGCCGGGGGAAGGGCGACCTCTACTTCACCGTGCAGGCGGTGACGCCGAAGAAGCTGAACAAGGAACAGCGCGCGCTGCTCGAGCAGTTGAGCAAGGCGCTGCCGAAGGAACAATTCGAGCCCCGGCCGGCCGACGCGCCGGAGGACGAAAAGAATCTCTTCGACAAGGTCAAAGACATATTTGGGTAAGTCCTGGCCCGCCCTGGAGATTCACGTTCCAGGCTGCGATCCTCAGCTCGTCGAGCTCGTCATCGCCGAGCTCGATGATTTCCAACCCACAGCCATTCACGAATCCGACGAAGAAGGCCCATTGCGGGCGTTCTTCACGACGCCGGCGGCGCGCGACGCCGCGGCACAGGCGTTGGCCGTGGCGTTCGGTTCGTACATCGTACGTCAAACGGATCGACGTGGAAGACGAAGACTGGGCCGCGCGATCGCAGGCGCAGTTGAAGGCGATCGCCGTCGGCCGGGTTGTGATCGCGCCACCGTGGGACGTAGAACGGTTCCGGGATCCGTTTTCGCGCGGACGCGCACGAAAACGGATCCCGGAACCCTCTCATCGTGATCCAGCCCTCCACCGGGTTTGGCACGGGTCACCATCCGACGACGCGGCTGGCGCTCAGGGCCTTGCAAGAGCTGCCTCTCGACAACTGCACGGTGCTCGACATCGGGTGCGGCTCGGGTGTGCTGGCCATTGCCGCGATCAAGCTCGGCGCGCGGTCGGCCATCGGCGTCGACATCGATCCCGACGCGCTCGAAAACGCGCGCGAGAACGCGCTCCTGAACCACGTGGACGATCGCATTCAGTTCGAAGAGGGGGACTTCCGCGATATGGCGCTGCGTGGCCATGTCGCGCTCGCGAATCTGACGGGCGCGCTCGTCGAGCGATCCGCGGAAGCGCTCGCGTGCCTCATCGAACCGGGCGGTTCCTTGATCGTCAGCGGGTTCATGGAGACCGAAAAGCAACCGGTCATGACAGCACTGCAGAATTTTCTCGGGCGCGGGAGAGTCAACCAGGAAGACGAATGGCTCTGCGGCGTCTTCGCGTCCTCATTGCAGGGGTAAGGGCGCCGCCGCTTTCGGTGAGGCACGGTTGTAGTCCTGCCCCACCAGCCGGGCAATCGTGGCCGCGACCTGACTCTGCGTGACCTGGACGTTCTTCCGCACCCCCAGCGGGGCGACGCCCGGACCGAGCGTTGCAATCCAGATTCTGTCGGCACCCGGCACTTTCGCGCCGTGACCCGGCCAATCCATCCCGGACGCACCTCGACCGTGATCGGTCGTGACGACGAGCGCCGTGCGGCCCTTGTAGTCGGGCAGCGATTGCGCGGTCTCCCACAGGCGCTTGATGAATCCGTCGTTGCGAAACGCGGCGTCGAGATACAGGTCGTACCTCCGTCCATGCGCCCATTCGTCGGTTTCCTCGAACATCACGTAGAGCACACGAGGACGCTTGCGGCGCAGGTACTCGATCGCGCCAACCGCGGTCGGAGCGTCGAACTTCGACTCCGTCCAGTATTGCGGAAGTCCTCCCGCCAGTTCGTTCACCATTCGTGCCGCATCGGAATCCACGTCGCGGATGAGCAGACCGTCCGCGATCGACGGAATACCGCTTCGGGGCTCGTTCAGGATCCACGGCAACAGTACCCACGACGAAAACGCGGCGACCCTGCCCCTGAACGGCGGCAACCCATTCAGCCATTCGAGCACGGTGACATTGGGATTGAAGGTGCGAGCGTTCGTCGTGATGTTCTCGTCGGGGAATCCGGCGAACATCTCGTTATAGCCCGGATACGAAATCGCCACGCCGTTTGTCACGCGCGCTTCGCTGCCGGCCGACGGATCGCCGAAGATCTGCCCGTCTCTGGCCACGACCGACCACAGAAACGGCATCAGCCGCCGGCGCCGCTCTTCCGCGGTCGTCCCGCCAAACCGCCGGTCGATCGCCTCGGCATTGCGAACACCGCCGTCGGCCTCGTTCACGAGCGCGCTCGACAGGCCGGAAAAGACTTCCTGCCACCGCATCCCGTCGAGGGTGACGACGATCACGTGGTCGGCGTTCTTCGACTGAGCCTCGGAGTTCGATGCAGATCCGGCAGGCAGCAGCAGGACTGCCGCGGCCATCAACATCGAGAGACCATGCCTCGCGCGCATGTCAGAGATCCTTCCAGACATACTGAAGCACCGCAATCGCGGCCGCCGCCGCCGCATCGGCGCGAAGGGTTCGGCGGCCCAGCGTCACGAGCGTGACGCCGGCCTCCATCGCCGCATCCAGTTCGGCGGCATCCCAGCCACCTTCCGGTCCGATGAGAACCATCGCCGTGGACGGCCGCTGCCCTTCCAGCCTCGTCAGATCCGCCACCTCGGCGCGAGCGCCTGGTTCGACAAACATCAGCCGTGTTTCGGCCGCGGTTGACGTAAGGACGTCATGCAGCGCCTTTGTCGGGTGAACGAGGGGCACGACGGCGCGGCCGCACTGCTTGACCGAAGAGATGACCGTCCGATCCCAGCGGTCCTGGCGGCCGCCCTCCGCGACGGCTTTGATGGGCACGTCGGTGCGCCGGCTCACGAATGGCTGAACGGCGGCAACACCGAGCATGACGGCATCGCGAATGACGCGATCCATCTTGTCGCTCTTGAGCAGCGCCTGCGCCAGCGTCACGCGGACCCGCGGCTCGGGCGCGGGGGAACGCGGCTCGATGACCTTCACGCTGACGCGCGTGGCGCTGACGGTCTCGACCCGCGCCACCGCCTCGCGGCCCTGGCCGTCGAAGACCGCAATCGAATCGCCGGCACGCATCCGAAGCACGCGCGACACATGACGAGCCTCGTCTTCGGGCAGCTCGAACACGGCGTCGGCGGCGAACGAAGGCGCGTAGAACCGATGCACGGCAGGATTCTATCCCTCGACTGCAGACTTCGGACTCGCTCTCCGGACTCCTGCGGACTCCAGGACTCTCGCGACTCCCCGACTCCTGACTCCCACGACTCCTCCGACTCCACGACTCTCCGACTCCCAGACTCTCCGACTCCAGACTTCCGACTCCAGGACTCTCCGACTCCCGACTTCCGGACTCAAGACTCTTCTGTATACTGCGTCCAGTGTTCTTCCGCGGTCAGACGGTCGGAAAGTACAGAATCCTCTCTCCACTCGGCAGTGGCGGGTTCGGTACCGTCTACCTCGCCGAAGACACCTGGATCGACAAGAAGGTCGCGATCAAGGTGCCGCACCGGCAGAACGTGGATTTCGGCGACCTGCTGCAGGAGCCGCGCCTGCTGGCCAGTCTGAATCACCCGAACATCGTGGCGATTCTGACGGCCGAAAAGCAGGAGAACATCTTCTTCATCGTGATGGAGTACGTGCGCGGCGACACGCTCGAGACGGTCATCTCGCGCGACGGCAAGCTCGATCTTCAGCGCACGCTCGACTACACCTGCCAGATCTGCAACGCCCTCGATCATGCGCACCAGCAGGGTGTCATTCATCGCGACCTGCGGCCGGGCAACGTCCTGGTGACCGAAGGCGGGGTCGCGAAAGTGGCCGACTTCGGCACATCGCGCTTCATCGAGATCGCGGCGCACGGCACCACGGTGATCGGCAGCCCGCCCTACATGGCGCCCGAGCAGTTTCATGGCAAGACCGTCTTCGCCTCGGACATCTACTCGCTCGGCGTGTCGATGTACCAGATGCTCACCGGCGTGCTGCCCTACAACACGCCGACCCCGGCCGATCTCGAGAAGCTGATGAAGGGCGAGCTCGTGTCGCCGCCGCGCACGCGCAATCCGAAGATCCCGTCGAAGATCAACGACATCGTGATGAAGGCGGTTGCGCCCGACGTCAAAGCCCGCTACCAGCGCGCCAGCGATCTGCTGAACGACCTCCTCGCCACCCGGGGAGGACGGAAGACCCTACGAGTCACGCCGCGCAGACATGACGCCGACGACGCCGCCCGTGGCCGTGCCACCTCCCGACGATGTCCTCGACATCCATGCGCGATTGCGGGCGCGCGTGACGCCGCAACCACGCTTCTGCTGGCACTGCCGCAAGCCACTCCAGGCCCGATCGGCGCGCTGCCCGTTTTGTGGCGAAGCGCAGTAAATGCTAAGCTTTTTGTATGGCATTTGCGGGTACCGGCAAGATCTGGATGAACGGCAAGCTCGTGGAGTGGAAGGACGCAACCATCCACGTCGCCTCGCACGTCATCCACTACGGCAGCGGCGTCTTCGAAGGCGCCAGGATGTACGACACGCCCAAGGGCTCGGCGATCCTTCGCCTCGACGCCCACATGGCGCGGCTCGTCTCCTCGGCCAAGATCTACCGGATGGACGCGCCCTACACCCAGGCAGAGCTTGAAAAGGCGGTCGTCGAAACCGTTCAGGCCAACGGCTTCAAGGCGTGCTACATCCGCCCGCTGATGTATCGCGGGTACAACGCGCTGGGCGTCAACCCGAAGCCCTGCCCCGTCGATGTGGCCATCATGGTCTGGGAATGGGGCACCTACCTCGGGGCCGACGCGCTCGAAAAGGGCGTCGACGTGTGCGTCAGCTCGTGGAACCGCATGGCGCCCAACACGTTCCCCTCGCTCTCGAAGACGAGCGGCAACTACGCGAACGCCGCGCTCATCCGCATGGAAGCGGAAGCGAACGGATACAGCGAAGGGATTGCCCTCGACACGTTCGGCTTTGTCAGCGAAGGCAGCGGCGAGAACATCTTCCTCGTTCGGAACGGCGCCATCTACACGCCGCCGCTGAGCGCCTCGATTCTGCCCGGCATTACGCGCGACATGGTGGTGCAGGTGGCGGAGGATCTCGGCTACCGCGTGACGCAGGAGAACATTCCGCGCGAGATGCTGTACATCGCCGACGAAGTGTTCTTCGTCGGGACCGCCGTTGAAATCACGCCGGTGCGCTCGGTCGACAAGATCCAGGTCGGCGCCGGCCGCCGCGGGCCCGTCACCGAAGCGATACAGCGCCGGTTCCTCGACACCATCGCGGGCAAGGCCCCCGACACCCACGGATGGCTGACGTACGTGCCCGAAATGGTCACCGCCGCCGCCAAAAAGCGCTAAACACGGCACCCTGAAGATCCGATAAGGGGCAGAGAGCTTCTCTCTGCCCCTTTTTTTATGAATATCGACGATCTTCTTCGTGTGGCCGTGTCCAAGGGTGCGTCCGACCTTCACATCAAGGTCGGCGCGTACCCGATGGCGCGCGTCTCCGGCCTTCTGATCCCGGTCAGCGAAGAGAAGCGGCTGACCAACGACGACACGCTCGCCATGGGCGCGAAGATGATGTCGCCCGAGCAGCGCGACAAGTTCGTCAAGTCGCAGGAAGTCGACCTGGCCTACAGCGTGGGCGGCCTGGGCCGCTTTCGCGTCAACATCTTCCAGCAGCGCGGCACCATGGGGATGGTGCTCCGCGTCATCCCGACGAAGATTCTGACCGTCGACGACCTGCTGCTGCCGCCGGTGCTGCGCAAGATCTCCGACGAAGAGCGCGGGCTCGTGCTGGTGACCGGCACCACCGGCAGCGGCAAGAGCACGACGCTGGCGGCGATGATCGACCACGTGAACAGCTCGCGCAGCGCGCACGTGATGACGGTCGAAGATCCGATCGAGTTCCTGCACCGCGACAACCGATCGATCGTCAATCAGCGCGAGGTCTCGGTCGACACGCGGTCGTTCGCGCACGCGCTGCGCAGCGCGCTCCGTCAGGATCCCGACGTCATTCTCGTCGGCGAAATGCGCGACTTCGAGACCATCGAAACGGCCCTGCTCGCGGCCGAGACCGGCCACCTGGTCTTCTCGACCCTTCATACGCTCGACGCCACCGAAACGATCAACCGCATCATCGCGGTGTATCCGCCGCACCAGCAGAAGCAGGTCCGCCTGCAGCTGGCGGCCGTGCTGAAAGCGGTCATCTCGCAGCGCCTCATTCCGAGAATCGACGCCGGCGGCCGCGTGCCGGCGGTCGAAGTCCTCATCGCGACCGCCTTCATCCGCGACTGCATCGTCGACAAGGAAAAGACGCACAACATCAACAGCGCCATCTCCCAGGGCACGTCGCAGTACGGCATGCAGACGTTCGACCAGTCGATCTTCGGACTGTACCAGCAGGGCTTCATCTCGCTCGAAGAGGCACTGCGCTGGGCGTCCAACGTGGACGAGTTCAAGCTGAAGGTGCAGGGCATCTCCACGACGGCCGACACGGCGCGCGACCAGATGGCGAGCAGCGTGACGGGCGGCGGCGGCTCTGAAATTCCCGGCCTGACGAGGTTCGGAGGGTAGAATCCTCCGGGTGAGGAAAGGCCGGCCGCCCGAGGATCCCGATTCTTCGACGGCGGCCTATGTTCGCGCGCTCCGCTGGCTCTCGGCGCGCGAGCTGTCCGAGGGGCAGGTGCGATCGCGCCTCGACGAGCGCGGGCTACTCCCCCGCGGCCATCGCGAGCGCGGTCCAGCGCCTCATCGACAATCGCACGATCGACGATCGCCGTACGGCGGCCGCCCTCGCGCGCACCGAGGCGAGGATCAGGCGCCACGGTCCCCGCCGCGTCATGGGCAAGCTGCTCTCGATACACATCGATCGCGATCTCGCCCGGGAAATCATCAGAGACCTGTTCGGTGACGAGGACGAAGCGCAGTTGCTCGAAGTGGCACTGGATCGGCGGCTTCGCGGCAAGCCCGAGCGGCTGAACGATCCTGGCGAGCGCCGGAAGATTCTGGCCTATCTCGTCCGCCAGGGCTTCTCGCCAGCGCAGCATCGAGCGCCATCCGAACGAGCAAAGCGTTAGCTGATGCCTTCGTGCCTTGAGCAGCCCGCTTCGTGACCTTCGTGGTTCCAAAGTAAAATACGTCCACAGATGACCACCTGGAGAGAGATCCGCTCGTCGTTTCTCGAGTATTTCGAACGGAACGGACACCGCGTCGTGTCGAGCTCGTCGCTCGTCCCCGAGGACGATCCCTCGCTGCTCTTCACCAACGCCGGGATGAACCAGTTCAAGGACGTGTTTCTCGGCAACGAGCAGCGCGACTACAAGCGGGCGACGACGTGCCAGAAGTGCATGCGCGTCAGCGGCAAGCACAACGATCTCGAGAACGTCGGACCGTCCCCGAGCCATCACACGTTCTTCCAGATGCTCGGCAACTTTTCTTTCGGCGACTACTTCAAGAAGGACGCCATCGGGTTCGCCTGGGAGCTGCTGACCGGCGTGTGGGCGATTCCGAAGGACAAGCTCTTCGTCACCGTCTTCAAGGGTGAACAGAACATTCCGCGAGATGTCGAGGCCCGCGAGTACTGGTTGAAGTACGTCTCGGCCGATCACCTCTCGGAGCTCGGCTCCGACGACAACTTCTGGCAGATGGGCGATACCGGCCCCTGCGGCCGCTGCTCGGAGATCTACTATTTCCGCGGCAACCAGATTCCGTGCCCCGAACCGGTCTGCCGCGGCGTCGAGTGCAGTTGCAGCCGCTACATCGAGATCTGGAACAACGTGTTCATGGAGTTCGACCGGCAGGCGGACGGGTCGCTGAAGCCGCTGCCGGCGCCGTCGATCGACACGGGCATGGGCCTGGAACGCATCACCGCGGTGCTTCAGGGCCACGAGTCGAACTACGACACCGATCTGTTCACGCCGCTCCTCGACGCCATCGGCACGCTCGCCGGCAGGAAATACGCGCGCTCGATGAGCGCGTCCGACGTGTCGATGCGTGTGGTGGCCGATCACGCACGCACCATGACGTTCCTCATCGCCGACGGCGTGATCCCGTCGAACGAGTTCCGCGGCTACGTGCTGCGCAAGATCATGCGCCGCGCCATGCGCCATGGAATGAAGCTGGGCATCTCGGAGACGTTCCTGCATCGGATCGTCGACGTGATCGTTCGAGAGATGGGCGACGCCTATCCCGAACTGCGCTCGAATCGCGATACCGTCGTCAGCGTGGTGCGGAACGAAGAAGAGCGTTTCGGTGCCGTGCTCTCTGGCGGCCTGCCGAGGCTGGAAGACGCGATCGAACGGGCCGCCGCCTCGCCTGGGCGGACGCTGTCGGGCGACGAAGCGTTCAAGCTCTACGACACGTTCGGCCTTCCGCTCGATTTCATCGAAGATCTCGCCGGCGAAAAACAGGTCGGCGTCGGCCGCGAGGCCTTCGAACGGGCGATGGAGGGCCAGCGCGAGAAGGCGCGCGCGAAGAGCGCCTTCGAAGGCAAGAAGGCGCAGGAATTCGTGTTCTCGTCGGACCAGGCTCAGCAGGGCCTGAGCGCCGCCGGCGATCGCTTCGAGGGCTACACGACCACGACCGTCAAAGGTACGCCCGTGATCGCGCTCTTCGACAGGGAACGGCGCCAGGTGAACGAGCTCGCGCGAGGGCGCGGACGGCTATGCGGCGCTCGGACAGACGCCGTTCTACCTCGAAGCGGGCGGCCAGGTGTCCGATGTCGGACAGCTTCACGCCGACGGCTCGGGCGCGTCAGCCGATGTTCAAGGTGTGGCCAGAATCGCGGCGGGCCTGCCGCGGCTGCACCGGATTCACATGAAGAGCGGCACGTTGCGCGAACGCGACATCATCACCGCCGAAGTCGATGCGCCGACACGCGATGCGACGCGCAGGAATCACACCGCCACTCACCTGCTCCATGCGGCGCTGCGGAACGTTCTGGGCTCGCACGTGAAGCAGGCCGGCTCTCTGGTGGCGCCCGATCGGCTGCGATTCGACTTCGTGCACGCCTCGCCCGTCTCGCCCGAGCAGGTGCTCGAGCTCGAACGGATTGTCAACGAGCAGATCTACCGCAACACACCGGTCGTCACCGAAGAACGATCGACGCAGGACGCGATTGCGGCGGGCGCGATGGCGCTCTTCGGCGAGAAGTACGGCGACCGCGTGCGGGTGGTCTCGATTCCCGGCTTCAGCATGGAGCTGTGCGGCGGCACGCACTGCCGTGCGACCGGGGACATCGGCTTCTTCACCATCGTCTCCGAGAGCGGCGTGGCCGCCGGCGTGCGCCGTATCGAGGCCGTGACGGGCGCCGGGGCCGTCGAGCACCATCAGTCGCTGCGCGGCTCGCTCGAACAGGTGCTGGGCGCGCTCGGCACCACGGCCGATCGCGGACAGGCGGCGGTCGAACACCTGCAAACCGAAAACAAGAGACTGGCCCGTGAGGTCAGCCGGCTGAAGGTCGAAGGCGCCCGCAGCCAGCAGGGGACCGCCGCCGCCGTCGACGAAGCGGAATTCGCCAGGGGCAGGTTCGTCGCGCAAACCGCGAGCGGGCTTGGCAAGGACGAGCTTCGACAGCTCGCGGACGCGCACCGCGATCGCATCAAGACGGGCATCGTCGTCATCGGGTCTGTCGACGACGGGCGGGTCTCGCTCGTCGTGGCGGTCACCAAAGACCTCGCGCCGAAGGTCCATGCCGGAAACCTGGTGAAGGAGCTGGCCCCCCTGATCGGCGGGCGCGGAGGCGGCCGGCCCGATTTCGCGGAAGCAGGCGGCAACCAGCCAGACCAGGTGGGTGGGGCACTCGCCCAAGCGAAGAAACTGGCCGAAACAGCCCTGGCCTAAAGTTCCTTTACAGATCTGCCGAGACTACCTAACAGGTCGAGTTGCGTCTGCCTGCCGAGGGCGGTAGACTGACTTGCCCCCCGTAACTCACTGACCTTGAAGAACATATTTGTAATTTCGGTGCTCGCCCTGTGCGTAGTCGCTGGCAGGCCAATGCCTGCCCGTGCGCAGATCTATTCCTGGCAGGACGCCAATGGCATCCTGACGCTCTCAGACCGCCCCCAGAACGGCGGACCGCGGGCGGTCAAGGTCCCAGTCGCGCCCACCCTCGCTGCCCGGTCCGAGCCCGAGTTCGAGCCCTTTATCCTGCAGCACTCCCGGCTTCACGGTGTCCGGGCGGAGCTCGTCAGAGCGGTCATCCAGGTCGAATCGGCCTTCAATCCGCGGGCGGTCTCGCCCAAGGGCGCCATGGGCCTGATGCAGCTGATGCCGGCGACGGCCAAGGAGCTGGGGGTCGTGGATCCGTTCAACCCGGCCGAGAACATCCGGGCGGGCGTCACCTACCTACGTCAACTGCTCGACCGCTACAACGACGACGTACAGCTTGCGCTGGCGGCGTATAACGCGGGCCCTGGCGCGGTCGACAAGCACGGCTCGAAAGTGCCGCCTTACAAGGAAACGCGGACCTACGTCGCCAAGATCACCGGCATCCAGGGCAACGTCCGCAACGGCCCGAGCCTGAAAATGTACAAGGTCACGGAAATCGTCGACGGCGAGCCCGTCGTCACCTACACGAACGTCAAGCCCGCCAGCGGCACCTTCGAAGAAGTCTCGCGATAGCCCGACCGGGCACTCGTGTAAAATAGGGGTTTTCCGGGAGGACAGATTTAGTGGCTACTCACGCATCCGCGCTGAAGGCGCATCGGCAGAGCCTGGTGCACCGCGAGCGCAACCGCAAGTATCGCTCGCAGCTCCGCAGCACGCTCAAAGAGATTCGCAGCGTCATCGACGCGAAGGACAAGGCCGCCGCGAAGAAGCAGCTCGACCAGGCGATCTCGCTCATCGATCGGATGGCCGGCAAGGGCATCATCCATCGCAATACCGCGAGCCGGTACAAGTCGCGGCTGAACGCGCGGCTGGCGAAAAGCGCTTAGCGAGGTTCCGGGTTCCAGTTCCGGTTCCTGTTCGGTTCCGGTTCTGATTCCGGTTCGAGTTCGGTTCCGGCAGCAGTTTTCAGTTCTCAGAAGTCAGTTCTCAGTCGCGACGTGACTGAAAACTGATGACTGACAACTGATAACGCCCTCGATGCTTATTCATCGCGCTGTCGAGTCCGACCACGCGCGCATCCTGCCTTTCGTGCTCGCCGACCCGCTCGGCTGGGTCGATGAACCCATCTACAGACGGTATCTTGCCAGCGGAAGTTACGGCGTAGACCGCATCTGGCTGGCCGAAGAGAGCCAGCGCATCAGGGGCTGCGCAATCTGGTATGGCTCTCCGTCGGACGACCATCCGCTCATCCTCGACTGCCTCTGGGTCGATCGTGAGGTCGTCGATCGAGCCGGCCTGGGCGCCGCCCTGATGAAGGCGGCGTCCCGCCCCTTTGAGTTTCACCTCTTTCTGAAGCCGCACTGGCGTGATGATCCGATGTCGTGCGCGGAGGTTGAATGGCGCGTCGCGGCTTCCAGAGCCGCCGGCCTGACGCGTCAGCTCGAGCGGCTTCGCTTCGAGTGGACCGCCGAAGCGGGCCTGCCGTTGCCGTCCGAACGACTGATTTTCTTTCCCGAGCCGGACGACGACGTGTTCCTGAACGTGTTCCAGCAGGTGGCGATCGGAAGCCTCGATCACGGGACGATCGAGAGCGTTGCCCGCCTGGGTCTCGAGGGGCACGCACGCGAGACGCTGGCTTGTCATCGCGGCATGCGAGGCCGATCGCGAGTGGTGGCGAACGGCCTTCACGCGAAACGGTGAGCGGGTTGGCTTCACCATCCCCTCAGCGAACGAGGATTCTCACGTGATCGGATACCTCGGAGTCGTTCCTGAAATGCGAGGTCACGGATACGCGGTGGATCTGCTCGCCGAGGCGACGCGGATTCTCGCCGGCGACGGCGCCCAACGCGTCCGCGCCGACACGGACTCGCGAACGTGCCCATGGCTCGTGCCTTCGAACGCGCGCGCTATCGCAATTTCGGCGTGCGGCTTGTGTTATCGGCTGAACTCGAGAACTGAACCAGGAACTGGCAACCTGCGAATCTGCGAACCGGAACTACGTCTCACGCTGAACTGCTGCACAGAGCTCCACCACGAGCCGTTCCAGCAACGCCCTGGGCTCTCCCGCAGAAGTCTTGATGGCGAGGTCGGTGCGAAAGACGGCATCGATGGCCGAGCCGACCTTCGGCGCCGGCACCTTGGTGCGCACGAACCAGGCGAGCTGTCCCAGAATCAGGTACGGCACCGTGCCGTTGTCCATCATGAGGCCCAGCTCGCGCAGCGCGTCCCTGGCCGATCCACGTTCGATCGCATTGGTGACGCCCCAGTCGTCTGGCGTGGTCGCCGGCGCGACAATCTCCTGAACGTCGGTCTCGGTGATGGCCTTGTTCCCCGCCGCGTACAGAATCAGCCGCTCGACGTCGGACCGGAGCCGCGACACGTCGGGCCAGATGCGGTCGGCCACGAGTCGCGCCGCACGCGCGTCGATCGCCATCCCTTCTTTCGCCACGCGCTCTTTCACCCACTTCGCGGCTTCGACGACATCGCCCGGCCCCGAGCACTCCACCACCGTCGCTTTCGAGAGCAACTGCCTGGTGAGCGACCGGCGCTTGTCGATGCTGTCGGCGACGAGCACCAGACAACACGTATCGACCGGAGCCTTGAAGTAGTCTTCCAGGAACTGCAGATCGGCCTCGACATCCTTCTTCGGGTCCTTCTTCGGGTTCAGCAACCGCTCGGCGTGGACGAGCAGCACCACGCGCCGCGGCACCATCATCGGCAGCGTGCGGGCGGCGTCTACGACTGTCGGCGGCCAGAGGTCTCGCCTCCGTACAGGCGGTCGACGTTGAACGGTCGCAGGTCGGCTTCGACGAGCTCCAGGAACTCGGCGGCCAGCGCCATCCGGCCGGTGTCGTCCGGCCCGACGAGCAGATAGAGAGGGCCCACCTTGCCGGCGGCAATCTGCTTGCGGACGTCAGCCTGGGAGAGGGCGGGCAATCAGAACGCTTCCAGGATGGCGCTCACGACCGAGCGCGAGAATTCGTTGCTGATGCGCTCGAGCGCGTTGGACTCCTGCGTAAAGAAGGCCGTGGGATCGACCGGGGCGTTCGGATCGTTGCCGAGCGCGCTCGTGGCATCGTACTCCTCACGAATGGAAATCGACGGGTTGCTCCACAGCACGGCGTCCTTCTCCACGTCGCGGAGCTGGATGTTCGCCGTCACGGTAATCGTGTAGCGCGACGCCTGCTGCTCGGCGGAGAAATTCGTGGGCGCGATCATCACGTTGGTGATGATGCCGACGAGCACGGCGTCGGCGCCGACGGCCTCGGGCACGATCTTGTAGTTGCCGCGACCGATGAACTCGGTGCGGATCTTATCCGTCACGAGCTGCGCCATCTGGAAGAACGAGGTGTAGTTCTCGAAGTTCGGGATGCCGATCGTCTGAATATACGACGGCAGGAAATTGCCGCGGCCCGCAAGGGCATATCCGCATCCGTTCGACACGAGCGACGCGAACAACGCCAGCAGCGTGCGCCTACTCGACAACCACATTGATCAGCTTTCCTTTCACGACCACAACCGACTTGATGGTCTTTCCCGCGATGTGGGGCTGCACGGCCGCGTCCGCCAGAGCGCGCTCCCGCAATTCGCTTTCCGGCGTGTCCGCCGCCACGGTCAGCCGGCTCCTCACCTTGCCGTTCACCTGCAACACGACGACGATTTCGTCGGCTTTGGCAACGCTCTCGTCGAACGCCGGCCAGCGTGGTCTTCTCGATCCCGCCTGTGTGGCCGGTCATTTCCCAGAGCTCTTCCGCGGTATGCGGCGCAAACGGCGAGATCATCACGATGAGCGCCTCGATGGCTTCGCGCATCACCGATGGCGCCTGCGCACGCGGGGAGTCGCCGGACCCCTCGGTAAACGCATACATTTCGTTGACGAGCTCCATCAGCGCGGAGATCGCGGTGTTCAGATGGATGCGCTGCTCTACGTCAACGGTAACACGGCGAACGGTGTCGTGTGTTTTCCGCCGCAGCTTGCGCTCGGCGGCATCGAAGCCGGCGGCGTCAACGGTCCCGACGGTCGCGGCCTTTTTGACGCGCTCGGACCACTGATCGACGATTCGCCACACACGGGCCAGGAAACGCCAGCTGCCTTCCAGGCCTGCGTCGCTCCACTCGACTTCCTTCTCGGGCGGCGCGACGAACATGACGTAAAGGCGCAGCGCATCGGCGCCGAACTTCTGCAGCATGTCGTCGGGATCGACCACGTTGCCCTTCGACTTCGACATGACGGCGCCTTCCTTCAGCACCATGCCCTGCGTCAGCAGGTGGCTGAACGGCTCGTCATGCTCGACCATCCCCAGGTCGCGGAACACCCGCGCGAAGAAGCGCGAATAGATCAGGTGCAGGATGGCGTGCTCGACGCCGCCGCTGTAGAAATCCACCGGCATCCAGTACTTCGCCTTCGCGGGATCGAAGGGCATGCGTGCCGTTCTTCGGATCGCAGAAGCGGTAGAAGTACCACGACGAATCGACGAACGTGTCCATCGTGTCGGTTTCGCGCCGCGCCTTGCCCCCGCACGTCGGGCACGACACGTTCACGAACTCCGGCACCTGCGCCAGCGGCGAATCGCCGCGGCCGGTGAAGTTGGTCACCTTCGGCAGCTCGACAGGCAACTGCTCGAACGGCACCGGCACGATGCCGCACGTCTCGCAGGTGATCATCGGAATGGGCGTGCCCCAGTACCGCTGGCGCGAGATGCCCCAGTCTTTCAGCCGGAACTGCACCGTCCGCTTGCCGATGCCCTGCTTCTCGACCCATTCGCCCATGCGCGCGAGCGCGGCCTGCGAGGTGAGCCCGGTGAACTCTCCGGAATCGACCAGCCGGCCGTAGTCCTCGAACGCCGCATCGGGTGTCTTCGAGGCCAGCCCCAAATCCGGATCCGGATGGATGACCACCTTGATCGGCAGGTTGTACTTCTTCGAAAACTCGAAGTCGCGCTGGTCGTGTGCCGGCACCGACATCACCGCGCCGGTTCCGTACTCGCCCAGCACGAAGTTCGCGACGTAGATCGGAATCCGCTCCTCGGTAAACGGATTCCGCGCGTATCGGCCCGTGAAGAAGCCCTCTTTCTCGATTTCGCCCGACATCCGTGCCGTGCGGTCCTGCGTGCGGAACGTCGGTGACCCGCTTGCGAAACGCGTCCGGATCGTCGGACGATCGTCGCGAACTTCTCCACCATCGCGTGTTCGGGCGCCAGAAACACGCAGGTCGCGCCGAAGATGGTGTCGATGCGTGTCGTGAACACCTCGATGGTGTCCGACACGGACTCCGACTTCTCCCCTGCCAGCACCGGAAACTGCACGCGCGTCCCTTCGGATCGCCCGATCCAGTTCCGCTGCATCGTCAGCACTTTTTCCGGCCACAGGCCCAGCTGCTCGATGCCCTTCAGCAGGTCGTCGGCGTAATGCGTGATCTTGAAGAACCACTGCTCGAGATCGCGCGTCGTGACCGGCGTGCCGCATCGCCAGCAGCCGCCATCCACCACCTGCTCGTTGGCCAGCACCGTCTGATCTTTCTCGCACCAGTTGACCGACGATCGGCGGCGGTAGGCCAGCCCCCGCTCGAACATCTTGATGAACAGCCACTGGTTCCACTTGTAGTACGTGGGCTCGCACGTGGCGAACTCGCGCTGCCAGGCGTAGCTGATGCCCAGGCGCTGCAACTGCCCTTTCATGTGGGCGATGTTGGCGAGCGTCGACGTTTCGGGATGGATGCCGCTCTTGATGGCGGCGTTCTCCGCCGGCAATCCGAACGCATCCCATCCGAAGGGATGCAGCACGTTGTAGCCGCGCAGGCGCTTGGTGCGCGCCATGACGTCGCCGATGATGTAGTTGCGGACGTGCCCCACGTGCGCGTGTCCCGACGGGTACGCGAACATCTCGAGGCAGTAGTACTTCGGCCGCGACGGATCTTCGGTCACCTCGAAGGCGTTCGCGCTCGTCCAGCGCTCCTGCCATTTCTTGTCGAGGGCTTGCGGTCTTGTAGTCGGCCATGATGAGTCGTAAGTCGCGAGTCTGAAGGCCGTCGAGTCGCAGTACGAGTCGTCGTGACATCGACGCCTGACGCCTGCCGCTCTACGACTTTCGACCTGCGCTACGACTATTATAGCTTCCAGTAACTTGCTATGGGCCGAACGCACCGCGGCGATGGACAGGCGGGAGCGCGAGGTGGCTGGCAGCGGCGCCTCGTTCGGTTCGGGAACCGGTGCGCCATCGAGCACGGCAATCGAAGCGTCCAGGCATGACTTCAACGCGTTCAGGTCGTAACCGCCTTCGGTCACCGCGACGATGCGGCCATGACAATGCGCGTCGGCAACGTCGCAGAGCGATTTGGTCAGCCCGGCGTAGCCGCTGGTGGACAGGCGCATGCGCGCGAGCGGATCCCGTTCGTGCGCATCGTAGCCGGCGGAAATCAGGACGAGCTCCGGCTTGAACTGATCGATCACCGGGATCACCAGCGCCTTGAACACGTCTGCGTAGTCCCCATCCGTCGAACCGGCTTCCATCGGGACGTTCAGCGTAAAACCCGCTCCTTTTCCCCGCCCGACGTCGCCCGCGGCGCCCGTGCCCGGATAGAACGGATATTGGTGCGTCGACACGTACAGCACGCGCGGATCCTCGTAGAAAATCCATTGCGTCCCGTTCCCGTGGTGCACGTCGTAGTCCATGATCGCGACGCGCTCGAGTCCGAGCGACAGCGCGTGCGCGGCGGCGGCGGCGATGCTGTTGTAGAAGCAGAACCCCATCGCCCGTTCCCGCTCGGCGTGGTGGCCGGGCGGCCGCACCAGGGCCATGACGCGCGTCGCTCGCGACTGCACGATCGCCTCGACGCCGCCGATCGCGGCGCCCGCCGCGAGCAGCGCCACATCGCGCGTCTCTGGCGACGTGTACGTATCGGGATCGAGCGACACGGCGCGGCCGGCTGTTCCGTCGATCTTCGCCAGATACTGATCGCTGTGCACACGGGCCAGTTCGGCACGCGTGGCGGGCCGCGGCGCCTGCACGATGCGTCCCCGCTGTTTCCAGGCGTTGGCCACGGTGCGCAACACCTCGGCCCGCTCGACCCGCTCCGGATGGCCCGGCGGCGGTCCGGTGCTCCGAAAGCGATCGCTGTGAATCAGAATCAGTGACATAGAGACTAGGGATTAGGGATTGGGGATTAGGGATTAGTCAAAAGTGCTGCGGCGCGCTGTTCCAGCGCCAGCAGCGCGTGCTCGAGCTCGACGCGCTTGGCTTCGAGCATCCCTTCGTCCGCGTCCGCGGCACGTCGATCGGCGTGCCGACCGCCAGCGCCACCGTAGAAAACGGCCGCGGAATCTGCGTGCGGTCCCAGCTTCGAGGCTCCAGTAACTCGACGCTTCCATGTGAAAGGGCACCACGGGGTTGCCCGTCAGCTTCGCCAGCCAGACCGCGCCAGGCTGGACCTTGCGTGCCGGACCGCGCGGGCCATCGACCGCAAACCCGGAAGGGTGCCCGTTATCCATCTCGCGCTTCAACTGCAACAGTGCCCGCCGGCCTCCGTGCGACGTGGACCCGCGCGACGTGCGGAATCCGAAGCGCTCGATGATGCGCGCGATCCATTCGCCGTCGAAGTTCTCGCTGATCATCACGACGATGCCGCGGCGCCGGAAGTAGTAGGTCGCGGTCAGCACGCGCCCGTGCCAGAACGCCATGATCGGCCGCTTGCCGTTGCCGTCGAAGTGCAGATGCTCGAGCCCTTCGACCTTCCAGTTGAGCGAGCTGCCCAGCGCCGAAATAAACGGGACACCGAGGGCGGTGATGGCCACCACCTGAGCACGCTTCACCGGCGATTCCGACCAATGTCGCAGCCACCAATGCCCTGATCCCTCAATGCCCTAATGCCCTAATTTCTAGTCCCATCTACATCCCCTCGTACCTGCGGCCCTCCTCCGCCCTCTGGCGGAACCCAGGTAATCACCTGATACGGATCCATGATGTCGCACGTCTTGCAGTGCACGCAGTTCGAGGCATTGATCTGAAGGCGCGGCACCGTCGTTACCCGCCACGATCTCGTAGACGTTGGCCGGACAGAAACGGATGCACGGATGCCCGTATTCCTTGCCGCAAATCGTGTGACACACCTCGGTGTGCACGAGCAGGTGCGCCGGCTGATCTTCTTCGTGCCGCGTGCCGGAAAAGTGCACGTTCGTGAGCTTGTCGAACGTCAGCACGCGGTCCGGTTTCAGCTCGGGGAGTGGATGCCCGCCGGACTCGTCCAGCCGGTGCATGTGCAGATGACCGGGCGTGGTCGGAATGGCCTGGCGTACCCACCAGCCTTTCGTCAGCAGCTGCAATCCCGCGAAGGCCAGCCCGCCGAACAATCCGTACTTGAATGCCTGGTGCACGTGCTGCACGGGACGCAGCTCGGCGCCAACCCAGCTTTCGCGGACGCGTCGATCGAAGCCGGCGAGCCTGGCCTGTGAGGTGTCGCCAGCCGTCACGGCGTCAAAGGCGGTTTCCGCTGCGAGCATGCCCGTCTTCATCGCGAGGTGAATGCCTTTGAGCCGTACCGAATTCAGGAATCCGGCCGCGTCGCCGGCAATCAGTGCGCCATCGACCGCGCACTCGGGCAACGTCAGCCAACCCCCTTCGGGGAGCGCTTTCGCCCCGTAACGAATCATCTGCCCGCCGGTAATCAGATTCCTGATCAGCGGATGCAGCTTGAAGTACTGGAACGCGACGTGCGGATCGAACCCGGGATCCTCGTAATCCAGCCCCACGACGAAACCGATCGACAGTCGCGTATCGGACATCGCGTACACGAATCCGCCTCCGAATTGCTTCTGATCGAGCGGGATAGCCAAGCGTGTGCATCACCGTGCCGGCCGGCAGCCGCCCGGCGGGCACGTCCCAGAGCTCCTTGATGCCGATGGCAAACAGTTGCGGTTGACGGCCCGCGCTGATGTCCGACCGCCGCATGAGCTGCTTCGTCAGATTGCCGCGGACGCCGTCGGCCAGAATCGTCACCTTGGCGCGTACCTCAACACCGGGCTCGAAATTGGCGCGCGTGCCGCCATGGCGGCCGATGCCGCGGTCTCCGGTGCGGACGCCGGCGACGCGAGGCCCGTCCATGAGGAGCTCGGTCGCGGCGAAGCCCGAAAACATGTCGATGCCTTCCGCTTCCACCAACCCCGACAGCCATTTGCCGAACTGTTGCAGCGAAATGATGAAGTGGCCGTGATTGCGCAGGGGTGGGGGCGTGAAAGGAAACGCGATCCTCCCGGACTGCGTGAGGAAGTAGATGCGGTCTTCGTGCACCTTCGACGCCAGCGGCGCGCCTTTGGCCTCGAAGTCGGGGACGAGCTCGCCGAGGGCGCGCGGATCGAGCACCGCACCCGACAGCAGGTGCGCGCCGGGCTCGGCGGCTTTCTCGAGCAGGGCCACGGTAAGCGACTTCCCGGCGGATTTCTGAAGCTGGGCGAGCCTGAGCGCCGCCGACAGTCCCGCCGGCCCTCCGCCGACGATCAGCACATCGACGTCGAGGCGCTCCCTCTCGCTCATGCCGTGTCTCAACGCAGAGGCGCAGAGCTGCGCTTCTCTGCGCCTTTGCGTCTGTGCGTCGTGACATGCAATCAATGTTTTTCGAGTTCAGCGATCATCGCCGGCACGATCTCGAACAGATCGCCGACGATGCCGTAATCGGCGATCTCGAAGATCGGGGCATCGGCGTCCTTGTTGATGGCGACGATCGTCCGCGCCCCTTTCATCCCGACGACATGCTGAATGGCGCCGGAAATGCCGAGCGCGACGTAGAGCTTCGGTGCGACGGTCTGTCCGGAGCTGCCGACCTGACGCTCCATCGGCAGCCAGCCGCTGTCGCAGATGGGACGCGACGCGGCCAGTTGGGCGCCCAGCGCGGCCGCCAGCTTTTCGGCGAGCGCGATGTGCTCCTGCGCCTTGATGCCACGGCCGACGGCCACGATGCGCTCGGCCTGCGAAAGATCGACGGCCTGTTTGGCTTCCTGGAACGGCTCTTCGGCTTTCTGACGAATCGACGCGGCGTCGGGCGTGATGGCCATGGCCTTCACAGGCGCCGGCTCGCGCCCCCGTCTCGCGTTGTCTCCGCGATACGCGCCGATCTGCACGCTGAGGAAATGCGGAGCATCCCCTTCAGCCGACACTTCCGCCACGAGCTTGCCCTGATAGACCGGACGGAGGAACGTCGACGCCGGCACCGCGGCGAATGCCGACGCAGTCGGTGACGAGCGCCCGATCGAGCCGCGCCGCCAGCTTCGGCGCGAAGTCGCGCGCGCGATACGTGTGCGCCATGACGACGTGACCGGGCTTCAGCTCGGCAATCGCTTGCTGGAGCGCGTCCACATACCCGTCTGGCGTGTACGGCTCGAGCAACGCCGACGTGATGACGTGCACGGCGCCCACGGCGGCTTGACTCAGCTCGGCGGCTGCCTCTGCCGGGCTGGCGCCCAGCACGAGCGCCTCGACCGGTTGATCGCCGGCCAGCTCCTGAGCGGCGGCGACGGCTTCCCACGACGCCCGGTGCAGACTTGCCACGGTTCTGCTCGGCCACGACGAGAATCATGCGTGTGTCTCGCTCATCCGATCACCCTGGCTTCGTCCTTCAGAGCGCGGACGAGCTCTTTGGCCGCCTCGGCCGGCGCGACCCGGGATGATCCGGGTCTGCTTGGTCTTGCGTGGCACGTCGAGGCCGACGATCGTCGTGCGTGGGGGTGGAAGCGCCGGACGTCACCTTGCGGATTTCTTTCTTCTTCGCGGCCATGATGCCCTTGAGCGTGGCATACCGCAGCTGGTTGATGCCGCTCTGGATAGTGATGACCGCCGGAAGCGGCATGGCCACCCACTGAAACCAGCCTCCCTCGAGCTCGCGCTTGACCCGCACGCTCGACTCCTGCAGCCTGCACGTCCATCACGATGGTGGCGTGAGGCACACCAAGCCGCTCGGCGAGGATGACGCCGGTTTGCGCCGCGCCCTGATCGTCGGACTGAAGGCCCGTCAGCACCAGGTCGAACCCGTCGCCGCGTACCGCCTCGGCGAGGGCGCCGGCAACGACAAACGGATCGGCGCCCACCGACGTAAGGCGATCGTCTTCGACGTGTATCGCGCGATCGGCGCCGCGCGCCAGCGCCTCGCGCAACACCTGCGATGCCCGGGCGGGCCCGGCCGTGCAGGCGACCACTTCGCCGCCGTGCTTTTCCCGCAGCCGCAGCGACTCTTCGAGCGCGTAGGCGTCGGGCTCGTTCATCTCGAAGCTGGCGTCCTGCTCGCGCACACCCCGCTTGCTGTCGTCGATCCGGGGCTGCCATTCGCGGGTCGGCACCTGCTTGATGCAGACGGCAATGCGCATGGACGGATTGTACAACTCGACGCAGAGACGCAAAGACGCAGAGAACGGCTCTTCAGAGCGAAAAGCATGCTCTGCGCCTCTGCGCCTCTGCGTCGTGCTTCTACTCGTGTCTCTTGAAAAGCAAAGCAGCATTGGTACCGCCGAAGCCGAACGAATTGGACAGCGCGTAGTCCATCTTCACCGGGCGGCACTTGCCGGGCACGTAGTCCAGATCGCAGTCCGGATCGGGGTTCTCGAGGTTGATCGTGGGAGGCGCGGTCTGGTGGTACACCGCCAGGGCCGAGATGCCGGCCTCGAGCCCGCCGGCGGCGCCGAGCAGATGGCCGGTCATCGACTTGGTCGACGAAATCGCCAGCTTGTAGGCGTGCTCGCCGAAGAGCTTCTTGATCGCCATCGTCTCGATGCGATCGTTGTGGGGCGTCGACGTGCCGTGCGCGTTGATGTATCCGACCTGCTGCGGCGCGACGTTGGCCTTGCGCAGCGCCATGTCCATGACGCGCACGGCCCCGCTGCCGTCCTCGGTCGGCGCGGTGATGTGGTAGGCGTCGCCCGACATGCCGTAGCCGACGACTTCGGCGTAGATTCGTCGCGCCACGCCGGAGCGCCGAACTCGCGCTCTTCCAGAATCACGACGCCCGATCCTTCGCCGATGATGAACCCGTCGCGATCCTTGTCGAACGGCCGGCACGCGTGATCCGGGTCGTCGTTGCGAGTCGACATGGCGCGCATCGCCGCAAACCCGCCGACGCTCATCGGCGTGATCGCGGCCTCGGACCCGCCCGCAATCATCGCGTCCGCGTCGCCTCTGCTGGATGATCTCGAACGAATCCCCGACCGCATGCGCCGAGGCCGAGCACGCCGTGCAGGTCGCCAGGTTCGGACCTTTCGCGCCGAAGCGGATCGACACCTGGCCGGCCGCGAGGTTGATGATGGAGGCAGGGATGAAAAACGGGGAAATCTTCCGCGGACCACCCGCGAGGAGCGCCTCGTGCTCGCGCTCGATGCTCGTGAATCCGCCGATGCCCGACCCCACGAACACGCCGACGCTCCCCGCGTTGGCATCGGTGATCGTGCAGCTTGGCATCATCCATCGCGCACTGCGACGCCGCAATCGCGTACTGGATGAAGATGTCCATCTTCTTGACGTCTTTTTTCTCGACGAACCGCAGCGGATCGAACCCCTTCACCTCGCCGGCAATCTGCGAGGCGTACGCGGAGGCGTCGAAGTGCGTGATGCGCCCGATACCGCTCTGGCCCGTCGTCAAGGCGCGCCAGTTCACGTCGGTCCCGATCCCCAGTGGCGACACCAGCCCGATGCCGGTGACGACAACCCGTCTATTGGCCACGATGCTTATTTTTTGCCTTTGGCGTGCGAGTCGATGTACTCGATCGCTTCCTTGACGCGCGTGATCTTCTCGGCGTCTTCGTCTGGAATTTCGATACCGAACTCCTCCTCGAACGCCATCACCAGCTCGACCGTGTCGAGCGAGTCCGCGCCGAGGTCATCGACAAAGGAGGCATCCGGGGTCACTTCTTCTTCGTCGACACCCAGCTGCTCCACGATGATGCTCTTCACTTTTTCAGCAACCGCCATTCAATCCTCCTACGTATACATGCCGCCGTTGACCGCTATAACCTGACCCGTAATATACGCTGCTTCGTCGGACGCAAGAAAGCAGACTGTGTTCGCCACATCGTCGGGCGTGCCGAGCCGTCCGAGCGGAATCTGCTGGGCCCAGGTCTCGGACGTGGCGCCGGTGAGCGCCCGGGTCATATCGGTGTCGATCATGCCCGGCGCGACGACGTTCACGGTAATCCCGCGGGACGCCACTTCCCGCGCCAGCGCCTTGGCCATGCCGATGAGACCGGCCTTCGACGCCGCGTAGTTCACCTGCCCGGCATTCCCCATCTGCCCGACGACCGAGCTGATGGTGATGATGCGGCCGCCGCGCTGCTTGAGCATCGGCCGCAGGACCGCCTGCGTGCAGCTGTAGGCGGCCGTCAGGTTGGTCGCGATCACCGCGTCCCAGTCGTCGCGCTTCATGCGCATCATGAGCTGGTCGCGCGCAATGCCGGCGTTGTTCACGAGGATGTCGATCCGGCCATGCCTGGCGAGCGCGTCCTTCACGACCGCCTCGACCGCCGGCGAATCCGTCACGTCGAGCGACACCGCCTCGGCCTTGCCGCCTTTCGACACGATATCGGCGACGTTCGATTCGGCGTTCGTCCCCCGCGCCGCGGCCACGACCGCCGCGCCCTGCGCGGCCAGCCGCCTGGCGATCGCCGCGCCGATACCGCGCGACGCGCCGGTCACGAGCGCGACTTTCCCGGTGAGGTCGAGCATTATCTGGTCACCGCGAACAACGCCCGGGCCGATTCCAGATCGTCCGGCGCGCCGACGGCAGCCACGTGGACGTGATGTTGAATCTTGCGAATGAGCCCGCTGAGCACGCTGCCCGGACCGGCTTCAAGATATGTCGTGACACCCTCGGACGCAAGGCGCCGCACGGAGTCTTCCCATCGAACGGCCGAGGATACCTGCCGTACCAGCGCGTCGATGGCCGACGCCGCGTCACGCTTCGGCAGCGCGTCCACGTTCGCGATCACGGGAACCCTGGGATCGCGGACGGACATGGCGCGCAAGTCGGGGGCGAGCCGTTCTTCGGCCGGCTTCATGAGCGCGCAATGGAACGGTGCGCTCACCGGCAGCGGCACCACGCGCTTGGCGCCGAGCGCCTTCGCGCGCGCGCCCGCACGCTCGACGGCGTCTTTCGCGCCCGCAATCACCACTTGCCCGGCACCGTTCATATTGGCCGGCGCGACAATCTGTCCCTGCGCGGCATCCACGCAGGCCTGCGCAACCTTCTCCGCGTCGAGGCCGAGGATCGCCGACATGGCGCCCGTCCCCACCGGCACCGCTTCCTGCATGTACCGGCCGCGGCGGCGCACGATGCGCATCGCGTCGCCAAACGAGAACGTTCCGGCGGCGACGTTGGCCGAGTATTCGCCAAGGCTGTGCCCGGCGACAAATCCCACGTTCGACGCGAGCCCCTCGGCTTCGAGCACGCGGTAGGCGGCGATGCTGGTCGCGAGAATCGCAGGCTGCGTATTCTCGGTGAGCATCAGCGCGTCTTCGGGCCCCTCCCAGATCAGACGGCTCAACGATTCGCCGAGGGCATCGTCGGCCTCGGCAAACGTCTGGCGGGCCACGGGAAACGCCTCCGCCAGCGCGCGGCCCATGCCGACTTTCTGCGAACCCTGTCCTGGAAAAACGAAGGCGATCATGAAACGGATGCGATGGCGATGTCCTGCTCGACGCGATGCAGCAGGCCGGCCGTGGTGAACCGGTGCGCCATGAGGACGGCGTTGCGAACCGCCTTGGCCGACGACCGGCCGTGGCAGACAAAGCAGACACCGGCGACACCGAGCAGCGGCGCGCCGCCGTATTCAGAGTAGTCGAGGCGCCGGCGGAATCGACGGAACGCGCGCCGCGACAGGAGTGATCCGACCATGCCGGAAAATGTCCTGGACAATTCTTCTCCGAGCAGACGTTCGACGGTGTCGACCAGCCCTTCGCTCACCTTGAGCGCGATGTTGCCGGTGAAACCGTCGCAGACTATCACGTCAGCGTTCCCCTTGTACACTTCACGCGCCTCGACGTTGCCGATGAAATTCAGCGACGAGGCCTTCAGCAACTGATGCGCGTCGCGCACCAGCTCGGTGCCCTTGCTTTCCTCCTCGCCAATCGACAGCAGGCCGATACGCGGCCGATCGACGCCGAGCGAGACCCTGGCGTACACGGCTCCCATCGCGGCGAACTGCAGGAGGTGCGTCGCCCGGCACTCGACGTTGGCGCCCACGTCGAGCAGAATGCCAAGCCGATCGCCAGAGGGAATCGTGGCGGCCAGCGCCGGACGATCGACGCCCGGCAACATGCCGAACGCCCCGTAAGCGGAGAGCACGGTCGCACCAGTATGCCCGGCGCTCACCAGGGCCGCCGCCTCACCACCGGCAACCGCTTCGGCCGCGACGCGAATCGATGCGCGCGGCTTTCGCCGCAACGCGGCCGCCGGCGCCTCGGCCATCCCGACGACGTCGGGTGCGTCGAGAATGCGGATGCTGAGATCGTCGGCGTCGGGGTGTCTGGCCAGCTCCGCCCGAATCACGTTGGCCGGACCGGCCAGCAGAAGCCCGAGATTGAGGTGACGCGCGGCAGCCAGAGCGCCGTCGATGATGCTGCGAGGGGCATGGTCGCCGCCCATCGCGTCTACGGCGATGCGGATCATGAACGGTTACGGCTTCCGTCAGCCTTCGTCAACGGCGCGAACCTGCCGGCCGCGGTAATACCCGCAGTGCGGACAGGCCCGGTGTGGCGGCTTCGGTTCGCGGCAATTCGGGCAGTCGCTCGATTGTGTGGCGACCAGCGAGTCGTGCGTGCGGCGCTTGGCCGTGCGCGACTTCGAGTGCCGCCGTTTCGGATTTGGCATGGTCTGGATCCTCTTTTAGTCGCGGGGGCCCCTCGCCCCGCTCCACGCCGCTCGCTTGCGGGGGCCCTATGCCCCGCGCCGCTCGCGGCTTTCACTGTTTCAATTGCTTCAACGCCGCGAGCCTCGGGTCTTCCCATTTGTGACTGCAGTCGCACGATCCGGTGTTCAGGTTCGTCCCGCAGTGAGGGCACAGGCCCTTGCAATCATCCCTGCACAGCGGTTTCATGGGCAGCGCCAACTGGAACTGCTCCGTGATGAGCTGTGAGAGATCGATCTCGTCGCCATCATAGAACGCGGTCGACAGATCGTCTTCCTCCACTTCCCGTTCGCCCTCACCGGCGTTCTCGACGCGCGGCACGTACCGCAGATCGAACTCGGTGGTGACCGGCAACTTGAACGGCTCGAGGCACCGGCTGCAGCTGAGCTCGAGCTCTCCCGTCAGACGCCCCGCGACGCGATACCGCCCGGTTTCCTGGCGATCGATGTCGAACGACAGGGCAACCGGTGAAACGATGCGAAACGCGTCACCCTCGGCTGCCGGCGAAGAGCGACGGCTCGAATCGCTTCTCGACGTGCTCGTGTGCGTCCTGGAGCGATCGAAGGCTTAGGTGCATAACCTATGCTCTACCAGTGCTTTAGCATCGGCAGAACGCTACATTATATGCAGTCGATGGGCAATGGGCAGGGCAACAGGCAATGGTCTGTCATGGTCGCTAGTCGGCCAGCGCTTTCCGCTATCGCTGGATGCCCTCGAGGTGGCCGCCATGGTATTCGACGTCTGAACACTTCTGGCGGAGGACTTATGCCTAAGCGGACGTGAAACCATGTCTCGTGAACCGGATTGATGTCGAGCCTTCATCGAGAAAGCCCCTGACCATCGCCCAATGCCCATCGACTATTGCCCATCGACCAGGTCGATCGGTCCCACCCAGGGCTTCGGGATGAAGAGCGTTTCGAACAGGTTCACGGCGTAACGATCGGTCATCCCGGCCAGAAAGTCGCGCGCGGCGGCGTCGACGCCCTCTTCCGCCATCGTGCGCGCGTCGAGGAAGTCCTTCGGCCGCTCGTGAATCTTCTCCCAGAGCCCGCCAAGGATGCCCGTGGCCTTCTTGAACTCCGCGGTGGCCGACTCGTTTTCGTACACGGCGCTGAACAGGAACGTTCGCAGCTCGAGCGTCGCGGCGAGCACCTCGGCGCTCATGCGGATCTCGGAGAGGTTGCCCGCGAACGTCGCCTCGACGACATCCCTCACCATGCGCCCGATCCGTGCCGACGAGGATCCACCGAGCAGCGCCACAGGGTCTTTCGGCAGGTCTTCCGGACGCAGAATGCCGGCCCGCTGCGCATCGTCGATGTCGTGATTGACGTATGCCGTCAGGTCGGCGACGCGGACGATCTGTCCTTCGAGGGTCTTGGAGCGCTGGGATGCGGGCATCCCGACCGGCGAGCCCCCTTTTCCCTTCGAGTGATGCGCGATCCCGTCGCGCACCTCCCACGTCAGGTTCAATCCCTGTCGATCGTTTTCGAGCACGTCGACGATGCGGAGGCTCTGCTGGTAGTGGTTGAAGCCACCCGGGATGAGCTCGTCGAGCACGCGCTCGCCCGCATGTCCAAACGGCGTGTGGCCGAGGTCGTGGCCGAGCGCGATCGCCTCGGTCAGCTCTTCGTGAAGCTGCAGGACCTTGGCGATCGTGCGCGAAATCTGCGCGACCTCGAGGGTGTGGGTGAGCCGGGTGCGATAGTGATCGCCCGTCGGCGCGAAGAAGACCTGCGTCTTGTGCTTGAGCCGGCGGAATGCCTTCGAGTGCACGATGCGATCGCGATCGCGCTGAAACGCCGGACGCACGTCGTCTTCGGCCTCCTCGCGCAGGCGCCCGCGCGTGTCGGCGCTCTTGGCCGCCTGCGGCGCCAGAATCTGGCGTTCGCGCGCTTCGAGGTGTTTACGGATATTGGCCATTCAGCACTGCTCTGGCAGTCCTGCAGATTCGCGGACTCGCAGTTCCGAACCCGAATCTACCAATCTCCCAATCTACCCATCTCCAATGCAGGTCTCCCAGAAAGCTCTTTCCATGCTTCATCGTCCCGACCCCGAAATTATCCGCCACAGTCTGACCCAGGTCGGCAAACGTCTGGCGCGTTCCGAGATTCACGGCCTTCACCTTCGGACCGGTCACGACGAGCGGCACGTGTTCGCGCGAATGATCGGTGCTCGGCGTCGTGGGATCGTTGCCGTGATCGGCGGTAATCACCATCAAATCGTCCGTGCGCAACCGCGGCAACAGGTCTTTCAGGCGCGCGTCGAATCGCTCGAGATTGGCCGCATACCCGCTCGGGTCGTTCCGGTGGCCGTATTGCGTATCGAAGTCGACGAGGTTCGCGAAAATCAACCCGCGCGGCGTCGACGCCATCTCCGACGAAATCACGTCCACCCCTTCGTCGTCGCTCTTCGTGTGAATGGCGCGGGAGATGCCCCGCCCTGCGAACAGATCCTCGATTTTGCCGATCGCGATCACCGGAACGTGCGCCGCCTTGAGACGATCCATGACAGTCTCGGCGGTCGGCGGCATCGCGAAATCCTTCCGGTTTGCCGTTCGCTTGAAGCGTCCCGGCTCGCCGATGAACGGCCGCGCGATGACGCGGCCGAGGCCGTACCCGCCGACAGCCAGCTCGAACGCGATGTTGTTGATCCGGTACTGCTCATCGATGGGAATGACGTCCTCGTGGGCCGCGATCTGAAACACGCTGTCCGCCGAGGTGTAGACAATCGGCTTTCCCGTGCGCACGTGCTCGGCGCCAAGCTCCTCGATGATGACCGTCCCCGACGCGGCGTAGTTCCCCAGCGTCCCCCGCCCGATCCTCTGCTCGAACGCGTCAATCAGCTCCCGGGGAAAGCCTTGCGGAAAGACAGGAAACGCGCGATCGAGCACGATGCCCATCATCTCCCAGTGACCCGTCACGGAATCCTTGCCGGCCGACAACTCCGCCATCCGCCCAATCGCCGCACGTGGCTTCTCGGCGCCCGCCTGGCCGCCGATGTCGACGACGCGATCGAGTCCCAGGCCGCGCAGCGTGGGCAGTCGCAGCCCGACACTGCGCGCGATGTTGCCCAGCGTGTCGCTGCCCTCGTCGCCGTATTGACCGGCGTCGGGAAGCGCGCCGGCACCGACGCTGTCGAGCACGATGACGATGATTCGGGCGAACGGTGGGGGCACGGTGTTATGAACAGAAGATCAGAAGGTCAGAAGAACAAATTCTTATCAGAAAACCTCCTGATCTCCTGATCTTCTGTTAAGTATTCTGGAGTAGATCTTCCACGGCTGCCAGTGTGTCTGGATTCTCGCCCGAGGCCTGAAGCCACACTAGGTTAGGCTCTTTGCGGAACCAGATCAACTGGCGCCGCGCGTAGTGACGGTTCTCGCGCGTGATGAGCGCGCGCGTCTCGGCCTCGTTTCGCATGCCGTGCAGGTGCTCCAGCGCCTGACGGTACACCAATCCTCCGAACGGTCGCGCCGACTCGGGCACCCCGCCCGCGAGCAGCCCGCGTATCTCGTCCATGAGGCCCTGTTCGAACTGCGCATCGACGCGCCTGGCGACGCGTTCGTGGATGAGGGCCATCGGCGGCGACAACGCGACCGCGACCGTCCGGTAGCCGGCCAGCGGCGAAACGGTCGCCGCGAAATGCTCCGTCAAGGGCTTGCCTGTCAGGAAGTAGACCTCCAGCGCGCGGATGATGCGCTTGCGATCGCGGGGCTGGATGCGCGCGGCCGATTCGCCGTCCACGCGCTGCAACAGGCGATGCAGGCGCGCCACGCCGCGCCGCTCCGCAATCCTGTCGAGCCTCGCACGCATCGACGCATCCGCGCCGGGGCCCGGAAAGAGACCGCGCACCAGGGCGCGATAGTAGAGGCCGGTGCCGCCGACAAGAATCGGCCGATGGCCGCGTGCGTAGATGCCGTCGATCGCGGTCACCGTGTCGCGCACGTAGCGTGCGGCGGTGTATTCGTCGGTTGGCTCGACGATGTCGATGAGGTGATGCGGAATCCCGCGGCGCTCGGCAACCGGCACCTTGTCGGTACCGATATCGAAACCCCGATACACCGCCGTGGAATCGCAGCTGATGACCTCGCCGCCGTGCCTCAATGCCAGTTCGATGCCCAGCGCGCTCTTCCCCGTGGCAGTCGGCCCCAGGATGGCGAGGATCGGCGGACGCTCGGGTGACGATGGCATTGCCATATTTTCAATTGGCAATCGTCAATCGAGAATACGGCAATCGGAGAGCGCTACAGAAACACGAGCGCGACGACGATCCCCAGCAGGACGATCAGGCCAAGCTGTTGCGGACGAGTGGGAAGCGTCATCTGAAGTCCGCGGGATCTTCGTTGTAGAGGAACGTGACGGTAAAGAACGCGGAATCGGATGGGTACTCGGGTGGCAGCGGTTGGGTCGGATTCGAGCCGAGCAACGCGTTCACGGCCGCATGGTTGAAGGCCTCGATGCTCGACGGCTGCTTCACTTCGATGTCGGTAATCGCGCCGTTGCGATGAATGTTGAAGGTGATGACCACGTGCCCCTTCATGATCATCGCCGCCTGAGGGACGAACCAGTTGCGCTTCACCTGCGCGACGAAGCGGCGCAGCCACGGACCGAAGTCGACGCCCTTGCTGTCGAACTGAATCAGGCCTTCGGCGTCGCCACTCCCCTGGAAGTTGTCGAACGAATGTTCCTGCACGTAGCGCTGCAGATTTTTCAGGGCGTTTCCGAGCACGCCCCGTCCACCCGGGCTGTTTCCAAGGTTCAGCGCTGACTTCGAGTTCGGCGTGTCGGGCAGCTTCATCGAACGTGACGGATCGTTGGCCGCCATCTGGCCTTCGGCGTTCGCCTCGGGAGTTCCCTGCGCGACGGATGTCTCGGGTGCGTTTCCGCGATTGGGGGCGCGAGGTCGGCTTCCTCGAGCTCGCGAGAGTTGCCGCGCGCGAACGGCATCGCGTTCTGCGGGTCGGGTGGCTTCTCGATGGTGGACTTCACACGATCCTGATCGGAGCGATCGACGTTGGGCTTCGGCTGAGGCTTCGAAATGTCGAGCTTCGGCTGCACGAAGACGAACCGGGGATTCTGCTCGGGCGACTGCATCGCGACCTCGGTGGCGGCGGCGGGGTCGATCGCAGCGATTCCGGGAGCCAGTCGGGCGCAACGAGAATCGTGATGAACAGCAAAAGGTGGACGATTATCGAGATGAGGACACCCTCGCGAACGGACAGCGCCCGTTCGAGGTGTGGCGTTTCCGGCCTCAGATCCTCAAAGTCGATGTACATCAGTAAGTTAGTCGATTATATCACCCGGTCCTCGCGCATCGACCTTTACGCCGACGAACAAGTAGACGACGCCAAAGGTCAATCGGACTGCACGCACGGTGCCAAATCCGGCCTCGCGGAGCTGCTGGACGAACGTCTCGGGTGCGGGAAACGCCTGCACGGATTCTGGCAGATAGCTGTATGCGCTGGGATGTCTCGACACGAGCCTTCCGATGAGCGGCAGAATTTTCCGGAAGTACCAGAGATAGAGACTCCGAAGAGCCGGCGTCTGCGGCAGCGAAAACTCGAGGATCGCCAGCTTGCCACCCGGGCGAAGTACCCGCGCGATTTCGCGGCACGCCAGCGCCGGCTGCTCCACGTTCCGGATGCCGAACCCGATCGTCGCCGCGTCGACCGACGCATCCGCGAGAGGAATGCGCGTCGCATCGGCGCGGACGAGCGTAATGGGCGCCGCGCCTATTTTTTCCTGTCCAATTTGCAGCATCGCCCCGGAAAAATCGATGCCCACGGCGCGCCTCGCGCGCGCGCTCCCCGTCGTGGCCGCCAACGCCAGATCGGCGGTGCCGGTGCACACGTCCAGCACGATCTCGCGGCCGGTCAGCTCCAGCGCATCCACCGCGCGCTTCCGCCACTGCCGGTCGAGACCCGCGCTGAGCAGGTGATTGAGAAAGTCATACCGCTCGGCAATCGCGTCGAACATTCCGGAAATACGAGACGGATCCTTCGCTGGAGGGGATGACCCCTGCGCTGAAGGGACCAGGGATTGGGGATTGGGGATTCGCGGGTTAACGGCCGGCATAAACCGAAATCGCGGTGATGACAAAATACAGGATGCCGACGTAGCCGTTGAGATCGAACGCGAGCTTCACCTTCGAGAGATCGGTTTCACTGACGAGCGACTGCTCATAGATCAGCAATCCCGCGACCGCCGCCACACCGACGAAGTACACGGCTCCCAGACCGGTGAGCACTCCCAGCAGCGCCAGGCTCACGATGGTTCCGACGTGCATCGCGCGCGAGATCCACAGCGACGTGCCGATGCCGAATCGCACCGGGATCGACTTCAAGTGCTGACGGCGATCGACGTCAAGGTCCTGGCAGGCATACAGCACGTCGAACCCGCCGACCCACAGCGCAATCGCCAGACCGAGCAGCCATGGCTCCCAGCCCGCCCCTCCGCCGGCCGCGATCCATCCGCCCACGGGGGCAATCGCCATGGCAAGCCCCAGAAAGAACTGCGTCGCCCATGTGTAGCGCTTCGCCAGCGAATACCAAAAAATCATGATCAGCGCGACGGGCGACAGCACGAAGCACAACCAGCTGAGCTGTGCGGCCGCGGCCACGAATGCGACCGCCATCACGGCAACGAAGATTGCCGCTTCGGTGGATGACATGCGGCCGCTTGGCAGCTCTCGAGACGCCGTACGCGGATTCGCGGCGTCGAACCGCGCGTCTACGAGCCGGTTGAAGCCCATGGCCGCGCTGCGCGCGGTCACCATGCACACCACTATCCAGACGACGTGCCGCCAGGTGATCGGATGCTGCCTCGACGCGAGCAGCGCCCCGGTCAGCGCAAACGGCAGCGCGAAGACCGAATGGCTGAACCGAACGAACGACAAGTACGTGCTCAATCGGTCAATCACGCTTGTACATTCCGTGCCGGAAAATTTCCATCTGGCGCTCCGGATGGAGAGGCGTGTCGAAGCCATGGCGACGGTACAGCCCGTGCGCGTCACGGGTCACGAGCTGGAACCGCCGCAGTCCCTGAAGATCCGGATGTGCCATCACGGTTTCGATGAGCCACTTGCCGAGGCCCTGGCCGCGGTGCGTCTCGAGCACGTAGACGTCGCAAAGATACGCATAGGTCGCGCGATCGGTCACGACGCGGGCGAAGCCCACCTGATTGTCTCCATCGAACAGCCCGAAGCAGAGCGAGTTCTCGATCGATTTGGCGACCGTGGCCTTTGGGATGCCCTCGGCCCAGAACGAGCGGCTCAAGTAGGCATGAATCGCATCGATGTCGAGCCGCTCCAGGTCGGTCGTAATCCGGTAGCGCGCGCTCGTGATGTCCGCCACCTGCCACTATGCTCCTGTCGAGCCGAACCCGCCCTGGCCTCGCGCCGTTGTGCTCAATTCGCCCGCCTCTTCGACGGTGACGCTCAGGAACGGTGCGATGACCATCTGCGCGATCTTCATGCCTGGCTCCACGTCAAAGCGGCTTCGCCCGTGGTTGATCAGTATCACACCAACCTCGCCGCGATACCCGTGATCGATCGTGCCCGGCGTATTCAGTACGGTGATGCCGTGCTTCAGCGCAAGGCCGCTGCGGGGCCGCACCTGCGCCTCGGTGTTCGGCGGCAGTTCGATTGAAATCCCGGTGCCGACGAGCCTGCTCTCACCGGGCTCGATCGAAACGGACACTACGGCGTATAGATCGAGTCCTGCGTCTCCAGGATGAGCATACGACGGCAACTTCGCTGAATCGGACAGTCGCTTGACGAGAAGCTTCACAGTTGCTCCATTCGCAGATTCGCAGATTCGCAGATTGTGAGATCTGGTAGTGGCACTCTCACAGATTTGCGGTAGTATCTCGCGTGCATTCACGCATTGGCCTGCAATACAAGGTTCGATGACCTCCACCGAGTGCGCCAGTGCTAAAGACGCCTGCGCTATCCGATACATCCCTCATTGAATCTGCGAATCTACCAATCTGCCAATCTGCGAATTCAGCCTACTCCGTCCGCGACAGCGGACGGGTGAGACACGTCGGCCCACCGCCGCCTTTGAGGCTAATCTCGCGTCCCTCGTAGACCTGAACACGTGCGCCGGCCCGTTCGAGCGCCGCGCGGGTCTTCGGATTACCCTCCAGCATCACGCAATCGCGGGGCCCAAGCGCCAGCACGTTCGTTCCCATCGTCTCGAACTCGTCATCGGGCACTTCGACGAACCGATAGCCACGGTCCTGCAGGAACTGCCGAAAGCGCTCCGGGAGCAGTCGAAGGTAGACGACCGCAAGATCTTTGTCGACCGGGCTGACGAGCGACATCAGGTGCATCACATCGTGCTGGCCCGGGTACGCCGGCAGCGGCACGACGATGACTTCCTCGAAAGAATCCCTCAGCAGCACTCTCAGCTGCCGAATCCCTTCCGGGTTGGTGCGTGTGCCCAGGCCCACCGCGAGCGTCGTCGAGTCGAGCCAGACGAGATCACCGCCTTCGATCTGTCCGGGCTGAACGATCGATCCGGCGATGGGCCACCCGATCCGGCGCAGCTCCTGCTCCTGCGCCGCCGGTTCTTCGGCTCGCTGCTTCTTTCCCATCCTGACGACGATGACGCCGTCGACGCTGACGATCGACGCGTCGCGCACGTAGATCGAATCAAGGGTGGCGCCGTCCTGCCGCGGCAGGAAGACCATCTCCGTCCCGCCACGCGCGAGAATGTCCAGGAACGCATCGTACTCGGCGGCGGCCCTGGCGAAATCGGGCGGCGCCGAAAAATTCAGCCCCTTCCATTCTGACGAGATGGCCGCGTCGCTGACGAACGCGTCGCGCGCGTGCTTGAGGAGAACACGCGTCAGCCTGCCATGTTCCGAAAGCACCTCGGTCATGCCTCGCCAACCCAGCGGATCTGCGATGGTTCGACGCCCGAGACGAGCCGCTCTTCGACGCTCGAAATCGCCGCGTCGAGCTCGACGGCGATCAGGGCATCTCGCTTGCCCGCATCTATCGTCCCGACCTCGGATTCGAAACCGAGCGCACGCGCGCCGTTGATGGTGGCGGCTTCGAGCAGAATGCGGGCCGGCACTTCCGGCGCCAGACGCCGCATCTCCTCGAGCTCCGCAAAGACGTTCAGATTCGGCACGCTTGCAAGGCTGTCGGTGCCAACCGCGACACGAACCCCCGATTCGAAGAACTGGCCGATCGGCGGCGCACCGGCCCCCGTCAGGATGTTGCCTCGCGGGCAGGTGACGAGCGTGGCACCTTTCGAGGCAAGGCGCGCGAGATCGTCCTCGCTCAAGTGCACGCCATGCACGACGAGCAGGTGTTCGTCGAGAAACCCCATTCGATCGAGGTATTCGACGGGGCCGCACGCGGGAGGCACCCAGGTCGAATCCCACTTCCCTATCTCTTCGAGGAGCTTCCGGTATGGGCCCGTTCCCTGTCTCAGGAACTCGATCTCGGCGTCCGATTCGCCGAGGTGCACGCTCGTCGGGGAGAACGGCTCCTGCTTCAACGCCGTCCGGATGCGCTCGAACAGCGCTGGAGATACCGAATATGGCGCATGGGGCGCGATTGTATGGCGCACGTTTCCCGACGCCGGCATCAACGCAAGGGCCGCAAGGGCCTTGTCGATGATCTGATCCGCATCGGACGCCTGGAAGCCGATCTGTTCGTAGAACACGACCGCCGCCATGTGCCGGATTGCCAGGGCGGACGACGTCGAGAGCGTGTTCGAGATATCGCCGATGAGAGCCGTTCCACAGCTGCGCGCCTCTTCGACCGCCGCGGGCACAGCGCGCCCCACTTCATCGCTCGACGGATCAACACCGCGACGCAGCTCCATGACCGACCGGATCCAGCCTGGAAAGCCGCCGGCCGTCTTGATGCGGCCGCGCATCCACGACAACTCGAGATGCGTGTGGGCGTTGGTCAGGCCCGGCAGGACCGCGACATTTCCGAGGTCGATTTCGTCCGGCGCCGTGAAATCGCCGGGCCGCGTCGGCCCGAAGGCGACAATGCGGCCGCGTTCGGTTCTCAGCCAGGCATCGCGGATCGGCGGCTGCGAGATTGGCAGCAGCCAGGCGGCTCGGTACGACGGCATATCACACGAGTCTCCTGTGTTTGCCGGCCTGGCTGCGCGCCGGATACTGCTTCAGCTCGGGAGCCTCGCCGGCCGCACCATCCGCCCGCGCGGTCGCCAGGCTGAGCATGCGAGGGACAGCGCGCTCGCGGAAGATCGGATCGCCGAGGATCTCGTAGTGCATGTTGCGGCGCTTGGGGACAAAACCCGCGTCTTCGACGTTGCGCACGATCTCGATCTCGTCCATGCAATACGCGGCGCCGGCCGCGCGGACGACGTTCTCTTCGATCATGACGCTGCCCATGTCGTTGGCGCCGTATGCGAGGCTCAACTGCCCCACCTTTCCGCCCTGGGTCACCCACGACGCCTGCAGGTTGTCGAAGTTGTCGAGCACGATGCGCGCGAGAGCCAGCGTCCGCAGATAGTCGACGCCTGTGGCTTCCGTGCCGCCGAGCTCGGTGTGATCGGGCTGGAAGCTCCACGTGATGAAGGCGGTGAAGCCGCCCGTCTCGTCCTGGAGCGCGCGCAATCGCATCAGGTGCTCGATACGTTCCTCGAGCGTTTCGACGGTCCCGTACATCATCGTCGCGGTCGTGCGCAGGCCCCGGTGGTGCGCGTGGCGCATCACGTCGAGCCACTCGTCCGCGGTCGCCTTGCCGTAACAGTGGAGAAGCCGTCGCACGCGATCGACGAGAATCTCCGCTCCCCCTCCAGGAATGCTGTCGAGGCCCGCGGCGATCAACCGATTGACGACCTCGAGCACCGTGAGCTGCGACAGCCGGGAGAGGTGGATGACTTCCGGCGGCGACAAGGCGTGAAGCCTGAAATCCGGGTACCGCTGCTTGACGGCCCGAAAAAGATCTTCGTACCAGGTGAGGGGCAGGTCCGGGTTGTGACCACCCTGCAGCAGCAACTGCACGCCGCCGACTTCGATCGTCTCGTCAATCTTCCGGAAGATCTCGTCGAAGCCGAGGACGTAGCCTTCGCTCGATCCGACATCGCGATAAAACGCACAGAAGTTGCACTTGGCGACGCACACGTTCGTGTAGTTGACGTTGCGATCGATGATGTAGGTGACGGTGCGCCCGGGATGCTTGCGCAGGCGGATACCATCGGCCAGCCTTCCAAGCACGTGCGTCGGGGCGTGCCGGTACAAGGCGAGCGCTTCTCCGGCGTCTACGCGCGCGCCGTCCTCGACCTTGCGAATGACGTGGAGAATATCCATCTCAAGACAGCCCTAAAGGGCTGTGCCACCGACTTCGGTGGACAGGCCTGCCACATCGGTGGAACAGGGCTTCAGCCCTGTTAGTAGAACTGAACCGGCTCTGCCCGATCCAGCACGCCCACTTCCGCCGCCAGCTCGTAAAACCGCCGCAACCCGGCCACCTCGGCGTCGCCTAAAGCGTACTTCACATTCTCGCGAAGGTAGCGATCGGCAAGCGCCGCTTTCGCGGGGCTGTCCGGGAACAACTCCCGGCCGATGGCCGCGGTGGCCATCATGCCACGGTCGCGCGCCCGCTGAAGCGCGGCGATGTCGTCGGCGCTGACGATGCCCGGCCGGCCCGCCCAGAACGCGTAGACGAACGGCAGGCCGGTCATCCCGATCCATTCTTCCCCAAGATCGACCTTCTCCACGCCCAGCGCGTCATGATCCATGAAGAGCGCGTTGTCTCCGATGACGAGAGCGGCGTCACACTGGCCGAGCATCCGGGTGACATCGGGCGCCATGCCAACCAGCGCCGGCTCGATGGCGAACCAGCGCGCGCACAACACGCGCAGAAGCGCGATCGACGTTCTCGAGCTCACATCGAGCGCTATCGATCGGATGCGCTCGGTCGGAACTTTCGTAAAAATCGCCACCGAGGCGACCGGGCCATCGGACGCGATCGAAAGATCCGGAACGATTCGATAGTCGCGACCGGGATACTCGATCGAAGGAATCAGGCCGAGATCGACGGCATTGGCGTGCAGCAGCTCTGCGCACTTCGCGGGCACGTCGAACCGCAGCGTGAAGCGGTCGGTCTCGTGCTCGAGCCCGTGAACAAGCGGCCGCGTATTGAGATAGCTGACGGCTCCGAGACGAATAGGCACGTCATCGTCCATCGTCGATCGTCCATCGTCCATCGTCAACGACGCTGAGCGACGACGGCGATCGACGATGGACGATGGACGAAGTAGCCATCGCGTTCGACAGGTTCGAAGCCGGCCGCGCGGATGCTTCGGCGAATCTCTTCGAGCGGCGACCGCCGCCGCCCGTGTGACACGTCGTCTTCCGCCGACACCGAGTCGATATCGTCGGCGCCAAACGTGAGCGCGACCTGCGCCAGCTTCGGCCCGTAGAGCGCCCAGTCCACCTGGATCGTGTCCACGTTGCCGGCCAGCAGGCGGGCGATCGCCACGCGCTTGACGTCGGCATAGCCCGTCGTGGGCTCGGTCGCATCGATCCTGCGAGCCAGCGGGGCGAACGCGCGGATCGAGCGCAGCCTGGTTTGAAGATCCGCGATGCGCAGGCACACCGCGGTCCATTCGCCTGCTGGCGTCTGGTCGACGGTCAGGCGCGACAACGTCAGCCCCGCATCGGTCAGCGCTTCGAGCGCCCGTTCGGGCTCGGCGAGGCGATCGACGGGCGCTTGTGCGATCAACTCGAGCCCCGCTTTCTTCAGCGCCGCGAGCACGACGGGCAGAGGCCATCTGGCAGTTTGCCGAGCTCGAACAGACAGAACGCGGAAAGCGGCGTGCCGCCTGCCGCGTCGCGAGCGCTCGCGACAACCTCGAGGCACGCGTCGAGCGTCGCCGGCGTCTCGAAAATCCGGCACTCGCCTGCGTCGAAAACGGCTCCGGGATGCCTTTTTCGCGGATCCGCGCCTGAAAACGGTCCCGGAGCCGTTTCTCCAGGTCGGCGACCCGAACATAGGTCACGTCCGTGCCGTGCAGCTTGCGCCGAACCGTGCTCGCGAGCATGCCGAGCATGATGATGTCGCGGCTCGAGCCGAGCGCGGCCACGTCCTCTTTCGACAGAGGCTCGCCGGCTTCGACCTTGCCCGTGAGATCGTCGAGTGAGGCGGCCATTATTTTTCCTTCGCGATCGACTTCAGGAGATCGGCCGCCTTCCTGGCGGCGGCGTCGGTGGTCCTGAGACGCGTCGGCCATTCGCGCGTGAACCCTTCGCCCGGCCATTTCCGCGTCGCATCGATCCCCATCTTGCTGCCAAACGCGGGCAGGTTCGAGGCGTTCTCGAGATCGTCCATCGGCCCCACGGTGAACTGGATGTCGCGCTGGGGATCGACGTGCGTGCCCGCAATCCAGGCGACCTCGCTGACGTTCTGCACGTCCACGTCCTTGTCGACCACGACAATCGTCTTCGAGAACATCAACTGGCCCAGCCCCCAGAAGGCGCTCATGATCTTGCGTGCATGGCCCGGATAGCGCTTGTCGATCGACACGAGCACGATGTTGTGGAAGATGCCTTCGGCCGGGAAGTGCATGTCGACAATCTCGGGCAGCGTCTTGCGGATCATCGGCAGAAAGATGCGCTCGCTCGCCTTGCCGAGATACACGTCCTCCTGCGGCGGGATACCCACGACCGTCGTCAGGTAGGTGGGCTTTTTCCGCATCGTGATGCACGTCAGGTGGAACACAGGGAAATCTTCCGCAAGCGAATAGAACCCGGTGTGATCGCCGAACGGTCCTTCCCTGCGGCGCTCCCCTGGGTCGACGTAGCCTTCCAGCACGATGTGCGCGCTTGCCGGTACTTCCAGATCGACCGTGATCCCTTTCACGAGCTCGATACGGCGCCGGCCGAGAAACCCGGCCAGCAGGAGCTCGTCGAGCCCTTCGGGCATCGGGGCCGTGGCGGCATACGCCAGGATCGGCTCGGGACTCAGCGCCACCGCCACCTCGAGCCGCTTGCCCAGGCGCTCGGCCACGCGATGGTGTTGCGCTCCACCTTTGTGCCGCTGCCAGTGCATGCCGGTCGTGCGCCCGTCGAACACCTGCATCCTGTAGGTGCCGATGTTCCGGACGCCGGTTTCCGGATCTTTTGTGATCACCAGAGGGAAGGTGATGTACCGTCCGCCGTCCTCGGGCCATGTTTTCAAGATCGGCAGCTCATCCAGCGAGCCGTCGCGCTTGACCACTTCCTGACACGCCGCGTCTTTCACCGTCTTGGGCATCAGGTCGCGCAGCCGATCGAGCATCGGCAGCATCTTGAACGCATCGAGCATGCCCGACGGCATCTTCGGCGTCATCATCTCGTCGATGTCTTTCGCCACGCTGTCGAGCGAGCTGACACCCAGCGCGAGGCACATGCGCTCGGTCGATCCAAACAGGTTGGTCGCCACGGGCATATCGAACCCCGTGGGGCGCTCGAAGAGAAGACCGGGGCCTCCGCCGGGCAATTTGCACACGCGATCGGTGAGCGCCGCGATTTCGAGGTCGGGATTGACGCTCTCGCGAATGCGGGAGAGCAGGCCGCGCTTGTCGAGGTCGGCGATGAAAGTCGTTGATGTCTGGATACATGCGTGGCTAACGGTAGCGCAGGGCTTTAGCCCTGCTTCTTCATCTCGTCCGTTAATCTCTGCGCTAACTCTATCGCGCGCAAACCGTCGGCACCCGTCACACCCGGCGCGCGCTTGTCGCGCACGGCGGCCACGAAATCCGCCAGCTCGCGCTTCAGCGGCTCTTCCTGCGGCACGTCGAGCTTCCCGCCGTCAATCGCCGGCATGGCCCCGTTTCCCTTGACGAGCCGCCACCGTTCGACTTCCTGCGCCGCGTAGTCGACCGACAGGTACGCATCGCGCTGGAAGATGCGGATCTTCCTGACGCGATCCTTGCTGATGCGGCTGGCCGTGATGTTCGCGATGCATCCCGACGCGAACTTCAGGCGCGCATTGGCGATGTCGGGCTTCGGCGTCAGCACCGCCACGCCAACCGCCTCTACGGTGACCACCTCCGACGGGACGATCGACAGCACGACGTCGAGATCGTGAATCATGAGGTCGAAGACGACGTCGATGTCGAGGCTGCGATCGGGGAACGTGCCCATCCGGTGGATCTCGATGAAGCGCGGATGGTCGAGGAGCGGCCTGACCGCCGCCACGGCCGGGTTGTAGCGTTCGGTGTGGCCGACGCCGAGCACCGCTCCCGACGCGGCTGCCGCGTCGATCATCTGCTGAGCCTCGCCGGCATCGCGGGCGAGCGGCTTCTCGACCAGCACCGCCGTCCCGCGCTGCAGGAACGGGAGCGCCACCGCCAGGTGCGAATCGGTGGGAACGGCGACGGTCACGGCATCGACGCGTCCGAGCATTTCTGCCGCACTTGTTGCCCATTGGGCATTGACGAGGCCGCCGATTTCCCGCGCGCGCGCTTCCTTGATGTCGACGACAGCCGCCAGCTCGACATCGGGCAGCGCCGAGAGAATCCGGGCGTGATGCCGCCCCAGTGCGCCTACCCCGATCACAGCGACGCGTGTTTTCATCTTTTGCATATCTCAACGCAGAGACGCAAAGACGCAGAGATCTTGTTCAGAAACATCTTCTTTGCGCCTCTGCGTCTCTGGGTCAAGGCGTCAGACTTTGCTCTCCCGACAATCGCGATACCGGCTTCGTCGGCGCTCTTGAGCATGTCGTCGCGCTCGAACATCAGGGTCTTGCCGGCGTCGACCGACAACGCCGACGCCCCCGCGATGCGCATCGCCTGGATCGTCGCCAGGCCGACGACCGGCACGTCGAAGCGCATATCCTGTCTGGGCTTGGCCACCTTGACGATGCGCACGCCCGGACCGGCCAGGTGCCCCGCGCGCCCGATCACTTCGTCGGTGCCCTCCATGGCCTCGACGGCGACCACGGCGCGATGCTTGACCGCGATCACCTGGCCGATGTCGAGCCCCGCAATGGCGTCGGCCATCTGGTAGCCGAACTCGAAGTCCTTCTGCTCTTCCTCGGTCGGCGCCCGGCGGCTCATGACGCCGGCGGTGGCCAGCATCGGCTTCAGCAGCGACGTCGAATCGATGAGCTCGATGCCCTCGTCTTTCAGCACCGATGCGACCGCGCCGATCAGGCCGTCGGTGTTGCGAAACGGCAGCTTCATGAGCACCGACAGGAACTTCGTATCGGGCACGATGCCGCCCGCGAAAATCTTCGTGTGCTTCACCTGCCCGGCCATCACCGCGTGGCTCACGCCGGCATCCTTCAGGAGCGAAATGCATTTGCCAAGCTCGCCGAGCGAGATCCAGTGAATCGGCGTGCGCCCCCTGGCGGCGGCGTCGTTGAGGTCGGTGAACGTTTCTTCCTTGGCGGCAATGACGGTGACGTCGTGCCCCATCGCGCGGGCCGCGTCAAGCACGAGAAATGGAAATCGCCCGTTGCCGGCGATTAGGCCGAGTCTCACCGGCATTCGGGATCCAGGCTGACGGGCTCCGGGCCTGAAGTCTGAATCCCGAAGTCAGCAGTCTATTCATCCGCCACCATCTTCTTCGGCGCGCCGCGGCGGCCGGCGAAGCAGCGCGCCGCGCTGCGAGTTGCGGATGAAGTCGACCAGATACTGCACCTCCGGGCACGACAAGGTGGCATCCTGCTCAATCTTGTTGAGCGCGCGCGTGGTGTTGAGTCTCGACGTCAGCAGATACCGGTAGGCCCGCTTCAGCTTGCCGATGACTTCGGGCGTGAACCCCCGGCGCATCAGGCCGATGGTATTGAGACCGTAGATGCGCGCGCGGTTGCCCACCGTTTTCGCGTACGGCAGCGCGTCTTTCGTGACGACCGAATACCCGCCGATGAAGGCGTGCCGGCCGATGCGGCAGAACTGGTGCACGCCCGAGCCCGCGCTGATCGTCGCAAAGTCATCGACGAACACGTGTCCGCCGAGCGTGGCGTTGTTGCCGAAAATCGTGTCGTTGCCGATGTGGCAGTCGTGCGCGACGTGCGCGTACGCCATGAACACGTTGCGGTCGCCGATCGTCGTGTGCCCGCCGCCGCCCTTCGTGCCCCGGTGGATGGTGACGAACTCGCGGAAGATGTTGCGCTCGCCGATCTTCAGATAGGTCTCTTCCCCTTTGAACTTGAGATCCTGCGGGATGAGCCCGATTGACGCGAACGGAAAAATCTCGGTGCCGTCGCCGATGCTCGTGAACCCGTCCACAACCGCCGACGCGCCGATACGGCACCGGCGCCCGAGCTTGACGTGCTCACCCACCACCGCGTTCGCACCCACGACCGTTCCGTCGCCAATCTCCGCCCCCTTCATGACCACGGCGGTGGGATGGATGCGCACGCCATCGGGTGTGAGGGCGAGCAGCAGTTCGGCTTCGGCGACGATCTGATCGCCGACGTAGGCGATCGCGCGCGCCTTGGCCAGCGACGTGCGCGCCCGGCCCAGCGTCACCTCGAGCCGCAGCTGGTCGCCCGGAACGACCTGTCTCCTGAACTTCGCGTCGTTCACCCCGTGCAGGTACACGCGCGACATGGGCATGGGCCCTTCACGCTCGAGCACGAGCGCGGCGGCCACCTGCGTGAGCGTCTCCAGCATGAGCACGCCCGGCATCAGCGGCACGCCCGGAAAGTGGCCCTGAAAGAAGTCTTCGTTGATCGTGACGTTCTTATGGGCGACGAGCCGCCGGCCGGGCTCGTGCTCGGCAATCGCGTCGACGAGCACCGAGGGATGGCGATAGCAGAGACGGTCCAGGAGTGCGGGAATGTCGAGAGTGGCCACTCGGGAAAGGATACTCGAAACACCGTCATGGCAAATGGCAAAGGGCAGATGGCAGCGTTCGCTCACTGCCATCCGCCATGTGCCATCTGCCCTGACGGGCAAAGCGTGTTAGGGCTTGGCCGGCGGCGTTGCCGGAGGCACAGCGGGCGGCGCGGGCTTGGCCGTCGAGGGCGCCGCCGGCTTGGCGGTCGCCGGCGCCGCGGGCTTGGCTGCCGCCGCATACTTGCCCGAATCGAAACGCTTGATCACTTCGCCCGTGATATCGAGCGACGGATCGACGTAGATCGCGCCGGCATCGCCCGCGCTGAAGAGCAACCCGATCGCCAGCTCCTTGACGACCGCGTCGACGACCGGCCGCAGCTTCTCCTGGAACTCGCCCTGCAGCTCCTGCTGCAGCTGCTGAACTTCGGCGTTGGCGTCTTCCTGGAAACGATCGATCTCGACGGTGAGGCGATCGATTTCCCGCTGCGTCTGGGCACGCGCCGCATCGTTCAGCACCGCGCCGCCCGCCTTCATCTTCTCCTGGTTGGCCTGCAGGGACTTGGTCTTGTCGGCCAGCTCGCCGGTCTTCTTCTTCGTCAGCTCCTGCACCTTGCCGCTGGCCACCTTGCCCTCGGCCGACTCGGCGGCGATCCGCTGCAGATCCAGGAACGCCATTCTCAAAGGCGCCTGCGTTTGTGGTGGCGGCACGGCGGTCGCAGGCGGCGGCGTCGGGGGCGTGGCCGGGGCCTGCGCAAACGCCGTGGCGCTGAAGATCCACACGCCCAAAACCACCGCAACAGAAAATCTCGTCATCTGAAACGAACCTCGCTTGGCGGACGCACGCGCAACGATCGCGCCTGGCACCCGCGGTTAGAAAGTTGAGCCGACGTCGAACCGGAACCGGAACGCCTTCTCTGGCTGACCGGTGCTGTAGTTCAGCACGCCATCGCGCTGCGGGTTCGCCGCGAAGATCAGCCGGAACGGCACGTTCAGCACGGGCATGAAGAACCGGATTTCCGCGCCAGTCGAGGTGATGAAATCCTGCGGCTGGAAGCGGAAGCCGACGTCCTTTACCTGGCCAGCATCATAGAACAAAATCAGCCGTACCGGCCCGCCCACCGAAATCAGGTACTCCGCGTTGAACAGCAGGCTCTTGTTGCCGCCGATGACGATCCCACTTCCTGGATCCTGCGGTCCAATACTTCGAAGATCGTAGCCCCTGATGGTGTAGCCGCCGCCGAGCACCAGCCTCTCGAATATCGGCAGGGGGCTGGTTCGTCCCCAGGGTTTGATGTATTCGCCCTGGGCCCGCAGACCGACCGACGTCCGGGAGGTGTGCTGGATGAACCAGACGGCTTCGAGCGTCGGATTGATGTAACGGGTGTTTCCGCCGATGCCGGCGATCCCGAGCGTCGCCGTGTAGCGCTTGCCCGGACGGGCGTCACCGGGTTGTCGATCGTGTTGTGCGAGAAGCTCGGCATGATCTTGCTGATCGTGCGGCGCCCGCCCTCACCGATGAGCAGCGCGTCCTTCAGGTACGGGCTGAACTCGATGATGCGGCGCTGCTCGTCGGTCAGGTTGTCGAAGTCGATCGTCTTGCACCCTTCGACGGCGAACAGGCACGCGCCCTGGTCGAAGAACGCCTCGTTCAGGTCCCGCACATACACGCGGTCGTAGCCGTAGTTGAGGAACATCCGCGAGAACGCCCCGACGCGGCCAGCCCAGCGTCAGGTTGCCGCCCGTCGACCCCTGGGTGAACTGATAGAGGTATTCGATGTCGCGCCGGTGCAGGTCGACCGAGCCGGTGATCGGCCGATCGAACAGGAACGGCTCGGTGAACGCGATCTGGTAGTCGCTGACGCGCGCGCCCGTCTGCATCGAGAGCGTGAGGTTCTCGCCGCGGCCCATGAAGTTCGCCGTCGAGAACGACAACTGGCCGAACACGCCGTCGTACTGCGACACGCCCGCGCCGAACGACAGCTGGTTGCGGTTCTGCTCTTCCAGCTTCAGGCTGACGTCGACCTTGTTGTCCGCGCCTTCCGTCTTGTCGATCTGGATGTTCTTCTGATCTTCGAGCGGCTTGAAATAGCCGAGCTGATTCAGGCGCTTGACGCGAGTATTTCAGCGCCTCCGTGTTGAACACGCTGTTCTCGTACAGCCGCAGCTCGCGGCGGATGACGTTGTCGCGCGTCGTCGTGTTGCCCTGGAAGGTGATGCGGTTGACGAAGTACTGCTTGCCTTCGTTGATCCGGATCGTGATGTCGACCTTCTCGCCCTCGGGCTTGAACTCGGGATAGGGCGTCATCTCGAAGTGGCCGCCCGTGCCGTAGATTTCCTTGATTTTCTCGAAGCCCTGCCGAATGCGCTTCTCGTTGTAGTAGTCGCCGGTCTTCATCTTGAAGAGCGGCCGCATGACGTCGCCCGGCACCTTGTCGTTGCCGGCGAACTCGAATCTTGTTCACCTTGAAGCGCGTGCCTTCCGAGACCGGCATTTCCAGCGTCATGAAGCGCGTCTTGCCGTCCTTCGAATCGCTTGAGCGGCTTCAGGTTCGGCTGGCCGACGTCGGCATTCAGGTAGCCGTGCTCCCGGTAGAACGACGTGATCATCTCCGCGTCTTCTTCGAACTTGTCTTCCTGGTACACGCTGCTGCCCGGGAAGATCCAGAAGCCGCCGCCCTTGTTGGTCTTCATCTTGCCGCTCAGCTTGCCGTCGCTGAAGACCTTGTTGCCGACGAAGTCGACGTTCGAAATCTTGACCTTCGGGCCTTCGGTCACCTTGAACTTCAGCGCGACCGTCTTCGGCCCGCCGGGCAGCGCCTCGTGCACGGGCTCGACCTTGGCGTCCTGGAATCCCTTTTCGACCATCATCTCGCGGATGACGTTGGCCACGCGCTTCTCGGTGGCCTGATCGACGAACGAATCGAGGCGGATCGTGATGCCGAGCTCGCGCAGCCGCTCTTCGACCTTCGCCTGCTCGATCTCCTTGGTGCCGTCGTTGTAGACCGTGTTCTTGATCCGCTGGCGCTCCTCCATGTTGTAGAGCGACCACCTTGCCGATGACGCCGTTCGAGAACGGATAGTCGACGCGTCTCGATCGAGAGGTCGTCGAGGAAGTTGGTCGCCCAGAGCCGCTTGAAGTCGGCGACGATCGTCTGCTCGGCCGCCTCGTTGTACGGCTTCCACACGTTCTGCGACGGCAGGCTCACGAGATCCGTGGACTGCATGTAGTACAGGTAGGTCTGCGGCTCGACGAGCGACACGTTGCCCTGCTTCGGGAAGCAGAGCACGATGTTGTAGACGACCGGGCCCGATCCGGCCGGGCGGCAGACTGGCCGGCGGCCCGATCGGATACGCGCCGTTGCAGAGCGACAGGATGCCGCTGGGCCCAGCGCGGCTGGCTTCTGGGCCGTGGCCGGTGCGCCGGGGCGCAATGGGCGCCGGCGCCACGGGCGCCTGCGCAAACGACGCGGCGTCGCCCAGAGGGCGGCCAACAGGATGAAACTGTGAATTCGCATGAGAAACAAGCCCTCGACGGCGGGTCTGACCGGCGGCGCTACGGGATCAGACCCCTGCCAGGCTATTTTAGACGTTCTACGCCAGTCGGCGGCCTGCCGCGACCTCCCCGGCTGTCCGGTAGGCCAGCGACCCGCCCTCGAGGTAGACCTCGATGTCTCCGCCCCTCAGATGCCCGCGAATGAGCTCCTCGGACAGCGGATCCTCGACGTAGCGCTGGATGGCGCGGCGGAGCGGACGGGCTCCATACGAGCGATCCTTGCAGGTGAGATCGATGATCCAGTCGATCACTTCCGGCATCAGCGCGATCTTGAGCTGCCGGTTCACCAGGTTCTCGTTCAGCTGATCGACCAGCAGCAGCATGATGCGCCGCAGCTCGTCGTCGCCGAGCGCCTCGAAGACGATGATCTCTTCGATGCGGTTGATGAACTCCGGATTGAACGTGCGCTTCACTTCGCCGAGCACCATGTCGGTGACGCTCTTGGCGATCGTCTCCGACTCCGACGACTGGAACCCGAGCGACGCCTTCTTCTGAATGAAGCGCGCGCCGATGTTCGACGTCATGATCAGGATCGTGTTCTTGAAGTTCACCCGGTTGCCGAGCCCGTCGGTCAGATGGCCGTCCTCGAACACCTGCAGCAGGATGTTGAAGATGTCCGGATGCGCCTTCTCGATTTCGTCGAGCAGCACGACGGAATACGGATTGCGCCGCACCTTCTCCGTCAGCTGGCCGCCTTCTTCGTGGCCCACGTATCCCGGAGGCGAGCCGATGAGCTTCGAGACCGAGTGCTTCTCCATGTACTCGGACATGTCGAAGCGGATGAGCGCGTTGTCGCTGCCGAACAGGAAATTCGCCAGCGCCCGCGCCAGCTCGGTCTTGCCGACGCCCGTCGGGCCCGAGGAACATGAAGCTGCCGACCGGCCGGTTCGGGTTCTTCAGCCCGGCCCGCGAACGGCGGATCGCGCGCGACACCGCCGAGATCGCGCGTTCCTGGCTGACGACGCGCTTGTGGAGGTCCTGCTCCATGCGCAGCAGCTTGTCGCCTTCGTCCTGATTGATGGACGCCAGCGGCACGCCGGTCCACTTGGAGACGACCTCGTCGATCTCCTGCTTGCCGACGGCCACGCGGCGCGCGCTCGACTTGACGTCGAACTTCTCGCGCACGAACTGCAGGTTCTCGCGCGCGCTGACTTCCTGCTCGCGGTAGAACTGCGCCTTCTCGAAATCCTTCTGCGAGACCGCGTTCTCCATCTGCTCGACGGCGACGCGGATGCTGCGGTTGATCTCGCCGAACTCTTCGCTGTAGCCCGCCTCGCGCAGCTTGGCGCGCGCGCCGGCCTCGTCGATGAGATCGATCGCCTTGTCGGGCAGGAACCGATCGGTGATGTAGCGGCTCGACTGGTACACCGCGGCCTCGATGGCTTCGCGCGTGTACTCGACGTGGTGGAACGACTCGTACCGATCCTTCACGCCGAGCAGAATCTCGATCGTCTCGCGCTCGGCCGGCGGATCGACCTTGATGGCCTGGAAGCGGCGCTCGAGCGAACGATCCTTTTCGATGTACTTGCGGTATTCGGCCGGCGTCGTCGCGCCGATGCAGCGGATCTCGCCGCGCGACAGCGCCGGCTTCAGGATGTTGGCCGCGTCGAGCGAGCCTTCGGCCGAACCCGCGCCCACCAGCGTGTGCAGCTCGTCGATGAACACGATGATGTTCGGGTTGTCCGTGAGCTCCTTCATGATCGCCTTGAGGCGCTCTTCGAACTGCCCGCGATACTTCGTGCCCGCGACGATCAGCGAAATGTCCAGCGCGAGAATGCGCTTGTCGGCCAGGAAGTGCGGCACGTCGCCGTAGACGATCTTCTGCGCCAGCCCTTCGACGATCGCCGTCTTGCCGACGCCGGGCTCGCCGATGAGCACGGCGTTGTTCTTGGTGCGGCGGCAGAGCACCTGCTGCACGCGCTCGAGCTCGTAGTCGCGCCCGACCAGCGGGTCGAGCTGGTTCTTCATCGCCGACTCGGTCAGGTCGCGGCTGAACTCGGCGAGCAGCGGCGTTTCCTTGACGCGCGTCAGCGTGGTCTTCTCGTTCAGCAGCTGGACGATGTCTTCGCGCACCGTGTTGAGGCGCATCCCCTTTTCCATGAGGATGGACGCCGCCACCGAACGCTCTTCGCGCAGGATGCCGAGCAGCAGATGCTCGGTGCCGATGTAGTTGTGCAGCAGCCGATCGGCTTCTTCGGCGGCAAACTGCAGCACGCGCTTGGTTTCCGCGCTGAACGGGATCTCGACCGACGTCGAGACCTTCTCGCGGAACACGGTGCGCCCTTCGATCTCTTTTCTGATGTTCTCCAGGGACAGGTGCGACCGGGCGAAAATGCGGCTGGTCAGCCCCTTGCCTTCGCGAATGAGCCCGAGCAGCAGGTGCTCGGTCTCGATGGAGATGCTGCCCAGCTGGCTCGCCTCGTATCTGGCGAAGAAGAGAACGCGACGCGCTCGTTCGGTGTAGCGTTCGAACATCCGTTTCAACCTGCGAAAATGGGGTGGCGCACTGCGCTAGCGACCTACACGCATTATACGGCCAAACCCCTGACCTTCCTATCCGTTAGACGTCATATCGGCACCTAGAGGCTTCGTCTACGCACCAAAAGTCTGCCTTTCAACGGACTTCGGTACCGATCGAGACGACCCCCTTCGAGCCGCAAAACGCGATCGCATGACGCCGCAAGATGCAGATTGTGGGTCGCAATCACCGAGCTGAGGTGTCGCTCCCGGTGCATCTCCCGCAAAAGCGCGTGCAAAGCTTCGGCCGTTCTCTCGTCCAGGTCGCCCGTCGGCTCATCGGCCAGCAAAACCGATGGTTCGGTCACCAACGCACGAGCCACGGCCACCCTCTGCTGCTCGCCCCCGGACAGCATGGTGGGCCGGTGGGTCAGGCGATCGCCCAATCCAAGACGTTGGAGCACCGCCGTTGCACGGTTCCGCGCCTCGACCGGCCCCATACGCGCAATGCGCAGTGGCATTTCGGCGTTCTCGAGCGCGGTGAACTCGGGAAGGAGATGGTGAAACTGGAACACGAAGCCGACGTGCTTGTTCCGGAAGGCCGTGAGCGCTTCGTCGGCCATGGCGCCGATGTCGGTCTCGCCCACGTGGATGGATCCTGAATCGCTGCGGTCGAGGCCGCCCAGCAGGTGAAGGAGCGTGCTCTTGCCCACACCTGACGCGCCGACCACCGCCACCATTTCTCCACGCTCGACCGTCAGGTCGAGATCGCGCAACACGTGCAGTTGCTGGGTGCCGACGTGATAACTCTTGTTGATGGTGGTCGCGGTAAGAAAGGGCATGCGATGGCGTCGGGCTCTAGGACTCCAGGCTCCAGAGCATCGATGCCTGAAGCCCAGATGCCCGAAGCCCGTCAGCTCATTCTAGTGTCGTTTCACCTGATCGTAGATAGCCGCCGCACCGCCGCCGATGGCCGCGCCCGCAAGCGCGCCCTTCTTGCCGCCCATCAGCGCCCCGACTCCCGCGCCGGCGCCGGCCGACCCTCCGATCAAGAGCGCGCTCTTCTGCCAGGACCGCCGCGGTTGCACCTCGGACGACTCGACGCGCGTGCTCGAGGCGCGGCGCACGGTCGGCTGCGCGACGCGATCCGTCACGTAGCGCGTCTGCGTCTGCACCGGATACGGCGCCTGCTGTTGATACGTCGCCGGATAGGCCGCATACCCGTATGCCGGCGCCATCGAGGCAGATGGAGCAAAGCCATACGGCTGGGCCGCGAGCGGCTGGCCGAAAGCGCCCTGGCTCGCCTGCATCAGATAGGGACGGGCGATGCCATCCGGCCCCACCACCATCTGCATCTGGCTCGTCGGCATCGTGGCGTGGGTAAACCCGTGGCGCTCGCCGATGTTGTACGACACAACCATCGCTCCGACAGCGACAGCTCCCGCAAACGCACCAAAGACTGCTTTCATGGCTGGATCTCCTTTCCAGACAGACTCATCAAGGAGAGTGCCATCGGTTTCATTCGGAAATGAAAGGCGAAAACGTGTGCCGTGTCCTCGCCGCAGCGCAGTTCGTCACCTGGAAGCAACAGGCTGATTAGGGATTGGGGATTAGGGATTGGTGGTGGTTCGAGGTTCAAGGCCGACGGAACGAAGAAAGGCGTTTACGGCGTCGCGCTGTTCCGGCAATTCGATGTGGACGATTCGACAGATGCGGCCGTGCACGTCAAGGCTTACGCGTTGTTCGCACGCGTAGGTGTGCCGTCTCCAACACGTCGTTCGACATTCGCACGCCACTCGGACGCTAATCCCCAATCCCCAATCCCTAATCCCTAGCCATATCGCAGCGCCTCTACCGGCTTCAGCTTCGCGGCCTGACGGGACGGGTAGATGGTCGCGAGAAAACAAATCAGCACGGCCACTACGATGACGATGAAGAGCTCGAGCGGGCGCAGCGTGAAGGGGACATAAGAGATTTGGTAGACCTCCCCCATCCCGGGGACACGCAGCAGCTGGTAGCGATTCATCACATAGGAGATCACCACGCCCGCGGTGGCGCCGATCGCCGTGCCGATGGAGCCGATGATGATCCCTTGCAGCATGAAGATGTACATCACGCTGCGGGAGGTGGCGCCCATCGTCTTCAGGATGGCGATGTCGTGGGTCTTCTCCATGACCAGCAGCACGAGAGACGCCACGATGTTCAGCGCGGCCACCATGACGATGAGGCCGATGGTGATCGAGACGGCCATCTTCTCGAGAAACAGCGCCTCGAAGAGCGTCCGGTTCATCGTCGTCCAGTCCTGGGTGACGTAGCGCTCGCCGAGGATGCGCGGGATGCTGGCGGCCGCCTCGGGCGCGGCGTTGATGTCGTCGAACGCCAGCTGAATCATCTCCGGCTGCGATCTTGTTCAGCATCCGCTCGGCCACTTCGAGCGAGACGAAGCCGAAGGTGTTGTCGATTTCGTACAGGCCGACGCGGAAAATGCCGGCCACGCGGAACGGCCGTTTCCGAGGTGCCATCCCGGTGAACGGATTCAGCGTCCCTTGCGGCGTGAGAAGGGTGATGGTATCGCCGGCCGACACGGTCAGCTGCCTCGCCACGTCGTAGCCGAGGAAAATCCCGTCGAAGCCCTCCTCGCCCTTCGGCTTCAGGTCGGCCAGCTTTCCCGACGTGATCGATTGCTCGATGTCGGTCACGGTCAATTCGAGCTCCGGGTCGATGCCCTTGAAGCTGATGAACGCGTCGGCGCTCGGCGTCGAGGCCAGCGCCCGGCCGATGATCGCCGGCGCCGCGCCGACGACGTGGGGAATCTTGCGAAGCTGCTCGATTTCGGCGCGATAGTCCAGGATGCCCGTGGTTTTGAACACGAACGCGTGCGCGGTCGACCCGAGGATCCGGTCGCGCAGCTCGCTCTGCAGCCCGGTCATCATCGCCATGGCCAGGATGAGCGCGAGGACCCCCACCGTGACCCCCAGCGTGGAGACGAACGAGATGATCGAGATGAAGGCCTGGCGACGCCGGGCCAGCAGGTACCGCAGTGCGATTTGAAGCTCGAACGGCATAAGAGGAGCTCTACTTCGGCCGCATGTGCGGAAAGAGAATGACGTCGCGAATCGATTTGCTGTCAGTCAGCATCATGACGAGACGATCGATGCCGATGCCTTCGCCCGCGGTCGGCGGTAACCCGTATCCAGCGCACGCACGTAATCTTCGTCCATCGCGTGCGCTTCCTGATCGCCCTTGGCTTTTTCCTCTAACTGCTGCACGAAGCGATTGCGTTGCTCGATCGGATCATTCAGCTCGCTGAAGGCGTTGGCAATCTCCGTCTTGCAGATGTACAGCTCGAATCGTTCGACGGTGTCGGGATCACCCGGACGCTGCTTCGAGAGGGGCGACACTTCGGTCGGGAAGTCGTATACGAAGGTCGGCTGGACGAGCGATTCCTCGACCAGCGTCTCGAAGATCGTCGTCGTAATCTTGCCGGGCCCGAACTTCGGGTCGACGCCCACGCCGAGGCGCGCTGCAAGGTCGCTTACCTTCATGTGATCGCGCAAGTCGGATTCGGCAATCGGCTGTCCGAGTTTCTTCGACGCCGCACCGGCTGCAGCCTGCCGCAGCGACACCCGGGCGAACGGCGCCCGCAGCGAGATCGTCTCGCCGTCGAATTGCACGTCCTCCTTGCCAACGGCCGATCTGGCGACAAACGCGATCATCTCTTCGGTCATCGTCATCAGGTCCTGATAGTCGCTGTAGGCCTGATAGAACTCGAGCATCGTGAACTCGGGATTGTGCCGCGTCGAGATCCCTTCGTTGCGGAAATTGCGGGCGATCTCGTACACCCGCTCGAGTCCGCCGACGACGAGGCGCTTCAGATAGAGCTCCGGCGCGATGCGCAGGTAGAGATCCACGTCGAGCGCGTTGTGATGCGTCCGGAACGGCCGCGCCATGGCGCCGCCGGCGATGGGCTGCATCACAGGCGTCTCGACTTCGAGATATCCGCGCGTGTCGAGGAATTCGCGCAGGGCAGCCAGCACCTTGCTGCGCACCTGGAAGACCTCGCGCGCCTCGGGATTGACGATCAGGTCTAAATAGCGTTGCCGGTAGCGAATCTCGACGTCGGTCAGCCCATGCCACTTCTCGGGCAGCGGCAGATGACACTTGGCCAGGAACTCCAGACGCGACGCCCAGATCGTCAGTTCGTTCGTCTTCGTGCGAAACAGGTGCCCTTCGACACCCACCATGTCACCGAAGTCGAGCAGGCGGAAGATCTCGAAGTCGCGCTCCGAGAGCGCGTCTTTTCTGATGTACGCCTGAATCCGATTGCGCCCGTCCGAGAGCACGAGGAAGTTCGCCTTGCCGAAGCTGCGAATGCCCAGAATGCGGCCGCTCGTGGTGGCCGCGATCCGCGTCTCCTCGAGCTCCGGCCCCGATCTTGGCGCTGTGCGCGCCAACGAGCTCGCTGACGGTGGCCGTGCGATCGAAGCGGTGGGGGTAGGCGCTGACACCGAGCGCGCTCAGCTTCGCGAGATTGGCGCGCCGCTGCTCTATCTGTTCGTCTTCAGATGACATTCGTGGAAATCATATCGCACCGGCCGCCCAGAGAATGGCCCGCCCGAGGTGCTCGACGAAGAGTGCCTCGGAAAAGCTCTCGGACGTGTGGCCGCCGGCGGTGTACCACGCGCGCCCGCCCTGGTACACGTGCGACCACATGATGGGATGGTCCGGTGCCATGGTGCCGCCCGAGTACGTCCGCTCGTCGAGCGTGGCAAGCACGGTGACCGTTCCTCTCGGATTGCGCTGAAAGTTGTACCACTCGTCGCGTCTGGTCCACGAGCGCGGCAGTGACGCGGTCGATGGATGGCCGGAATCCTCGATCTGCACGGTCGCATTCTGGATGTCCGGATGGCCGGCGAAGTAGGCGCCGACCAGCCCGCCGTAAAACGGCCAGTCGTACTCGGTATCGGTCGCCGAGTGCACGCCGACGAACCCGCCGCCGGCGCGGATGAACCGCTCGAAGGCGGCCTGCTGCGCGCCGTTCAGCACGTCGCCGGTCGTTGAGAGGAACACGATGGCCTTGTAGCGGGCGAGATTGTCGTCGGCAAACGCCGCGGCGTCTTCGGTGGCGTCTGCCGAAAACCCCCGCGCGCTTCCCTGCTGTCGAATGGCCGCGATGCCGGCCGGAATGGAGTCGTGGCGGAAGCCTTCCGTCTTCGAGAAGACGAGGATCGCGAAGGTCGGCGGCACCGGCGATGGCCCACCCGGCGCCGGCGGGTCCGCGCCGCCGCACGCGCTGCCCATCAAGGCGAACGCGAACCCCACGAACCTCACGAACCTGACGAACCCCACGAACTTCACGAACTTTCTAAGTGAGCTTTTTCTTTACCGCGTCAAGGATTCCGTTGACGAACTTCACGGACTCTTCGCCGCTGAACGTCTTCGCCAGCTCGAGGGCTTCGTTGATGACGACGTTGCGGGGCGTGGTCCCGTCGAGGAACTCGCCGATGGCGAGCCGCAGGATGATGCGGTCGAGCGCCGCCATGCGCGACAGCCGCCAGTGCTCGGCCGTTTCGACGATGAGGGGATCCACCTTGTCGAGGTTGGCGATCGTCGAACGCAGCAACTGCTCGGCAAACGTTCGGACGCTCTCGGGCGCGCTTTCGGATCCGGGCAGGTTCGCCGCCCAGAAGCTCCGAATCACCTCTTCGAGATCGGGCTGCTGCCCGACTTCCCACTGATAGAGCATCTGCACGGCGGACTCGCGCGCGCGGTGACGCGTGCGTTGACGCACACCCGACGTGCCGGTTTCGGCGCTGCTCATACGTTTATGCTCTTCGAGGGCCGGGGCTGCCGCAGCGAACGCTGCAGCGTCGCCATCTCGACGGCGGCCATCGCCGCTTCCCAGCCCTTGTTGGTGGGGCCGTCGACGGCCCGTTCGAGCGCTTCTTCGATCGAATTGGTCGTCAGCACGCCGAAGCTCATCGGGACGCCGGTCGATGCGGCCGCGTCGGTAATGCCATGGGCGCAGGCCGACGAGATGTACTCGAAGTGCGGCGTCTTGCCCCGGATGAGGCACCCCAGGCAGACGACCGCGGCGAAGTGTCCGCGCGACGCCGCTTCTCTGGCGCCGAACGGAATCTCGAACGCACCCGGCACCTTGATGACGCAGATGTCGTCGCCGGCGACGCCCGCCGACTCGAGCGCCTCGATCGCGCCCGCCTGAAGCCGATCGGTGACGAAGTCGTTGAACTTCGACACGACAATCGCGAACTTCATCCCGGGTGCTTTCTGCGATCCTTCGAGGGTCAGCATTTCAATCTTCCAATCTACCAATCTTCGAATCTGCCAATTCTTCTCAGCGTCCTTTGAACTCCGCTTTCCTTTTTTCCAGAAATGCCCTCGTCCCTTCCTTCATGTCCTCGGTCGCCGCCGCCATCCCGAAGAGCGCGGCCTCGAACTGGCATGCGTCGGCGAACGGCATCTCGAGCCCGTTGTTGACCGCCTCCATCGCGTACCGTAACGCGAGAGGCGCCTTGGCCGCCAGTTCCACGGCGAGCGCCCGCGACTCGTTCATCAGATCCGCCGCCGGCACGACACGGTTCACCAGCCCGATGGCAAGCGCCTGCGATGCGGTGATCGGATTGCCGGTGAGGATCAGCTCCATCGCCTTCGCCCTGCCGACGAGCCGCGCGAGACGCTGCGTGCCCGCGAACCCGGGGATCAAGCCCGAGGTTGATCTCCGGCTGGCCGAATTTCGCGGTGTCGGCCGCAATGCGAAACGTGCAGGCCATGGCGAGCTCGCAGCCGCCGCCAAGCGCGACGCCGTTGACGGCGGCAATCACGGGCTTGGCGAGCTGCTGCTCGATGAAGTCGAACACCTGCTGTCCGGCATGCGCGCGGCGCCGGGCCTGCTCGGGCGTATCGCGCGCCAGCTCGTTGATGTCGGCGCCGGCCACGAACGCCTTCTCGCCGGATCCGGTGACGATGACGCTGCGGATGGAATCGTCTTGCTGAAAATCGAGAAAGGCCTGCCGGAGCTCGTCGATCGTTTTGGCGTCGATCGCGTTCAGCTTTTGCGGACGCTGAACCGTGAGCACGGCAACACCGGCCTCACGCTGAACGAGCAGGTTGTCAAAGGGCATCGCGAAGCTTCGCTAGGAGCGACGCCTGATTATACTCCACGCCCTCACGCCGCTCGCGCCCGCAATCGAACCAGCGGCATCAGCGGCAAGGTCGAGCAGGTCGAAGTCGCGGCCGGGCACGAACAGCTGATGGCACTCATCGGACAAGCCGTAGAGCGTCGAGATGACGATCGCGCCAATCACCATGCGCCACGTGATGCCGTGCAGGCCCTTCCCCAACGCCCGCGTCGTCAAGACGGCCAACCCCGCGTACGCGGCCAGGTGCGCGTGGTAGTAGGACAGCCCGCCGGGCGGAGACGGCAGCGTCGACAACGACGACAACCCGAAAATCATCGCCATGTACGCGATGACCGGAGCCCAGAACGACAGAAACGGTGATCGGTGAACCGTAGGCGGTGAACCTAGAAGGGAAACGGAAGCATCAGCCACCCGAGAATCACGGCAGCGCCTATCATCGCTCCGAACATCTTCGCGCCCATGATCAGCTGCTCGCGAATATCCTCGCGCAGCAGCGCCGCGAACACGGCGGACACGCAGGCCGAGAAGATGAGCATGAGGAGGAAGTGGCTTTCCATCACTTGCGGCCCATGGAGATGTCGAACGCGTCGATCACGACGAGCGCGTTGAGCAGTCCCGACACAATCAGAAACGTGTTGCCGTACTCGTAGGTGACCGCGATCACGTTGCCCGCGCCGTAGCCCATGCCGCGCGCCACGAAGTATGGAAGGCCGGCACCCATGTTGGCGAGCGCCATGAGGCAGACGAACGGCTCGGAAAGGTCGAGGGAAAAGATCCGGCCGTGCAGGAACAGCCCCAGCCCGAACATCGTCAGCAGCACGACGAGAAAGACGAGCACCTTTCCGGCGGCCCAGCCACAGATGCCCGAGTCCTGGAACCGCCCATGCCGCCGCGCAAAGAAGAATGCGATTCGGTGATTGCGATCGAACCGAAGCGGTCGCCGGCACGGGTGCCAGTTTACCTCAACTCGCTGATGCTAAACTTCGTCGGTAGTGTCGTCAGAGGTCCTGTCAGACGAAGAATTCGCGCGCTCGCGCTTCGCGCGCGTTCTCCTTGGAGTCGGCGCCATCTCCGGCGCCATCCTGATGATCGAGCTGGCGCTCACGCGCATCTTCTCGGTCACGATGTACTACCACTTCGCGTTCCTCGCGATCTCGATCGCGTTGTTCGGATTGAGCGCGAGCGGCGTCTACGTGTACGTGCTGCGCCGCGTCTTCGAACGGCGCTCGACCGCGAGCCTGCTGACGACGCACTCGCTGCTCTTCGCCGGCGTGACCGTCCTGTCGCTGGCCGCGCTCGTGAGAATTCGCGTCGGGCTCAATTACTCGCACGAGAACCTCGTCAAGATGATCGCCATCTACACGCTGGCGGCTCTGCCGTTTTTCTCGGGCGGCGCCGTCATCTCGCTGGCGATCACGCGGCTCAGCACGCGCGTCAACGTGGTGTATGCCGCGGATCTGATCGGCGCGGCGGCGGGATGTCTCTTGTTGCTGCCGCTGCTGAATCGATTCGGCGCGCCTGGAGTCGTGCTGCTGGCCGCGGTGCTGGGCGGCGCCGCGGCGTTGCTGTTCTCGCCCGCCCGAACGCTGGCGCGAACGGCCCTCGTTGCGGCGGTGGCTGTTGGCATCCCAGGAGTCCTGCAGTTGTCGGGATCGGCGCCCTTCGATGTGAGCAACACCAAGGGGCACGACGCCGACACGGTGCTGTTCGCCAAATGGAATTCGTTCTCGCGCGTGGCGGTGTACGACCGGTCTCATGGCGACTGGTCGCTGAGCTCGAAGTATCAGGGCGCCAAACCCGAAACGCGCTTCATGGACATCGACTCGGCCGCGTCCACGCCGATCGTGCGTTTCGACGGGGACCTGTCAAAAGTCGAGTACCTGAAATACGAGTTGACCGGCCTCGCCTACCACCTGGTGGGGTCTGACCCCCGTACTGTGCGGGGGTCAGACCCCGACGGCCCAAATGGCTCGGAATCCTCGAAAACGGCCGATTTGGGGTCAGACCCCATGACGGCGCTGGTCATTGGACCTGGGGGCGGGCGCGACCTGCTGACGGCGCTGCTTTTTGGCGCCAGCCGGGTCGATGGCGTCGAGGTGAATCCGATCATCGCCAACGACGTGATGCTCGGCCAGTTCCGGACCTTCTCGGGATCGATCTACCAGAACGCGCAGGTCAACGTCATCGTGGACGACGGCCGCAGCTTCATCAGGCGCTCGAACCTGCGCTACGACGTGATTCAGGCCTCGCTGGTCGATACATGGGCCGCCACCGCCGCCGGCGCCTACACGCTGACCGAGAACACCCTCTACACAAAAGAAGCGTTCGAGGACTACTACGACCACCTGACCGATCGCGGCATGCTGACGATCTACGCGCTGGGTCTTCGACGGTCTGCGGCTCGTGTCGCTGGCGCAGGCCGCGTGTGAAAGCCGCGGATGCTCCGCGGCCGACCACATCGCCATCGTGCAACAGGATCGCGTGGCGACATTCCTCTTCAAGAAGACGCCGTTCACGCCCGACGATGTCGAGCAGCTTCGCCGCACGTCAGCGAATCTGGGTTTCACCGTGCTTTACGCACCCGGGCAGCGCGACGCGACCAACGACTACGCGAAGCTCGTGCTGGCGTCCGATCGGCAGGCGTTCTACGAGTCCTATCATCACGACGTCGCGCCGACGACCGATAACCGCCCATTCTTCTTTCACACGACGAAGATCAAGGATCAGTTTCAGACCGCGTTCGGCCGCAGCATGTTGTTCGGGAACGGCCTCAGCGCGCTGATGACGCTGATGGCGATCTCGGCGACGTTCGTGACGCTGTTCGTGGTCGGCCCGCTGCTCGTCTCGGGATCCGAGCTTCGGGGCAGCCAGTGGCCCCTGTGGCTCGGCGTACTTCGGGATGCTCGGCGCAGGCTTCATGCTGATCGAGGTGGCGCTGCTTCAGCGCTTCGTCCTGCTGCTCGGCCACCCTGTGTACTCGCTGACGGTCACGTTGTTTTCCGTGCTCCTGGGAACGGGCATCGGCAGCCTCATCAGCCGCCGCGTCAGCGACGCCAGCCTCCTGCGCACTCTTCAGGTGGTGCTCCTGGGCATCGTCGGCGTGGCCTTTCTGGGTATCTTCGCGCTGCCGCCCATCATCCGGTCCTCGATCAGCGCCAGTCATGGCGCGCGGATAGCCCTGACGGTCTGCCTCATTACCCCCGCCGGGGTGCTGATGGGGATGCCCTTGCCGGGCGGCATCCGCCTGATGACCGTAAACCATTCAGCCCTCGTACCTTGGGCGTGGGGCATGAACGGCGCCCTGTCGGTCATCGGGGCCACGCTGGCGGTTTTCATCGCCATGAACTGGGGATTTTCGGTCACGCTGATGGCGGGAGGCGCCATCTACCTGGCCGCCGCTGTACTTCTGCACACTTCTGCCGATAGATAGGTCACGGGACGTTCGCAGGTTCGTAAAGGTTCGTAAAGTTCGTCGGTTCGTCCGGTTCGTGGGGTTCGTTGGCCCCACGGCAAACCGCACCCGAACCTGACGAACCCGACGAACCCACGAACCTACGAACCCACGAACCTATCTATGCGACCAGCTCCCCAGCGTCTCCCGGCACCTCAGCCGTCCCACCCCGCGATTGTCCGCGAGCTGCGCGCGTTCCAATGGAACGGCCGGCCCACGCGACGCGCCATCACCAGCGTCGGCCTCGCGAAATCGCGGCCGATCGTTGTCGAGACGTTCGTCAACGAGTTCTGGACGAGCAAGCAGCGCGCGGCCCACAGCCTGCACGAGGTGTCCTACCGTGCGTGCTTCAAGCCGCAGCTTCCGCGATTCTTCATCGATCGATTCACCGAGCCCGGCGACGTCGTCTACGACCCGTTCATGGGACGCGGCACGACGGTCATCGAGGCCGCGCTGGCCGGGCGCACACCGGCGGGATGCGACATCAACCCGCTGAGCGCTATCCTCGCGCTGCCGCGGCTGTCGCCGCCGACCGCCGAGGAGGTCGAGGCCAGGCTCGCGGCGCTCGACTTGTCGCTCGCGCCGTCGTACCCCAGGGAACTGGAAGTCTTCTACCATCCGGAAACGCTGCGGGAAATCTGCGCGCTGCGCGGGTACCTGCTCGACCGCGAGCGCCGCGGGGCGCTCGACGGCATCGATCGCTGGATTCGCATGGTGGCCGTCAACCGTCTGACCGGTCACTCTCGCGGCTTCTTCTCGGTTTACACGCTGCCGCCGAATCAGGCGACCTCGGTGGAAGCGCAGACGAAGATCAACGCGCGGCGCAAGCAGGTGCCGCCGCGGCGCGAGGTGCGCGCGCTGATTGCGACAAAGACACGGTCGCTCCTGTCCGACTGTGACAGCCCCACGCGCGCGGCGCTCTTTCGCTCGTCACAACGCGCCCGGCTGCTGACGCGTCCGGCCAGCGCCACGCCGCAACTGAAGTCCGGCTCGGTCAGCCTCGTCGTCACCTCTCCGCCGTTTCTGGACGTCGTCGACTATGCCGGCGACAACTGGCTGCGCGGATGGTTCTGCGGCATCGACACGTCCGCGGTCGAGATTTCCATGCACCGCAAGGTCCACGAGTGGCAGGAGGCGATGACCCGCGTCTTCCACGAGCTGGCTCGAGTGCTGAAGCCGGGGGGCCACGTGGCCTTCGAAGTCGGCGAAGTCCGGGGCGGCAAGGTGAAGCTCGAAGAGGCGGTCCTTCCCTGCGGCGTCCGGTCCGGCCTCGAACCGCTGCTCGTCGTCATCAACGCTCAGCAGTTCACGAAAACCGCCAATTGCTGGGGGATCAGGAACAACGCGAAAGGGACGAACACGAACCGGATTGTCGTGTTCCGGAAGAGCTGAGCCACGGAGTCAAAACAGAAGACCAGAAGATCAGAAGAAACGTTTCTTCTGAACTTCTGATCTTCTGTCGATTCTTCGTGAGAATGATTTCCTAGCTCTTGTAGCTGCGCAGCGCTTCGTGCTTCGTCGTCGTAGCTCTCGAAGACGGTCAGCAGCTTGGTAATCGAAAGCAGGTCCTGCAGCTTCTTGGTCACGTTGGCGAGCTTCAGACTGCCTCCCTCGCGCGTGACGGTCGTGTAGGCGCTGACGAGCGCGCCGAGGCCCGCGCTGTCGACGTAGCTGACCTCTGCAAGGTTCAGCAGCACGGTTTTCTTGCCCCGATGCAGCAGGCTGTGCAGTTTGTCTTTGAGCAGGGCGTCGCCCTCGCCGAGCGTGATTTTTCCCGAAAGATCGAGGACCGTGACTGCTCCCACTTCCCGCTCTGCTATCTGCATCACTCACTCCTTTGCGCGCGACCCGAAACAAAACAGGAGCGAGAGGATATCAGAAACAAACGGGATGGGGCAAAGATGGCGGATTTATGCGTTCTGGGCGCGCGACGACACCAGGCGCCGGGTCGCCGGCATGGCGCCAAGCGTCCGGAGGAGCCACTCCGACGCAACCAGGCCGAAACTGCGGCCCAGAAACGCCGCGCTGGCGAGCGAATAGGCCGATGCGGCGATGGCCGTCGAGACCCAGTAATTGACGCCCAGCAGCAGGCCGACGCATCCCGGCCCGAACATCGCCACCGCGTCGATCCCGATGCCGAGGATCCGCACCCGATGCCGCGTGAGGAATCCCGGCGTCTGGCTGTTCGCGCGGTCGCTCGCACGGCGCTGCTGCGGCGCCGGCAGGTCTTCCCAATCGAGATCGTGGGCGATGATCTGCGCCTTCTCGCGGATGACGCGTTCGGCGCGCCGATCGCCCCACTCAGGAAACAACCGGCAGAAGTCGTTGACGACGTCGTCGGCGTCGAGCCCGACCCGCAAGGCGTAGTCGCGGACGTAGCTGCGCGCAAAGACCCGCTTGGGCCAGCGCGATGAGATCGTTCTCTTCGAGCGATTCCCAGAGCTCGGCGCTGAGCTTCGTTTCCGCGGCAAGTTGTTTGAGTGTGACGCCCTTGCGTTCGCGAGCGGCCCTGAGGACGGGTCCGAAGGTTTCCTTTTCGAGTCGCACGTCTCTTTAGCGAAGCAAATTCCCTTCCAACGAAATCGCCGGCAAAAATGGAGAGACGGCAACGGTGCGCTTTCAAGAATTGCACACTTGAGAGACGCGAAATTACAATACCGGCCAGCGTAGCGAGCGGGGCGGGGCGATGGGGCTCTACCCGCTCGTGGCACTCACGGCGTCCGTGCCGGTCGACGGACGCGCGCGAGCGAACGCGCAACGGGTGCTGGAGCCCCGCGACTGAAGATGGACACTCACAACAAGTTGGCAATTCTGTGCGGAGGCGGTCCCGCGCCCGGCCTGAACAGTGTTATCGCGGCAGCCACCATTCGCGCGCGGCTGCAGGGCGTCGACGTGCTCGGATTGCGCGACGGGTTCGAGTGGATCATGCAGGGAGACATCGATCATGTCACCCCGCTCACCATCGACGGCGTCAGCCGCATCCATTTCCGCGGGGGCTCGCATATCGGCATCGCCCGCGCCAACCCGTCGAAGAGCCCGGCGCTGCTCGAGAACGCGGTGCAGTCGCTGCTGCGGCTCAACGTCTCGCAGTTGATCACGATCGGCGGCGACGACACGGCGTTTTCGGCCATGAAGCTGGCAGAGCACGCCGCCGGACGGCTGCGCGTCGTGCACGTGCCCAAAACGATCGACAACGACCTCGACCTGCCGCCGCACATCGACACGTTCGGCTTTCAGACCGCGCGCCACTACGGCGTCGAAATCGTCAAGAACCTGATGGTCGACGCCAAGACGACATCGCGCTGGTACATCGTCATCGCGATGGGGCGCACCGCCGGGCACCTGAGCCTCGGCATCGCGAAAGCCGCGGGCGCCACGCTGGCGCTCATTCCGGAAGAGTTCAAGGCTCCGCTGAGGCTGAAGGTGCTGGTCGATACGCTCGTCGGCGCCATCATCAAGCGCCTGAGCTACGGCCGCCGCGACGGCGTCGCCGTCATCGGCGAAGGGGTCGTGCTGCACCTCAGCGAAGACGATCTCGCCGATCTGAAAGGCGTCGAGCGCGACGCGCACGGCCACGTGCGCATCGCCGAGATCAACATCGGCGAGATTCTGAAGAGCGAGATCACGACGCGGCTCAAGCAATTCGGCCTCAAGTCCACGCTCGTCGCCAAGAACATCGGCTACGAGCTGCGCTGCGCCGACCCGATTCCGTTCGACATGGAGTACACGCGCGATCTGGGCTACTGCGCCGCGAAATACGTGCTGTCGGGCGGGTCCAACGCCATGGTCTCGATGCAGGCGGGACGGTTCGTCCCGATCCCGTTCAAGTCGATGCTCGATCCGAAGACCGGGCGGGCGAAGACCCGGCTGGTCGACGTCGACTCGACGCGGTACCACATCGCGCGCCGCTACATGATTCGGCTCCGGAAGGACGATTTCCAGGACCCGCACGAGCTGGCGAAGCTCGCGGCGACCGCCGGCCTCTCCAACGCGGAGTTCAGCAAGGAGTTCGAGTATCTCGTCGTCAACGATCCGCCGGCGGCGCTATGGAAAGACGGATCGGAGTTCAAATAACACTAGGGACTAGGGATTAGGGATTCTGGCGCGAACGCTGACGCATGCCGAAGGACTACATCAATCCATCGACGTTATTCCGAGGCCTCGATGTTGGGTTCTCGCAGGCAGTTGCGGCGAGTGGCACACGGACCGTGTACGTATCGGGTCAGACGGCATGGGATGCCAAAAGGCAGCTCATCGGCGGCAGCGACTTGGCAGCTCAAGCGAAAGAGGCCTTTCGTAACGTCCAAACGGCCATTGAGGCAAGCGGGGTGCTTGACTGAGCGCCTGAACGACGGCGAATCCCAGTCCCCAATCCCCAATCCCTAGTGCGTCAGTACTACACGACGTCGAAGTGCGTCAGCTTCTTGAACTCGTTGAAGCGGGCGGCCACTTCGTCGCGCGTCAGCCGGAGCAGCCGATCGACGCTGAAGTCCTCCACCGCAAATGACGCCAGCGTGCTGCCGTAGATGATCGCGCGCGCCAGCGAGGCGTCGTCCACCTCGTCGCACGACGCCAGGTATCCCAGAAACCCGCCGGCAAACGTGTCGCCGGCGCCCGTCGGGTCGAACACTTCCTCGAGCGGCATGGCGGGCGCGGCGAAAAAGCCGCCGCCGGTCCGCGTCATCAGCACGCCGTGCTCGCCGCGCTTGATGACGAGCGTCTTCGGCCCCATCGCCTGAACCGCCCGCGCGGCCTTCACCAGGTTCGCCTCTCCGGCCAGCTCGCGCGCCTCGGAATCGTTGATCAGGAGGATGTCGACGCGCTTCAACACCCGTTTCAACTCCTCGGGCGTGCGCTCGATCCAGTAGTTCATCGTGTCGGCGCCGACGAGCTTCGGCTTCTGCACCTGATCGAGGACGTCCAGCTGCAGAGTCGGATGGATGTTGCCCAGAAACACGACCGGCGACGACTTGTGGCTCGCGGGAATCTTCGGGGCGAACTTCTCGAACACGTTCAGGTGCGTGTAGATCGTCTCGCGGCTGTTCAGGTCGAAGCCGTATTCGCCCTTCCATCGGAACGTCTCGCCCGGGACGGTTTCGAGCCCCGCAAGGTCGATGCGGCGCCCGCCGAAGACCTTCGCGACGTTCTGGCCGAAGTCCTCCCCGACGACCGCGACAATGCGCACCTCGGTGAAGAAGGACGCGGCGATGGCGAAGTACGTCGCCGCTCCGCCGACGACGCGATTCTTCTCGCCGAACGGTGTCTTGATGGAATCGAACGCGACGGAGCCGACAGCGAGAATAGGGTTCATGAAAGGTATTTGCCGATGATGGGCGCCAGGTCGCGCTTCAACCTGCGCCGGAACGGCCTCGGGTCTCGTGATGAGCGCGTACTTCAGCGCCGAACCGCACTCACACGATCGGGTGGCGGGAAGCTTCGCGATGGCCTCGGCGATCGCGTGCTGCGCCGTCTTCGCGTTCTGCATCAGCGTCTGCACGATCATCTCGACGGTCACCGAATCGTGATCCGGATGCCAGCAGTCGTAATCGGTGACGAGCGCGAGCGTGACGTAGCACATCTCGGCTTCGCGCGCGAGCTTCGCTTCCTGAAGGTTCGTCATCCCGATCACGTCCATGCCCCAGGATCGATAGAGCTTCGATTCGGCCAGCGTCGAGAACTGCGGGCCCTCCATGCAGACGTACGTCCCACCGCGATGCACGCGTGCGCCAACCGCCTGCACCGCGTCGGCGCCAACCCTGGCGAGCTCGGGACAAATCGGGTGCGCAAACGACACGTGCGCCGCCAGGCCGCCGCCGAAAAACGTGCTGATGCGGCCTTTCGTGCGATCGAAAAACTGATCGGGCACGACGATGTCGAGCGGCGGGTACTCCTGCTTGAGGCTGCCGACCGCGCTCGCCGAAATGATGCGCTCGACGCCGAGCATCTTGAACCCGAAGATGTTGGCGCGAAAATTCAGCTCCGACGGCAGCAGCCGGTGACCCGCCCCGTGCCGCGCGAGAAACGCCACGCGTTTGCCGGCGAGCGTGCCGATCAAATATGGGCCTGACGGATCGCCGAATGGCGTCGACAGGCTTTTCTCTTCGCGGTCGGTCAGCTCGGCCATGTCGTACAGACCGCTGCCGCCGATGACACCGATATGGACAGTCATTGATCTCCACGGTCCGGCTGAAGCCGGACACTACGTGCTGCCATCTGCCAATCTGCCATCTGCCATGTCACGCGACAGGCTCGATGTACCGCTTCCCGTCGCGTTCGCGGATATATCCCGCGGCGATGTCCGGATCGTGCTCGAAAATGATCAGGTACTCGCGCTCGATCGCTTCTTTCAGGAAGGCCCGCTTGAAATTGAGCGTATCGAGCGGGAACAAATCGTAGCCCATCACCCAGACTTCGGGAAGGTGCGCGGCCGTCGGCAGCAGGTCGGCGACGAAGACCGCCGTCCTGCCACCCGATTCGATGAGCACCATCTGGTGGTGCATCGTATGCCCGCCGGTGCGCCGCACCCGTACCCCCGGCATGATCGTCGAATCGTCATCGACGAGCTGCAGCACATGGTGGTCGGCCAGCGGCTGGTAGTTCTCGAGGAAGTAGCTGCCTTTGGTCCGCTCGTTCGCGTTCATCGCATCGTCGAACTCGCCGCGCCGGACCACGTATTGCGCGCGCGGAAACCGCGGACGCACCGAACCATCGGGCGCCCGTTCGGTGAACCCGCCGGCATGGTCGAAATGCAGGTGCGTGGCCAGCACGATGTCGATCGCGTCCACCGACGCGCCTGCCGCCGCGATCGAATGCTGCAGGTTGTAGTCGCGCTCGAACCGGTAGATGTCGGCCTGCTTGGGCGTCATCTTGTCGCCCGATCCGGCGTCGATGAGCATGGTTCGCGCCCCGCGCACGAGCAGGCAGCGCATCGCCATCCGAATGCGATTGCGATCGTCGGGGGGCGCTTTCTTCTCCCAGAACGTCTTCGGAACCACCCCGAACATCGCCCCGCCATCGAGGTAGAAAAACCCGTCGGACACGGTCACGATCTCGACGTCGCCGAGCCGAATCGTCTTCGGTCGCTCGGGGACGGGCGGACGAACCGCCGGCTGCTTGAGCTCCACGAGCACGCCCTGGGCGCTCGACGGGTGGATGAACGCGACGCTCGCACCCTCTGCCCCGGGCCTGGGCTCGTCGTCGACGAGCCGGATGTTCCGCCGCCGGAGCTCGGCCAGCGCCGCACGGATGTCATCGACTCGAAGCGTGATGTGATGGAGCCCGGGCCCGCGCTTCTCGAGAAATCTGGCAATCGGTGAATCGGGAGACGTGGCCTGCAGCAACTCCAGAGACGAGGGACCGGTGTTGATGAACTGGGCCCGCACCTGTTGCGCCGCCACATCTTCCGCGCCTTCGACCTCGAGCCCCAGCGCGTCGCGAAAAAACGCAAGAGACGACTCGAGATCCCTGACGGCGATCCCGACATGATCCAGCACGGCCTTCATGCTTCGTCGCGGGCGATCATCCGCCCGCCCTCCCCAGCAGCTCGCCCGCGGCGGAATAGGGATCGATGCTCCGCGCGACGATACGGTCCACAAGTGTCGTCATTTCGGCCGGCGGTACGCGAGATTCGACCTGCCGAAGCAGCTTCGCCGACAAGATCGCGCGAAGCTGGACCTCGGCGCGTTGGCGCCGCCTCGACGTCACGATCGACGTCTGCTCGCTGAATCGCCGGATGGCCTCGATCAGCTCGTCGAACCCGACGCCGGCGGTCGCCTGGGTGCGGACAATCGGCGGACGCCACTCACCATCCTGATATGCGTGCAAACTCAGCAGCGACTCGACGTCGGCCACCGTCCGATCGGTGCCTTCGCGATCGGCTTTGTTCACCACGAAGATATCCGCAATCTCCATCACGCCGGCCTTGAGCGCCTGCACGTCGTCGCCCATGCCGGGCACGAGGACGACAACGGACACATCCGCCGTGCGCGCGATCTCCACTTCGTCCTGGCCCACGCCGACCGTCTCGATGGCGACGATGTCCTTGCCGGCCGCGTCGAGCACCACCGCCGCGTCCGCGGTCGCACGGGCGAGTCCACCCAGGTGTCCACGGGTGGCCATGCTGCGAATGAACACACCGGCGTCCTGGGCGTGCGCCTGCATGCGGACGCGATCGCCCAGCATCGCCCCGCCGCTGAACGGGCTCGTGGGATCGACCGCAATCACGCCGACGCTGCGCCCGGCTTTGCGCCAGCGCGCCACCAGCCCATCGACGAGCGTGCTCTTGCCCGCGCCGGGCGCGCCGGTCATCCCGACAAGAAATGCACGGCCCGATCGCGGAAACAGGTCGCGCACGAGCGCCGGCCCTTCGTCGCCGTCGTTCTCGACCAGCGAGATACCACGCGCAATGGCGCGCACATCGCCCGCCATGACGAGATCCGAGAGAGCAGACAACCTGCGGAATTTATCACGGTCGACGCCGCCGGCACTTACGACTTGTACTCTGCGGCAGGACTGGTACAATGGAAGGCCATGAGAATGCGACTGGCCATCATCGCGCTCGCGCTCGTCGTGTTCACACCATCGGCCGCGCTCGCCGACGCCACGCTGTTCCTCGGGAGCAACTCGGCCAACGACGAGCGAACGGTCGCTCGCGGCTTCGCGTTCGGCGTGAGCCTCGTGATTATCGGGTTCGAATTCGAGTACAGCGGCTCGTCTGCGGACGAGACCAGGGCGGTGCCGTCGCTCAAGACCACCTCGGGCAACGTTCTCCTGCAAACGCCGACGTCCGGCTTCCAGCTGTATTTCACCACCGGCGCGGGGTTCTACCGCGAAAATCTGGGGAACGATCAGGCCACCGACCTTCTGCTGAACACGGGCGGCGGCGCAAAAATCCACATCGCCGGCCCGCTGCGGGCACGCCTGGACTATCGGATTTTCAACTTGAAGGGCACCCCGCGAGACTCGACGGTGCAGAGGATGTACGCGGGACTGAACCTGGCCTTCTGACAAAGGCTGAGGGCTGAGGGCTAGGGTAGGCACCCTCGACTCTCTACTCTTCCCTAAGCCCTAAGCCCTCAGCCAGCCTTCTATTTCCCGTAATCCACGACCGGCAGCAGATTGATGGGAATCAGTCCGCTGGCGAACGCCTCGGTATACTGCTTGAAGAGCGCCTGGATTTCGGCGGGAAATGCTTCGTTCAGGATGTTGACGATGTTGTAGTCGGCTTCCTTCACCGCCGGGTCGATGATCATCACGTAGGTGACGTTGCCGTTCGCCGCGGCCGCATCCGACTTGTAAACGCGCCATGAAGCCGCCTGCTGTTTCCTCTCGGGCTTCTCGCTCTTCATCAGCGCTTCTTTCGTCTTGTTCAACACCGTTTCGAAATCGGCCGTGCTGCCCGGCTTGATGGTGTAGAGAATGAGTCCGGCGCCGCCGCTGAAGACGCGGGCGTTCGGCGTCTGCGCATGGGCATTCACTGCCGTGAAAGCCAAGACGGCGAGGGCCAGGATAAATACTCGCATTCACTCCTCCTTAGTTGACGAACGGGGGCTTAATATTTAGCCGGTACGCACCGCAAACTCAAGTCTAAACGAACACCGACATCACTTCATTGGCCAGGAGCATCCCTTTCCGGGTCAGCCAGAGACGTTCGTCCTGTCTCAGCAGGAGGCCCGCATCGAGATACGGCGCGAGGCGTACGCCAAACCTGTGCCAGACATCGACGCCGTAGCGTTTCGACAGGATTTCGAGGTCGATGCCATCCCTCATGCGCAGTCCGGTAAACAGCGCATCGCCAAGGCGCTCGTCGTTCGACAAGTGGCGACGGTCGACGGTCACCGGCAGGCCTTCATTGATTCTCTGAATGTAATCGTCGGTCGATGCGACGGTGCGCCACCGGATCCCCTGCCACGTGGAATGCGCGCCCGGACCGAATCCCAGCCAGTTGCCGTCGGTCCAGTACTTGATGTTGTGACGCGACTGACGGCCAGGCCGGCACACGTTCGAGATCTCATACTGCTCATAGCCTGCCGACTCGAGCCTGGCCATCGCCGTCTCGTACATGTCGGCGACGCCTTCATCGGATTCCTGCGGCCATCCAAAGCGATCGATGTCCTGCTTGAGCGGCAGATGCGGATAGACCTCCAGGATGTACAACGACATATGCTCGGGCCCGACACGAATCGCGTCTTCGACCGACCCGAGCCACTGCCGCAACGTCCTGGCCGGGCAGCCACATCATGAGATCGAGGCTGATGTTGTCGAAGCCCGCGGCCCTTGCCAGTCGGATGGCTTCGACGGCCCGTTCGGCCGAATGCAGCCGCCCCAGCCGCTTCAATTCCCCATCCCTGAACGACTGGACGCCGAAGCTCAGACGATTGACACCGGCCCGGCGAAAATGTTCCAGGCTATCCCGGCTGACGCTCTCGGGGTTCGCCTCGAGCGTGATTTCCGCATCGTCGCTGAGGGCAAGCGACCGGCGAGCCTCGCCGATGATGGCCTCAACGTCCGCCGGTGAGAGCAGCGACGGTGTGCCGCCGCCGAAGTAGAGCGTGTCGGCGGAAACGGTCGGGATGGTTTTTCGGGATGCGCGAAAACGGATCCCGGAACCGTTTCCGCTCGCATCTCCTGCAGCAGCGCGGCGACAAACCGCGACTTCAGGCCTTCGTCGTACAGGCCTCGATTGAAGTTGCAGTAGCTGCAGATGGCGCTGCAGAAGGGAACGTGGACGTAAATCCCGGGCAATGATCCAGGGATCAGGGATTGGGGATTAGGGATTGGTGGAGCCGGCCCGGCCACCAGACCATTTTAGGTCGGCTTTCCCGTCGCCGCGCAGCTGGGCCTTCGCCTGGCGGTTGGTGCGCGAGACCTGGTCGAGCTTTCCGCGCATCCGCCGCTCTTCGTTGAGCCGTTTCAGCGCCGGTGGACCTTCGTTCGGCAGCAGCATGCGGTAGTCGGCCCCCTCCAGATCGAGGAAATCGCACATCTCGTGCAGCCGCGAGCGCATGCGGAAGCCGATGCGATCGTGCAGGGTAATGACGGCGGAATTGGTGTCGGGCGGCAGATCCGGATAGTTCGACGTAAAGATCGTGGCGCGACGCTCGTTATAGCGCGTGTTGACGATGAGGTTCAGCGTCTCTTCGACCCATTCCGAGGTCTTCTCGGCCCCGAGATCGTCGAGGACCAGCAAGTCGGCCTCCATCACCGGCCTCAGCACGTCGAGCTCGGTCGTCTTGACCCCGTTGCTGTAGGTCCCGCGAATCAGCTTCAGCAAATCGCGTGTGTCGTAGAAGATGCCGCGCGCACCACGCGTGAGGATCACCTGTTTGAGAATGGCGACGGCCAGGTGCGTCTTCCCGACGCCCGGATCGCCGAGCAAAAACAATCCGCGGCTGACAACGGGAAACTCAGCGGCGAGACGGCGCGCACGGCCGAGCGCCTCTTCGAGCGTCTCGTTGTCGTAGGTGACGAAATCGTTCAGCGTGCAGTGGTGGTAGCGGCGAGGAATGCGCGCGTCGGCGACGAGGCGGCGATTGATGTTCTCCTTCCAGCAATCGCAGCGCGTGACGCGCTCGATCTCACCATCCTGGAATGTCTTCCAGCCGGTTCCGTTGCAGAGCGGGCATGTATCCTGGTTCTGCAGCGGCGAAGTCACGCCACATGATAGCGCGATTTTTTTGTCGCGCCGTTTTTTGTTTAGCGCGCCTGCTTTTTTGTCGCCGAGGCTGGTGGGGTATTTGACGGATTCGTGCGCACGAGATCGGTGGACGTCGATTTCACGAGCGCCGTGTTGAGCCGCTGCTCCCAATCGTCGATGCCGCGGGCGAGCTCGCGCTTGACGTACTCCATGAACTCGTTCACTTCGCCCTGCATCTGTTCGATCTTGCGGCGCATGTTGAGGATGACTTCGACACCCGCAAGATTCACGCCCAGATCGCGCGTCAGCGTCAGGATCGTCTCGAGCTGCTCGAGGTCTTCCTCCGAGTACAGCCGCGTATTGCCCTCGGTACGCGACGGCTTCAGCAGGCCTTCGCGCTCGTAGAGACGCAACGTCTGCGGGTGGATGCTGTACTTCTGCGCCACCGCGCTGATCATGTAGTACGCCTTGCCGGTTTTTCTGACGGCCATGGCTTAGTCGCGTCCCTCATCTTTGGCCGGTGCCCGCTCCATCGCATTGATCTTCCCGAACTCGCGCAGCAGCTCCTTGGAGCGCTCGTCGAGCAGCCTGGGAAGCACGACCTTCACTTCCACCACCAGATCGCCCCGTTCGCCGCTGCGCGGCGACGGCGCACCGCGCCCGCGAATGTGAAAGCGCTGCCCCGTCTGCGTGCCGGGAGGGACACGCAGCCGCGCCGTTCCATCGGGCGCCGGGACGTCGACCTTGGCGCCAAGAGCCGCCTCGTGCACGCCAATCGGCACCGTGATGTGCAGATCATCTCCCTCGCGCTGGAACGTTTCATGGGCGTCCACCTGAACCATGATGAAGAGATCGCCCACAGCCCCCTGCCGCTCGCCAGCGTTGCCCTTCTCGGGCACGCGAATGCGCGCACCATCGGGTACACCCGCGGGAATCCGCACGGTGATCGTCTCGGTGCGCATTTCCACGCCAAGGCCGGCGCACCGGCCGCAGAGCGTGTGGACCAGCCGGCCCGATCCGCCGCACGCGTCACAGCTCTTCGAGAACACCATGCTGCCGCGGCGCGAACGGATGACCCCCGTGCCCTGACAGCGATGGCATCGCGCCTCGGCAACCTTGAGCAACCCGGCACCCCGGCACGAGTGACACGTATCGCGGCGCGTCAGCGTCATCTGTCGCTCCGCGCCTTTCAGGGCTTCGTCGAACTTCAACGACACCGAGGCGTAAAGATCGGCGCCGCGAACCGGCTCGCCCGCCCGCACGTCCTGGCGCTGGCTGAAGACCTCGGCAAACAAATCGCCGAACGTCGTGACCTTCCGCGTGCGCGACGCCGCCGGAGAAATCGAACCCCTCGAACTCGACCGACACCGAGCTCGACGTGATTGACAACGCCCCGGCGTCGTATCGCAGGCGCCGCTCGGGATCGCTCAACGTCTCGTAGGCTCGCGTGATCTCCTTGAAACGCGCCTCCGCGGCGTTATCACCCGGGTTGATGTCCGGGTGATATTTCCGCGCAAGGCGCTTGTAGGAACGCTTGATCTCGACGAGCGTCGCTCCGCGCGCGATACCCAACAACTCGTAAAAATCCATATACGTCGGATCAGGGACTAGGGATTCGGGATTAGGCGCGACGCGTGACACGCGTTCCGGCCTAATCCCGAATCCCTAATCCCAATCACTTTTCGTCAACAACCTCGGCGTCGATCACGTCGCCTTCTTTTCCGCCACCCGATTCCGAGCTGGCCTGGCCGCCGGGTGCAGCGCCGCCGGGACCCTGCTGACCGCCGCCCCCGGCACCCGACGACTGGGCTTCTTATACAGGCTTTCAGCCGCCGCGTGCTGCACCTTGTTCAACGCCTCCATCGCGGCGCCGATGGCCGCCACGTCGGTGCCCGCGTTCGCCTTCTTGAGATCCTCGATCGCCGATTCCACCGCCGTCCGATCCGATCCCGAGAGCTTGTCGCCCGCGTCCTTCACCATCCGCTCGGCCGCGTAGACGGCCTGGTCGGCACGGTTGCGCGTCTCGATCTCGTCTTTGCGCTTCCGGTCCTCGTCGGCGTGCGACTCGGCTTCCTTCATCATCTTGTCGACCTCGTCCTTGCTGAGGCCGCTCGAGGCCGTAATCGTGATCTTCTGCTCCTTGCCGGTGCCGAGATCCTTGGCCTGACACGTTGACGATGCCGTTGGCGTCGATGTCGAACGTGACCTCGATCTGCGGAATGCCGCGTGGCGCCGGTGGAAGCCCGACGAGATGGAACCGGCCGAGCGTGCGGTTATCGCGCGCCAGCGGACGCTCGCCCTGCAGCACGTGCACTTCCACGCTGGTCTGGTTGTCGGCCGCCGTCGAGAAGGTCTCGCTCTTGCGCGTGGGAATCGTCGTGTTGCGCTGAATCAGCGTCGTCATGACGCCACCGAGCGTTTCGATGCCGAGCGACAGCGGCGTCACGTCGAGCAGCAGCAGGTCTTTCACCTCGCCCGCGAGCACACCGGCCTGAACCGCCGCGCCCACCGCGACGACCTCGTCCGGGTTCACGCCCTTGTGCGGGTCTTTCCCGAATAACTCTTTGACGATGGCCTGCACGCTCGGAATGCGCGTCGAGCCGCCGACGAGCACCACTTCGTCGATCTTGCCCGGGTCGACCCCGGCATCGCTGAGCGCCTGCTTGGTGGGACCCACCGTGCGCTGCAGCAGATCCTCGACGAGCTGCTCGAACTTGGCGCGCGTCAGCTTCAGCGCCAGGTGCTTGGGGCCGCTGGCATCGGCCGTGATGAACGGAAGGCTGATGTCGGTTTCCATCACCGACGACAGCTCCATCTTCGCCTTCTCGGCGGCTTCCTTCAGGCGCTGGAGCGCCATCCGGTCCTTGGTCAGATCGATGCCGTCGCTCTTCTTGAATTCAGAAGCGATCCAGTCGATGACCTTCTGGTCGAGGTTGTCGCCACCGAGGTGCGTGTCGCCGTTGGTCGACTTCACCTCGACGACGCCTTCACCGACTTCGAGAATCGAGATGTCGAACGTGCCGCCGCCGAAGTCGTACACCGCGATCGTTTCGTCTTTCTTCTTGTCGAGACCGTAGGCCAGCGCCGCCGCGGTCGGCTCGTTGACGATGCGCATCACTTCGAGGCCGGCGATCTGGCCGGCGTCCTTGGTCGCCTGCCGCTGCGCGTCGTTGAAATACGCCGGAACCGTGATGACCGCCTTGGCGACAGGCTGACCGAGGTATTCCTCCGCCGCCTGCTTCAGTTTCTGCAGGATCATCGCGGAGATTTCGGGCGGCGACGACTCCTTGCCGCCGGCGTTGATGCGCACGTCGCCGTTCGAGGCGCGTACGACGCTGTACGGCACCATCTTCATCTCTTCGTTCACTTCGTCGTACTTCCGTCCCATGAAGCGCTTGATCGAAAAGATGGTGTTCTCGGGATTGGTCACCGCCTGGCGCTTGGCGACCTGTCCCACCAGACGCTCGCCCGTCTTGGTAAACGCGACAATCGATGGCGTCAGTCGGCTCCCCTCCGGATTGGTGATGACCGTGGGCTCGCCGCCTTCCATGACTGCGACGACCGAGTTGGTGGTGCCGAGATCGATGCCGATGATTTTGCTCATACAGAAATTCCTCGCACGAATGAGTTGGGAACTTTAGGCACTCTTAATTATGAAATGTGAGTGGACTGATGTAAAGGCTGCTCGCACGCCATCCGGCATAAAGCCTAGACCTGCCGCCGTTTAGCGAAACTGATAGAATGAGGCCTCCGATGGCCGGTACGCCTTCGCCTCAGTCACCACGCCGCAACTCGGCCAAAACCCTGGTCATCCGCTTCGCCGGGCATGCCGGGCTTGCGGCGTTGTTCATTGCGGTCGCGCTGCTGGGGATTCTCAGCGGCGTCATGTTCGCGTACCAAGGCGACCTGCCGCTCATTTCGGGCCTCGACAACTACGCGCCCAGCGCCATCACGCGCGTCTACGCCGTGAACGGCGAAACGCTCGGCGAGTTTGCGATCGAGCGGCGCATCGTCATCCCCTACGACGACATCTCGCCGTACCTGCGCAACGCCATCATCTCGGCGGAAGACAAGGACTTCAACAATCACTTCGGTCTGAGCGTGCCGGCGCTGCTCATCCGCCTCAGCAGCGACATCGTGCGGCGCCGGATGGTCGCCGGCGCGAGCACGTTGACGATGCAGCTCGCGCGCAATCTGTTTGCCGAGGAAGTCGGCTTCACCGTCGGCGACAAGAGCCCCGAGCGCAAGATCAAGGAGATTCTCGTCGCGATTCAGATCGAAAAGCGCTACACCAAACGCGAGATTCTCACCTTCTACAGCAACCAGATGCACTTCGGCCACGGCACGAACGGCGTCGAGGCGGCGGCCCGTCTGTATTTCGGCAAGCGCGCCAAGGACGTCACGCTCGAAGAAGCGGCCATGATTGCCGGAATCATCCAGTCGCCGGCCCGTCAGAGTCCGTACGTGAATCGCGGAGCGGCCAAGTTCCGGCGCGACTACACGCTGCAGGAGATGGCCGAAAACGGGTACATCACGCAGGCGCAGGCGGACGAGGCGAAGAAGAAGCCCATCGTCACGCGCGGACAGCCGCAACCGGTGAGGTCGGTCGCGCCGTTCTTCACCGAAGAAGTGCGGAAGTACCCTGGAACAGAAGTACGGCGCCAAGGCCCTCTATGAGGGCGGGCTGTCGGTGCAGACGGGCGTGGACATGCGGCTCCAGCTGGCCGCTAATCGCGCGCTCGATCGCGGCCTGCGTCTCGTCGACAAGCGGCGCGGGTATCGCCGCGACAAGCCGAATGTCGTCGCGCAAGGGCGCACCGTCGACGGCTACCGCAACGATCGCTGGTCGCAGCCGATGGCGGAAGGCGACATCGTGCCCGCCATCGTCACCGCCGTCACGCCTGCAAGCGCGCGAGTCCGGATCGGCGATCAGGCCGTCGAGCTTCGCGGCGAGGCGATCGCATGGGGGCGCCGGCCGCCTCCGGCGTTGTTCAAGGTCGGCGACCTCATCGACGTGGAGATCAAGAAAATGGGCCCGGGCACCCGCATCGAGGCGGCGTCGCTCGAACAATCGCCGCTCGTCGAAGGCGCGCTCGTCGCGATAGACAACCACTCCGGCCAGATCCGGGCGATGGTCGGCGGGTTCAGCTTCGATCGCAGCAAGTTCAACCGGGCGACGCAGGCGCGCCGGCAGGTCGGCTCGCTCTTCAAGCCCTTCGTTTACACCGCCGCCATCGATCGCGGCTACACGCCGACATCGATCATCGTCGACGAACCCGTGGCCTACAACGCCGGGCCCGGACAGCCGCCGTACATGCCGAAAAACTACGATGGGAAGTACGAAGGCGGCGTGACGCTGCGGCATGCCCTCGAGGACTCGCGAAACGTGCCGGCCGTGAAGATGATGGATTCGCTCGGCCCGCCGCAGGTCATCGCCTATGCCAAGCGGCTCGGGGTGGAGGCCAAGCTCGAGCCCTATCTGTCGCTCGCGCTCGGCGCCGCCGATCTGACGCTGATGGAGATGACGTCGGCCTACTCGGTGTTTCCGAACGGCGGCGTCCGCATGCGGCCCTACCCCATTCTGAAGATTTCAGACCGCGACGGAAATCTGCTCGAGGAAGGACGTCCCGAGCCGCAGGATGCCATCAGGGCCGACACGGCGTTCGTGATGACGAACCTGCTTCGAGGCGTCGTGCAGCGCGGCACAGGCGCGTCGGCGGGCAAGCTTGGATGGCCGCTGGGCGGCAAGACCGGAACGACCGACGACTACGGCGATGCGTGGTTTATCGGCTTCGATCCCGATATCACCGTCGGCGTATGGGTGGGTCACGACGAGCGCAAGCCGATCGGCCACAACGAAACCGGCGGCATCGCCGCCCTCCCCATCTGGATCCAGTTCATGCAGGCCTACATCGCCACGCGCGACCAGGAGAACCCGCCCGAATTCGTCGCGCCCGGCAACATCGTGTTCGTGCCCGTCAACGCCGCGAACGGTGAAGTGGCCGGGGAAGGCACCACCGGCATCGACGAAGCCTTTATTTCGGGGACCCAGCCCGGCACGGTCTTTCCTCACTAACGCCGCATTGTCACATTCTCGATTGGCGATGGCATTGAGCGATTGGTCAATAAATGCGGCAATCGTCAATTGGCAATGCGGCAATGCAGCTATTCGTCGTCCTCGGCCGAGGGCTGGCCCAGCGTCCCCGACGCTTTCTGCATCAGATACGCCTTGATGAAGGGATCCAGATCGCCGTCGAGCACGCGCGTCGGATCGCCGATCTCGAACTTCGTGCGGTGGTCCTTGACCATCTGATAGGGGTGCAGGACGTAGCTGCGAATCTGGCTGCCGAAGGCAATCTCCTTCTTCGCCCCGCCAATCTGATCGAGCTTCGACTGCTGCTCCTTCATCTTGATGTCGAACAGCCGCGACTTGAGCACGCGCATCGCTGAGTCCTTGTTGCGATGCTGGGATCGCTCGTTCTGACACGACACGACGATGCCGGTGGGAAGGTGCGTGATGCGGATGGCCGAATCGGTGACGTTGACATGCTGGCCGCCGGCGCCGCTCGACCTGAACGTGTCGATCCGAATGTCCTTCTCGTCGATGACCACGTCTACGTCCTCGGGAAGCTCCGGCCAGACATACACCGATGCGAACGACGTGTGACGGCGCGCGGCCGAGTCGAACGGTGAAATGCGCACGAGCCGATGCACGCCGGCTTCGGCCGACAGCAGCCCGAACGCGAACTCTCCCGCCACCGTGATGGTGGCGCTCTTGAGCCCCGCCTCGTCGCCCGGCTGGTAATCGATCACCTCGCGTCTGAACCCCCGGCGCTCGATCCACCGCAGGTACATCCGCATGCAGCATCTCGGCCCAGTCCTGCGACTCGGTTCCGCCCGCACCCGGATGAATCGTGATGATGGCGTTCCTGCGATCGTGCTCGCCGCCGAGCATCTTCTTGATTTCGCCGCCCTCGACCAGGCCGGCGAATTCCTCGATGCCCGACGACAGCTCGCCGGCCACATCCTCACCCTGGCCGGCCCAGTCGATGAGCACACCCAGATCGTCCGATTTCGTCTTGAGCGCGGAAATCAGCTCGACTTCTTCCTCGACACGGCGGCGGCGCTGCAGGGTTTTTTGCGCCTCGATCTGGTTGTTCCAGAAGTCCGGCGCGGACGCGCGAGCTTCTATCTGCGCGAGCTCGTCGCGGGGGCGTGCGGCTTCAAAGATAGCTCCGCAGATCGGCGGAGCGTTTGATGAGATCCTGGTAACGGCGGTTCAGTTCATCGAGAGCGATAGCCACGAATACCTCCAGCGGAGACGAGCGCGGCCAGTGTCAGCCCCGCGCAGATGTAGGCGACGAGATCCCCGATTGTGCCATAGATCGTGCGCGACTCCAGCATGCGGACCTCGCCGAGCACGATCTCGCGCTTGAAGATCTCCGTCCGCTGCAGCACCCGCCCGTACGGATCGACGACGCCGCTGATGCCGGTATTGGCCGCCCGCGCCAGATATCGGCCCTGTTCGATCGCCCGCAACTGGGCCTGCAGGAAATGCTGGAACGGCGCCGACGAGTATCCGTACCACGCATCGTTGGTAATGGTCGTCAGCAACTGGCTGCCGCGCAGCACGGCTTCGCGCACCAGACCGCGGGAAGACGATTTCGTAACAGATGGCCGTGCTGATCGGTCCGTGTGCCGTCGGCAGCATCACCATCTCGCGGCCCGGCGTGAACCCGCCAACCTGCTCGACGAGCGGACCGACGAAGAACAACAACTGCTTCAGCGGCACGAACTCGCCGAACGGCACCAGATGCATCTTCTGGTAGACGCCGGCGACCGAGCCATCCTTACGCACCAGAAACGCCGCGTTGTAGTACTCCTTGCTGGCGCCGATCTGATCGCTGCCGAGCAGGAGCTCGATGCCGGTTTCGCGGACGAGCGCCCGAATTCGTTCTCCGCCGGCCTTGTCGTCCATGAACGGAAACGGCGTCGACGATTCCGGCCAGATCACCAGCTGCGCCCCCTTGCCCGCCGCTTCCCTCGTCATGGTCAGATAGGTCTCGAGGATGGGCCCGGCGTGCGCGGCGTCCCACTTCTCGTCCTGCGGGATGTTGCCCTGGACGAGCGCCACACGAACCGGCCTTCCCTGACGGACGAGCACGTCGTTCTCGAGACGGCGCTGGCCCCAGAAGGTCACACCGGCGAGCATCGCCGCGACGACGACCGCCGTGATGATGGATTCGACGGACCGCGAAATCGCGAAGTATGCCAGCGCCGCGCCGACCATCGCGACAAGCGCCGACATGCCGAACACGCCGACCACGCTCGCAAACTGCGCCACGGGCAGGACCGTGGTCTGGCTGTAGCCGAGGAGCAGCCATGGAAACCCGCTCCAGAAGTAGGTGCGACCGAGCTCGGTCGTCACCCAGACGGCCGGCGCCAGCAGGATCGCCCGGCTCCCGAATTTCGCGCCGAGCCATCCCAGGCACAGCGTGAACAGCGCCGGAAACAGCGAGAGATACGCGACGAGCGTGATGGCCACCACCACGCCGACGGGCCAGCTCAACCCTCCGAACTGCGACACGACCGTGCCCGTCCAGTAGACCGTTCCACCGAAATAGGCCAGCCCGGCCACCAGTCCCAGGAGAAACGCGCGGCCGCGGCGGAACGCGGGCCAGCTGTGATGGATCTCGAAGAGCGGAACGATGAGCGGCGTCAGCGCAATCCAGGCAAAAAGCGGGTGTCCGTATCGCGGGAAGCTGAGGGCGAGAAGAATGCCGGAAACGAGCGCGAGGATCAGGGCTTGGTCACCTGGCCGGGGCCGCGCTGCTGAAGCCACTTCGCGACACCGACACCGTCAAGCGGCGGAGAAATGAAGTCGCCCTGCGCGGTGTCGCACCCGAGCTTCGCCAGGCGCTCGAGTGTGGCATCGTCCTGTACGCCTTCGGCCACGCAGGTGAGACCGAGATTGTGGGCGAGCTCGATCGTCGACTGCACGATGACTTCGTCGCCGTCTTCGACCATGTCATCGATGAACGACTTGTCGATCTTGATCTCGTGCACGGGCAGCTTCCGCAGATAGCTGAACGACGAGTATCCAGTGCCGAAGTCGTCGACCGCCAGGCGCAAGCCCATCTTGCTGAGCCGTGTGAGGACCTGCAGCGATCGCAGCGGGTCGGACATGATGACGCTTTCGGTGATTTCCAGCTCGAGCATCGACGCCGGTGCGCCGAGCAGATCGAGCAGCGCGCGCACGCGCTCGGGCAGCTCGGGATCGTGCAGATTGCGCGGCGAGAGATTCACGGCCGCGATCAGGTCGTAGCCGAGCCGCCGCCACTCGAGGCACTGCTGCACGGCCCGTTCGAGCATCCACAGCGTGAGCGGCCGCACGGCGCCGGTCTGCTCGGCCATCGGGATGAACCGATCGGGCGTGATGAGCCCGAGCTGCGGGTGCTGCCAGCGGACGAGCGCTTCGACGCCGAACACGCCGCGCGTCTTCAGGTTGATCTTCGGCTGGTAGACGACGCGCAGCTCATCGCGCGAGATGGCGTGCCGGAAGTCGCCCATCAGCGCGAGGCGTTCGGGACTGTGCCGGTCGAGCTCGGGAGCATAGACGACCGAGCCGGAGCGGTCTTCCTTGGCCACATACATCGCCACGTCGGCGCGCTGCACGAGCACTTCGGCCTCGGTGCCGTGCTCGGGCGCGATGGCGATGCCCACGCTGCCATGGACGTCGAGGTTCAGGCCCTCGATCGTGAGCGGCTCCTGCACGGCGGCCAGGAGCTTTCGCGCGGCGAGCTCCGCGCCCGTCTGGCCGACGCCGAGCAGCATGACGGCGAACTCATCTCCGCCCAGCCGCGCCACCGTGTCGGACTCGCGCACTTCCATCTGAAGGCGATGTCCGATTTCGCGAAGCACCGCGTCGCCCATGAGGTGCCCCATCGTGTCGTTGATCTCCTTGAAGCCGTCGAGATCCATGATGAGCACCGAGAGCGGATGGCGCGTGCGAAGCGCATTGGCCACCGCCATCTCGAGGCGATTCTGGAACAGCGTGCGGTTGGGCAGATCCGTCAGGCTGTCGTAGTAGGCGAGATGGCGGATGCGCTCTTCGGCCTTCGCGCGCTCGCGCCGCACGTCGGCGTCGCGCAACTCGCGGTTGATGGCGGGAACCAGGCGGCTCAGGTTGTTCTTGATGATGTAGTCGTCGGCGCCGTTCTTCATCGCCTCGACGGCGATCTCTTCGCCGATCGTGCCCGACACGAAAATGAACGGCATTTCGAAGCCGCGATCGCGAACGATCGTGAGCGCCGCCGTGCCGCTGAATCCCGGCATCGTGTAGTCGGCAATCACGAGATCCCAGTCGTGGTTGTCGAGCGCCTCTTCGAGCGAGATGGCGTTGTCGACGCGCGTGTAGTCCGGTTCGTAGCCGCCCTGCCGCAGGTGTTCGACGACCAGCAGTGCGTCGTTCTCCGAGTCCTCGACCAGCAGCAGGCGAAGTGGTTTCATGTCAGTACGGGGCTACCGGGCGATCCAGGCCGCGTTGAATTGCTCCGCAGTCTGGAGTTTCGCCATGATCGCCTGTGCGTCCTTCAGCGTCTTGTATTTGCCCACACGTACACGAAACATGGCTGTCGGCGCCCCTTTGACGGGATCCATGACGAATGCCGGGTACCCCTTGGCAATCAACTGCTTAGCCAGCGTGTCGGAGTCCCGTCGGTCGCGGAAGGCCGCCACCTGGACTGCAAAGCCCGGGCCGGACGGATCGGACGATGACGCCGCCGTGGCGACGGGGGTGGCCGCCTCGGCCGGGGCGGGTGGTGGCGTCGCCGGTGCCGGCCGCGGCGCTGGGGGATTGGCCGCGACTGGCTCTTGGACGACGGGGGCGTGCTCGGCCGCCGGCTTCTCGCGAGACGCGATCGTCTCGCGCGGCGGCGCGGCCGCTTCGCGCGACGGTGCCGCCGCCGGCGGCTTTGGTGACACGTTCGCCGCTGATGGCTTGGGTGGCGCGCTCGCCGCAGGTTTCAGCTTCTCTTCCGGCGCCGCATCGTGCAGAAGACGATCCGCATAGCTCAATTCTTCGGACGCTTTCGGCGCGGCGGTCTCCATCGGCGCGGCGGCGCCGCGCACGGGCGCCGGCGCGGGATTGTCCGGCGCAGGCGAGACGGCGGGGTCGGGCGCCACGTCGGCCGGCGCGACGCTGGCCGCTTCGGTGGTGCCGACCCGGGCATTTCGCCCGACAATCACGCCAAACAGGAAGGTCAGCACCAGCACGACCGTCGTGGCCATGAAGAGAAAAACGAGCTGCTTCCCGTTCAGTTGTATCTCGTGAAAGCCTTCGTCGCTCACGGTCTCTTTTCTACTCCGGTGATTTGACGCAGCAAGTGCATCATTTCGATCGGCAGGGGGAAGACGATCGTCGAATTCTTTTCGGCAGCGATTTCCGTCAGCGTCTGAAGATATCGCAGCGTAATCGCGACAGGCTCGGCCGCGATGATGACGGCAGCCTGAGATAGCTTTTCCGAGGCTTCCAGCTCGCCCGCTGCATGGATGATTTTAGCACGCTTCTCCCGTTCGGCTTCGGCCTGACGGGCCATCGCCCGCTGCATATCGGCCGGCAAATCGATGTGTTTGACCTCGACCGACGACACCTTGATTCCCCACGGATCGGTGTGCTGATCGAGGATCTGCTGCAGCTGGTGATTCAGCCGTTCCCGCTCCGACAGCAGTTCGTCCAGTTCGACCTGCCCGAGCACGCTCCTGAGGGTCGTCTGGGCCATCTGCGACGTCGCATAGTGGTAGCTCTCGACCTCGACAATGGCCTTCCGCGGATCGATGACGCGAAAGTAGACAACCGCGTTCACTTTTACAGAAACGTTATCGCGCGTGATGACGTCCTGCGGAGGCACGTCCATGACAATCGTCCGCAGGCTCACGCGTACCAACCGGTCGATCGGCGCGAACACCAGGATGATGCCCGGCCCCTTCGGCTGCGGCCAGCAGCTTGCCGAGCCGGAAAATCACCCCGCGCTCGTACTCCGCGAGGATCTTGATCGACAGAAACACGTAGGCGACCAGGATGAGGACGAGAATGAGGGGCGCTGAGATGTCGAACATGATGTCCGTCACTCCTTCCGCACGGTTAGCGTCAGGCCGTTCACGCTGGTCACGACGACGCGATCGCCGCTGCCGATCGGCTCGTTCGCCGTCGCGTTCCAGACTTCACCATGAACGCGCAGCCGGCCGACGTCGCCGGCCGCCATCGGCGTCAACGCTTCTCCAGCCTCGCCGACCAGCCCTTCCGCTCCGGTAATCGGCGCGGTCTTCTGCGACGCCACCGCCAGGCGCACGAGAAAGGCGGCGATGGCCGTAAAGCCGACGACAACCGATACCACGAGGCCGACGTTCAATTGCAGCTCGGGCACCGGCGTATCGACGAGCATCAGCGAGCCGAAGATCAAGCTGACGACACCGCCGATCGTCAGCAGCCCGTAGCTCGTGACCTTCAGCTCGAGCATCAGCAGCATCAGGCCGAAGAGCATGAGCATCAGGCCGGCGTAGTTGATCGGCAGCACCTGCAGCGCGAAGAACGCCAGCAGCAGCGAAAGGCCGCCGACGACGCCCGGCAGCACCGCGCCAGGGCTCCACAGCTCGATCGTGAGACCGAGTGTACCAAGACTGAGAAGGATGTAGGCAATGTTTGGATGCGCAATCGAGCTGAGAATCCGCTGCCGCAGGGTCATCTCGACCGGCACGATGCGGGCGGACGAGGTGCGCAGGGTCGTGGTGCGGCCGTCGAATCGCCTGACGGTTCGGCCATCGAGCTTCTCGATGAGGTCGTCGCGGCTCGTGGCAATCAGATCGACGAGCGGTGGCGTGGCCTTCACCGCCTCCTCTTCCGTGAACGCCTTGCTCGCCAGGACCGCCTGCTCGGCGAGCGGCACGTTCCTGCCGCGCTTGGCCGCAATCGTCCGCGCGTAGGCCGCCATGTCTTCGGCGGCCTTTTTCGACGTGGTCTCGTCCATCGCGGCGCCGCCGCCCGACACCGGGTGGGCCGCGCCGATGTGCGTGCCCGGCGCCATCGCGGTCACGTCGGCCGCGAGCGCAATGATGAAACCGGCAGATGCCGCGCGGCTGCCCGAGGGGCCGACGTAGACCACGACCGGCGTCCTGGCCGAGATCATCCTGGTCACGATGTCGCGGGTGGCGTCGACCAGGCCACCGGGCGTGCGCAGGGTAAAGAGCACGAGCGCGGCGTTCTCGGCATCGGCACGTTCGATCGTCTCGATCATGAACTGCGCCGACACGGGATGGATGATGCTGTCGACTTCGGCGGTGTAGATCGCCTGCGCGTTGGCGGCCACCGGCCATAGCGCAAACAACAGCACCCTGAGCAGCTTCATGGCCTGAGCTTGGTGAGCATCTCCTTGGCCTCGGTCGACCCGGGATCGAGGACGAGCGCACGTTCCAGCGCCTGACGCGCCGACGCTTCGTCCTTCATGTGCAGATAGGCGTCGGCGAGCGCGATTCGGCCCTCGGCCGATTCCTGGCTCCACAGCGCGATCTTGAACGCGTCGATCGCCGCCGGCGTCTGACCGGTCCGCAGGTAGATCCGGCCGAGCAGCAGGTGCGCCCGCGCCTCGTACGGCGCGAGGTAGATGGCGCGGCTCAGTTCGGTCACGGCGTCGCTGTTGTTCCCCTGCTCGAAGAACCGCTGCCCTCTGTCGAGGTGAAAGGCGGTCAGCTCCTTCTGCTCGCGCTGGCCCGACACGGTAATGGCGTTGTCGATGCGGCGCAGCGGCGAAATTTCGAGCGACGGCTTGATGCGCTCCAATCCGCGCGGAATGGGCTCGCTGCCGGTCGGCCGTTTCGCCCATTCGGCGTAGGTCGACGACAACTGTGTCGCGAGCTCGCGCTCGCGTGTCGCCTCGGCCGCCGAACCGGTCGCCTGCAGCGCCGCGGCGAGCACGGCATGTGCCTCCCCATCGGCGGGATTGCGGCGCACGGTCTCGCGCAGCCAGAAAATCGCCGATTGCGCGTCTTTCTCCGCCCAGTAGGCGTAGCCCACATTGAAGTAGTAGTCCGGGTCGTCCTGGTCGAGCTTGAGCGCCTGATTGAAGTAAAACGACGCGCGCCCCGTTTGCGGAGTCGACGGGACGCCGCATCTGAATCACGCCGATGTTGTTCATCAGCGGAGCCGAGGGCGACCGATCGGCCATCGTCCGAAGCGTGGCGAAGGCATCGTCCAGCCGCTTGAGCTGCATCAGCGACAGCGCGACATTGAACCGGGCGCGTGCGTACACAGGCGAGCTTTCGGCGACAGCCGCCGCCGTGACGAGGGCCTGCTGGGCATTTCCCTCGTCGTAGTGCACCTGCCACAGCGCCAGCCGCGCGCGGTCGTACGCGGGATCGAGCTTGAGCGCCGCTTCGAGATAGCCGATCTTGGCGGGGGTGGCCGTTGCGACGAGCCCCTTGACGTAGTTCTCGAACACGGGCAGCGCGGGCCTGTCTTTGGTCGCTGCCGGTACCGTCGCGCCCGACAGGCGGGTGCTGACGCGATCGAAGATGCCGAAGAGATCGTCAACCTTGCCCGATTCGACGACCTCGACCTCCATGCGTCCGCTGTCGAGCCTGATGGTCTGCGCACGCACGGAAATCTGGCCGGCGTTCAGCCGGAACGAACCGATGACGACATGCGTGGCGCCGACAACCTGGCCCAGACGGATGACCGTGGCGTGACTCAGGCTGGCAATCGGTGGGACCTGAAGCTCTGCAAACGCGTCGAGCCGCTCTTCTCTCGTGTAGGCGCGACGGTTCGTGGCGTTGAGGCCGTCGGCGATGAGCACCGCCGACGCTTCGCCCAGCCAGTACACGCGCGCTTCCCGCGACGGATTTTCAAAGGGAATGACGAGAAACCTGGCGGGAGGCTGTTGAGCAGGTTGAGCGAATCCCGCGCAGGGGATGAGACACAGGACAGCCAGAAGGACGAACCCTCGCATCCCTCCTATCTTTGATCAGGCGGCACGCTGACGGCGATAACACATCCCGCATCGCCCACGCCCAGGCAACTGTCCACGCGCACCTCGCCGCTGACGCCCACCAGCGCAAACATGTGCGAGAGCGCGGCCGAATAGAACACGCAGAGCGGCCAGTCGAACGGCTCGCGTACGGTGCAGAAGATCGAGCTCCGCAGCGTGAAGGTGCCCTGGCCGTTCCTGAGCTTGACGACCGCGCGGCTGCCGTCGTAGCTGTTTCGTACGACCTTTCGGGCCAGGCGCAGCGCCATGCGCGCGCGCATCATGACGGGCAACGCGCGAATCACGGTCCGTTCGATGGGCGACAGATTGTCGAACGTCCACTGCGCCGCGTACTCGACCGGCGCGCGAGGTGACCAGCGAGTACGGCTCGCCTTCCTGGCGCAGAAAACTGAGCACCGCCGCAAGCGGGGCGAGACCGATCCTGCCGTCGCGCATCCCGATTGGATTCAGCCAGTTCTCGTAGAATTCGAGCCGCGACGGCATGAGGTCTGAGATCCCCTGATGGAGACTCGCTATCAGCATCCGCCCGACTCCCCCTCGATTCATTCTTCTGATATCCTTCCGCCTGCGACTCGCTTTCGATGTGGACGGGAGCCATCCTCGCGGGCGGCCACGCGCGGCGCCTTGGAGGGCTGAACAAAGCCGGGCTGATTCTGCAGCCCGGCGGCGCGTCCGTTCTGGACCGTCAACTGACGCGGCTGCGCCGCGTGGTCGATCGGACAATCATCATTGCCAACGACGCGGAGCGCTTCAGCAGTACCGGCGTTCCCGTCATCCCCGACGTGGTGCCCGGGCACGGTGCCCTGGGCGGGCTGTATACCGCCGTTCATGCCGGGACTGAATGGACGCTGGTCGTGGCCTGCGACATGCCGTTTGTCAGCGAACCGCTGCTCGCGCATCTCGTATCGGTCGGAAAGTCGTCCGACATTGCTATTCCCCGGACGGCACGGGGCTATGAGCCCTTGTGTGCAACCTACTCCCGCCGCTCCGCCGTCGAGCTGCGGCGACTGATTGAGGAGAAACGGTTCAGGCTCAGTGATGTGGCCCGGATTCCGGGCTTGACGATCCGGGAGGTGGGCTCCGACGAGCTCGAAAGATTCGGGCCGGAAGACGTGCTGTTCTTCAACCTCAACACGCCGGATGACCATGCTCGCGCCGTCGATCTCGATCGAGAGTATCACTAACTTCCATGATTCTTCCAGTTCACCAACGTCTGCGGGACCGTCTGCAGGCCGCGCTCGGCCAGCTGTATCAGCTTCCGTCCGACGCGATGCCGCAGCTGGCCATTGAGTACCCACCGAAGCGCGAGCTCGGCGACCTGGCCACGCCGGTCGCCTTCGAGCTCGCCCGCCGGTTACGCAAGGCGCCCCGCGCCATCGCGCAGGAACTCGCCGGCGCGCTCGGTTCCATCGACGGCATCAGCCGCGTCGACGCCGCGCCGAACGGATACCTGAACGTCTACCTCGACCGCGCGGCGTTTGTCGAAAGACTCGTGCCAACGGGGTCTGACCCCCGTACAGGTACGGGGGTCAGACCCCAGACCGGCCGACCCGGCGCGGGAAAGACGATCGTCGAGCACACGGCGATCAACCCCAACAAGGCCGCGCATATCGGCCATCTGCGGAACTCGGCGCTCGGCGACACGCTCGTGCGCGTCCAGCGCTTCCGGGGCGTTCCCGTCGAAGTGCAGAACTACATCGACGACACCGGAGTGCAGGTCGCCGACGTCGTCGTCGGCTTTCGCGAGCTCGAGCGCAAAGACCTCGACGAGGTGCGCGCCATCGCCGATACGACGCGATTCGATTACTACTGCTGGGATCTCTACGCACGCGTCGGCCAGTGGTACGACCAGGACAAGGAGCGGCTGAAGATTCGCGCCGCCGCGCTGCACGACATCGAGCACGGCGGCAACGACACGTCTGCCATCGCCCACTTCATCGCCGAGCGCATCGTGCACTGTCATCTGAAGACGATGGCGCGGCTGGGCGTGGATTACGACCTGCTGACCTGGGAAGGTCACATTCTGCGGCTTCACTTCTGGGCGCGCGCGTTCGAGATTCTCAAGGAAAAGGGCGCGGTTTACCTGCAGAACGAAGGCAAGCTCGCGGGCTGCTGGGTGATGAAAATCGAAGAAGATGCACCCGCTGACGCTGATGCACCTGGCTCAGGGATTGGTGATTCGGGATTGGGGACTAGTGAAGAGGAGGATCGGGAGAAGGTCATCGTCCGATCGAACGGCACGGTCACCTACGTCGGCAAGGATATCGCTTATCAGTTCTGGAAACTGGGCCTGCTCGGACGCGACTTCCACTACCGGCCTTTCGCGACGCGACCCGACGGCCGTGTGCTGTGGTCCACGTCCGAAACCGCCGGCGAAGGCGTCGCACCCGCAGTTCGGGCACGCCGTCGCGACCTACAACGTGATCGACGTGCGGCAGTCGTATCTCCAGAAACTGCTGAAACAGGCGCTGCGGACGCTCGGCTACGCCGAGCAGGCCGAACGCGCCACGCATTTCTCGTATGAGATGGTCGCGTTGTCCAACCCGACCGCGCGCGCCCTGGGGTACCTGACGCCCGACGCCCCCGACGACAAGCGCGGGTGGGTCGACGTCTCCGGCCGGAAGGGCCAGGGAGTGAAGGCCGACGATCTGATCGACGCGCTGATTTCGCGCGCCGAAACCGAGGTGGCGAAGCGCAATCCGGAGTTCGTCGCGGCCGAGCATCGGCGGATCGCCGAGATGATTGCCGTCGCGGCGGTGCGCTATTTCATGGTCAAGTATTCGCGAACCAAGATCATCGCCTTCGATATCGACGAGGCGCTTGCGTTCGAAGGTGAAAGCGGACCGTATCTACAGTATGCTGTCGTCCGCGCCCAGAACATCTTTGCCAAGCTGCGCGAGCGCGACGGCCTCGACGAGGCCGCCGTGTTGAGCCGGCTCGGGACCGCCTCTGCCGCCGAACTGTCGGGCGAAGGGGGCAGCCACGACCTCTGGGCACTCATCCTCGAAGCCTCGCGCCTGGACGAAATCGTCGAGCAGGTGGTTCGAACCCTGGAATTCTCGGTACTGGCGAAATACGCGTTTGGTCTTGCGCAGATGTTCAACGGCTTCTATCACCGGTATCCGATCCTCAATGAGGAACAGGTCGACGCCCGGCTGTGGCGCGCCGCCGGCGTCGCCTATTTCCGCGCGCAGCTGACGAGCGCCCTCGACCTGATGGGGATTGCCGTGCCCCCGAGAATGTAATGGCTGTCATCGGCATCACCCCGTCGAACCGGCTGAACGACTATGTCGAGTCCGTGCGGCGCGCCGGAGGCGAACCGCGCGTGCTGTCGATGGAGGCACCGCCGTCGCTCGAGGGACTCGACGGCATCCTCTTCACGGGTGGCGGCGATGTCGATCCGGCGCATTATCACGAGCCCCGGCATCCGAACACCAACGAGCCCGACCCGCTGCGCGACGCGTACGAGCTCGAGCTCGCCAAGCTCGCCCTGGCCAAGAACACGCCGCTGCTCGCCGTCTGCCGTGGACTTCAGGTCGTCAACGTCGCCGCCGGCGGCACGTTGATCCAGGACATCTCCGCACAGTTGAACCAGAATCTCGGCCACCAGATCGACACGCCGTCGTTCGCGATTGCGCACGAAGTGTGGGTAACGCAGGGATCGGCCTTGTCGCGCGTCATGCAGGAACAGCTCGCGGACGGCGAAGTGCTGCAAGTGAACAGCCGCCACCATCAGGCCGTGGATCGGGCCGCCGCGGGCTTCAACATTACAGCCACCGCACCCGATGGCGTGGTCGAAGCCATCGAGCGCCCCAGCGCGCGCTTCTGCATCGGCGTCCAGTGGCATCCCGAAAACTTCTGGCGCACCGGCGAGTTCCGATCGTTGTTCGAGGAGTTCGTCAAAGCCGCCGAGGGGTAGACGTGCGTTCCTGCATTGCCACATTTTCGATTGACGATTGCCGCATTGATTGGCAATCGCCAATCGTCAATCAATAGGGCAATCGTCAATTGCAAATCGCCAATGCGTGATGTCCCTCGCCCCCGGCACTGAAATCACCCTCACTATCGAAAAACCCGTCAGCGGCGGCCGCATGCTCGCACGCCACGACGGCCAGATCGTGCTCGTGGCCGGCGCGATTCCAGGAGAACGCGTGCGCGCGCGCGTGGAGCGCGTGACCAAACAGGTGGCGTTTGCCGAAACCATCGAAGTCCTCGCCGCAAGCGCGGATCGACGTGGTGCTGGGGTGGACTGGGCGTGCGGCGGCTCGCTCTACGCGCACATCTCCTACGAGCGGCAGCTCACACTCAAATCCGACGTCATCGGCGATGCGTTCACGCGCATCGCGAAGATGCCACTGACCGAACCTGTGCCGGTCATGGGCTCTCGTGAAGACGGGTATCGCATGCGCGCTCGGTTGCACGGCGCGAACGGCACGCTCGGATTTTTCCGCGAAGGAACGCACGAGCTCTGCGAGGCGGGTCCAACCAACCAGCTGCTTCCCGAGACGCTCTCCGCGCTGAAGCGAATCTCGGCTGCCCTGAGCCCGACGGAGATCCTCTCGTGCGAGCTCGTCGAAAATTCAGCGGCCGATGAGCGAGCGGTGCTGCTGGAGGTCGACTCGGACATCACCCACGTCGAACCGATTGAGGGCATCACCGGTGTCCTCTTCGTCCAGCGCGGCAGCACTCACCTGACGTGTCTCGTACGGGTCTCCGTTTGTCGTCGACCGGATTCCCTTTTCCGGACGCGATCTCGCGCTCACCCATCACGTCCAGTCGTTCTTTCAGGGCAACCGGTATCTCCTGCCGCAACTCGTCGAGCGCGTGGCGCGTCAGGTGCCTGGCGGGGCCGTCGTGGACTTGTATGCCGGCGTCGGCCTGTTTGCCGTGGCAATCGCCTCGGACGAACGCGCTGTCATTGCTGTTGAAGGGGACCGGTCGAGCGCCCGCGATCTCGAATCGAACGCGGCGGCGTGTGGAGGCGCCGTTCGCACCGAGCACCGTTCCGTCGAACAGTACCTGGAACGGCGCAGCGCGGAGCGGCCGGATACAATCGTGCTCGACCCGCCACGGACCGGCGTGTCGGCCGAGGCGATGTCGGGCATCCTCGGACTCAAAGCGCCGCGCGTGGTCTACGTCTCCTGCGACGCCCCCACGCTCGCGCGCGACGTGAGGAGACTGGTGGAGGCGGGATACCACCTCGAGCACATCGAAGCCTTCGATCTGTTCCCGAACACCGCGCACATCGAAACGCTGGCTGTTCTTCATCGCGAGTCCGCCTGAAGCCGGACCGTGATCCGTACGTAGTGTCCGGCTTCAGCCGGACCGTAGACCGTACGTCATGCTCCGGCTTAGCCGGACCTGATGCTTGGCCGCACCGTGACAACCGCAGGCGTGCATCTTGCCACTTCCCACGCGCATGCTTACGGGTACAAGACGCGACACCACCATGCCAACATCTTCGACCTACGATCACGGCAGTGAAGCGGCTTCATGATCATCGCCGCCAAGCAGTATTCCGGCTACCACTACTCGAGAACATTCAAGGGCAGGCTGTGGCAGCGCTATGGATATGAGCGAACGCTGCGGAAGGACGAGGACATACTGACAGTTGCGCGGTACACTTCTCGAAAATCCCGTTCGCGCCGGACTGGCTCGAACCGTTGAAGAGTATCCGTTCGTCGGTTCGATGGTTTGTGAGTTGAGCGATTTACTACGGTCCATGCGATGAGGTCCGGCTAAAGCCGGACACTACGTAGTGACGGCCTTGTCCATAATCGGACAGGCCGCGGTCGAGGATGGCGAACGCGTCGCGCAGCTCGGACTCGGTGATGCACAGCGGCGGGTTCGTAAAGAAGTAGTTCCACCGGACGAAGGTGAACAGCCCCTCGTCTCGAAAGAACTTGCCAAGCGCGACCATCTCGGGCGAGGTGCCGTTGAACGGCGCCATCGGCTCGAGTGTCGCTCGATTGCGCACCAGTTCGACCACGCCGAAGAGCCCGATCGAACGAACCGCGCCGACAGAAGGATGACGCGCGGCCAGATCGGCGAGCAGCGCCGACATGATCGTGCCGGTCTCACGGGCCTTGTTGATGAGGTCGTCCTCTTCGTACACCGCCAATGTCGCGAGCGCGGCCGCGCATGCCAGCGTATGACCGCTGTATGTGAGCCCGCTTGGAAACGGCTTCTCACGAAATGCGTCGGCAATCGTTCTCCTCATGCCGACCGCGCCCAGCGGCACGTACGCGCTCGTGATGCCTTTGGCCATCGTGAGGAGGTCGGGCACCACATTCCAATGGTTGACGGCGAACCACGTGCCGGTCCGCCCGAAGCCGGTCATCACCTCGTCGGCGATCAACAGGATTCCGTGCCTGTCGCACAACGCGCGCACACCCTGCAGGTACCCGTCGGGAGGAATGAGCACACCGTTGGTGCCCGCGACGGGCTCGAGGATGATGGCCGCAATCGATTGCGGTCCCTCGAGCTGAATCACCTCGTCGAGGTACCGAAGCGCGACGTCGGCACTCTCCATGCCGTGCGCCAGACCTCGATACGGGTTCAGCACGTGAACGAATCCGGGCAGCGGCGCCTGAAACCAGCTCCGCGGTTCCCCTGTCGCGGCCATCGCACCGGCCGTCGCCCCGTGATACGAACGATAGAAGGAGACGATCTTCTGGCGGCCGGTGTACGCCCGCGCAATCCTGATCGCGTGCTCGTTGGCGTCGGCGCCGCCGTTCGTGAAGAAAAACACGTCGATGTCGCCAGGCGCGATCGCGGCGAGCTTCGCGCCCAGCCGTGCCCGCGCCTCGGTCGTCATCGACGGCGTCACGTAGGTCAGTTGAGCAGCCTGCTTCTGGATGGCCTCGAGGACACGCCGATCGCCGTGGCCGATATTCACGCACATCAGCTGGCTGTTGAAGTCGATGAAGCGCTTGCCTTCGGGCGTCCAGAAGTAGATGCCTTCCGCACGCGCGACGGCAACCGGATTGGCGGCGGCCTGCGGCGTCCACTCGAAGATGGTGTGCTTCTTCGAGAGCTGAACGATCTCGTCACTGGTCATGGTGCTGTCGCCAGGAGCGGCAGGACTAACGGCAAAATGTGGATCCACCGGCACCATCGGCCTCCTGATATCTCCTGACGTCGAGAAACTGTACGCGCGGCGGCATCGTCGGAGCCAGCGTAATCGACGCCCGCGCTTTGCCACGCTCGCACGTCATCGTCCACTGGCCGCGAAGCGCGTTCTCGACAACGGTGAATCCCTCATCGGCGGCACAACTGCCGAGCTGAGAGCGAAGAGCGTCGAACTCCGCACGCCGTCGATCCTTTGACCGATCGAGAAACAGATTGTCGGCGGCAATACGATCGGCTTCCTGGTCGTCCCAGCGCACGATGAGCCGCGTCACGGCATCGCGGGCGCGAACGAGCGCAGGTGAAGGTTGAACCGCGCGGGGGCGCAGCGCTCCGGTCTTTTCCAGAAGGTCGAACGCCTCTCCAACGACGCCACCCCAGGCGGTGTAGGTCACGTTGCCCAGCGTGACGATGCCGACACCGTGCTCCGGCAGCCAGCGCATGTGCGACCCGAAGCCCGGCAGCCCGCCGCCGTGGGCCACGACGTGGCTGAGGCTGCATGTTTGAGACACGCGCAAACCAAAGCCGTAGCCGCCCATGTTGAGCTGGGTCCCTCCGGACGCCGGCGCCCTGGTCACCGTGGCCGCCTGCGGTCGAGAGATCTGCTGCATCTCGCGCATGGATGAGCGGCGAATCGGGCCCGTCTCGGGACCGTCGCGTGGAGGCCAGGCCGACATCAGCACCGCGACATATCTGGCGAGATCCGGAACAGACGTCAACAGGCCGCCCATCGCGCCAAAGGACCCATCGGCCAGCAATCGTTCCTCCTTCCACTGTTCGTCTTCCCATCGGTAGCCATGGGCCAGGCGGTCGGGAGGAACCGCGGACGGGTGAAGCGTCGTCGAGACCATGCCGAGCGGCTTGAGGATGTTCGCGGCGACATAGTCCCCGTACGGCCGCCCGGACACGCGCGACACGATGCGTCCGAGGATGGCAAATCCGTAGTTGGAGTACTCATACGCCATGCCTGGAGCATTCGAGAAAGGAATGCCGCCTCGCATCATCGCGGACAGTTGCTCGTCGGGATCGGCCAGATGCCTGTCTCCCCACGGATTGTCTTCGGGAAAGCCTTCGGCGTGCGAGAGCAGGTGCCTGATGGTGATCCGCGGCGAGTCGTCTGTCGGATAATTCAGGCCTCGCAATTCCGGCACGTAGCGTTCGGCAGGATCGTCAAGCGACAGTTTCCCTTCATCGCGAAGCTTCAGGATCGAGATCGCCGTAAAGCTCTTCGTCATCGACGCGATTCGAAACACGGTGTCGACCGTGACCGGCGCCTTCGCTTCAAGATCACGAAAGCCGAACGTTCCGGTGTGAACGAGATCGCCGTCGATGACGACACCCCACGCACCGCCGGGCACATGCGCGCGGGCGCCGAAGTCGCGAAACACGCGGTCGATGTCGCGCGAACGCACTGCTCAACCTGGCCCGCCGGCCGGGATCGGTAAATCGTGGAGGCTCTATTCGCAGGTCTCGATTGCCGGCCTGGGTAAAAGCGACGATCGAGCCACACACGGTGACGATCGCCACGCACGCAACGCAGACGATTGACAGTCGCGGCCGAGTCATCGCGGCACCTCGTGTTATCGGCTTAGTCGAAAAAGACGGTTGGCAGCTGCTCCCGATCCCGGATCAGTCGATCGATGGCGGACTCGATCGCACACCGATACGTCTCTTCGGGCATGCGGTCGCGAAACGGCGCCAGCTCGTCGGCCGCTTCGGCGCTCATCGCTCGAAGATCGGCGGGATCGGCCTGCGCGCGCGCGGCGTCGAGCATCATCCGATCGAGCTCGACGAGCCTGGCCGTCACCCGCTCGCGCGTTTCGCCGCGAATCGGTCCTGGCATGTCGCGGAATGCCGCCGCTTCCTGCGTCACCGCCTCCAGCACGGCGTCGAAGGCCGGCGGGGGCGGCGTCATCGCCGCACGCCTGGCCGTCACCCGCTCGCACACGCGATCGAGGTGTTCCGGCAGACTCCTCTTGCGCCGCTTGCTGTCTGCTTCCTCGCCGGCGGCGTCACTGCCCGGCATCCGCACGCCCACGGCCCGTCGCCATGCGTCGAACGCGTCGAGGATGTCGTTCTCGCAGAAATCGATCTGCACGGGACGCCGGCGTGTGCCTTTCGCGTAGTAGCGGACGAAGCAGGCGTCGATGCCCTGGCAGACGATCTTGAACGGGATGCCCTGGGCCGCCCAGCCGCACACGCGCTCGAAGGAAGGTCCGACGATCCTGATCAGGTGCCCGTCGTTCTTGCGGCAGAGATAGCTCTCGATTTCGCGGCAATACTCGTCGGTGGTCATCTCGGCCGGTTTCGTTCCCACACCATGCGCAGGCCGTGCAGCGTCAAATCGGGATCGACATGCTCGATGAGATCGACTTCCGGCGCCACGATGCTCGCAAGCCCGCCCGTCGCGATGCACGCCGTGTTCGGGCCGAGCTCCGCGCGCATCCGGCGGACGACGCCATCGACCAGACCTGCATACCCGTAGTAGAGGCCGGACTCGATGGCGCTGACGGTGGTCCGCCCAATCACTTCGCAGGGCTTGCGCACGTCGACGCGCGGCAGTCGCGCGGCGCGCTGGAAGAGCGCATCCGCGGAAATCTGCATACCCGGACAGATCACGCCGCCCAGATATTCGCCCTTCGCGGAAATGGCATCGAAGGTCGTCGCCGTGCCGAAATCGACGATGATCAGGGGAACCTGCCGGTCGCGGCCGTACCGCCGATAGCCGGCCACGCCGTTCAGAATGCGGTCGGCGCCAACCTCCGCCGGATGCTTGTAGAGAATCGGCATGCCGGTGTCGACGCTGCTGTCGACGTTCAATGCCGTCATCCCGAAATAGCGTTGCGCCATCTTGATGAAGGTGCCGGTGAGCGGCGGGACCACCGATCCCATGACGATGCCGGTGATCTTGCTGGCATCGATCGAGCGGTGCTCGAACAGCTGCGAGACCCAGATGCCCATCTCATCGGACGTGCGCTCGCGCAGCGTCGCCAGCCGCCAGCTCTCGATGAGCTGCTCGCCCTCGAACACGCCGAGCACGATGTTGGTATTGCCGACGTCAATGGCCAGCAGCATCAGATCCACCTGACTTCGCCCGCGATGAGGCGTTCGAGACGCCCGTCCACGCGAACGAGCAATCGCCCGGCATCGTCGATGCCTTCGGCGCGGCCGCGAACGACACCGCCCGGCGCATCCCACTCCACCAGAGCCGAAGCGAGCGACGGCGCCAGCCGCCGCCAGGCGCTCAGAATAGCATCGAACCTTTCCGCCCGGAGGTCGGCGTACCGTTCACCGATGGCGGCGAGAATTTCGGAAAGGATCAACGCGCGATCGGGCGGCCGGCTCGTTTCCGCTTCAATCGAGGTGACCCGCGAGGCGAGTTCTGCGGGATACGCCGCTTCGCGCAGGTTGACGCCCAGGCCCAGCACGACGAACTGAAGCTCTCCACCCTGCGCCGCGGCCTCGGTCAAAATGCCCGCCAGCTTGCGCCGGCCAACGAGGACGTCGTTCGGCCATTTGATTTCCGCCGGCAATCCGGTGGCGGCACGCACGGCTTCGGCCACGGCCACGCCGCTGGCGATCGTGAGCAGCGCCGCCGCGCGGCCATCGCCGCCACGGCTGCTCGATGGCCGGAGAACGATCGATACATAGAGGCCGGCGCCGGGCGGCGAAAACCACACACGGCCATGCCGGCCGCGCCCCGCTGTCTGCGTCTCGGCGACCACCGCCGTGCCTTCCTCCGCGCCATCCTGCGCAAGCTCCGCGGCCACGTCGTTGGTCGAGCCGGCCGTCTCGAGCCAGTGCAGCCGCCCGCCAATCGCGCCACGACGCGCGCGAACACGGTCGAGCTCCAGCCGCACGTCGGAGGGTGCGCGCTCAGACAGGTTCGATTTCAAAGCTGATGTCGGCCGCCGGCGCCGAGTGCGTCAGCGCGCCGCTCGACACGAAGTCGGCGCCCGTGGAGGCCAGCTCGGGCAGGCGCGCGAGCGTGACACCGCCGGAGATTTCCGTTTTCGCGCGCCCTCGGCTGCGGCGGACGGCCTCGCGAATGTCGTCGATCGCCATGTTGTCGAGCAGCAGGATGTCGGCACCGGCGTCGAGCGCCTGGTCGACCTGCTTCAGCGTCTCGACCTCGACTTCGACGGAGAGCGTCCCGCCGAACGCGCGCACCTGCCGGACGGCATTCGCAATGCCTCCACCAAGGCGGATGTGATTGTCCTTGATCATGACGCCGTCGTTCAGCGACATGCGGTGATTGGTCGCGCCGCCTGCGCGCACGGCGTACTTCTCGAGGGCCCGCAGCGTGGGGGTCGTCTTGCGCGTGTCGAGAATCGTAATCGCACTGCCGCTGGCCCTGACGAATTGCCGTGCGAGCGTGGCGATGCCCGAAAGGTGCTGCAGGAAATTCAGCGCCGTCCGCTCGCCCGAGAGCAGCGCGCGTGCGCTGCCGGTGACGTGGCCGATCGTGACGCCTGCCGCGCACTCGTCGCCGTCATGAAAATGAAACGTGTGCTCGATTCCGGCATCGAGCTGCGCGAACGTTTCGAGCGCCACGTCGAGGCCCGCAAGCGTGCACGGCGATTTCACCTCGAACGTGCCGCGCGCGCGGTCGGTCTGTCCGACAATCGCGTCGGTCGTGATGTCGCCTCCGCGGAGATCCTCGGCCAGCGCGCGGCGCACGAGATCGCGATACTCCGCCGCGTCAAGTTTGCGGGGCGGCGCCAAATTCCACCTCTACGGACAGCTCGCCCGCCGGCTTGCGTTCGATGGCGTCGATCCGCACCGCGGCCCTGAGATCGGCTTCGATGGCATCGAGATGGGTCAGCCGCGCCGCCGCGTCGGCGATGACGGCTCTCACAATCGGCACCTTCAGCGGCTGCTTCGCTTCGGATCGCCGCTTGCGCACTTCGCCGAGCACTTCTCGCGCGTAGTCCCACTTCTGCCGATCGTCGTCAGTGACGTTGTCCATCAGGGACAACAGCTCTTCGCGCGCCGGCCACTTCGCGCGATGCACCGACCCGCTCTTCCACCACGACCATACCTCCTCGGTCGCGAACGGCAGATACGGCGCGAGCAGGCGGAGATAGACCGAGAGAGCCGCGACGAGCGCGCTGTTGGCCGATCCCGCGGCTTCCGGCCCCTGCTCGCCATACCGGCGTCCCTTCACGAATTCGAGATAGTCGTCGCAGAACCCCCAGAACTCGCGCTCGGCCAGATCGAGCGCGCGTCCGTATTCGTAGTTCTCGAGCGCCTGCGTGGCCTCGTCGACGACGCCCGCCAGATTCCGGAGCATCGCGCGGTCCACCGCGGACGTGATCGGCCCAACCGGCTCGGCATTCATGAGAACGAAACGCGACGCGTTCAGCACTTTCATGGCGAGCCGCCGGCCCACCTTCATCTGGCCCGCATCGAAGACCGTGTCGACGCCCGGTCCGCCCTTCGCCGCCCAGTAGCGCACGCCGTCGGACCCGTGCTCCTCGAGCAAGGCAAACGGCGTGACGACGTTGCCTTTCGACTTGGACATCTTCTTGCGATCGGGATCGGTCACGAAGCCCGAGAGCGCCGCGTGCGCCCACGGCAGGCTGTCGTGCTCGAGATGCGCGCGCAGCACCGTGGAAAACAGCCACGTGCGAATGATGTCGTGCGCCTGGGGCCGGAGATCCATCGGGAACACACGCGCGAGCAGATCGGCATCGTCGACACCACCCGCTGACAATCTGTGGCGTCAGCGACGAGGTCGCCCAGGTGTCCATGATGTCGGGATCGCCGGTAAACCCGTTTGGCTGATTGCGCTGGTCGGCCCGGTACCCATCGGGCGCATCGGTCGACGGGTCGACAGGCAGCCGCCCTTCGTCGCACACGATCGGCTGCGCGTAGTTCACGACCCCGTCCTTGTCGATCGGATACCAGATCGGAAACGGCACGCCGAAGAACCGCTGGCGGCTGACGCACCAGTCGCCGTTCAATCCGTTCACCCAGTTCTCGTAGCGCACGCGCATGTATTCGGGGTGCCACTGAAGCTGCCGCCCACGTTCGATCAGCGCCGGGCGGAAATCGAGCGTCTTGATGAACCACTGCCGGCTGGTCACGATTTCGAGCGGCCGGTCTCCTTTCTCGAAGAACTTCACGTTGTGCATGATCGGACGCGGTTCGCCGATCATCGAGCCCTGCTCGCGCAGGAGCTCCACGACCTTGGCCCTCGCCTTGTTGATCGACTGACCCGCGATCTGGTCGTAGGCCTGCTGGGCGGCCACGGGATCCTGCGACTCCCATCCGCCCTCGCCCCACGCCACCGGCCGAAGCGTGCCGTTGGGCTGGATCACCGCGCGCACGGGCAGGGACAGCTCGCGCCACCACGTCACGTCGGTGATGTCGCCGAACGTGCAGATCATCGCGATACCGCTGCCCTTTTCGGGATCCGCGAGCTCGTGGGCCTTCACCGGCACGCGCGCGCGAAACAGCGGCGTCAGCACGTCCTTGCCGAACAGTGGCTTGTAACGCTCGTCGTCAGGATGCGCGACGAGCGCGACGCACGCGGGCAGCAGCTCGGGACGGGTCGTCTCGATCTCGACGGCGCCGCCGTCGGGACGATCGAACCGCAGGCGGTGATACGCCCCTTCGCGTTCGCGATCTTCGAGCTCGGCCTGAGCGACCGCCGTCTTGAAGTCCACGTCCCACAGCGTGGGCGCCTCGAGCTGGTAGGCCAGCCCTCGCTTCAAAGATGAAGGAATCCGACCTGCGACACCCGCTGCGCACGCTTGTCGATCGTGGCGTAGGTCATCGACCAGTCCACCGACAGGCCGAGGTAGCGCCACAGATGCTCGAACGCTTTTTCGTCTTCCTTCGTCAGGCGCTCGCACAGCTCGATGAAATTGGGGCGCGAGATCGAGATGGGCTGCTTCGGCGGCTGCGGCGGGGGCTGAAACCCCGCGTCGTACGGCAGCGACGGATCGCATCGCACGCCGTAATAGTTCTGCACGCGCCGCTCGGTTGGCAGGCCGTTGTCGTCCCAGCCCATCGGGTAGAACACTTCCCGCCCACGCATACGCTGGAACCTCGCGACGAGGTCGGTGTGGGTGTAGGAGAACACGTGCCCGATGTGCAGCGATCCGCTGACGGTCGGCGGCGGTGTGTCTATCGAGTAGATGTCGTCGCGCGATTTTGTGCGATCGAATTTATAGGTGCCGTCCCGTTCCCACCGCTCCTGCCATTTGACTTCGAGGCCTTCGAGCGCAGGCTTTTCGGGAACACGCGGTTTTCGGTTGTCCATTGCGCACAATGGTATGCAAACGAACGGGTTCGTCAGGTTCGTGGGGTTGTGGAAGTTCGTCGGTTCGTGGAGTTCGTCGGAGTTCGTAGGTTCGTGGCGGTTCGTGCGGTTCGCGCATATGCGCGCGAACCCCACGAACTACGACGAACCTACGAACCGACGAACCTACGAATCCTCGCTCTTTAATCCGATCGATTTCTTCCTGGACCAGGCGCTCCGCCGTCTGCGACACGATCTCGGAGACGGTTTCGCGAACGACCTTGTCGGTCATCCGCGCCAGCACGCGCGAGATGATCTCTTCGATGATCTCATCGGTGATGACGGGCGCGGCCGGACGCGCCGCGGCCTCGGCTTTGGCCGCCGAAAGACTCGCAAACGGATTGGTCGTGGTCGTTCTGGGAGAGCTCGGTGCGGACTCTATAGGTGCGTCAGGTGCGACAGGCGCTGTCCGCCGTAGCGGGTGGTGACGACCGTCGGCGCGACGTGCGACGGCGGACCTGTCCGCCGATAGCGACGGGTGACACCGGCGCGAAGCGGCGCTGTCCGTCGTAGCGGGCGACACGGCGCGACAGCGGACCTGTCCGCCGAGCGGACTGGTCGACGAGGGCGCGAAGGCGGATGCGACGGGCGACCGGTGCCGCCGCCGACTTGTCCGTCGAAGCGAAGGGCGAAACCGGCGCGACAGCGGGCCTGTCGGCCGGAGCGACAGGCGACGCCGGCGCAGCCGCGGGCTTGTCCGCTTGCAGCGACGGGCGACACCGGCGCCGCCAACGGACTTGTCCATCGAACGCGAAGGGTGAGCTCGGTGCGTTAGGGCTTGTGCGACCGGTGCGACAGGTGCGACGGCGCGACAGGTGCGACTGGCTTGTCCGCCGAAGCGACAGGCGAGTGGGCGCGTCGCGGACTTGTCCGCCGTAGCGATCGGCGAAGTGGGCGCGAAGGCGGATGCGATCGGCCTGTCCGCCGGCTTGTCCGCCATAGCGGTCGGCGAAGCGGGCGCGACGGTGGAAGCGATCGGCGACGCAGGTGCGCCGCGGACTTGTCCGCCGAGCGATCGGCGACGCGGGCGCGCCAGCGGACTTGTCCGCCGAAGCGATGAGCGACGAAGGCGCGAAGGCGGAGGCCGGCGGCGGTACCGCGACAGGCTTCGGAGCCGATGCCATGGGGACAGCAACCGGTCCAGTCGGTGCGGGCGTCTGTCTTTTCTCGACGACCGGCGCAGACCCCGCGTCGCCCTGCGACGCCGGCGTCATGAGCGGCCAATCCATTCCGTCCGAAGCATCGTCGGCGGGCGCACCGGGCTGAATGTTCGAGAACGCCGCGTCGAGCTGATCGAAGTAGTCGTCGAGCGACACGGGTTGCGCCGCGCTATCAGACGCGGATTTCGCGCCGGACGCGGCAGGACCTGGCGCCGGCTGCGGCGGCGGCTCAACTGCCGGCGGCGCGCTCTTCGCGGCGACTGGCGGCGCGACCGGGGCTGGCGCCACCGTCGGCGCAACGGTCTGCGAGGGCTGCGGCGCGCTCGGAGGCGGCGGCGGCTCCGGCGCCGCGACCTCGCTCGCGGGTTCCTGCCGCTTCCTTCCGAGAAGCTCTTTGACTCGATTGATCACCATTTGAGGCTCGAAGGGTTTTGCGAGCACATCGCTCGACCCGGCCGCCTTGGCCCGGACCTGATCGATCGGCTCGAATGCGCCCGTCAGCAGGACCACGGGAATGTGGGCGAGCTTGGGGCGGCTCTTCACATACGCGGCGACCTCGTAGCCGTCGCGCTTCGGCATGTCGATGTCGGCCAGGACCGATGTCGGGAGGATCGATATCGAGACGCTCGATGGCCAGCTGCCCGTCTCCGACCGTGGTGACCTCGACGTCCTCGTCGGCGAACGTGAGCTCGATGACACGCTGAATCGTGACACTGTCATCGGCCAGGAGAAGCTTATGCGCCATCCGCACTCATACCAGTCGTGGTGTTTATCGGCCTGACGCGCCCAGCCGCGTTAGCACCGGTGGACGGCCGATTGGCCTGAATGAAATCGATAATTTCCTGCATCGACGTACCTGGACGGAACACGCCGGAGATTCCCATGGCCTTCAAGGTTGGCAGATCTGCATCGGGAATGATGCCGCCGAGGACAACCAGCACGTCGGTCAATCCATGCTCGCGCAGGAGCTCCATGAGCCGCGGACAGATCGAGTTGTGCGCACCCGAGAGAATCGACAGCCCGATGACATCGGCATCTTCCTGCATCGCCGCGGCCACAATCTGTTCCGGCGTCTGCCGCAGCCCCGTGTAGATCACCTCCATGCCCGCATCGCGCAACGCGCGAGCGATGACCTTCGCTCCACGGTCGTGCCCGTCGAGCCCCGGCTTGGCGATGACGACCCTTATGCGTTTGACTCATTCACCGATTTACCTTCACATCTGCCATCGCATCTGCGCATCCACATGCCAGACCTAGATTATGGCTTGCTCCTGATACTCGCCCCAAACATCCCGCAGCGCATCGCACATTTCGCCAATCGTGGCGTAGGCCCGCGTCGCGTCGAGAATCGCGGGCATCGTGTTCTCGTCGCCCGCTGCGGCCTTGCGCAGCCTGTCGAGCGCCCGCGTCACCGCGACTTTGTTCCTCGTGCGTCGAAGACGATCGACCTTGGCGAGCTGCCGCTGGGCCGCACCTTCGTCGATCTGCAGAATCGGCACCGCCTGCGCGCCGCCCGAGGCAAATTCGTTCACGCCCACGATCACCTGGCGCCCGCCTTCGACGTCCCGTTGAAAACGATACGCGCTTTCGGCGATTTCGCGCTGCGGGTATCCGCGCTCGATCGCCGCAATCATGCCGCCCATGTTGTCGATCGTACGGAAGTACGCGTCCGTCTCCTCCTCGAGGCTCGCGCGTCAGCCGTTCGACAAAATACGATCCGCCAAACGGATCGACGGCCTGCGTGACACCTGTTTCGTAGGCGAGGATCTGCTGCGTGCGCAGCGCCAGCGTCGCCGCTTCGGCCGTCGGCAGCGCCAGCGCCTCGTCCAGCGAGTTGGTGTGGAGCGAATTGGCACCGCCCAGCACGGCCGACAGCGCCTGCAGTGCCGTACGCATCACGTTGATCATCGGCTGCTGCGCGGTCAGCGACACGCCGGCGGTCTGGGCGTGGAAGCGCAGCTTCAGCGATCGCTCGTCTTTCGCGCCGAACCGCTCGCGCATGACGCGCGCCCAGATGCGCCGCGCCGCACGATACTTCGCGATCTCCTCGAAGAAGTCGCTGTGCGCGTTGAAGAAGAACGACATGCGCGGCACGAACGTGTCCACCTCGAGTCCGGCGTCCACACCGGCCTGCACGTACTCGATCCCGTCGCGCAGCGTGAAGGCCAGCTCCTGCGCGGCGGTCGCGCCGGCCTCGCGGATGTGATAGCCGCTCACCGAAATCGTGTTCCACCGGGGCACGTGCGCGGCGCAGAACGCGAAGATGTCGGTGATGAGGCGCATCGACGGACGAGGCGGATAGATGTATTCCTTCTGCGCGATGAATTCCTTGAGGATGTCGTTCTGGATCGTGCCCGAGAGACGCGCCCAGTCGATGCGCAGCCGTTCGGCCAGCACCAGATACATGGCGAAGACCATCGGCGCCGGCGCGTTGATCGTCATCGACGTCGTGATGTCGCCGAGCGCGATGCCGTCGAACAGCGCTTCCATGTCGGCGAGCGAGGTGACGTTGACGCCGCATTTGCCCACCTCGCCGAGCGACAGCGCATGATCGGGATCGCGACCCATCAGCGTCGGCAGATCGAAGGCGACGCTCAGGCCCGTCGCACCCGCCGCCAGCAGCCCGCGGTAGCGCTGGTTGGTATCTTCAGGCGTCCCGAACCCGGCGAACTGGCGCATCGTCCACAACTTGCCTTGATAGCCCGTGGGATGAATCCCGCGCGTGTACGGAAACGACCCCGGCTCGCCGAGCTCGCGTTCGACGTCGAAGGCGGGAATGCTGTCGGCGGTGTAAAGCCGTTCGATCGGCCGGCCGGAGATGGTTTGAAAGGGAATCTTGCGTTCGGAGGGCATTGCAGTGCCCGGGTGAGTTCTTCCCCACCCGGGCCCTGAATCTAACAGCGATTCACCGTAGATTTAGCCATGTAATTGAGCACCTCCCGGCCGCGGCCTAATGCGATCGCGCCCTTCCGTCCGTCCCGCCGAAGCGGTGTAACCGCGAAGGCGGACGTGACTCCTCAGGCAATGGCTTGACGGCCTTTCACACGCTCTCATGCGGAATGGAGCGGTGAAGCCAGTGTACACCGGAGAAGTAAAAAGTAAAAAGTGGAAAGTAAAAAGTAGAAGATGCTTCACTTTCTACTTTTCACTTTTCACTTTTCACTTTCGGAAGACTCAGTGGGTCATGGCGTGCAGCAGCACGTCCACGCCCAGCGCGTAGCCGTTCGGCGAGAACTGGTAGAAGAATCCCGGATCCTCGCCTTCGCGCTCCCATGAATCGGCCACGTCGGTGTTGTGCGTCATCAGCACCATGATGCGGCCGCGGGCGTCACGGATGGCGCGCAGGTGCGGCTCGATGCTGTCGTAGCCGCGCTCCGACGTGTTCTGCCCCTGCGTGCCGCGCCAGAATTGAATGTTGGTGATCTGCGGAATCTTGGTCACCGGATAGAGCGTTCTCAGCAGCGGATCCGCCAACTGGACGTCGCTGATGGGAAATTCCGTCGACGGCAGCACGCGCGCAATCTCGCCCGACCACTGCTCCCAGGCTTCCGTCCCCCAGAAATCGTCGACCCACAGGAATCCGCCCTTCAGGAGGTAGTCGCGCAGGCTGAGGACCTCTTCAGGCTTGAACCCGATCGTGCCGGCATCCGAGGCGACGACATACGGGCAGTTGAAAAGCTGGGGATCGGTGGCGCGGACGACCCACGTGTTGGGTTCGTGCCGCTCGTCCCGGCTGATCGGCGTCTTGGTCAGCTCCGAGAGCCGGGTCATCAGGTTGCGTTCGGAGAACGGATAGTCGGTCTGCCATCCGACGCCCATGTCCTCGATCTTGACGCGCGTGTACTCGAGGCGGCAGATGGTGAAGTCGCCGTCGGGCATTCTGTCGGGCGGATAGCGTGCCGCAAACGATCCTTCGCGGTAGCGTCCGCGGCCCCACTGTGCGCTGGCGGCCGCCACACCGATCAGGATCAGTCCGGCCACGAGCAGCGACTTCCGGCCGATCGAGCGTCCGCGCGGGATCGTTCGGGCGAGGGGTTCACTGCGTCACTCTGATGGCGATGAGCGTTGCGGTCTGCTCACCCCCGTCTTTGGCGGCTACCTCGATGAGAAAATCCCCCGGCGGCAGGGCTGCGAGCGACACATCGATCTGGCTCAACCCTCCGGGGCCGGCGGTCACGGGCAGGACGGACATCTGTCCGCCCTCGCGATTCAGCATGCGTGCGGTCAGAACGGGCGTGCCCGCCCCGCTTTGCGCGCCTACGCGCACAAGCAGCCGATCGGTCCGGCGGAACTCGCGCTCGATGACGGGAATCGCGGCCGGGTCGGCCGCGAGCTGCTGCCACTCGGGAAGCGTGCGGCCGCGGAACAGCTGCGGCGTGCTGATCGTCAGCCCGAGTCCCAGGCTCGGTACCACGATTTTCTGCGTCTCCCGATCGAGCATGTCTCCAGCTGCGTCCTGGACCACAATCTCGAGCTCGATCGGACCTGGTGGCACTTCAAATTCCACGCGGCCCGGCGGGAACCCCCGGTTGCGATAGAGGAGATCCGAGTTGGCCCCTCCGGCCATCAGCGCGACGCGCGCCGGTAATTCTCGACGCATGCCGGGACTGGTCGGTGTCGGATTCCAGACGAAGGTGATCTTCGTCTTCCCGTCCGCGCCTGGAGACATGCCGATCCAGGTCCGCGCCAGGTTGCGGCGCTGCTGCGTCGTGGCCGCCAGCGTGGCCAGCGCCTGCGTGACGGCAGGAGGCGGACCGGGCCTCTTCGGCGTCAGCGCACGCTCGGCTTCCGTCGCCGACAGCGCGAGATACCCGGGACGGGCGCGGACCTCGAGCCCGGGACGTTTCACCCGGACGTTGATCTTGTGGAATCTTCCGTCGGGCTGATTCAGCGTCGAGGTGTAGCCGAGCAGGTAGTAGGCGCTCGAGTCGCGGATGATCTGGCGCATGCCCTTGGCTAAATCGTTCTGGTTCACGATAGCGCGGCCGTCGGTGTTCTCGGCCAGCACGCGGAGCGTATCCATCGTGTTGTCGAGCAACTTGGCGTCGGTGGTCAGGCTGACCGCGGCCTGGCCGGCCGTGCTGAGATCGGTCTCGAACGGCGTCAGACCGCGGGGATCGACCGCGTAAATCGTCGTGTTGTACCGGTTCGCGAGCTCGTAGACGCGCCGGAGGTCGCCGAGCAGATCGGTCTGCAGGAAAAATTCCTGCGACTCCATGCGTGCCTGCGCGGGCCCAGCCACCCGCGATCGGATCGGGCCGCGGCCGCGGCTGGTTGCCGCACGGCGAGCCGTTGCAGGTCGCGACCTGATCGATCATCTGATTCGGGAGCGTGTTGGTGTAGCCCTCGCTGATGAGGATGATCGCCTTCCGCCGCTCGGTCAGTCCGCCAAGGCGGACGATCAACGCCTTCAACGCGGTCAGCGTCACGTCGTTGCGGATGCGCTCGGCCTCGATCGTCGAGACGTAATGAACGTAGTTCTCCTCGAACTGATTCCGCGGCGTGTAGTCGTACTTCCGGCCCGTGAATTCGCGGATCCCGGTCGCCAGCTCTTTCCGATTGCGGTTCAGCCGGACGTCGTTAATCGACCAGAGCGGGTACATGATGCCCGCGATGTCCATCGGGAACAGCTGGGTCTCGACAAACTGCGCGATGATCTCTCGTGCGCGCATGCTGTTGCCGAGGCGGACGTGGTAGTCGTCGAGGAAAATCGCGAACAGCCGGACGTCGTCGCGCGCCGCCTCTGTCTGCTCGTCGATCATGTTGCGGACCTGGCGCGGCGTCTCGGGAACGGCGTCGTAATTCTCGGCGATGTTGATCAGCTTGAAGGTCTGGATCGACTGAGGCTTGCCGTCCTCGGTCACCTCGAAGTCTTCCTGCTTCAAGTCGTTGACAGGGTTCCCCTGCCGATCGGTGACGATGACGTCGACCCGAACGAAGTTGATGTCGGTGCGGAAGATCGGGGCCTGGGTCGCGGATCCGGTGGCGGCGGCTGCTGCGGCGATGGCTGCTGTTGCGGCGGCGGCTGCTGGGCAGGGGCGTTCTGTGCACTCAGCCCGAGCGCCATAGGGGCGGCAATAACGGCCGCCAACGCAACGCGAAGCAGCCCCTTGTGCATTACCTTCGAATGATAACATCACGCCCCGTGGAGAAAGCCGCAGAAAATCCGCCGCCGCTGACCCGTCTGACCGAGGACGAACGCCTGTTTCGGGACAGCGTCCTGGAGTTTGCCCATCGCGAGATTCGTCCGCTGGTCCGGGAGATGGACGACCAGGCCAGGATGTCGCCCGGTCTCGTCAAGCGGCTGTTCGAGCTGGGCCTGATGGGCATCGAGATTCCGGATGCCCATGGGGGCGCCGCGGGACGCTTCTTTCACTCCGTGCTGGCCGTCGAAGCGCTGTCCAGCGTCGACCCTTCGGTGGGTGTCCTCGTCGACGTGCAGAACACGCTGGTCATCAACGCCCTGCTGCGCTGGGGGTCGGACCAGCAGCAAGCACAATATCTGCCCCAGCTCGCCGGCCGGACGGTTGGCGCGTACGCCCTGTCCGAGGCGGGATCGGGAAGCGACGCGTTCGCGCTCACGACGCGCGCCGTGGAGGCGGGCGGCGATTTCACTCTGACCGGCCGCAAGCTCTGGATCACCAACGCCGCCGAAGCCGACCTGTTCATCGTGTTCGCGACGGTCAACCCGGAGGCGGGCTATCGCGGCATCACCGCGTTTCTCATCGAACGCGGCTTTGCGGGCTTCTCGGTGGGCAAGAAGGAAGACAAGCTCGGCATCCGCGCCAGCAGCACGTGCGAGTTGTTGCTCGAGGATTGCCGCGTGCCGCGCGCCAACGTGCTCGGCGAGGTCGGGCGCGGCTACAAGGTGGCCATCGAAACGCTCAACGAGGGCCGCATCGGCATCGGCGCGCAGATGATCGGGCTGGCACAGGGCGCGCTCGACCATGCGCTCGCGTACACGAAAGAGCGCAAGCAGTTCGGCAAGGCGATTGCCGATTTCCAGGGCGTGCAGTTCCAGCTCGCCCGCGCCGCGACCGAGCTCGAAGCCGCCCGCCTGCTCGTCTACAACGCGGCGCGGCTACGCGACAGCGGCGAGCCGTTTCTCACACCGGCCGCGATGTGCAAGCTGTTCGCGTCCGAGGCGGCCGAGCACGTCAGCTCGCTGGCCGTGCAGCTGTTCGGGGGCTACGGCTACGTCAAGGACTACCCGGTCGAGAAGCTGTATCGCGACGCGAAGATCGGGCAGATTTACGAAGGAACGTCCAACCTGCAGCTGCAGACGATCGCCAAGCAGATCCTGGGCTGAACAGGAATCACGAAGATCACTGAGGCAGATCGTCATGATCGCAAGAACATTCGTGATCTGCAATCGGCACCTCTTCGTGACCTTCGTGATCCTGTGGGACTACGGACAGGTTCTCGGCGCGCGTAAAGCACGCCTCGTCCAGATAGATCCGATCGTCGGCGACCTGATACATCAGCACCGTCGAGAGCCCGTCTTCCGAGGGCCGCGATCGCTTCACCGCGCGCGACGAGTCGCACCGCCGCTGGTCCGCCGACCAGCGCTTCGTTGAGCACGCGCCCTCGCAGTTTGCCCAGGCTCGGCATCTTTCTGCTTCATCAGGTGCGCCAGCGTCGGCGCGATGTCGGCGTTGCCCACCGGCGCCTGATCCACGAACCGCCGTCTTGAAGTCCGGGCCCGATGGCGGCCATGTTGTTGAACGTGTTCGCGCCGCACGAGCGATCCGTGATCGCCCTGCCCGTGCTGCCGCACGCCGCCGACGATGACGCCGGTCATGTGCGGGTTGTGCGGCATCGAGCGCAGAAGCTCTTGAAACTGATCACAATCGCCGGCTTCGGCGTGGTCGCGCTGCCGACGAGCCCGACATCGCTCATCGGCAGCGCGCCGGGCATCTGTCCGAAGCGATCGTGGACGAAGATGCCGCCGACGTAGTCCTGCGTCGCCAGGAACCGCACGATGCGCTGGACCAGCGTCGCGATCGTTGCCCGGCACGTAGATCGACGTCTGAGCGATCACCACGCTGCGCATCGGTCGGCCTGCTCGACGCGTCCGGTGCCGCCGATGAGCGCCGCACCGGTCATCGGCCGCTGCCGCACGTCGCTGCCTGGCCTGCGCGATCGTGGGGTCGACCTGCATGTAGCGCTTCGTTCCGCCCTCGTCGGTCTGCAGCTCGGGATCGTACAGCGGCAGCGCCAGGTGATGCGCCAGATCGATCGCGAGAAATCCGGGCGGCAGGTGGCCGGTGTTCACCTCCTGCCGGCCGGACGCGTCCCGATAGCGCAGCGATGGCCGAGTAGCTGCTGGTTGCCCGGCCGGCGCATCGATCTCGCGCCGGCTGACGGTCGAAAACCCGTGATCGGCCGTCACGAACACGTTCGTGTTGTCGCGGACATCGGGATGCGCGTCGAGATAATCGAGAATCTGCCTGAGGTTCCGGTCGGCGTTGCGAATCGCCGGCCTTCGACGTCGGCACCGTTGATGCCCGGCGTCGAGCGAGTTGAGGCTGTCGCCCTGCGCGTGCTGCGTGAGATCGGGATCGCCCGACCAGAACACCAGCATGAACGGCTCGTCGCTCTTCGCGAATCGCGGGCAGAATCGCTTTCGTCGTCGCGTCGGCGAACCATTGCTGATGCGCGACGTTGGCTGTCGTGCGTGCCCGGCGTCTCGTTCGTGCCCGTCGGCTGATTGCGCGGCGGCGGCGCCGGCGCCAGACCCGCCGCGGCTTCAGCAGCGCAGCGGTGCTGTCGCCGCAAGCGGCACGGCGCGCGGCGTGCCCGTCGCGCTGTCGAGAATGATCGTCGATCGGCACTGCGTAACGCGCCCCGCGACGGCATTGAGCTCGACACATCCTGAGACGCCGCGGGGCCGATCTTGCCGACTGACCGCCGTGTTGTAGCCGTACGATCGCGCGAAGCGCGAGCAGCGACGCCTCGCGCAGATAGTTGCCGCCGAAGTGATCGTTGATGTCGCCGAGCACCAGCGGGTCTTCGACGTCCGGCGCCAGCGTGCCGCGCGCCTGGCCGAAGTTGCCGCGTGTCGAAGAGCGGATAGCGATGAAAGATCTGGTTGCCGAACTGGCCGGTGTCGCCGGGGTAGTGCCCCGTCGCAATCGCCGCCGCATTCGGCATCGTCAGCGTCGGAAACACCGAATGGCTGTTGGCGAAGTACACGCCCTGCGGTGCGGACGCTGCCAGAGCGCCGGCGTGTCGATGGCGTTGACCGAGCCGTGGCGCAGGCCGTCGGCGACGAAGATGATGGCGTTGCGCGGCTTCGGGCCGTCCTGCGCGGCGACGAGCACGCGCGATCGCGCCAGCGCGAACGCAGCACCCGCTCGCATCGCGCCAGGCGCACCATCGCATCGCTCCCGCACCTGCTGTGGCGAGCCGTTCGAAGATCGGCCGGAGCCGCGCGACGGTTGCCGCGAGATCTTCCGGCAGCACGCGCGTCTCGCCGATCGCCGTCATGAAGTTGGTGTCGCCGGACCAGCGCGGCACGAGATGCATGTGCAGGTGGTTCTCGATGCCGGCGCCGGCCGCCTTGCCGAGATTGATGCCGACGTTGATGCCGTGCGGGTGATACGCCTCGGTCAGCGCCATCTCCGACAGCCGCGCCAGCGCCATCAGCTCCGCCTGCTCGTCGGGCGTCAGCGCTTCGAGCGTGCTGAGATGCCGGTTGGGCACGACCATCAGGTGGCCGTTGTTATAGGGATAGAGATTGAGGATGACGAAGCAGTGTCGGCCGCGGAACAGCACCAGATCGGCTCTGCGGCCCGACTAGGCGTCGCAGAAAATGCAGTCGGTCGGCGGAGCGGGAGCGGCGGTCACGTAGCTGAGGCGCCAGGGAGCCCAGAGGCGATCCATATCGCAGATTAGAGACTGGAAATTAGGGATTGGCGTCAGAGCTGCAATCCCGAATCGCCAATCTCTAATCCCTGCTCAGGCCTGCGGGGGTTCCTGATTGATCAGTTCCTTCAGTTCTTTGCCCGGCTTGAAGTACGGCACCTTCTTCGGCGGCACGTCCACCTTGTCGCCGGTCTTCGGGATTGCGGCCCTTGCGGGGCTCGCGCCGGCGCAGGCGGAAGCTGCCGAACCCTCGCAGCTCGATCTTCTCGCCGCGATGGAGCGCGGTGATGATGCTGCGGAAGACCGTGTCGACGATGACCTCGGAGTGTTTCTTCGTGAGGTCCGAGACCCGGGAAACTTCTTCCACGAGCTCGGCTTTCGTCATGCTCCCGCCGAGAGCCGCGGACGTAACCTTCGTTGTTCGTCCATCGATGCCTGTCGCGCCTCGCTCTAACTGCGTGCTTTGAAGTGATCGCCGAGCGTCGCTTCGCCGGTGCCGGCCTTCTCCGCGTACTCTTCCCAGTCGGACCGGAACTCGTCGGACTTCAGCGCGCGGATGCTGAGGCCGATCTTCCGCTCCGACGGCACGAGCTTGATGATCTTCATCGGGTAGTTCTCGCCGACGGTCAGCTCGATCTTCTCGCCGCCCTTCTGTATCGTCCAGCTCGGAGACGTGGATCAGCCCCTCGATGCCCTCGTCGAGCTCGACGAACGCGCCGAAGTTCGTCACGCGCACCACCTTGCCTTCGATGGTCTGCCCGACCTGATGGCGCGAGAAGAAGTCGTCCCAGATATCGGTCGCAAGCTGCTTCAGACCCGAGCGACAGCCGCTGGTTCTCGGCGTCGATGTTGAGCACCATCGCCTCGACCTTGTCGCCCTTCTTCAGCACTTCGGACGGATGCTTGATGCGCTTGCTCCACGACATGTCGGAGATGTGGATCAGGCCGTCGATGTCGTCCTCGACCTCGACGAACGCGCCGAACTCGGTGAGGTTGCGCACCTTGCCGACGATCTTCGAGCCCGACCGGATACTTCTCGGCCAGCTCGTGCCACGGATTGGTCTCGACCTGCTTGAGGCCGAGCGAAATGCGCCGCGCCGTCGCATCGACGCCGAGCACCATCGCGTCGACGCTGTCGCCGACGTTCAGGATCTTCGACGGATGCTTGACGCGCTTGCTCCACGACATCTCGGACACGTGGATGAGCCCTTCGACGCCCGGCTCGAGCTCGATGAACGCGCCGTAGTCGGTCAGGCTGACGACCTTGCCCGACATCCGCGCGCCGACCGGGTAGCGATCCGACACGTTCGACCACGGATCGTTGACGAGCTGCTTGTGTCCGAGCGAGACGCGCTCGGTCGCCGGATCGTACTTGAGCACGATGACGTCAATCTCGTCGTTCACCTTGAAGAGCTCGGACGGATGGCCGACGCGGCCCCACGACATGTCGGTGATGTGCAGCAGGCCGTCGATGCCGCCCAGGTCGATGAACGCGCCGTAATCGGTGATGTTCTTGACGGTGCCCTTCAGCACCTTGCCTTCGGCCAGCGTGTGCAGCGTGTGCTTCTTCTTCTCCGCGTTCTCCTCCTCGAGGAGGACCTTGCGCGAGAGCACGATGTTGCCGCGCTTCTTGTTGACCTTGATGACCCGCATGCGCAGCTCCTGGCCGCGCAGCGCGTCGAGATTGCGCACCGGGCGCACGTCAATCTGCGAGCCCGGCAGGAACGCGCGCACGCCGATGTCGACCGCGAGCCCGCCCTTGATGCGCTCGATGACGCGGCCGATGACGACCTTGCGCTCGGCATAGGCCTTCTCGACCTCGTCCCAGATCTTCATCTTCTCGGCTTTTTCGCGCGAGAGCACGACGTAGCCGTCGCGATCTTCCGTGCGCTCGAGCAGCACGTCGACCGTGTCGCCGGGCTGCACGGTCACTTCGCCGCGCTCGTCGAGAAATTCATCGACGCCGATGATGCCTTCCGACTTGTAGCCGATGTCGACGATGACTTCCGACGGCGTGACTTTGAGCACGGTGCCCTTCATCACCTCGCCTTCCGCGATGTTGCGGAAGCTGTTATCGTAGATGTCGAGCATCCGGGAAAATTCCTGGGGGTCGGCATCCTCATCTTTAAAGGGGGTGAGAACACCTCCCCGCGCCTGGGCTTTGCCGCCCGCGCGAGGGGCCGAGCCGGCGCCCTCCGGGACTGCTGCTTTCTGAGTGCGCTCGTCGTCCACGTTCACCATGCCTTACAAGTCCTCCTCAAATCGATCGATTGCCGGTAAGGTATGGAGACCGGCGCTCCGAGTTTCGCGTCGGCGCGCCCGCGCGCGTGGCGCCCGGGCGGGCGTCGACGCTCTGCAGCGACTGCTGATTCGCGATAAGCAATAGAGTGTAGGTAGTTTATGGGTAAACTGTCAAGGATGCCTCGGACCGGACAGCGGGTCGTTGAGGGGCTGAAAGGATGCGGGTAAATGGCGAAGCGTAAAGCGGCGGCACCCAGACGCAAGGCCGCCCGCAAACCCACCAGGAAAGCCGTTCGCAAAGCGTCGAAACGCGGCGAAACGCACGGCGCGCAAGGCCGCCCGGGCCGCTCGACCTGCGCCGCGACGTGCGGCCAAACGCCGCCGCGAAGAAAGGCCGCCAGGGTCGTCAAAGCCACCGCGCCGAAAGCCCGCCCGAAGTCCAGCGCTCCGTCCGGCCGAAGTCCGGCGCTCCCGTCCGGCCGAAGCCCGCCGCACTATCGCGCGAACGCCGGCAATTGCGGGAAGAGGATATGGTGCCGACGCCCGCCGTCGACCCTCGGATTCAGCCCGAAGGCGTCGTCGGCCGAAACCGGCCAGAATCACTACAACCAGAGGAAGCGCGAGCACACCGAAGGCGGACCGGCGCTGACGGGCGGCGATCTCGATGCCGACTGGAACGAGGCCTACTCGAGCGGCGAAGAGACGCCCGGCGGCGACATGCCGACACCCGATCAGGATGTCGTCGAGGAAATCGGGCGGGCGCTGGGCGTCGAGTACGAGGATGCCGAAGAGCTGAAGGGCGCCGACAAGATCGAAGATCGCGACCGCCACCGCTGGGAGTACGACCCGGCCAGCGCCGAGGACTACCGCGACCGAAACCGGCGCGACGACGACTGACCGCCCGGGCCGGACCGACTCGACGAGAGCCGGCCGTTACGCTCGAGCGCCGCTCACCTGCTGGATGATCTCGAGCACCCGCTCGACCGTTTCTTCGATCGACAGCGTCGTCGTATCGACCTTGACCGCGTCGGGCGCGATCTTCAGCGGCGAGGTGGCTCGTGTCCGATCGGATCGATCGCGCGCTTCCAGCTCGCTGGCCACATCAGAGGCCGCGGCCGCGCGGCTCAGCCCGTGGGCGGGATCGGCCGCCCGCCGCCGGGCGCGCTCTTCGGGAGAGGCATCCAGGTAAATTTTCACGTCGGCGTTGGGAAACACCACCGAGCCGATATCGCGGCCTTCCATCACCACGCCGCCGCCATGCCCCTCTTTCCGCTGTCGAGCGACCAGCGCGGCGCGCACTTTCGGCAATCGCGCGGTGGCGGCCGAGGCGCGATCGATCTCCGGCGTGCGGATGGAGGTCGTGACGTCGTATCCGTCGATGACGACCAGGCCGTATGCCACCGTGAGAGCCGCGTGCTCCGCCACGTCTGCCACCGCGTCCTCGTCTTCGAGATTCAGCCGATCGTGCAACGGCCTTCCACGCGACGGCGCGATACATGGCGCCGGTGTCGACGATGCCGGTAATTGAGGCGTTTCGCGAGCTCGCGGGCGACGGTGCCCTTGCCGGCCCCGGACGGGCCATCGATGGCGACAATCAGACGATGATCGGACACAACGTCGAGTATATCCGACGTGTTCACTTGACCGCGGTCCGTGTCGCGATGGCCTTCTGAATCGCGGCCACGGTAATCGACGCGCGGTAGTCGGCGAGCTTGCGGCCGTTCTCGAGGACCGTCCGAATCGATCCCATCTCGACACCGTTGATGCTGAACTTTCCGGCCTTGATTCGTTGTTCGGCACGAATGTGCTTCGGATCGACGAGCGCGACGAGCGCCTCGTAGTGATAGTCGTCGTGCAGGCCGGCGCGGGCGGCCGACTGCACGTCGGGCTTCTGGAAGATGCCGATTTTCTTCAGGTACTCGAAGCTCCACATGTCCTGCGTGTAGTACTCGGTGATGAAGTGGACGCGCGCGTCCGACGCAGGCCATTTCGCGCTCAGCTCCGCGGCGACGGCCTGCATGCCCTTCTGATTGCCGCCGCTGTCGCCGAGGAGCACGATGTCCTTGAAGTCCGTGCGTCTTCAGGCTGGTGCAGATGTCGCGAAGCAGCGCGCGGAACGTGTCTTCGGTGAGGCTGATGGTCCCCGCGTACTGCATGTGCCCGGTCGCCGGCGCGTGGTCGCCTTCGGGTACGAACGCGACGATCGGCGCGACGAGCGCGTTGCCGAGCTTGCGCGCGATCGCGTCGGTCGTCGCCCGCAGCACGAAGTTGTGCTTGCCGGTCGCCGTGTAGGGCCCGTTCTGCTCGACGCCTCCGGTGCCGACGATGACCGTCGTCTTGCCCGCGCGAATCGCGTCGCGCACTTCCATGAAGGTCATCTCGTCGATGAAGAGCGTGTCGGCGGCCGGAATCGGGCGCGGCTCGTTCGCGTCCTGCGTACCTTGCGCGGAGGCTGACGCTGCCGCCGCAAGCACCAGCGCGCCGATGGCGATTCGACTCTTCGTCAGAGCGGAGAAACGACCCATATCAACCTCCGGAGCAACCTGGGAATGATTGGCAGGAACGGCACTCTACACTAAGATGCGGCTCGACGAAAGACTACGGAAAGGCAGGTTCACATGCGTCGACTTGCTGCTCGTCCTGATCGCGCTTTCGGCATCGCCTCGTCAGCCGTCGCACAGGTCGCGGCGGTCGCACCGGTCGCGCCAGCCGATCCGAATCGATGGGAGCCGGAGATTCAGAAATTCGAGGCCGAAGACAAGGCAAGGGGGCTCGTGAAGGGCGGCGTGGTCTTCATCGGAGCATCGAGCATCGCGCGGTGGACGAACCTCGCCGAGTCGTTCCCGGATCAGAAGGTCGTCAACCGCGGCTTCGGCGGTTCCGAGATGGAGCACGCCGTCCAGTACGCGGGTCGTGCCGTGCTGCCACATGCCCCGCGTGTCGTGGTGCTCTACTCGGGCGAGAACGATCTGAACCGGGGCGTGACTCCGCGAGACCGTGTTCGCCAGCTACAAGAAGTTTTATGACACCGTTCACGGCGCCCTGCCGAACACCCGGCTGGTCGTCGTCAGCCTGAAGCCATCGCTTCGCCCGATGGAAGATCCGCAACGAGATGCACGAGACCAACAAGCTGATCCGCACGCACTGCGCCGCGGCAGGCCAACTGCGTGTACGTCGACGTGTGGCCGCCGATGCTCGGAAAGACGGCACGCCGAAGCCCGAACTGTTCGTGGAGGACGGGCTGCACATGACGCCGGCCGGCTACACGATCTGGACGGCGATCCTTGCACCGCACTTGAAGTAGAGGACGAGTCGCCGGATGCAGGTTCGCTTGCAGAAAATCATTTCAGCGGCCGGCATCGCCTCGCGCCGCGCCGCCGAACGCCTGATTGAAGAGGGCCGTGTGTCGGTCAACGGCGCCACCGTGACCGAGCTCGGGACGAAGGCCGATCCCGACAGCGACGACATTCGCGTGGACGAGCGGCGCGTGAAACGCCCCGAGCGGCATCGCTACTTCCTTCTCAACAAGCCGCGTGGCTATGTCACGACCCGCTCGGATCCGGAACAGCGGCCGACCGTGCTCGATCTGCTGAAAGGTGTGCGGGAGTACGTCTACCCCGTCGGGCGGCTCGACTTCGATTCGGAAGGGCTGCTGATTCTCACCAACGACGGCGACCTCGCCGCGACGCTGACGCATCCGCGGCACGAGGTCGAGCGGGTGTATGAAGCGCAGGTGCTCGGCGTGCCCGACGAGCACGACCTCGATCGCCTGCGCCGCGGCCTCGTCATCGACGGCCGGCGCACCAGTCCTGCGCAGATCGATCTGGTCACCGAGCGCAGGACCGTGACGTCCAGGAAGGACGACACGTCAATCCTCCGCGTGACGATTCACGAGGGGCGCACACGCCAGGTCCGCAAGATGGGCGACGCCATCGGCCATCCGGTGCGCACGCTCAAGCGGGTCCGCATCGGACCGATCGCCGACAAGAATTTGAGGCTGGGAACATACCGGGAGCTGACGCTCAGAGGAAGTGCGGCGTCTGAAGAACGCGTCACGGCGGCCGGACTCGTGGAGGAGTCTGGGAGTCGGAGAGGAGTCCGGGAGTCGGGAAGAGTCCGGGAGTCGGGAGAGTCCGGGAGTCGGGGAGAGTCCGGGAGTCGGAGGGAGTCAGGGAGTCGCGGAGAGTCCAGGAGTCGAAAGAGTCGGTGAGTCTGAGGCCAATCAGCCGCCAACAACCTTGCAAGGAGTGTGAATGATGGTCATCAAGCGTGTCGGACCACTGTCCTGTGCGAAGCTCAGCGGGACGCTCTACGCCCTCATTGGACTTCTCGTCGGCGGCATCTTCTCCATGATCGCCATGGCCGGTGGAGCCGCCTCAGACGACACATTTGGCCGGGGATTCGGGGCGGCAATTGGCGTGGGAGCGATTGTGCTCTTCCCGATCCTTTACGGATGCATGGGCTTTGTGGCCACGCTCATCGGTGCGTGGCTGTACAACATCGTCGCCGGAATGGTGGGTGGCATCGAACTCGACGTCCAATAGCAATTCAGAAGATCGGCAGATTCGCAGAAGGTCCAGATCCATGCGATCTCCTAGTCTCCTAATCTCCTGTTTACGAACCCGTCAGTGGATTTTTTCGCCGGGCTCGACTTCCGTCGACATCGACGGGACCTCTTCGATCGGCGACAGCCCCTCGAGGTCGAGCTGCGGCTGTGACGGTCCCGACTGTGAGAGGCCCGCGGGGACTTCGAAGCCGAGCGCCTCGGCCATTTCTTCAATCTTCGGCAGGTCTGACAGGTCGCGCAGGCCGAACCGGATCAGGAACTCGCGGGTCGTCGCGTACATGAAGGGGCGCCCGACCACCGGCTTGCGCCCGACGATCTTCACGAGCTGGCGTTCGATGAGCGTGTTCACGACGCCCGCGGTGTTCACGCCGCGGATCTCGGTAATCTCGGGTGCCGTGACCGGCTGCTTGTAGGCGATGACGGCCAGCGTCTCCAGCGCCTGCACCGACAGCCGCTGGGTCGTCCGCTCGTGGAAGAGACGACGGACCCACTCGTGCAGCTCGGGACGCGTGACGATCTGGTACCCGCCGGCGACCTCGACCAGCTGAATGCCGCCCGGCCGATCGTAGTCGCGCTTCAACGCTTCGAGCGCCGCTTCCACATCCTCTTTCGGCTCGTTCTCGAGCAGCTTGAACAGCATCTTCGGTGTCAGCGGGTCTGGCGACGCGAAAATCAGCGCTTCGATAACGGGTTTCAGCTCGTCACTCATGTTTTTGTTCTACTTTTACTTTTTACTTTCCCTTTTACTTTCTTACTTTTTACTTTCAAGATCCCCAATCGGCGTCGGTGCGTCCGCGGGGCGCGCGCGCTTGTAGACGCGGATCGGGCCGAAGGCCGAGGTCTGGAACACGCGGATCAGCTTGAGGCGAATCATCTCGAGCAGCGCCAGAAACGTCACGATCATCGCCCCGCGCGTGTCGTCCCGCGAGAACAGGTCCTCGAAGCCGCAGGCCTCTGTTTCCGACAGGAGCCCGAGCAGCTGCTCGATGCGTACCTCGACCGGGACCTCTTCTGGAGGCAGCAGCATTTTCGGGCGCTGCTTCGCCCGCTCGAGCACACCGCGAAACGCGGCGAGCAGGCTGAACAGATCGACTTCGATTTCCGGCTCGTACGCGTAGTCGTCGCCCGCGATCTCCGCGATGCGGCCGTCGGGACGTATCCACTGCGCGCCGCGCAGCACGGCGCGCTCGTGCAGCAGCTCGGCCGCCGCCTTGAACTTCTGGTGTTCGAGCAGCCGTCGAACCAGCGCTTCGCGCGGATCCTCTTCCGGCTCGCCGTCTTCGGCCGACTCGGGCCGCGGCAGCAGCATCTTCGACTTGATGTGAATCAGCGTCGCCGCCATGACCAGGAACTCGCCCACCGTGTCGAGATTCAGCTCCTGCATCATCTCGACGTATTCGAGGTACTGGCGCGTGATGAGCGCGATGGGGATGTCGTAGATGTTCACCTCGTGCTTCTTGATGAGGTGAATCAGCAGATCGAGCGGCCCCTCGAACGCATCGAGCTTCACCGAATACGCTTCGGGGGACGATTCGAAATCAGATGCTGGTGTCGGACGTTCGTTCATCTGTATGCGATCTTCATGGCGTCGCGCACGCGCGCCATTGTCTGGGTCGCCACGGCCCGCGCGCGCCGGGAGCCCTCCACGAGAATCTCATGGATTCGGTCCGGCCGCGACAGAAGTTCGCGGCGGCGTTCCCGTAGCGGCTCCAGTACGCCGTTCAGGGCCCTGGCCAGCTTGTCTTTCACCTCGACGTCGCCGACTTTTCCCGCGCGGTAGCGGGCTTTCAGGTCGTCGACCTCCGCCGTGTCGGCATTGAACACATCGTGGTAGAGGAAAACCGGATTGCCTTCCACCGTGCCCGGAATGTCGGCCCTGGTGCGCTTCGGATCGGTATACATCGAGCGCACTTTTTTCTTCACGGCGTCGGCGTCTTCGGAAAGAAGGATCGTGTTGCCGAGGCTCTTGCTCATCTTCTTGAAGCCGTCGAGCCCCGGGAGCCGCGCGACTTTCGTCAAGAGCGGCTTCGGCTCCACCAGTATGTCGCCATAGAAACGGTTGAACCGCCGCACCACTTCGCGGGACAGCTCGAGATGCGGCACCTGATCTTCGCCGACGGGAATGAAATTGCCGTCGTAGAGGGCGACGTCGGCCGTCTGAAGCAGCGGATAGCCCAGAAACCCGACCGACGACAGGTCTTTGTCGCTCAACGACTCCTGCTGCTCTTTGTAGGTCGGCACCCGTTCGAGCCACGAGACCGGCGTCGTCATGCCGAGCAGCAGGAACAGCTCCGCGTGCTCGGGCACCATCGACTGCACGAAGAACGTGCTGCGCTCGGGATCGAGGCCGGCGGCGATCCAGTCGACCGCGTTCTCGTAGGCGTACTGCGTCACCTGGCTCGTGTCGGCGTAGTCGGTGGTCAACGCGTGCCAGTCGGCCACGAAGTAGAAACAGTCGTACTGCTCCTGGAGCGCCACCCAGTTGTGCAGAGCGCCGACCAGGTGACCCAGATGCAGCTGCCCTGTCGGGCGCATGCCGGACACGACGCGTTTTCGAGGGGTCAGCGCAGCCACGAGAGAATCACATAATACGGTGGGCCGATGAGATAGCCCAACACGCCGGTCACCAGCAGCCCCATCAGGATCAGAAATCCGTACTCATAGAGAAAGCGGAGCTGCATGGCAATCCGCGGCGGCAGCAGCGCCATCAGTATCTGCCCGCCGTCGAGCGGCGGAATCGGCAGCATGTTGAAGACGGCCAGCAGCACGTTCAGAAGCAGCGCCTCTGTCGCAATCAGATTCAGCGGCGTCGCGACGTCCAGGCCGGAGCCGCCGGCCGAGCTCGGCATCACACGCAGCGCCAGCGACGCAGCGGTCGCGATCGCGAGATTGCTCGCGGGTCCGGCAGCCGTGACCAGAATGTGATCGCGCCGCGGGTGCCGGAGATTCCTGACGTTCACCGGCGTCGGTTTCGCCCAGCCGATAATCGGCGCGTTCGAGACCATGGCGATGATTGGCAGCAGCAGCGTGCCGATCGGATCCACGTGGACGACCGGATTCAACGACACGCGTCCGAGACGCTTCGCCGTGTCGTCGCCCAGCTGGCTGGCCGACCACGCGTGCGCCGCCTCGTGAACCGTCAGCGAAAAAATCAGAACCAGGAGAGCAATGACAAGCGTGGGAATGTTGAGATCCGGCAACGGGTAGCCAGTATACCCGAATCACATTGAGTGATTAACCCTTTCCGGCGAAGTATCCAAGCACGGCGTCCGCGGTTTTCGCGCCGACGACGGCCGTCAGCTCTTCGCGCGAGGCGCGGCGAACGCCCGCCAGGCTGCCGAACGAGGTGAGCAGCGCCTTGCGGCGTCGTGGTCCAATGCCCGGCACGCTGTCGAGCTCCGATCGCAGGTCGCGCATCTTGCGCGCCTTTCGATGGAACGTCACGGCGAAACGATGCGCTTCGTCGCGAATCTGCTGGATCAGCCGCAGCGCCGGATCGTCTTTCGGAAACGCAACCGGCTCGTCGCGATCGCGGGTGACGATCAGCTCTTCCTTCTTCGCGATGCCCACGGCCACCAGATTCGCGAGTCCCAGGTGCTGAAGCGCCTCATAGGCCGCCGACAGCTGCCCCTTGCCGCCGTCAATCAGGACGAGATCGGGAAACGGCCCGCCCTCTTCGAGCAGCTTGCGGTAACGGCGCGTGACGACTTCGTTCATCGCGGCGAAGTCGTCCGAGCCCGCGTGATTCGCCGGCGAGATGCGGTACTTGCGGTATCCCCCTTGCGCATCCTGCCGTCCTCGCACACCACCATCGACGCGACGGTCTCACTGCCCTGAATCGTCGAGATGTCGAAGCATTCGATGCGCCGCGGAATCGCCGGCAGCGCGAGCGTGGATCGCAGCGTCTCGAGCGCGTCGTACTGCGACAACCCGGTATCGATCAGCCGGGCCTGGTAGGCGATGCGCGCGTTGCGGACGGCCAGATCGACCAGGCCGCGCTTCTCGCCCCGCTTCGGCACGACGACCTGCACGCGACGTCCGGCCTGTTCCGTCAGCCACGCTTCGAGGAGGTCGGCGTCCTCGGGCTGGCTCGACAGGTGCACCTCGGCCGGTGCCGGACGATCCTCATAGAACTGCTGCACCGAGGCTTGGAGGATTTCCGCCGCCGAGCCCGAAATCCCCTCGTTCGCGGCCAGCTCGACCCGTTCGAGCACGCGCCCGGCGCGCATGACGAAGACATGCACGACGGCGCCGGCCGGTCCCATGTGCAGGCCGAACGCGTCGCGATCGCCCATACGCACGGTCGCGATCTTCTGCTGACGATCTCGAAGGGTCTGGATGGTTCGTGCGGCGTCCCTGAGGTGTGCCGCCTCCTCGAACCGTTCCGCGGCCGAGGCCTCGTTCATCGACTCGGTGAGCCGGTCGACGAGCTCGTCGTTCTTCCCTTCGAAGAACAGCTGCGTGCGCTCGACGGCTTCGTGATACGCCGATTGCGTGCAGATCGCCGACACGCACGGCGCCAGGCAGCGCTTGATGTCGTACTCGAGGCACGGGCGGTCGCGGTTCCCGGTGATCACCTCGTTGCACGATCGAATCCCGAACAGCCGGTGCGTCAGCCCCATCGTCCGGCGCGCGAGCGAGGCGGGCATGAACGGGCCGGCATAGTACGTGCCATCGCGCTCGACGCTTCTGGCGACCAGCACGCGCGGGAACGGCTCGTTGGTGGTCAACTGCAGGTACGGATAGTTCTTGTCGTCGCGCAGCCGCACGTTGTACCGCGGCGCCCGCTCCTTGACGAGGTGGTTCTCGAGCGCGAGCGCCTCGACGACCGAATCGGTGACGATCACCTCGATGCTGGCGGCCTCGTCGAGCAGCGCGTCGGTCTTGGGATGCGTGCCGCGGGCGCCAAGATAGCTCCGAACACGGTCGCGCAGCGACCGCGCCTTCCCTATGTAGATGGTCTCGCCTGTCTCGTTTGAGAACAGATACACCCCTGGCTGCTCGGGCAGGTGTGCGATCTGACTCTTGAGGTTCTGGACGGGCATACAGTACTATCTCGAAACTCGTTGTGCTGTGGAACCCTTCATTATACTCGCGTGATCAGGACGCCCGCGCCTCGGCTCGACCGGGGGATGCCGACGCGCCGGCGCCCGAGCCCCATCAAAAGCTGACGTTCACCGGCGCCATCGGGATCATCTGCATGTTCCCGCTGCGCGCGGTCATTCGCGTCAGCGTGGCGCTCGGCATCTCGCCGAACACGCTGACGCTCATCGGCGTGCTCATCAACTGCACCGCCGCCCTGGGGCTCGCCATCAACCAGTTCGTGCTGTCCGGCCTCATCATGATCTGCGCGAACATCTTCGATTTCATCGACGGCAAGGTCGCGCACATCACGGGACGGCAGTCGGAATTCGGCGCGTTCTGGGACTCGACACTCGATCGCTTTTCCGATCTCGCGCTCTTCACCGGCCTCATCTGGCTCTATGCCAGGCTGGGCCGCAACGACTACGTGCTCATCACGACGCTGACGCTGATTTTCTCGATCATGACGAGCTACGCGCGGGCGCGCGCCGAGTGCCTCATCGAGAAGTGCAAGGTGGGTTTCATGGAGCGGCCCGAACGCATCGTGCTGTTCATGATCGGCGCCTTCACCAACCGGATGGCCGCGGTGCTCTGGGTGATCCTCGTGCTGTCGATTCTGTCGGTGGCCAACCGCATCCACTACACGTATCTGATCCTCAACAACAGACCGATGCCGTCGACCAGCGGGCTGAGGGGCCTTTTCAACCGCGCCTTCTTCTGGCGCGACGAGCGGACGACGGTGCCGTACGACCTCTGGGTCGTGGCCATCCTCGCGTTCGTGTGGCTCACACCACCTGACTGGCTGAACGATCCCACTGCTGCCGGACAGCCCGGGCTACTGCAGTGGATTCTGTCGAAGATCTAGCGCGATCAGAATCTTGTCGGGGTTCACGCTGCCGGGAGGCCTCCGCTCCTGGGCCACGCGCTGCGCCAGATACTGCAGGATGGCGTTGACCGGCGTCGCCACGCCGTGGAGCCGGCCAAGCCGCACGATTTCGCCGTTCAGGTAGTCGGTCTCGATCGTGCCCAGCCGCCGCTCGAGGCTCTGCCACGACGAACCTCCGCGCCGCTCGACGCCGTCGATCGTGCGGGTCGTCACGTCCTTTTCCAGGCGCGCCGCATCTTCCTCGTCATCAGGCACGTGCCCGATTCCCGCGGCGGCGAAACACTCGACCGCCTCGCGCCGCGCCCGTTGCGCCAGCCCGCTGCCGCGCGCCGCGGTCCCGCACAGCGCTTCGACGGCATTGCCGAGATTCGACAGCAGCTTGCGGTACTTCCACCGCATGATGTCGGGCTTCGACTCCGAGTAGAACGACGAGGCCCGCAGCGCGGTGGCGACCGTGTCGGTCAGCGCGTCCGATCCGTTCGGATACCGGCCCAGATGGAGGATGCCGCTCTTGGGTGTGCACCAGACCTGGATGAAGCCCGGCGTCAGGTAGTCCGTCGGGCACCACACGAAGACGCCGTACACGTTGGCAAATCGCTCGCTGGCCATCCGTTCGTTCGCCACGCCGTTCTGGACGCAGAAGATCGGAAGTTGGGACGGCGCCGCCGCCGCGAGCGCATCGAGCGCGGCCGGCGTGTCCTGGGTCTTGGTGGCCAACAGCAGGACGTCCTCGCTGGTCCACGAGATCGCGGCCGGCCGATCGACAACCGGAACGGTCAGCGTGATGGTTTCGTCTGGAGATTGGAGCCGGAGGCCGTGATCGCGAATCGCCTCGTAGTGCGCGCCACGGGCAATCAGCAGCGTGGAGTGGCCGTGCTGGGCGAGCCGGCCGCCAACGGTTCCGCCCACGGCGCCGGCACCAAGGATAACGAAGCGCATGACGTGGCACAATAGAATCAAGTGAAAACGAAAAAACGGAAAATAGGAATGATTTCTAGATGCCATTTTCCATTTTCCGTTCTTCATTCTACTAGGCTCTTCTCCGCTTCGCCTCGGGCCTTGCCGCCGCCGCGGCTTTCTTTTCTTTCAGATCTGCCTTCGCCGACGGTTTCTTGTTCGCGCTCACCGTGTCGAGGCTCTTTCTCAGGGCCTCCATCAGGTTCACGACCTTCGGTGGCATCTCGACGGCCGGCGCCACGACCTCTTCGCCCGCGATCTTGGCCTCGATGATCTTCTGCAGCCCTTCGCGGTACTCGTCGTGATACTCGCTCAGGTCGAGCTTCTTCTCGAAGGTGCCGATCACCTGTTTGGCCAGCTGCACTTCCTGCGGCTTCACCTTGGTCGGAATCGCATCGAGCTCCTCGATGCCGTCCGTGCTGCGCAGCTCGGCGGTGTGATGCAGCGTGTACATCACCAGTCCCTTGTCGCCGGGCCTGACGGCGACGAGATATTCGCGGCCGTAGAGCGCCAGCTTGCCCACGCCGAGCTTGCCCTTCATGCCTTCGCGGAACACGGCAAACGCATCGGCGGCCACCTGGCCGTCGGGGGCGAGATAGTACGTGCGATCGACGTACATCGGATCGAGCGCGGTCGCGTCGTCGAACTGCACGAGATCGATCACCCTCGTGGAGGCCGGCCGGACCTTCTCGATGTCGTCCTCCGACATCACCACGTAGCGGCCCTTCTCGAACTCGTAGCCTTTCACCAGCTCGGTATTGGCGACCTCTTTGTTACAGGTCGGGCACCAGCGCTTCTGCTGGATGCGTGTCTGGCATTCGCCATGGAGCTGGTTGAACGACACCGCCGCGCTCGACTCGGTCGCCGGGAACACCTTGATGGGGATGTTCACCAGGCTGACCTTCAGGAATCCTTTCCAGGTGGCTCGTGCTGCCATATACCTTCCTTCAGCTGGTAGGTGGCAGCCGGTGGCTGGTAGCCACCGGTCGCCGATAACAGTCTCTCGGCGGCAGTGTACCGCACCTCTCGCACCTAACGCACCTGTCGCATCCGCCTCGCACCCATTCGCCCACGCTACGGCGGACAAGCCCACGCACCTAGATATCGTCCCGTTCATCCCGAGCGCCCAGCTCGAGGCCCGTGTGCAGGAGCTGTATGTCGTGGGCCGCGATCTTGTCGCGCAGCAGCCGTCTGGCGGCGGCGTAGTGAATGCCCGGAACGACCAGCCGCCGGGCCAGATTTCTCAGCCGCGAGACGATGACGAGCGCAATCTCCTCGCCTTCCCGCCACGACACGGCGCCGATCTTCCAGTACGGGACGAAGCCGTTCTCCGACCAGATGCCGTCCGCGTAAAAGCCGCGGCCGATGCGCCGGCTCAGCGGCACGAGATAGCCGTAGTAGAGAAACATCATGCCGATGCCAAACAACTGCGGCGCCGGACGTTTCAGGACGAGGAGGTCGTACACCAGCAGGAAGCCGAGGATCACGCCGAGCGCGAGCTGCAGGCCGTAGTAGCGGGGCCTGGGACCGCGCCAGGTGAGCAGGGCCGACGAACGCCGCCGCAGAAACCAGAGCGCGTCCACACCAGCGCGCACGTTGGCCACGAGAAATCCGAGTCCGAGGAGCAGCAGGATCTGCGGTGTGTACTCTGCGCCGCGCATGAAGGAATTGTAACGCGGCCCATGAGGATTTCGCGACGTTCTCGCGCTTGGTCTCGGCCTTCGCCGCGGGAGAACCGGCCAGCGTGGGGTCGAAGCACTTCCGGCAGCGGGCTTCGTAGGTACCGCCGGCGCCCAGCAGCAGCCGCTCGTCGCTCGCCACCAGACGCTGCGTGTGGCTGGCGGGGTTGCCGCACACCATGCAGATGGCGTGCGTCTTCGTGACGTACTCCGCGATGGCCATCATGATCGGCATGGGCTCGAACGGCCGCCCCAGGTAATCGGTATCGAGTCCCGCCACGACGACGCGCTTGCCCGCGCCGGCGAGGCGCGTACAGGCGTCGGGCAAATCCTTGTCGAAGAACTGCGCTTCGTCGATGCCCACGACCTCGGTGTCGTCGTTGACGAGCCGCAGCAGCTCGGCCGAGCTGCCGACGTTGACGCCCTGAATGCGCATCTCGCTGTGGGAGACGATCTCAGCCTCGGCAAACCGGTTGTCGAACGCGGGCTTGAAAATCTGCACCCTCTGCCGCGCGATCTGCGCGCGGCGCAGCCGGCGGATGAGCTCTTCGCTCTTGCCGCTGAACATGCTGCCGGTGATGACTTCAATCCAGCCGTGGGCGGGGTTGCGATGTGGAACGTCCATGATTGCTACTGGGGATTGGGATCAGGGATTCGGGATTGGCGCGGAGACGGGTATCACGCGTGTGAGCGCGTTCAGGCCCATCCCAATCCCCAATCGCTAATCCCTGAAGTTCAGACACGAGATTGGTATTCGCCGGTTTCCGTGTTGACACGAATCCGGTCGCCGACGTTGATGAAGGGAGGCACCTGCACGACCAGTCCGGTTTCGGTACGCGCGGGCTTCACCTGCGCGCTGGCGGTCGCACCCTTGATGCCGGGAACGGTGTCTTCGACGCGCAGGTCGACGGTCACGGGCAGGTCGATGCCGACCGGCTCCGATCCGTAGAACTCCACCTTGATGATCGAGTCCGGCAGGATGTAGTTGACCGCGTCGCCGAGCACCTCGCGATCGATGTGAAGCTGCTCGAACGATTCCGTGTTCATGAAGTGGAACGCGTCGCCGTCGCTGTAGAGGTACTGCATGTCGTGCTCGTCGAGGATGGCACGCTCGATGTCCTCTTCAGCGCGGAACTTGTGATCGACGAGCGAGTTCGACCGGATATTGCGCGCCCGGCACTGCACGAACCCCCGCTTGTTGCCCGGGGTCAGATGATGCAGTTCCAGGATGCGCAGCAGATCGTCGCCAATCTTGATGAGATTGCCCTTGCGCAGTCGAGTCGCCTGTATCGAGGCCATAGCAGACCATCGTACCCAACTTCGCGAAGGCCCGTCAAACATGCTACGATGCGAAACAGTCGATGAAACGGGCCTCGATCGGCATCGCGCTCCTCGTTTCAGGCTTTCTGGCCGGTCTCGTCCTCACCGGCCGTCTGCGATCGGCAGAAGAGTCCACGGCGCAAACCACCGCATCCCAGACAGCGTCAGCCACGCCGACGGTTTCGATTCCGCCCGCGGTCGCGACGGCCACCGGCGGCCTGCCGGATCTCACCGTCATCGCCGCACAGGCCGTGAGGGGCGTCGTCAATATTTCGTCCGAGCAGGTGGTGCGCCGGCCGAACTCTCCCCTTTCCAACGATCCGTTCTTCGAATATTTCTTCGGCGCGAACCAGGATCTGTTCGGCTCGCGCAATCAGCTCGCGCGCAGCCTCGGATCGGGCGTGCTGATTTCCGATGACGGGTACATCGTGACCAACAGTCACGTGATTGGCAGCGAGAAGGCCGACGTGACCGTGGCGTTCTCCGACAAACACGAGGCGCCGGCGAGAATCATCGGCATCGACAAGGTGACCGACCTGGCGCTCATCAAAGTGGCCAAACCCGGGCAACCGCCGTTGAAATGGGGCGACTCGTCACATGCCAAGGTGGCCGAATGGGTGCTCGCGATCGGCAGCCCCTATCAGTTGAGCCACAGCGTCTCGCTCGGCATCATCAGCGCGCTCGGGCGCAAGAACCTGGGCTTCTCGGAGTACGAGGACTTCATCCAGACCGATGCCGCGATCAATCAGGGCAACTCGGGCGGCGCGCTCGTGAACGCGCGCGGAGAGTTGATCGGCATCAACACCGGCATCTTCAGCTCCGCCGAAAACGGCGGCTCGGTCGGCATCGGGTTCGCCATCCCCAGCAATCTGGCGCGCCGGATCATCGGCGAAATCATCGAGCACGGCGTCGTCCGCCGCGGATCGCTGGGCCGGATGACCATGTACCCGCTCACCACCCAGATGGCGGCGCAGCTGGGCGTGCACGAGACGGCCGGCGCGTTCGTCGATCAGATCGACAGGCGTTCTCCGGCATACCAGGCGGGACTCGATGCCGGCGACACCGTCATCTCGTTCAACGGAGTGGCCGTCACCGATCCGAAGCATCTCGATCCAGCTCGTCTCCGACGCGCCGATCGGCTCAACGGCCACGGTCGTCATCTTTCGCGAAGGCCGCCGCGTGACGCTGAAGCTCCCGATCCTCCAGCGCGCAAACTAGTCCCGTAATCTTCCAATCTCCCCAATCTGCCAATCTGCCAATTCTCTGTCTCCTGCCCGATACGCACACATGCCCGTCGGCGTAACAGCGCCAATGGCGCTCGGTGCCCACTGAAATCCCGATGCGCGGGCTCCAGGAGATGTCGTCGATGCGATGGCCTCGATCTTCGATGAACAGCTTGTCACCGAGGAGGTCGATGCCGGTGTCCTTCAGCGTGATGCCCAGCGCATGGGTGACGTTGCCGGGTCCGCGGCAGAGTGCGTGATCGGCAATCCGCGTCACGCGCTTCTTGTGACGCGACGTGCGCGATCGAGTCCGCCGCCGGCGCATCAGCGGTATGCCGTCCAGCGGTTCGAGCGCTCGAATCAGAATCGCCGCGGGCGACGCTTCCGGCTCGGTCACCACGTTGACGAGCGGATGAACGCCGTAGTTGAGATAGACGTAGGCATGGCCGGGTGGACCGTACATCGGCGCATTGCGTTTGGTCGGCCCTGGCGCCGCGTGGCACGCGGGATCGGATTCGCCGACGTACGCTTCGACTTCGACGATGATGCCCGAGGTGACGCCGGAGGAGGTGCGATGCACGAGCACTTTGCCGAGCAGATCGGGCGCGACGACAAGCGTCGGCCTGGCGTAGAACGCGCGCGGCAGAGGCACTACAGTCTGAGGCGCTCGAGCGCGCGTTCGACCGCGAGCACCACGTCGGGATCGGACGCTCTGGCCGCTTGTGCGAGGGCCGGCACCACTGTCGCATCGCCCGAGAATCCGAGGATGTCGGCGATCAGGCGGCGCACCTCTGGATCCGGGTCGCTCAAGCGATGCGGCAAGGGTCGGAGCCATCACCGGCGCGAGATCGAGGAGATAGCGAACGGCCGCCGGTTTCAGCGTGTCATTCCGCAGCGCGGCGACGACGTGATCGGGCGTGCTTCCGGGCGCGCCGAGCTTGAGCGTCGCGTACTGCAGCGCCAGGAGCACGCCGGCGGAGCGCTCGTTCTGCCCCATCTGCTGCAACGTCGGCAGCGCGTCGCGGGCGTTGGCGCGCGCGAGACCTTCGATGGCCAGCGTGCGCACGCCGGTATTCGAGCTCGTGAGCAGATCTTCCAACGTCGAGACCGACGCGGCATGGCCGATACCCGCGAGACCTTCAAGGGCGGCCTGCGCGTCGGGTCCCTTCTGGTGGTAGCTCAACTGGTCCATCAACGCCTGGACCGCGTTCGGATATTGCAGGCGGCCGAGTGCCCGCATCGCGGCCCGCCGTACAGGTGCTTCCCGGGAGTTGATGTTTTCAATCAGCGCGTTTCCGAGCGGATCGCAGCCGGTGCGAGCGGCCTTCGGGCGGACCGGACAGGCAATCGGGGCGAGCAATGCCGCCAGCCCGATGGCCTCGGACCTGACCTGGGCATTGCGATCGCTCAGCGCAATGACGAGCCCCGCCAGCACCGACGGAGGAACCGGACGCGCCTTCAGCGCGAGCTGACCCTCGGCGGCCACGTCGCCTGCCGCGGAATTCGTCCGCTGTTCGATGACAAAGCCGACCATCTTCTTGCGTGAAATCGGTCGAAGCGTGAAGAGCGACAGCTCGGCGTCGATCGCCGCGAGCTGAACGCGATCGTCGGCGTCGGCGAGCGCGTCGCCAATCGGCGCGGCGGCTTCCTGGTAGTCGGCGTCCTTCAGGATCTGGATCGCGCGCAGCCGCGTGGCGGCGTCTTTGTGCTTGAGGCCGGCAGCCACCTCTTCGAAGGAGTACTGCTGAGCGGACACGGTCCGGCTAGCCACCTCCGCCAAGGCTACGGCGGCCAAGAAGCCGGACACTACGCACAGACAGCTTACGAGCGCGACCGTCAAACAGCGTCTCATCTAAAGTCTCTATTCCCAATCTCTATTCCTTATTCCTATTTCCTATTTCCCTGCACTCGCGTCTATTCGAGTGCATACGCATGCGACCGTCCGCTCGCGAGGACCGGCTGGAGGAAATGCCCCGTGTACGACCCCGGCGCCTTGGCGATCTGCTCGGGCGTGCCGGTGGCGACGACGCGGCCGCCCTCGTGTCCACCTTCCGGGCCGAGATCGATGATGTAGTCCGCGGTCTTCAGCACGTCGAGGTTGTGCTCGATGACCACCAGCGTGTGCCCCGCCTCCAGAAGTTTCTTGAACGCGGTCAACAGCTTCGCGATGTCGTCGAAGTGAAGACCGGTCGTCGGCTCGTCGAGCACGTAGAGGATGCGATCGCCCGTCCGCGACGACAAGTGTGAGGCAATCTTGATGCGCTGCGCTTCTCCGCCCGAGAGCGTCGTCGCCGGCTGGCCGAGCCGGAGATAGCCGAGCCCGATCTCGTCGAGCACCTGGAGGCGCCGCAGCACCTTCGGCGAGGTGCTGAAGAACGCGAGCGCTTCGCGCACGGTGAGGTCGAGCACCTGGTTGATGTTCTTGGCCCGGTGCCTCACTTCGAGAATCTGTGGCTTGAAGCGCCGGCCGTCGCACTGATCGCACGGCACGAACACGTCGGCGAGGAACTGCATCTCGACGCGCACCTCGCCTTCTCCCTGGCACGCTTCGCAGCGTCCGCCCGGCACGTTGAACGAGAAGTGGCTCGCCGTCAGCCCTCGCGACTTGGCGTCCTTGGTGGCCGCGAAAATCTCGCGGATGGGATCGAACGCCTTGAGATAGGTCACCGGATTCGACCGCGGCGTGCGGCCGATCGGCGTCTGATCGACCAGCACGACATCGCTGACGAATTCGGCCCCTTCGATCTTCCGGTGCGCACCGACGCGCTTTTCGGTTCCGCCTTTCGCCCGCTTGACGGCCGAGTACAACACGTCGTGCACGAGCGTGGATTTGCCCGAGCCGCTGACGCCGGTGATGCAGGTGAGCGTGTTCAGGGGAATCTCGACGTCGATGCCCTTGAGGTTGTGCTCGGTCGCGCCGAGCACGCGCAATTTCTGTCCGCTGCCACGCCGCCGGCCCGACGGGACCGGGATCGCCAGATCGCCGCGGAGATACTTCGCGGTCAGCGAGCGCTGATCCTTCAGCAGGTTCTCGAGCGAGCCCGCGAACACCACGCGCCCGCCCTGCTCGCCCGCCCCGAGGCCCAGGTCGACAATCGTGTCGCCGACGCGAATCATGTCCTCGTCGTGCTCGACGACGAGCACGGTATTGCCCTGGTCGCGGAGCTGCCGGAGGATGTTGATGAGGCGCAGATTGTCGCGCGAGTGCAAACCAATGGACGGCTCGTCGAGCACGTACAACGTATCGACGAGCGACGAGCCGAGCGAGGTCGCCAGATTGATGCGCTGCGATTCGCCGCCGGACAGCGTCGACGACAGCCGGTCGAGCGTCAGGTAATCGAGCCCCACGTCGCTCAGGAACTTGAGCCGCTTCTGGATTTCCTTGAGGACCTTGTCGCCGATGGCCGCTTCCTTTTCGGTCAACTGCAACGACAGAAGGAACTGCTCGGCTTCGCGAACCGTGTCGGCGGAGACCTGATCGATCGTCCGGCCGCCAACGCGCACATCACGCGCTTCGCGGCGGAGACGAGCGCCGCCGCATTCGGGGCACGTCAGGTAGCCGCGATAGCGGCTCAGGAAGACGCGGACATGCACCTTGTACTTCTTCCGCTCGAGCCAGCGGAAGAAACCGCGGATGCCGTCGTAATCCTTCCGGTCGCCCTCGACCACGATCTGCCGCTCGGCATCGGTGAGGTCCTTCCAGGGCACGTCGAGCCTGATGCCCGAGCTCTTCGCCGCCCGCTTCAAATCGGCCAGTTGCGCGCGGTAATGCGTCTTGGTCCACGGCTCGATCGCGCCCTGCTGGATCGATTTGGTCGGATCGGGAACCACGAGGTCGAGATCGAGCTCGATGACGTTGCCGAACCCGTGGCAGGTCGGGCAGGCGCCGAACGGGTTGTTGAACGAAAACAGCCTCGGTTGGGGCGTCTCGTAGGTGAGCTTGCAGTTCTGACACTCGAACCGCTCGCTGAAGATGTGCACCTTGCCGCACCGACGCACCTGTCGCACCTACGCAGCCGGCTGGTCTTCAATGACGAATGCTGTGCCGCCGGCTTCGCGATACGCGATCTCGATTGAATCGGTCAACCGCGTCCGCATATCCCCGTCCAGCTTGACGCGATCGATGATGACCTTCAGCGTCGTCTGATCGCGCAGCTCTGCGGGCGTCACGTCGTCCACGCCGACCGTACGGCCGTTCACGTACAGCCGGTGAAAGCCCTTGCGGCGCAACTCGTTCAGCGTGAACGTCGAACGAAGCCGGGCTCGGGCTCCGGCACCGCTAATCCCTAATCCCGAATCCCCAATCCCTTGAGGCTCTGAATCCTCGTCCTCGGATTCCGCGTCAGTACTTTCAGCAACACTGCCGGGATCGACGACGGGCATATCGAAGCCGATCAGCAGGCGCGCACCCTCGGGCAGCGCCGCGAGGTGCTTCGCCACGATTTCCGCGGTATCGCGCACGACTTCCTGGCCGCACTGCCGGCAGTACGTCCGGCCGACGCGGGCGAACAGCAGCCGCAGGTAGTCGTGAATTTCCGTGGTCGTGCCGACCGTCGAGCGCGGGTTCCTGATGCTGTTTTTCTGGCGGATGGCGATCGCCGGGCAGATGCCTTCGATGCGATCCACATCGGGCTTCTCCATCCGCTCGAGAAACTGGCGGGCGTAGGCCGACAGCGAGCTGACGTACCGCCGCTGGCCTTCGGCGTAGATGGTATCGAACGCGAGCGACGACTTGCCCGATCCGCTCACACCGGTGACGATGATCAGCTGGCCGAGCGGGAGGGCCAGGTCGATGTTCTTCAGGTTGTGCGTGCGCGCGCCCCGAACGACGATGTCGGTGGCTGCTGAGGCGGCCGGAGTTTCGGGCATACTGTCGAGAATTTTTAGGCGTCCGTAAACTTCAAATGTTAGCATAGGAAGGTTTTGCACGATCATCTTGACGCTCTAGAGAGCGAATCGATCTTCATCATGCGCGAGGCGTTCGCCAAGTTCGACAACATGGCGATGCTTTGGAGCATCGGCAAGGACTCCACCGCGATGCTCTGGCTCGCACGCAAGGCCTTTTTCGGCCACGTGCCGTTTCCGCTCGTCCACATCGACACGACCTACAAGATTCAGTCGATGATCGAGTATCGCGACCGGCTCGTCCGCGAGTGGAACCTGCAGCTCGTCGTCGGGATGAACAAGCCCGTGCTCGAGGCGGGCATCACCTATCCCAACGGCAAAGCCACGCGCGTCGAATGCTGCGGCACGCTCAAGAAAGACGGCCTCCAGCAGGTCATCGAGCACTACGGCTACACCGGCATCATCGTCGGCGTGCGCCGCGACGAAGATCCGACGCGCGCCAAGGAGCGGTATTTCTCGCCGCGCAACGCGAACATGGAGTGGAACGCGTCGGACCAGCCGCCCGAATTCTGGGACCAGTTCAAGACCGATTTCGCGCCCGGCACCCACATCCGCATTCACCCGCTCCTGCACTGGACCGAGCTGAACATGTGGGAGTACATCGAGCGCGAGAAGATTCCGGTCATTCCGCTCTACTTCGACGACGGCACGGGACACCGCTATCGATCGCTCGGCTGCGCGCCATGCACGTTCCCGATCCAGTCGACCGCCAAAACGGTTTCGGAGATCGTCGCCGAGCTGAAGGCGACGAAAATCCCCGAGCGGGCGGGCCGCGCCCAGGATCAGGAGAGCGAAGACGCGTTCGAGAAGCTCCGGCGCGACGGCTACATGTGATGGCGTTCGCCAGAAACCAACTCAAACTGGTCGTCGTCGGCCACGTCGATCACGGCAAGTCCACGCTTATCGGCCGGCTGTTCTACGACACCGGCTCGCTGCCCGAGGGCAAGTACGAGCAGCTCGTGGCGATCGCGCAGCGGCGCGGCGTGCCCTTCGAGTTCGCCAACCTGATGGACGCGCTGCAGGCCGAGCGCGACCAGAACATCACGATCGACACCACCCAGATCTGGTTTCGCACCGCGAAGCGCGAATACGTCATCATCGACGCGCCCGGCCACAAGGAGTTCGTCAAGAACATGGTGACGGGCGCGGCGCGGGCCGATGCGGCGCTCATCATCATCGACGCGTCGGAAGGCGTGCAGGAACAGACGCGGCGCCACGGATATCTCCTGCGGTTGATCGGCGTGCGCCAGGTCGTCGTCGTCGTCAACAAGATGGATCTCGTCGACTACTCGCAGGACGTGTTCGACAAGGTCTCGAGCGAGTACCGCCAGTTCCTGAAAGGCATCGGCGTCGAGGCCCAGTTCGTGCTGCCGGTGTCGGCCCGCCAGGGAGACAACATCGCCGCGCGCGGCGACAACCTGACGTGGTTCACCGGGCCGGCGGTGCTCGAAGCGCTCGATGCGATTCCCGATCCCAAGGCGATCGCCAACCAGCCGCTGCGTTTTCCCATCCAGGACGTCTATCGCTTCGACCACCGTCGCATTCTGGCGGGCCGGATCGAGGCCGGAACGCTGCGCGCCGGCGACCAGCTTCTGTTTCTGCCGTCCGGCCGTACCAGCGTCGTGCGATCGATCGAGAGCTGGAACTCGCCCCAGGTCGAGTCGTTGACGGCCGGAGATCCCGCCGGCGTCACGCTGTCCGATCAGTTGTTCGTCGAACGCGGGTCGGTGGCCGTCCACGCCGACGACGCCCCGAGCCTTGCCACGGAATTTACCGCGCGCATTTTCTGGCTCGGCCGCACGCCGCTGGCCGCGGGCAAGCGCTACAAGCTGAAGCTCGTCACGCAGGAAGTCGAGTGCGAAATCAAGACGCTGGAAGAAGTCGTGGACGCGTCGACCGTGGAGACGATTGCGGGCGCGGATTCCGTGCGCACGAACGACGCGGCGAAGGTCGTCATTCACACGAGGCGGCCGGTTGCCATCGACCTCTTCGAGCGGATTCCGACGCTGGGCCGGCTCGTGCTGGTCGATGGGTTCGACGTCGCCGGCGGTGGCATCGTGGTGGCCGTGCCCGAGCGTTTTGCGGCCGCGAATGTCGTGGCCGACGCGGGCGTGAACGCCGACGTCTCGCAGGTCGCGCGCGGCGAGCGGCACCTGCGTCATGGCCATCGAGGCGCGGTCGTGTGGCTGACGGGCGTGCCGGGAAGCGGCAAGACGACGCTCGCCAAGTCGCTCGAGCGGCAGCTCTTCGAACGGCACATCCAGGTGTTCGTGCTCGACGGCGACAACATCCGGCCGGGGGTGAGCTCGGACCTCGGCGTGTCCGGGTCGGAACGCGAGGAGAACATGCGCCGCGTCGGCGAAGTCGCGAAGCTCTTCGCGAGCGCGGGGCTCGTGTGCATCGTCAGCTTCATGTCGCCCACGCGCGCCGAGCGCGAGCGGGCCAGACGCGCGATGGACACCGACGACGGCCCCAGCATTCCGTTCCTCGAGACCTATTTGAGCAGCGCGAACGACGCCAGCTCGCAGTACGAACCGCCCGAACACGCGGAGCTGACGCTGGCTGAAAGCATGGGGCTCGACGAGCGCGTCAACCGCGTGCTCGAAGATCTGATGCGCCAGATTCGGTGACAGCCTGGGCATTGCCACGCGATGATGTCGATTGGCAATTGGCAATTGATTGACACTGTCAATGCCTCACATCAATCCGGCAATCGTCAATCGAGAACTTGCCAATGCGGAGGCTCCATGAAACTTCGCTCACGCATGTCTTGTCGTCCTCGCGCTTCTTCTGCTGCAACAGGTTCGACTCAGTCGCCCAGCAAGGCCTCGGCGGCGCCGCTCCTGCCGTGCCCGCCAATCTTCTCCAATGCGCAGACGTCTCGGCCGCGCTGACGTCCGTGGTGAACCAGGACACGCGGCTTCGCGACTGGGCCAACCTCGGGCGCTATCGCGACGCCAACACGAACGCGAAGCCTGTTGCCGTGTTCATGGGCGACTCGATTACGGATTTCTGGCAGCAGGAGCGATTCGGCGGGTTCTTCCCGGGCAAGAACTACGCGGATCGCGGCATCAGCGCGCAGACGACGCCGCAGATGCTGCTGCGCTTCCGTGCCGACGTGATCGCGCTGAAGCCGCGGGCGGTGGTGATTCTCGCCGGCACGAACGACATCGCCGGCAACACCGGACCGCTGACGAACGAAGAGATTCAGGACAACCTGGCGTCGATGAGCGAGCTGGCGAAGGCCAACGGCATCCGCGTCGTGCTGTCGAGCGTCCTGCCCGTCAGCGCGTACCACGTCGCGAACCCGTCGGTCGTGCCGCAGACGACGCGCCGGCCCGTCGCCCGCGTCAAGGCGCTGAACGACTGGATGAAGTCGTACGCGGCGGCGAACAAGCACGTGTATCTCGACTACTACTCCGCCATGATCGACAGCACGGGGATGTTGAAGGCGGAGTTCAGCGAAGACGACCTGCACCCGAACGCGGCCGGGTACAAGGTGATGGCGCCGCTCGCCGAAGCGGCGATCGCGCAAGCGCTTCGATAGATACACGCATTGCCACATTCTCAGATTGGACGATTGCCGAATTGATTGGCGATTGACATCCGACAATTGTCCATCAATCGTCCTGTGTCAGGTGTGCCTGTTTTTTCCTAGGCTTCGACCGTGTAGATCTCCCGTCCGGCCCGAGTCGACGAACTCGTGATAGCCCTTCATGACGAGCTCGAACTCCTTGCCCTGCGCCGGATCGCTCATCATCTTCTCGAAGTCGCCCATGCTCTTGACTTCGAATTCCGCCACGACGGTCCAGTAACGCTCGGCGCTCAGGTCGGTCATGATCTTGGCCTTCCCCAGCGCCATCCGCTCCATCACCTTGTTCATCGCCTTGAACTTCTCCACCATGGGCCGCACCTGTCCGGGCTTGCAGAAGAACACTTCTCGAATCATCAGCATCGTCGCCTCCACCCTTCCTTATAACTGATTCCGCGAGACTGTGTGTAAGCTCAGGCGATGCATCGCCTGAGCGAGAAGGCCGTCCTCTTCGCGCCGCCAGAAGGTGCTCGCGGCTATGCCGGCATCGGCTGTCACTGGCTGGCGCAATATCGTGCCGGGCCGCAACACCGAGGGCTGCACCCAGATGGGCGGCGAGGGCGCCAACTGGGTGGGCGAGGCGCCGTTCTCGAACGCGCGCCATGTGTTCCAGAATCTGGGCGACGGCACCTACAATCATTCGGGCCTGATGGCGATCCGCCACGCCATCAATCCGGCGTCAACATCACCTACAAGATCCTGTTCAACGACGCGGTGGCGATGACCGGCGGCCAGCGCAACGACGGCGGCCTGACGGTGCCGCAGATCGCGCAGCAGGTGCGGGCCTTCGGCGTCGAGCGCATCGCCATCGTGTCGGACGAGCCCGAAAAGCCCAGCGCCGCCGATTTCCCCGCGCAGGCGAGCTTCCATCATCGCGACGACTTGCAGGCGGTGCAGACCGAGATGATGGAAAGTCCCGGCACCAGCGTCATGATCTACGACCAGACCTGTGCCGCCGAAAAGCGCCGGCGCCGCAAGCGCGGCGAATTTCCCGATCCCGCAACGCGCGTGTTCATCAACGAACTCGTCTGCGAGGGCTGCGGCGATTGCGGCGTCAAGTCGAACTGCGTGGCGATCGCTCCGGTCGAAACCGAGTTCGGCCGCAAGCGCCAGATCGACCAGTCGGCCTGCAACAAGGATTTCTCCTGCCTCAAGGGCTTCTGCCCGAGCTTCGTCACCGTCGAAGGTGGCGAACTGGTCAAGGGCTCGCCCAAAGCCGCGCCCACGGTGCCATTTCCGGTGCCTCCGGAGCCGGTGCAGCCGTCGCTCGCGCGTCCGTGGTCGATCCTCGTCACCGGCATCGGCGGCACCGGCGTCGTCACCATCGGCCATGTGCTGGGGATGGCGGCGCATCTCGAAGGCAAGGGTGCGGCCCTGTCGACATGGTCGGCATCTCGCAGAAGAACGGCGCCGTCGTCACCCATCTGAAGATCGCCGCGCAGCCCCGAAGACATCGCCGCCGTCCGCGTGGCGCAAGGCGGCGCCGATCTCATTCTCGGCTGCGATCTCGTCACCTCGGCGTCGGAGCGCATCCTGTCGGCGGCTTCGCCCGAGCGCACCCATGCGGTGGTCAACGCCCATGAGACCATGCCGGCGCAATTCACCTATGATGCCGATTTCAAGCTCCCGGGCGGTGATCTCGCGATGCGCGTGGCGGCTGCTACACGCCGTGACGGGTTTCACGCCATCGACGCCACGGAAATCGCCACCGCGCTGATGGGCGATTCGATCGCCGCCAATCTGTTCACGCTGGGCTATGCCTGCCAGAAGGGCCTCGTCCCCATCGGGGTCGCGGCGATCGAGGAGGCGGTCCGCCTCAACGGCGTGTGCGGTGAAAATGAATCTCGACGCGTTCCTGTGGGGCCGCCGCGCGGCGCTGGACGAGGCGGCCGTGCGCGCCGTGATCGGCGGCGTCGACGCGCCGGAAGCCGAGACGCTCGAGCGACATCATCGAACGCGGCGGGTCGAGTTTCTCACCGCCTATCAGGACCAGGCCTATGCGGAGACCTATCGCGACTTCGTATCAACCGTGCGCAAGGCTGAAACCCCCTTCTCCTCGGAGCGCCTGACACTTGCAGTGGCGCGTTCGCTGTTCAAGCTGATGGCCTACAAGGACGAATATGAGGTGGCGCGGCTTTATACCGACGGGACCTTCGCCCGCGCCGTCGCCAGCAAATTCAAGGGCGACTTCCGGCTCAAATTCCATCTGGCGCCCCCCATCCTCGGCCGCCGCGACGAATTCACCGGCAGGCCGCGCAAATCGGTGTTCGGCCCGTGGATGATGAGTGCCTTCCGCCTGCTGGCGCGCCTCAAGCATCTGCGCGGAACGCGGCTCGATGTTTTCGGCTACAGCAGCGAGCGAAAACAGGAACGCGCCCTCATCGCCGAATATCGCGTCGACGGTCTCCAAACTGTTGAAACAACTGAACCGCTCCAACCATCACCTCGCGGTCGAGATCGCGGCACTCCCCGAACAGATCCGCGGCTTCGGCTATGTGAAGGACGAAAACCTGGCGAAGACGCGCAGCCAGGGAGGAGCAACTCATGGCCCGATACCTCGCTCCAGCATCGAAAGTCTCCATCGCAGCAGAATGATCTTCATGTCCTCTCCCGCTATAGCGGGAGAAGACGAGGTTACGCCGCCGCCGTGTGCCCTCGCCGCCGCCGCCCACTCGACCCGCGACGCCGGCAGGATCAGCCGCGCCGTCGTTCCCTCGCCAAACTGGCTTTCGAGCGTGATGTCGCCGTCATGCAGGAGTGCGATCTTGCGGGCGATCGCAAGGCCCAGGCCGATGCCGCCGACGCGCCGGTCCATGCCGTTGTCGGCCTGCACGAAGGGCTCGAAGATGCGTTCCATGTCTTCCGCGCGGATGCCGCAGCCGCTATCGCGCACGGTGAAGGACAGCCCGCCATCCTGTGTCTTCTCCAACCCTGACATTGACGAAGCCGCCGGCAGAGGAAAATTTCGCGGCATTGGAGATGAGGTTGATCAGCACCTGCTTGATGCGGACAATGTCGCCCTTGATTTCGATTCCGTCGGCCACTCTGCGCGATGATCACGATGTCGGACTTCTCGGCCACATCGCGGCACATCTTGACCGCGACCTCGACCAGTTCGAGCGGCGTCGGCTTCCTGCTCGACCAGCTTCATCACGTCCTTCTCGATCCTGGTTGCGTCGAGAATGTCGTTGATGAGGGCCTGCAGGTGGCGGCCGCTGTCGAGAATGGTGTTGAGGTGGTCGTCTTCGTGGCATCGCTCAGATAGTCGGCCTGATCGGAACGCAGCAGTTCGGCAAAACCCACGATGGCGTTGAGCGGAGATTTTCAGCTCGTGGCTCATCACCGCCAGAAACTGCGATTTCGACGCGCTGGCGCGTTCGGCACTTTCTTTCGCCTCGACCAGTTCGAGCCGCGCACGGCGCGCTGCAGTGATGTCGCGCGCCACGCCGCGGTAGCCTGCGAAACCGGCCGCCCTCGCCCACCAGCGGCCGCGCCACGATCTGCCACCAGGTGGGCCCGCCATTGCGAAATGATTTCCACCTCGCAATCGTCGATGGCGGCTCTTTCCCGCATCGCCGCCGCGAGCCTGCTCCAGCCCGGATCTTGCGAATTAGCGCCGGCCGCTTCACAGAAATCCTGCCCGCGATCGCTGCTTCCGGCTTGCCGAGCAACTCGCTCAGCCGGTCGTTGGGTTGGACCAGTCTTCCCTCTTCATCGGTTTCCCACAGCCAGTCGCTGGCACCGAGCTCGAATTCGTTGAGCAGCAGCGAGATGATTTCCTTCTGCTTGCGGAATTCCCGGCTGCCGGCGGCGCGCTGGAGGGCGCGGCGGTGAGCGGCCAGAATGATGCCCAGGACAATGACGCTGTAGCAGATCCAGAATGCCGCGAAGGCCAGTCCGGTCCGGCCTCCCAGTTTCAGAAGATTGAATGCCAGCGCGGAACCTGTGAGGGTGCAGAACAGGACCGCCGCGGTCGGGAGGCGGGCCAGCACCAGGGCGCCAACGCCATAGATCGCCAGCACCGCGGCGACGGACAAGATCTGCATGTGGCCGGCGTGCCACCTCGAAGAAGAGAGCGAGAAACGCCGCCCATACGATGCCGAGAATCGCGCCATAGGCATTCCACCGGCGGATCACGGTAGGTCGTGGCGCGTCGATCCGAATCGGCCGTTCAGCCATTCCAGCAGCATCACGCCGATGGCAGCAGCGCCAGCCACGACCAGATCGTGAGCAGGGGCCCGCGTAATAGCCATTGGCCAGCCAGGGAATGGCGATCGCCAGCCCGGCATTGGCGGCGATGAGGACCGGGGCCAGCCGGGTCACTGCCGCGATCTGGCCGGCCTGGAATGAGTCGGGATCGAGCTTCGCCACGGCGGAAGGATTGTCGAGATCGGTCCAGGCGAGCGACAGCGTCCGGCTGATTTCGGCGTGAGTCCGGGCGAGGAAGGTCACCTGTCGCGCACCTTGACTTACCTACTGCGAGCACGTTTGTGTTGCCGGCGCCGAGTATGGGGACATAGCCTTTGCAGGAAGTTAACGCAGCGATATCGCATGAGCCGAGGCCTCCCGCTGCCGCGCCCTCCGGCCATCCCCCGGTCGCCACGGGCAAGATCGGCGTCCTGCTCGTCAATCTCGGCACGCCCGGAAGGCACCTCCTACTGGCCGATGCGCCGCTATCTCAAGGAATTCCTGTCGGACCGGCGGGTCATCGAGACCAACCGCGCGCTGTGGTGGGTCATCCTCAATGGCGTCATCCTGACGATCCGGCCGACGCGCAGCGGCCATGCCTATGCGAAGATCTGGAACCGCGAGCGCAACGAATCGCCGCTCAAGACCATCACCCGCGCGCAGGCCGAAAAGCTGGCTGCGAGCGTTTCGCGGATCCGCCGCATCATCGTCGACTGGGCCATGCGCTATGGCCTGCCGCCGATCGGCGAGCGCATCGAGGCGCTGAAGGCAGCGGGCTGCGACCGCATCCTGCATCTTTCCGCTCTATCCGCAATACAGCGCCGCCACGACGGCGACGGCGCTCGACAAGTGCTTCGACGCGCTGAAGGCGATGCGCTGGCAGCCGGCCATCCGCAGCGTGCCGCCCTATTACGACGATCCGGCCTATATCGAGGCGCTGGCCGCAGCGCTCGACGCGCATCTCGCAACGCTCGCCTGGAAGCCCGACCTGATCCTCGCCTCGTTCCATGGGCTGCCCGAAGGCTATCTCGAGGCGGGCGATCCCTATCATTGCCATTGCCAGAAGACGGCGCGGCTGCTGCGCGAGGCGACTCGAGCTGTCCGAGGACAAGCTCACAGGTCGTGTTCCAGTCGCGCTTCGGCAGGGCCGAATGGCTCAAGCCCTATGCGCAGGACACGGTCGAGAGCGCTGCCGGCGCAGGGCGTCAAGAATCTGGTGATGATCATGCCGGGCTTTTCCGCCGATTGCGTCGAGACACTGGAAGAAGTGGCGATCGGCCTGCAGCGAGACATTCCACGAAAATGGCGGCGAGAATTTCTCGGCGGTGCCGTGCCTCAATGACAGCCCGATTCGATCGCCATGCTGGACAGCCATCATCCGCCAGCGAACTGTCGGGCTGGGTTTGAATGGCCGCTTGCGATTCAGGCATGCTCGCGATCAGTTATGCCGCACGCTCGAGACGAGTTCGCGACGGCAGGAGAACAGCCGATGTTTGAAGGCTTGCAGCGTTTTCGTCCTGATGTCTCCTGGCGGTGGTCGTCTTCTACCTGCTGCGGGCCATCCGCATGGTGCCGCAGGGCTATAACTACACCGTCGAGCGCTTCGGCCGCTATATGCGCACGCTTGCAGCCGGGCCTCGGGCTCATCTTCCCGTTCATCGACCGCGTCGGCGCACAAGACAACATGATGGAGCGGGTGCTCGACGTGCCGAGCCAGGAAGTCATCACCCGCGACAACGCCATGGTGAAGGTCGACGGCATCGCCTTCTACCAGGTGCTCGATGCGGCCAAGGCCGCCTACGAGGTCAACGATCTCGAGAACGCCATCCTCAACCTGACGATGACCAATATCCGCACCGTCATGGGCTCGATGGATCTCGACAGCCTGCTGTCGCAGCGCGACGAGATCAACCATCGCCTGCTGGGCGTCGTCGATCAGGCGGCGCATGCCCTGGGGCGTCAAGATGACCCGCATCGAGATCAAGGACATCGATCCGCCGCGCGATCTCGTCGATTCGATGGCGCGGCAGATGAAGGCCGAGCGCGAGAAGCGCGCCGCCATCCTCGAGGCCGAAGGCAGCGGCAGGCGGCGATCCTGAAGGCCGAAGGCGAGAAGCAGTCGGTGGTGCTGGAGGCCGAGGGCCGCCGCGAGGCGGCCTTCCGCGATGCCGAAGCGCGCGAGCGCTCCGCCGAAGCCGAAGCCAAGGCGACCGCAGATGGTCAGCGACGCCATCGCCGGCGGCAATGTCCAGGCGATCAACTATTTCGTCGCCAACAACTACATGAAGGCGCTGGAGGCGCTCGCCGCGCTCGCCCAACCAGAAGGTGCTGATGCTGCCGCTCGACGCGGCCTCGGTGATCGGCTCGATCGGCGGCATCGCCGAGATCGCGCGCGAAGCCTTCGGCGGGTTCGCAGCCGCCATCGGGCGAGCGCCGCACGCCAGTCCGGCGTGTCCCGCCGATCGCCGCCGCGAGACAGTTAGGGACAGCGTCGATGGATCGAGCTCCTCCCTCTTCGGCGACTGGATCTGGTGGATCATCGCCGCCATCCTGCTCTTTCTCGAACTGATGGCGCCCGGCGTCTTCTTCATGTGGCTCGCCGCCGCCGCCGTTGCCGTCGGCGTCATCGATATCTTCGCTCGAGCCTCGGCTGGCAGATCGAACTGACGCTCTTCGCCGGGTTCTCCGCTCATCTTCGTCCTGGCCGGGCGGCCGTTCCTCAAGCGCCGCCGGGTGTCGACAGCGACCGGCCCAATCTCAACCAGCGCATGTATGACTATGTCGGCAAGGACTATCGTGCTGAACGAGCCGATCGTCGACGGCAAGGGCCGGCTGAAAATCGAGGACACGATGTGGGAGCTGCGCGGCCCCGACCTGCCGCAAGGCGCCTGGGTCAAGGTCACCGGCGTCGACGGCATGCGGCTCATGGTCGAAGCGGCTTGAGTTCCCTCTACCGCGCAGCCGGACGAGGAGGGCCTATTGCGAAAGCAACGGGACGGTGAGCCCTAAGTCACCCCGATCCGCAGCAGATCGTGGATATGGACGAGGCCGATCGGGCGGTGCTCCTCGTCGACCACGAACAGGCTCGTGATCTTCGCGAGTTGAGCATTCCAGCGCCTCCGAGGCCAGCGCATCGGGGGCGATGGTCTTGGGCGCCGGCGTCATCACCTCGCCGACCGTCAGGTCGATCAGGTTGCGGCTCATGTGGCGGCGCAGGTCGCCGTCGGTGACGATGCCGATCAGGCGGCCATCCTCGTCGTCACGCCAAGGCAGCCGAAGCTTCGTCGACGTCATCACCAGCAGCGCCTCCGACATCGGCATGCGGCGAGGCACAGCGGCAGTTGCGATTTCTTGTGCATGACGTCGCGCACATGGGTGAGGAGCGGCGCCGAGCTGCCGCCCGGATGAAAGTGCGGAACTCGCCGGCGTTGAAGCCCTTGTCCTCGAGCAGCGCCAGCGCCAGCGCATCGCCGAGCGCGAGCTGCAGCAGGGTCGAGGTCGTCGGCGCCAGGCCGATCGGGCAGGCTTCGCTGCGCGTCGGGCAGCAGCAGCACGATGTCGGCCTCGCTCGCGAGCGTGCTTTCGGCCCTGCGCTGTGATGGCGATGAGCGGCACCGCGAAGCGGCGCGAGTAACGCAGGATGTCGCGCAGTTCCGGCGATTCGCCCGAATTCGAGACCACGATGATCACATCGTCCTTGGTGATCATGCCGAGATCGCCATGGCTCGCTTCGGCCGGATGGACGAACATCGCGGGCGTGCCGGTCGAGGCAAGGGTCGCCGCGATCTTGCGCGCGATATGGCCGCTCTTGCCCATGCCGGTCAGGATGACGCGGCCCTTCGAGCGCAGAATGATCTCGATCGCATCCGCCATGGCCGCGCCCAACTGCCCGTCGGCGGCCTCGGCCAGGATGCGGAGGCCCTCGGCCTCGGTGGAAAGAGCAAGCTTCACCGAGGCTTGCCAGGTGGATCGGCTGGAGGTGCTGCTGGCGCAGGGCTTAAGTCGGCATAGTACGTTTGTTTAAGCGCTCGCGGCCGTACGAAAGGAAGCGGCGGCTGCCGCTCTACAGCCCCCCATGCTCCTCGATGATCTTGCGCAGCGCCGTCTTGAAGCCTTCCCCAGATCGGGCCGGTCGAGCGCGAAGGCGACATTGGCGGTGAGGAAGCCGATCTTGTCGCCGCAGTCATAGGTCGTGCCCTCGATATTTGACGCCCAGAAGGGCTGCTCGCGCCATCAGCGGATCATCGCGTCGGTGATCTGGATTTCGCCGCCCGCGCCCGGTTCCTGCTTCTCGATCTCGGCGAAGATCTCGGGCTGCAGGATGTAGCGGCCGGAAATGATGAGGTTTGACGGCGCCTCCTCGCGCTTGCGGCTTTTCCACCATGCCGTTGATGCGCGAAGGCATTGCCCTTCCAGTTCGCCGGCGCCGACGACGCCATAGCGGCTGACCTGCTCCCACGGCACTTCCTCGACCGCGATGACGTTGCCGCCGCCCTGCGCCTCATAGACGTCGATCATCTGCTTCAGGCAGCCGGGCTTGGCCTGGATCAGCATGTCGGGCAGCAGCAGCGCGAAGGGCTCGTTGCCGACGAGTTCGCGCGCGCACCAGACGGCATGGCCGAGCCCAGCGGCTCCTGCTGGCGGGTGAAGCTGGTCTGGCCGGCGCTCGGCAGGTCCTGCTCGAGCAGCTCGAGTTCGGCCGATCTTGCCGCGCCGGCGCAGCGTCGCTTCGAGTTCGAACTGGTTGTCGAAATGGTCCTCGATGACGCCCTTGTTGCGGCCGGTGACGAAGACGAAATGCTCGATGCCGGCTTCGCGCGCCTCATCGACGGCGAACTGGATGACCGGCCGGTCGACGACGGTCAGCATTTCCTTGGGCATGGCCTTGGTGGCGGGCAGGAAGCGGGTGCCGAGGCCGGCCACGGGAAAGACGGCTTTCTTGATGCGGTCGGACCATGTATTTACCTCTCGTTTAGCCAGTCGCTGTCCGGCCGTAGCTTGAAACGGATTTTCGGCAGTTTGCGTCAAAACCTGCAGCATAGAGAGCGATTAACTCGAGCGAGTTCCATAGGAGAGATGCATGACGGTTCTGGTGACCGGCGGCGCCGGCTATATCGGCAGCCACATGGTGCTGGCGCTGGCCGATGCGGGCGAGGATGTCGTGGTGCTCGACAATCTGTCACCGGCTTCTGGTGGGCGATGTCGCCGCAAGCGAGGCTCGTCGAGGGCGATATCGGCGACGAGGCGCTGGTCGACCGGGTGATGGCGGAGCACAAGTTCGACGCGATCATCCATTTCGCCGGCTCGATCGTGGTGCCGGAATCGGTCGCCGATCCGCTCGGCTATTATCTCAACAACACGGTCAAGTCGCGCAGCCTGATCGACGCCGCGGTGAAGGCCGAGAATTCCGCGCTTCATCTTCTCCTCGACCGCCGCCGTCTACGGCAATCCGGCGATCGAGCCGGTGTTCGAGGACGCGGTGCTCGAGCCGATGTCGCCCTATGGCGCGTCGAAGCTGATGACCGAATGGATGCTGCGCGACACGCACGCGGCCATGGGCTGCACTATGTCGCGCTTGCGCTATTTCAACGTCGCGGGCGCCGATCCGCAAGGGCCGCACCGGCCAGTCGACGCCGCGGGCCACCCATCTCATCAAGGTCGCCTGCCAGACGGCGCTCGGCCAGCGCGACCAGATGGACGTCTTCGGCACCGACTACGACACGCCGGACGGCACCTGCGTGCGCGACTACATCCATGTCAGCGATCTGGTCGCAGGCCCATCTCGATGCGCTCGCGCCATCTGCGCAACGGCGGCGAGAGCGGCATCTTCAATTGCGGCTATGGCCGGGCTATTCGGTGCTCGAGGTCATCAAGGCGGTCGAGAAGGCGCGCCGGGCGCAAGCTCGATGTCAAGCGCACTGGCCCGCGCCGCGCCGGCGATCCGGCGGCGATCGTCGCGGGCGCCGACAAGATCACGCGCGGTGCTGGGCTGGGAGCCGCGGCACGAGGATCTCGACGGCATCGTCGCAGAGCGCGCTCGCCTGGGAAGAACACCTGCACCAGCGCAACGCGGCCTGAATGAGGCCGCATTTGGCGGCTTTTCTGCTCGCCATTGGCGGCTGAGCAACGATTCCGCTGTCAGGCTCACGACCAGGCGATGCTCGAATCGGATGATGCGACGGCACTTCGTGGCCGCGTTGCCTTCTGCTGCCGCTGGCGGCCATGCCGGCCCTGCGCCGATGCCGAAGTTCGTAGCCTTCATCCAGAACCTGTGGCCGCGCGCCAAGGCCGCCGGCATCTCGCGCGAGCTGTTCGACCGCGGCCTTCGCCGGCATCACCGATCCCGATCCCGATCGTGCTCAAGCTCGCCAACAACCAGCCGGAATTCACCTCGACGACCTCCGCAATATCTGGCCAAGGCGGTGACGCCGATCCGCATCGAGACCGGCCAGGGAGATGAAGGCGAGCGGAGGCCGAAAGCTGCTGGCGGCGATCGAGAAGCGCTACGGCGTCGACCGCCACATCCTGCTCGCCATCTGGGGCATGGAGAGCAATTTCGGCAAGGACAAGGGCTCGATGAGGGTGATGCGCTCGCTCGCCACGCTTGCTCTATTCCGGCCGCAAGAAGGATTATGCGCGCGAGCAGATACATCGCGGCGCTCAAGATCCTGAAGCAGGGCGTCGTCACGCCGGAGAATTTCACCGGCTCCTGGGCCGGCGCCATGGGCCACACGCAGTTCATCCCGACATCCTATCTCGTCCTATGCGGTCGACTGGACCGGCGACGGCAAGAAGGACATCTGGAATTCGAAGGACGGATGCGCTCGCCTCGACCGCCAATTATCTCGCCAAGGCGGGATGGAAGACCGACCGGCCATGGGGCTGGGAGGTGAAGCTGCCCGAAGGAGTTCAACAAGGCGCTGATCGGGCGGTAGAAGTGGCGGACGGTCGCCGAATGGTCGAAGCTCGGCATCACGCCGGCGCGATGGCGGCAAGTTCGGCGCGCCCAGTGCGGATGCCTTCGTCATGGTGCCGCAGGGCGTCGACGGCCCGCGCTTCCTGGTGACGCAGCAATTTCCTGGCCATCATGGATTACAACCTGTCGCATTCCTATGCGCTGGCGGTCGGCCATCTGGGCGACCGCATCCGCGGCGAGGGGCCGATTCCTGGCGTCATGGCCCGATGTGAATTACGATCTCTCCTTCGCCGCAGCGCGTCGAAATGCAGAAGCGGCTCAACGCCAGCGGCTTCGAAACCGGCGGCACCGACGGCCGCTTCGGCGCCCGCACCTATGAGGCGATCATCGCCTACCAGAAGAAGGCCGGCCTGCCGCTCGACGGCGTGCCCTCGGCCAAGCTGCTTGCAGAAAATCCGGCAGCGGAAGCTAGGCGACGCCCATGATCCGCTTCGCCCTCATCCTTCATCGCGATCCTCGGCTGGCATTCCAACTGGCGCAAGCCCAGACCGACACGACCGGCCCGGTCATGGGATCGAGGCGGCCGAGGCAGTGCCCCGTCCGCCGAAACCATCGACGAAAGTTACCGCATCTTGGTGATCGGCGATGCGCTGGGCGGCGGGCTTGGCGCCGGGCTCATGCCCGGATGGCGGAACGTCGAGACGGGCTATCGACGTCAAGGTGCGCTTCAAGGAAGAATCGGGGATGGCGCGCGCCGGAAGTCTATGACTGGAGCGAGGCGCTGCCGAAGATCCTCGCCGGCAACGATTACGATCGCGGTCGTCGTGATGCTTGGCACCAACGACGCGGCAGGGGATCCGCGACGGCGCATCGCGGCATGCCTTCAACTCGCCCGAATGGACCGCCGCCTACATGGCGCAGGACGGACCTGATGCTCGACGCACTCGCCGCGGCCGGGCGATGTCTTACTGGGTCGGCCTGCCGCCCATGGCGGACCCCCAATACGATGGCGCGATGCAGGATGATCGGGGCGCATGCAGAAGGAGCGCGTCGAGGCCAAGGGCGCCCGCTTCATCGATATCCGCCACGCGTTCGCGAACCCGCAAGGCAGCTATACCGATACGGGCCCCGACGATACCGGCGAATTCGTAAGACTCCGCAGCCGCGACGGCGTGCATTTCTTCAAGCAGGGCAACAACCGGCTGGCCCAACTGGTGCTCGAAGCGATCAAGCAGAGCCCGTGGCCGGCAGCGAAGCCCGCCGCGCCGCCTGCCTGTGGCCGAGCAGCCCAATGTGCCCGCTGTTCGGCCAGGCGGCCGACCGAAGGCAGCGACCAGACGCTCCGGTCGCCGATCGTGAAAGTGGCCGATGCCTCAGCCAGCGACGCGATCGCGTCTGGCAGCGCCGATCACTCGCCGGCGCCTTGCAGATCGCTGGCGGTTCGCAGTGCCGAAAAACTCTTCGCGGGCGAAGCTCGCCAGCGCCGGCAGGCCGCGGGAAGATGTCGGCCGCCATAACTCTTCACCATCGGCGAGATACCGGGCCCCGGCAAAGCGTCCGGAAGGTTCGATGGATTTCCAGGATGCCGCAGATAGGCGAGTCTATCGCGGCAGTTCGCTTCGCCCATCAGGAATTCGTCGATCGCGCGCGCCGCCTGGCGGCCTTCGCGGATCGCCCAGACGACCAGCGACTGGCCGCGGCGCATGTCGCCCGCGGCGAAGATCTTGTCGACGCTGGTGCGGTAGTTGACCGTGTTGGCCTCGACGTTGCCGCGCTGGTCGAGCTCGACGCCCAAGTCCTTGATCATGCCGTCCTGCACCGGACGCAGGAAGCCCATGGCGAGCAGCACGAGATCGGCCTTGATGTCGAACTCGCTGCCGGGAACCTCCTTGAATTTTTCGTCGACGCGCACGCAGTGGAGCTCCTTCACCTCGCCGTTCTCGCCCGAGAAAGACTTGGTCAGACCGAGAAGTCGCGCTCCGCGCCTTCCTGCTTGGCGATGACGAGGTGCGCAGCTTGAGCGGCCAGTTGGGCCAGGTCAGCAGCTTGTTTTCGCTGCTCGGGCGGCTTCGGCATGATTTCGAGCTGGGTGACCGAGAGCGCGCCCTGGCGGAACGACGTGCCGATGCAGTCGGAGCCGGTATCGCCGCCGCCGATGACGACGACATGCTTGCCCTCGGCGAGGATCGGCTCGGTTGTCGAGCGGCGGCTCCTTCGGAAACGCGGCGGTTCTGCTGCGGCAGAAAATCCATGGCGAAATGGATGCCGTTGAGATCGCGGCCGGGGATCGGCGAGATCGCGCGCCTTCTCGGCGCCGCCGGCGAGCAGCACGGCGTCGATAGCTCGCCGGCCAGCTCGTCGGCGTCTTGCGTGAGCCGACAAGCACACCGTAATGGAAGGTGACGCCTTCGGCTTCCATCTGCGTGACGCGGCGGTCGATCAGGTGCTTCTCCATCTTGAAGTCGGGAATGCCGTAGCGCAGCAGCCCGCCGGCCTTGGCGTTCTTCTCGAAGACATGAACGTCGTGTCCGGCGCGCGCCAGTTGCTGGGCGGCGGCCAGGCCGGCGGGGCCGGAGCCGATGACGGCGACCGCTTGCCGGTCTTCTCGCCGGAGATCTCGGGCCTGACCCAGCCTTCTCCCAGGCCTTGTCGACGATGGCGCATTCGATGGTCTTGATGGTGACCGGCGTTGTCGTCGAGATTGAGCGTGCAGGATGCCTCGCAGGGTGCGGGGCAGATGCGGCCGGTGAACTCAGGGAAATTGTTGGTGGAATGGAGATTGCGCGCAGCCTCTCGCCAGTCGCCGAGATAGACGAGATCGTTCCAGTCGGGGATCTGGTTGTTGACCGGGCAGCCGGTGTGGCAAAAGGGAATGCCGCAATCCATGCAGCGCGCCGCCTGGCCTTCGGGTCGCCTCCTCCGCAGCGGAATGACGAACTCGTTGAAAATGGCGCACGCGATCGGCGGCAGGCGTATATTTCTGTTCCTGGCGCTCGATCTCGAGGAAGCCGGTGACCTTTCCCATGTTTACACTCCTGTCGATATGATATACATTTGCTCAGAATGTATATCCATGGAGTTACGATGCAGTCTCGAAACGGGGAACCAGCTTCTGACGTTGCCGCCGGCTGATAGTCGAGCGGCCTGGCCTTGGCAAGGCGCGTGTATGGGGAGCAGCCCGATGCCGAGCGAAAGCTGCAGCTGATCGCCTGCAAACCAACGTCGCGAGGGCTTGATCGTCCGAATCCGAAGAAATGCGAGCGCCGTTCGTTTGACCGTGACGAAATTCGACGCGCCATGACCTCGCAGCATGACGCTCCTTCGCAACGCTTGCAGATAGAACATGTGGAAACCGGCAGAACGGCGACAAACGGCGCGATGACTGTAGTGTTCCCAGAACAGCAATTCATCGACCTTGCGCCTCGCCGAATACGGATCGTCCGGCAGAAATTCGATTTCCGCCCTCCACAAAACGAGTGATGGCGTTCGATCTGCGCGAGCTGGCTGTCCATACATCTAGCTCGATCACCTGGCGCCTGACCCATGGATTCGACGCCAGCATCTCGCCGCCGCCGAACTTGCCGGTTGCGACGTTCTGACACCGAGCGATTTAAACCATGGCCAGAAGGTCGGCCGTGTATTCAACATCCGCAATCCGAGATATGTCGCCGTAGATCGCCATGGCATCAGGCGCTCCGCTTCGACGCCGATGGTCAGGCCGTCGCTGGTGTCCTGCGCTTTTTCGAGTTCGCTGCAGCGCGCGGGCGTATTCGACCGGCATGACCTTCACGAATTTCGGCAGATAGTCCGCCCAGTGGTCGAGGATCGTCCTGCGCGCGAGACGAGCCTGTATATTTAGATGACGGTCAGCAATTCCCAGCACGCGCTCGGCATCGTGGCGGTCCATGTGGGCGGTGACATCGACGAGGCCGTGGTCTTCGAGATCGCCGCCATGATGGTGCAGGCGCTCGATGGTCGCTTCCTCGGCCGGGATCGGCTGCAGATCGACCATCGCCAGATTGCAGCGCTGGGCGAAATCGCCCGCCTCGTCGAGCACATAGGCGACGCCGCCCGACATGCCGGCCGCGAAGTTGCGCCCCGTCTCGCCGATCACCAGCACAACGCCGCCCGTCATGTATTCGCAGCCATGGTCGCCCACACCTTCGACGACGGCAATGGCGCCCGAATTCCGCACCGCGAAACGCTCGCCCGCGACGCCGCGGAAATAGCATTCGCCGGTGATGGCGCCATAGAGCACGGTGTTGCCGACGATGATGGATTTCTCCGGCACGAAGCCGATCTTGTCATGGCGGCCTGACGATGAGCTTGCCGCCGGACAGGCCCTTGCCGACATAGTCGTTGGCTTCGCCGTCAGTTCCAGCGTAACGCCATGGGCAGCCCAGGCGCCGAAGCTTTGCCCGGCGATGCCGTTCGAGCTTCACATGATGGTGTCTTCGGGCAGGCCCTCGTGGCCGTAGCGCTTGGCGACTTCGCCCGAGAGCATGGCGCCCGCCGTGCGGTCGTAGTTGTGATCTTCGAGACGATCTCGACCGGCTTGCCTTCCTCCAGCGCCGGCGTCGCCTTCGGCGATCAGCTTGCGGTCGAGAATGTTGTCGATGCCATGGTCCTGCACTCGTCACCTCTTGATGGCGACCGGGCCGGCGATATCGGGCTTGGCGAAGATGCGCGAGAAGTCGAGGCCCCGGGCCTTCCAGTGGGCGATCGCCGTGCCTGGTCGAGCAATTCGGTTGCGCCGATCAGTTCGTCGTAGGACTTCAGGCCCATGGCGGCCAGATGTTCGCGCACTTCCTCGGCGACGAAGAAGAAGTAGTTGATGACGTGCTCGGGCTGGCCCTTGAAGCGCTTGCGCAGTTCCGGGTCCTGCGTCGCCACGCCCACGGGGCAGGTGTTCAGGTGGCACTTCCGCATCATGATGCAGCCGGCGGCGATCAAGGGTGCGGTGGCGAAACCGATCTCGTCGGCGCCCAGGAGTGCGGCGATCACCACATCGCGCCCGGTGCGGATGCCGCCGTCGGCCTGGACGGCGATGCGGCCGCGCAGATCGTTGACGACCAGCGTCTGCTGGGTTTCGGCGAGGCCGATTTCCCAGGGCGAGCCCGCATGCTTGATGGAGGTCAGGGGCGAGGCGCCTGTGCCGCCTTCATAGCCCGAGATCGTCACATGATCGGCATGGGCCTTGGAGACTCCCGCCGCCACGGTGCCGACGCCTACTTCGGAGACGAGCTTCACCGAAACCTGGCCGGCCGGGTTCACGTTCTTCAAGTCGAAGATCAGTTGGGCGAGGTCTTCGATCGAATAGATGTCGTGATGCGGCGGCGGCGAAATCAGTCCTACGCCCGGCGTCGAATGGCGCACCCTGGCGATCGTGGCGTCGACCTTGTGGCCGGGCAATTGTCCGCCTTCGCCGGGCTTTGCCCCTTGCGCCATCTTGATCTGCATCATGTCGGAATTGACGAA
>CAWKMQ010000015.1:0-62698 GCA_963850725.1 Vicinamibacterales bacterium
GCGACCACGATCCGGACGTAACACGCTCAGCGGCGGAGGAGGTCCTTGGCGATCGCCGTGGTCTGCAGCTCGTCGGTGCCGGCGTAGATCTGCAGGACCTTGGCGTCGCGGGCCAGCTGCTCGACGTGGTACTCGGCCATGTAGCCGTTGCCGCCGAGCACCTGGACGGCGTCGAGGGCGACCTCCGTGGCGGCGCGGGCCGAGTACAGCTTGATCGCCGACGCCTCGGCGAACGTCAGGCTCTTGCCGGCGCGCATCGTCTCCAGGTAGCGGAACAGCATGTTCTGGACGTTGACCCGGGCGACCTCCATCAGGGCGAGCTTGTTCTGGATCAGCTGGAACTCGCCGATCGGCCTGCCGAACTGCACGCGGGTGCGGGCGTAGTCGACGGCCACGTCGAGGCACTGCTCGATGATCCCGAGGGCCATCGCCGCGACGCTGGCCCGCTCGGAGGCGAACGCGGCCCGGGCCGCCTCGCGCGAGCGGCGGGTGTCGTCGGCGTCCTCGGCCGCTCGCCGGCTCGCGGTCCTCGCCGCGCCTCGCCGAGGCTGGCCGGCGCCGCCGATCAGGCGGTCGATGCCGACCTCGACGTCGTTGAGGAACAGCTGGCCGGTCGGGGAGGAGTGCAGGCCCATCTTGCGCAGCGGCGGCGACTGCTCGAACCCCGGCATGCCCCGGTCGAGGATGAACGACAGCACCCGCCGCTCCCGGCGCGGTCGACGCCGTCGTCGAGCTTGCAGATGAACACCGTCGTGTCGGCGAACGGGCCCGTTGGTGATGAACGTCTTCGAGCCGTTGAGCACGAACGTGTCGCCGTCGCGCACCGCGGTGGAGCGCATCCCGCCGAACGCGTCGGAGCCGCTGTCGGGCTCGGTGATCGCCCACGCCCCGATCTTCTCCAGCGTCAGCAGCGGCAGCGCCCAGCGCTCGCGCTGCTCGGCGTGCCCCGCTTGATCGCGTTGCCGGCGAGGTTCATCGACACGCCCATCGCGGTCATCAGCCCCGGGCAGTGCCGGCAGAACTCGACCATCGGCAGCAGCGTCATCACCGCCCGGTCGTAGCGCTCCTCGGTCGTGAACGGCGGCCCGGCGGTCTCCCGCTCGAAGCGCTCCCGGGCCATCTCGTCGATGCCGAACGTGCGCACGTAGGAGCGCAGCAGGTCGTACGGCGGCAGGTCGCCGTGCTCCAGCTCGTCGCGCCGGGGGACGACCTCCTTCTGCACGAACTCGCGCACCGCCGCCTGCATCTGGCGCTGCTCGTCGGACCACTCGATCATCGGCTCACCTCTTCCTCGCCCGTGGACGGTAAGCGCCGGGGTCGCGGGCGCACAAGCTGTGCTGCTCTGCGGCGGCCCGTCGAGCAGTTCGAGCACCGTCATGTCGGGGACGCCCAGCCGATCGGCGACGGCGGGGACCGTCAGCCCGCTGCCGGTGAGCCCGGACACCGCTGAGGCCTGGACGGCGAGCGCCCCGTCCAGCGAGGCGCGCGCCGAGTGGGCCCGCTCCGCGGCAATCCGGAAGCGTTCCACGAGCTCGCCCCGTTCGGACTCGACGTCGGCGATCGCCCCCGCTGCAGGCAGGGCGCCGAGCCGGTCCGGGTCGTCCAGCTCCACGGTCGGGTCGCTCGGAGGCGGTCCCACGGCAGCAGTCCCGACGGATGCCGGACGCCATGACGAGCCGGGCGACCGCATCGAAGCTCACGCCCAACGGGCCGCGATGGCGGACACCGGTGCGCCGACGGGTGGTCCCCGCCAGCGCAATGACGGCGATGCGGCAACTCCATGATCCCTGGTCCATCCCTGCCTCGGGTCTTCCTCGTCGTCCGTCCACGGCCCCGGCTCCATGATCCCGTTCGACCGGCGGGCACGCCTCACCCCCAGGGAGCAACCGTCGGCGTCCCGACCGTGGGGGTGCCCGGCGATAGCGGCGGAGCCAGGGGTCGAGGCGGCGGGTGAGCACCGGCATCAGGAGCCACGTGAGGATGACGATGCCGACGACGTTGCCGATGCACGTGGCCAGCGCCGGGTGCAGGTCGGGGAAGAGCGCCAGGCGGACGGCGGTGAACGCCAGCGACACGGGGATGAGCGCCAGCAGGACGGCGGCGGCCGACTTCCACCGCTTGACCTCGGCGCCGCCGCCCGGGGCGAACCAGCCGGCGAAGCCGCCGACGACGTTGACGGTGCGCTCGCCCTCGGTGTGGCGCTCCATCGCGTCGAGGATGCGCCGGCGCTCGTCGGACGTCGAGCCAGCGGTCGAGGTGCTCGCGGGTGTCGAACGCCAGCACGACGACGGTGTCGTCCTGGACGCCGGCACGGGCTCGAAGAGGTCGGCGCGCAGGAAGCCCGGGCGACGCCGCCAGCGCGACGAGGATCTCGCCGTGCAGCGCGAGGAAGCCGTCGACCTCGTCGGGCTCGCACGCGCACCGAGCTGACGGCGGTCACCCGCTCGGAGTCCGGCGTGAGGGCGACGACCTGCTCGCGCGCCTCGCCCTCGACGAGGTCGGTGCCCGTCGCCATCAGCGCCTGGCGCGGCCGGGGAGCGCAGCCACGGCTCGAGCGACGCGCGGTCGGCGAAGCGGTAGACGACGACCCACTCGTCGGGGTGCAGGGCGTTCGGCGGCTGGAGCTCGGCGTCGACGTAGCCGGGCGCGTCGGCGGCCCGGGCGACGAGCCGCCGCAGCCAGCGCTCGAGCTCACGCTCGCGGCCCGGGCCGGGCCCGCCGGCTGACGATGACCGTCGGCTCGCGCCGACCGTGGCGCGCCGGGGACGCGGCTCGTCACGGCCCCGACGCTACGGCGCCCCGTAGGGTCGTCGGCACGATGCGAAGGAGCCGGGGGGAGGACGTGACGATCGTGGCCCGCTGGACGGCGTGCGCATCGTCGAGATCTCGCAGCTGGATGGCAGCGCCGAGCGCCGGCGCGGTCCTCGCCGACATGGGCGCCGACGTCGTCAAGGTCGAGCCGCTGACCGGCGACGTGGTGCGGAACATGTCCCGCAAGGCCAAGGGGCCGGCGCCGCGACATCGACCACTCGTTCCAGATGGACAACCGCGGCAAGCGGTCGATCGCCGTCGCCATCGACCGGCCGGACGGCGCCGAGATCGTGCGCCGACTCATCGACCGGCGCCGACGTGTTCCTGTGCAACCTGCTGCCGCACCGCCAGGAGCGCTACGGCCTCGACCCGGCGACGCTCCATGGCCCGCAGCCCGCGCGTCGTGCACGCCACGCTGTCGGGCTACGGGCTCGTCGGTCCGGACGCCACCCGGCCCGGGCTTCGACGTCACGACGTTCTTCGGCCGCGGCTCGATCACCGACGCGATGACCGAGCCCGGCGGCATCGCCCCGCATGCCCCGCCCGGCCCAGGGTGACCACACGACCGGGCATCGCCATGGTCGCCGCCGTCCTCGCCGCCCTCCGCGTCGCCGAGCGGACCGGCGAAGGGCAGGTCGTCGACGTCAGCCTGTTCGCCACGGCGGCGTGGACGATGGCCACGCGACCTGGCGCCGACGCTGGTCGACGGCGCGCCCGCTCCGCAAGCGCGACCGCCACCACCTGATCACGCCGCTCGGCAACCGCTTCCGGTGCACCGACGACCGCTGGATCATCCTCAACATGACCGAGATGCGCTGGTGGGGGCCGTTCTGCAAGACGATCGAGCGCCCCGAGATGCTCGAGGACGAGCGCTTCCAGACCGTCAAGGACCGCTTCGACAACATGCCGGAGCTGATCGACATCCTCGACGAGGTGATCGCCACGCAGACGCTGGCCGAGTGGGTCGCGATCTTCGACGACGCCGGGCTGATCTGCGGGCCGGCGTCGATCGATCGACGAGCTGGCCGCCGATCCGCAGGCCGAGGCGATCGGGCTGTTCCCGACGATCGAGCACCCCGAGCGGCGACTTCCGCACGGTGGCCGCGCCGATGCGGATCTCCGGCGCCGACATCCGCCCCGCGGGCCGGCGCCGCAGCGTCGGCGGCGACACGGACGAGATCCTCGCCGAGATCGGCTTCGACGCCGGCGAGATCGAGGCGCTCGCCGCCGCCGGCATCGTTGGCTGATCTCGCTCCTCGAAGACTCGTCGCTCGATCGTGTCTCCCGTCGGCCAAGCGGCCTGCGGCGTGCGGGCCGCCGCTCGACCTGACCCGACACGCTCGCTGCGGACGGGGGCCGAAGCGGTCACTCCAGACGTTTCATCTGTGCGTCCGAGGGGGCGGGATCCGGAGAACCGCCGTCGTGGCCAGCGCGGGGTCAGGCCGGTGCCCGCTTGCCGGGGAACAGCGAGGCGTCGCACGGTGCGCACACCCACCACCCCTCGTAGGCGGTCGGCGCCAGCGTGGCGTCGCCGGGGAACATCTGCAGGCACCGCCGTGCGGCGGTCGGCGACCGCTGCTGGACCGTCCTCGTGTGGTGGTGCGGCGGTGTCAGGCATGGGTCCTGCTTCCGTTGTGTGGTCGGGTGGTCGTGGCGGTGTGCTTCACCGTCATCAGCGCCTCGCTGACGAGGAGCGTGGCGAAGCCGACGTTGGCGTCGCCGGTGGAGAACAGCACCGGAGCCGGTCGCCGTGGCGCAGCACGCCGCAGGAGTAGAGGACGTTGGGGACGTAACCGTCCTGCTCTTCGGGCTTCGGGGTCATCAGCGGCGCCGGAGTGCGGCCGACGACGTCGTCGGGCCGTGGAGATCGAGCAGGAGGGCGCCGATCGAGTACGTGCGCATGGGACCGACGCCGTGGGTGAGCACCAGCCAGCCGTCGGCGGTCTCGATCGGCGGACCGCAGTTGCCGACCTGCACCGGCTCCCAGGGCGCGATGGGGGCGTCGAGCGGCCTGACCGACGACCACTGACGGATGTCGTCTGACGAGGCGCCGGCGATGGTCGCCCCGTCGTGTCGGGAGGCGCGAGGTGGCGGCCGCCCATCGGCCGGGGAACAGCGCGAGGCCCTTGTTGGCGGCCCCCGTACCACGCATCGGGGACATCTTGAAAGACTCGAGGTCGGTGGTCACCAGGAGCTGCGGGTGATGCCGGTCCGTCGAACGCGGTGTACGTGGCGTGATAGGTGGACCTGCCGTCGTCGTCCCGGAACCGACAACCGGGCGTCCTCCATGCCGTTCGCTCGGCGGCCGTCGCCGGCTAGAGCACCCGTTCGCAGAGGGTCGTCGAGGCCGTGGAAGCTGGACGTCGTAGGTGCGGGCGGCGATCTCCCGCGGCGCAGCGGCGTGTCCCGGTGCCGTTACCCGGATGTCGCGGTGGGCCGCGAGCTCGACGATGCGCGCCCAGCTGTGGGCCGTGAAGGTCGGGCCGAGCGCGTCGAGGACACGCTGGCCGGCGCTCGGTCACAGCCCGGCGGATGCTGCGGAACGGCCCCGCGTCGAGGAGGCCGGGCGTCTCCGTGCCCGTCTGGTGACCAGGGCCGGGCGGATCGTCGGCGACACGCCGTCGGCGTCGACGACCCCGCTGGGGAACCCGATGGAGGACCGGTGGCCCTCCCCGATCTGGCGCAGGCTCATCGCGAAGCGCAACTCACCGGTCGGCGATCCCCGACTGGTCGGGGGCGGGGACGACCGACGGGTTGCACAAGGCGGCGGCTTCGACGGCGTACTCGTGGGAGAACGTCGCGCCGAGGAGCAGACGCCGGTCCCCGGTCAGCTGCGGTCCGCTGACCAACCGGTCGGTGATGCGATCGGCGTGCCGGCCAGAACGTGCGAGCGGGTCGCGGTGGCGGCCCTCGAAACGGGCCATCACCGCACCGAGGGCGGCGGCGACCGCGGCGTCGTCGAGGTCCAGGACGTGCTCCACCACGCCTGACGCCCCTCGCTCGCGCTGGCCGGCCAACGCATGGCCGGGGACGAAGAGCTGGGTCATCCTTCCGGGACGCATCCGGCACCAGCCGCAGCGGAGCGCGGGTCGCCAGGGCGTCGGTCATCAGGCGGGCACCGGCTCCAGGGCCCACGCCAGCTCGGAGCGTCGAGATGAGCGCCAGCGTGGACTCGGTCCCCTCGTTGAGGTTGGGCCCGTCGATGTGCAGGCCGTCGTAGCCGCCTCCCGTGTCGGGGTCCCACATCACGGCGCCGGCGTCGTTGGCGCCGAGGACCACCCCGGCCGCCAGCTCGATGCCCCGACGCCAGCCGGGGTCCCCGGTGACGGCCTCGGCCCGGGCGCAGGCGTCGGCCATCGCCGCCACCTCGATGGGCTGCTGGCTCGCCGCAGCCCCACTGCCGCGCTTGCTTCGGCAAGAAGGTGCAGATCGCCGTGATCTTCGAGAGCTGAAGGCGGCGAACGACTTCCGGCCGAGCCTGGACGATGTGCGGCAGTTCCCTGTCGAGCGACAAGTCGCCCCGCGCGATCTTTCTCAACAGTCCGCACAACCCGACCGGCGGCGTCGCCACCAGGAAGACCTGGGGCATCGCCGATCTCGTCCGCGGCAAGGACGTCGCGGTTCTCAGCGACGAGCCTACGACCAGATGGTGTGGCGCGGCAAGCACCATCATCCTCGGCAGCCGGGCATGCTCGAGCAACGCTGGCGGCCTACACCTTCAGCAAGTCGTTCAGCATGAGCGGCTGGCGCATGGGCTTCGCCGTCAGCAGCCCCGGATCGTCGCAGTCTATCGGCAAGCTGATCAACACGTCGCTTCTTGCGTGCCGCCTTTCGTGCAAATCGCCGGCGTCGCCGCCTGCGGAAGAGACCGGCAGCGCGACGAGCGATGGCGGCTTCCGCGGAAGGTCGAGCTGCTCGTCGCCGGCCTGAAGAAGATCGCCGGCGTCACTGCCTCGATGCCGGCCGGCACGTTCTACGCCTTCCCGAACGTCGCGGCGATCTGCAATCGCCTCGGCATCACGTCGCACGGCCTGGCGATGTATCTACTGGAAGGGCCGACGACAACGCGGCGTGGCTTGCCTGGGCGGCGAGTGCTTCGGCGAAGCGGGACAGGGGTTTCTTCCGCCTCAGTTGCGCGCAGCCGGACGAGCGCATCGCCGAAGCGTTCGCGTTCATGGCCGAGGCGTTCAAACGGAAGGACTGCGTGGATGCCTACCTTGCGAAGCATCCCGAGCATCGATTGAAGGAAAGGTACGAGGAGGCGGCGCTGGATCGTAGAATCTGAAAACGTTCACGTGCATCTTCATTCCGCCCTCAGCGTCTCGGCGGGATCGACCGCGATCGCGCGGCGCGCCGGCAGATAGCTGGCCAGCATCGCGGCGGCCGCGAGCACCAGTGGCATCGCGGTGAACGCGATCGGATCGAGCGGGGTGACGCCGAACAGCAGCGATTGCATGAACCGGCTGAAGCCCACTGCGCCGGCCAGGCCTATCGCCATCCCCACGCCAGCCAGAATCAAACCTCGGCGCAGAAAGAGTCCGCGGATGTCGCGCGGCTCCGCGCCAAGCGCCATCCGGATGCCGATCTCGCGCCGCCGCTGCGAAACGGCGTACGCGATGACGCCGTAGAGTCCGGATACGCCAAGCATCAACGCCATCGCGCCGGCAATCGCGAGCATCACCAACGTGAACGACGCTCGAGCCATCGACTGGCCGTACACCTCGTCGAGCGCGCGCACCTCGGCCAGCGGGAGATTCGGGCTGACCGACGACACGGCTTCGCGCACCTGCGCAAGCAAACTCTCCGCGCCCGCGCGTGGTGTTCGAATGACAAAGCTCACCCGGCGCGCAAGAAATCCTGACAGGCCGCCTGTGGATCGCGCGTGCGGCTGCGCCGGCCAGTAGATCGTCGCCGGCGGCCGCTGATCGGCGCCATCGTCATACACGTTGCGCGCGACGCCGACAATCTCGCGCCATGGCGACTTGGGAGCGTAGTATTCGCGAACGCGCTTGCCCAGCGCCGCCTCCGGCGATCCCCACAGCAGTCGCGCCAGATTCTCCGACACGATCGCGACGTCGCGCATGTCGTCGACATCGGTCCACGTGAAGTCGCGTCCCACGACAAGCGGCGTGCCCAGCGTGTGAAACATGCCCGGCGAGATGATCTTCACCTGATGGTTCGGCGGTGTCCCGCCATCATCCGGCCTGCCTTCAGCCGTCAACGCGGCGCTGAAGCGATCGCTGCCCATCGGCACTCGCGTCGTGAACGCCACCGCGGCGACACCGGGAATGGCGCCCACCTTGTGGAGCAGCTCCTGCTGCATGCGCGTCACGCGCTGTGGCTCGGCGACGATCGTCGGCGGGATCGAAATGGTGAACGTCTGCACGTGCTCCGGCTGGGTGAAACCAGCGTCGACGTGGCGAAGTGCCTGGAAGCTTCGGATCATCAGACCTGCGCTCACAAGCAGCACCAGTGCGAGCGCCACCTGCATGGCCACCAGTGCCTGTTGCGACCGCTGGCCTTCGCGCGTCAGGTTGCCGCTCCGGCTGCGGCCGAGCGCATTCGCGAGGCGGGGTCGCGCGAATTTCACGATCGGGATGAGTCCGAACAACAGCCCGGACGCGAGAGAAATGATCACGGCGAAGGCGAGCACCACGCGATCGAGCGAAATTTCCGTCAGCCTCGGCAGGTCCGACGGCTCAATCGCGAGCAGCACGCGCAGCCCGACATACGCGAGCCCCAGGCCGAGTGCGCCGCCCAACACGCCGAGCGTGAGGCTTTCGACGAGAAGCTGGCGCGCCAGTCGCGTCCAGCGCGCGCCCAACGCCGCCCGTACCGCAAATTCCTGCCGGCGCGCGGTCGCGCGCACCAGCAACAGGTTCGCCACGTTGGCGCACGCCATGAGCAGCACGATGGCGATGGTGCCCATCAAAACCCAGAGCGTCGTGCCGACGTCGCCGAGGACATCGTCTTTGAGGAGGCGATGAGACGGCGCCCATCGCGCCCGGATTTCCGGTCTCCTTCCGGGCTGCGAAAAATGGACATCCAGCACCCGAGAGGCATCGGCGTTGGCCTGCGCCAGCGCGACACCGGGCTTCAGCCTGGCGACGCCGAGCAGCCGGAAGCCGCCGATCATGCGTCCGCGGTCGATCCGCAGCGGCAGGATCAGGTCGGGCTCGCCGTCGAACCGGAATCCCGCCGGCATGACGCCGACAATCTGGTGCGGCCGCGCGTTCACGATGAGCGCGCGATCGAGAACCGCGCGATCTCCTCCGAACGTGCGCTGCCAGTAGCCGTAACCGAGCATCACCGTGTTCGGTGCTCCCGGTGCATCCTCAGCCGGCGAAAACCAGCGCCCGATTTCGGGCTGCACCGCAAGCGTCGTCAGCACGCTCCGGGTCGCCGGTAACGTGCGCACCTCCTCGGGCTCGCCCCGGCCGGTAACCGTTGCCGTCGCCTCCGGAACCCAGACGCCGACGTCCTGAAACGCCTGCGTGTTGTCGGCATAGCTCGCATAGAAGGCGTCGCTGAAGTACGGCTGCTCGATGCCACCGATCGAGTGGACGATGCGAACGAGTGCATCGGAATGCGGATAGGGGAGCGGGTTGATGAGCACGCTGTTGACGACGGTGAAGATCGACGTCGTGGCGCCGATGCCGAGCGCCAGCGTCACGATAGCGGCGGCGGCGAAGCCGGGCTGCTTGCGCAGCGCGCGCGCCGTGTAGCGCAGGTCCTGCCAGATGCCGTCGAGCAGAAATCGTGTGGGCGCTCCCGGTGTGATCGGCGCCGGCACGTGCGCCTGGCGCAGCGATCGCATCTGTTCAGCGAGCGCGTCGCGATCGAGCAGCTCCTCGATCACCAGCCGCCGCGCCTCGGGGTCGCTCGCTCCGCCGGCGCGGAGCTCCTCGTAGCGTTCGTCGAGATGTTGTGACAGCTCATCGATGATCTCCGCCTCGCGCGCCGGGCTCAGCGAGAGCGAGGCGAGCCGCGCGCGCAGGTGCTCGCTCCAGGACGGGTCAGGCATGGTCGACTCCCGTGATAAGGCCCATCGCGTGGACGAAGGCTTTCCAGGTTTCGCGCTGGCGTGTGAGAACGCGGCGCCCCTCGGCGGTGAGGCTGTAGAAGCGGCGCCGCCGCTCGCCGGCTTTCTCCACCCATTTTCCCTGGAGCCATCCGCGCTCTTCGAGGCGATACAGCAGCGGGTAGAGCGACGCGACGTGGAATTTGAGCTGTCCGGCCGATTGCGTCTCGATGAGCTTGCTGATCTCGTATCCGTGACGCGCGCGCGGCTCGACGATGGAGAGGATGATGAGCTCGGCGGAGCCTTTCTTGAGCTCGCGGTCGAGCATGCGGGCATCCATAGATGTCATAGCCACATATGCTATAACAAGCGGCCGCTATCAAGAAGATTATGTTCTTCTGATCTCCTGATCTTCTGTTTAGAACTCGTGGACGAATCCGCCTACCCCTGTCTACTGGCCCGCACGGTTAGATCCGGATCGAACACGCTCAACGTCACTCCGTTTCCCATACGCTCGAAGCGAACACGCACGGCCGGCGCGCCCGCGGGATGAAACTCGAGCCTGCCGAGATGCGTGAGCACGCGCCGCGTACCGCCCAGACGGTTGATGCCGAGCACATTCTGGATGGTATCGACGACAAACGCGTCCCGTGACCCGCTGCCAAAGACGTAGCGGCCTTCAAGAGATGTCCGGTCGGCGTCGGTCAATGGCTCGACATCTCCTGTCTTCGGCAGATTCCCCACCGACTCGAGGAATCGCAGCACCTCTGCTGCCTGCGCGCCGCCCGCGCGCGCATGATTGACGAGCGGGATGCCGTGCGGGCCTCGAAGTTGATTCACATTCGGAATAGCGGCGGCAAACGCCTTGACGACGTCGAGCTGCCCTAGCATCGCCGCGGAGAAAATCGTGGGACCGGCGCCCTGCTCGATCAGCAATTCGGCGATGGCCCGGTTGCCGACGTGCGACGCCCCGCCAAGTGCGGTTTCCCAGTCGCCGTAACCCCAGTCCCAGGAGGCCTTCGCAAGTGAGGGATGTTCGGCGAGGAGCTCCTTCACGCGCGCAAGATTTCCGTGCGCTACGCCCACCATCTCCTTGACCAGAAAGGGGTGCTGGCTGGGAAATGATTCGTCACGCGGCGCACCCGGCGCCGGCGGCGGGCCCGGCCACCCAGGAACGGCGTCAGATCCCTGAGCCCGGGTGACATCACCTGAAAGAACAAACGTCCCGAGCGTGGGAACGACTCGAACGAATTGCCGGCGGTTCAACATAGCCGGCATGTTACACGTGGGTCGCAAGCAAGACGAACGAGGATTCGTTGAGGCGCCAACCCGCCGCGCTGGAAAGATTTAAGGCTACGGATTAGGACTCGCTGGGAGGACGTGTTCGCGCACGCCAGACTCGATCATGCGGGCGGCTTCGAGGTCCAGACCGTCGAGCGAGCCGTTGGCGGGCCGCGCGATTCGACGCGTCCACAGATGCGTGCCGTCGTCCAGTCGAATCAGATGCATCAGCAGAGTCAGATCGCCGTTCGACGGCTGCAGTTGTGCGAGGATGAGGTGAGACGCACCTGTTTGCGCTTCGATGCGATCGAGATCGCGCGCATTGCGCGGCATGCGCAGGATCGCCGCGTTGCCGACGATGCCGATCCGATTGGGACCCAGGCTGGTCAGCCGATCGACGACCGTGTCGGAGAGCGCATGAACGGCCCGGTCGTAACGGCTGTCGCCGGTCTCGTTATCGAAGATCGAAACCGCCACGATCGGCCGCCGCGGCTGGCTATCGAGGCGATCGCTGAAGGCCACAACCAGGGCACCCAGAACCAGCAATCCGGCCGCGGCCAAGGCGACGCGCACCGCACGGGACGAAACAGCCATCCAGCCGGTCGGCTGAACACAACCACCCGGCACGATCGGAGCGGCAGCAGCGCCGGCATCGGCCAGATCCTTGCGCGTGGCCGGAGCGATGAACTTGAACCCTCGCTTCGGCAGCGTCTGAATGAATCTCGAGCTCTCGCCGCTGTCGCCGAGAGCCGAGCGGATCTGACTGACGCAGTAGGCCAGGCCGCGGTTGAAATCGACGTGCGTCTCGTGGCCCCAGACCCGGGCGCTCAGTTCCTCGCGCGACACGGTTTGCCCGGCTCGCTCGAGGAGCAGGCCCAGTGCGCGCGCCGGCTGGGGCTCGAGCGCGACAAGACGCCCGGATTTCCGCAACTCGAGGGAGGCGGCGTCGAACTCGAACACGCCAAAAACGTAGGTCATCGCGGCCTGACAAGACCAACTCTACAGAAAAAGAGTCTGATGGTGGTATTTGGAACTTCCGGCCGCCCGGAACCCAATCACCCGATCAGCGTGACCAACGACCCTTCAGACTCGGAGCTGCTCGAGCGGATGGCGGCGGGCGATCGCGAGGCGCTGGCCATCATCTTCCGCCGGCACCATCGAACGGTTTACCGCTTCAGCCGGCAGATGCTCGGGTCGAAAGAAGCCGCCGAAGACGTCACGCAGGACGTCTTCGTGGCGCTCACCAGGAGCGCTGGCCGGTTCAACCCGGCGGTTGCGTCGCTGTCGACCTACCTCTACGGCATCGCCCGCAACCTGGTCCTGCAGCAGTACAAGCGCAGCAAGGCGCGCATCGAGATCAGCATCGACACCATCTTTCACGAAGACGATGCCGCGCTCGCGACCGGCGACGATCCTGCTGAATCGATCTCGCGCACGCAGATGACACGGCAGCTTCGCCTCGCGATCTTTCGCCTGCCGGTCCACTATCGCGAGGTCGTCGTTCTGTGCGAGCTGAACGGGCTTTCCTACGAGGAAGCTGCCCAGGTGGCCGGGTGTCCAGTCGGCACGATCCGCTCGCGCTTGAGCCGGGCGCGGCAGATGCTGATCGAGCGATGCCGCGCGCTCATGCACGTCGAAAGTGCCGGAGAGAAAGAGCACCAGATTGAAGAAGAGGTTGGGAAGCGATGGCTGATACTCACGAAGAACAACTGCTGAGCGACCTGCTCAGGGACGTCGCTCGAGAGGACGAGCGCCTCGAGGCGCCGCACCTTGAAGCGCGAATCCTGGCATCCGCGTCGCTTCCAGAACGTGCGCGGCCTGCACGATCGAGAGCGTGGGTCATGTGGCCGGTCGCGGCCGCGGCCGTGTTCGCGATTGCCGTGACCTTCCGGCCGAAGCCGGACACGACCGACAGCGCGGCGCAGGATTCGACCGAAGTGACACTCGCGGCGAGTCCCCCGGCGCCCGCTCCCAGGCAACCGGAGTCCGCGCAGGAATCAGTGCGTAGTGTCCGGCTTCAGCCGGACCGCTCGGGTACGTCCGGACCGCTTCGGTACGCAGTGTCCGGCTTCAGCCGGACCCTCAACCCGCATCTGATCCAACCGCCGGCCACCGCGGAAGCGGCATCGCCTGCCGCACACAGCCAGGTCGAATTCGTCCCGCTTCTGCCCATGACCGAACAGGAGCTCGCCGGCCCATTCCAGATCGTTCGCGTGCAGATGCCGGGCGCCTCGCTCGGCTCGCTGCGGTCGCCGATGGTGCTGCCAAATGAGATGGTTGAAGCCGACGTGCTTCTCGGAGAAGATGGAAGAGCGCGCGCCATTCGCGTCAACACGAGCGGCTCGATTTACCCCTGGAGGCCCCGATGACCCGGAACATGTTCGTTCTTGCGTTACTTATCCTCCTGGCTGCGTCCGGCGTGCGCGGGCAGGGCGGGCCCAACGTCATCGCCTTCAGCAACCCGATGAACATCGAGTTCATGAACGGGCCGATTACCGTCGACAGCGAGCCTGTCACCGGTTCGCCCTATTCGGCGGAAGCGGTGACCGATGTCGTCCAGGTGCTGGCCGACGGCAACCGCATCGTCCGGCAGAACAAGGCCCAGATGGCCCGTGACGGGCAGGGCCGCACGCGTCGCGAACAGGGGTTTGCGATGTTCGGCCCGCTCGTCAATGGTCCGGGCGCCGGTGACGAACCGCGCAGCGTGCAAATCTCCGACCCGACGACGGGCACGATGATCATGCTCGACCTGCAGAACAAGGTCGCGCACAAGATGCCCGCGCCGCATCTCATGATGACGAACAAGATGACCGGCGGTGCATGGACGGCGGCCGCCGGTGTAAGGGTCGAACAATCGGACGTGGCCGTGGCACCACCGCCTCCTCCACCACCTCCTCCCCCGCCATCGACTGCAGCAGTGGGAGCGGGGGCGGGAGCGGGCGTGGGAGTGGGAGTCGGAGCGGGAGCAGGCGCGGGAGTGGGAGCAGGAGCCAGCGTGATGTATCACAGCACGATGGCCATCGCGGGCTTCGCTGGTCAGCGCGTCGCCGAGCCGGTCGTCGAGCAGCTCGGCACGACGTTTATGGAAGGTGTGGCGGTCGAAGGTACGCGCAGCACCACGACCATTCCGGCCGGCGAAATCGGCAACGAGCAGCCGATCACCATCGTCTCCGAGCGGTGGACGTCGCCAGACCTGAAGGTGCTCGTGATGAGCAAGCAATCGGATCCGCGGTTCGGAGAAACGACGTACCGGCTCACGAACCTCACGCGCGGCGAGCCGTCGCCTCAGCTTTTTGAAATTCCGAGCGACTTCCAGGTGATCGACGCAGGGTCCAGGCGTGAGGTCGTGTTCGAACGCAAAATAGTGAAATAGTTATCGGTCCTAGTGCCAGCGTTTGCGCGGACGGAAGCGCTTCCGATTCCCTCCTGGCCCGCCGGCTGCCCGCGCGGGCGCGTGTCCGTGCCCCTGAGGTTTCGGCTGTGAGGGTCCCTGCCCCTGGCCTTGTCTCGCGCGCCGCTCGGCGTTGACCTTCGCGCGGCCGCGTTCTTCGGCCTTCCGTGCACGAATCTCCGCGATACGCTGCGCGTGCGGCACTTCCAGTCTTGGCTCCGAACGCGCGTTGTAGTCGAAGTCGGGTACCGTCACGCGCGGCAGGCGCTTGTTGATGGCGCGCTCGATCGCCCGGATGTTCGATTCATCCTCGGGCGCGACGAGCGTGAACGCCGACCCGGTCAGCTCGGCCCGTGCCGTCCGGCCGACGCGATGGATGTAATCCTCAGGCACGGCCGGCACATCGAAATTGATCACGTGTCCAAGCGCGCTGACGTCGATGCCGCGCGCCGCAATATCGGTCGCAACCAGCACGCGGTATTTGCCGCTCTTGAACCCGGCCAGTGCATCGGTTCGCTGCGACTGAGACCGGTTGCCATGAATGCGCTGAACGCTCACCTTCTGTGATTCGAGATACTTCGCCAGCCGATCGGCGCGGTGCTTCGTGCGCGTGAACACCAGCGCGTCGTTGATGTTGCCGTCGTTCAGCAACGCCAGCAGCAGCTTCGCCTTGAGATGTGAAGGAACCGCGTAGACGGCATGCGTGATGCCGGTCGCGGGCGCGGCCTTGCGCTCGAGGTTGATCATCACCGCGTCGTGCAGCATCTCGTGCGACAGCTTCACGATCGGATCGGGCATCGTCGCCGAGAAGAACAGCGTCTGCCGTTTCGAGGGGATGTGCCGGAGAATCCGTCGGATGTCGGGCAGAAAGCCCATGTCGAGCATGCGATCGGCTTCATCGAGGACGAGGTGCTCGAGCCCGCTGAGCTTCGCGTACGGCTGCCGGAAGTGATCGAGCAGCCGCCCCGGCGTCCCGACGATGACGTCGACGCCGCTGCGGAAGGCGTGCTCCTGCGGGCCCATGCCGACGCCGCCGTACACGGCAAAGCCGTTGATGGGCGTATGCACCGTCAGATCCTTCAGGTCTTCGAGAATCTGCGCCGCGAGCTCGCGCGTCGGCGTCAGGACGAGCGCACGCGTCGTCCCGCGGCTGCTGCGCGGTGCGCCCAGCAGCCGGTTGACGATCGGCAGAAGGAATGCGGCGGTTTTCCCGCTGCCCGTCTGGGCGCACGCAAGCAAATCGCGGCCGGCGACCGCCGGCGGAATGGCATCGGCCTGGATGGGCGTCGGGCGCTGAAAGCCCAGGTCCTTGATGCCCCTCAATAAATCCGGGTGAAGGTTCAGATGGCTAAACGGCATTGGTTGGCAGCTATTGTGTCATGGCTGATGGCAAGGGACGATGGCGCACGATCTGCCATTTGCCATCTGCCATCTGCCATGACTGCGAAGCGAGCGTCACTTCGCTTGCACAGAGAGCGTCACCTTGACGTCGTCGCCCACCAGGAAGCCGCCGGTTTCGAGCGCGGCGTTCCAGCTCAAGCCGAAGTCCTTCCTGTTCAGCGTGAGCTCCGCTTCGAACACGTGCTTGGTGTTGCCCCAGGGGTCCTGCGCTGCGCCGAGAAAGCTCGCCGGCAACGTCACCTGTCTGGTGGTGCCGTGAATCGTCAAATCGCCCACGACATCGTAGGTATCCGGTCCGCGTGGCACGACCGATGTGCTCTCGAACGTGAGGGTTGGGAACTTCTCGACGTCGAAGAAGTCGGCACTGCGAAGATGGGCGTCGCGCTGGGGTTCGGCCGTGTCGATGCTCGTCGCGTTGATGGTGACCGACACGTGCGAACGCTCGGGGCTCGCCTCGTCCAGGGCGATGGTGCCGGCGAAATCGGTGAAGCGTCCGCGCACCTTGCTGAGCAGGTGACGCACCTGGAACGCGACTTCAGAGTGGCTGCGATCGATGGCAAGAGTCCTGGTGGCAACGGCGGTTTGGGTTTTCATGACGATGTCTCCTTTAGTTGTTATGACGCTATGTGTGTAAACACCTATTAGCCCGGAAAAATTCCCTCACGGGGCGCTCCGGACCTCCTCCAGCAAATCGATGAGCTCCCGGAGCCGCTTGTGGCTGAGGTGCCCCAGCTGCCTGGCGTGAATGGCCGGCAGCTCGCGATCGATCTTCTCGAGGAGCTTCAGGCCCTTGTCGGTAATGTAGGTGGCCACGAAACGCCGATCCTCGCCGTTCCGGCGGCGGTTGATCAGCCCGCTGGTCTCCATCCGATCGAGCAGACGCGTCACGTCGGGCACCTGGGTGACGAGCCGCTCCCCCACTTCGTTCCGGCACAGGCCGGCGTCTCCCGCCCCCCGCAGAATCCGGAGCACGTTGTACTGCGTGATCGTGAGATCGAAGGGCTTCAGCGCTTCCGCCCCGGCGTGCTCGAGGAGCGCGGCCGTGCGCGCAATGCTCAGGATGGCCTCTTCCTCGACGCTCTTGAAGGGCCTTGTCATCTTCAGCTCGTCGCGCAGGGTCTTCATACTGATAGGAACCATTATACGTGTTATAACACTTAATTGCAAGTCGGCCCTGCGGTAGTGCCCGGCTTCAGCCGGACTTGGCTGGAAAGCGCCTCTACGCCCGGCGCCGCCGCGCGGCGGCAATGAGCCGTTGACGATGCTGGATGCGGAGCCGCAAGAGCCGGCTCTTGCGCTTGGTCAGCGAACGAAGGTGGGTCTGCGCGGCCTTGATCTCGCGATCGACCGCGCGAAAACAATCGGCATCCGAGCGATGCGGGAGATCGAGAGCGCCCTCGCAGTGGACACACACGTTCGCGGTTTTCATTCAGGAACGAATTCTACCAAAGAGGACGTCCGGGACATCCGGCCAGGACACGCCTGTCGTTGTAAATCCAATAAATTTGAGGGTTTTTCGTTGGTGCCGTCCTTGCAACGCTCCTGCTCGACGTACCCGACTCAAGGAGGCCGTCAGATGCGCCACAGTGCCCCGGCCATCGCCCTGGCTCTTGCACTGCTCGTGCTCTCCCCCGTTCTGGTGTCCGCTCAGCAGCCGGCACCCGACTTTCTGTTCGGTCCCCCCAACGGCATGGTGGGATTTCGAAGCGGCTGGGTGTTCGCGCGCGCGGAGAGCGATCTGCAGTCGTTCATCCAGCGCACGCTGACCGTCGACCGCAAGGATTTCGATGCGCCGGCCATCGGCATGGACGTCGAGTTCTGGCTCACGCCGCGGACGAGCATCGTCGGCGGCTTCGACTGGTCGCAGGCGAGCAAGAATTCGGAGTATCGCGATTTCGTCGACAATCAGCGCCTGCCGATCACGCAATCGACGAGGCTGCGCGAGCTGAACCTGAGCGGCAGCGTCAAGTTCGCGCTCACGCCGCACGGGCGCGAAATCAGCAGTCGGGCATGGATTCCGGCTGCCGTCACGCCCTACGTCGGCGCCGGGGCCGGCCTGATGCGCTACGAGCTGCTGCAATACGGCGACTTCATCGACGTGAACACGGTTAACATGGAGATCTTCACCGATACCTTGCGTTCGGACGGATGGAGGCCGAGCGCACAGGTGTTCGGCGGCGTGGATATCAAGGTGCTCAAGCGGATGTATCTCAGCGGCGAGGCGCGCTATCTCTGGTCGAACGCCACGCCCGATCTCGACTTCGATTTCGACTCGATCGATCTGACCGGTCTGAAGGCGACCGTCGGCATTCATTACATGTTCTAGAGGACCTTATGACGACACAAATTCACTGCTCGGCTTTCGCGCTCGCGCTGCGGTCTCGTCGGCCCCGGCGATGGCGCAGGATTCGGCCACCGGATTCGATTCGAGATGGAACCCGTATCTGGGGTGCTGGACGATTGCCCAGGATCAGCTCGGACAGGAGCCCGTGATGCTGGCGCCCGGCACGATGGTGTGCGTCAGGCCGTCCGGACGATTCGGCGTCGCCATCACCACCGCCGTGGACGGCAAGGACGTGCTCGACCAGACGATCGTCGCCGATGGATCGGCCCAGCCGCTGTCGCAGGGCGAATGCAAGGGCGTCGCAGACCAGCGAGTGGTCGCGCGACGGCGAACGGCTGTTTACGCGCGTCTCGCTCGACTGCGCCGGGCGTCCCGCGCGGACGGTTTCGGGCATCACCACGATGGTCAAGGGACAGTGGGTCGACATACAGGCGATCGTCGTCGACAACGATCACGATCTGCGCGTCAGGCGGTATCGCCGCTCGAGCGATCCGTACAACGGAATTCCCGCGACGACGACCTCGCCGCTCAATGTCGAAGACATCATCGAGGCCAACGCGAAGGTGCAGTCGCCGGCGGTCGAAGCGGTGCTCCTGGAAGTGGGCGGGCGATTCACGTTGAACAGCCGGGTGCTCAGACAGCTCGCCGACGCAAAGGTATCGCCCAATGTCATCGACCTGATGGTGGCGCAGGCGTATCCGGACCGCTTCGATATCGACAGCGGCGTGTATCCGCCCGTGCCCGTGGCGTCGGGCTCGTATTCGACGTCCCCGGCCGATCTGAACGCGACGATCGTCACCGGCGGCGGCGTGGGTTATCCCTATCCGCTCTACGATCCGTTCTACAGCAGCTACTACTACTACTCACCGTTTGCGTATCCGTACTACTGGGGCGCCGGTTATCGTTATCGCTACGGCTATCCGTACTATCGCAACTACTACAACTACTACGGGGCTCCCGGGTATCCGTACTATCCGGCGGCTGCCGGCAGCATCTACACCGGCGGCCCGGGCGATCAGGATCGGGCAACGCGCCGCCAGGAACGCCCGACTCGCGAGGCGGCAGCGGCATTGCCACGAGCCGCGGGTACACGCGCGTGCGTCCGGCAGGAAGTCGGCGGCGGTGGTGGTGAAAGCGCGACTCCTACAGGCGGAGGCAGCGTTGGAGGAGGCAGCCGGAACGTCGACTCGCCGGTTCGTCGGGTTCGTCAAGTTCGTCGGGTTCGTCGGGTTCGTCGAGTTCGTCAGGTTCGTCGAGTTCGAGCGGCGCGTCGAGCGGTGGCAGTATCGGCGGCGGCGGGAGGACGGCTCAGCCGCAGGTGGCTGCGTTGGAATCTAGAAATCTAGAAACTGGAATCTAGAACTGATCTAGAATCTGGAGATCGTGAGATTCTAGACCAAGATTCTAGTTTCTAGATTTTAGTTTCTAGATTCTAGTTTCTAGATTCGCTATTCCGTCCCGCCCAGCTTTTTCAGCAGCGCAACCGTTTCGGGGAAGTTCGGTGCGCGAGACGGCGCGCGATCCGCGTCGTTGTCGTCGTCGGCAATCGCCGCCGCCGTAATCGCCGCGCCTCGTCGACGGGGACCCGCGTTGCCCGGCATCAGCGCGGCCAGCGGCGTCAATCCACGCCTGTTCTTCGCGTTCAACTCCGCCCCCCGGTCTGCCAGCAACTGCACCACGGTATTGAGCCCGCGTCCTGCGGCGACGTGGAGCGCGGTATCGCCCGCCTGATTGGCGCCGTTCACATCGGCGCCGAGATCGAGCGCCGTCGGTCACCGCTTCCAGCACTTCGCTTTCCGGCTCGACGACGCCACCGTCAATGACCGCAATGCCGCGACGCGTGGAATTGCCGCCCGAACCGGCGCCGGCCGCCACCATCAACGGCGTGGCGCCATCTCGCGTCGTCAGCGTCGCGTCTGCCCCACCGGCGACCAGCGCCTTCATGATTTCGGGCTCGAGGAAGCGCGCCGCCAGCAGATACGGCGTCGAGCCGATGAGCGTCGCCGGCAGGTTGTAGTCGGTCGTATCGCGGCGGATGCGGCGTGCCTCTCGCGTGGCGGATGTTTGGATTCGCGCCGCGCTCGAGCAACGCCTTCACCAGCGTCAGATCGCTTCTGAGGACGGCCGCGTGCATGGCGGTGTAGCCGGCATCGGCCGCGTTCGGGATCGGCGCCCTTCTCCAGCAGCAGCCGGCCGACTTCGCGTGTGACCGCTGTGCGCGGCGACGACGAGCGCGCTCATGCCTTCCGGAAGCGTGATCGTTGGCGCTCGCCCCGGCCGCGAGCAGCAGCCGCGCCGACGCCGCGTCGCCCGATCGCGCGGCAAACAGCAGCGGCGTGCTGCCGCCTCGCAGCACCGTGTAGTTCAGCTCTTCGCGGCCGAAGCGCTGCGTCTGCTCGCCGACCACCGTCTGCGGAAACGTTCGCGAACGCGCGTTGATCTCGGCGCCCGCCTCGATGAGGAGGCCGGTCACGTCAGGATGGCGCTGGGCCGCCGCCCACATCAGCGCGGTCTGGTCGTGAGACGTTTCCTTCGACGTTGACGCGCGCGCCTTTCACCAGCAGGGCCTTCACGCCGCGCGCATCGCCCGCGCGCGCGCAGGTCATCAGCACCGTCTCGCCGTTGATCGACGCGGCGTTGGCATCCGCCTTTGCCGCCAGCAGACGCTCGACCATCGACGCCGTTGCGATTGATGCAGGCGACGTGCAGCGGCGTGAACCCGTTCTCGTTCGCCACCGCCGCGCGCGCACCGGCGCTTGAATCAGCAGGTCGGCGATCGTCAGGTCGTCGACATGGGCGGCCCAGTGCAGCGCCGTCGTGCCGTCGCCCTCCGGCGCGTTCACGTCCACGCGCTGCTTCAGCAGCGTGCGGACCGCCGTGACGTCTTTCGCCCGGATGGCGTTGATGAGACGCGCATCGGCCGCCGCAAACACACCTGCCTGCGAGAGCAGCACGACGCAGAGTCCAGCGATGGCTTTCGCGCGCATGGCTATAACGACAGAATCTTCACGTCGACGCGGCCGGTGCTGTCGCCGAACTTGTCCATCGTGACGCCGAACTGATCCATCAGCGTCAGATGCAGGTTCGCGAGCGGCGTGTCCCTGAACCGGATGTGCCGGCCGCCCTTCAGGAAGCCGGTGCCCCTTGCCCGCCAGCACGATCGGAATGTCGTAAGGATCGTGGCTGTTGCTGTCGGCAATGCCGGCGCCGTACATCATCGTCATGTGATCGAGGAGCGTGCCGTCGCCGTCGGGCGTCGCCTTCAGGCGCTCGAGGTAGTACGCGAACATCTTCATGTGGTACGCGTTGATCTTCGCGACCTTCTCGATCTTCTCCAGTTCGCCGGCGTAGTGCGAGATCGGATGATGCGAATCGGGCACGCCAATCTGCGGATACGTCATGCCGCTGTGCTCGCGTCCAACCATGAACGTGATGACGCGCGTGAGATCGCACTGATACGCCAGCACCTGCAGGTCGAGCATCAGCTTCATGTGCGCTTCCCAGTCGGCGGGAATGCCCGCCGGATGCTCGACGAGCGGCAGCTCGTCGCCGGCCTGCGCCTCGGCGAGCTGAATGCGCTGCTCGACGTCGCGAATCGCCGACAGATATTCGGTGAGCTTCACGCGGTCGGACGCGGGCAGCGCGCCCTGCATGATGCGCGACTTCTTCGGTGACCGAGTCGAGAATGCTCTTCTGCTGACGCATGCGCGCCGCGCGCACTTTCGGATCGGTCGTGCCGGCATCGCCGAACAGCCGCTCGAACACGACTCTCGGGTTGTTCTGGGTCGGCAGCGGCGTGTTCGCGCTCTTCCAGACGATGGTGCTGGTGTACGGACAGGCGTAACCGGTGTCGCAGGCGCCGGACGTTCTCGCCAGACTCCATCGACAGCTCGAGCGACGGCAGCTGCGTGTACTTGCCGGTCTCGTTCGCCAGAATCTGGTCCATCGAGATCCCCACGTCGAGCCAGGTCTCGCTGGTCGGCGGCGAGACGTTCGTCAGGAACCGGGTGCTGGCCTTCGCGTGCGCGCCGCCGGGCCGCTCGCGCGTCGGCAGGCTGTTCAAGCCGCTCACGACGAGCACATCGTCGCGGAACGGCGCCAGCGGGCCGAGCGTCGGCGTCAGCTCGTAGTTCGCGCCGACGGCGGTCGGCAGGTAGTTCTTCATGATCATCCCGTTCGGCACGTAGTACACGCCGAAGCGGTTGACGGGCTTGGCGGCGGTCTTCTGCCACGCCGACAGCGCCGGCACCATGCTGTCGAACAGCGGCAGCGCCAGCATCGCCCCCATGCCGCGCAGCACCGTGCGGCGCGGAATCGCCTTTTTCGAAATGATCATCGCTCGCTCCTCATCCCCACTCTCGTCTCGGGCTCGGGACGTTCAGTGCTCTGCCCCGCGGCACCGCTGAACGGCGTGCTCTTGACGACACCCAGAATCACCGACGACCACCGGTAGTTGCCGGCCGCGGCCTCGCGCGCGATCTTCCGGATCGCCGGCTGATCGTAGTACTCGATACCGCGTCCGATCGCATACGCCAGCAGCTTTCCGCTGAGCGTTCTGACGAAGTCTTCCTTGTTGTCGGTCAGATAGCTGCGCAGCCCGTCAACACCCGTGAACTTCGTTCCGTCGGGCATCGCCGCGCTCGGATCGACCGGCACGCCATCGGCTTCGACGCGCCACTTGCCGACGGCATCGAAATTCTCGAGCGAGAAGCCAAGCGGATCCATCCGCTGATGACACGACGCGCACGCGGGATTTTTCCGGTGCAGCTCCATGCGCTCGCGCAGCGACTTCGGCTGCCCCTCGGCACCGGCCTCCTTGAGCGCCGGCACGTCGAGCGGCGGCGGTGGCGGCGGCGCGCCGAGCATGTTCGCGAGCAGCCAGCGCCCGCGCATCACGACCGAGGTGCGGTTGGCGTACGACGTCACCGCCAGCACGCTGCCCTGCCCCAGCAGGCCACCCCGATTCCGGTCGGTCAACTTCACCGGACGGTAGTGGCTGCCGTAGACGTTCGGAATCCCGTAGTGCTTGGCGAGCCGATCGTTGGCAAACGTGTAGTCCGCGAGCAGGAGATCGGTTACGCTGCGATCCTGCTTCAGCTGATCGGCGACAAACATGCGCGTTTCGGTGGCGAACGCCTCGCGCAGGTTTTCGTCGAACTCCGGATACAGCTGCGTGTCGGGCACGAAGCCGGCGAGCTTGCTCAACTCGAGCCAGCGCGTAGCAAATCCTTCGACGAGCGCCTCGGCACGGGGATCGCGCAGCATGCGGCGCACCTGCTGCTCGAGGACGGCCCGATCTCTCAGCTTGCCGCGAATCGCGGCGTTCGTCAGCTCTTCGTCGGGAATGCTGCTCCAGATGAAAAACGACAGCTTCGACGCGAGATCGATGTCGTCGGTGCGCGCGGACTTCACACGGAAAATGAAGCTCGGCGCCGCCAGCACCCGCTCGAGACCGCGCTGGATGCCGGCATCGAAGCTGTTTTCCTCGGTGCGTCCCGCCTTGTAGAAGTCGACGAGGACCTGCGTTTCAGACTCGGTGACGGGACGGCGATACGCGCGAGCGGCCACCGTCGAGAGAATCCTGCGCGCGCACGCCTCCTCGTCTTTGGAATCCGGGGGCCCGCCTTTCGGCGTGCACACGTACAGCGCGCGGCGCGTGGGCGACTGGCCAGGTCCGGTCACGTTGAACGGGCCGCCGATCGACACCGTCTTCAACGCGGGGTAGCCGAAATACAACTCGTTCGTCGTCCGGCCAAATCCGGTCTGCAGCGGCTGCTCGATGCCTTCGGGCTCCCAGAGACGTCTGACGAACGAGACGCCGACCGAATGCGGTCCGGCTTTCACGGGCACGCGAACTTCGAGTCCGCGGTCCGCCGTCAGCATGTAGTGCTCCCATTCGGGATCGCCAGGCGTGTTGCCCGCGAAATTCTCGGGCGTGCTCATGCCCCTGGCTTCGCCGCCGATCGAAAACCGCTTCAACAGGACGCCGTCGAGCCTGATGTCGACCTGGTGCGGCTCGCCCATCCCCACGAGGTAGTCGTAGAGCTGGCGCTTGAGCTCGAGCTTGATGAGGTATTCGCCGTCGACGGGGAACTGGTAGTTCACCGCAATGCCGCCGCGCGAGCCGAACGGCAGGTCGTCGCTCATGCGCTCGTCCTGCACGAAGTCGCGCTCGACTTTGAACACGTCGACCACCGGCTTGCGCGAGGTGTCGCCTACCGCGAGGCGGCTGATCATCCGCGCGGCCGACAGGTAGTTTTCCAGGAGCGCCGGCGACACCGTGAGCACGCTGGCCACGTTGTCGAACCCTTCCTGGTCGGCGTCATCGGTCGAGAGTACCGCGCGGCCGTCGATCTCGAGACCGAAGAGGTCGCGAATAGCGTTCGTGTATTCGGTGCGGTTCAGGCGGTGCACCGGCACGCGGCCCGGATTCGGATTGGCGGCCGCGGCCGCGTCGAGCGCGCGTTCGACATGCGCCGTCATCGCCAGATAGGTGGCCTGGTCGGGACGCGCCGCCGCGGGCGGGGGCATCTCGTGCGTCCGGAACTTGCGCGCGATCTTCTCCCACACCTCGGCGTCAGCGGCCACGTTCTGCGGATCGAGATGATCGATCATCAAACCCGCGACCTTGCGCTTCTCGTTGTGGCAGGTGATGCAGTACTTCGAGAGTGTGGCGGCCGCATTGACCGGCCGGCGCGGCAGGAGCTGGTGATGCCTGGGCCCGGAGGACAGGGCTGAAGCCCTGTGCCACCGATGCAGAGGCAGGGCTGAAGCCCTGCGCTACCGGAGTCGACAGCTCCAGACGATGGACGATGGCCGATCGACGATGGTCGATCGACGATCGCGTGCGTCGCGGCGGCTGCGAAAACAGCCCCACACGCGGCGAGGAAAAAGGTTATTCCGAGCGGTTTTTTCATCTCGCGCACACCACTCCCGGTCGTTTCATGGAACCTTATTAGGATAGCAAGGCGATAGATAGCAGGCTAGCCCCCAAACGTCGCAAATTGTGACGATTACGGGGGATTCTGGCTAGTCGTGCGGATGGTTTCTGACGTACTCCGCGTCGGCGGCGGCCTTCTCGCGCTGCACCTTGCCCGCGCGCTTGCGCCCGTCGGAAAGGGCGACCTGCCGCGAACCGTCCGAACTCGGGGCAAACATCGAAATCAAGCGCTCGAGATCGGTCCCTGCGCACGATGGGCAGGCCGCGTCGCCAGAGGAAGGCAGCTTGAGAAATTCGAAGCGATGGCCGCACCCGCGGCACTCGTATTCGTAAATGGGCATGGGCGCTCTATAACCCTTCCGCCTTCATCATAACGCGCATTTCCTGCTGCGCCTGGTCGAGCCCCGCGGCGATCTCGGTCGTCAACGTCAGCAGTTCGCGCGCGAGCGTCGCACCGGCGTCGGGAGACGTGGCCGTCCGGATATTCTGCGCCACGGCGATCGCACGATCGGTTGTCGCATCGGTCTGGTTGAGCTTCTCCGTAACCGACGCGGCGTGACTCTTGACGCCTGCCGATGCGCCTTCGGCGGCGGCGGCAAAGCCCACATGCTGCACCGCGCCCGCGATCGCCTTCTTCACGCCGTATCCCGAGGCCGGCCCTTTCGGCTCGACCGACGGATCGAACGCGTGCAGCACGTGGCCGGCGTGCAGCTTCAGATCGTCGAGGCTGGCCGATTTCGACGTCAGCAGCGCGTGCGCCGACGCGACGCGTGTGTCGCTGATGGCCACGGTCAGCAGACCGACCGTGCCCGGCGTGTCACGCCACGCGATCATGACGTGCCCGATGTGCGAGTGCACCAGCGGCAGCTCGATGCGGGCGACCATGATGCCTTTGTCGGTCATCGTGCCGGTTACGCGCACCGGACGTGCCAGCCGGAGGGGCAGGCCCGCGAAATCCTGATTCGCGATGGGGATGGCTTTCTGCTGATCGTCGACCACCACGTACTTCGCGAGGCTCTTGAGACAGTGGAACGCGCACTCGCGCTCGGTCATCCCGCTCGACGCCATCATGGCCTGATGCGATCCGGCACACTTGTTCTCGCTGATCACACCCGACCATGTCTGCTGGCTCTGCGCGAGGGGCGCAGAGCCCAGCAGGACAACCAGAACCGCGGCGAGTCTGTGGCGCATTCCTTGATTATGGCGCGAGCGAGGCCGTGTAGGCCGAGATGTTGATCAGATCTTCTTCCGTCAGCTTGGCCACGACCGGCTTCATGAGATCGGACCACACGCCGGCACGCGCGCCGGTCTGCATGTCGAACATCTGCCGCGCGCTGTAGCTCGGCGACCGTCCGGCAAGGCCGGGTACCGGGCCCAGTCCCTTCAGATCCACGCCATGGCAGATCCCGCACGCCGTCGTTTTGCCGCCGCCGGTCTTGACGAGCGCTTCACCTTTCTTGATGCTCCCGACCGGCGCGTAGGCGACAAACCCCGAGCGCGGATCGCGCAGCGCTTCGCGCGCGTTGTCTTCGGGCATCTCGATGATGCGCTGACCGAGCGCCTCTGTTTCGGCGCCGAGGCCGACAAACAGGCCGCCGGCGATCCGCGTCTTCGGCACCGTCTTGCTTTCGACGACCCTGATCCACGGCGTCCACTTCATCGAGCCGAAGTACCTGCGCCGCGGCGCGGATCTCTTCTTCGGTCATCGCCTTGGCAATCGCGATCATCGCGTTGACGTTGGCCTTCTTCGGATCGGCGCTCTTCCGCACGCCGCTGCGGTAGTCGGCCATCTGCTGCATGAAGTACGTGACCGGGAATCCGGCCACCGGCGCGTTCTCGGCGCGGCCTTTCCCGTTCGGGTAGTGGCACAGCGCACACGCGCGGACGTTGCCGTCTTTGCGTCCGTGCGCGACGATGTCGGGCATCGGCGGGTGATCGCCCGGATGCCAGTCGGCCGGGCCGAAGCCGTCGCGAACCTGCGTCAGCGTGAACTGGCCCGTGCTCCCCATGAGCGTTTTCGGCGACCCATCGTCCTGCGCGGGCGGCTGTGCGGGCGGAGGCGTGGAGCCAGGCTCGGGATACCCGTATGCCCAACGAGGGAGATTTGCCGGCGCCGCGGGCGTGGCCGCCGCGGCCGCACCCTCTTGCCGCGCAGGCTGCGCCTGCTGGGCACTGACGGACACCATTGCGATGAGCAGAACCATCGCCAGGAGTAAAAGTCTTCGCATTGCGCCTCCAATGGTCCGGCTGAAGCCGGACACTACGTGAATCCCACAATCAATCTGCGAGTCTACCAATCTGCCAATCTGCGAATTCAAGCTACTTCAACCCGACACATCCACCCGGTGTGCGGGCTCTTGTCGCGTTCCCATCCGGGGTGAATGCCCGCGTCGCAGAAATACATCTTGCCGTCCAGCATCGCGAGACCATGCGGATCGGGATCGCCAACCGCCAGTTGGATGCTCTCGCGGATGGCCCCTGTCTTCGCATCGATCTTCACGAGGCGCGGTTCGTCGGTCCCATCGACGATCCACATCGCGCCGTTGTCCCAGGCGAGGCCATGCGGCCGCTGTATCTGGGTAAATGGATGCGCGAGGATCGGCTGAAACGTTTCCGTGTTCACCTGCATGAGCGCGCGCAATCGCGACGCCACGATCCACAGCGTGCCGTCCACGTACTCGAGTCCTGTCGCGCCGCCTCCGCCCAGCGGAACCGGATGCCGCTTGACGAGGGTGCCGTCCATCTGGCACTGCAGAATCTCCGAAGTGGTGCTCTCGATCTTGATCGGCCGATCGAATTGCGCGGCGCCGTTGGCCGACAGCCACAGATATCCGCCGCCGACCGCGAGACCACTGCAGTTGTGGCATTCGGTCTGAACAGCCTTCAGCACCTTGCCGGTCATGTCCATCAGGATGACGCGGTCGGTTACCTGCTCGCCGATCCAGAACCCTTCGGGCGACACATCGAGCGCGTTCGGGATGACCGTCGGCCGTCTTGAAGAGCTTGGTGACCGTCGCTTTCCGCACCGGCGGCGGAGGCGCGGCGGGTTTCGCCGTGCGGACCTCGCCGGGCGCAAGCGGCCGTCCGCCCTGCGCGAGCGCGTTCATCGGTGTCGTCGCGAGCCCGGCGCCCAGTGCGGCGAGGAAGTCCCGGCGTCTCATCGGCCTTCTCCCCGGAAGTCGTTAATGACGCCTGCTTGTGTGGCTGAGAAATTGCCGTAAGCCGATGCAAATGTCAATTGGCGACTTTTCACACAGTCTGGCGTGCCCTTTGCTTTCCAACCGATCGTGAGAGCGACGGTTGTCGGCTTGGTCCTCGTCGCTGCCGGTGTCGCGGCGCTCGGGGGATTCGAGACCGGCGACGGCATTCCCGCGCCGCCCGAGAAGGAATGGCACGCACGCAACGATGCGCTGGCGCGTGCACGTGTGTTTCGCGAAAACAGATTCGACGCGTCGACGATCGACTTTACGATCGATCCCAACGGCAGCGTGGTCGACGCCAGACTCACGACGTGCCGGTACAAGCCCGACGACATTTCCGGAACGACACCCAAATTCGATTGCGAGCTGCCCAACGGCGAGCGCATCAAAGTGAAGTACGGGTGGACCAACGAAATTCCCTCGGAAGTGGTGTCCACCCGCCTCCTCCATGGGCTTGGGTTCGGGGCCGATCGCGTGTCGCTCGTCGAGACAGTCCGCTGTTACGGCTGTCCCTTTCAACCGTTCCACTCGAGATCGCTCGCCGAGTTCATCGGGCTCACCCGCGTACTCGACAGACACATCGACTACACGAGGCATCGCGATTTCCATGACGTCAGCGCCGAGCGCAATCTCGAGGGCGAGGCCATCGAGGTCGGCAAAGCGCGCGGATGGGCGTTCTGGGAACTGAAACGCATCGACCCGTCGCGCGGCGGCGCCACGCGCGCCGAAGTGGACGCGCTGCGATTGATGGCCGTGCTGCTGCACCACTGGGACAACAAGACCGCGAACCAGCGACTCGTGTGCGCCGACGCCGACACGGCCGATTGCGAGCATCCGCTCGCGATGATTCAGGATGCCGGCTCCGACTTCGGACCGAAAAAACTCGACCTCGACAACTGGAGAGCCAGGCCGGTGTGGTCCGGCGATCCGTCCGCGTGCATGCTGTCGATGAAGGGGATGCCTTACGGCGGGGGCACGTTCGAGGATGTCGCGATTTCAGAAGACGGTCGAAGGCTGTTGGGCGATCGGCTCCGCCAGCTTTCTCCGGCGCAACTGGAAGCACTGTTCGCGACTGCGAAGCTGGATGCCGTAGCGGAGTGGGTTTCAGCGTTTCAAGGAGAAGGTGCGGCAAATCGTCGATCGGCCAGCCTGCCCGTCGATCGCCAGATCGTACTGTCCTGACACTTGTTCGGTCGTCTGCGCGGCGCAGAGGTGAAAGGGAGGGCCGGCGCATGGCCGGCCCGACGTGCCTAGATGACTGGCCCTCTCCGTCCTGTGGCGAGATGAATCACCAGCAGGATGATGCCGACGATGAAGAGAATCCACGCGATCTGCGACGCAATGGCCGCGACACCCGTGGCGCCGAGCACGCCGGCAATCAGGCCGACGATAAGAAAAACGAGCGCGTAATACAGCACAACAACACCTCCTGTTCGTGGGACAAAGCAGAAGGTGTGCCGTTTCACCTCGGGCCCGCGCATCGCGTTTTTACGAGCAAAAACGCATTCGCCCGAGGCCTGGCTCCCAGCATGTGTCGTGGAACGCTGCAGTCCGGGCGTGGCACGGATCTCGTAGCGATGGGACGTGGGAGAAGGAGGATCCATGAGACCCAGGCTGAGCAAGCTCGACCGGAAACATCCCGAAGCCGCACGGGATGCGATGGAAGACATCAAGGATTTTGCGGGCGATCCCAGGCCCGTGCGCAACGAAATCAAATATGTCAGCGCGAACCGCGAACGCGCGCTCGGCGCATCGGATCGCACCGGCCGCCACTACGATCACGACGGAAAAACGGCGAGCGAAACGCAGGACGAAGGAATGGAGGCCTCCGCAGATCACGAAGCGGACTGATATACACTGCCCGCGTGCGACTCCTCACACTCATCACGATCGTTGCGTCACTTGGATTCATCAGCTGTGGGGGCGCAGAGGCGCCATTGACGTCTCCGCCGCCCACAGCGTTTTCACAGGTCGATCTCACGACCGGTAGTGGCGCCACGGCTCGGCGTGGCGCACGTCTCACCGTGCACTATACCGGGTGGCTTTACGACTCGAGCCGGCCCGACGCCAAGGGCAAGCAGTTCGACTCGTCGGTCGGCGGCGAACCGTTCTACGTTCCGGCTGGGAAACGGCGATGTCATCGGCGGCTGGGATCGGGGATTCGACGAGATGCGAGTCGGCGGCAAGCGACGGCTCATCATCCCGCCCGATCTCGGGTATGGCGCATCCGGCACACCGGACGGCTCCATTCCCGCGAACGCGGGGCTCGTGTTCGAGATGGAACTGCTGGACGTTCAGTGAAAACGGGTTCCGGGATCCGTTTTCGGCAGGCTCCGCTTCCGAAATAGCTCCGGAACATTTTCAGTTAGCGTGCCGAGCCGAAGTCGCCGGCGAGATCGTCGAGCCCGCGGCACGCGCTCGCTCGACGGCGCCGGCTGATAATCCTGAACCGCCGACACCTCGCCGGTTTCGACCATTTGCTTGAAGCGGCGCAGATCTTCGGCAATCTGATGCTGTGGGTCTTCGCCAAGCAGCCAGGCGACCGTCGCGCCGATCTTGCCCGCCGGCGGGTCGTACTGCAGCTTCACCCGCACCTCGGTCGCATGCTCGCCCGCCGGCTTGAAGCGCACCGATCCCGCGCTAATCACGTCGGACTGTCCCACCGATTTCCACGACAGCAGCGTGGGCGGGATGTCGTTGATGATCTCCGCATCCCAGCTCGACCGTCACGCCGAGCGGGCCTTTCGCCGACCAGTGCGAGTGCAGGCGATCGACGACGCGGACTTCCTCGAGGTGCTCCATGAAGCGCGGCAGGTTCTCGATGTTGCGCCAGCAGGAGTACACGTCGCTGACCGGGCGATAGATCGTGATCGCGTCTTCGACGATGACGCCGCGCTCACCACCCAGATGGTGTTTCGTGGAATCGTCGAGGCGGCGCCGATCGGCGTCGATGGCCGCCGTCACCGGGCACCAGCCGCTCGCGCCGCGGGCGATGAGGCCCAGCCCCGTCACTTCCAGCGCGCGATTGGCTCGCTTGTAGCCAACGGCCGCCAGCGCGGCACCCGCAATCATCGACGTCAACCGGGCGGTCGGAGAGATATTGAGTTTGTACATTGATGTCATCGATGGCTCCGTTCGAGACGCCCCGCGTCATGCTCGGGGGGTTTGGGGATTAGGGTGCAGGATGTGTGCCTGTTGAAGAGTCAGGGAGTCCGGGAGTCTAAGAGTCCGGAGTCTTCCGGAGTCCCGGAGTTCGGAGAGTCGGAAGAGTCGGTTTGAGTCAGCTGCGGCGGAGCTCGGCGAGCAGATCGCGCAGGTCCTCGGGCAGTGGCGCTTCGAATGACATCGGCGTCTGTTCGACCGGATGTACGAAGCCCAGCCGCCACGCGTGCAGGGCCTGGCGGCTGAATGGAACCGGACGCAGCACGTCCGGACCATAAACGTAACGGGCTTCGCCGACGAGCGTGTGGCCGCGCAGGCGCGCCTGAATGCGAATCTGGTTTCGTTTGCCCGTCGTCAGCCGGACTTCGACGAGCGAGGTCGATTCGAACGTCTCGACCACCTTGTAGCGGCTGATGGCTTCGGCCGCGCGCGGGTCGTTCGGATGCGTCTCTTTCTGGATCAGCGCTTTCTGATCCCAGACGAGATGGTCGCGCCAGGTCCCCGACGAAGGCTCAGGATGCCCGTAGACAACCGCCAGGTACACGCGTTCCGGCGATCGTTCGCGAAATTGCTGTTTGAGCGCCGCCTGCGTGCGCGCATCCTTCGCAAAGAGCACAACGCCTGAGGTATCGCGATCGATCCGGTGGACCACCAGCGGCTTGCGCTTGCCGTGCGATCGCAGGTGCTGTTGGATTTGATCGAAGATGGACTCCTCTTCGCCCCGCCGCTCGAGCGGCACCGAGAGCAGGCCTGCCGGCTTGTCGAGCACGATGAGGAACTGATCCTCGTACAGAATGCGCAGAGGCCCCGCCGTAAACGGCGTCGCTCTGCGGTGCGCGCTGCCGGGGCGATCTTCCCACACGCGGATTTCATCGCCCACCCTGAGCGGCACTCGGATCTGATCGCGCCCCGCTTCCGTCCCGTTCACGAACACCTTGCCGCGCTCACGCGCCGCCGCCGCCTTCGATCGCGACCCCAGCCGCCCTTCCGCCGCCAGAAACTTGTCGAGTATCAGTCCCGCGTCTTCCTCCGAAACCTTCCACACTTTCCCCTCAACCCTCGGACTCTGCCGACTCTCAAGACTCTTGGGACTCTTCGGACTCTCCGGACTCTTCAATTTCATTCCTGCTCCGGCGGCGCCATCAGATTCGCCGCGGTCTGCAGCCCTTGCGCGACTTCCGGAAGAATCCCCATCCGCACGTAGATCGGACGCACCAGCGCGCGAATCTCCGGCAGTTCCTGCGAAAACCAGACGGCCGTGGCGTAGCACAGGAGACCGCTGAGCGCCACGGTATGCGGCGCGCCGATGCGCGTCGAGAGCCAGCCCGCCAGCAGGCTGCCGAAAGGCGCCGTGCCGAGAAACGACATCGTGTAGAAGCTCATCACGCGGCCGCGCTTCTCATCGTCGACGATGGTCTGGATGACGGTGTTGGTCGACGCCATCTGCGCCATCATGCCGAATCCGGTCACGATCATGAACGCGAACGACACCCAGAGCCAGCGCGAGAGGCCGAATCCGATGAGGCCGGTCCCGAAGACCACGGTGTTGATCAGGATCACCCGGCCGAGCCCGACGACCGATTTGCGGCCGGCCAGCCACAACGCGCCGCTCAGCGCGCCGATACCCGACGCGGTCATCAGAAACCCCAGCGTGTGCGGACCGCCGCCCAGAATCTGATCGGCAAACACCGGCATCAGGACCGAGAACGGCATCGCGACCAGGCAGAGCCAGGCGAGCTGCGCCATCAGCGATCGGATCGGCCGGAAACCGAAGACGTACCGCCACCCTTCGAAGAGGTGCTCCATCATGCCGGCGTGCGGCGCCACGCGGTTCAGCTGGCGGACGTTCTTCATCATCAGGAGGGCGATGATGACCGCGAAGTAGCTGATACCGTCCACCAGAAAACACCACGCCTCGCCCGAGACCGCTATCACGACACCGGCGATCGACGGACCGACCAGCCGCGCGGCGTTGAACATCGACGAGTTCAACGCGATGGCGTTCGCGAGGTCGTCCCTGTCCGTGATCATGTTGCTCAGGAACGCCTGGCGCGCGGGCATGTCGAACGCGTTCACGAGACCCTGGACGGCGTTCAGCGCGATGACGGCGGGCACCGTGATGTGGCCGGTGAACGTCAGAACGGCCAGCGTGAATGACTGGATCATCGACACCGTCTGCGTCACGACGAGCACGCGATGGCGATCCCAGCGGTCGAGAAAGGCGCCCGCGAACGGGCCCATCACGAAACCCGGGAACTGTCCCGCAAACCCGACCACGCCGAGCAGCATCGCCGATCCCGTCAACCGGTACACCAGCCAGCTTGTCGCGGTCATCGAGATCCAGCTGCCGATGAGCGAGACGATCTGTCCGCCAAAGAACAATCGGTAGTTGGGATAGGAGAGCGCGCGGAGCATGAAAGAGACGCGGGACGGCATCAGAGGTACTCGTCTTGCAGATCGTCCAGCCGGAGGTCAGCGTTGCGGATCGCTTTGCAATCGCACCACGAGCCCGAACACTATCACCTGCCCCACCAGTGGCTGTGGTTTGTGTTGATGTTGATGAGCCTGCTGCTGTTGTGGTCGAAGAGCGTGGCCGCCACTCAATGCGTCATCGCATACAGCAGGATGTTGATGCCGATGGCGTAGCCCTCGACCGAGAAGTTGTAGAAGTAGGTCGGATCATCGGCTTCGCGCTCGTAGGAGTCGCCGAAGTCGGTGTTGTGCGAGATGAACACCATCACGCGGCCCTTCGCGTCGAGCACGGCGCGCGCGTTGGGCGTCGCGCTGTCGGCTCCCCGCTCCGACGTCGTTCCGCTGTAGACCCATGCAATCGACGGAATCTGCGGAAACCGCTTCGCGTCGAAGAGCGTGTGGAAGATCGAGTGGTTCATCGGCACGTCGATGATGGGATATTCGCTGGCCGGCAGCACTTTGCGCAGCTCGCGCTCCCAGTGTTGCCACGCATACGTCCCCCAGAAGTCGTCCGCCCAGAGGAACCCGCCCTTCTGCAGATACTCCCGCAACGCCTTGGCTTCCTGATCGTCGAAGAACGTGGCGCCGACCTCGGTGATCATCACGAACGGGCATTGGAAGAGCTCGGGATCGGTCGCCTGAATGACGACGTGATTGGGTTCGTGTGCGGAATCGAAGTTGACCAGCGCCTTGGTGAGCTCGGACAACCGGATCGGCAGGTTCATGTCGGCGCGCGGGTAGTCGACGCCCCATCCGCCGCCGTCTCCGTCGTAGGCTTCGCGAAAGGCCAGGCGACAGAACGTGAAGTCGCCGTTCCAGGTGATGTCGTCGGGCCGCTTGATGCCGTACATGCCGCCGCGCCGTCCTCGTCTTTGTGCTTCGAGGAGGGCCGTCGTTCCCATGATCAGGACGAGGCCAAGCGCGATCAGCTTTTTCACCCTCATAGGGCCCGTGATTGAGTCTACACGACCTGCCCGGCGGGACGCGTCAGTGCACTTCGCCCTCGCACTCCGGACATTGAATCTCGACAAAGTGGAGCCACGCCGCAATTTCCCGGGCCGACGGAAGCGCCGACACGTTTTCGGCCGACGCAATCCACTGCATTTCTCCCCATCGATCGGCGACGGCACACCCAGGCAGTGGCATCCCCTCAATCGGGTTGGTCGTCACCACCACGACCGCGTCGTGCACGGCCATTGCCTTCTGGGCATCGCGCAGCTCCTGGATGTAGGACTGCGCGTCGGCCGACGCGTCTTCCGACAGGCACACGAGCGCCAGGTTCTTCTTCTGCCACAGATCGGCATAGCTCACGTGCACATCGTCGATGGTGGTGCACTCGAATCGCGGAATGTGATCGCCCTTGTTCAGCATCGTTCCCTACAGAGTAAAGGTGTCGCGTTCGTTTTTCAACGTTCAAACGACTCGCGTTTGCTCGATTCGGACAATTTGATGATGTATTCTTCGGGACGTTCCCAGAACATCGTCTTCAGTTCCGCCAGGCCGGCCGCCCCGCCGTAACTGATTGAAGAAGACAGATGTTTGAGCATGCCGGCGATAATGGGACGCGCAGAACCGCGCAATGGCACGCTTACTTCGAGCCCTTCGGCCCCGAGCGTGTCGACATCGACCGTATCGGCGTCTTCGACGTCGAGGCGATCGACCATGGCGCCAATCGACGCCATGCCCCGAAAGACCTTGAACGGCACGCGGACAACCTTCTGCGATTCGGGTAATACGACAGATTTGTGCACGGTTTCGCCTGGCGTCTCGAGCGTGCCGGCGAAAGCGTTGCCAAGCATGACGGTATCGCCGCCGAACAACAGCGCTTCGATGATGGCGCCGTCGCGCTTGATGCCGCCGTCGGCGATGAGCGGAATCTTCGTGCCAACCGCCAGCGCGGCACTCGACCAGCGCCTGCAACTGCGGAACGCCGAAGTTGGTGTTCAGCCGCGTCGTGCAGCCGCCGCCAGGACCAATGCCAACTTTGATGCCGTTCACGCCCCGCTCGGCCAGGTATCGCGCCCCTTCAATGGTGGCCACGTTGCCGGCGACGAGCTCGAAATCGCCGAATCTGGCACGAAATGCCTCGAGCGCCTTGGCCATCACGACCGAATGGCCGTGCGCGATATCGACCACGAGGACGTCGGCGCCCGCTTTGATGAGCTCGGCGGCCCGCTCGAGGTAGTCGCCCTTCGCGCCGATCGCGGCGCCCACGCAAAGCCGGCCCTGGGCGTCGCGCGTGGCCAGCGGCAGGCGCTTCTGCTCGATGATGTCTCTGGCGGTGATGAGGCCGATGAGCACACCGCTGGCGTCGACGAGCGGCAGCTTCTTGATCTTCCGCTCGATCATGATGTGCTCGGCCTCGTCGAGCGAGATCTCGCCCCGGTGCACCACCAGCTTGTCGAGCGGCGTCATGCGGTCGCTGACGCGCTTCTCGCCCGCCACGAACCGGACGTCGCGCGAGGTGAGCAGTCCCTGCAGCTTGCGCGCCCCGTCGACGACGACCAGCGTGCCGACCCCGGACTTCTGCATCATGCGGGCGGCGTCTGTCACCCTGTCGGCCGGCGACACGGTGTAGGGATCGGGAATGACGCCGTGCTGCGTGCGCTTGACGATTTCGACCTCGCGCACCTGCGCGGCGATGTCGCCGCCGCGGAAGCCGCGATCGATGATGCCCAGGCCCCCTTCTTCGGCCTGGACGACGGCCATGGCGGCCCGCGTAATCGTGTCCATGTTCGCCGAAACGATCGGATGCTTCAGCGTGATGTGCTCGGAGAACCGCGCGGAGAGATCGATGGTCTTCGGATCGCGGCGCTCGAGCACGCTGAATCGAGGCGAGAACAGGAAGTCGTCGAACGTGCAACCCCGGACCGCGTCCAGCAGTTGAGACATGCGGTCATCATAGCCTGACTGATATCATGTACACCTTTTGAGAAGTCGCCGCATCCGCTACCACGCGTTCGCGATCGGTCTCGCCGGGATTCTGGCGGGCGCCATCGGCGATCTGCTGTTCGCGCAGGGCGGCAGTCCCATCACCGTGCTGTCGCGCGAGGGACGCCGCACGCTGCCGGCCGTCGAAGTGCAGAACCGCCAGATGGTCGGCCTCGACGACCTCGGCAATCTCTTTCAACTGCAGATTCGAGAAGACGCGGCCGCGCACGCCGTTACCGCCACCTACAAGAACCAGACGATCGTGCTCACGCCCGATCAGTCGCTCGTGTCGGCGTCGGGCCGCCTGGTCTCGCTGCCCTCGCCGCTCGTCCGGCGCAGCAATCGATGGCTCGTGCCGGTCGAGTTCATCAATCGCGCGCTTGCGCCGATCTACGACGTGAAGCTCGATTTTCGCGCCGACTCGCGCCTGCTCGTCGTCGGCGATCTGCGGGTGCCACGGCTGACGACCCAGTACGACGACACACCTTCGTCGCTGCGGGTCACCTTCGAGATTACGCCGCGGTTCAACGCCACCGTCACGCAGGAACAGAATCGGCTGCTGGTCAGCGTCGACGCCGACGCGCTCGATGCGTCGCTCACCGCACCGCCGCAGCAGGGCCTGCTCGGCGCCCTGCGCCTCGCCGATGCGAATACGATTCAGATGGATCTCGGCCAGCGGTTCAGCTCGTTTCGCACGTCGCCGGCAACCTCGCGGGGCGCGGCGTCCGTCATCACGGTCGAGCTGCTTGCGGCCGCCGCTCCCGAGTCGACGGCGGGACCGGCTGCGGCGCCTCCACCAGCCGCAACGGCATCCCCGGTTCCGGCGACGCCATTACCTGTCTTCGGCGGCGCCGCTCGGCCCACGCTGCGCACGATCGTGATCGACCCGGGACATGGCGGCGACGACACCGGCGTGAAGGGGCCTGGCGGCGCCAGTCGAGAAGGAACTGGCCATGGCCATCGCACGGCGCCTGAAGGGCGCGATCGAAGGACGTCTCGGCATGCGCGTGCTTCTGACGCACGAAGGCGACAATCGCATCGGCGCCGACGCCCGGGCGGCGCTCGCGAACAACAACAAGGCCGATTTGTTCATCAGCCTGCACGCGAACGGATCGCCACGGCCAGCCACGCGCGGCGCCACGATCTTCACGCTCAGCCTCGATCGGGTCGGCGAAGACGCGCGCCGGCAGTCGCAGGCCGACAGCGCGGTGCTGCCGGTGTTCGGCGGCGGATCGCGGGAAGTGTCGCTCGTCGAATGGGAGCTCGCGCAAGCCAGGCATCTCGACGGCTCCAATGCGTTTGCGGGTATCGTCGAAGAGCGGATGCGCGCGGTGGGCGCGATGGCGTCGGTCGCGCTCCAGCGCGTGCCGATGCGCGATCTCGCCGGCACCAACATGCCGGCGGTGCTCATCGAGCTCGGCTACCTGTCGAACCCCCAGGACGAAAAGCTGCTGACGTCGGCCGAGTTCCAGAACGGCATCGCCGTGGCGCTGACCGACGCCATCGCCGCGTTCAAAGATCACCTCGAGGGCGCGCCTGACGCGCCGCCGCCGGCGCCATGAAGTATCGATTGAAGTATCAATCGCGTGCGTTTGGCTTGTACATCGGCCTGGCGACCGTTCTCGGCGTTGGCCTCATCGTGTTGCTGGTGATGGGGCCGCGATGGCTGGCGACCGTTCCCGCAGGCGGAGATCGCCACGGTCGCCACCACGCCGGCCGCCGAAGCACGGAAGATCCGCGCGCGTTTGTTCTATGTTGACGATCAAGGGACCGGCCTGACCGGCGTCGAGCGGGAAGTGTTGTACGGCGAGGGCACGATCGAACAGGCGAAGCGCATCGTGGAAGCGCAGATCGCGGCGCCACCCGAGCCGCTCGCGTCGGCGATTCCGCCGGGCACCGCGCTCCGCAGAGTGTTTTTCACGAAGGCCGGCGACATGTATGTCGATCTCAGCCCCGAGCTTCGGCAGAATCATCCCGGCGGAACCACGAACGAGATTCTGACGGTCTATGCGATCGTCAGCGCGTTGACGACAAACCTGCCGGCCGTCACCGGCGTACAGATCCTCATCGACGGCAAGGAGGTCGATACGCTCGCCGGCCACCTCGACCTGCGGCGGCCGATCGAGCGGGATCCCAAATGGATAACCAACTGATGCGTGTAGACAACAGAGCCCCCGACCAGCTTCGCCCCACACAACTTCACCCGCAGTACCTCCTGCATCCGGAAGGGTCCGTGCTGATGGAATCGGGACGGACGAAGGTGATCTGCACCGCGTCGGTCGAGGACCGCGTTCCGCCGTTCCTGCGCAATACGGGAAAGGGCTGGGTGACCGCCGAATACGGCATGCTGCCGCGTGCGACCTCCACGCGAAACACGCGCGAGGCCTCGACGGGCAAGGTGGGCGGCCGGACGCAGGAGATCCAGCGCCTCATCGGCCGCTCGCTTCGATCCGTGATCAAACTGGATCAGCTCGGCGAGCGGACAATATGGATGGACTGCGACGTCGTGCAGGCCGATGGTGGCACGCGCACGGCCGCGATTACCGGCGCCTTCGTCGCCCTGGTGCTCGCGCTCCAGAGCATCCGCGAAAAGGGACTCATCAGCGAGATCCCGGTGACCGACTACGTCGCGGCCACGAGCGTGGGCATCATCGAGAGCACGCGCATGCTCGACCTTGCCTACGAGGAAGACTCGCGCGCCGAAGTCGACATGAACGTCGTCATGACCGGCAGCGGCAAGTTCATCGAAGTGCAGGGCACCGCCGAGGGACTTCCCTTCGGCCGTGATGCGCTCAACGACCTGCTCGATCTCGCCCAGAAAGGGATTGGCCACCTGATCGAGCTGCAAAAGCAGGTGGTGGGACACATCTTGAAATAGTGTAGGTGGTAGCTGGTAGCTGGTAGCTGGTGGTGAAGAGCGTTCTGATCGCGACAACGAATGCGGGTAAGGTTCGCGAGATCCTGCGCATCCTCGACGGACTGCCGCACGAATTGAAAACCCTCGCGGACTTTCCTGGCATTCCGGTTCCAGAAGAAACAGGCGCCACGTTCGCCGAAAACGCGTCGCAAAAGGCCAGACACTACGCCGGCCTCACCGGCATGGTGACGATGGCCGAGGATTCCGGGTTCGAGGTCGACGCGCTGAACGGCGACCCGGGGATTTTCTCGGCGCGCTATCTGCGCGAGGACGCGACTTACGACGAGCGCTTCGCGGACATCTATCGTCGCGTGCGCGACGCCCGCACCGATAATCGTCACGCGCGGTTTGTCTGCGCGCTCGCCGTGGCCCAGGGTGACGCGGTGATCTTCGAAACCACCGCGACCGTCGAAGGTGAGCTTGCCGCCGCGCCCGCCGGACCGAACGGCTTCGGCTACGACCCGGTGTTTTTCTATCCGCCGTACGCACGGACGTTCGGCGAAGTGTCGGACGAGGAGAAGACCGCCGTCAGCCACCGCGGTCAAGCCATGCGCGCGTTCCGCGAGTTTCTGTTACGCACCTGACCGCACCCAACGCACCTCGCACCGACGCATCCATCGGACTTTTTGTCGCTTGCATCGCGCAAGGGAATGGCAGACGAAACGACGAATTCGTACTGGATCGACAACACCCCCGCCCCTCGCTTCTCGGCCTTAAAAGAAGACATCGCCGTCGACGTGCTCATCGTCGGGGCGGGCATCACCGGCGTGACGGCCGCGTACCTGCTGAAACGGGCAGGACACAGTGTCGCGCTCGTGGACAAGCACCGGTGTCTCGGTGGAGAGACGTCGTACACGACAGCCCACCTCACCTGTGTCACCGATTCGCCGCTCTCCCAGCTTGTCGGGAGCTTCGGCCGCGATCACGCGCAGGCGGCCTGGGATGCACAGCTCGCGGCCATCGACCTCATCGATCGCATCGTCTCGCGCGAGCAAATCAAGTGTCAGTTCGACTGGGTACCGGGATATCTGTTCAACCCCGCGCCACAGATAGGCCGGCCCAACGGCGACACGACGCCGCTCGATCTCGAGAAGGAAGCACGGGAGGCCGCCGAGCTGGGCTTCGACGCCGAGTTCGTGCCGTCCGTTCCTTTCGTCAACAGACCGGGAGTCCGGTTCGAGAACCAGGCGAAGTTCCACCCGCGGAAATACTTGATCGCGCTCCTGCGCCTTCTGAGCGGGGGCAAGGGCTGCCAGGTATTCGAGCAGACCGAAATCGAGGAGATCGAAGGCACACCGATCACCGCCACTACGCGAGACGGTCATCGCATCCACTGCGAGCACATGCTCATCGCGACGCACGTGCCGCTTCAGGGCAAAGTCGGACTGCTGCCGGCAACCGTTCTGCAATCCAAGCTCGCGCCCTACACGTCGTACGTTGTCGGTGGATGGGTGCCGCGCGGGACGGTCGACGAAGCGCTGTTCTGGGACACGGGCAATCCGTACGACTATTTCCGCGTCGATCGCCGGCACGATCATGATTTCGTCATCTTCGGCGGCGAGGATCACAAGACCGGGCAGATGGATCGGACGAAGGAATGTTTCACGCGCCTGGAGCAGCGGCTCAGGCAGTTCCTGCCGGACGTCGCGGTCACCCACCACTGGTCGGGCCAGGTCGTCGAGACCAACGACGGGCTTCCCTACATCGGCGAAACCGCCGAGCGGCAATACGCGGCCACGGGATTTTCGGGCAACGGCATGACCTACGGCACGCTCGCGGCGATGATGTTCGCCGATTACGTGGCGGGCGCGAAGAATCCCTGGGCCGAGCTGTTCGATCCGGGACGCACGAAGATCAAGGGCGGGGTCTGGAACTACATCAAGGAGAACAAGGATTACCCGTACTACCTCGTCCGCGATCGCTTTGCCGGCGCCGCGACACGATCGTTGCGCTCAATCAAGCGGGGCACGGGCGAGATTGTGGACGTCGACGGACATCCCGCGGCGACCTATCGCGGCCTCGACGGGAAAATCCATGTGCGTTCGGCCGTCTGCACGCACATGGCGTGTTACGTGCACTGGAACGAGGCCGAGCGTACTTGGGACTGCCCCTGCCACGGATCGCGCTTCAGTGTGAATGGTGATGTGCTGGCAGGACCGGCGGAGGCACCGCTCGCACCCATTGAAATGGAAACCCGCTAAGACAAGGCATGAGTGATCAGCGATTGGGATTAGGATGTCATGCGGGCTAGGGATTAGGTCAGTGACGTCGTGACCGGCTGTCCTAATCCCGGATCCAATCCCTAGTCCCTAGTTGATTTCGTCTTGGCGATGTTCAGCTCGCCCAGCTTCGCGACCATATCTTCGGCCGACGTCTCCACCTTGATGGCCTTGTCGATCGCGAGGATCTTGCCATCGGTGCCGATGTAGAACGTCCAGCGCGTGGCCATCCCCTTCGGGTTGAGCACGCCGTAGGCGGTCGCGACTTCCTTGGTCGGGTCGCTCAGCAGCGGGAAGTCGGCTTCCTGCGCCTTCGCGAAATCGGTGTTCTTCTCGATCGGATCGACGCTCGCCATGAAATAGGCGACGTTGAACTGCCGGATCTTGTCGCCGTTCATCGCCAGCGACTTGCACTCGACGGTGCAGCCCTTGGTGAACGCGGCGGGGAACCACGCGATGACGACCGCTTTCTTGCCGGCGAAGTCGGCGAGGTTGTACGTCTTGCCGTCGCTTGCCTGCAGCTTGAAGTTCGGCGCCTTGTCTCCGACTTTCAGCTCGACGGCCGGCGCCTGGGCGAACGCCATGGTGGCGAACCCGAGCACAAGTCCCGCGATTCCAAGAAGGTTCATACTCTTCATTGCCTGCCTCCAGTTACTTGTAGGTCAAAATAAATCCGCCACCCGTCGAGTCGGGATTATGGCACTTTTTCGGACCACACGCCCACTTTCGCCCGGCGCGCGCCCGCCTCGAGCGCGAGGAACTCGTCTCTGCGCGGATGCGTACCCTGGCGATCGGCGTAGCCATAGCCGAGACGAATCATCTCTGCGTTCAGGAGCGTTTTGCCAGCCAGAAAGACGTAGGCATAGCGCCTGCCTCCGCCATCACCCATACGGTAGCCGTCGTACACGATCGTGACGCGCTGGCCGACAAACTTCGACAGGTACGCGATCGCGTCAGGACCGACATTGTTGCCGCCGACCAGCTCTGCGGAATTCGGCGCGCCGGCGGGTAGGGAATCACCAGGCGTCACGCGTATCAGCGCATTGGCGCTTCGCAGCGGCGGCTCGACGCCTCGCAGACCGACGACGCCGACACCGCAGATCGTGAGCGTGTAATCGCGCCCGTGAGCCACGGCGAGCAGGGTGTCGGGCTTGCAGGCCACGTCCTGCGTCGTGCGGGCGGCCGAGACGAACGCGAGAAATACGAGTGCGAGCGCAACAGGCATGGCGTCTCCTCTCACCGAACGCAGGCCCCATGGTAGCTGTTTTGACACACCGGTTTCCGTGAATCTGCGCGCCGGGCGTAGACTGGCATCATGTCGATCGAATCTCAGGACGATCTCGACGGAATCACGCACGCCGGCCGCGTTGTCGCGGGCGTGCTCAAGGCCATGGCGTCGGCGGTTGAAGCGGGAATTACGACGCGCGATCTCGACGGCATCGGCGCCGCGGTGCTGAAGCGCGAAGGGGCCCGATCGGCGCCGCGCCTGCAGTACGGCTGCCCTTCCGACAACCTCATCAGCGTGAACGACGAAATCGTGCACGGACTGCCGGGCCCGCGCGCGCTACGCGCCGGCGACGTCGTGAAGCTCGACGTTACAGCGGAGGTCGGTGGATACATTGCCGACGCGGCAACGACCATCGTGCTTGCCGGGCGGACATGAAAACGGTGAACGGCTGCGCACCTGCGCGGTCGCGGCGTTCGAAGCCGGCTGCGCCGCAGCCACGGCGGGCCGCCGCGTCTCGGAAATCGGCCGTGCGGTCGAGCGCGAAGTGTCGTCGCGGGGGTTTTCGGTGCTGCGCGAGCTGAGCGGTCACGGGGTCGGCCGCCGCATCCACGAAGAGCCGACCGTCGCCAACTACTTCGATCCCTTTCAACGCGACATGCTGACGGACGGGCTGGTGCTGACGATCGAGCCGATCATCTCGGAGCAGCGGACCGGCATCGTGCATGACGCCGACGGCTGGACGCTGCGCACCCGCAACGGCTGCCTCGCGGCCCACTACGAGCACACCATGATCATCACCAAGGGCGCCCCGATCATCGTCACGATCTAAATCGTCACCATCTAACAGAAGGTCAAAAGATCAGAAGAAATAGTTTCTTTTGATCTTCTGATCTTCTGTTTAGCAGTTGGCGTGCGGATTACGGAACCGGGGCCAGCGTGGCGGGCTCGCGCAGCACGCGCACGTGCAGAGGATCCCACGTGCTGCCCTGCTGGATCGACCGCACCGACACCGGAAACGGCCGTTGTTTGCGGTCGTCACCGGAAGCGGCTGCGAGCCCAGGTTCACGCGGATGCCCTGCGGCGTGTAAATCTGCAGTCCCTTTTCGTTGACGAGATTCACCCGCAATCCCTGAGCCGAGTAAATCGGAAAGCCCTTCTCGTTGACCAGGACGACCGGCGTCGGCTTGGGGAGCTCGGCCTGCGCGCGTGCGACGGGTATGGCGCCGTTCACACACATCCAGACCAGGCACAGCGCGATGACTGTCAGCACGGTTTTCGTATAGAGGTCGGTGTTCATAACGTCGCATTGCCTCCACTGATGACGACGGCCACGGTTTCGCCTGTCGCGGGCTGGTACGCGCGCGACAGGAGCGCGGCAAATGCCGCCGCGCCACCGGGCTCGGCCGCGATTCTCATTGTGTCCCAGAGCGTCTGCCGGCCGCGCACGATATCTGCGTCGGTCACGAGCTTGACGCCCTCGATGTACTGAATCGTCTTCGAGTACATCAGCTGCCCGACACGTCGCGGTGCGAGCGAGTCGGCAGCGATGCCGTTCGCGGGCGCATCAACGGGCTTTCCCGCCTTGAGGGCGAACGTCAGTGTCGGCGCCTCTGCCTGTTCGACGCCGATGACGCGAATCGATCCGCGATACCAGGAGGCGATCCCGCCAATCAGGCCTCCGCCTCCAACGGCGACGAGCACCGTGTTGACCTCGGGCGCCTGCTCTTTGAGCTCGAGGGCAAGCGTGCCCTGGCCGAGGAGCGTCTCCGGATCGTCGAACGCGTGAATCGATAGCGCGCCTGTCTTCTCGCGCCACTCTTCGCTGGCTCGCAGCGCTTCGTCATAGCGATCGCCGACGATTTCCAGCCGGGCTCCGGCCGCTCGAATGCGCGCGACCTTGGCGGGTGACGAAATCGTCGGCACGAAGATCGTGGCGGGCACGTTCAGGCGCGCCGCCGCGTAAGCGACCGCCGCGCCGTGATTGCCGCCCGAGGCCGCGACGACGCCTGCAGGCGGGATGTTTCGCGTCAGCAGGTGGACGAACGCGCCCCGCGCCTTGAACGATCCGGCGCACTGCAGGTACTCGAGCTTGAAGACGAGCCGGCAGTCCGGCAGCCCGAACTCCCCGCCCGGCACGGCGACGACCGGCGTCCGGCGGATCCAGGGCTTGATGCGCTCGTATGCCGCGGCAATCTGCTCCCGGCCGAGGTCCGCGTCCATGTCGCTTGACACGTTACTTCGTTAAATGGATTCGTACGTAGTGTCCGGCTTTAGCCGGGGACTCATCTGGAAGACTGCGCGACAGCTCCGGCGATCGAGAGGACTTAACGTCGTGCCGTCGTGTCGTCGTGGTCCTGAATTTCGTGTCTTCGTGCCTTCGTGGTCCGTGTTCTTCGTGGTTACAGCATGTGCGCGCGGGTCTCGTCGATCAGCTGCTTCAGCCACTCATGTACGGCGTCCCGCCCGTGCCGCGCGGGTCGTCGGTCCAGCGATTGATGTACTCGTTGCGCCCACTCGAAGTGGGTCTCCCGGAAGGTCGCCATCGCCTCGAGCACCTCGTTGAACGGCGGCCGCATCGGCGAGCTCGCGGATCGACGGCATCGCCTCGATCTCGCTCAGCACCTCGCGATGGCGCGCGGCATGAACCGCCGCATGTCGGCCAGGTGATTGGTCAGCAGCGACGGCTGGTGCGGGATCTTCATGAACGCCACCAGCGCCGGCATGATGCTGCTCTGCGCGCCCGTCTCGCCGCGGAAGTTCATCGGCCGCTTCGGACACGCCCTCGTAGACGACGTTCTCGAAGAAGCGGATGTACGGCCGGAAGGTCCGGTAGTACAGCGCCGGGTCCATCTTCTCCGGAATCCGGCGCAGCACCGCGACCTGCTCGCGCAGCGCCGCCGCGATCTCGACGAGCGCGGCGTTCACCGCACCGGCGCGATCTCCACCCGACGCCGATCCGCACGCGCTCGATCGCCGCGAGAATGCGCGCGGCGATCGCCTCGATCTCGACGTGCACCAGGATGAACCAGTGCTCGTCGTACAGGTGGACGAAGTTCTGGAACGTGTCGATGTTGCCGAGCGCGATGGGCTTCGCCGGATCGAATCGCTTCCAGTTGTACAGCGCGTAGCCGTCGTAGCTGAGGATCGGCGGCCGGCGCAGCAGCGTCGCAGACCTTGCAGAGCGGCACCGCGAGGTTCTGCGGCAGCAGCGTCGCCCGCGGCTGCGACTCTGGTTGACGTAGGCGGAGGCGAGGAACCCGACGCGCACGTAATAGAGATGAAGCTGCCGCAGGTAATCTGGCGTACCGCTGTCGTCCGGGCACGGCGGGAGCGTGAGCCCTCGCGCGTGCTCGCGGAAGTGCTCGTCCTCGAGCAGGCTCGGCAGGTCGCGGCCGATCTCGTCGAGCACAGATAGCGGCGAGCCGTATGGGAAGGCGACAAGCGGATCCTCGGCGGGCAGGAATCCGCGTTCGGCAAATACTCGATCCATTCCGGGGCCCGATTATAGAACCTGACGCTATACTGCGCTGTTCACAAGGAGGAGCGTATGCCCAAGTATCTGGTGGTGGCGACCTATACGGCGGAAGGCGCGAAGGGCGTGCTGAAGGACGGTGGATCCAAGCGGCGCCAGGCGGCCGAGGCGGCGTTGAAGAGCGTCGGCGGCAAGGTCGATGCGTTTTACTTCGCGTTCGGCGAAAACGACGTCTATGCGGTGATCGACGCGCCGGACAATGTGTCGGTCGCGGCCGCGTCGCTGACGATCGGCGCCAGCGGCGCCGTTCGCACGAAGACCATCGTGCTCCTCACGCCCGAAGAGGTTGACCAGGCGATCAAGAAGGCGCCGGCCTATCAGGCGCCCGGGCGCTAGACGAGGTTCTATTCGCGTTTCACGTCTCGGGCATCTTTGTCGCCGCGCAGCCCCACGAACGCGGAATGACGAAGGTGCCCGTCTCGTGTCCACTCGGTGAAGGCGATCTCCACGACGAGCGTGGGCTTCACCCACGTCAGCGCCTTCATGTCTTCTTCGGTCACCCCCTCGCCCCAGTGTCCCGTCTTGGCCGTCGGCAGATCGGCAAACGGGCACTTCTCGATTTTCAGCGGGCGCAGCAACCCGAAGATTGACGCGCGTTGCGCCGGCGTCAGGCCGGCCCGCACGCGCCCGGCGAACCGGAGTTTGCGTTTCTCGTAGTATCCGACGACGAGCGATTGGAAGGTGCGGTTTTCGGGTTTGTAGCCGCCGACGACGAATTCCTGGCGGTGCTGGACTTTGAACTTCTGCCACGCCCCGCTGCGCTTGCCGGGCTCGTAGCGCGAGTCGCGGCGCTTGGCGACGACGCCTTCCAGCCCCACGCTGGCGATGGCCTGGACGATCTGATCCGGCAGTGCCTCGAAGCTCGTCCGAGAATTCCAGTTCTGATCCGGCGACGAGTTTCCGCAAAGCGGCGCGTCTGGCCGTCAGCGGCTCGGACTGCAGGTCGGTGCCGTCCAGGTGCAGGAGATCGAAGGCAAAGTACCGAATCGCCGTGCTCTTCGCCGTCCGGTGCTGCAACTGCTGGAACGATGGGCGGCCGGATTCGTCAAAGGCGACGACCTCGCCGTCGATGACCGCGGCCTTCGCGGTCAATTTTTCCGCAGCCTGTCGAACGGCCGGGTACGACCGGGTCAGGTCGTTCCCGTTGCGCGAGATGATGGTCACTCTCGGGCCGTTTTTCAGCACCAGCGCGCGGTAGCCGTCGAACTTGGCCTCGTACAACCACGCGTCGCCTGCCGGCAGTGCCGTCACCGGCAGCGCGGCCATCGGCTGAACGAATCGCACGTTGCGCACACATCTCACCATTTGGGCTAATCCATTCTTGCTACTGCCACTGGAGGATTGACCTGTCCTCTAGATACCTGAGAATTGCGCCTGAAAATCGGCAGAATCCTGGCGAGCCAAGCACGACAACCATCCCTTAGTTTGTGACCCGAGCAGCTTAAGCGCGTACAGGGAGTCGTCGAATTCGGACCACAGCGAAAGGTGGCCGGCATGAAGCGCAGGGACTTCATTCGTATCGGCGGCGCCACAGGTCTCGCGGCGTTCGCTTCCAACCAGTTTCGTCCGGTCCAGCGTCTGTTCGCCAGCATTCCCGGCGGGTCACTCGACCCGTCTTCAATCCCCAAGTTCGTGTCGCCGCTCGTCAAGCCTCCGGTGTTCCGTCCTGACCAGAAGCTGAAGAACGGCGACTCCTATGCGATCGCGGTCCGGCAGTTTCAGCAGCAGATTCTGCCTTTCAGCCTGCCGCAGACACCGGTCTGGAGTTACGGGCCGGCCGACTCGAGAGCGACCGACCTGGCGCACCGCTTCTTCTATCCGGCGTTCACCTTCGAGGCCACGTGGCGGCGCACCACGTCCGTAAGATGGGTCAACGGTCTCGTCGATAGCGAGGGCGCACCGCTGCCGCACCTGCTGCCGGTCGATCCCACGCTCCACTGGGCCAACCCCATAGGCGACCGCGACGGCCACCCGCCCCACGAAGAGACCGACCCGTACTGGTCCAATCCGCTCATCGACGCCGACGGCCGCTATGTCGGACCGGTACCAATCGTCACGCATCTGCACGGCGCCGATACGTTCCAGGAGAGCGACGGATATCCCGAGGCGTGGTTTCTCCCCGACGGTCGCCGAGGCTCGCGCACGTTGCGGGGGCGGCTCTGTGAAGCAGGCGTGCACTGGACGCGCGGCACATACTTCGACCGGTACAATCCGGGGAATGGGGGGTTCGGACCTGGATTCGCGACCTTCGAGTACCCCAACAACCAACGAGCGACCACTCTCTGGTACCACGATCACGCGCTCGGAATGACGCGGCTGAACGTGTACGCTGGGCCGGCAGGTTTCTATCTCATTCGCGGCGGTCCCGACGACGAGGTCCGCGATCGCCGCGACAATACCCGCGCCAGGCTGCCCGGCCCTGCGCCAGACCAACGCCTAAATCCGTTCGGCACCTTCTACGAGATCCCGATCGTCATCCAGGATCGCTCGTTCAACGCCGACGGATCGCTCTTCTTCCCGGCCGAGCGCGCGTTCTTCGAGGGGCTTTCGAAGGCCGAGTTGAATATCCCGTTCTTCCCGGCGCCTGCGTGCGACGGCATGGCGAGCGACATCTCGCCCATCTGGAACCCGGAGTTTTTCGGCAACACGATCGTCGTCAATGGGCAGACATGGCCATATCTCGACGTCGAACAACGGCGCTACCGTTTCCGCGTGCTGAACGGCTGCGGATCGCGCTTCCTGTGGCTCGACTTCAGCCAGGTCCCGAACGTCGAAGTCTGGCAGATCGGCGCCGACGGCGGCTTCCTGGCCGCGCCGGTCAACATCTCGGCGGATCGCGAGAACCGGATGCTCGTCGCGATGGCCGAACGGTCCGACATCATCGTCGATTTCACCAACGTACCCCAGGGCGATTACGTGCTGCGGAACATCGGCCCCGACGAGCCCTTTGGCGGAGGGCTCCCTGGCGTCGACTTCGATCCGTCCGACGAGAACACCACGGGCAATGTCATGATGTTCCGAGTCGGTCCAGCCCTTTCGGCCGACTCCTCGACGCCACCGCGGTTCCTGAAACTCCCGTCCATCGAGCGGCTGCGTCCGTCGGTCGAGCGTCAGGTGTCGCTCAACGAGGAGTCATCCAGGGTGATCACCTTCGTGGACGATGGTACGTCCATCCAGTTCGGTTGCGGTGATGGCCAGGAACCATTCGGGCCGCAGTCGGCCCTGCTTGGCACTCTCAACGAGGACGGCAGCGGGCATCCGCGCCAATGGATGGACGGGATCACCGAATCACCGACGCTGAATACGTGTGAGGAGTGGGAGATCCACAACTTTACCGAGGACGCCCACCCGATTCATGTGCACCTCGTCCAGTTCCAGGTCGTCGGCCGCGAGCCAATGGGCGGCGGAACCAGCGCTGCCGGCTCCAACGGCCCGCTCCCGGCTGAAACGGGCTTCAAGGACACGGTCGTGGCCTACCCCGATGAAATCACGCGGATCAAAGCGCGATTCCACCGCGAGGGGCGCTACGTCTGGCACTGCCATGTGCTCGAGCACGAGGACAACGAAATGATGAGGCCGTACGAGGTGGTCAAGCGGGCCCATCCAGACGAGCCGCCGTACCATCATCGCAAGCCGAATGAGCATCATCAGCGTCACACGATGCGGCATGGGCGTTGGCGCCGCCATAGATCGCCGCGATAGCAAGCGGATCAATTGAAGGTGGTCAGGCGCCCCGTGCCCTCATCGACGACCTGGGCTCGCAATGACGCAGTGCCGTCACCCTTTTGCGGCTAAGGCGCCGAGGACGCGTGCGAAGGACAGATGTCCTGTGTGTCACCCAAATGGCCAGGCCGATCGCGTAGGCAATGACGATGGCCTCGGATTACCAGCGAGAGTTGGAGTTCGCGCATAGGCCTCCCTGTGGTCCCTTTGCGGACCGAATCGCCACGGACCCGGTCGGGCGCTGGCAGCGCAGCGGAACCCTCAGCCGGAGCAAGCCGTCGATGGTCCTGGTCAGGCGGGGCTCCTCCGCGGGCATGACCAGGTACGAGGCTCCGGCTCTGCGTGCCTCCGCATCGAGCACGGGATCGAACCAGTTGTGTGTGATGATGCACGGCGATGCAGGATCGAGCGCATGTCGCAGCCAGGCGAGATGGAGACCATTGAAATCTCCCAGACGAACGTCGGACACAACGATGCTGGTGCTGCCGGTCCGTATCCACGCACGGGCCACTTCGAAGGACTTAATCGTGTCAAACGAACATCCAATCCCGCGAGGGCCCGCTCGACGTGGACGCTCATCGCCGACTCAACCGACACAACCACAACGTCCGGTGATGACTTCTCCGACATTCTTCCCTCCTGACACACTCGAAGTCGTGTACGTCGGCATCTAGGGAGATTCGTTCGGAGCCACGCAGGGCAATTGACCTGCCACCACGACATCGCACTGCAAAGTCTTGAAAGATGAGTTCTTAGGGCAAAAGCACAAAACTGTGCGTGCTTTTTCTTGCATTGTTCTTGGCTATGGCGCCGGGCGAGTGCACAAAATCTCATCAGACAAAAACTGAGATCGGGACACTCGTTGACTCGGTGTCTTAAATGCACTTCTTGTTGTGCATCTGGTGAATGCGCTAGTCCAAGGGCTCACACATGAGCAGCGCGAAATCGCCGATCGTGGCGAAGCCAAGCCTGTCGTACACGCGCCGGGCGGCGCGGTTGTGGTCGCCGGTGAACAGGACGAGTCGCCGCAGCCCGTGCACCCGCACCGACTCGGCCATCAGCGTCGTCATGGTTGTGGTGGACAGGCCGAGGCCTCGTCTTTCCGGCACGGTGTACACGCCGCCGACCTGTCCGATGTGTTTGTAGAGGGCGTTGAGTCCCGCGGTCGAGCAAAGGCGGTCATCTTCAAAGTATCCCCACCATCGTCCTGCTCGCGTGGAGTCTTCGAAGAGCGTCTTCCGTTCGGCCGGCGTCCCGTGCCGCGGCAGGCCTTCTGCCTGGGCGAACGCGTTGTTCAGCGCGTCCCACTGGTCGAAGTCCTCCGGTCGCAGACGTCGCACGTGTGGCGTCGCATCACATGACGCATCGGCCTCGGTGAGATCGCGCGCTTGAAGGATTTCCTTGCACGCGTAGATTTCCTTGAACGATGGTCGCTCGCGCAGGATGGACCAGATGGCGTCGGCGAGCGTCCATTCGCCGAGCACACCGCCGATGGGTCGCGGCTCGTTGAGGCACGCCTCGACGATCGCGCGCGCGTATTCCGTGCGGCCGCCCGCCTCGGCGAGGATCGGCGTCCGGCGGGTCAGGCAGAACACGGCGCGGACGTCGCCGTCGTGCTCGATGAGCTTGAAGTCGCCCGAGTTGAGCGCCTCCCCCATCCGCGGGCCGTTGGTGGCCAGGATGCTGAGGAGGAACATCGACGTGTCGGCGTGTTGTTCCAGGAAGCGGCGGACGAGCGGCAGGTTCTCTTCGTCGACCGCGCGCACGCGCGGGAGCTCGGCCATGGCGCGGGCCATTCTACCGCCATGCTAAACTTCACAATCTCCAGCGGTTTCCTTCTTCCGCGGGATCGGTCGGGGCGTAGCGCAGCCTGGTAGCGCACCTGCCTTGGGCGCAGGGGGTCGCTGGTTCGAATCCAGTCGCCCCGACCACTTTTCGAGTTCCGGGGTTCCAGCGGGGTTCCACATACGGCGCCATGTCGTGCGTCTCCCAGGCGGCCTCCCAGTTCCACTGCCACCGACGGTCACTCCTTGTCCGTCCTCTCGAATAGACTCTCTTCAACGAAGACAAATGCGACGCCCGAAGACGAAGGCGACACCGTTACCTAAAGAACGAAAGAGCTCGCGCGTATGCTGGGCCTGAAGAGGACACACTCGGCGGCTTCCCGTCGCTGAGAAGACGAAATCAACCTCATGGACCTGATCTCGGGGTCGGTCGATCAGACATCGTCGCCGCAGGCGAAGATCGCCCTGTTTCGGTCGCTCTTCCGAGGCCGCGACGACGTGTACCCGCGGCGATTCGAGAGCCGCAAGACGGGCCGGTCTGGGTACGCTCCCGCCTGTGCCAACGAGTGGGTTCGTGGCGTGTGCGAGAAGCCGCGCATCAAATGCGCTGAATGTCCCAACCGTCGGTTCCTTCCGGTCACTGACGATGTCATTCGCTGGCACCTGTCAGGTTGCGACGCCGAGGGACAGCCCTTCGTCGCTGGCGTCTACCCGTTGCTTCAGGACGAGACCTGCTTCTTCCTCGCCGTCGATTTCGACAAGGCCGGCTGGCGCGACGATGCCGCGGCGTTTCTTGAAACTTGTCGCCACCTCAATCTCCCAGCCGCGCTCGAACGATCACGCTCCGGGCGAGGCGCGCATGTCTGGTTCTTCTTCGAAGAGGCCATTCCGGCCGCGCTTGCCCGACGACTGGGATCGCATGTCCTCACCGAGACAATGGAGAGGCGTCCGGACATCGGGCTCGATTCGTACGACCGGCTGTTTCCGAATCAAGACACGATGCCGCAAGGAGGATTCGGAAACCTGATCGCTCTGCCGCTCCAGAGGGCAGCGCGCAAACAGGACAACACGGTCTTTCTTGATAGCGCCTTTGTTCCGTGGGCCGACCAGTGGGCGTTTCTCGCGAGCGTTCGCAAGATAGGGAGGCCGCAGGTTGAACGAGATCGTCGAGGACGCTGAACGACGAGGCCGCATTCTCGGCGTACGGTTGCCACCACAGGACGATGGAGAAACAGAGCCTTGGACTGCACCTCCGTCACGTCGAAGAGAGGCCCCGATCGTCGGTGATTTGCCAGCGACGTTGGAACTCGTCCTTGGCAATCAGATCTACATCCCCAAGCAAGGGCTGCATCCGGGACTTCGAAACCGATTGCTTCGGCTCGCTGCGTTCCAGAATCCCGAGTTCTACAAAGCGCAGGCGATGCGGCTTTCGACGTACAGCAAGCCACGCGTCATCGCGTGCGCCGAGGATCTCCCGCATCACATCGGACTGCCGCGCGGCTGCCTCGATGACGTTCGCAAGACGCTCACCGATCTTGGTGTTCGCACGGCCATTCGCGACGAACGTCGCGACGGCAGTCGTTTGGAGGTGAAGTTTCAAGGCGAGCTTCGGCAGCAGCAGAAGGCAGCAGCGGACGCGATGCTGCGTCATGAGACTGGCGTATTGGCAGCCACAACAGCGTTCGGCAAGACCGTCGTCGCCGCGTGGCTCATCGCCCGGCGCGGCGTGAACACGCTCGTGCTAGTTCATCGCCGGCAGCTGCTCGACCAATGGATTGAGCGTCTCTCGACGTTCCTCGATGTCCCGGCGAAATCGATCGGACGAATCGGCGGAGGACGAAATCGACCGACTGGACAGATTGATGTCGGCATCATTCAGAGTCTCGTCCGAAAAGGCGTCGTCGATGACCGCGTCGCCGAGTACGGCCATGTGATCGTCGATGAGTGCCATCACCTGTCGGCGCACAGTTTCGAGCAGGTGGTACGCCAAGCCAAAGCCCGATTCGTCGTTGGCTTGTCGGCAACCGTCGCACGCAAGGACGGCCACCATCCGATCATCTTCATGCAGTGCGGTCCGGTTCGACATCAGGTAAACGCTCGCGCACAGGCGGCATCCCGCCCGTTCGAGCACTTCGTGCTGGTTCAGCCGACATCGTTCCAGCCGAACAGAAGCCCTGATCCGGACAAGCGCGTCGAATTTCAGACGCTGTACCAGGAGTTGGTCGACGACCAGACGCGTACTCGACGAATCTGCGAGGACGTTGTCGATTCGGTTCGCAATGGGCGCTCGCCGTTAATCCTGACGGAGCGCAATGAGCACCTCGACCGCTTCGAACACGAGCTGGCGTCGCGCGTCGATCACGTTGTCGTCTTGCGCGCCGGCATGGGCAAGAAGCAGCGCCAGGCGGTCAATGACCGTCTCGCAGCCATCCCGCGCCAGGAAGGGCGAATCATCCTCGCGACCGGCAAGTACATTGGCGAGGGATTCGACGACCCACGTTTGGACACGTTGTTTCTGACGCTTCCTGTCTCGTGGCGAGGAACGGTCGCGCAGTACGCCGGCCGGCTGCATCGTCTCTACGACGGGAAGCGCGAGGTGCGCATCTACGACTACGCCGATCTCAACGTGCCGATGCTGGCGCGAATGTTTGATCGGCGATGTCGCGGGTATGAGGCTATCGGCTACACGATCCTTCTTCCGGCCAGCGCCGTTCCAGGGTGGCCTGCCGATGTCGTTCTTCCGTCCGATCCGGTCTGGAAGCGCGATTACTCCGGTAGCGTGCGAAGGCTCATTAGAGACGGCGTCGACACGCCGCTGGCGAGCCTGTTCGTGCACGCCGCCCGGGCGATGCCGGAAGACGCCGAGGGTGCAGCGCGGGCAAGAAGTGCAACCGAGGCGTTCCTCTACCGGCGACTGGACACGCTGACGGAGACCAGTGGACGCTTCCGTCTCAACGTGGCGCTGCCGATCCCGTTCGACGGCTTCGGAACCCTTGAAGTCGACCTGCTGTGCGCCGACGCGCGCGTTGCCATCGAACTCGATGGCGGACAGCACCTCGCGGATCCGGTCGCGTATCGTCGCGATAGACGGAAGGACCAGTTGCTGCAGGAGAACGGCTACTTCGTGCTGCGCTTTCTTGCCGAGGACGTAGGCAAGGACCTGGATGCTGTGCTCGATGCGATCCTGAGGGTGCTTGCGCGGCGTCGCCAGTCAGCAGCACGGGTCGAGCCTCTCAAATTCGTACGGCGAGGCAGTGAATGACATCGCTTACGGCCTGGTAGGCGCTCGGGACCTCGCATCGTGGCTTGACGAACACGACTGCCGGAGCGCGGTCTTTCACAGATCAGCGGCCTCCGGGCTACACTGTCAATATGGAGTTCAAGAGGATCACGACCAATCCCCGCCAGATGGGGGGAGTTCCGTGTCTTCGCGGTCTTCGGATTCCCGTTGCGACTGTCGTTGCCCTCGTGGCTGAAGGGCAAACCACAGAGGGTATCCTCGCGCTGTACCCCGACCTCGAGGCTGACGACGTCCGCGAGGCGCTGCTCTTTGCGGCCGAAGCCGTCCGCGAACGAGCGTTGCCCCTCGCCGCCGGCGAATGAGGTTCCTGATCGACAACGCGCTTTCGCCAGCGCTCGCTGCTCTCCTGCAACAGGCCGGTCATGATGCAATCCATGTTCGCGAATTAGGATTGCAGCACGCCGACGACGAAGTGATCTTCGAGCGCGCTGCCGCCGAGCATCGAATCGTCGTGTCCGCGGATGCTGATTTCGGAACGCTGCTCGCGGTGCGTTCCTCGCGACAGCCGTCGGTCATCCAGTTCCGCGGCGAGGGTAGCCGGAAGCCGGAGGCACTGGCGCGAACGCTGCTCGCGAACCTGCCCCAGCTCGTCGACGCCTTGGAGAACGGTAGCATCGTCACGTTCGAGCCGGCTCGGGTTCGAGTGCGCTTGCTTCCGATTGGCCCGCGCGCGGGCGACGAGTAGGCCAAGCCTGACGGCTCTTCGACGCGCTGCTCAGGTCTCGCCCGGAGTGCAGCGGCATATAGGTCACAGCCCGATCCTCATCTCAGAGGCGCTTGCAGGGCGCCCGGCCTCCCGACGAATACCGCTTGTTCGCGGGGTCGTGAGATCTAAATCTCACCAGCTCAAGCGCCAGGGTAACAGCCCAGACGCCATCTCATGCCTCGATACGGACTGCGGAGCCTCGTGAGCCGCGACTCTGATTTGTCGACGACGGCTGCGGTTCTGCGCCTCTACGTCGTATGGTGATTGACGTTGCGTGAAGAACGCCTCCTCAGCGTTGGCGTCGAGTGCTATGCCGGCCATCGCGGCGAGCAGACGCCACGCACGCTGATCCTCGGTGACCGGCGCATCGCCGTTGCGGAAGTACTCGACGCGTGGCTGGCACCCGACTACCGGTACTTCAAGCTGAAAGGCGCAGACGGCGACACGTATCTGGTCCGCCACGACGAGCGATCCAACACCTGGGAGCTGACGATGTTCCGAGCGGAACGCGTTGACGGATCATGAGGACAACGTCAGTGCCGGCCTGGCTGCGGCAGCAGGTCGATCGATGGCCGAGCACGTAGATGCATGGATCGACGCCTCGAACTAGCCACGCGAGCGCGCCGCAGCGACCGCAGCCTTCCCCAAACGCTTTCCAGACGCGGCGAACGCCGCCTTCATTCCGCGACGCGCCTTGGATGTTTGCATCCGCGTAAGGAGCGCATCGAATTCGCGGCTGAGCGTATCGAGCTTCGTCTCGGCTGCGCCCGATAAGGCGTTGAAGTTCTCGACGGAAATGAGGACGGCCTTGGGCGAGTCGTGCTTCGTGATCACGACGGCGCCGCCTTGAATGGCCATCTCCAAGACGCGCCCAAACTCACTCTTCGCCTCGCTCGCGCTCACTGAAGACGGCTCGAGTGCCTCACCGCGGCTGTTTCGGAACGACGCGACGCGACCCGCCGTGCGTCGAGGTCGGCGAGCAGGCGAGCCTGACTCCGAGTCCGCTTTCCCGATCTTCGCCTTCATGCGTCTATTTTGCCCAATATGTACCAAACAGTCAGAATGCGGACCGCTTGCTTGCTCGCTGCGAACAGATTCACTTCCGGATAGCGCTAGCAGCCACAAGTGGCTCGATGAAGCGTACGGATGAGCTTTCGGTGCCGCTGTTCTTGCCGGAATGGCTTTGCTTTTGAGATTATTTCGCCATACTTTCGCCCATGAGGAGCCAGGAGCAACGAGATGGGTTCCACAGCCACCATTCTCCACGCGGACCTCGACGCCTTTTATGCGTCGGTCGAACAGCTGCTTGACCCTCGCCTGCGCGGCAAGCCGATTGCGGTCGGCGGCGGCGTCGTGCTCGCGGCCTCCTACGAAGCGCGGGCCTTCGGCGTACGAAGCGGCATGCCTGGACGGCGCGCGCGGCAACTCTGTCCCGACCTCGTTTTTGTCGGCGGACATTTCGACGAATACCAACGGCTCGGCGACGCCGCCATCGGAGTACTGAGCGATTTCACGCCTTCCATCGAGCGCATCTCCATCGACGAGGCCTTCGCCGACGTGGCAGGGTGCACGCATCTCTTCGGTTCGCCGGCAGAGATCGCAAGGACGGTTCGGGCTCGCGTGCGCGCCGAGCTTGGCTTGCCGATGTCAATCGGCGTGGCGCGTACCAAGCACCTGGCGAAGATCGCATCGCAGGTCGCTAAGCCGGATGGATTGGTCGTCGTCGATCCAGATACTGAACTCGAGTTCCTTCACAAACTGCCCGTCGCGCTCATGTGGGGCGTGGGCCCCGCCACCGAGGCGCGGCTCGCCAAGATCGGCGTCACCACCATCGGTCAATTGGCTGAGAGCTCTCCTAAATCCGTGGAGCGATTGCTTGGGCACGCGGCGGGAAGAAAGTTGACGGCACTCGCCTGGAACAGCGATCCGCGGCAAATCCAGACGCGCCGGCGCGCGCGCTCCGCCGGCGCACAATCGGCGCTCGGACGACGGCCTGCGATCGAGCGCGTCTTCAAACCGACGCTCCATCATCTCGCCGACCGCATCGGCGCCCGGCTCCGCGCCAAATCCCTGGCGGGCCGGACGATCACGGTCCGCGTGCGCTTCGCCGATTTGCGCTCGGTCACGCGCTCGCTCACGCTGTCAGCGCCGATTTCTGCAACGAGGGCTCTCGCTGAGATCGCCGAGGACTTGGTGCGCGGCGTCCTTGCGGATCACCGTGACGAGAGGACGATCTCGCTGCTGGCGATCTCCGTCTCACATCTCGAAGCGCATGCGATCGTGCAACTGGAGCTGCCGCTCGGGCTTGCCGACGAAGGATGCCGTCCTGGCACAAAGAAAGGCCTGGCGCGATCGCGCGCAGACCGGGCCGTCGATGCGATCCGCAAGCGCTTCGGAGGAAAAGCGGTGGATTATGGGTCAGCATCGCGGGATGCGCGCTCTGTCCCTGACGAGTTCCGACGCCTTGCCGAAAGAGAGCTTTGAATATCGCCAGCGCCCGCTGCAACTTCGGTCGGCAGCGCCTTCAATCGCGCGGTGGACCTCGTTGAGGAGCGGGAAGTCATCCTGTTCGACGTTGCTGGCGTCGGACGGTCGCCTGGTCCGCGCGGCGCAGCCGCAAAACGGCCCGCTGGAAACCGAAGCTGACCCAGCTCACGCCGCCAGCACGTCGCGAATCGCCGAGATGGTCGGGGCGAAGAAATAGCCGCCGCCAGTCGACGTGACCCACTCATCCTTTATTTTGATCCGCACGATACCTGCCGGAGTGGGGAAGTCGATGAACCGTAGCCGCGATCCTTGGCGGCCGTTCTGGCCAATGATGGGATCGAATCCGCCGCGATTGGGCTGCGAGCCGGAGTTCGACCACCGCCGCTGCAGGAACTCGAACTGGTCCTCGATGCTGGCGCCGTAGCACAGGAACATGAGCCCGCGGTCCTGCACGATCAGCTTCGGTTTTGGATACTTGACGCCGACGAGCTGCGGTCCATACGGAATCCCGCGGCGAAGGATCAGCCGCGCGAAACTGTCGGCCGGCTTGCCCATCTCGGTCGCGGTGTCGCGCGGATGCACTTTGCGGATGTGCGCGAAATGCGGGCACACCTGCGCCAGAAAATCGGCAGCGGCCTGCGGGAACGCATCCCCTGGGTAGCCGGGAATCGGACTGAGCGACGACGGCCGCGCGTCGTCGTCGAAGATGAAATGATTATTGGCGAAGTCGTCGTCGCCAAGCGCCGGGTTGTCGCCGGCCGGAACACGGAGGATCGGCGCCCCGCTCGGCCAGCGGCCGACCAGCATGGCCGCAAACTTCGCCTGTGGCAGCGCGACTCGCGCAGCGCCCTGGGCGACGAAACGGTAGAACGCCGGAACATTCTGCTGCAGCCGGCGCACCACCAAATACGAGCCGCGATGAGCCCATTTGGGGAAGTTCGACGCTGCTGCGGCCGCATTGAGCTGATCCTCGGTCGATTGTCGCTGCTCGCCCAGCAGGAACTGACCTGGCCACACGAGCTGTTGCCCAGGTTTTGCGAGATAGAGCCGCCGCGGATCGCCGCCGTCAATGTAGCGCGGCGTGATGTAGTCGCCCGGCGCGGCCGACAACTTGCCGCGCACACCAGGCTGCGAGACGCCGTCCTTGAACCCGAAGTGCTCGTGCCCGCGCAGATCGCCAGATAACGTGTCCCCGCGCTGTTCGAAGATGAGCTGCAGCGCCCCGCCGCTGGCGCGCAGCTTCACCAGGTCCACCAAGTCGTCGAGGACGCTGACGTGATCCGACGCCAGAATGAGCACGATGTCGGCTTCGTTCTTGGGTCCGCCGACCTTCCACTTGCGCGGGGAGCCGTGGTGCGATGGCGACGTCGGATCGCCGAGATACGACGACCGCTGGGCCAGCCCGAGCTGAAAGCTGCGTTCGCCGAACGCGTCGGCGTCCGCCTTGCTGGCGAGCAGCTCGATGGCCTGACGCGAGAACGCAATGTTGATCCAGGTGGAGCAGAGGTAGGTGTTATGCCTGCCAAGCAAGAAACGCTTGGAACGGTAGAGGCGCCGGAACGCGATCACCTCTTCCATCGTCGAGATTCTGGGAAGAATCTCGCGCAGGAATACCTTGGCAGCCTTCGGCTTGCGAATCCTGAGAAACAGGAAGTGCTGGTGATCCTTGTTGAAGCCAGGAATGATGTTGCCCTGGATGTCGTCCTGCGCGGCTGCATCGAAGATGGGCTCAGGGGAGATCCCGGCACGTCCATGCCGACGAGCGGCGTCAGAACGGGAAGATGAATGTTTTTCAGCGAGAGCTGTGGGGCGAACTCGAAGTTGGTAAACGCCGTCGCGTGACGCCCGGCGGCGGTGCCCGGCGCGAGATCGATCTCGTCGATGACCTGGCCTGCGTGCTTGAGAGGAGTGAACTGCTTTTTTCTCACGGCTGATTTCTCCTCTACGCTGGGGTTCCGGCAGTGCCGCTCGTTGAAACCGTGATGTGCTCGGCGACCTGGCCGCCGTACTCGATGAGATGGCCGCCGATCCTGATGTCGCCGACGACGAAACCTGCCCCAGCCGGCACCTCGTACTCGAGTCGCAATACCATGCCGGGCGAGCCGCGCACGATGGTCCAATAGTTCGCGGCGGGCGTGCCGTCTGGCTTCGTGAAGCCGCTATCGTTCCAGTCAACGATGTACAGGCCGACAGGATCCCTGAAGCTCACGTGGAGGCCTTGCCGAATCAGCATGTGCACGTCGAACCCCACTCTGGGATCGACCGCCGTGCGCGCGGTGGCTGAGCCAGGTCGTGCCTCGAAATTGTCGGGAAACGGCGGTGGGGCCGTGACGGAGCTCTGGGCCAGGCCAAGCGCGGCCGATAGCGTGTTGATGTTCTGGATGTAGTGGACGATGCCGTCCGTTGTGTTCCAGTGGTTGAACTGGTTGTACCCGCCGGTGCCGGTCTGAAGATCCGCTAGGGCTACAGCAGGGCTGACGAGGGTTTGATACAGGCCTACTACTAAGCCAGGGTCTGTGTTCCACAGCCTCTGGTAATACTCTGGGGTTTCGGTGACGAACGTGAGCTTGGTAATTTTGCCGGCGTTGTTGCGCTTGACGTACCACTCGAAGTACTCGTTCTGCGGGTCGCGGAAGGCGACGTCAGCATCAGCGGCCACGTAGGCGGCCAGCTTGTTGTCGCGATTGCCCGGCAGCAGCACGTCGCGTGGGAAACCCATCCAGGTCAGGGTTTTCGTCGCGGCCACGTTCACGTCGGTCTGTGTCGGGTCGTAGAAGGCGCCGCCGTTGTCGCCCGGCGTCACGGCCGCCAGCCCCGCTGCGATGAAGTTGCTCCAGGCCGCGTAGAAGGGTGACCCGGCGGGCGCATCGCGCAGCGACGCGGGTGTGTCGAATTGTGGCAGGAGCGCCATACGCTGGACCTCGCGAGAATCAGCTCAGAACCGTCACATCTGAATTAACGTCAGAGATCGCGTTTTAGTACAGGTCCGAACCCAGGCGAACCGGTGAGCCTGCCCATTCCCAGAGTGCCGCTGCTGCGAAGCGCGTCGTCCCCATCGGAACGGCACCTGCGCCGGCGCGCTTCGCCGAGACCGAGATCCGGCAAACGACCGAGCGTCAGCCGGCGCTTCCGCGCATGATGTCGATACAGCAGCGTCCATGTACCAGGCTGTGGTGTGGTCAGGCCTGCAACGGGTCGCTGATTCCAGCCGCCTGCGGCCGTGACATTCGGTCGATGCGGCATTGATAGCAGTTGTTCAGTGCCGAGCGGACATGGACATAGGCGACTTCGTCGCGCGCGAGGATCCGGGCGGCGGCGGCCGGGACTTCCGCTGACGCCACGATCTGCCCCGTGCCGTAGCAGATGCGATCGTCGGCGCGATAGCCCTTCAGCAGGTAGTGCTCTCGCTTCAGGAACATCGCGGGCATCTCGCCGGTGACCGGATAGCGGCCACAAGGCTCGGCATGAAGGAAGATCGGTCCTATCTCCGCGTACGGCTGCGCCCGCGGAAACGGACAGTAAGCGAGGATCAAATAGGGCTCGTCAGCTGCCACATCCCGTTGGCAATGGCGGCACGGCACGCCGGTGCCATCGGAAATATGCCGCTCGGGCTTCTGCCCGTTGGCATCCGGCGCACCGGCCTGATGAGCGCGGGCGACATCAGTCGGCATTGTAATGAACGTGATCGCAGACATTGATCGGTCCTCCCCACCAGTGATACGAACCTAGCGAATTCGCTTCGCCTCAGGTTTTTCCTAAAACATTGGGGCCGGCCATGCAGGCCAGCGGCGACAAAAGTACCGGAGAACCGGCCAGCCCGCCATCCGGTTCTTGCTGTCAAACTGAG
>CAWKMQ010000016.1:0-98144 GCA_963850725.1 Vicinamibacterales bacterium
CCCCGATCGCGCCTTGATCGTGACCCGTCAGGATGGCGTCCTCCTGGCGGCGTGGGGACGACCGCTGCCCGTGCCCTGGCGCCCCCGCATCAACGCAACGGGCCTCGAAACCCTGTCTCTGAACGGTAAGCACTTCCGGGCTTTCAGCCGGTCCGTCATTCACAAAGAGCATCGATACGAGGCCGCCGTCGTGGCCTCGCTCGAGGCTCTCGAAGCCGAACAGCAGGAACTCCTGGCCGCGCTCGGCATCGGGATTCTCGTGGCGCTGGGTGTTGCCGCCGTCGGTGGATGGGTAGTCGGCCGGCAATCGCTCCGCCCGCTCACCGATCTCGCCGGACAAGCGGCATCAATTACCGCGCGCGACACTTCGACCCGCCTGCATCCACCACAGATTGACGACGAACTCGGGCGCTTTGCGCAGGCGTTCAACGCGTCGCTCGATCGGCTGGCCGCGGCGCTCGACGCTCAACGTCAGTTCATGGCCGATGCGTCGCACGAGCTTCGAACGCCGGTGTCGGTCGTCCGCACGACGGCTCAAGTCACGCTCGCGCGCCATCAGCGAGCCGAAGACGATTACCGCGAATCGCTGGGCATCGTCGAGGAGCAATCGGCACGCCTGACCCGCCTCGTTGATGCGATGTTTCTCCTTTCCCGCGGCGAGGCGGCGGGCATCCCGGTATCACGCGAGCCTCTCTATCTCGACAATCTCGCCGGTGAGTGCGCTCGCGCACTCCGCGTCGTCGCGTTCCAGCGTGGCGTCGAGATTCGAGTGGACGGCGACGATGCAGTGCCGGCATCCGGGGACGGCGGGCTTCTGCGCCAGATGGTGAGCAACCTCGTCGAGAATGCGATTCGCCACGCGCGGCCACACGGGGTCGTGACCATCACGGTGAAACGAAACGCGTCAGGGGCCACGATCAGCGTGAGCGATGACGGCCCGGGCATCCCGACCGATCAGCAGGATCGCATCTTCGATCGATTCTTCCGCCTCGACACGCGTTCGGGAGGGGCCGGGCTCGGTCTTCCCATCGCGCGATGGGTTGCCGAGGCGCACGGCGGGACGCTCGTGCTCGAATTCTCCAGTGCATCCGGAAGCTGCTTTACTGTGACGCTTCCTGCCTGAAGTGTCATCGTGCTGTCATGGACACGTGGTGGGACTGTCCGTGACATGCGGGCTGCTCTGCCGCGCATCGCGCTCCTTGCCGGCTATTTTCCCGCACGCCGTGCTGCGCGGCTCGACCCGATTCGGGCGCTCAGGTGCGAGTAGAGGTTCGTAGGTTCGTCGGGTTCGTCGGTTCGTAGAGTTCGTAGGTTCGTGGGTTCGTGAGTTCGTGCGGTTGGAACTCGTTCGTCGCACTCGGTTCGGACCAAGCCATTGCGACGACGAGTCCAAGCCTCGCTGAACTTCACGAACCTTCACGAACCCACGAACTTCACGAACCTACGAACTCCACGAACTCTACGAACTCCACGAACTCCACGAACTCTACGAACTCGACGAACCGGCGAGTCCTCATGGTGCTCCCTGCTCCCGCTGCCGCTCCGCATCCTCCAGCCACGGGCCATCTTCTCGTCGTTGTTGCCGTAGCGCGCCCAACCTGCTGCGTTGCTGTCCCACCGGTAGTCCTTGATGGTCATGTCGATGCCGCGGTCGATGAGGAATCGCATCGACTCGTAGGGGTTCGGCAAGAAGACCAGGTGGTGCAGGATGCTCGCCGGCTCATGGGAGTTCCAGTTGGTATTGATGTCTGCGCCGTGCTCGAGCAGGAAGTCCGCCACGTCGAAGTGGCGGTTGATGACGGCCCAGGCGAGCGCGGTGTCGAGAACCTGCTGCACACCGACGCTTGCCCCATTGAGATTCTCGCGGGTGTACGCTGGGTCGACAGGGTGCATGATTCGCCGACATCGCTCACTGACGGCGCTGCCCTCCGCGTCGAACCAGCGCTTCACCCGCGCGAGGTTCGCCCATGCCTGCCGCATGCGGCAGATCGTCCGGCAACGGCCAGATGCGGGTGAGTAATGGAATGAGGTGCGTGTTCGCGTAGACGAATGCGTGCTCGATGGCTTGCGACGGGGGCGGCGGCTGGCACCGCAGGATTGCGGGATCGAGGCCAAGAAGGACGCCGATGAATTCCCCGCGGTCCTCCTGAAAGCTTGCGGTTTCGAGGAGTCCGGCCTGGAACGACCACGTACGCGTCGCCCAGCAACCACTGCTCACGCTGCAACGTGCCGACGAACGCCGCCAAGTCGCGCTCATCAAGCGCGCGCTGGACTTGCCCCATGACAAACACCTTCCACAGTCCGAGCGGCCGCAACGTGCGCAAAGTCTGATCTGTCGGATCTGTTGAAGCACCTGATGAAGGACAGGCGGTCCGTGTGTTCGTCAATGTGCTTGCCGAGCTCGGGATCGAGCGCGATGGATCGTTCCAGCAGGAGTGACGCGACCACCTCGTGGCCGAAGCGGCAGGCGGACACGAACGCTTCATTCGACGGTCCCGAGATCGTTCCCGTTCTCAGTGAGAGCCGCGCGAACGCCGTCGAGATCGCCGAGCGCCGCAAAGAACTTCATCGTTCGCGGCAGCAGGCCCTTACGCTGAAACAGCTCAAGCAGCCCTCTGGCGCGGGAGTCGACAAGGCCGTTCAGCACAGATGGCGTCACGACCGCGCCGGCGTCGATCAGCAGCTCTGCGGAAGCCCCGCGCGTGAACCACTGTTCTCGCTGCGGGTCGCCGGCATCACCATAGGCGCCGGTGGCGAATCCCAGCAGACCGCCGTGATTTTTGTCGTCTTGTCCAGGACAGCAACGCCGGGTATTCAGCCAACAGTTGCTTCAGGCGTTCGACGTCGTTGTCGTGAATGACGCGTCGAGCCTGCGCGACCGCCCACTCGATACCCTGCCGAGCCGCTTGCTGACCTCGGCCGTGAGGTCTTGCCAGCCGGCGTAGCCGTACTCACGGGCGATCACGAGTTGCGCATGGCGCTGCGTCAGCGGGAGGTCGACATTCGGAAGATGCGCGCGCGCACGCGCGATGGCTGCGGCGTCACCGGCGGCGATGCTCCGCGCGAGCTTCTTTGCCTGTTTGCGGAGGGACTCGAGAGACGGACGACGCGGGAAGGGACTTCGAAGTGGTCATTGGGACCCTCTTTCATGAATCGCCTGTGCCCCGCTGAAACCAGGCTGTCCGCCTCTGCAGCTTCGCTGCTTCGGCGTGACATCGCGCCATAGCTCGCATTCATTGCTGCGAGCGAAGGCGGATGAAAGAAGGTGCACACGCACACGACTCAGACCAAACAGGTGGGAGTGTTCCCTTGCCGCGGGTTGGTGGCGCCCTGTCAGCGCGCTCCCGCCAGTATCAAGGGACTGTCACTTCGATGTCAAACCGGAGCTGAAGCACACGTCAGTTCGTCGCCCACGAACCTTACGAACCTTACGAACCTCACGAACCTACGAACCTACGAACCTACGAACCTACGGCAGCTCTCATCTCCGCCATCTTCATCACCCCGACGTAGTCGATCTTGCCCGTGCCGAGCAGCGGCACCGCCTCGACCTTGACGATCGCGCGCGGGACGAAAATCTCGGGCAGCCCCGCTTCTCGCGCGCCGGCGGCGAGCGCCGGACGCGCGGCCTCCTCGCAATCGGTCACGAGGACGAGCTGCTCGCCCCGCTTCTGATCGGCCATCGCCACGACGGCATGAATGGCGTCCGGCCACAGCTTCGCGATGAAATCCTCGACGGCTCCGAGCGGCACCATCTCGCCTGCCACCTTGGCGAACCGTTTCGCACGGCCGCGAATGGTGACAAACCCCTCGGCGTCGAGCTCGACGATATCGCCCGTGTCGTACCAGCCACCCGCGGGAGGCTCGAGCACGCCCGGACGTTCGGCCCTCAGGTAACCGAGCATCACGTTCGGCCCGTGCACGAACAGGCGGCCGCCTTCGGTAATGCCTTCGACGCGCTCGAGTCGATGGTCGATTCCCGGAAGCACGCGTCCGACCGTGCCGGACTTGAAGTGCATGGGCGTGTTGACGGCAATCGCCGGCGCCGTTTCGGTGGCGCCATAGCCCTCGAGAATACGAATGCCGAACTTTTCGAACCAGACGCGCCGCGTCTCGGCCTTCACGCGCTCGGCCCCGGCAAACACATAGCGCACGGAATAGAAATCGTAGTTGTCGGCCACGCGTGCGTAGCCCGCGAGAAACGTATCGGTGCCGAAGAGGATCGTGGCGTTCATACCGTAGGCGAATTCCGGAATCGTCCGGTAATGCAACGGCGAAGGATAGAGGAACGTTCGGACGCCCGCGAGTAGCGGCAGCAGCAGCCCGCCGGTGAGGCCGAAGCTGTGAAACACCGGAAGCGCGTTGAGCACGACGTCCTTCGGATTGACGTCGACAACCGACGCCAGCTGATACCGGTTCGACAGCAGGTTGCGATGGCTCAGCACCACGCCTTTGGGCGTGCCTTCCGATCCCGACGTGAACAGCACGACCGCGGGATCGTGCGCGCGCTCGGGCCGATGCCGCGGACCGTTGGCGAGCGCTCGAATCAGCGCGCCGATTCTGGTGGCGACGCCAATCCCGGCGCGCACGTCCTCGAGATAGACGATGGTGGCTTGCCCGGCCAGCGCGGAAATGAGCGGCTCCAGCTTCGCCTTCTCGACAAACCGCCTGGACGTGAGAATCAGGGAAACTTCAGCCCCCTGGCACGCCGCTTTGACGGACGCCGATCCGGCGGAGAAATTCAACATCGCGGGCACGCGGCCGGTGGCCTGGAGCGCGAAAAACGTGACGAGCGCGCCGCGGGACGTCGGCAGGAGCACGCCGACCCGCTCGGACACCTTCGTCCGTCTGGCAATGGCCGACCCCAGCGCGTAGCTCGCGGTGATGAGCCCGCGGTAGCTCATCGGTTGCTGGTCGAGGTCGTCGGCGATCAGATGCGCGCCGCCGTGCTGACGCCGCGCCTCGAGCAGCGCGTCGAACAGCGTCGTATCGACGGGCGCGGCCGCGAAGGTGGACTTCACCATTTCGTCGCCAAGCGCGCGGCGCAGCGCCACACGCCGCGCCCGGCCCGGGAGCCCTTCCGGCGTCGTCAGCCTGGTCGGGGGAAGCACGCGAATGTGAATCCTCGGAAACAGGCGGCGGCGAACCTTCCCGGCCAGCCGCGAGAACGGCGTGAACTCCACGCCATCGATGCGCACCAGCACCAGCGCGGCGCCCGTCCGCTCGGCAATCACCGCGGGGCCCTCGTACACCTTCATCAGCGAGCCCGTCGTGGTGATGCGCCCTTCGGGAAAAATGACGCACGACGCGCCCCGCTCGACCGCGCGAATCATCGCGCGGATCGACAGCGGGTTGGTGGGATCGACCGGCAGCGCGTTCACGAGGAACAGGAACGGCCTCGCCCACCACTTCTTCGCGATCTGGGTGTCGACCGCGAAAATGGGATCGCCCGGCAGGAATGCGCCAAGCAGAAGCCCGTCGAGGAACGACGCATGGTTCGCCGCGATGACGGCTTTCGGCAGGGCGGATCGCGCGTGCTCGACCCCTTCAACCCGGACCCGGTACACGAGGCGAAGCGCCAGCCGCATCGCGCTTCTGACCAGTTCGCGGCGGAGGATCCACGCGGCGGCCATCGCCACGGGAATCGTCGCCAGGCCGCACAGCGCCGAAGAGCGCATCCATCGTCAGGCCGCGCGCCGCGAGCGTGGCCGAGACGATCGCCGCCAGCGTCATCGCCAGCGCGTTGATGATGTTATTGGCGGCGATCACGCGCGCACGGAACCGCGGCTCGCTTTCGTGCTGCACGATCGCGTAGAGCGGAACACAGAAGAGACCTCCGGCCACGGCAAGGCCCGTCAGGTCGCCGAGCACGCGCCAGCTCCCGGGCGTGCCGACGAACGCGGCGACTCCCGCAAGCTCGGCGCCCGCCACGCGGCCGGCGCTCGCAAAGTAGAGATCGACCGCAAAAAGCCCCATCGTCAGCGCCGCCAGCGGCACGTGGCGCGCGCTCACTTCGCCATGAAGAAGGCGCTCGGCCAGCATCGATCCCATACCGACGCCGATGGCAAACAGGGCCAGCATCAGCGTCACCACCCGTTCGTTCGCAAACAGGACATCCTTGGCCAGCACGGGCAGGCCCGAGACTATGGTCGCGCCGAACAGCCAGAACCACGAGATGGCGAGAATCGGCAGCAAGAGCGCGGGCCGGCCGGTCACATGGCGGAGCACCGCGATCGAATCGTGGATGAGCCGCGGCCTGCTGCGGACGTCCTCCGGATCGGGCAGGGCCGGCGGAATCTCGCGGGACGCAAACCATCCCGCCACGGCACCGCCGACGCCGAGGATGGCGACGACCAGCGCGCCGTTCTCCAGGAGCACGATGCTGCCGCCGGCAATCGTGCCGAGGAGAATCGCCAGGAATGTGCCGGCCTCGATGAGCGCGTTGCCGGCCACCAGCTCTTCGCTGCGCAGGTGCTGAGGCAGCAGCGCGTACTTGATAGGGCCGAAGACCGTCGAATGCGTGCCGAGGCAGAACAACGACGTGAGCAGCAACGGAATGCTCTGCTGCCACAATCCCCACGCACCGATCGTCATGATCGCGATTTCGGCGACCTTCACCCACCGGGCGATCGCGGCCTTGTCGACGCGATCGGCGAGCGTGCCCGATGCGCCCGAGAACAGGAAAAACGGCGCGATGAACAACCCGCCGGCCATCAGCACCAGCGAGGCCGCGTCGATGCCGGCTGCGGCCGCGAGACGGTAGGTGACGACGATCGCCAGTGCGCTCTTCAGGAGGTTGTCGTTGAACGCGCCGAGAAACTGCGTCACGAAGAGCGGCGCGAATCGGCGCGACGTCAAGAGCTCGAACGATCGCGATCGCATACCTGCCTCCTGTCACGGCGCGACTGAAGTCGCGCCCTACCGTCTTCCTGTCCGACTGAAGTCGCGCGCTACCGTGTTCTCTGCCCGACTGAAGTCGGGGCCCTACCGTCTTCCCGAAGCAGGGCGCGACTCGAGTCGCGCCTTATGCCGTAATGGCGGCCCATGCCGCCGCAATCAAACGCTCACAGATCGCATTCATGTCCGAGGGCAGCCGCCCGTAGGCGGCAAACTGCACGGGCTCGAGCACGACGCCGAAGACGAACGCGGTCGCGAGGTCGGGTTCCTGTTTCGGAATCTCTCCGGACGCGATGCCGCTCTCGATGACGGCGCGCATCACGGACACCGGCGTGGGCGTCGTCTCAGCCAGCCGTCCCAGCTGCCCATGCTGGGTGAACACGAGAAACCGGAACAGGATCGGGTTCTCGTCGTGTGCCTGGCAGAACCCGCGAATCATCGCGGCGACTTTCTCGCGCGTGCCCGATTCGGCCGCGGCCAGCGTGCCGAGCCGGCCCGCGAATTCGGTGTAATTGCGCTCGAACAGCTGCCAGACCAGCTCCTCTTTCCCCGTGAAGTGCCGGTAGAGCGCCCCCTCTGACAGCCCGACTGCCTGGGCGATGTCGCGGACCGTCGTTTCCGCCACGCCCTTCTCGACAAAGAGCTGCATGGCGGCGGTTTCGATTCGATCTCTTGTATCGGTGTATGGGTGACGCGGCATATGTGAGTAAATGATTACTCACAGACTTGCGCTGAAGTCAAGCTGCAATTTATCTTGTCTTTACAAGTCCTTATATATCAGTTGTTTATACGATATAAGGAGTCGAGTTATATGCGCAAAACGATTGCATGCCTCGTTTTGTTAATGCAGTTCAGTGCGGGCATGGCCGTCGCCGCGCCTCTCACTACCCCGGAACGTCAGCGGTTGATCGCTCATCTCGATATGACCGCGGGCTGGCTGACCGACGAAGTGTCCGGCCTGTCGCCAGACCAGCTCACGTTTCGTCGTGCGCCCGACTCGTGGACGATCCTGGAGGTGCTCGATCATCTTGTCGTCGTCGGGCCGATCTACTGGCAGGATTTGCAGAACGCCCTCAAGACGCCAGCCGGGCGCAAGTCACCGTCGACCGACACCGACATTCTCTGGTACGGCATCGACCGGACCAATCGCGAGAAAGCCATCCCGTCTGAAGTCCCGAAAGGACTACGCGATCTTCGGGGTGGACTTGACGCACATCGCAAGCTTCATGCGCGGTTAGTGGAATACATCAGGTCTACCAAAGACGATCTCCGGGGCCACATCGTCGAACGACAGAGCTGCGACGCGTACCAGTGGGCGCTGCTCATTTCCACGCACGAACAGCGGCATATTCTCCAGATTCGCGAGATCAAGGCGGATCCAGCCTTCCCGAAGAAGTAGCATGCCCAGCTTGAAGCTACAACTCGCTACATAGTCGCACGCGCGTGTTGATGGCCGGAGCCGAGCGAGCGCCCGGGCCGGCGCGCGGCTCTCTCAGCCAGGCGCCCTGAATGGGCGTAGTATTCGCCCATGGAGCAATGAATTCTGGAGGGCTCTTTCTATGAGACCACCGATTTGTGCGAATCGGAGTCGCGCGCTCATCGTGTGGGCGCCATTCGCGACGGCGCTGGTCGCGGGCCAGGCTCCGTCCTCGGCGGCAGACGCGAAAGGCAGATCGAAGACGGAGACGGCACCGCGTACGCGTGGGGCGACCCGGACCTGCAGGGCGTCTGGTCGTATGCCTCTTTGACGCCTCTCGAACGGCCCGCCGCGGTGGACGGCAGAGAGTTCTTCACGCGCGAGGAAGCCGCGGGACGCGAGGCGGACACTGCAGGTGGACGCGCCTCCTCCGCCGGGTGACCCCGGAACTTACAATGCGATCTGGTGGGACCGGGGCAAAGTCGACTCGAATCTCCGAACGTCGCTCATCATCGATCCGCCCGATGGCAAACTGCCTCTGACGGCCGAAGCGCGGCAGAGAATCGCGGCGAAGGAGGAATACACGCGCGCACACCCGGCCGACTCGTGGCTCGACCGAAGCGCCTGGGATCGATGCATCACGTACCATGGTGTGCCGCCGATCTCGACGGGCTACAACAACACCTATCAGATTTTCCAGATCCCGGGCTACGTGGCGATTCTCGTCGAGAACATCCACGATGTTCGCGTCATCCCGCTCGATGGGCGCCCGCGTCTCAGCGACACCATCCGCCAGTGGAACGGAGATTCCCGCGGGCATTGGCAGGGGAATACCCTGGTCGTCGAGACCGCCAACTACAGCGACAAGACGCAGCTGCGATTTCCCTCGTCAACCAAATACGCGTGCGGTCGAACGCTTCACACGCGTCGGCGACGATGTGATCGACTACCAGTTCACGATCAACGATCCGACCGTGTACACAAGGCCATGGACGGCCGTTCGTCCGATGACAGGCCTGCCGGACTACAGGATCTACGAGTACGCGTGTCATGAGGGGAATTACGCCTTGAGTGGCATTCTCGCGGGCGCTCGCGCCGAGGAGAAGGCGGCCGAGGAAGCTGCGAAAAAGGAGAGCGGAGCGAGGTAGCAGCGAGCCCGCCTGCGCGGCGCCGGCAGGCCTGAAGGCCGCGCCACCGGCAACCGTAGCCCGGCTAAAGCCGGGCCCTACCGTCGACCAAAGCCCGGCTGAAGCCTGGCCTTACGATGGACGATGGACGATCGACGATGGACGATCGACGATCGACGATCCAACCACCTGCTAGGTGAGGTCGAGGCCGTTCAGATGGCCCGGTCGAGTCGCCGAAGTGATCCATCCGCGTGCCCATCCGGTCCATCATCGTCAGGAACAGGTTGCACATCGGCGTTTCCTTCCGGTAGACGACGCGGCGGCCGGACTTGATGAAGTACCGCCGCCACGGCCGGCGATGAGCGTCGGCAGATCGTGGTGCGTGTGCTGGTTGCCGTCGGCGAGCCCGGCGCCGTAGACGATCATCGAGTTGTCGAGCAGCGACCCGTCGCCTTCCTGCGCCGCCTTCAGCTTCGCCGATCCACTTCGCGAACTGCTCCACGTGGTAGCGGTTGATCTGCGCGACCTTGTCCATCTGCTCGACGATGTTCCGGTGGTGCGTGAGCGGATGGTGGCCGTCGGCGATGCCGATCTCGCGATAGGCGCGCGAGGTGCCTTCGCGCGTCACGAGGAACGTGACGACGCGCGTCAGGTCGGCCTGGAACGCCACCGTGATCATGTCGGTCATCAGCTTGAAGTGCTCGGCGAAGTCGCTCGGCACGCCGTACGGCTTCTCCATGCCGGGATCGACCTGCGCGTTCTCGCTGCTCGGCCCGCTCCAACTGCTCCTCGATCTGACGGATCGAGCTCGAGGTACTCGTCGAGCTTGCGCCGATCGGTCGGGCCGAGGCTCGCCGCTGCAGCGCGCGCGTGTCGTCGGTGATGAAGTCGAGCATGCTGCGCCGGTCGATGCGGCGCTGCGCGCGCGCCTCGGGGCCGAGCTCCGCGCCGTCGCCGAACAGCCGCTCGAACAGCGCGCGCGGATCGAGGATCGGCGGCAGCGGCTGCGTCTCGCTCCGCCACGCCAGGTTGTTGGTGTAGGCGCAGGAATAGCCGGAGTCGCAGTCGCCGGCCTGGCGCGCATCCTCGAGCCCCACTTCGAGCGACGGAAACCGTGTCTGACTGCCGATCTGATTCGCCACCAGCTGGTCACACGACACGCTCGCCTTGATGTCGCTGACCGTCTTCTTCACCTGGACGCCCGTGAGATACGAACCGCAGCAGCGGCCGTGGTCGCCGGCGCCGTCGAGCAGCGCGCGGCCGGTGTTGTGCGTGAGATTGCCGAGCAGCAGGATGTCGTGCTTGAGCGGCTCGAGCGGCTGCCAGCGTCTGCGGAAGCTCGCCGAGCGCGCCTTCGTAGTTCAGGTTCCAGTGCCGCATGTCGATGCCGTTGGGCACGTACACGAACGCCATGCGCACCGGGCTTTCGCGCGGCGCTGCGCCTGGGCGAGCGCGGGCGTCATCGCATCGAGGAACGGCAGCGCGACGGCGGTCCCCAGACCGCGCAGGAACGTCCGTCGTGGCAGCGCACGGCGTGTGATGAACATCAGCGGATGGCCCTCCGCGTAACATCTTCGCCCCTGCGGGCTTGGAACGGCAGGCTGTGGACGATCTCGTGCACCATGGTCTGAAACGGTACCCGTCGGCCGCCACCGCGCGCTGAATGCTGTCCACCGTCCGGCGATCGAACGGCTTCAGCCCGCGCCCCAGCGCGTAGGTCAGCATCTTCTCGGTGAGCGTACGTGAGAACTGCGGCAACTGCGAGACGAGAAGCGCGCGCATCTCGCCCGGGCGTCGCGAACCTCTGGCCGTCGGGCAGCGTGCCGCTGGCGTCCACCGGGAACTTCCCGTCCCTGTCGCGCCATCGGCCGATGGCGTCGTAGTTCTCCAGACCGAAGCCCAGCGGGTCCATGTTGCGGTGGCAGGCCGCGCACGTCGGGATTGCTGCGATGCGCGTTCGAGCTGCTCGCGCACCGAGCGCGCCTCCGCGCCGCGCCGACTCTTCCAGCGGCGGAATGTCGCCCGGCGGCGGCGCGGGCGGCGTGCCCAGGATGTTCTGCAGCACGTACTTTCCGCGAATGACGGGCGAGGTTCGCGTCGGATAGCTCGACACCGTCAGCACGCCCCCCTGGCTGAGCACGCCGCCGCGGCGATCGGTCTGCAGCGGCACGCGGCGCAACTCCGGGCCGGTCACCCCGGCGATGCCGTAATGCGTCGCGAGGCGCTCGTTGAGGAACGTGTAGTCCGCCGTCAGAAAATCGCTGACCGGCCGGTTCTCGCGCAGCACGTGCTCGAAGAACATCGCCGTCTCGCGCTTCATCGCGTCGCGCAGCTCGGCATCCCACTCCTTGAACAGGTCCGGGATCCGGCTTGACGATGTCGAGGTTGCGCGTTTCGAGCCACTGGCCGGCGAAGTTCTCGGCGAACGCCGCGGCGCGCGGGTCGGCCAGCATCCGATTGACCTGCGCGTCGAGCACCTGCGGATCGCGCAAGCGTGCCGGACGCCGCCAGCGCCATCAGCTCGTCGTCCGGCATCGAGCTCCAGAGGAAGTAGCTGATGCGCGAGGCCAGCTCGAACGGCGACACTTCGTGGACGAGCGACGGGATCGCGCGGGTCGGGATCGCGCTCGATGCGGAAGAGGAAGTTCGGCGAGACCAGCATCGCCTGAATCGCGAGCTGGATGCCCTGCTCGGCGGACTGGCCGCTGTCGGGCCGAGCGTCGACGAACCGCAGCAGCGCGTCGATCTCGCGGCGCGTGGCCGGCCGCCGGTAGGCGCGGCTGGCGAGGTCGGTGACGATGCGCTCGACGCAGCGCGCGGCCCGACGCCGGATCGCACGAGAGGATCTTCTTGCGGCTCTCCTTCTCCGTCGTCGACGCGAACGGCCCGACGAAGACGATCGAGTCGAGGAACTTGTTCTTCTTCCGATTGTACGCGTCCGCTGCGGGCAGGGTCTTCACGAACGCGTCGTCGATGAAGCCGGCGCGGAACACGTGGTCGCCCTCGGGCAGCTGACAGCGCAGTTCCTCTTCGGAATACGGATTGAAGTAGACGAGGCCCGACGGCTTCGTCTCGACGGTCTTGCTGGCGATCAGTGCGCCGTCCATCCACAGGCCGAGCGTCACCGGGCGCGGCGTCCTGGCCATTCGACCTGGCGGCCGCTCGCCGGGCAGGCCGATGCGGACCGTGTAGTCGCCGGCGAACTCGACGCGGTGTTCGGCTTCGATGGTGCTGCGATCGACGCGGCGGATCCGGCTGCTCGCGCGCCAGATAGTCGATCTCGATGCGGCTTCGCGCGGAATCTCGGTGGAGATCGCCCACCTGGCGATGCGCTCGGCGGCTGACAGGTAGCGCTCCATCAGGAGCGGCGAGACGGTGAGCACGTCGCCGATGTTGTCGAAGCCGTCGCCCGAGTCGTCTGCCGGGAAAGTACTTCTCCGCGCGGAACCGGACGCCGAGCAGATCGCGGATCGTGTTGGTGTACTCGTTCCGATTGAGCCGGCGGGCCGTGACCCGGCCGGGGTCCTGCGGTTTGACGGACGCATCCGCGCGATCGAAGGCGCGCTCGATGTACCCGGTCATCGCCGTCGAGCTGCGCCGCGCCGGCCGCGGCGCGCCTGCCGGCGGCATGTCGCCGGCGCGCAGGCGCCGCAGCATCTTCTCCCAGACGTCGCGCTGCTGCGACGAGCGACTCCGCGAGACGCGATCGCCTCGACGTTCAAGCCGCCCGCGGCCAGCTTGCTCGTTGTGACACTGCGCGCAGGTCTCGGTGAGCACCGGTCGCACGCGGCGTCGAAGTCGTCCGCCTGGCCGATCACCGCGTGCGGACATGCTCGACGCGTCAGGACTCGCCGCCAGCGCCGCCCCGATCAGCGTGAGCGCGGCGCTCGCGCCGCGCTGCTCGGACCGCCACGCGCCCGGGCGGCGGCGGCGGCTGCGGCGTGACCAGCTGCACGTACGTCTCCAGCACCCGCTCCTTCTGATCCGGCTTCGCGATCAGAGTAATGATGCTTGCCGTCCGGTGACGGCGTGAATCGCGTGCGGCCATCGTCGAGCACCGTGATCGTCCCTGGCTCCGAGAGGTCGAAGTAGCGCTCGTCCGGGTTTCGCCGCATGAAGCATCGCCGCCAGCGCTCGCGAGGGCGCGTCGTACGGCATCGGCTTGAACGCGCGATACGCATCCACGACGGGATGATTTGGCGCCCAGCCGTGAATCGTGTCGACGCTGGCGCCCGGAAACGGCAGCGCTTCGTTCAGCTCCAGGCCCGCCATGACGATGGGCGCGGGCCAGTCGGCCAGCAGCTTCCGGAAGCCGGCGACGTCGGCTCTCACGACCGGATCGGCCGCTGTGCCGTCGAACCGACCCGCCGCAATGCGAGCACGCGCGGCTTTCTGCGCGGCCCACGTCTTTCCGTCCGGGTACGCCAGGAGCGACAGGAGATTGGCTGGGGCGCCGGCCAGCACGATCGCCGCGTTCTGATCGGTTTGCGCGCTCAGCGCGTTGCGGATCAGCGCCACCGGGTCGGCCGTGTCGTTCAGCTCTCGATACCGCGGGGATACTGCGGGCCTCCTTCGGCGCGCACTTTGGCGAGCGGCGCCGACACCATCGACGGCACGGTGTCGGTCTGTTTGCCGGCCGAGGACATGCCGATCGGCAACGGAATCTTGTTGGGAACGAAATCGCCGGCAGGTCGCCGGCGAAGAAGCGGGCGACCAGATCGAGAAAGGCCGCGATCTGCAGGTTGTAGTGGCTGGTGCTGGCCGACGCCACGCGGATCTGCTGCGTGCGGCAGGCCGAACAGCATGGCGAGCGCCAGAACCTGGTCGATGCCGCCGTCGAGGGAGGAATCGAACAGGACGCCAAGCGGCGGGGGTTGGCCTCGTCGGGCGAACTGCATCGGGATCTATCGAGGCCGCAACTGAAAGATACATCGTATCGGGTGGAACCCGTTTCGATCTGTCAAGATTTGCGCGCTCTTTCCTTGTATCAAATCTGCCGCCGGCGTCATGCCGCGCCAGAACAGGCCTGAACGTTCCGCGCAGCGAAGCCATTCAGACCCACTCCGTTTCAAGCATCAACTGATGAATACTGCGTGGCAGTACGTGATAGGGCGGCCGATTTTCCGCTTCGGGAAAACAGTCGCGTACTGCCAGGGTCACCCATCGCTGCGCGTTTTCTTCCTTCATCGAAACCCACGGCTGAGAAAGCGACTAGCCTGCCGTCCAGGAAATCGCCCGGAACACCTGGCTGCCCGGCGATTGCTCGCCCTTGAGCGTCAACAGGTCGTATCCGGCCTTTCTCATCAGCGCACGCAATTCTGCTGAGGCTCACGAGCGTGTCATACGGGCGTCCCATATTCGCGTACGGGCGAAGCGTTCGCGCGCGCGCGTTTTTCTGTCGATGGTTCGCGATGACCGCACGCCAGGCGGGCGGCGCCGATTTCTCGCTCGGACATGTCGTGACGGCCCGCGTCTGCTGGAGCACGACTACTGCTCCATCGTACCCACGCGCGCCAGCCTCGACCGACAAGGCGGCGGCAAAGACGGCGTACGACTCCCGGTCGGTGATGAGGTCGCCCGGCTGCGCTCCTCCACGAACGCCCGTACAAGCGAAAACCAACACAGAAACCTGTAAGAGAATTGAACGCCTCATGATTCCTTCTTATCGGCCGGACCGCGAGAGAGTCCGGCTGAGAGCCGCGACACTACGTACGCAGACACCATCGCCCGCGTCAGAACCAGAACTTCGCCGCGAGCTGCACGACCCGTGGATCGAGCGCCGTCGTGATCGTCCCGAAGCTGGCCGGTCCGAGCTGCGCCGCCGGTGCGCCGAAATTCGCCGTGTTCAGCAGGTTGAACACCTCCAAACGCAGCTCGATCGCGCGCCCGCCTCCGACGCCCACCTGACGCATCACCGCGAGATCGACATCGTGGTACGACGGCCCTCGCACCGGATTGCGAGAGGCGGATCCGATCGTGAACTGATTGGCTGTCGCGAACGCGGCCGTGTTGAACCAGCGAGCGGGTGTCCGCTCGTCAGCGGGCAGTGTCGGATCGCCGACGAGATTCGGGCGCTGGGTCGTGAAGCCGGCGTAGCCGAGCGAGTTCGCCTGCGTCACCGCGACCGGCACGCCGGACTGCATGGTCATGAAGGTCGCGATCGTCCAATCGTTCACGAGTGCGCCGACCACGCCAGTGGGGTGCTTGGCGCGGCCCTCGCCCACCGGAAGATCCCACACGACCGAGGCGGCGAAGTAGTGCGGAATGTCTCCGGTCGAGTAGTCGCGGTCGCGCTCCAGATTGTGACTGTCGGCGACGGCGGCGTTCGTCAGCGGTCCAGTCAGAATGGACGCGTCGAACACCGACGAGGCGATGTCGGTCAGCTTCGAACGGGTGTAGGCGGCCGAGTAGGTCAGGCCGCCCGACATTCGCTGACGAATGCTGAACGCGAGACCCTGGTAGTTCGTCGTGCCGACATTGTTCCGATAAAAGCTGACCGCGGTGTACTCCGGATAGGGTTTCATGAGCTGCGCCCTCGTGATCGTCGGGTCGCCGATCGAGGACGAGCGGGGAATGATCCCGAAATATGGGTTGGGGACCCTCTCGAGGAGCGTGGGCCCGAGTTTCAGTTGTTCCTCCGTCAACTGATTGGCGTTGCTGTCCGGGATCCCGATGTTCGTGATCTTCGATCCGAGGTACGAGACTTCGATGGCCGTGTTCGCCGTCAACTCGCGCTGGACCGACACGTTCCACTGTTGCGCGTAGCCCGACCCCAGCGTCCCGTCAACGGTGAACACGCCTTGTCCGAGGCCGGCGTTTGGCGTCGCACCGACCGGTGTGACGGTCGGTCCGTTCGCCAGCACGAAGGCCGGCGCGATGTTGTCGAGCGTTCGCAGCGATGACGTCCTGCAGAAACGGAAAGTTCGGCGTCGTGAACGGCGTCGTGATCCCCGCCATCTCGATCCAGACCTTCCCGTAGCCCGAGCTGACGATGGTCTTGTCCGTCAGGCGGTAGACGGCGCCAATACGCGGGCCAAAGTTGTCCTTCTTGAGCGGCCGTACCGGCTCCGTACCTGGATAGTCGAGCTGCCGGGTCTGCAGATTGAACACGGCCGTCTGGCCGTTGATCTCCGTGGATGGGAAATTCAGCGTGTATCGAAGCCCCAGATTGATCGTCAAGCGCTCGGATACCTTCCAGTCGTCCTGGATGAAGTACTCCTGAAAGTGTGCGCGCTCCTGAATATCCGTCTGCTGGAGGTCGATGGCAAAGGTCTGCACCTGTCCCAGCAGGAAGCTCGCGAACGCGTTGCCGGTATTCGCGACCCCGGGTAGATCGCTGCCGACGGTGCTGAAGGCAAACGACCCCGTCGGCCAGGGGGGTTGGATCACGTTGAGCCGCTCCCAACGCCAGTCGAGCCCCATCTTCATGGTGTGGCGGCCTTTCAGCCAGGTGAGCGAATCGGCGATCTGTGTGACGCTCGTGCTGAAGTCCGAGGCCGTGTTATTCGGGGATCCGAGCTGCTGGTAGCCGTTCGGTGCGAAGGTCGGCATCGTGTTGGGAAATTGCGCATTCGACGGGATGCCGGGAATGTTGAGCGCGGCTCCAGCAGGCGAAGACAACGACACCGCGCTCGCGCTGGACGGATCGCCGTGTATCTCCGATGCGCACTTCGTTCAGCACGTTGGTCGAGAAGGTGTGTTGATAGTTCGAAGCAAACGCCCACGCCGTCGTATCCTGCGGACCAACGGCCACGCTGCCGGCCAGGATGGTCCCGCTCCCGTCCGGAAAGGCCGTCACCGGTTCGGCATGACCACGGAAGTGCGTCAACCGTCCGAACGCCTGATCGCGGCCCGTCGCAAACTTGTGATCGATGCGCACGTCGCCCTGATCCTGATTGTCGATTTCGTTGGCCGTCCGGCTGTAGTTGTTCGCGGTGGCGGTGTTGGTCGGCAGCGGGTAGCGCTCGAGAAGCGACAGCGCGACGGGATCCATGGCGCTTCTCGGAATCGTGTTGTTCGGAAACTGCTGACGCGTATTCCCCACCGTCGTCGCCGGATCGTAGATGTTCTGGCGGAAGACACCTGAACGTTCGGCGAGCGTGGGCACGTTCGAGGTCACCGTGCGGCCGATGCTCTGTCGCTGACCCTGATAATCGACAAAGAAGAACGTCCGGTCCTTCACAATGGGGCCGCCGAACATGCCGCCGTACTGATTCCGCCGATAGTCCGGTTTCACCGGATTGCTCGACTGGAAGTAGTTCCTGGCGTTCAGATGCTCGTTGCGAAAAAATTCGAACACGTTGCCGTGAAAGGCATTGGTGCCCGATTTCGTCGTGAGATTGACCACGCCGCCATTGAACCGCCCGAACTCGGCCGCCGGGCTGTTGCTCTCGATCTTGAACTCCTGGATGGCGTCGATGATCGGATAGTACGCGAGCTGCCCCGGCTCGGGCTGCAGCACGGAGATGCCGTCGAAGAGATACTCGTTCGTTCGCGGTCTCCCGCCGTTGATGCGCGGCAGGACGGAATTCGGCGGCAGCGCGACGCCCGGAGCAATGGCCGCGAGCATGATGAACAGGCGGCCGTTCAGCGGCAGCTGCACGACCTGCTCGTTCTCGACGACGGTCCCGAGGCTCGCGGTCTCCGCTCGCACGATCGGCGCGTCTGCGACGACCGTCACCTGTTCTCGAATGTCTCCGACGCTGAGATCGAAATCGATGCGCGCTTTCTCGCCGGTTGACAGGCGAATGCCCTCGCGGCGCACGGGCTTGAAGCCGGCGAGCTCGACATCGAGGCGGTATTCGCCAGGCGCCAGGCTCGGGGCCGTGTAGACGCCGTCGCCCGTGGACACGGCCACTCGCTGACGATTCGTGCGTGTCTTCAGTGACCGTAATGGTCGCGCCGGGAACGGCCGCCCCGGCCTGATCCTTCACGATGCCGGTGATCTCGCCGGCAGCCGTCTGAGCATATGCGGGCGACGCGCCGACGCAGCAGGCGCTCGCGACGACCAAGCAGATTGAACAGCGATCCACCATGTCTGCCCTGGTCCGCCATCCAGATCATAGAGACTCTAGATCGGCTCAACACGAGTCATTTCAAATCGACTCAAATCGACTAACTTAATCAGCCGTCTAGTTCCGGTTCCAGTCGGTTCGGGTCGCGAAGGCGCCTGTGAGTCAGGCGCGTCAGACCGACCGCCAGTGGCTGCAACACGCTCAATCGACACCGATTTGATCAGCGCGTAGAGCTCGGCTCCCGACCTCCACCTCGAGCCGCTGGATCGGCGTCCCGGGTCACTTCGGCCAGCAGCAGCACGCGGCCGACCGCGAGCTGCACGACCACCTGGTTGTCCGACGGGTCGGCGTGAACGGCGGAGACCGTTCCGGACAGCACGTTGTGAAGGCTGAGGCCCGTCCGGCTCGGCTCGTCGCGAGGATGATTTCGCGGGCGGGGATGCGCACGCGCACGGCCGTGCCCAGCGCGACCGTCGCGGTCCGCCACGAGCAGTTTCCCGCCTTCGAACGTCAGCTCCGCGAGCCCGCGGTCTGGATAGGTTCGCGCCACGATGGCGTCGAACACCGAGCCGAGTCCGACCGCCGCGCGCAGCCACGTCAGATCGGGCCGGCTCATCAGATCCGTCACCGCCCCAACCGCGAGGCTCTGTCCTCGCTCCAGCATCATCACGTGCGTGGCCAGCCGGACGACGTCTTCGAAATCGTGCGTGACGAGGATGAGCGGCATGTCGAGCGTGCGCCGCAACGCGTCGATTTCATCCTGAAGAGCGCGGCGCACCGCGCGATCGACGGCGGCAAACGGTTCGTCGAGCAGCAGGACGGCCGGCTCGCGCGCCAGCGCTCTCGCGAGCGCGACCCGCTGCCGCTCGCCTCCCGACAGCTCCGCCGGGCGTCGCGTCATCCGATCGGACAGGTGCACGCGCTGCAGCAGCGCTTCGGCGCGGGTGCGTCGTTCGGAACGTGGGCGATGACCGAGCGCCGTCATCACGTTGCCTGCCGCACTCAGATGAGGAAACAGCGCGTATTCCTGAAAGACGAATCCAACGGCCCGCTGATGGGGCGGCACGAAGACGCCACTGCCGGTGTCGGTCCATGTCGTGCTGCCCGATCGGACCACGGCCTGCGCCGGGCGATAGAGCCCCGCGATCGTGCGAAGGATGGTCGTTTTCCCGCTCCCGGACGGTCCGAAAATGGCGAGCACGTCGCCCGGATCGCACGCGACGTCCACATCGAGCGGAATCGGGCTCTCCTGACGAAGATTGATCGTGACACGCCGGTCAGCCACGACGCTGCCCCACCCGCCGCGACAGCATCGTCGTCGCCATGAGCGTCGCGACGGCGACCACGAGCAGCGTCGCGGCCATGATGCCGGCGCTGCGATCGTCGAAGGCCTGCATGCGGTCGTAAATCGCCACGCTGAGCGTGCGCGTTTCTCCCGGGAGATTGCCGCCGACCATCAACACGACGCCGAACTCGCCGAGGGTGTGCGCGAAGGTCAGAATCGCCGCGGTCAGGATGCTGGGCCACGCGAGCGGGACTTCTATCCGGAGAAAGCGCTCCCAGGGCGTCAGCCCGCAGCACGCGGCGGCGTCGCGGACGTCGTTCGGAATGGCTTCGAAGCCGCGCTGGATCGGCTGAACGACGAACGGAATGTTGGCGATGGCAGACGCCAGCAGCAGCCCCTCGAACGAAAACGGCAAGGGATTGCCCGACGATGGCCTGGAACGCCTGGCCGAGCGGCGACCGCGCGCCGAAGGTGACGAGCAGGTAGAACCCGAGCACCGTCGGCGGCAGGACGAGCGGAACGGTCACGAGCGCTTCGACGAGGAGCTTGCCGCGAAACTGGCGGACGGCCAGCAGGTGACCGAGCCAGATCCCGAACGGGAGCAGAATCGCGATCGTGCCTGCCCCGAGCGCGAGCGAGACCCGCAGAGCCGTCCAGTCCATCGATGGCTATTCCGGCACCGCGAAGCCGTGTTTCCTGAGGATGGCGCGCGCGGCGTCTCCCTGGACGAATGCGTAGAACGCGGTGGCCGACCGCGCCGGCGCGTTTCAGCAGCACCATGCGCTGGCGGAGAGGCGGATGATCGGCAGCCGGAATCACGGCGTACGATACCGCGATCGGGAAACCCAGGACTCAGCACCAGCGAGTACGCGATGAGCCCGCCGACGGCATTTCCCGTCGTCGCAAACTGCGCGGCCTGCGTGATGCTGTCGCCGAGGACGAGCTTCGATCGCAGCACATCCCACAGACCCCGCTTCCTGAGCACCGCTTCGGCAGCACGACCGTATGGCGCGACGTCGGGATTGGCGATCGCGAACCGGGTCACGCCGCCGGCTTTCGCGAGTCGAGACAGGCCCTCGAGCCGCTCGTCCACCGCGAGCGGCGAGCCTTTGGGCGCGAAGATCGCCAGGCGGCCGACCGCGTACACCACACCGGCATCGCGCGTCAGTCCCGCCGCAGTAAGCTGATTCGGAAATTCCTCGTCGGCGGCCAGGAACATCTCGAACGGCGCGCCGTCCCGAATCTGGCGCGTCAACGTGCCCGAGGCGCCAAACACCATCTCGACGCGCGTGCCCTGCGCACGCTCGAATTGATTCGCGATCTCGGTGAGCGCGAAGTTGAGATTCGCCGCCGCGGCGATGGTGGGCGGACGCTGCGCCGCCAGCGTCGACCTGGAAAACGATCAGCAGCGCCAGGACGAGTCGAGCGATCGAGCCGGTTGTCGGCACTACGGCCTTCGCGCGCTGACCCACGCGCATGGATTTGATTGGATCAATATGACACGATTCTGATACGATTTGAATCGATTTTCAAGCCTAGAGGAGCCGATGGCACTCGTCACAGTGAGAGCGGCGGCCGAACGTCTCGGGGTGGCCTACTCGACCGTCAAACGATGGGTGCACAGCGGCCATGTCAGGACCACGCGGACCGAGGGCGGCCATCACCGGGTGGCCGAGGCCGAAATCGAGCGGCTGATGGCTCGTCAGCAGCCGGAAGACACAAAGCGGGCCCGGCCCGCCAGACCCGATGAGTCGATCGGCGGCTTGAGCGCGCGCAATCGCCTGCACGGATTCGTCGACGAGGTCCGCATCGACGGCCTGCTCGCCCAGGTGCGCTTGCGTGTGGGCGATCAGTCACTGACCGCTGTCATCACCTCCGACGCGGTTCGGGCGCTGAAGTTGCGGCGCGGTGACGATGCGCTGGCCATCGTCAAGTCGACCGAGGTCATGATCGCGCGGCCGGGCGAGTGGGTGCCGCACGACCGGGGCGCAAAAAGCAGACGCGCACCGCGCCGCCGCGGCTCGAAGACAAGCTAGGTGCGTCAGGTGCGCTGGGTGCGATCGTTGTCACATCGTGCCGGCCAGGGGTATCTCGCTGAAATGGGCGGGTTCGTTGTCATCTGCCAGTCCGCGTAGGCACCCAAGCCGCCACCGAAGGCAATGCCGCCCAGCGCGCACTTCCACGTCTCAGTGCAGCCCTGCCAGCTACGGACCGCCGTTTGATGATGTTCGTCGTCATCGACAACTACGACGGTAAACCGTTCGGCCGGCCGAACGATCTCACGATCGCGAGAAACGGCGGGATGTACTTCACCGATTCGGCCAGCCCGCAGCCGCGCACGCCCGAGGGGCCGCCGCTTCCGGCGGCGTTCTACTACCTGCCACCCGGGGCGACCAAAGCCACGCAGTTGCTGACCGACGTGGGTTTCCCCAACGGCGTCATCCTGAGCCGCGATGAAAAGGTGCTGTATCTGAACAACTCGGCCGGCGAGTACCTGATCGCGTTCGACGTGCAGGCCGACGGCTCGCTGACCAACCGCCGCAACTTCGCCAAGTACGACGGGCATGAAGCCCGAACGCCGCCGGCGCCGTGCAGAGCGGCGCCGATGGCCTGGCGATCGACAGCGCAGGGACGTGTGTACGTCGCGGCCTCCAATGGTGTGCAGGTGTTCAGCGCCCAGGGACAGTACCTCGGCACGATTCCCACGCCTCGACCACCGCAGAACCTGGCGTTCGCGGGCCGGACAACCTACGCCAGCGCACCTGACGCACCACCTATCGCACCCCTCGCACCTCCGCACCAAATTCCGTTCCTCCACTAACGAAAACGTTCGTGCCCCCACAAATCAGGGCGCGAATCGCATCGCCAGGCCAAGATTTCACACATTGCACGAAAATTGCACCCGCGCAGGCGCCCCCCTCCACAGGAGCTCGCCTACACTCCTGAACTTCTCCCCCGGAGGTCTCCATGCGACGAATCTCGACCGGCGTCACGTTTGTCGTCTCGGTCATCGCGGTCTTCGTGCTGTCCGCATCGCCCTCATCACAGGGACGGCAACTCGGCCGATTCGACATCGAAGACATCGGCGCGCGCGAAGCGGTCGCGCGCGAGATTCTCGTGAAGTTCCAGGAGCCTCCGCATCCGCTGCAGATTGGGCAACTCGCGGTGGACGCCGATGCCGAAGGCCTGCAGCCCGTCGGCCGTACGGGTGTCATCCGCGTGACGTCGCGATCGCGCAGCGCCGCCGCGCTGCTGGCCGCACTCAGGAACCGTCGCGACCTCGCCTTCGTGGAGCCCAACTACGTCGTCCATGCGTTTTCCGACCCGGGCGACACGTACTTCCCGCTGCTCTGGGGACTCAAGAACATTGGGCAGCCCGTCAACGGAGGCGCTGCGGGAACGGCCGGTGCCGACATCCACGCCGCCGCGGCGTGGGATCTGACCGTGGGGTCCGCGTCGAACGTGGTCGCGGTCGTTGACACGGGCATCAACTACATGCACGACGATCTCGTCGCCGAACATGTGGTCCGCGCCTTCGCCCTTTACCGTGACGATTCGGGGCGTGCAGATCACCTGCGCCGCCGGCACCCACGGGTTCAATGCCATTGCGCGAACCTGCGATCCGATGGACGACCACAATCACGGAACGCACGTCGCCGGCACCATCGGTGCGGCCGGCAACAACGGCGCCGGCGTGGCCGGCGTGAACTGGGTGACCTCGTTGATGGGTCTCAAGTTCCTCGATTCCGCGGGCAGCGGCAATCGATTGCCGATGCCATCGACGCCATGGACTTCGCGCTGCAGACCAAGCAGATCTTCGCGGCGTCCGGAGGCGCGAATATCCGCGTGCTCTCGAACAGCTGGGGCGGCGGCGATTTCTCGCAGGCGTTCCTGGACACCATCAACGCGGCGAACGACGACAACATGCTGTTTGTCGCGGCGGCCGGCAACAACGGCCTCCCGAACGATCTGCTCCCGCAGTACCCGGCCAGCTACGCCGCGCCGAACGTCATCGCGGTGGCGGCGACGACCAACACCGATACGCGCGCGTCCTTTTCCAACTACGGGGCGAAGACGGTGCATCTCGGTGCGCCCGGCGTGAACATCCTGTCCACGATTCGCGGCGGCCATTACGGGTTTTCGAGCGGCACCTCGATGGCGGCGCCTCATGTCTCGGGCGCCGCGGCCCTGACGCTTTCGCACTGCGCGCTGAACACGGCGGATCTGAAAACCGTGCTGGTCGACTCGGTCGATCCCGTTCCGGCGATGGCCACGACGACGATTTCGGGCGGGCGGCTCAACGTGCACAAAGCGCTGCTGTCGTGCTCCGAGCCTCCGGGTACGCCGACGAACCTGACCGCCATTGCCGGCGACAGACAGATCAAACTGACCTGGTCGGCCGCGGCCAACGCGGCCACCTATCGCGTGAAGCGGAGTGACGCTCCGGGCGGGCCGTACACGACGATCGCGTCCAACATCAAGGCGACTCAGTACATCAACACCAACCTCACCAACGGCACCACGTACTACTACGTCGTGTCGGCCGCGAACATCCTCGGCGAGAGCGGCGATTCCAACGAAGCCTCGGCCACGCCGAAGTTGCCGGCCGACATGGATGTTTCGGCCTTCACCGTGCCTTCAACGGCCATCGCCGGCTCGACCATCTCCGTGTCGGTCACGACCAAGAACGCCGGGCATCGGCTCGGCCGATCCATCGACGACGCGGTTCTTCCTCTCGACCAACGCCGTCTTCGAACCCACCGACGAGGTGCTTCAGGACGCACAGGCCGTTCCGGCGCTCGCGCCAGGGATGCTGCTGACATCATCGGTCACCGTCGGCATCCCGTCGGATCTGCCGGCAGGCGCGTACTACCTCATCGCGAAAGCGGATGCCGACGACGTCCTGCTCGAGAGCAGCGAGTCGAACAACACATACGCTCGCGGGTTCTCGGTCGGTCCCGATCTCGTCGTCTCGAAGATCTCCGTCCCGTCGAGCGGCCGCACCGGGCGCGACGGTCACGGCCACATACACGGTGCAGAACCAGGGCACGGTGGCAGCGGGCGCATCAACGGTCGAGTTCTTCTGGTCCACCAACATCTCGCTCGATGCGGGCGACCCGAGCCTCGGCACCACCGGCGTCGGTGCGCTCGTGCCGAACGGCACTCAGTCTGGACAAATCGCGCTGCAGATTCCTCCGGGCGTGACGCTCGGGACTTACTACATCTTCGCGACGAGCGATTCGGCCAACGTTGTCGCCGAGGCCAAAGAATCGAACAACGAAACGCGCGCGTCGATCGACATCGGCGGCGATCTCGAGGTCTCGAGCCTCGACGCACCGGCCGTGCTGGGTATCGGCATGCCCTTCACCGCCACCGACACGACGAAGAATGCCGGCGGGACGACGGTCGGTCAGTCGGTCACGCATTTCTATCTGTCTCCGAATGCGGGCCTCTCGGCCGATGACACGTTCCTGGGAAGCAGGACGGTCGGCAAGCCTCGGCGCCGGTGAAGCGAGCACGGTCAACACAACGCTGACCATCCCCGAGGGCACGCCGGCCGGGCTCGTACTATCTCTTTGCGAAAGCCGATGGGCCGAACGCCGTCACGGAGACACAGGAGGGCAACAACACCGACATCAAATCGGTGAAGGTCGGCCCCGATCTCACGGTCTCGATCTCGTCGGTCACCTCGCCCGTACACGCGGGCGCCACAACGGCCGTCAAGGATACGGTGACGAACAAGGGCGGCAACAACGCCGGGCCGTCCGAGGTCGGTACTACTTCTCGACCAACACGGTCGTCGATGCGGCCGACACGCCGCTGGCCGAAACGCGAGCGGTGGGCTTGCTCGTCCCGAATGGCACCAGCACGGTCACGACCCCGGTGACGATTCCCGCGGGCACCGCGCCCGGACTCTACTACATGATCGCGCAAGCCGACGGCGCCGGATCTGTCGCGGAGAGCTCGGAGAGCAATAACACCTACGCGCGACAGATACGGGTGGACTGACGATCGTCCATCGTCGATCGGCGATCGTCCATCGTCGATCGGCCATCGTCCATCGTCGATCGGCGTCTGCCAAACTCGCTGAGGATGGTCTCGAGCACCGGTAACATCGCGCCCGCGCGGCGCGCGCGGATGATGAAATCCCACAACGGCTCGAATTTCTTCCACCCGGCCGCGTACGCCAGATGCCGCGCACCGGCCAGCAGGTCGTCGTGTGCCGACGCCCCTCGCACGATGGACTTCCACCGATAGAACTCGCGATACGCCCAGCGATATCCGTACTCCAGCTCCGCGGCCGTCATATGCGCGGGGCGGAACACGGCGTGCCGCGTGTCGTAGACGTCCCAGTCGTGAATCGTCAGACGCCCCTGTTCCGACATCCGCTTGTAGAGCGCCGTTCCCGGATACGGCGTCAGGATATGAAACGTCGCCGTCTCGATGCCGTGCTCGATCGCCCACTCGACCGTGCGACCGAACACCGAGCCGTTGTCGCCATCCATGCCGAAGACAAAGCTCCCGTTGATCATCACGCCGGCATCGTGCAGACGCCGAATCGCCGCCGCATAGTCACGGCGCATGTTCTGGTACTTCCGCTGCTCGACGAGGTTCTCCGGGTTGAGCGTCTCGAAGCCGACAAACAGGCTGCGCAGCCCTGCGTCAACGGCACGTTCGAGAAGGTCTGGCGCGAGCACCGCATTCACGGTGCCCGCCGCCTGCCAGAGCCGGCCCATACCGCGCATGCCTTCGAAGAGCGCGGTGGCGAAGCGACGGTCGCCGAAGAGATGATCGTCGAGAAAGTACAGATGACGGCCGGGCAGGCGATCGATCTCCGCGAGCGCTTTGTCGACCGTTTGCGTATAGAAGGACCGCCCGCCCTCGAAGAATGCGTCCTTGTAGCAGAAGTCGCAGACGTGCGGGCACCCGCGCGACACCACGATCGAATTCGGCACGAGATAGAGCTGCCGCTTGATCAAATCCCGGCGAATCGGCGGAAGGTCCGCCAGCGTCCGCAACGTCGACTGGTACACGCGCACGCGGAGAGCCGCCCTGAAATCGGCCAGGAACCGCGGCCACGTGTCCTCACCCGGGCCGAGGAAGATCGTGTCGGCGTGCGAGGCGGCTTCATCGGGAAGCGATGTCACGTGCAGACCGCCCAGGGCGACGTGCGCGCCGCGGGCGCGGTAGTGGTCGGCGATGCGATAGGCACGATACGCCGAGGTGATATAGACCTGGATGACGACGAGGTCGGGCGTGTCGTTCAGATCGAGCACCTCGACGTGCTCGTCCTGAATCTCCACATCGGCGTCATCATCGAGATAGGCCGCCAGCGTCGCGAGGCCGAGCGGCGGGAAGAGCGAGTACTTGATCGGACGGAAGAACGGGCTCGTCGCCTCGGTCAGCGCCGGCAGGATCATCTTGACCTTCATCGCGCCGCCTCCGAAATCACGAGCACCGAAAGCTCCCGCTCCCGCGGTCCATCGAGCTCGACGAAGAACACCCGCTGCCACCGCCCGAGCAGCAGCCGGCCGCTGGTCACGTTCAGGCACGCCGAAGAGGGCAGCAGCAGGGCTCGACAGTGGGCGTGACCGTTGGGCCGTTCGGCGTCGGTCACATTCACGGTGCGTTCGGCCGGGTCGTCGTGCCGGTATCGGCCCCCGTCCGGTGCAGCGGCTTCAAGAAGGGCCTGGAAGTCGCTCAGCAGCAGCGGCTCGTGCTCGTTGACGACAACCGCCGTCGTCGTGTGCAGCGTCTGGACGTTGAGGATGCCGGACGAACGCCTGCTTCCGCGACAAACCCGTTGAGTCGATCGGTCAGGTCGATGAACTCGGTCGGGCGGACCGTCGTCATCTGGATTCTGGTGTGGCGCAGCGTGGAAGCGGCCGCCTTCGCGCTTTCGCGCTGCGGCGTACCGCGGCAGATGCGAGCAATGCCATCGATGTCCTCCACGAGGAAGCATCGGCGGTCCTCGGTCAGAAGTCCTCAGCGAGTTGTGAGCGTTCGGTGAGATGTGGGTGAGACCGTGTCAGGAACGTCGTGCTAAGGCCCAGGGCGAGGCCGAAACCGAACAGCGCACCCTCGCCGGTCGCGACGAGCGCGGCCGTCAGCGGGCCGAAGTCGGTCTCGCCAAGGAAGCGGCCGAGCGGGGTCAAGGTCGCCTGCGATCCGGCGGATGCCTGCGCGATGAGGTGAATCGTGCCTCCCACCAGAGGCCGTCCCGCCAGCGCAATGCCGAGCGCGGCAATTCCGCAGGCAGCCGCGGTCACCACCGCGGTCACCAATCGAGAGCTGCCACGCGGCGCCGCCATCCCACCCTCGCGAGTGCAGGGTGGCAAGGGTGTAGCCAAGTCCCGCGGCCGCTCCAATCGCGAGACCTTCGATGCCGCCGCCGACGTCCAGGTTCACGCCGACGAGCGCGGCAAGGCTCCATCGGCTGATCCACTGGGCGGCCGATCCCGCGAGCCCACCTCCGACCGCGGCGCCGCAGACCAGCGCCATCGCGCGCCACGATCGCGCAATCGATTCGGCGACCGACAGCCCCGCGCCCACGCCCGCGCCGCCGAGCGCGCCGCAGGCTCCTCCGATCATGGCGAGCACGGGAACAACGGCAAGCGACGCGGCGCTGCCGGGCGCCGCCATGAGGATCAATGCGCCTCCGGTCCCGCCGACCACGCCCGCCAGGCCGCCGCCAAGCGACGCGCTGGCCCATCGCACAGCGGCGAGGGCGGCCGCGCGGCGCAGCCGGAGTCTGACGAGCTCGCGCGCGGTCGCAAACGGCGCGGGCTCGCCGAGAATCGGTACCGCACCGGCTTCGGCGACATCCCACCGGGTGTCTCTCAGCAACGCGCGCGCAAAGGGATGACGCGGACGAGTGCCAAGACGCCGCAGCGCCTCGGCCGTGCCCAAGCGCATGCAGCAACTCAGCCGCTTCGCGCTGCTCCTCTTCCTCGCTCGCGTTGTCGCTGCTTCCGGTCACTCGTTGTAGAAGAGATTCGTACGTTTCGGATACCGAAACAGGCGGCGTCGCGCTGACCGGCGGAATTGACACTGTTGGCTGACATTCCGCTTCATCATCCTCTTCGACGACATCCGCGAACACGAAGCGGTATCCATGGCGCGATACTGTGCGCACAAAACGCGGCTCTCGAGAATCGTCGCCAAGCACGCGGCGGATCGTCCGGATGGCCTGGCTCAGCGCGCTGTCCGACACGATGACGTCGGTCCAGATGCGATCGAAGATGTCGCGCCGGTGCACCGCTTCGGCCTCGCCGTTCGATGAGGAACAGAAGCAGGTCGAAATACCGGGGGATGAGCGGCTGCTCGCGCCCGTTACGCAGGAGGAGCCGGCGGCGTGGCGAGAGGATGAATTCGCCGAAGCGGTAGCAGGGCACAGGTGAGGAAACGCGTCACCGCCATCCTAACCCAAACATCCATCTCTTTGGATCGCTTGGAGACACAACTGTTTTGACGGTCACAAAACCGGGGCATACAATGCCCACACATAACACTCGATCTGAACATCTTGAGGAGGACGACCATGAACCGCGGACTCGCGATCTACGTCTTCGCCGCATTGCTGGCGCTGTCGTCGGTTGTTTCAGCTCAGCAGTCAGCCTCGTCCGGGCTGGCGGGACTGGTGACGGATTCTTCGCAAGCCGCCATACCGGGCGCGACCGTCACTGTGACGAACGTGGGGACGAACGCGCAGCGCACGACCGTCACGGATGGTGAAGGACGATTCTCCGTTCCCGCGCTGCCGCCGGCTTCCTATCACATCAAAGTCGAGCTGCAGGGGTTCCAGACCGCCGAGCTCCCGAACTTCGTGCTGCGACAGGGCGAGACCGCACGCCCGACGATTACGCTCGGCGTGGCGGCGGTCAGCGAAGCGATCACGGTGACGGGCGAATCCGCGCTGCTGCAGACGCAAAGCGCATCGGTCGGCCAGGTGATCAGCGAGAAGCTGATCGAAGACCTGCCGCTGAACGGCCGCACCGTGCTGTCGCTGGCGTCGCTCTCGGCCGGCGTGACGCCGCGAAACTTCGCGCGCAACACCCAGTTCGGGCGCCGCAATCAGTTCATCACGGTCGAAGGCGGGCGCGACAGCTCGACCAACTACACGATCGATGGCGTGTACGTGCGGTCGCTGCGCTTCAACAATCTCTCGCTGAACCCGCCGATCGATGCCGTTCAGGAGGTGAGCCTGCTCCGGAACTCGTTCTCCACCGAGTACGGCCAGGGCCAGGCGGTCGTCTCCATCGTGACGAAATCGGGCAGCAATCAGCTGCACGGATCGGCGTACGAGTTCACCAGGAGCGACAAGTTCGACTCGAAGAACTTCTTCGCGCCGACCAAGCCTGATTACAAGCGGAATCAGTTTGGCGGCACCGGCGGCGGGCCGATTATGCACAACAAGTTTTTCGTGTTCGGCGCCTACGAAGGCCTGCGCACACTGCAGGGTCAGCCGTTCCTGGGCAGCGTGCCGAGCCAGGCGTTCCTCTCGGGAAATTTCTCGTCGCTGGCCACGCCGATTCGCGATCCGCTGACGGGGCAGCCGTTCCAGGGCAACATCATCCCGTCGAACCGGTTCTCGCAATTCGCGCGCGTGCTCACGCCGACGATTCCCGCGCCGAACTCGGCCGGCGCGAACAACTACACGATCATCAAGGACTTCACAGACGACTCGGACACCGCGTCGATCAGGGCCGACCAGACGCTGAACAACAACCACAGTCTGTTCCAGCGGTTCATGTATTACAAAGGATCGCAGCTCCAGCCCGGGACGTTCAACGCGACCGACCTGCCACAGCGAGGCCGGAACCTCGCGGTCGGACACACCTGGGTGCTGTCGAGCTCGTGGGTCAACGAGTTCCGCTTCGGTTACAACTACGCCTATCACCTGAACGCCCCAATCAGTCCTGAGGGCCGCAACTGGACGAACGACCTCGGCCTGGACAACCTCGCCGCGGCGACGTTTCCTCTTGCCTACGGCCGCCCCGCGTGGACGATTTCCGGATTCACCGGGCAGGGCGAAGGCGGCAACACGCAGGGGGCGACCGAAAACATTTACAGCTTCTCGAACGCCACCAGCCGGACATTTGGCGGCCACACGCTCCGGTTCGGCGTGCAGGCGCAGTTCCGCAAGTTCGACCACCTGACGGACAACTCAACGCGCGGCAACTTCACATTCAACGGTATTTTCACGGGCAACGCCGTCGCAGATTATCTGCTCGGCTACTGCTCCACCTGCGCGGGCGCGTTCGGCGCGTCGGCTGCGACTTACCACTCGCCCACGATCTCGCCGTTCATCGACGACAACTGGCAGATCAACGAGAAGCTGACCCTCAACCTCGGCTTGCGCTGGGAGTATCTGGCGCCGTGGGCCGAAGAGAACGGTATCGAAGCGGCGTTCGACGCCGCCACGGGGAAGATCGGGTACAACGCCCTGCCGACCTCGATGCCCGCGGCGCTGGTGCCGCTGGTGCATCAGCAGGAAGGGTATTTCCCGGACGGCATCCTTCAGAAAGACTTGAACAACTTCGGTCCACGCATCGGCGTGGCGTACAACCTGACTCCCCGGACGGTCCTGCGTTCCGGGTTCGGCGTCTACTACGACAATCTCAACTTGAACGAGCTGCAGTTCACGCGTCTGATTCCGCCCTACTACGGCCAGTACTCGCTGAATCCGGGGGTCGCGGCGCCGCTGCAGGTGGACAACCTCTTTCCGGATCTGAACAACATCCCGCAGTTTCCCGCGCCGTTCTCGCTCGATCCGGACAATCGGACGCCGTACACGAAGCAGTGGAACGTGAACGTCCAGCGCAGCCTGGGTGCCGACTACCTGGTCGAAGTCGCGTACACCGGCAGCCGGAGCCGGAGCCTGAGCAAGCGGTACAACATCAATCAGGCCAACTTCGGGACGACGGATATCAACACCCGTCTGCCTTTCCCGCAGTTCCAGCCGGCGATGTTGTATTCGGCGGCCATCGGGACCGCCAAATTCAACGGTCTCTCGCTTCGCCTCGAGAAGCGGTACTCCGCCGGGCTGTTCTTCCTCGCCAACTATCAGTTGTCGGAGAATCGAGACAACGGATCGGGCGAGGTCGAGGCGAACGACACCGCGTTCAGGACCGATTTCGACGCGGACGAGAGCCTCTCGCGTTACCATCAGCGCCATCGCGGTGCCTTCAGCTTCGGCTACGAGCTGCCGTTTGGCGACGGCCGGCGGTGGCTGAACGAGCGGCGGTCCCGTTGGGTACATTCTCGGAGACTGGCAGGTGCAGGGCGTGGTTCGCGCCGGCAGCGGATTCCCGTTCACGCTCTCCGGCACCAACGTCTGCCAGTGCGGGTCGTTCGTGCCGCAGCGCGTCAACTACGCGGCGGGCCGCGAAGGCGATCGAGGGGAGGTCGACAATCCGTCACAGACGCAGTGGTACAATCGCACGGCGTACGTGGTGCCCGCGTCGGGATTCCAGGGCACGGCCGGGCGGAACACGTTGATCGGCCCGGGCTCCAAACAGGTGGACTTCTCCCTCAGCAAGCGCTTCCCCACAGGCGGCGCCTCGCGACTCGAGTTCCGCTGGGAGATCTTCAACCTGCTGAACACGACGAACTTCGGACAGCCGGACGGTAACATCAGCAACGTGACAGCGGGGGTCATCTCCTCCGCCGACGATGCGCGGAGCATGCAGTTCGGTCTCCGCTTCGTATTCTGAGCGGATGCCATATCAGCAGCACGTTCACCGGGCCAAGGAGGCATCGATGACACAGACTGTTTCCCAGCGAGGCGTGAGCAGACGCGACTTCATGTCCAGTGCCCTGGCCGTCGGCGGCGCGGCCATGGCGGCGGGCCTCGTCGGACCAGCAACCGCGTGGGGTGCGGTGACCCACAAGCCGCTCGATCCTGTGAACCCCGACATCCTCTTCGGAAGCACCAGCTCGCTCTGGAGCGGCGGGCGCGATCTCGAATGGGCCATCAAGCGGGTCAAGGCGCTCGGCTTGCAGGGCATCGAGCCGTACGCTCAGCAGATTGAGAAGTATCGGAGCAACCCGCTCGCGCTGAAAAAGATCTTCGACGACGCAGGGATCACGATGATCGACGTGTCCAATGGCGCGAAAGGACAGTCGACCAACTTCATCGATCCAGCCGAGATCCCCAAAACGATCGAAACGCACGTCGCGTTCGCGCGCGACTTTCTCCAGCCGTTCGGATGCACGCTTGTGGAAGTGCAACATGGGCGCGCGGCCAGCCGGCGGACCGTCAGACGATCAGCTCAAGCGGCTCGCCGATACGCTCAACGAGATTGGCCGGCAGACGATCAAGATGGGCATCAGGATGGCCCCGCATCCGCACATCTGGGGTCCCATGGAACGCGAGAGCGACGTGCGGCGCGTCATGGAGCTGACCGATCCCAAGCTCGTGTGGCTGACGACCGACACCGGACACCTCACGCTCGGTGGGATGGACGCGGTGAAGATCATGAGCGACTACTTCGATCGCATCGCCGAAGTGCACCTCAAGGACACCTACGCGAAATACCGCGGCAACACGTCGACGCCGACGCAGGAATCACACAAGGTCGCGAGCGTGTATCACAACATGGGCGGAGGCGGCGTCGACTTCCCTGCCGTCTTCAAGCTGCTCCGGGATCGCCACTACAAAGGCTGGGCGATTTTCGACATGGACGGCCCGCGCCAGGGCGACGACGGGTTCGATGCCATCGGCGGCAATCTGGAGCTCGCGATCGATGATTACCTCGCCCACAACGTCAACTACATGCGCGTGATGCTGGGGATCAAGCTGCCGCCGTACTGAAACCTGGAAAGTAGAAGAGTAGAAAGTAGAAAGTAGAAAGTCGGGGTTCTGGGCGGGTTCTGATAACTTCAGGACCCGCCTTTTTCTTTCCAAGGGGGTCTCATGCGCATCGACATCCTTTGCATCCTCTTGCTCTGCAGTGCCGCGGCGGTCGCGCAGCAGCCGGCTAATCCGAGGCAACAGCCGGGCGCATCGATCACGATGTTCGCGCCCGAGCAGCACGATCTCTACGACGGTCATTACGTGCTCTCGGCCGCGCGCATCTACATGGTCGGCGGCCTGAACGATCCCGCGGGCTGGGATCACATGGACAACGACGCGAAGACCGTGAAGCCGGTCTCGGGGACGGCGGAGATCGACGTGAACGACCTGACGAACACCGGCACGTTCGAAGCGCGGCTCAAGATTCCCGACGGCGATCTCGTGCTGGCCATCGACAGGTTCAACGAGTTCAGCCCCTGCCAGAACGGCGGCATCGTCGGGTTCCTGCACGAGCACGGGACCGACTCGGGATGTGGCGACAACAACTGGCCGAAGACGTTCGTCTACCTCGCCGGCTGGGGATTCGGACATGCCACGCTGAACGGCAAACCGCTTTACCAGGACTACGAGATGCACTTCATGATCACGCAGGGCATCCGCGATCGGAAGACCCTGCGTGTCAACTATCCGATGGCCGCCAGGAAACAGCCGGGCGGCGAAGTGAACCCGGCGACACAGCAAATCGACTTCTACATCCGAAGCCCGCAGCAGAATCCGAAGAACAAGCCGAACCGCGAGGTGTTCCTGCACTTCTTCGGGATGGAAGTCACGTGGAAGTAGTAGAAAGTGAAAAGTGAAAAGTAAAAAGTGAAAAGTAGAAAGTCGAAAGTCGGCAGTCGCAAGTCAGCCGGCGGTTGGGCTGGAGTGGCTGCGGCGCGAAGCCGTGCGGAGGCGGCCGACACGTGCCCGCCTGACCGCGCGAGAAGCCTGAAGGGAATCGAGCGAGGATGAAAGGCGAAGTCAGTGTCCTCGCGTCGGACGGTCCTCGACGGCATCGGAGCGCGGTCCGGCCCCGTAGCTTCGGATTCGCGCGGCAGCCACACCAACCCAAGCGCCGGCGGGTCCTCGGCAACGGACTGAGTTTGGCTAAGACCAGACAGGAAAAGCGCTGAGTTTCAGAACGGCGAGACGAACGGGCGCCCCGCCTTGGCTTCAAGCACGGCTTTCATCAGGTCCGACGCAATGCGCGGCTTGATGACGTAACCGATACCGCCCACCGCTTTCGCGGCATGGACGAATTCTTCTTCGTCATGGACGGTCAGGAACACTACCGCAGCAGTCGATTGCGCCTTGCGCAACAGTGAAGCGACCTCGAGGCCGGTCATGCCGGGCATCGAGATGTCGAGCACGATGACATCCGGCTGGAGCGACGCGGCCGCTTTCAGCGCCGCCGGGCCGTCCTTCGCGGATCCCACGATGATGCAGCCGGGCGTCAGCACCGCCGCCGCGCGCGTGAGCACGGCTTCGTTGTCGTCGACAAGAAGAACCCGCACCGGCTGAGTGGGCACCAACCTGGTGACCTCTTCGACCATCGTCACACAGCCACCGTCTTGGCCCCGGCCATCGATTCGAGCGGTACATCGGCATCGATTCGCGTACCGACGCCAGAGCCCGACGAGATCTCGAGCCTGCCGCCGAGCGCGTCCAGACGTTCGCGTATGCTGAGGAGCCCGAGTCCTTTGCCCCACGCTGAAGACACGTCGAATCCCGTGCCGTTGTCGACGACCGTCAGCGCGATTCGTGTGGCGCTGCCGCTCAAGTGCACGTACACCGCGCCCGCGTTGCTGTGCTTGACGGCGTTCTGCAGCGCTTCCTGAACGATCCGGAACAGGCACAGCGTCAGGTCGTGCGGAAGATCTGGAGGCAGGTTCTCGTGCGTGATGTTGACGGAAATCCCGGTTTGCGAGAACTCGCGCTGCAGGCCGTTCAACGCGGGCGCCAGGCCAATGAGCCGCAGCTTGGCGGGATGCAGGCGGAGCGACAGATCGCGCACGCTCCTGGCAATGCCATGCACCCGGCTCAGCGCGTCGCTGGCCAGGCCTCCGGCAGCTTCCCGTCGTGCCTGTGCGCAGCAGCTCGAGGTCCACGGCCAGTACGGCGACCTGCTGACCGATGTCGTCGTGCAGGTCCCGGGCAATCCGCGAACGCTCGTCATCCTGCGCATTCAGCAGCCTCCCGCCCAGATCGCGGATTCGGTCGTAGCTCGTCCGCAGCTCGTCCTGTTTCTCCAGCAGCCGCTGTTCCGCCTCCTGCCGTCTCGCTCCCTGAACCAGCAGCCCGGTAATGAGCGCCATCTGAACGATCAGCAGCAGAATCGCACCAACGATGTGAAGGCCGTACCGATCCCAGGCCGAAGGTTCCCGGAACCTGACTCGCACATCTCCGGCGACTCGCGCGTCGCTGATGCCCCAGCGCCGCAGCTCCCGCCAGTCGACCTGCCTGACGTGCAGATTCGGCGAGACCACGGGAATGCTCTCGGGGTTCTCGCCTCGTAATACCCGGACGGCCAGCTCACCAACCGCCTGTATCTCGGCCACCTGGTCTCTCAGGCTGCCCCCGACGATTCCGTGGTCCATCGCCGAATCGATCCAGCTGTAAACCGGCGCCCGCGAGGCCGCCGTCACCCAGTCGAGGAACTCCAGCGTATGGAAGTTCTGTCCGTTGCGGTCTCGCTCGACGCTCAGGTAGTACACGATGGCAGTGCTCGGGCAGGGTCGCCAGCCTGGGCTCGAGCTCCTGTTTGGTCAGACCCGTCAGATACGTGAAGGTCAATTGCGGTTCGAACGGCTTGAATTGGGCCCGCGCGATGCTCTCGAACGTGGGCTCCGAAGACTCAGCGCCGCTGATGACGAACACCTGCCGCGTGTCGGGCTGCAGCTCGGTGGCCATCAGCATCGTGCCGGCGACGTCCGGTTCGGCCACGACGCCGGTCGCGTGTGCCGGACGTATCAGCGGTCGGCTCGAGAAAAAGACGACAGGCGTTTCCGGAAACAGGATGTCGCGATTTTTTTCGATGAAGGTGACCGTGGCATCGCCGAACGCGATGACGAGATCGAAGGTCTGCCCCTCGTATTTCAACCGCAGGAAATCGCGGAGGGCCGGAGCGTAATCGGCGTGGAACCTCGACCGGTCGAGAAATTCCGAGTAGTAGTCCACGCCGCCCGGAACGTTGTTTCTGAGGATCCTGGGCAACTGCGCTTCGCCGACGTCGGCCGCCGGCACATCTCGTCTGAGTGAGTAGAGCACGAGGACCTGCTTCGCGCCGTCCGACGCCGTGGCCGTCGTGATGGGAAACAGGAAATTGACCGCCAGGGCGGCCAACAGCCACCGTCCGAGCCGATGGTGTCTGGGGGAGATCCGCATCGCCGGGTTGAAGATCGCGGACTCTTTCCAGCAAGAACACGGCCGTGATCCAAGGGCCCGTTTCGCGCGAAAATCTCAGCAAACACGCGAGAACGCACCCCGGGAGGGCCATTTCAATACGGAATGTCGTGCATCCTACGAAGCCTGCAGGGCTCCTAAGGCGTGGCTGGCAGGGCGATCAATCCGAGGGGTACGGCTCGCCAGTTCTTCCATTGCGACAACCCGGCATGTCCGCGTACGGCAAGCTGGCTCGACAGCCCGCCATCGAGCATCATCGCCCGGCGGCATCCCAGCGATTTCATGAGCGCCGCCATCTCCGGAACCGTCGGTCCCCACGGCACGGTTTCACCGGGCGTCCCGACGGCATCAAACCGCGTAATCACCACGACGACCGAACCGTCGGGCATCAATCCCAACGCGAGCCGCGAATCACGATGCGACAGATCGACGCCACGGCCCGCTGCCTGAAGCTCCCACGGCAGCTGACCGTCGCCGACGAGCAACGCGGGGTAGGACTGAAACGCCTGGGTGGCTGTTGATCGGATCGCGGGAAGTTCGTCAGGCGTCGCAAGCGAGACCTTTCCGCCGCGATCGACGACAAACGCCATCCCGAGCGAACCAGAGCCGGGCGGCTGCGATTCGATGCCGTCCCGCACCAGCCATCCCCACGGCATGCCACCGCTGAACTGTCCCGCGTTGAAGGCGACCACGCCGGCTTCCGGCATGCGGTCGACGGTCCACGTGCCGACCATCCCGTAATCGCGCGAGGCGTGATCGAGGGTGAACCGAACTTTTGAAGGGTCGAGCCGGATCGCGATCGCACGCACCGGGGCAAGCGGCCCGGCCGAGGCCATCGGCGCCTCGGCCTGCCAGACACCGGGAGCGACCATCTGCCAGGCGGCGCTCAGCGCGACGGCAAGGCTGACGGCAGCAAACGTCACTGCTTCTGCACGTCGTCGAAGATGGCGTTCATCAGCGCCATCACACCCGAGCACCCCTGGGTGAGGGCGTCGGCCTCGTCCTGGCGGAAGACGTAATCCTGTCCCGAACCACGAATCTTGACGACGCTCATTTTCTCCGTGCCGACGGTGATCGTGGTTGGCGTCAGCGGCGCCTTCTCGGCCAGCTTGCCGCAGAACACCGGTACGCGCTCCTTCAGCATCGCCGTAGGCCCGCGCAAACGGACGCACAGTTACTGTCTGAGCGCGCGCCGCCGCGGCCGGCGCCTCGCCGAAGAGGGGAGACTTCGGCGTATGCACGTTCAAAGCGATCGGGGTGCGCGCCGCCGAGTCGTTCCACATCGCCGCCCAGTCAACCGTCTCGCGCTCGAGCCGTGCCTGCGGGGGCGCCTTGTATCCCGGCGGCATGGCGATATCGGACGCCTCCGCCTCGATCTGGCGCAACCGCTCGAAACGCGAGCTCTCCACTTTTTGTGGATCGATGCCGCACTTCTTCTCCACCATCGCGGCCATGTCGGTGTACATCTGCTGCTGGCGTTTGATCATCTGATCGGCGGGGAGATTCGCGCTCGAATCGGCGAAGTCCTGGATGAGCTTCATCAGTTCCGGCGACATGGCTGCGCCCTGCGTGCACGCCTGATACTGTTCGCGCGTCTGGAGCGACGCCAGCTGCTTCCTGAGGACGTTGCGCTGGGTCACCTCGTGCTGCAGCCCCTTCTGGAACCGCCCGAGCTGATCCTGCGTGATGAAGACAATCGCGGGATCGGCGAACGGATTTGAAGTGGAGGCGGGCGCGGGCGCCGGGTGTTCTCGGATCCTTGACGCGGTTCCTTCAGCAGCCTCCTTCCCCTTCCTCATCAAGCCGCCGAGCTGAGCTTCAACCGGGGTCGCCACCGAGATGGCCGCACAAACGCCGAGAAACACGCCAAGCACCGACAACCGTCGAGCTCTCATCACCGCACCTCCGTCATTCGAACAGACTGGACCGGAAAGGAACGGACGGCATGGTATCATCCGCGCCACTTCCCCGCCAGAGAAGTACGTTTGTGTATACGATAGCCAGCGAGGGCTTCCATGAGCATCGGCATGCGGCCATTGGCCATCATCTGCGCGACCGTTGCGATGACGCTCGTGACGTCCGCACAGGCGCCGCCCGCGTTGAGTGAACGGATCGGCCACACCGATCCGAGCCGCTATCGTCTGAGCCGCTCGCACGGCAGCGAAGGGGACATGGCGTGCATGACGCTCGTGCCCCGCAACGCGATTCCCCTGCTGAATTTCGTCCACCGCTGCCAGATGACCGCGCCCAAAGGCGGCGTGGGCCATCATTTTCACAATCGCAACGAGGAGATGTTCGTCATCTTCGACGGCGAAGCCGAGTTCACGATCGACGGCCGGGCTTCCCTGCTGAAAGGCACGGTCGGCGCCCCGGTACGCATGGGTCATTCACATGCGATCGTCAATCCGACCGATCGGCCCGTGGAGTTCATGAACATCAACGTGGCCACCACGAGCGGCGAGTACGACGCGTTCGATCTGCAGGACTCGCGCGTCGGTGCGCCGAAAGATCCCATTCCGGTCTTCATGACGATGCGGCTCGACGAGAAGCTGATGGGCCCGAAAGACACGCTGCAGAGCTACCGCGGCGGCAAGGGCACCGTGAAATATCGCCGCGCGCTTCCGCCGTCGGTGTTTCTCAGCAACTGGAGCTACATGGATCACCTCATCGTGACGCCGGCAAGCTCCGAGGGGCTGCACAGGCATCCGGGCGTGGGCGAGGTGTATTACGTCCTCAACGGCAGCGGTGAGGTGACCGTTGGCGGCGAGACCGCCACGATCCGCAAGGGCGACGGTGTGCCGATTCTTCCCGACCAGCCGCATTCGATCGTCAACAGCGGGACGGCGGATCTCGAGCTGATGATCATCGGCATCGCGATCGAAAAAGGGAAGCTCGACACGGTCGAGTTGAGCAAACGATGACGCGCCCGATTCGATCGCGCATCGCGTCGGCGCTGGCGCTCGTGGCCCTCGCGACGGTGATGCTCGCCGCGCAACGAGGCGGCACGGCGCGCGCGCTGGACATCTACTGGATCGATGTCGAGGGCGGCGGGGCGACGCTGATCGTGTCGCCGTCCGGCCAGTCGCTGCTCGTGGACACCGGCTGGCGCAGGGACGACCGCGACGCCCGGCGTATCCACGAGGTGGCCACCAGGGTCGCCGGGTTGAAGAAGCTCGACTACCTCCTGATCACCCACTTTCACGCCGACCACGTCGGCGGCGTGGGCGCGCTGTCGAAGCTCATGCCCATCGACCACTATCTCGATCATGGAGACACGGTCGAGAACCGCCCGGGTCCGGCGGCCGACGAGTGGGCGATCTATCAGGAAGCCTCGAAGGGCAAGCGCGCGCAGCCAAAGCCCGGCGACAAGATTCCGATCCAGGGGCTCGACATCACGATTGCGGCGACCAACGGCGAGCTGATTGCCGCACCGATCAACGGCGGCGGCCCGAACAGTTCGCCGCTGTGCGCGAACCCGGAGCTGAAAAAGCCGGACAACAGCGAAAACGGCCGCAGCCTCGGATTCCTGTTGCAGTACGGCAAGTTCAGATTCCTCGATCTCGGCGACCTGACGTGGAACAAGGAAATCGAGATGGTCTGTCCGGTGAACCGGCTCGGCCGGATCGACCTCCTGCAGGTGAACCATCACGGCATGGATCTCTCAGGGGCACCACCATTCGTGCATTCGCTCGGCGCTCGCGTGGCCGTCATGAACAACGGGCCGCGAAAAGGCGGCATCGGCAGCTACTTCGACGTCGTCAAGAGCGCACCCGGGCTGGAGGACCTCTGGCAACTTCATCTCTCGCTCGTGACCGAGCGCGAGCGCAACACCAGGGATGATTACATCGCGAACTTCGAAGAAGAAGCGGCGTGCACGGGGCACTACCTGAAGGCGTCGATCGCCGCCGACGGCAGGTACACGATCACGAACACCCGCAACAACGTCACCAAAACCTACATGCCTCGGTAGTCTCACGAGGTTCTGGGTTCCAGGTTCTACGTTCTAGGTTCGCGGAGGGCGCGGGGATCGAGATACGCGCATCCTTTTTTTCAGAAAGATGGCGCGCGGAAGTCGCGGCGCCACCGCGAACTGGAACCCAGAACTCAGAACCTAGAACCGCGAGTGATAAGTTACCAAGTGAACTGGTAGATCGGGACCGTGGCGATACCGGGCTCCGGGCGTAGAGGATCGTAGTTCTTGTACTTCTCAGGGATGGCGGTCCACGCGGTGTAGACCGAGCCACCAAACAGGTACCGCTTCTCTCCCGGTTTGGACTGCGGCTTTTTCTGCGGGTCTGAAAAGATCGAGTACGCGCGTTCGGGCTCGGCCGGCCCCGAACTGTCGGCGCGCGGCACGTATTCCTCGAGTCCATCGCCATCGACATCCGCCCGGATCCAGTCAACGTGCAGAAGACGATGGTAGGTGCGATCGGCGATCATCGCCCGAATCTGTGCGTTGAAGCGATCGACGATCGACTTCGCTTGTGGATGCGTGCGCCGCACGGCCAGGTGCAGCGGGCGCGTCAGCAACGAAACGGTGCCGATCTGCAGCCTGGTGCGTGCCTGGTCGGCATAGTGGTCCATGATGTACTGGACGACGATCTCGTCCATCAACGTGTAGTCGGCCTCTCCGTTGAGCAGTTGCCGGAGACTGTCCTCCTCGTTGCGTGACGGCACGAACGTGATACCGGCATTGTCGAGGGCAGCACCGTATGCGTAACCTTCGACGATGGAGACACGCTTGCCTTTGAGGCCGGTCAGCGCCGCGGCGGACACGTCGGCGCCCGTTCGCCCGACGAGGATGAGCCGATTTTCGAGATAGGGCTGAGAGAACAGCAGCGCGCGCTCGCGCGCGGGATCCCTCCATGCCGCCGCGCTTCCATCGAACGACCCGCTCAGCAGGGCCGGCGTGTACTTCGCCGCATCCACGATGAGTGTCTGCGACGTGACGCCGATGCGGCCCAGCGCCGCCTCGACCAGATCGAGCGCGAAGCGGGGCTGCCCTGCCTCGTTCGTAAACGGCGGCCACGCGGTCGACACCAGACGCAACTGGGTGTCTGAGCAGACGCGGCCAGCGACGCGACGGCGATGGCGAACAGCCCAGCCGCCACTCGGCGAAATCGTTTCATGGTCATGATCGGTGCTGCCCTTCGTTCCTCCTGCTCCAGTTTGTCACGAGAATCTGAGTCCGGCGACAGCCATCCGCAAGAGAGTCTGGCATATCGTGTGCACTCCGGCCGGGCCGCCTATGTCAAAAGCCGACAAACTAAGCCGAGCGTTCCGGGTCACCGACGGACGACATTTTCGCTTGAAGGACGTCGACCCCGGCGACACGGGAAGCCTGACGTCCCGCGAGCAGGCCGAGAAGTGGCTGCAGCGTGGGGTCGACAGGCTATGCGAGCTCGAGGACAAGTTGTACGCGCAGGATCGCTATGCGGTGCTGCTGATCTTTCAGGCCATGGACGCGGCCGGGAAGGACGGCACGATCAAACACGTGATGTCCGGCGTCAACCCGCAGAGCTGCCAGGTGTACTCGTTCAAGACCCCGTCGTCAGAGGAGCTCGACCACGACTATCTGTGGCGGACGAATCGTTGCCTGCCCGAGCGCGGGCGCATCGGGATCTTCAATCGCTCGGTACTACGAGGAGACGCTGGTGGTGCGCGTGCATCCGGAGTATCTGGAGAATCAGCGAATCCCCCCGAAACTGGTGACCAAGCGCATCTGGAAAGAGCGGTTCGAGGACATCAACGCGTTCGAGCGCTACGCCACGCGGAACGGTATCGTGATTCGCAAGTTCTTCCTGCACGTGTCGCGCAAGGAACAGAAGCGCCGGTTTCTGGAGCGGATCGAACAACCTGAAAAGAACTGGAAGTTTTCGACCGCCGATGCCAAGGAGCGCGCACTCTGGGGCCAGTACATGCGCTGCTACGAGGACATGATTCAGAACACGAGCTCACCAGACGCGCCCTGGTATGTGGTGCCGGCCGACCACAAATGGTTTACGCGCCTGGTCGTCGCGGCGGCAGTGGTCGACGCGCTCGAGGACTTGAACCTGAAGTTCCCGAAGGTCGATCGCGCCAAGCGCAAGGAGCTCAAAGCGGCGGAGGCGATCCTGCGCGGCGAGTGAAGCCGCGGTGGTCCGCTCTCGATCCCGGCATCCGTGGGATCAGGATTTCGGGGGGTAGCGCTTCAGCAGATCCCGCACGCCTTCGCGCAGCAGCGCCTCGCGCTTCTTGGCGTCGATGCCGATCTTGATGTTGGCCTGGGCAAACCCCCGCCAGACCACCGCGTCGTTCGCGCTGAGATCGATGACGAGCGATCCCTGGTTCACCATCTCGAGCGATTGCGTGGACGCCAGAAACGGCGGGAGCCCCCACACGGAGGAGCCCGGCAGAAACTGACCGATCGTCTGCGCAGATCCCTCGGTCGAGAGCAGCAGAAAATAGGTGACGAAGACGTCGGGGGCGCTCGTCGCCGCTTTCAACCCGCGCTGCGTCAGCTGGGCCTCGACCTCGCTCATCAGCACCGGGTCGACCCGCTTCTTCATGGCTTCCGGGTCATCGTCGGGCGTGCGGGCCATCATGACCTTGCCTGGGCCGTCCGGCTTCCAACCCCACGTGCGGACTGCCTTGAAGTCGAAGGCCTTGTCGAAGCCGACTTTGACGTCGACCGCGAGCGCGGTCTGAACGGCCAGGGCGACGACAGTCGCCACCAGCCAGGCACTGATTTTCGGTTGCGTCTTCAGCATGATGTGTCCTTGGGTCGCCCCGCGTTTCGGTGATGCCATCACAGTATTTCGTGACTTCGGCATCTTTTCAACGCCGATTCGACCGCGCGCCTGCATTATCGCCAACATGAGAGCGGACCGGCGCCATCCGATATTTCGGAGATGGCCGGAATCGGCAGCGTTCCAGCGCTATCTTGATGGGCACGTTCCCCGCCCGAAACGCTGAAAAATCCCCGCTTCACGCAGATTGACGACGGCCGTGCGTCCGGCACGTTCTCTGCTTTGACGCGCCGCCAGCAGGCCTGCATGCCAATCGCATTGCATCACGAAAGCGACAACACCTATCGGCTGGACATCAGCGGTCAGCTGATGAAAGCGGACTGGCGCCAATGCGAGTCCACCTTGGCAGGTGAGCTCAAGCGGGTGGGGTCGATCAAGCTGCTGTGCGTCTTGAAAGAGTTCCAGGGGTGGGAGCCGACCGAAGACTGGAACAATCTCGCGTTCTACGTGCAGCACGGGGACGCCATCGCGAAAATCGCGATCGTCGGCCAGGAGCGATGGCGCGACCTGGCGTTGATGTTTGCGGCCGCGGATCTTCGCAAGGGACCTGTGGAATTTTTCCCGGAGACCGGCCTGGTTCAGGCGCGCGCCTGGCTGTCTGCCTGAATCCCGGACGGTTGGTAGTCCTCTGGCATTCCGGATGATCTCCGGTGTCTCGGAGGTCTTACGAAAGGTTGAGGAACCGAACATGGCAAGCAGGCGGCGGATCACGATAGACGCAAACGAGGCCGCTGCGTCGGTCGCATATCGGGCGAGCGAGGCCATCGCCATCTACCCCATCACGCCCAGCAGCACGATGGCCGAGTTCTGCGACGAGTGGTCGAGCCGCAGGGTTCCGAATCTCTGGGGGCTCGTGCCCGAGGTGGCCCAAATGCAGTCGGAAGCGGGCGCGGCCGGAGCGGTCCACGGCGCGCTGCAGGCCGGCGCGCTCTCGACGACGTTCACGGCGTCGCAGGGGCTGCTCCTGATGATCCCCAACATGTACAAGATCGCCGGGGAGCTGACGCCGTTCACCATGCACGTGGCGGCCCGGACGCTCGCCACGCACGCCTTGTCCATCTTCGGCGACCACTCGGACGTCATGGCCTGCCGCCAGACCGGTTTCGCGCTGTTGTGCGCGAACTCCGTGCAGGAAGCGCACGACATGGCGGCGGTGGCGCACGCGGCGACGCTCGAGACGCGCATTCCCTTCCTCCACTTCTTCGACGGTTTTCGCACGTCCCATGAGGTCGCGAAAATCGAAGAGCTGAACGACGACGACCTGCGCGCGCTCATCTCCGAGCCCCTGGTTCACGCGCATCGCCGGCGCGGGCTGACGCCCGACCGCCCTGTCCTTCGCGGCACGGCCCAGAACCCCGATGTGTTCTTCCAGGCCCGCGAAGCCGCGAACAGTTTCTACGATGCCTGCCCGGGGGTCGTCGAGCGCACGATGAAGAAGCTGGCGGAGTTGACGGGCCGCCGCTACGGGCTGTTCGAGTACGTCGGCCACCCGGAGGCCGAGCGGGTGATCGTCGTCATGGGATCGGGCGCGGACACGGCCCATGAAACCGTGGACTACATGGTCGGGCGCGGCGACAAGGTCGGCGTGCTGAAGGTGCGGCTCTATCGTCCGTTCGTCAGCACGGCGTTCCTGTCGGCGCTGCCCAAGACGGTCCGGAACCTCGCCGTTCTCGATCGGACAAAGGAACCGGGCGCCACCGGCGATCCGCTGTATCTCGACGTGATCGCGGCGCTCGCCGAAGCCCACGCCGAGGGGCGCTCGCCCTTTGCCGTCCCTCCCAGGGTCATCGCCGGACGCTACGGGCTGTCCTCGAAGGAATTCACGCCCGCGATGGTGAAGTCGGTGTTCGACGAAACCGGCAAGGCGAACCCCAAGCGTCATTTCACCGTGGGCATCGTGGACGACGTGACGCACACGTCGCTCACGTGGGACCCGTCGTTCCGGACCGAGTCGGCAGATGTGTCGGCGTCCGTCTTCTACGGCCTGGGCGCCGACGGCACGGTGGGCGCCAACAAGAACTCGATCAAGATCGTCGGGCAGGAAACCGATCTGTCGGTGCAGGGGTATTTCGTCTACGACTCCAAGAAGTCGGGCGCGATCACCATCTCGCACCTGCGCACGAGCAAGCGGCCGATTCGATCGGCGTATCTCGTCGATCGCGCCGGCTTTGTCGCCTGCCACCAGTTCGAGTTCGTGGACAAGATCGACGTCCTCGAGTATGCGGCGCCGGGCTCGTCCTTCCTGCTGAACGCGCCGTTCCCGACCGACCAGGTGTGGGACCACCTTCCGAGGGAAGTGCAGGAACAGATCATCGAGAAGAAGATCCGCTTCTTCGCGATCGACGCCTACGAACTGGCCAAACGCGAAGGCATGGGGACGCGCATCAACACGATCATGCAGACGTGTTTCTTCGCGATCGCCGGCGTGCTGCCGCCTGACGAGGCCATCAAGCACATCAAGAAGGCGATCGAGAAGACCTACGGCAAACGGGGCCCCGAGGTCGTACGCCGCAATTGCCTGGTCGTGGATCAGGCGCTCGAGAACCTGCACGAGATACCGGTGCCGGCGGCCGTCAACGCGCGGCATTCACGGCCCCCGCTGGTCTCCGAGCGGGCGCCCGATTTCGTGCAGAAGGTCACCGCGGTGATGCTGGCGGGCAAAGGCGACCTGCTGCCGGTGAGCGCCTTTCCCGTGGACGGCACTTTTCCGGTCGCGACCGCGAAGTGGGAAAAGCGCAACATCGCGCTCGAGATTCCGGTGTGGGACTCCAAGATCTGCATCCAGTGCAACCAGTGCGCGCTCGTCTGCCCGCACGCGGCCATCCGCGCGAAAGTCTACGAGCCGAGCGCGCTCGGCGGCGCACCGTCGACGTTCAAGTCGACGGCCTACAAAGGCAACGAGCACAAAGGCAAGCAGTTCACGATTCAGGTGGCCCCCGAAGACTGCACGGGCTGCAATCTGTGCGTGGTGGTCTGCCCCGCCAAGGACCGCACCAACCCGAAGCACAAAGCGATCGACATGCACCTGCAGGCGCCCCTGCGCGAACCGGAGCGCACCAACTACGACTTCTTCCTCAATATTCCCGAGCTGGATCGCACCGAGGTCGTGAAGATCGACCACAAGAGCTCGCAGTTCTTCGAGCCGTTGTTCGAGTACTCGGGCGCGTGCGCGGGCTGCGGCGAGACGCCGTACCTGAAGATGCTGACGCAGCTCTTCGGCGACCGCCTGCTCATCGCGAACGCCACCGGCTGCTCGTCGATCTACGGCGGCAATCTGCCGACCACGCCGTACACCACCAATCGCGATGGTCGAGGACCGGCCTGGGCGAACTCGCTCTTCGAAGACAACGCGGAGTTCGGGTTCGGCTTCCGCCTGGCACTCGACGCGCACATCGCGTCGGTGCGCGGGCTCATCCAGCGTCTTGCGCCGCAGATCGGCGAGGGCCTGGTGACCGCGCTGCTCGATGCGGATCAGGCCGGTGAGGCCGGCATCGCGGCGCAGCGCGAACGCGTCGACGCGCTGCGGCGTCAATTGTCGGGCATGAAAGGCAGCGCCAACGGGCATCGCCGTCGAAATTACCCGGCTCGAATCGCTCGCCGACTACCTCGTGAAGAAGAGCGTGTGGCTCGTCGGCGGCGACGGGTGGGCGTACGACATCGGATACGGCGGCCTCGACCACGTGCTGGCCAACCAGCGCGACGTCAACATCCTGGTGATGGACACCGAGGTCTACTCGAACACCGGGGGCCAGGCGTCGAAGGCGACCCCGCTCGGCGCGTCGGCGAAATTCGCGACGTCGGGCAAGGCGGTTGGAAAGAAGGATCTCGGCCTGCTCGCCAACATGTACGGCCATGTGTATGTCGCCCGCGTCGCCTTCGGCGCGAAGATGACGCAGACGGCCCAGGCGTTTCTCGAAGCGGAGTCCTATCACGGACCGTCGCTCATCATCGGCTACAGCCATTGCATTGCGCACGGCTACGACATGGCCAACGGCGTGGCGCAGCAGAAACTGGCCGTCGACTCGGGCGTCTGGCCGCTGTATCGCTTCGATCCGCGGCGGATTCCCAAGGGAGAGCCGCCGCTCTGCACCTGGACTACGGGCCACCCAAGGCGAAGGTCGCCGACTATCTGCGCAACGAGTCTCGCTTCCGCATGGTGGAGCGGGCCGACCCGGCTCGGTACAAGGCCTTCGTCGCGGAGTCGACGGCGGCCGCTCAGCGGCGGTACTCCGTCTACTCTCAGCTCGCGGGCATCAAGGTGCCGGCGTTCGAGGCTGCGGCCACGCCCGAAGCCAGCGGAAATGCAACCGTGGAGTCCGCCGGATTCCAAGGAGAAGTGATGGATCTCAGCACGACATATCTCGGCATGCGTCTGCCCCACCCGCTGATCGTCGGCGCCGGGACCGCTCGGCGACGATCTGGACACGGTCAAAGCGCTCGAGGATGCCGGCGCGCCATGCTCGTGCTGCGCTCGCTCTACGAAGAGGAAATCACCGGCGAGCAGATGAGCGGGTTCATCCACGAAGAGAGCATCAGCGAATCGTTCGCCGAGGCGACCACCTACGCGCCCGAGTCGCTCCTGGCGCTGGGACCCGACGAGTACCTCGAGCATGTCCGGCTCGTCAAACAGGCGGTGAAGATTCCGGTCGTCGCATCGCTCAACGGCGTGACGCGCGGCGGCTGGACAGGATTCGCCAAGCAGATCGAAGAAGCCGGCGCCGACGCGCTCGAGCTGCACATCTACCACGCCGCCAGCGACATGTCGTTGAGCGCGGCCGATGTCGAGCGTGACGCGATCGAGATCGTGCGCGACGTGAAGGCCAGCCTGCGCATTCCGGTCGCCATCAAGCTCGCGCCGCTTCTCACCGCGTTCGCGAATTTCGCGAGATCGCTTGATACCGCCGGTGCCGACGGGCTCGTCCTGTTTACCCGCTTCCACCGCGTCGACATCGACGTCGTCGAGCTCGAGGTCGTTCGCTCCCTGCCGCTTTCGGATTCATCGGAGCTGCCGCTGCGCCTCAGAGGCACGGCGGCGTTGGCCGGACGCATCAAGGCATCGCTGGCCATCACCGGTGGCATCCACACGGGTCTCGACGTCATCAAGGCGACGATGGCCGGCGCCCACGCGGCGCAGATGGTCTCGTCGCTTCTCCGTCACGGCCCCAATCACCTGCGCACGGTCCGCGCCCGAGGTCGAATCGTGGATGGTCAGAGCACGAATGGAACTCGCTCAACGAGATGCGCGGCAACATGAGCTTCGAGCGGATTCCCGATCCGGCCGCGTACGAGCGCGCGAATTTCAGAATGGCGCTGAGATGACAACTTCAACGAGAGGATCGTCATGCAACACCGTCTCTGGCTAGCGGCCACGTGTCTTCTAGCGGTCGCGATTACGGTGCGTGTGGCGGGCGCGATTCCGCCTGCCCGCGGGGGTGACTCGCCGGCCGCCGCAGCAGGCGCCGGCCCCAGCGCCGGCACCGGGACAAGCACCGGCGACGAGCTACGTCGGGAGTGATACGTGCACGACGTGTCACTCCGACCAGGAGGCGACGCTCAAGGGCTCCAAGCACGCCCAGGTGAAAAACCCCCGGTCGCCCGCCGCCACGCAAGGCTGCGAGAGCTGTCACGGGCCCGGCCAGGCGCACGTGGACGATGACGCCAAAGGGCACATCCGCAAGTTCGCGCAGATGAAGCCGGCCGAGATCGAACCAGTCATGCCTGACGTGCCACAACCGCGGCAACCACGCGGCCTGGGAGGGCAGCGCACACGATCGGCGGGATCTCTCCTGCACGACCTGCCACAGCGTCCACCATCCGAAGTCGCTGGAGCACCAGTTCGTGAAGGCGACCGAGACGGCTTTGTGCGCGTCATGCCACCGCGTCCAGGTCACCAAGACCGAGCGCGCGGTCGCGCACATGCCCGTGCGTGAAGGCAAGATGAGCTGCTCGTCGTGCCACAACCCGCACGGATCGATCAGCAACGTCAAGAATCTGAAGGTCGGGAGCTCGATTTCGGAGACCTGCATGAGCTGCCATACCGAGATGCGCGGGCCGATGCTGTGGGAGCACGCGCCGGTGAAAGAGAGCTGCACGACATGCCACGATCCGCACGGCTCGTCGAACGACCGGATGCTGGTCGTGCGCATGCCGATGCTCTGCCAGCGATGCCACGTCGCCACGAGGCACCCGTCGACCATCTACGACAACGCGGCGATTACGGTGAACAAGAGCAACCGGATGTTCGGACGCTCGTGCGTGAACTGCCATTCAAACGTCCACGGGTCGAACCACCCGTCTGGGCAGTTCTTCATGCGTTAACAGAGGAGACGACATATGAGACATCTTCATTTTGTCCCCATCGTCTCCCTGCTCGTGATCGGCACGCCGGCGGCGGCAAGGGCCCAGGTGCTGACGCCCGCGCAGGCATCGCCGAAGCCTGCCGCGCAGGCGGCGCCGGCGGCGGCCCCGGGCGTCGAGGCGACCAGCAGCCTGTTCGACGAAGCGCCGAAGCAGCTCCTGCTCGGCGGCCGTTTCAGCCACATATCGGGGGATGAGGCAAGGTATCAGCGCTACCAGGATCTGCGGAGCGGCCCGCTCTTCACCGGTGCGCGCTACGCGCGCGAAGATCCCGACGGGCTCTGGCTGTTTCGCGCCGCGGCCGACAACGTGGGCTGGCGCGATCAGCGCTTCGCCGCGACCTACGAGCAGCCGGGCCGCTTCAACTTCTCCGGCCTGTGGGATCAGATCCCGCAGTTCTACAGCATCGATACGAAAACGCCGTACCAGAGCACGGAGAGCCCGCTGCCGCTCGACGATACGACGCAGCGGCAGATTCAGAACGGCCAGGCCACGCTCTCGGCGTGGGCGCCGCTGGCGACGCAATTCGACCTGCGCGAACATCGCAATGTCGGCAGGATGAACGTGTCGGTCTCGCCGCTGCCGTATCTCGACGTGAAAGCCGCGTTCACCACGACAAAACACGGCGGCGAGCTGCCATGGGGCGCCAGTTTCGGATTCGGCAACGACGTCGAGGTCGCCCTGCCATACGAGTCGCGGACGAACGACTTCACGATCGGCACCGAGTGGACAGGCAGCCGGGGCATGCTGCGGCTCTCCTACGACGGCTCGTGGTTCAACAATCAGGCGGACACGCTCGTCTGGGACAGCCCGCTGCGGGTCGACGACTCGACCAGCGCGCCCGGCCGTGGACGCATGGCGCTGTGGCCGTCGAACGAGGCGCAGACCGTGAGCCTGGCCGGCCACACGAAGCTGGCGCACCAGACGCAGTTCACGGGCTTCGTGTCCTACGGCGTCTGGACCAATGACACCCCGCTGCAGCCGTTCACCATCAACGCCACGTTGCCGCAGCTGGCGCTGCCTCGAACAGATTCCGAAGCCCGGGCGCACGTCACCTCGATGAATCTGAATCTGGTGTCGCGTCCCAAGACCGACTGGCGACTCAGCTCGCGGCTCCGCACCTACAACTACAACAACGAGAGCCGCGCGGCGGTCATCCCGCAGTTCATCAACTACGACACCTCGGTCGCCACGTCCCCGACCGGGGGGCCGGAGCTTTACGCGCATGATCGATTGACGTTCGATGCCGATGCAACCTACAGCGGGATTCAGCCGCTCGCGTTGACGGTCGGCTATACCTTCAACAGCAACGGCTACGACCACCGCATCTTCGACAACAGCAATGAAAATGTGTTTCGCGCCACGGCCGACGCCATCGCATTGCAGTGGGTCACGTTCCGCGCGAATTACGAGTTCGGAAGCCGCCGCGGTTCCGGCCTGGAAGAGGAGATTCTCATTCAAATCGGCGAGCAGCCGGACATGCGTCACTACGACCTCGCCAACCGGACGCGGAATCGATTCACCGGACAGGTGGATCTCGTGCCCAATGACCTGTGGATGGTCAGCGTCTCGGGCGGCTTCGGGAAAGACAAGTACGACGACAGCTATTTCGGGCTGCAGCAATCGACGGTCAATCTGTTCTCGGTCTCGGCCGATTACCGGAATCCGAACGGGTTCGGCGGAGGCGGCAGCTACAACTACGAGCACTACGCCGGGCTGCAGCAATCGCGGTCCGCGAGCCCGGGACAGGAAAACGATCCCCTGCGCGATTGGACCACCGACTCGACCGAACGCGTCGACTATTTCTCGATCTACGCGACGCCGCCGAAGATTGGCGAGAACACCGAGGCGCGGGTGTCGTACGACTTCAGTTATGCGGAGGGCGAGTACCTGTATGGCATCGTGCCCGGTGGGCCCCTGCCGGCGCCGCAGCAGCTTCCGACGGTGTACAACCGGCTCCAGCAGCTGCACCTCGACGTGCGGCACAGGCTGACCAACCAGCTGGCCGCGACCTTTTCGTACATGTACGAACCGTTCCGGGTGTACGACTTCGCGTTAGATCCATCGGTCGTCAACGGCGTCGTCCAGCCCAGCTCGCTGGTGCTGGGGTACGTCTACCGCCCCTACACCGCAAACTCATTTGTGTTCGGCCTGAGGTACTTGTGGTAGCGTTCGCTCATTTCCTGGAGGTTCCATGCTGAGCAGGCTTACAACGACACCCGTTCTTGTTGCAGCGGCGTTGACACTGGGGTTCTGGCTGGCGGCGGCGCCGACGGCCGCCGCTCAGGATGCCGCCGCCGTCAAAAAGGGACAAGAGGTCTACAACGCTCAGAAGTGCTCGATCTGCCATGCCATCGCGGGTAAGGGTGGCAAGGCGAACCCGCTCGACGGCGTCGCCGCCAAACTGTCGGCGGCAGACATACGCGAGTGGATTACCCACCCGATCGAGGCGGCCGCGAAGGCGAAATCAACGAAGAAGCCGCCAATGCCGAACAAGTACGGCTCGTTGCCCGCGGCAGACCTCGACGCGCTCGTCGCCTACATGCAGAGCCTCAAATAGACCGCTCTCATGACGCGGCGCGAGCTTCTTTCTCATCCAGTTGCGATCGTCGGCGTGCTGATGACCACCGCTTCGGCGGTGGTCTTCATCGCGCTCGTCATCGCGATGCTGGCTGGGATGCTCGTCAATCCATATGCCGGGCTGGTCGTCTTCATCGCCATCCCGGCCCTGTTCGTGGCGGGCCTGCTCCTGGTCCCGGTCGGGGCACGACTCCAGCGGCGCAAGCTGGCACGCGACCCTCAGGCGGTCATTGACTATCCGGTCATCGATTTCCGGCGTGCCAGCGTCCGTCGCACGGCCGTCATCATCACCGCGCTCACCGCCGTCAACGTCATCATCGTCCTGCTGGCCGGCTATGGGACGCTGCACTGGATGGAATCGCCCACCTTCTGCGGACAGGTGTGCCACACGCCGATGCATCCCCAACATACCGCCTGGCAGAGTGCGGCGCACGCGCGCATCGCCTGCGCCGAATGCCACATCAGCGACGGCGTATCCGGATTCATGTACGCCAAGATATCGGGCTTGCGACAGCTCGCGCACGTGGTGATCAATGCGGTCCCGAAGCCGATTCCGCCCGGAGCCCACATGCCTCCCGGGGCGCAGGCAAAGACCTGCGCGAGTTGCCATCAGCCCGGGAAACGGACCGGCGATCGGCTGCGCGTGATTCGCGAGTACGCCGACGACGAAGCGAACGGCGAAACGGCCACGGTGCTGCAATTGCACGTGAATCCGGGCTCCACGACCTCGACCCGCGCGATCCACTGGCATGCCAATCCTGCCGTTCGTATCGAGTACGTCGCGACGGACCCACAGCACGAGACCATTCCGTACGTCAAAGTCACCGACGCCGCGGGCAACGTGAAGGAATACGTCGCCCCCGATACGTCTGAGCAGACGATCAGCGCGGGCGAGCGCCGGGTGATGGATTGCGTCGACTGTCACAACACGGTGGGGCATCCGATCTCGGCGACAGCCGAGAGAGCCGTCGACAACGCCATCGCGGCCGGACAGGTGAGCCGCACGCTTCCGTTCGCGCGGCGCGAAGGTGTGCGGCTGGTCAAGGCGTCCTATCCCAGCCAGGAAGCGGCCGACCAGGCGATCGATGAAGGTCTGCGCGCGTTCTATCAGAAGCAGGCCGGCTCGAGCGACGAGGAACTGAGGCGCGCGGTCAGGGCCTTCCAGGACGTGTATCGCCGCAACGTGTTCCCGACGATGAACGTCACGTGGGGTTCGTATCCCGACCAGAAGGGGCACGTCACGTCAAACGGCTGCTTCCGCTGCCACGACGACTCGCACGCCGCCAAGGACGGATCGACGATCAGCGCCGACTGCGAATACTGCCACAAACAACTCGAGTGAACACCTGCCGGTTCCGAGACAAACAGAAGATCAAAAGATCAGAAGACAAAAGATCTAAAACAATTCTTCTGATCTTCTGATCTTCTGTAAATCAGTGCCGCGCGGGCACGCGGGTCTCCGGTATTTCGGAGATCCTCCGCGCGAAGACCAACCGGGAGCAGACCGTTGACACATCAACCCAGCACCGAGCTCGATTTCTCGATACAGCGCCTCGGAGCGTGCCGCTTCGCATCCCCGATGACCGGGGGCCGGTTCGTCAGCGACGGCGAACGCGTGCTCTACCACGTGAACGTCGAAGAGGTGAAGGGCTGGCTCGACAAGGGGGCCGAACCACCCGCCATGGAAACGGCCGGCCCCCGCGAGACGTTGTACTTCGACCCCTCGACGCTGGCCTGCGGCATCGTGACCTGCGGCGGGCTGTGCCCCGGCTTGAACGACGTCATCCGATCGATCGTCCTGAGCCTCTACCACCACTACGGGGTGACGAAGATCTACGGGTTTCGATACGGCTACGAAGGCCTCGTGCGCCGGCTGGGTCACGCCGCCCCTCGAACTGGCGCCCGACGGCGGTCAACCGCATTCACGAGTCGGGCGGATCCTTTCTGGGTTCTTCGCGCGGGCCGCAGGACCCCGCGGAGATGGTGCAGACGCTCAAGGAGCTGAACATCGGGATTCTGTTCGCCATCGGCGGGGACGGAACCCTTCGCGGCGCGAAAACAATCGGAGAGGAGGCCGCACGGCAAGGCATGACGCTCGGCGTGATCGGCATTCCGAAGACCATCGACAACGATGTGTCGTTCGTGCAGACGACTTTCGGATTCGAAACTGCGGTCACCGAAGCGCGGCGCGCGACCTCCGCGGCGAATGCCGAAGCCGAATCCGCGCGCAACGGGATCGGACTGGTCAAGCTGATGGGCCGCGATTCTGGATTCATCGCGGCGTACTCCGTGCTGGCGGACAGCCACGTCAACTTCTGTCTGATTCCCGAGGTCCCGTTCACCCTCGAGAGGCTGCTCGCCGAGTTGGAGCGTCGAATCGAGCGAAGAGGCCACGCCCTGATCGTGGCGGCGGAAGGAGCCGGGCAGGATCTCGTCGCGAAGACCGACGCACGCGATGCGTCCGGGAACGTGAAGTACGGCGACATCGGCATCTTCCTGCGCGACGCCATCAGCCGGCATTTCAAAGAGCGCGCGATCGACGTGACCATCAAGTACATCGATCCGAGCTATGCCATCAGGAGCGTCCCGGCCGTCGCGCACGACTCGGCCTTCTGCCTGCTCCTCGGCCAGAACGCCGTGCACGCCGGCATGAGCGGACGGACGAACATGGTCGTCAGCTTCTGGAACCACCGGTTCACCCACGTCCCCATCTCGCTCGCGGTCTCGGCGCGCAAGAAAATCGATCCGGACGGACTGCTCTGGAGCAGCGTGCTGGCGTCGACGGGCCAGCCAGCGCCATCTTGTAGCATGGTCGATGGACCATGGGCGAACGCACCTATCGCACCTCTCGCACCCAACGCACCTAGATCGGTCGCCACAACACGACAACCGAACGTGGGGCGGCGCGATACGACCGTGGATCTGAAATCGCTCGAGCCTCCTCCCAGGGCACGATGTCGTCAGGCGACTTCAGGGACGTGTCGATCCACTGCCGCCAGCCATTACCCTCGGAAAGCGGCGGCAGCTCGAACTCGAGCGGTTCCCAGTACGCATTCATGATGAGGTAGAGCTCGATGCCTTCGGCCCGCAACTCGGCGCCGAACGCGAGCGCGTGCGAGGTCGGCGACCAGTCGGGCTGAAGGTGCTTCACGCCGTGCCACGCGGTCTTCGCGTGCTCGAGCATGTCCGTCAGGCTGATGCGCTGATCCCTGGCCGAGTCGCTGCGCTCCGAGCGCCGGCCGCCAGCAGGCTCACGAACCGGTGCACGTCGGCATGCTTCTCGAGAAGCGTCCAGTCCAGCCAGTTGTCGGCGTCGTCGCGGCAATACGCGTTGTTGTTGCCGTGCTGCGTGCGCCGCATCTCGTCGCCCATCAGAATCATCGGAACGCCGAGAGACAGGAACGTGACCGTCAGGAAATTCTTCACCTGGCGGTTGCGCAGCGCCTCGATCTGCGGGTCGTCGGTCGGCCCTTCGACTCCGCAATTCCAGCTGCGGTTGTCGTTCGCGCCGTCGCGATTCTCCTCGCCGTTGGCCTCGTTGTGCTTGGCGTCGTACGACACGAGATCGTTCAGCGAAAACCCGTCGTGGCAGGTGACGAAGTTCACGCTGGCTTCGGCTTCGCGGTTCTTGTGGCCGTACACCTTGTGGCTGCCGAGCACGCGGTCGGCGAAGCTCGTCACCACGCCGTCTTCGCCGCGAAAGAAGCTCCGCACGTCGTCGCGGAAACGCCCGTTCCATTCCTTCCAGGCGTCGCCCATGAAGCTGCCCACCTGATACAGGCCCGCGGCATCCCACGCTTCGGCGATGAGCTTTGTTCCGGCCAGCGCGGGCTCCGATTCGATGTCCCACACCACGGGCGGATGGGGCATCGGGTCGCCGGCGTCATCGCGCGAGAGGATCGACGCCAGATCGAAGCGGAACCCGTCGACGTGCATCTCGCTCGACCCAGTACTTCAGGCTGTCGACGATCAGTCCGGCGCACGATCGGGTTGTTGGCGTTGAGCGTGTTGCCGCAACCGCTGAAGTTCGCGTACCGCGCGCGATCCGGTTCGAGGATGTAATACGCCCGGTTATCGAGGCCGCGGAAGCACTGCGTCGGGCCCCGCTCGTCGTCTTCCGCGGTGTGATTGAAGACCACGTCGAGGATGACCTCGATGCCGGCGCGGTGAAGCGCTTTCACCATGTCGCGGAACTCGTCGACGGGACCGAGCGGATCCGATCTCGAGCTATAGGCCTGATGCGGAGCGAAGAACGACACCGGGTTGTAACCCCAATAGTTGACCCTGCCGTGACCGGGCGGAACCGACTGCGGGTCGAACTGAAAAACAGGCAGCAACTCGACGGCCGTGATCCCCAACTGCTGAAGGTACGGGATCTTCTCGATGAGCCCGGCGTAGGTCCCGCGCACGTTATCGGAAACACCCGAGCTCAGGTGTTTCGTGAAGCCCCGGACGTGCATCTCGTAGATGAGCGTGCGCGACGATGGCGTGTGGAGCGGCCGGTCGCCTTCCCAGTCGTAGGCCGCCGGATCGACCACGACGCTCTTCATCGCCGCAGCCGCGTTGTTGCCCGGGTCTCGATGCAGCTTGACGGTTGTAATCGTCCGGCACCACCACGCCTCTCCCGTACGGATCGAGCAGCACCTTCTCTGGATCGAACCGCAGGCCCCTTGACGGGTCCAACGGACCCGAGGCACGGTACCCGTAAATCTGACCTGGCCGCACGCCCGGCACGAACAGGTGCCAGTAGTGGTAGTCACGATTTTTCGTGGGATCGATGGGAATCATGCGCGCCGGGCGGGCGTCTCCCACGCGATCGAAGAGCAGGAGCTCGACGAGCGGCGCGTGCTTCGAATACACGCTGAAGTTCACGCCGGTTTCGAGGACCGTGGCGCCCAGTGGTGCGGCGGACTCGACGACCTCGAGGTGCTCCGCCAATGGCTGCCGCGGCGGCTTCGGTGCGAGCGTGCTCATTCGTCTCTCTCCTGGTGACGGTCGATGCGCGAAAAGCTCCTGATGATAGCGGCAACACGCTGGCATCAGGGCAGCAAAAAGAATGATGCCATCCGTTCAGCGTATGATGTGAACGATCGCACCTGCAGGAACCTGCGATGTATGGCGGGACCACCGGTCAAATAGCAGTTGGTCGCTATGTCTTGCAGATCGGCGAACCGTGCGGCGCCTCGATTCGCGAGGCCCCACGAGCCGAACGGGCACATCTTCGTCCGCGCGCCACACCGATTCTCCAGCGCCCAAGGCTGATTCGCGGGCTGCTCGACCGCCAGGCGGAACTGACGGCGGCCCTCTCGGCGCTCGACGCGGGTCTTCCCATCGAAGTGAGCGGCGAGCCTGGCATCGGCAAAACCGCGATGCTGCGGCACCTCGCCCATCAGCCGCGAGCCGCCGCATTCGTCGACGGCATCCTCTACGTTCCGGCACAGCATCAACCGGCCAGCGACCTCGTCCAGATCATTTTTGAAGCCTTCAACGAAAGCGAGGAGCACTGCCTGCCGACGGACGCGGAGATCCGTCGCGGCCTCAGGAAAAACAGGCGTTCATCATCCTCGACGACGTGCACCTGCCGCAGAACGAACTGGAACACGTGATCGATATCGCGCCGCGATCGGTCGTGGCCGTGGCAACGCGCGAGCGGTGCTTGTGGGGCGAAGTGCGCGGCCTTGCGCTGAAGGGCCTGCCGGCCGATGCCGCGGTGGCGCTGCTGGAACGAGAGATCGAACGTCCGCTCGATGTCGCCGAGCGATCGGAAGCCGCCGGCCTTTGTGCCGCCGTCGAAGGCCACCCCCTTCGAATCCTGCAGGCCGCCGCCATCGTCCGCGAGCGAGGGATTCCGATCGGCGGATGGACGCGCGATATCACGCCCGATGGCATCATCACGGAGTTGATGGCGGCGATCGACGAGAAGCAGCGGCGCGCGCTGCTGGCACTCGGTGCGCTGCCCGGCGTGCCGCTGGAGGCGGGACACATCGCGGGCATCGCGGAGGTCACCGACATCGAGCCGTCATTGATGATGCTCGTCCGGCGAGGTCTCGTGGTGTGCAACCAGTCGCTGCATCAGCTCGCGGACGGCGTGGGCGATCGGCTGCGCCGGACGGAAGACCTGAAGCCGTGGCTGAATCGCGCGATTACGTACTTACGTCGTGGGCCGAGCGGCATCAGCGTGATGCGGACATCCTGCTGGATCACGCCGAAGTGTTGATGCGCGTGCAGCAGTACGCGGCCGAGCACCGCCGTTCGGGAGAAGTGCTCGAGTTGGGCCGGGTGCTCGAGAGAGTGCTGGTTCTCCGCGCGCGGTGGGGCGCCTGGGCGATCTTGCTCGATCGTTGTCTCGCCGCCGCGAAGGCCATCGGCGATCGCTCCGACGAAGCCTGGGCGCTTCACGAAATCGGGACTCGCGCGGTCTGCCTCGGCGAGGTGGGGCTCGCGCGTGCGTCGTTGGGCCATGCGCTGAGGCTGCGCGAGTCGCTCGACGACAGTGCCGGTGCCGCTGTCAGCCGTCAGAATCTGAGCTTTGTTCTCGCGCCTCCCGTGGAGCCTCCCAACGAGCGCCCGCCGGCGCCTCCAGATCCTCCCGAGGAGCGTTCGGCGCCGGCGCCAGCGCCACTGCCAGCGCTTACCTCACCGCCAGCGCCTGCGCCACCGCTTTGACGAAGGAGTGGATCTGGCGTCCATCTCGCTGGACGACGAACCGCCGCTACCGATCTATCGTCGACGCGGCCACAAAGAAGGCCGGCACACCGATCGTCACGATGTTGCTTCTTGCGATGGTGGCAGGTGGGCTCGGCTACTGGGTCTATTTCGCCGGGGTTTCGTGGAAGTCGCTTGACGTTGCGCGGATCGAATCGTTCGTGCGAAGTGGTTTCGAAAGGGCCAGGGCCAGTCTGGCGACCAGGCCACCGCCGCAGCAAAGAGTGCCGGAAGCTCCAGCTCCCGTGACCCAGGCTGACGAGCCCGATGCCGTGCCGTCGCGTGCCGAGCCCGAAGCGGCCCCGACAAGCGGGACATCATCAACTTCTCCGAAGATTCTCATCTTCACGCCGCGACCGGGATCGATCGCGACACGCGGCGCCACCAACCTCTGCTACGCGACGAGCGATGCCGTCGAGGCGCGCATGGACCCCGGTGTCGGCAAAGTAAACCCGACCAGCACGCTGACGTGCCTTCCGGTGACCCCCACGCGGACGACGACCTACCAGCTCACGGCGTATGGGCGCGAGGGCCAGCAGGTCTCAGAGCAACTGGTGATTGTCGTGCGATGACACGCCGCTCAGCGGTGTGAGGTCCGTTCCCAGCCGTACGCGTCCATCATGATGTCGAACAAGTGGGTGTTCGGGAAGAACCCGTGCACGCGTTCTGCGCCGGGCCCTTGCGCCGCCACCAGCACCTCTTCGCCGGCGTGGCGGCCTTCCACGGCCATCGCACCGACGATGCTCTGGCCTTTCGGCGCGCTGCCCGACAACCGCATGTCGTAGGAATGATCGGCCGTGAACAGAATCAGCGTGTCGGTCCCCGCCATCCGTTCGGCCACGCTCTCGATGATCCGATCCATCTTCACGGCACGGTCGAGCGTCTGCTGCACGTTGCGCGAGTGGTTGTTCGATTCGACCATCAGAAAGAATCCCGCGGGGTTGCGCTGAAGAATGTCGAGTGCCGCATCGGTGGCGGCCGACAGGTCGAATTGGTCTTCGGACGAGAACAGGGCGACGAGACGGTTCTTGTTCGCGGCGGCTCTTCGTATACCATCGCCGTCGTTTTGCAGGTAGACGAAGCCCTTCTTCGGCAGCTCGACGGCGAGATCGATGCCGAGCGCCTGCGTTTCCGACACGATGCGCTCCAGCCCCGGACCGATGGCGACATCCACACCGTCGCCGTAGCACGGCTGGATCACAAAGCGGAAGATCTCGCCGAAGTTGGCGCGCTCGTTGGCATGGGCAAACGTTGCCGCCGGCGTGGCGTCGGCGACGGGGCTGTTGGTGACCACGCCCGTCGAGAGCCCTTTCTCTTCGGCGTACTCGAGGATCGACTTCAAGCGACGTCCGTCTTTCTTGCCGCGCACGCTGTCGGCCGACTGCGAAATCACGCCGTTGTTCGTTTTCTCGCCGGTGACAATCGCCGTCATGCCGGCAGCCGAGTCGGTGACCCAGTTACCGGCCGACGAGGTCTCTGAAAATCCCAGATACGGCATGCGCTGGATGTAGAGCTTCTGCGCCTCACCGTAGCCATGCACGCTCGCGGCGTGCACGGTCGAGAGACCGGTTCCATCGCCGAGGAAGAGAATGACGTTCCTGGCTCGCCCCTGCGTCGTCACGTCGCTGGAGGTTCGGCAGGCGGCCGATGCAGCCAGCAGCACCCATACGCCGAGCGCGGCCCACGTGTTCACGTCATCTCTCCTACGACGGGAAGCTTACGCCAATCGTGACGTGCCCGGGTGATAGCATTGAAAAACTGAGCAGAGAGCGACGCATGTCTATCAGCCAGCACGAAAAAGCCGCGCGGTTCCGCAGGCTTCACGAGGGCCCCGGCGCGTTTGTCATTCCAAATCCCTGGGATATCGGTTCCTCTCGACTTCTCGCCGGACTGGGCTTCGGCGCCCTGGCCACGTCGAGCGCGGCGTCCGCGTGCGCGATCGGCCGCAGAGATGGCGGGCTCACGCGAGATCAGGCGCTGTTGCATGCACGGATGATTGTCGAGGCGACCGACCTGCCGGTGTCGGCGGATCTGGAGCAGGGGTTTGGCGAGTCACCGGACGTTGTCGCGGAAACGATTCGACTGGCGGCCGGCACGGGCCTTGTCGGCTGCACGATCGAGGACTCGACCGGTGATCCACAACGTCCCCTCTACGACGAGGGCCTGGCCGTCGAACGGATCGCGGCCGCCGCCGAGGCCGCGCGCACGCTCGAGTTTCCATTCATGCTGACGGCGCGCGCGCACAACCTGCTGTATGCCGGGCCCAGTCTCGACGGCACGATCCGCCGCCTTCAGTTATTCGAGCAGGCAGGCGCCGACGTGTTGTTTGCCCCTGGTTTGCCAGACCTGGCAGCGGTCCGTGCCGTTTGCGCGGCGGTCTCGAAGCCGGTCAACTTCATGGTGGGCATCAAGGGAAAGTCGTTCTCAGTCCGTGAACTGGAGGCGGCCGGCGTCACGCGCATCAGCCTCGCGACGTCGCTGTATCGCGCCGCCATGACAGGGCTCCTCGACGCCGCCCGCCAGGTACGCGAGGCTGGCCGGTTCGATTTTCTCGATCGGTCGGTCGCCACGGCCGAGCTGAACGCCTTGATGGAACGCGATTAAGCGGTGACCGGCGCCTGGGCGCCGGCTGACTGCGCGTTCGCTCTGAGCGGCCGCACGAGCAACGTCAGGACGAAGCCCACTGCCAGCAGACCCGCGAGCACCTGCAGCGGAGTGTCGTAGATACTGACCCGATCCGCGCCCGGTGGAAGCGCAGCCTTGGCGCGGTTCGACAACTCGGTAATGATGACCGGACCAGCGATGGCGGCGGCCGTCCACGCCGTCAGCAGCGCGCCGTGAATCGCGGCGACATTCTGTGGTCCAAAGATATCCGCCAGGAACGCAGGAATCGTGGCGAACCCGCCGCCGTACATCGTGAACACCACGAAGAGGCTCGCCTGGAACAGCTGCCAGCTCCCGCTCGCCGCGAGCCTCGGAATAAGGAGGAACAGAAAGAACTGCGTGACGAAGAAGATCGTGTATGTGTTGCGGCGGCCGATGTAGTCGGAACCCGACGCCCACACGAAGCGGCCACCGGCATTGAACAGGCTGATCAGTGAGACGACCACGCCCGCTGCCTGCGGTGTCCGCTTGAACATGTCCTGCATCATCGGCGAGGCCTGGGCGAGGATGCCGATGCCGGCGGTCACGTTGATGAAAAGAATGCCCCAGAGCAGATAGAACTGCGGCGTCCGGATCGCTTCGTTGCGGCTGACGCTGCGGTCCGCGATCATCGGGTTCGTCTTCGCCGCCGGTGTCCATCCGGCGGGCCTCCATCCAGGCGGCGGCAACGCCATCAAGCGAGAGCCGGTCAGCATCACCGCGAGGTACACGACGCCGAGCGTCATCACCGTCGGCGCAACGCCGAAGCGATCCATGAAGAAGACGTTCAAGTAGCCGGCGACGAAGGCGCCGCCGCCAAAACCCATGATCGCCATCCCGGTCGCCATGCCGCGCCGATCGGGGAACCACTTCACGAGCATGCTCACCGGTGAGATGTAGCCGAGGCCACAGCCGATGCCGCTGATGATCCCCATCCCGAGGAACACGAGCACCGGCTGTCGAATGGCGAGACCGAAGCCACCGATCACGAGACCTGTGCCGAAGAAGAGCGCGGCCGCCGTCGCCGCCACGCGCGGCCCGCGCCGCTCGACCCACGGTCCGCCGAATGCCGCGCTCAGCCCGAGCAGCGCGAGCGCGGTCGTGAACGTCGTGTAGGGCGGACTGAACCACCACGGCGCATCGGGGAACAGCGCCTGAATGGGTCTGTTGAACGTGCTCCAGGCGTACACCGAACCGATGCACACATGGACGAGCACGGCTCCGATGGGTATGCGCCAGCGGTTAGGAGTCACCGGCGAATTATAGGGGAAGGTGAATGGTGTGCGTCAGACTGACGGCAAGCGTTTGGGATCCGACAGCAGGCTCTCGAGCACGGCCGGATCCGCGGGCTTCGTCAGGTGCATGTCGAATCCCGCGCGCATGGCCGCCTGCTTGTCCCGTTCCTGTCCCCAGCCCGTCATGGCCACGAGCATCGCACCCGGGCCGATCGCGCGCCGGATGCGGCGGCAGGTTTCGTAGCCGTCGATGCCGGGCATGCCGATGTCGAGAAAGATCAGATCGGGCGCGAAGTCCAATACCTGCTCGAGGCCGGACACGCCATCGTAGGCGACCCGACACTCCCCTCCCAGCGCCCTGACGAGTCTCTGCATCGCCACCGCCGCCGACGACGTTGTCGTCGATCACGACGACCCGGCGCTGAATCGGCGAGGGCGCCGAAACCAGGGGCAGTGGCGCTTCGGACGTCACGGCCTCGCTCGACCGCGCAAGACGCATCCGGAAGGTGCTTCCCAGACCCGGACCTTCGCTGTATCCCTCGATCGATCCCCCGTGCAGCTCGATGAGCCGGCGCGCCAGCGCCAGGCCGATGCCCAGCCCGTCGGCGCGGTGTCGAGACCTGTCGTCCTGCGTGAAGAGATCGAACACGCGAGGCAACAGGTCCGCTGATATCCCGATACCGGAATCGGTGACGGTCAGCACCACGTGTTCGGCGCCACTCCCGTCCGGCGCTTCGACTTCCGCGGCAAGCGTGATGCGGCCGCCGGCGTCGGTGAACTTGACGGCGTTGTGCAGCACGTTCGAAAGGATCTGCACGAATCGCGTGGGATCGACGTCGACCAGAACCGGCACATCGGGAACGTGGACCTCGAGCGCCATCCGGCCGTCTTTAATCGCGGACCGGTTGGCTTCGATGGCGGCGTTGACCAGCGTGGACAGCCGCGTGGGCCGGCGCTGAAGCCGGATGTTCCCCGTCGTGATCCGGGAGACGTCGAGCAGGTCTTCGATGAGGCGCACCATCTGCGCCACCTGCTCTTCCATCATCGTGCGAACGCTCGCGACCGCTTCGGCGGTATCGCCGGCAAGCCGAATCAACTCGAGGCCCGTCCGCAGAGGCGCCAGCGGATTGCGCAGCTCGTGCGCCAGCATGGCGAGGAACTCGTCCTTGCGGCGATCCGCCTCGCGCAACGTCTGCTCGTTCCGCCGCAGCGCGTCCTCGGCCTGCGTGCGCTCCATCAGGTCGGCCGCCATCCGCGCGAGGATGTCGAGGAGCCGCAGTTCGCGTTCCGAAGGCCGGTGCGGCTGTGACCAATGCGTGGAAATCATGCCCAGTGCCTTGCCGCCGCGCGAGACGAGCGGCGTCGACTGAACCGCGCGAATGCCCTCCCGCAGGTACCTGGCCTGGGTGACTGTGCCGGCCATCCACTCGCAGGCCTCGATGTCGGACACGACGACGCGAGTCCCGGCGCGCAAGGCTGCCGCGCAGACAGTCTTGTCGGCGCAATCGATCCACTCCCAGTCTCGCAGCGCATCAGGGCTGAAGCCGCGCGAGGCGATCCCGTGCAGCGCGCCGCCCGTGCCCCGCTCGGGATGGAGCATCTGGAGGCTCACGAATTCCGATTGCATGATGGACACGGCCGCGTCGATCAACGTTTCGTACAACGACGCGCTGCCCTGCTCGCCGATGAGCTGCGCGCTGAGCGACTGCAGCAACTGGGTGTCGCGCAGGTCGTTGGCGACGGTCTGTCCGGCGCGTGCCCGCTCCAGTCGCGGCAACAGCCGGTTCGACAGCTCGCGGCACAGGGCGATCTCGTGCGCGCGCCAGTCGCGAGGCTGTGAATCGCACACGGCAACCAGGTGTTTCCACCCGCCGTCGCGCAGAATCGGGTGGAAGAGGTACGAGCCGATACCGATGGCCGCGTATGCCCTGGCATTCGTGCGGGGATCGGTCTGGGTGTTGCCGACGACAACGGTCGAGCCAGCATGGGCGGCGCCTCGAAGCTCGTCCGTGATGAAATCCGAAATGCGGACGATCTCGGGCACGCGTGGCCCGCCCTCGAGCGCCCACTCGTAGTCCATGCGGGCTTCGTCTCGATCCTCGTCGATCGTCATCACGTAGCACGCACTCACGCCGAGAAACGCGGCGACCTTCTCGCCGGCGGCCTGCATGACTTCGTCCGTCGACGCGGCACGGGAAAACTCGCCACCCAGATCGGTCAGAAACACCAGCGCGTTCTCGCGGTTCTTGCGCTCGGTAATGTCGGCGGCCATCCCCGACATCCGCACGGCCGGGCCCATCTCCGGCTCGAATACCGTCTGGCCGGCGATGAACAGCCAGCGCTCGTCCCCGTCCGGATGCAGGACGCGCACCTCTTCACGGAGCGCGCCGGGGCCAGCCGGATCGATCGCGTGTGCCACGGCGCGGGCGTATCGCGTGCGGTCGTCCGGATGCATCACCGAGCTGAGAGCCGTCAGCGACAACCTCTCATCCTCGCGCAGGCCGAACAGGGCCAGCATCCGCGCATCGGGCTCTCCGCGATCCGCCTGGATGTGCCAGACGAAGGTGCCCATGTTCGACATGCCGAGGGCCAGTTGCAGCCGCGCTTCGCTGTCGCGGAGCGCGCGCTCCGCGCGGGCACGTTCGAGCGCCGCCCAGGTGCGCTCCGCGGTGGCCTCGATGAGCGCGATCTCCTGCGCGTTCCAGGCACGCGGGGCACGATCGCACACGCCGATCGCCGCGAGCAGCCGATGACGTTTGACGACCGGGGCAGCCGCATGGCCACGTACGCCGACGGCCGCATACATGGCTCGTCCTTCCGGCGTGACCAGCGCCGACGTGGCCATGTCGGATTCGGCAACGGTGTGGCCGTCCTTCAACACCGTCAACAGCGGCCCGATGCCCTGGACCGGATAGCGCCCCACCAGTCTCTGCACATCGCCCCTGACGTACTCGCAGCGAATGGTGGCAAAGGCGAGGTCCTCGTCGTACTCCGCCAGGTGGACCCAGTCGGTCTGGAGGTGCTCGCCGAGCACGCGCACCGCCTCGGTTTGAATTTCGAGGGCGTCGGTCAGCGGCCGCAGCCGGTCGTTGAGCGTCACGAGAAACGCATCGCGTTCGGCCGCCCATGCTGATCGCCGCTTCCGCTTCCTGGAACCGTGTGAGGTCGTAGAAGTAGCACACCACGCCGAAGGTGCCGTCCGGCAGCGTCATCCGCTGAATCTGCCAATCGTAGGAAGCAGCCCGATCGATGTGTCCGCGCGAATCCGCGGTTCCCAGGGCGGCATGGGGCTCGCCCGTGGCAAGCGTGTGGGTGAAGGCCGCAATGGTTTCGGCCGCCGATGTCTCGGGCCAGATGACGCGAAGGATCTCGCCGAAGTCTCGACCCAGGAGCGGATCGACTCCCCGGAACACCGCTTCCGCACCCTTGTTGATCGCGCGTAGACGGAAGTGCGAGTCGACGACGTAGACGCCAAACGGCGCATTCTCGATGAGCGCGGAAAAGACTTCTTCCCGTTGAAAGCGAAGGGCCTCGTCTGATTCACGCGACGCATGGACCGCGTCAAACGTGAACGGGACGAGTGGCTCTCGAATGGTGTGCGCGTCGAAACGAGGGCGGTCCGGCAGTGAGCTCATCGCGGCGATGCGCCCCGCGGGAACGCCCACGACGCGTTCGTGGGCGGCGATCCCACCGCCAGAATTCGCCCGGAAATTCAGCCTCTGAAGACCCAACACAGCAGCCGTGGCATGAAGCGTACCGCTGTTTGCCGGCGCTCGCTAGGGATTCCGCGAAGCCGTTAAGGAGAAGGAGATGTCAGGCGGGCTCACCGAATCCGCGTCCACACTCCACAGTCGGGGCTGCTGAGAAAGCCGGCGTCCGCCGGCAGGATGTCAACGGCGATCGTGCCCCCGGCGCTCGTCTGCTGTCCTTCGATCACACCGCCGGGGGTCCACTGAAAATGACGGAGACGCTCCCAACGACAGCCGGCGCGTGACTCTGTCTGATACCGGCCCGGCTGAATGTGGCGGTTCACTTCCCAGACGCCATGCGGAATGGTTCCAGCGGCGGCTTGGGGCCGGGCCACTGATCCCACCAGCCGCACCCCTGCTCGCTGTTGAACGCCGCGTCAGAGGGGAGGATGTCGACGATCCAGTGCCCGGGGTCGTACCACGTGGTGTCCTGCGCGATCACATCGTCGTCCCAACTCTGCATGGGATATCTGGACGTTCGCCACCACGCGCACTGGCCGTTTGGATTCGCATGATAACGCCCGGGCGCGATGACCAGCCCGACGAGGTAATGACCTTCGCCAAAGATTGTGAGCGGCGGATGCGGCGGGGCCGTGCCCGTGCCCAGGACTCGTATCGTGTTGTTGCCAGCCGTGTGATTGGCTTTCACCATCACGGAACCTTCGTAGCGGCCGATCTTCCTTGGCGCAAAGGAGGCGTACCCCGTCGACACAGTCGCGAGGCGAGATCGTGTCGCCATCATCCCAGACATCCCAGTACGCCGAGAACCCGTCAGGGCTTGAAATTTCTTCGATCGTCAGCCCCGCATCACCGTCGTTACAGATGAGAAAGTCCTGGTACGTGTCCGAGCCCCACCTCGACTGCCGCCGAAGTCGATAACCGCGACGCCCGACTCGAAGACCAGCCTGAGAATGGGCGTGGGAGCCGGAGGGCTTCCGGACGGCGGTGGCTGGGTTGGAGGCGAGGGCCGAACGGGGTTCGTTGGGGCCTCGTCGCAGCCGCCAGCGACCGCCAGGACCAGAAATACGACCAGCCACAGTGGCGCTCCCCGCACACTTCACTAAACGCTCGTGCGATGAAAAACGGACAGAGCTGGCGAACCCGGAACAGGGAACCAGGAACAGGAACCTACGGAGCCGCTCTGAAGCGCGGTGGCCGCTGAGCATGTTCGCCAACGAGTAGTTGCCTTCGTGGCAGGCATACTCGTAGATCGGTCCGGGCGATCGCGAGAGCGTCAGCTCGCCTTTCCAGGGCCGGGTATACGCGGTCGGGTTGTTCACTTCAAACCGGTAGAGCAGCGTATCGGGGTCGAGCAGGCTGAACCGCTCGACCAGGTGGAGATTCCGGTCCCACCCGAAGTTGCCGCCCGCCGACCCGTAGTAGCCGCCGGCGTCGTTGAAGTTCGTCGTGTCCACGACGAGCGTGCTGCCTTCCCAGCGGCCGATCGAGTGCCCCATCCACAGCCTGATCGTCGATGGAAGATGAGGGCGGCCATCCAGATAGATGACCCTCGTATCGTGATTCATCTCGGCGTAAATCACGACGGCATCCCTGGTCTGCAGGATCTGATAGTTGCTGTTATAGGAGTACGGAAGCATGGGCGGGCCGGCGGTGACGAACGCCAGACACCGATCCTGCAGACCCGTATCCTGCGCGCTCGCGGGATTCTCCATCGCGTCGAGAAGACGCCGCTTCACTTCGGCCGCCTCCGGCGTCAGCGCAGGAATGCGCCCATCGGGCGGATCCGTCACGATCGAGGTGCGGAGCGTTTTGACCGTGCGTGAACCAAACTCGCGGAAGAATGTGTTGTACGTCCCCGTGCCGGTACTTTTCGCAGCGGCGGCGGGGGACGGCTCCTGATTGCGCTGCGCCACCTGGCGTTCCCACTCTGCCGCCTCTTCAGGCGTGTAGAACGCTTTGTCCTTCAACTGCGCCGGACGTTCGAGCGGCGTCGCCGTCCCCGAGTTCCAGATCCCGTCGAGGCCTGGCCGCGCGGTCGAAGCGCCACCTTGCCCCGCGCCAGATGCGGGAATCAACCACAGCACGGCGAGGAACGATGACAGCAACAGTCTTCGGCGAGTCATACGCATCCTTCACTTGTTCCGCGGCTCGAGCGCGCTCCGGAGCTTGTCGGCCAGCGAGCCGAGCTTTTCGGGGACAGCCTGTTCTCCGCCGTCGGGATACTCGCTCGGCTGATCGACACTGTGTGCATCCATCGCCCGGCTCGCGCGCGACGATCCCTCCGGGATCAGCGCAACGCCAATACGCTTCTTCTCGGCGTCAATCGTCACGATCTCGAACGCCGCCGTGGTGCCCGGCGGTACCTGTGCAGACCATCCTTCCGATCTCCCCGTGGGGGCGAACGTCGAGGCGTGCGCCAGGCCCTCGATTCCGGGCTCGAGCTCGACGAACGCACCGAAGTCGGCCACGCGCGTCACCCGGCCGGTCCGCACCTGACCCACGGCGTATGTCTGCGTGACTTTCGTCCACGGATCCTCGGTCAGTTGTTTCAATCCGAGAGAAATCTTCTGCGTGCCGGCGTCGACGCGCAGGACTTTGACGGTGACCTCCTGCCCCGGCTTGACGACCTGCGACGCATCCGACACACGCGCCCAATCCATTTCGGACACGTGCAGCAGCCCCTGCACGCCTCCGCCGAGATCAACAAACGCTCCGAAGTCGCGCACGGAGGTCACGCGTCCCGGCATCACGGCCCCGGGGACAATCGCGCGCCGAATCTCGGCGGCGTTCGCGCGCTGCTCTTCTTCGATGAGCGCACGCCGCGAGACGACGAGGTTTCTGCCGCCATCCTTGTACTCGATGATGCGAAACCGGTAGACGCGCCCCTCGTGTGCGGTCGCGTCGTCGGTCCGGGCGGTGTCAATCTGCGAGATCGGACAAAAGGCGCGGTGCCGGCCGATCTGCACCTCGAGCCCACCTTTCACGACCCGGGCCACCTTCCCTTCGACGGGAAGACCGCTCTGGAACGCGTCCTGGAGTTGCCGTTCCGTCGCCGCCCCACGCGCCAGCGTGCGCGAAAGGGTCAGTCCTCCAACGGTCGAGACCACCACGGCCTGAATGCGATCGCCCACCGCGACCTCGACCCGGCCGTCGGCGTCCTTCAACTCGCCGATCTCGATCGTCGCTTCGCCCTTCCCGCCCACATCGACAAACGCCACTTCCGGACCGATCCCGACGATGGTGCCCTCGATCGTTTGCCCCTTCTCGACGCGCTTCGCCTTGATCGACGCTTCGAACATCGCGGCGAAGTCTTCGGTGGGCTCGGTCACGGGACAATCCTAGATCGTCATCGTCGATCGTCCACTCGATCGCGACACATCGCCCAGCGCTACGATACAATCCGTCACCGCAGCGAGGAGATTCAAGATGCCCCGAACCGCCGGCCCGATTCTCGTGGTCTGTATGGCACTGTCCTGCACGGTCTGGGCCCAGGAACCGCCCGGCAAGAGGATCTTCGAGGACCGGTGCGGTACCTGCCACGGCGCCGACGGCAACGGCGGCGAGCATGCGCCCGCGATCGCCCGCGCGCTCGCGAATCTGCAGGACCCGCAACTGACGACGCTGATTCGCGAGGGGCTGCCGGCGCGTGGCATGCCGGCGATCGGGGTCAGCGATACGGAGCTGCCGCCGTTGATCGCCTTCGTCCGGACGCTCCGGCCCCGCGGTGGATTCCAGCCCTATCGCAAGAGCTTCGTGCTGGCCAACGGTCGATCGCTCGACGGCACGGTCCTCAATGAAGGATCCGAAGACGCGCAGGTGCGCGCCGACGACAACCGCATCCACTTGCTGCGCAGTGCCGGCCCGGGCAGATTCCGCGAGGTGACGTCCGAGACCAACTGGAACACCTACAACGGAGACATCGGCGGCAATCGCTATACGGCGCTGAAACAGATCGACAGGACGAACGTCAAGCGTGTCGCGCCGAAATGGATCTTCAGGATCCCGAACGGCGGCCGGCTGCAAGGCACACCCGTGGTGGCCGACGGCGTGATGTACGTCACGCAGGCCAACGAGTGCTATGCGCTCGACGCCGGCAACGGCCGCGAGATCTGGCGATTCCAGCGAGCGCGATCCACAGGCCTCGCCGGCGACGCGGCGAGCGGCATCAATCGCGGTGTGGCGCTGAGCGCCGACAAGGTGTTCATGGTGACCGACAACGCACACCTGATCGCGCTCGATCGCGCGAACGGCCGGCTCGTGTGGGACGTCGAGATGGCCGACTGGCGTCTGAATCACGGCGCCACCTCGGCGCCGCTGGCCGCGGGAAGTCTGGTGATTTCCGGAACTGGCGGTGGAGACAACGGCGCGCAGGGCTTCGTGGCCGCGTTCGATCAGGCAACCGGAAAGGAAGTCTGGCGCTTCTTGACGTTGCCGAAACGCGGCGAACCGGCGTGGGACACCTGGAAGGGCACGAGCCTCGATCGTGGCGGCGCGAATGCCTGGTTCACGGGCACCTACGATCCGGAAACCAGCACACTCTTCTGGCCGACCGGCAATCCCGGACCCGACTACAACGGCGACGAACGCGTCGGCGACAATCTGTACTCCAACTCTCTCCTGGCGCTCGATCTCGCGAGCGGCAAGCTGAAGTGGTATTACCAGTTCACTCCGCACGATCTCTGGGATTGGGACGCCACCGAGACGCCGATGATCATCAACACCACCTGGGAAGGCCGCCCGCGCAAGCTGGTCGTGCAGGCGAATCGCAACGGGTTCTTCTACGTGTTCGATCGCGCGGATGGAAAGCTTCTCCTGGCCACCCAGTTCATCAAGAACCTGACGTGGGCCAGCGGAATCGGCGCAGACGGAAAGCCGATCAAGACGCCGAATCAGGAGCCGACCGCGGAAGGCACGCATGTCTGTCCGTCGCAGGATGGCGCGACCAACTGGTTCTCCCCTTCCTACAACCCCTCGACCGGCTTGTACTACATTCAGGTATTCGAGAAGTGCTCGATCTACACGAAGCGTCCGGTGGAATGGGAACAAGGCAAGGCGTACGGGGGTGGGACTCAACGCGTCGACATCAATCCAAAACCGCAGCGGCTGCTGTACGCGCTCGATCTTCAGACGGGCAAGCGGAAGTGGGAGCTGCCGCAAACCGGCACCGGCTCCTCCTGGGGTGGCACGCTCGCCACTGCGACCGGTCTCGTCTTCTTCGGCGACGACAGCGGATCGTTCGCCGCGGCCGACGCCGTCACGGGCAAAACGCTGTGGTCCTTCCAGGCCAATACCAACTGGCATGCGTCGCCGATGGCATACCAGTTCGACGGTCAGGAATACATTGCCATCGCAGCGGGAGACGCCATTCTCGCGTTCGGCCTCGTCGAGTAGCCGCCCTCGAAGAGCAAAACAGGAGTTCGGAGATTAGGAGAACCTTCATAGACTCTCCTAGTCTCTTGTTTCCTGGTCCGGGTTCATCGAGAGATGAATTCGTTTGTGTAGGTCTTTGAGAGTGCAATCGACGCGCCCTTGACCTTCGGATTCGATGCCGCCAGCACGTCATGAACGGCGGCCGCTCCGTCGGCTGGCATGACGCCGTCGGTTGAAAACATCGGGCGCGAGTTTTTCAGTGCGTCCACGTACAGCGCGAAGTCTTCCCCTCGCAGCGCCGGCGGGACTTTCGCGGCGATCTCCTCCTCCGAATGGGCCTGCATCCACCGCAGCGTCTTGACGATCGCCCTGGCCAATCGCGCGGCCGTATCCCGATGTGCTTCCAGCCACGACGTTTCGGTATAGAGGACTGCGCTCGGATAGCTCGCCGGTCCCGAAGGCGTCACGCGTGCCACGCTCGTCGCGCAGGTCTGCAAGCACCCGCATGCCGGGATTGCGCCGCCTGAGAATCGTGAGCGCGGGATCTCCCACCCATCCCGCATCGACCCGGCCACGTTCGAGCGCGGCCACCGCCGCGGCACCGCTTCCGATGCCGTCACGCTGACCGACTGAATCGGAACCTTGTGTTGAGCCAGGAGCACGTTCAGGAACAGGTGCGATGATGACCCCGGGGTCGTGACGCCGGCGATGCCGCCTTCGAGCGCCGATACGCTCGTAATTCGATCGGCGGCCTGCGGCGAGGTGAGCAGGACGAGTCCCGGATAGCGCAGCATGACGACGAACGCCGTCAGCTGGCGCCCCTCGGCGGCCATCTGAATCGTGTGATCGTAGAAGCCCGAGACGACGTCGGCGCTCCCGCCGATGAGCGCCTGCAGCGCTTTGGCGCCGCCTTCGAAATCCTGGAGCTCTACCTCGACGCCCTCTTCCTTGTAAAAGCCAAGCTCCTGCGTCAGCGTCGTCGGCAGATACACCATCTGCGTCTGCCCGCCAATCGCGATCCGGACAGGCGCGCCCGCGTCGTGGCCCGCCTGGCGGCACGCAGAGCTGCCGGCAGCGGCGACGACAGCGACGAGCAGGCCGATGAGCGGCCGCTTCCATCTCAGCAGCCAGTCTTCGGCACGGGCGACGCCCCGGCTCATCACGACGACGACCAGCGAAAGAATCGCCATGCCGGAAAAAACGCCGGTCGTGTCGAATGTGCCTTCGGCCTGGCTGATCACGTATCCGAGGCCGCGGGTCGCGCCCAGATACTCGCCGACGACGGCGCCGATCATCGCGAATCCGAGGCTGGCCTGCAGGCTCGAGAAGATCCACGTCAGCGCGCTCGGCACGAGCACGTGACGCACCAGCTGGCGCTCCGTCGCGCCGAGCATGCGCGCGTTCTCGATGAGCACCGGGTCGGCCTGCCGTACGCCTTGGTACGCATTGAAAAACATGATGAAGAACACCAGTGTGACCGACAGCGCGACCTTCGACCAGATGCCGAGCCCGAACCAGAGCAGGAAAAGCGGCGCCAGCAGGACGCGCGGGACGGCGTTCAACATCATGATGTACGGTTCGAGAACCTTTGCGGTCATCGTGGAGCGCGCCAGCGCAAACCCGCTGACGGTACCGAGGATCGACCCGATGAGCAGTCCCAGGATCGACTCCTGCAGCGTGATCGCGAGATGGCTCCACACGAAGCCCGTCGACACCCACACCCACATGCGCCCGGCGATCGCGCTCGGACGGCTCACGAAAAACGCGTCAACCACGCCCGTCGCGACGGCCGCTTCCCACAGCCCGACCACGCCGAGGCCGACGGCGGCGCGCCAGAGCGCGATCGGCGCCTTTACGCATGCCTCACCGCTCGCTGACTTCTGAGCACTTCTTCCCGCAGTATCGACCACAAGTGCCGGTAGAGGTCCGAAAACTCGGGCAGCAACTGCACGTCGAGCAGACTGCGCGGGCGTGGAAGATTCACCGGGTGTCTCGCGACGATGTGGCTGGCGGGACCAGCCGAAAGGACCACCACCTCGTCGGCGAGCGCAATCGCTTCGTGAAGGTCGTGGGTGACGAACACGATCGTGCGCCTGGCCTGGTCCCACATGGCGAGCAGCTCGGATTCCATCTGCTGACGCGTGTGAACGTCGAGCGCGCTGAACGGCTCGTCCATCAACATCTGGCTGCGGCCGAGAATCCAGTTCTGCGCCATCGCGACGCGCTTCCGCATGCCGCCGCTCAACTGCGCCGGATAGTGCGACTCGAAGCCGGTGAGGCCCACGCGCGCCAGCCAGTCGTCCGCGTGAGCGCGGGCGGCCCGAGCGGGCGTCCCGCCGAGCATCGGGCCCAGAGCGACGTTGTCGCGGACGTTCTTCCACGGGAGCAGCGCATCCTGTTGAAACATGTAGGTGGCATGCGTGTTGAGCCCGGCAAATTCCTTCCCGTTGACGCGGACGCGCCCCGAAGTGGCCGGCAACAGCCCGGCGGCCAGATTCAGCAACGTCGTCTTGCCACAGCCGCTTGGACCCACGATCGCCACGAACGCACCAGTGGGGATGGCCAGCGAGACGTCTTCCAGGGCCCGATACGGCTTGCCGTCCGGCGCCTGGAAGTCGCGGCTCACCCGGTCGAATTCGAGCGCGATCATCGGCGACGCTCTGCGCAACCCGGCAGCATGGATGCGGCGGATTATATGTGCTCATGATGGTAAACTCCGCCGCACTCATTCAGCGACCATCGTGAGAGACACCGATCGTCCCACCGCCGACATCACGCACACGACCCTGTCGGTCATCGTGCTCTTGTTGCTCATCACCTCCACTTTCTGGGTGCTGAGCCCGTTTCTGATGCCGATCCTGTGGGCGTCGATTATCAGCGTGGCGACGTGGCCGTTCATCCTGAAGCTCGAGGCGGCGCTGGGCAACCGACGCGGTCTGGCTGTCGCGATGATGACGGCGACAATCCTCCTCATCGTCTTCGTCCCTGTCCTGCTCGCCCTGGCCACCATCGTCAGCAGCGCGCAGGGCCTGACGGCCGAGATCCAGTCGCTCCAGTCGATCGCGTTGCCGGGGCCGCCGTCCTGGCTGCAGGGCGTGCCGTTCGTCGGTGAGAAGATCTCCACCGAATGGAGAACGATCGCGGCGCTCGGTCCGGATGAACGGTCGGCTGCGCTCACACCGTATCTGCAGACAGTGCTTCAGTGGTTCGTCGCGAGGGCCGGAAGCGTCGGCTCGATGCTGCTTCAGTTTCTGCTGACCACGATCATCACGGCGATCATGCTGGCCAACGGGGAAATCGTGCGAGACGGTATCCTGCGGTTTGCCGAGCGTCTGGCGGGCCGGCAGGGGTACGACGTGGCGGTTCTTGCCGGACGTGCGATCCGCGGTGTCGTGCTGGGCGTCGTCGTCACCGCGCTCATTCAGGCAGCCATCGGGGCCATCGGCCTTGTCGTCAGCGGCATTCCGGCGGCCGCGCTGCTGACGGCCGTGACGCTCTTTCTCTGCCTGGCGCAACTCGGACCATGGCTGGTGCTCGGTCCCGCCGTCGGCTGGCTGTACCTGGTCGGGGCAAGGCGGCCTGGGGACGGTGCTTCTCGTCTTCACCGTGATCTCGGGCACCATCGACAACTTCATTCGTCCCGTGCTCATCAGGCGGGGCGCCAACCTTCCGCTCCTGCTCATCTTCGCGGGTGTCATCGGGGGCCTGATTGCATTGGGCATCATCGGTCTTTTCGTCGGACCGGTCGTGCTGACCGTCACCTACACGCTGTTGAAGGCGTGGGTATCGGGCGAAGAGACGCCGCAGAGCGCTGCCACGGACTCGCCCCTAAACGTTTCGTGACCGAGCCACCATGGATTCAGTAGCCACATTCCTGCACAGGCTTCCAGAGCTCTGCCTGTTCCTCGCCATCGTGCTCGGGCACCTCATCGGCCGTATCCACATCAAAGGTGTCGGTTTCGGCGCCGTCGTCGGCACGTTGATCGCGGGCATCGCGATCGGCATCCTGGCGAAACCGGACCTTCCCGATCTGCTGCGCTGGGCGTTCTTCTACCTGTTCCTGTTTTCAATCGGCTATTCGGTAGGCCCGCAGTTCTTTGGCAGTCTGAAGAAAGAGGCGCTGCCGCAGATCGCACTGGCCGTGGTCGTGGCGATGACAGGCCTGGCCACGGTGATTGGCGTCACCACGGCATTTGGCTTCGATGAAGGTATCGCCGTCGGGTTGCTGTCGGGCGGCATGACGCAGTCCGCCGCGCTCGGCACGGGGCTGAACGCGATCGCCGATCTGCCGCTTCCCGACGACGTGAAGGCGAGGCTCACGGCAAACGCGCCGCTCGCCGACGCGATTTCATATGGCTTCGGCGACCTGGGGCTGATTCTGTTCCTCACGTGGCTCGGCCCCCGAATCCTCAACGCCGACCTGAAGCGCGAGGCGAAGGAGCTGGAGCAGAAGCTCTCCGGTGGCAAGACCGGCGGGAACGGCGCTCTCGAGCGCGCACTTCGGATTTCGCGCCTACCGGGTGTCGAACACCCAGGTGGCAGGCTCCACGCTCGCCGCACTCGAAGAACGATACGCCGCAGCCCGGCTTTCCGTGCAGCGCGTGCGCCGTGCCGGAACGCTGCAGGAGATCGATCCTGCCCTGCCCCTCCAAACCGGCGATGAGATCGTCGTGTCGGCGAGGAGCAACGCGTTCACCAACGCCGAACGCGACATTGGACCAGAGCTCGACGACCCCTCTCTGCTGTCCGTACCGATCAAAACGGCGGCGGTCGTCATCACCAACCGTGACGTCAAAGGGAAAACGCTCGCCGAGCTGTCCCTCGATTCGAGCACCAGGGGTGTATACCTGCAATCGATCCAGCGCGGCACCGAGCTGCTGCCGCGCGAACCCTGGACAGTCATCGAACGCGGCGACATCCTTCAGATCGTCGGCGCGCCAGACGCCGTCGAGCGCGCGGGCCAGCACGCCGGCTTTGTCGAGCGCGATCTGTCGAAGACCGACCTGACGTTTCTGGCCGCCGGCATCTGCGGCGGAATTCTGCTGGGGCTCGTCAAGCTCTCGGCGGGAGGCATCGTCCTCGGGCTCGGCGTGGCGGGCTCCATTCTCGTCATCGGACTCGTCGCCGGATGGGCGCGCAGCCGGTACCCGGTGTTTGGCTCGATTCCCGAACCGGCGCAGCGGTTGCTGATGGACATCGGGCTCATCGTGTTCATCGCGGTGGTCGGATTACACGCCGGCCCTCACGCCGTCGAGGCTTACCACGAAAGCGGCGGCAGCTATTTCGCCAGCATCTTCGTCGCCGGCATGATCGTGACGTCGGTTCCACTCGCGGTCGGCCTCATCGTGGGGCGATACCTGTTGAAGATGAGCCCCTTGATGCTGCTCGGTGGTCTCGCCGGCGCACAAACGTGCACGCCCGGCTTGACGGCGTTGCGCGAGGCGAGCGACAGCAACATGGGCTCGCTGGCCTACACGGTGCCCTACGCGATCGGCAACATCCTGCTGACCATCTGGGGACCGGTCGTGGTCGCCATCGTGCACGCGATGCGTCAGTAGTCGTGAGGTGGAGGACGCAGAATGAAACGCGGCTTCGACGTGCTGCGCGACAAGACGCTGAACCGATCGCTCGCGTTCGGCCGGAAAGAGCGGGATCGTCTCGGTTTGCGAGGGCTGCTGCCGCATAGCATCGCAACGATGCCGCAGCTGGTCGATCGGGTGATGGCAAACCTGGAACGGCTGCCGCGGGACATCGATCGGTACATGCTGCTGTCGGGTCTGCAGGAGCGAAACGAGCGGCTGTTCTACCAGACGGTGATCTCGCACATCGATCGAATCATGCCGCTCATCTACACGCCGACGGTCGGCGAAGCCTGTCTGGAGTTCTCGCACATCGCGAGAGACCCGAAAGGCTTCTTCATCACCCCGGACGATCGCGGCCACATCAGGCGCATCCTCGGCAACTGGCCCCGCAAGGACATCCGCGTGATCGTCGTCACCGACGGACAACGGATTCTCGGCCTCGGCGATCTCGGCGCCAACGGCATGGGAATCCCCATTGGGAAGCTGGCGCTCTACTCCGCGTGCGCCGGCATCGATCCGGAAACGTGTCTGCCTGTGACGCTCGACGTCGGCACGAACAACGAAACGCTGCGAAACGATCTGCTCTACCTCGGGTATCCGCGCAAACGGCTCGAAGGCAAAGGCTATTTCGATCTCGTCGAGGAGTTCGTGACCGCCGTGCAGTCGCGATATCCCGACGCCCTCATTCAGTTCGAGGATTTTCTGACGCCCAACGCGTATGCGTTGTTGAACAAATACCGGCACCGGGTCCTGTGCTTCAACGACGACATCCAGGGTACGGCCGCCGTTGCCCTGGCCGGCGTGTATTCCTCGACCAGGGTGACCGGCCGGCGGTTCAGAGATCTCACGATCATGTTCCTCGGCGCGGGCTCGGCCGCCACGGGCATCGCCGACCTCATGACCGCCGCCTTCGTGGACGAAGGGCTGAGCCTCGAGGAAGCGCGGCGGCATCTCTGGTTCGTGGATGTGAACGGGCTGGTCGTGAAGGAGCGAAAGGACCTGCTCGAACACAACCTTCCGTACGCGCACGACATGAAAGCCATGGGGTTCGTCGAGGCGATCGACGCGATCAAGCCACACGTCCTCATCGGCGCCACCGGCGCCCCGGGAACGTTCACGCAGACGGTGATCGAGCGGATGACGAACATCAATGAGCGGCCGGCGATCTTCGCGCTGTCGAATCCGACCTCACGCGCCGAGTGCACGGCCGAGCAGGCGTACGCGTGGAGCCGTGGAAAGGCGATCTTCACAAGCGGGAGCCCCTTCGGACCGGTCACGTATCAGGGCCGGACGCACCGGCCGGGGCAAGGGAACAACGCGTATGTCTTCCCGGGCATCGGCCTGGGAGCGGTGGCCTGCCGCGCGCGCACGCTGCCCGACGAGTTGTTCCTGGAGGCGGCCCGTACGCTCGCGGGCCTGGTTCGGCAGACCGATCTCGACCAGGGCGCTCTTTATCCGCCGCTGCAGGAGATCAGGAAGATCTCGCTCGCGATTGCGACTGGTGTCGCGACAAAGGCGTACGCGATGAATCTGGCGCGAAGGAAGCGGCCGAAGAACGTGCGGCGCAGCGTCGAAGCGCTCATGTATCGGCCATGACCTTGCGACGCAGGTCGGCTTTAGCCGGACCCTAGCTGAATCGCACCTCGAAGACGTGGTATCCCCAGGGCGGTAGATCGAGATAGAGCCCTTTCTCCGCGACGTCGCTCCCCTCCCGATCGTAGCTGGCGGGGCTCATCAGATCGCTGAAGCGAACCGCACGGCCGGCCAGTTCGGGAAACGGCAACCGCACGTAGCACTGGCCCTGATTGCCGGCGTAGTTCACGACGACGAGCAGTGGTCCGCGACCGTCGCGCCCCGCCAGGAAAACGCCAGGAATCCATCCGCGGTCGGGTTCCCGTCCCACGCCGGCACACACTCATTCAGTTGCCATTGCCCATCGCGCACCGGCTCTCGGCGAAGCACGGACAACAGGCGGCCGTAGAACTGCTCCAGGGATTCGTCCCGCGGCTCCTGCGGCGCGCGCACGAGGTGCGGCGAAATGCGCTTTTTTCGGCCCTCGAACTGGCCCTGGTGGAAGAATCGCAATCCAGGCGAGAGGAACGTGACGACGGCGGCGGCCTCGTGCACGTCGCGCTCGAACACGCTGGACGCCCGCGGCTCGTCGTGGTTTTCCAGAAAGCGTGCGAGTTTGTCCTGGTAATCGAGGCCCGCGTGGAAATGTTCGCGCACCGGCCTCGCATGCCCCTCGCGCAGGCGGTCGTACAACCGCTTGTCGTAGGCGTAATCGAATCCCTCGTGCTGCATCGTCCATTCGAGATCCCAGTAGACCTCGGCCATGAAGCAGAATCCCGGAACCGCGTCACGAACCTGCTTGATGATCGGCGACCAGAATGGCTCGGGTCTGCGTCCCCATGTGCGCTCGAACACGTCGGGCAGCACCAGCATCGCCATGTCGCAGCGCACGCCATCGCACTGCCCCGCGATTCTCGCGAGCTCGCCGGCCATCGCCTGACGTGTCGCGGGATTGCTGTAATCGAGCTGCACGGTATCGGGCCAGCCTGAAAAATACGGATCGCGGCCGTATGCCAGAACGCGCTGGCCGATTCGCGCGTAGTTCTGCGGCTCTCGCTGCAGGTCGGCGTCGGTTCCCTGGACGAAGTATTCAGGATGGCTCTCGACCCATGGATGATCGGGTGCCATGTGATTGGGAACGAAATCGAGCATCAACCGGAGGCCGCGCTCGCGCAGCCGGCCGCGCACGCGGGCGAGCGCCTCGTCGCCGCCAAGCGACGCGTGCACCGTGTAGCCGGTAATGGCAAAGCCGGATCCGGCGATGTCCTCGTCCTGGAGGTCGGGAAGGGTGTCGTGGAACTCCGCCCGCCACTCCGGATTGCTGCGCGACACGCGCTGGGCGGCCGACCCGGTCTGCCATACGCTGAGCAGCCAAATCCAGTCGAACCCTTGACGGGCCAGACGATCGAGCTCGGCATCGGGAATGTCATCGAGCGTGACCGGCCTGCCCAGCCGGCGCGCGAGATCCGTCAGCCATACCCTCGTGTTGATCTGAAAAATGGAGGGATACCGCGGCTTCACCCTGGTCATCCCGCCGTCAGCGATGTTCGAGACTGTCGAGTGGAGCTCAGGCATGGGCCCTATGGTAAACCCGAGTACTGCAATTCCTAGCGTGGGCCGCGCAGGCGTTCCTCGTAGCCGATGGCGAGGTAGTACAACGCCTCGTCGAAGAACTGGCCGACGAGCACGTGAAGATCGTGCAGGCTCTGCAGATGGAGCGGGAGGACGTAGTCGCCTTCCATGCGCGGAAACGCCTCGTCGACGAGACCGTTGTCGCTGATATAGCGCCGCAGGTGCTGCTTGATGATGATGACCGCGTAAATCAGCTCGCTCAGCGGAATGCCCTGATCGAACCGCCGGCGCCCCCAGTCGGCGAACTCGGTCCGCGTTTTCTCCGATCGGGGCTCTCCAATCCAGTTGCCGAGACGATTCAGGAGTTGAACGATCCGATGTTCGAGATCCTGCGGACGAACCGCACGGAAGCCTGGCGTCCGCTCGTTCGTGAACAGGTCTTTCGCGATGTCGGCAGTGAGGCGGGACGAGTGGATCTCGATGAGCTCGACGAGTTTCGCGGCTATCACGATGAACTCCCCGGCGGCGTTCGCCTGTAATGCTGGCCGATGATAGCAGAGCGCGTCCCAATACCGAACGGCGATGGTCGCAGGCGGGACCATATCGTGCGGGAAACGTCGATTTCCAGCGATACTTCCACGGCATGTTGATTGCGAAGCGCGGCACGGCGTCTGTGTCACAGGAGGTGTGCATGACTCGCTCCGCAACGCTGGTTCTCACGGCCACGCTGACGTTTGTGCTTGGTGGCGGCGCGTCCGCCCAGGTCAAGCGGTATCCGCTGGAGGGCACCGAGGGTGTCGGCCTGCACAACGTGGCCGCCGAGCCAGCCACGCTCCAGGGCAAGAAGGGGCTTCGGGTGACGTTGTCCGAGGACGCGGCGCGCCGGCTCAAGACCATGACCCCCGAGGCGCAACTCCAGGTCGAGCGACTCGCGCCGCTCACCGGTCTCGACTTCTCCAACGGCATCATTCAGGCTGAGATTGCCGGAGCGCCGGCACCGGATGCCCCTGAAGGCGCCCGCGGCTTTGTGGGGATTGCCTTCCGCGTGCAGAGCGACATGCGAACCTTTGACGCGTTCTACCTGCGTCCGACCAACGGTCGCGCCGACGATCAGGAGCGGCGGAATCATGCGGCCCAGTACATTGCGCACCCCGACTGGCCCTGGTTCCGGCTGCGCAAGGAGACGCCGTCCAGGTATGAGTCGTACGTGGATCTTGTCACGGGCGCCTGGACGAGGATCAAGATCGAAGTCCGCGGCGCCCGCGCGCGTCTCTACGTCCACGGCCAGGAACAGCCGACGCTCGTGATCAACGACCTCAAGTCTGGCGCACAGGGAAAAGGCGGGGTGGCCCTCTGGATCGATCAAGGTACCATCGCGCACTTCCGGGACCTGAGCGTGGAGGCCGAGTAGCGCGGTGAACAACGGGCCTCGAACGGTGTCTGATTGCTCCATAGGAGGCACCATGCGCTCAATCTTCTTCGTTGCGTTACTCATGGCGCTGGGGCTGACCGCGGTTTCAGCCGCCGATAACTGGCCGCATTTTCGACCCTACGCAGGGGTCGTCGCCGACGATCCGCGGCTGCCGGATACGTGGGGCACGAAGGAAAATGTCGCGTGGAAGGTCGCCGTGCCCGGACTCGGCTGGGGTTCGCCGATTGTGTGGGGGGAACACATCTTTGTGACGTCCGTGCTCGGCGATGACACGCTTCCGAAACCTGGCCTGGTGATCGAAGACGGGAAGATGCCGTCCACCCCCACCTACTGGCAGGTTCCCGCAAACGCGAACTACCGCTGGATGCTCTATGACTTCGACTTCACAACGGGCAAGCTGCGCTGGGAACGAGAGCTCAAGCGGGGCGCGCCGCTGACGCCGCGATATCACAAGAACTCCTATGCTACGGAGACGCCGGTCACCGATGGACGACGCGTGTATGTCTTTCACGCACCGGCAGGACTGTTAGCCGCCGTCGATTTCAGCGGTCACGTCGTCTGGAGCCGGCAGATCGATCAACCGGTCCTCGACCAGGCCGAAGTCGGGCCCTTCGGACCAGGAGCGTCGCCGGCGATTTACCGGAATCGAATTTTTCTAGTATCGGACGAGCATCCGACCGTCTGGTGGCTTGCGGGGTTCGACACGGAGACCGGTAAGCAGCTGTGGCGAATCCAGGAGGCGAAAGAGCGCGGGTTCGGGTGGTCAACGCCATTCGTGTGGGAACACGGCGCACGCACCGAATTGATCACGGTGAGCAAACGGCGAGTGAGCTCCTACGATATCGATGGAAACCCGCTCTGGCATTTGAATGGGCTCTCGGGAAGCACGACGCCCACTCCATTTGCGGCGGACGGCTTGCTGTACGCGTCTTCGGGTTATCCCGGTGCATTCCGTCCCGTGTATGCCATTCGACCTGGCGCGCGCGGCGACATCACGCTCAAGCAGGGTGAGACGAGCAACGAGTTCGTTGAATGGTCGAATCCCGCCCTCGCCACCTACCTGCCCTCTCCGATCGTCTATCGCAATCAATTGTGTAGCCTCTTCGCCCGCGGCCTCTTCACCTGCCACGACGCCAGGACCGGCAAGGAAACGTACGGGCGCCAGCGAATCGATCCTCAGGCGAGCGGCTTCAGCACGTCGCCCTGGGCCTACAACGGACGGATTTTCCTGGCAAGCGAGGACGGCGACGTGTACGTGCTCGAAGCCGGACCGCAATTCAAGATTCTCCACAAGAACTCGATGGGTGAGATGATTCACACGGCCACCCCCGCGATTGTGCAGGGGAGCCTGATCATCCGCACGGCGGCGTCACTCTGGAGGATCGCACGGAGGACGCAATGACTCTCAGCAGATGCCTTGTCATCAGCCTGGCTGTCTGCTCGGCTTCGATGTCCGCACAGACGCCTGGCAAGCGGACACCACAGGAGATGCAAGCCTCGTACGAGGCGCACAAAGGCGACTTCGACTACCTGCTCGGCGACTGGGAGTTCTCGGCGGTGAGCCGTGACTACGGAAACTTCCGTGGTTTCTGGAGCGCCGTGCGTCTCGACGGAGGTCAGATTCTCGACGAGTATCGAATCGTGGGCGACAAGGGCGAGACGTTCTACGTCACGTCAACCCTGCGCAATTACAACAAGGTGCTCGATCGATGGGAGCTGGTCGGGATGGACGCAGGCAACGGGTTGCAGGATATGGGCACGGCGCAGCGCGTCGGCGCCGAGATGCACCTCGAACAGCGCTTCGGTGTGATGAGCGATCAGCCGTCGACGTGGAAGATTCGCTACTACAACATTCAGCCCGATCGATTCTCGTGGATCGCCGACCGCTCGACCGATGGCGGCAAGACGTGGCAGGTGAAGCATCAGACGATTGAAGCCCGCCGCATCGGCCCCCCCCGTTCGCTCGGACCGCTTGCGCCGGCAAGGACTGGTACGCCAACGGCACGCTAACCTCTCCTCTACTGACGTTCTCCTTGCGCCCGCAGATGAATTGAATCGAACGCCGTTCACTGCTCCCGCACTGCACCCTGTTTTTCTGTAGCAGATGTCGATCCGAGCCTTCCTCGTTCGACGTCTTAGTAGAGGAGGCAAGGTGACGTCATGAACATCGTGCTCTGGGTCTTACAGGTGCTGCTCGCGGTTGCGTTTTTCGCTCACGGCTGGCTCTTCCTCTCGCCCCCGCCTGAAATCGCCGTACTGATGAACGCATCGCTGCCGCGATGGTTCCAGCTCTTTCTCGGAATAGCGGAAGTACTGGCGGCGGTGGGACTTACCCTGCCGGGAGTCACGCGAATCATGCCCTGGCTGGTCGTATGGGCCGCCGGCGGGGTCATGATCGTGACCGCATCGGCGACGGTCTACCATCTCCTGCGCGGCGAGATCAGCTCGTCGGCCATCACGCTGGTCCTCGTCGCCATGGCGACGTTCGTCGCCTACACGCGGGATCGTGTGCTGCCAATCGCCGCCCGGCGCGTTGCGTAACCCCACGACGCCCTGGCGGGCCGGACTCCGCGAAACACTTGGCTTTAGCGGTTCAGACGGTGTCTACTGTGGTCCTGGAGCCGGTCGAGTCGTCCATGGACCCCAACGCTGTCGAGCTCGCGCGCGAACTCACGGGTCGTAGTGCCCGGGAGCGAGAGGCCTACTACGAGCGTACAGGCGTCCCAACCCCGTTGCGCGACGCGGTCGAGGCCTTCTTTTCCGGAAATAACGAGACGGTCGTTCCTGCCGACGCCGGCGAGCCCCTCTCGGCGATCACAACGCGGGGCGCCGAGCCGAGCGTGATTGGGCGCTACAAGGTCACGAGGCTCCTCGGCCGCGGCGGCATGGGCGAAGTGTACCTGGCTCACGACCCCGTCCTCGACCGCGAGCTCGCCGTCAAGCTGATCGGCGCCGGCATCAAAGACCCGCATGCGCGTCGCCGGCTGGTCGACGAGGCTCGTGCCGCCGGACGCCTGCGCCATCCGAACATCGTCACGATCTTCGATGCCGGCGAGCACGAGGGCAATCCGTACATCGCGATGGAGTACGTCGTCGGCGACAGTCTCAGGTCGCTGATCGAGCGGCGCGCGCCGTTCTCTCAGGGAAGAAAGCTCCTGCTGATGGAAGGGGCGTGCGCGGGTCTGGCCCACGCGCATCGCGAGAACGTCGTGCACTTCGACGTGAAGCCGGACAACCTGATGGTCGACGGGCGTGTCGGGATCAAGGTGCTCGACTTCGGCGTCGCGCGCGTGCTGAAGAGCGAGGTGCTCGTCACGCAGCACGTGGCGGGAACCCTGCGCTATATGTCACCCGAGCAGCTGACCGGCAAACCCCTCGATCGCCGGAGCGACGTGTTCTCCCTCGGCTGCTCGCTCTTCGAGTTCATCGCGTACGAACCCGCGTACATCGGAACGGCGCACGAGATCATCACGCGCATCACCGCCGGGCCGGTGCCGCGCCTGTCGGACGTGCTGCCGTGGGTGCATCCGACGCTCGACGCGCTGATCTCGAAGACCATGGCGCTGGATCCCGCCGAGAGGTTCGACGATCTCGACGAACTGGCCCGCGCGCTGCGCCGGTTTCGCGAACAGCTCGATCCGCTCGACGAGCCCTGGACAACAACCCGCACCACCGTCGACTCGCGGATGCCGCGTCAGACAACGGCCCCTGTCGTCGCACGCCCGCGGCGTGTGGCGCTTGCGGCCGTTGTAGTCGTGTCGGCGCTTGTGATCGGTTCGGGCGCTCTCTGGATGTGGAGGCAGGATTCGACGCCGCAGGGTCAGGATCTGGCTGCCTCTGCCACTCGAGAACCGGCGCCGCAGTCGTCGGAGCCGGCGCAACAGACACCGTCGCCGTCACGCACCGAACCGTCCACACCTCCTGAATCACCAGTGCCGCCAACGGCCTCTATGCAGCCGCCTGCCTCTTCGACGGCGGGATCGGAGCAACGGAAAGCCCCGAATCGTGCGGGCAACAAGCCATCAGCCGGTACCCTCACGGCCCAGCCGCCGCCATCTGCCCGGATTCCCGATGACGCGGGAGCGACTCGCCTGCCACTCCCACCTGCGCGCATCGAACCACCGCCGCCGATCGCGCCGCCTGCCCCGGCGGTCGATACCACCGCCACCGCGAAACCCGAGCCGGTGCCGCCAAGCGCGAACGTGGCCGCGCCGATCGATGAAAACAGCGAAGTGCTTGCCGCGCTTGACCGCTATCGCGACGCCTACGCGGCCCTCGATGCGTCAGCCGTTCAGCGGATATATCCGACGCTCGCCGCCAGTCAGGTCGAACCAGCTCCGGCGCATCTTCGAATCGATGAGGACGTATGACATTGCGGTGACTCAGACACGAGTGGATGTGAAGAACGACACGGCGACCGTCCGCGCCGTCGTTGCCCATAAGATGGTTCCGCGAGGTGGGAAGCCCGCAATCGAACGCCGTCGAAACGGAATTCCGCCTGCAGCGGGGCGCACACGGCTGGATCATCACCGACGTCAAGGTGAATCCCTGACGTGAGTTTCAGCTGAGCTGAGCTCAGAACACGTAATCGATGCCGATCGCGGGCGTGACGCGATCGCGGAGTCCCGCGTCGGTCAACGGGAACAACAGGTTGAGGCTGACAAGGAGCGTTCGCCACGGGCTGAACCTGACGCCGGCGGCGCCGAGATACAGGTGCAGGTTCCCCTCTTGAAACGCGAGCTCTTGTTTCGTGACCTGCCGCGTCTCCTGGGGCGTCGTCGGGGTGGTTCCACCTCCTCCGCCACCGCCACCACCGCCACCGCCACTTCCACCCGGGGCCCCGCCAGTGCCCGGGCCGGCTACCGCGTACGGGAACATCTTTTCCTCCAGGCTCATGCGTCCGGCTCCGCGCAGCGTGCGGTTGAGCACGTCGAACGACATCGTCATCGCCGGCGACACAACCGCGTCGAATCCGGCGGTCACGTTGATCTCATCCGGCAGCTGAGACGCCCGGCAGTGCACCCTCGCTCGAGAACGTGTAGCCGATGTTGAGATGAGGCGCGAACCGGCTGTGATTCATCGAGGCGATGCCGAAGAGCTTGGTCTGCACGCCACCGGTACCGAGCAGGTCTGACCTCGTTGCCCGTCGGAAGGCGCGTTTCGACGGCGACCCCCAGCGACGCTTTGCTCGCAGGGTTGAACGCGTACTTCCCCCGCAGGACGATGTCCCCGATTCCCGAGGCCGAGCCTGACTTCGTGAACGTGTGCTCGTCGGGATTGGTTCCTTCGAACTCGTGCACGGTCGGATCCTGAGCGGTCGAAAGCCGTTCGATCTTTGCGAACACGCTGGCGTCGACGCCCACGTGCACGAACGGCACCGCCACCCCGATGTCGAAACGATCGGACACGCCATAGGTGGCGAAGACGACAGACGTATCGCTCACCAGCTTGAGTTTGAGCGTCGCTTCGATCAGATCGCCTTCAAAGGGCGGGGTGAGATGAGACCCATCAGGCGTCTGCGCCTGTGCGGCGCCGCGGCTGCAGCAATCGGAGTGTGGAATGTAGAACTTCACCTCGCCGTTGCGCAGGTTCAGTCCCTCCAGCGTGTCGTACATGGCGTGCTGATACTCGAAGCCCAGGCTCACCTTCCCACGGCCGGTGGTCAGCGCGCGCTCGGCGAACGAGGGGCCGAAACTGTCGCTGCTGCGCGTCAACGTGCCCAGCGCCGGATCGATCGTGTACGTGAAGCCGCCTGACGGCGATCCCAGCGGATAGGTGGACAGCATCGTGAGCAGGGCCTGATTCACCTGCGAGGGCACCAGCGACTGATCGGTGCCTGGCTGGAAATGCGCCACGTGGTTCGGCTGATCCGGAAGATTCGAGGGCAGCAGCGTAATCGTATTGCCGAGAAGCTCAGGCAGGATCGACGACAGCGGCGCGCCCTGGGCCTGTGCGGTTGTCGATGCACCGCACGCCATCAGCACGACGACGGCGGTGAGCACACAATATCTGACAGAACTGGAGACGAACATCACGTTAGCATAACGCTGAAATTGTCAGCGGCGAACGAATCTGGCCATTTACTGTTTGCCATCTGCAATTTGCCATCTGCCATGACGGGGCATCACCGAAGCGCCTGTCCGATCAGTTTCGCCGAAGCCCGTGCTGACACGGTGAAGGCAAAGAAGGGACCAAACGACCGTGTGGCGAGCATGCTCGTCATGAAGAGACCGGCGATGCTGGTCTGGAGATAGTCGTCGAGCACGGGTGCGTCATTATCTGTTTGCAGTTGCGGCAGGATGTTGCCACGCGCGACGAGCGGCACACGATTGACGTCGACCTTGTAGCCGGTGGCCAGCACGATGCGATCGACATCGACCACGCGCGTACCGTCGCGACCCGCGAGCGTGATGGCGAAGCCGCCGCCCGGCAGATCGCGAAAGCCGGCCACCTGTGTGTTGGGCCAAAGGTGAATATTGGGCGCCCGCACGCGCGCTGCCAGCCATGGCTCGAGCTTGAGGCGTCCTTCCGCCCAGAGTCGCCGGCCCAGCTCGTCCTTCGCGGACTGCGTGAGCCGCCGGTACCATCCGGGATCTGTCGCAAAACGATCGACCAGCGGGTTCACCCACGACCAGTCAGACTCGGCAAACGCCGGCGAATCGTGGCGGTGCGAAACGTGGATGGCTGCCGCGCCAGCCTCGCTCATCAGCGCGGCCCATTCGAAGGCGCTCTGCCTGCCACCGACGATGAGGCATCGTTGGTCGCGAACGGCTGCGAAGTCGACCAGGTCGCACGTATGGTGCACGCCACTGAGAGGCAGCACGCGCGCAAGATCCTCCGGTACGTGCTTGAAGGGCGCGAACCCCACCGCCAGCACGACGCTCCTGGCGGCGATCGCGTCACCGTTGGCCAGCGATGCGTGAAAGCGCGCGTGGCCGTTCCCTGTCGTATCGAGCCGCTCCACGGTGACCGGCCACGGATCGATCTCCCTCCGCGCCTGAAACCATTGGACGTATTCGAGGTACCGATCCAGCGAGAGCGGTTCGACATCCGCGGGCGTGAGATCCTGCGTGCGCAGGAACGCCTCGATCGTCTCTTCGTCCTGCGCGTCGAGATGCCAGTCGCAGGCCGAGCGCAGGTACATGCCGCCCGGCATGTGAGTGCGCCAGAAGCTCATGGGCTCGCCGACGATGATGTGGTCGATGCCGAGATGCCGCGCGCGCGCAGCCATCGAGAGACCGAAGGGGCCGGCGCCGATGATCAAGAGGTCGGTCACGCTGCGGATTCAGTTCACGCTCACGGTTTTGGCTTCATGGATTGCTGCAGGTCAATCATCGCCTGCTGGCTCGTCGTCAGGAAGCCGTCTTGCGGGCGGTCGAGATCGGCAATGACGCCCGATGACGGCGGAAAATGTGAAGGCGACGACAAGGACGGCGGGTGACCGGCTCGTTGCCGCGAGACCGGCGTGATAGCCCATGGCGGTGAGAGACAGGACGGCGATCGCAAACAGCGCCACCCAGATGACGCCGGGAATGCGATTCCTCACGCCGACGGCCACCCGTTTCGCGTGGAGGTCGATCACCTCATTCAGCGACTGGACGAAGAGACCGACGACAATCGACGTGGGGTGGGTCTCTCCGAGCGCGACCGCCTGCGTCCATAGTTGTTCCTGCAGCTGCTCCGACTGCCGGATGCCTTCCGCAATCCTGCCCGACTGCACGGCATTCAGACGCGTATCCACGTAGTCGCGGAGCAGTACGCGAATCTCTTCGCGCCGATCGGGAAGCATCCCGGCACGCAAATACGTCGTCCCAATCGCGTTGGCCTCATCGAGGAGCACCTGCCTCCTCATATCGAAGCGATTGGCGGCGAAGCCGAAGGTGAAGGCAAGAAAGAAGGCCAGCAACCCCAGGGTGGAGCCGACCATCGCGCCGACCGGCGCTTCCTTTTCCTGCTGGATCGGCTGCGTCGGTAATTCCCCAGACGGTAGCCACCCTCGATCGGACATCAGGACGAGAGCCACGATGGCCAGAAAGAGGCCCCATAGGGGAAGAGCGTCGAGGGGCCCACCTTGCATTCCCAATCCTCCTGGCACGTCGTTTCATGTGTCGACAGACAGCACGCATCTTGCGGCCGCACGTCTCCATGCGCGCGCGGATGGTAGCACGGCTGAAAGACAGTCAGGTCAGTCTTCGTCCACTGGCGGACCGGCGGCTCTCGTCACCTCTTCGGCCTTCACGCGATCGATGTTGAACTTGCCCGCGGACGCCGTCATCTTCTGCATCACTTCGTCGAAGTCGAAGCTCGTCGCTTTGGAGAAGCGAATGGGATTGATCCGGGCGGCGACGAATGGCCGCAGGTACGGGCTGGTCAGGCCGCGCGCCTTGAGCTTCTCGACGATGGCCGTGACGCGGTCGTCGATGGCGAGGACGAGGCGCGCCCGCCGCTCGCGCTCGGCGAGCGCTTTCGACAACGGCTTGTCGAGGAACTCGTCGATTCGGCGCAGCACGGACTGGTAGACGGCGCCGCTCAGGCGCGGGCGCGACTCGTACGCGGCACCCAGAGTGAGATACCAGGGGTGCTCGAACTGAAACGCAAAGGCCTCCTCCGGCTCACGCGATTCCTCGGCGAGCGCGCGGGCCATGCGGATGGTCTCCAGTGACTTCTCGCGCAGGTTGTGCGCCTTCTCGGTGTTGAGCGCCAGGATCTGGTAGGCGACGTCTGCTTCCGGGATCAGCAGCGCGACGACGGCTTTCGCGCCGAGGCGGCGCATCGCCTGCAGCCGGTGGTTGCCGTTAGGTGTCAGATAGCGGCCGTCCTGGCGAACGACGATGAGCGGATCGAGGAAGCGGCCGAGCGTTTCGATGACCGTCATCAGCCGCTTGACGTGCGGATCCGACGGATCGCGTTGAAATGGCGTCGGCTCGACGCGATCGATCGGCAGCGAGACGAGCAGAATGGATTTGCCGCCGAACGGATCGCGATACGCGCCAAGCACCGCGCCGCCGTCCTGGTCGACGAGCGGCGCCAGCGCATCGGCCGATGCCGTGCCCGTCCGCGTTTCCGCCGGCGACAGGCCGATCGAGGCCGCCGCCTGTTTCTTTCTTCGGACCGCTTTCTTTCTTCTTGGCCATGGCGAGGAGCAGGATACGTCAGCCGCCGGGAAACGGATCCGGAATCCGTTTCCCCGCTCCTCTTCAGGAAGGCGTCACAAACGGCCGGCGGCCCAGAGGATCGAGTTCCTCACGAGCATCCGGTACGAGGGGTTGCGGTGTGTCTCGCGCGATGTTCCCGGCTGAATGCAGACCACTCTCGCCGTCGGATGGACGCCGACCCACGCGATCGTCGAATCGCTGCCGCCGTTCGAGGTCTGGAGCAGCGGCGTGATCTTCGGCGACTGCCACATGCCCTTGAACGTCTCTTCGTTGGTCAGCGTGAAGGGTTTCGTGTGCCGAAGGATCGGGTGTTTACCCGCCGGACGCACGTCCAGACTTGCGGCTGTTCCCACCGTCGACCGCTTCATGCCCTCGCGATCGCCCAGCACCAGCAGCCCGCCGGTCACTTCCTGATACCACCACGGCCAGTCCTGGTTGTCGCCGAGCGAGTGGTGCAGGAGCACGAACCCCTTGCCGGCTTCAACCGCCTGCTGTGCGAGCTTGCGCGTCGCGCTCGGGCCAGTCCATCTGATCGTTCAACACGAGGACGTCGTAGCCGGGATGCGGACGCCCGCCGCTCGGTTCCCAGGGATAGTCCGGCGGTTCGTCCCGCTCGGTGCCGCCACCGAGCGCGCCCCGGCCCTGCGTCGGCGCCACGCCACGCGCAGGCGGCGGCGCTGGCGGTGCCGGCAGCAGAGCCGCGAAGCTGGCGGGCTGATCGATGGGCCAGATCTCCATGCCGAAAAACATGGGATCGAGAAACATCTCCTGCAAGCGTGGGCGGATACGGTTTTCCTCCCGTCGTCAGCTGCACCCACACCTGCGTCTTCGCGATCTTCTGTGCGGCGCCGCGGGCCGGATGCAGGAGCGCGGCCGCTCCGGCTGCCGCAGTGGCCGTCAGAAAGCGCCGGCGTGAAGCGTTCGTGCCGGTTGCGCGCTTCATGATGCCAACCTTCCGCCTGCCCACAGAACCATGTTGTGCACGACCTGCCGGTAATTCGGATCCTGACAGACGTGTCTCGTGTGGCCCGGCTGGAAGCTGACCACGCGCGCTTTCGGGTGCGGGCCGACCCAGCCCAGTGCCGGGTTGTTGAACGACGGATCGTCAGACACGAAGAGCACGGTGGATTTCGGCGAAATCCACATGTTCGGGAACGTCTCGTCCCACGGCAGCGTGAATGGCTCGATGCCGCGCACAATCGGATGGTTTCCGACGGGCGTCACCGTCTGCCTGACGAACTGCTTGAGCCGCCCTTCGGTCTTCATGCCCGGCACGTTGGGGTTGTAGAGAAAACACCCGATGGCTTCCTCGCTCCACCACGCCCACTGGTCGTTGTTCGTCCCGACGGCGTGATGCAGCACCACGACGCCTTTGCCGGCATCGAGGTGCTTCACCATCTTGGCGCGATCCGATTCGGGCCAACCGCCGGTGATCCAGTCGTTGGTGACGATCACATCGGGTGCGTTCGGACCGCCGATGCCGTCGAACGCACGCGGGTGCGGCAGCACGGTCGTGTCGACGTCCTGAAACATCGGGTCGGTGAACATCGCGTACATCTGCAACGGCGACGTGTGGCCGCCCGGCGTGAACTGGACTTTCAGCCTCGGCCCTCGGGCCGACGCCTGCGCCGCGCGCGCCGGCGCCGCCTCGACGCTCGACGCAGCGGCCGCGGTAAGAGCCGCTCCGAGAAAATCCCGTCTCGACCAATTCGACATGGCGTTCCTCTCGATGTTTATCGATTATCGATAGCTTTGGCGAACTGCACTGTAGCGGCAGGCATTTTCGGCGTCAAGGAGAATCCAGATTTCGCGGGAGGGTTAGACTTGTCATTTCCCCCGGCGTACCTCACGAGGAAAACACCATGGGCGAATGCCGCTCTCGAAAATCAAGTCGACTGGTGGTCGCCATCGGCTTGATGATCTTCGCAGCAGGCTGCCGGTCCGCAAGTCCACGTACGGGTCAAACAGGGGTTCTCCACGACCCGCGGGATGTGAAGGTGAATCGGGAGCAACTGCGACTCAGGGTCCGGTCGCTCGTCGGCCCGATGACGGGGAGGATGGAGTCGGCTGCAGACGAGATCGCCGCGTCGACGGCCAGCCAGACGGTTCGACTTGCGGCGCTCGAGTGGAAGATCGAAGCAGTGCCCGCGATGCGAGACTCGCTCTTCCAACCCGATCCGTATGTCGCCCTGGTGGATGCCTGGGTGCTGCTCTACCAGATGAGCGATTATTTCGAGAGAGGGCCGGGGAAGACCAGGCTCGGGCGGCGAGCGCACTGGCAGCCGCGGCGTGCCGAACGTCAGAGGACCATCTTACGGGAGTGGCCGCTTCGGCCACGACGTCAGGCGATGTGTCGAAGGTGCGCGAGTTCGTCCGGAAGTGGGCAGCCGAGCATCCCATTACCGGAACGATCGCTGCCAGGCAGCCCATCCTCAGCATCGATGTCGAAAACGCCATACCGAACTCTCTGACCCTCGGGCAAGCGGTGACCGAGGTGGCCACCTCGCTGGACGACTTGAACCGGAGACTCGAAGTCTACAGCGGGCAGATGGTCCGACAGGCTCGTTGGGAACTCGAGAGGCAGACGCTCAGCCTGCTCGACGACCTCTCGGCGAAAGAAGCATCCCCCTGGCCGGACGGGCGGTGGCTTCCGCGGAGCAAGCGGCGGCAGAGACTTCACCGGCTCGACGCCAGCCGTCGAGGGGGCGGCTCGAACCGCAGAGCGAGCGGCAGACATCATCGCGACGGAACGGCGGGCCGCCGTCAATGCCATCTCGGCGGACCTCGCCCGCACGATCGGGTTCGCGCAACGCGAACGGCTTGCGGTCCTCGAGTACCTGACCATTGAACGCCAAACGGCGATTGATGAGCTTCGCAAGACGATCACCGAGGAGCACGAGGCCGTTGTCCGTGATACAGAAAAGGTCGCCGTCCGCCTCGTCGACCACGCCATAACCGACTGGAGCGCCTGGTGCTGCAGGTTGTCGCGCTGCTGCTCGTGGCCATTGTCGCGGCGATGCTGGTAATGGGCCTGTTCTTTCGGCGTGCCGAGACCACCGTCCCGCGATAGCCATACTCCGCCGCCTGCTTCAGTTGTCCTGCCAGGGATTGCTGGCAAACACCGCGAGCTCGGGCCACAGGACCCGACGAGGCATGTCCAGCGCGGCGACGATCGTCCCGGCGATGTCGATCGCGGAGAGCTTGTTCGGGTTGTTGCGGCCGGCCTTGCCGCCGAAGGTGGTCTGCACTTCGGACGGGCAGATCGAAAATCACGCGAATGCCGTGCGGCCGCAGTTCCGCCTGCCAGCATTGGGTGATGCCCCGTACCGCCCACTTGCTCCCGGCATACGGCGTCCCCCCCGCCGCGCCCTTCATGCCCGACGTCGACGCGATGGTGATGATGTCGCCGGACTTGCGTTCCTTCATCTGCGGCACGACGCGGTTGGTGATGTCGACGAGCCCGAAGACGTTGGTGTCGAAAAGCGCCTTCATCCTCCCCACATCGAGGGCGCCGATCTCGGCGCGGTAATCGTGCGCGGCGTTGTTGACGAGCACGTCGATGCCGCCCATGTGTTGCATGCAGGTGTCGATCGTGCGCGCGTTGTCTTCGGTGACGGCGACGTCGGCTCGCACACCCACGGCGCCGGTCTTTCCGGCCACCGCCTCGATCGCCGGAGCATTGCGACCGGTGAACACGACCTTATGGCCGGCCTTTAATGCGATTTCTACCAGAGCGGCGCCGATCCCCTGACTGCCACCCGTAACCAGGAAGCGGAGTGCTGCCATCGTGATTTCCCCGTGATGCACTGCGACGGGCCATCTCGACACGACCACCGTGTCGATCGCGGCCCGGAAAGCCGATCCTATCTCAAGGTTCAGGCGGTCGGTCTGTTTCAAGGCAGGAAGCGTAGTCTGAGACAAAGGGCATTCAGTTCCGCTGCCTGCTCGCTCATGCCTTGTACGTTTTTTCGCTGAAACACGTTTACTAGGGCGACGTGACTCTCCCCCGGCCACCGGCCGTGGCGCGCATGAAGCTGTGCCCGCCTGACCTCACGCAGACGCTCGAAAGAACAAGGAGGTTTTCATGAACCGCATCCCTTGGGTCTCGCTTCTTGCCACGTTCGTACTCCTGACTGGGCCACAGGCCGCATCTGCCGACGAAGTAACCGACTGGAATCAGACGATGCTCCGCGCGGCATTGCTGGGCGCGAGCTCGCCGACGGCCACCGCCCGCGTGGCGGGGATGGTGCACGCGGCGATATACGATGCCGTCAATGGCGTCCACGCACGCTATACACTGATTTACGTCGAGCCGCGGCACCGGGCGGCGCGTCGGCACGGGCCGCTGCCGTGCAGGCGGCGTACGTGATCTTGAGCAGGCAGACCGGGGCAAGCGCGGTCCAGCAGGGCATCCTCGACAACCGGCGTACGGCCAGCCTCCTGGAGATCAGGGAGGACGAAGGTTCTGGAGCGGTCGATAGCGGCGTGAGCTGGGGGCAAACCGTCGCGGACGCCATCTGGGCCCTTCGGTTTCTCGATCCGGCGATGGGTACTTTTCCGGATGGCACCCTCCCCGGGCAATGGCGGCGCACGCTCAACCTTCCCGCACCTGGAACCTCTGTGCCCAGCGCGGGGTATCTCCAGCTTTCGACGATGACGCCCTGGTCGAGGACCTCACGTCGCTCATCCTGCAGTTTCGTCCGGATGCGCCGCCGTCTTTGACGAGCGCCGCTATACCAGGGATTTCAACGAAGTGAAGAAGATGGGAAGCTTTTCAAGCGCATTCCGGACAGCGGATCAGACCATCGCGTCGCTGTTCTGGAACTCGACGTCGGCGAGCTATCTGTGGAACGGCGTGGCGGTGGGCTGCTCGAAGCCCGAAACCGGGACGGGGAAGATGACGATGGCCACGACTGGGATGGTGACGATGATGGCGATAGATGGCATCATGGGAGGCGCGGCAGGCACGGTTCGTTGCTGCAGAATGCCCGTCTCTTCGGCCGGCTGAACGTCGCGATATCCGACGCGATGGTCGGCTGCTGGGACGCGAAGAATACCTAGGTGCCCTGGCGGCCGGTCACGGCGATCCACTGGCCGCTGATGATGGAAAGCCATTGACGGATCCCGACACGAGCTGGTCGCCCCTCTTCACGACGCCCTCCCATCCCGAGTATCCGTCCGGCCACTCGTCCCGAAGCGGAGCCGCGGCCACGGTGCTGGCAGACGAGTCGGCGAGAGGAACCGATTCACCGTGGAGTCGGACACGATGATCGGCGTGATTCGATCGTTCCACAGTTTCCGCGGGGCGCTCGAAGAGGTGAAGAACGCCCGAATTTTGCCGGCATCCATTTCCGGACGGCGTGCGAGATCGGCTCGCAGCTCGGGGCCAACATTGCCCGCTTCATCCTCGAGAACAAGTTTCAGCGGATTGATTGACAGGTGTGTATCGACCGGGTGTCCGGCCTCGACGTGAGGGCGGCCGCTCACCAATTCAGGCTGACGGCCACGACGACCGTCGGCTTGTTGTCGTCGGGAGTGTACACGTAGGTGGTCACGTCGAGCTTCCGATAGGTCGCCCCGACGAGGAGACCGCGCTGGATGTCACGGTCGGTCTTGTACACACGCGTCCGTTGCGTCACGATCCCGGCACGGAGCCATTCCACCGGCGCGAGCGTCAGCTCGACAAGTTATAGAAGAAGCTGTCGGTCGACTCGCCGGTATCGAACACGTATCTCCCTCGCTGTAGCACTCGAGCATCCGCCAGCTCAAGGAACCCTATAGCCGGGCGCAATGCCGGTGGTCTCGCCGAAGACGGCGCCGAACAGCGGTTTGACCTCCCACGCGAGCGTCTCACCGCCGCTCAATGGTAGCCCACCCACACCGAGCCGGTATCCAGGTCCTCGTAGTTGTACCGCGCTTCAAGGTGAAGGCCGCTGGCGTGGTCGGCAGTGACCGTGGGCTGTGCGTAGTTACGCTCATCAGCCAGCAAGTACGTGTACTCGCAGCAGAGAAGGACCACGGGCGGGTTCGGAACTGGGGCGCCTTGAGCAGCGGCGGCCCGGACTGGCCCCACGCGTGGGTTGCGGAGCACGCGAGGATCGCAGGAGCGGCTGACGCGGACCGAATGGACAAACTAGCCACCAGTGCAATGGTGAGTGCGACGAGCACGGCGCCCATGGCCACCATGGACATGCCAACCAGCCACGGAGACCGGCCGACGACTCGCCCGTAGGCGGCCCCGGCGATCAACAACATGCCGATCGCAATCGCATTGGATGCGCGCATGGCCGTGGTCGCGTTCTGCATGAAGAAGAACGGCACGGCGACGGGAAACGTGGACAGAAACACGAGGAGGGAATACCCCGAGCGCGCCCCGCCAGTCGGCGCGGTTCAGGCGCGCGCGGCGCGGCGGTTCGGGCAGAGCTCGCAGCCGCTCACGCAGTCGTTCGAGTTCCAACGGTTCG
>CAWKMQ010000017.1:0-301189 GCA_963850725.1 Vicinamibacterales bacterium
CAACACTTGGGACGCCTGTAGCAAACTCGCCGGGATATGAGACGAGGTAGCCGATCACATCAGCCGTCACGCCGGGTCCCATCCCTTCGACGAAGAATCCGAGGATGTTGGCCACACGAACACATTTGCCGCCGGTTGGGCACGGGTTCGCGGGATACGTCTTCCACGCCGATGTCCAGTCGCCTGCCCTCCCTGCGCCATTGGAACTCGTCGATGTCGAACACGGTGATTGGAACGACTCGCGGGCTGATCGGAGCACAGCCGGGCACACAGCTCCCGGTGATCCGCTTATTGGTGGCATCCCACGAGGCGCCAGTGATCCTTCGCCACGAGGTCGCCGACGCCCTGGTTCGTGGGCCCGTTCATGACTCCGTTCTCCAGGGGCAAATACTGGCCGATAGCAACGGGATTGCCGATGCAATTTGCTATGGCGTCCCTGTAGTCGTCGCCGCCCGACACATAGCCTCCGAGACCGTCAGGCAGCCGAACGGGCAGGAACCAGCCGGGAGTGATTGGTTCGCTGCCCGAGTTCGGGTTTCCGTTCTTGAGCGTCACTTGCTGGCCGAAGTCGTCCGGAAGCCTGAAACCCGAACCGGAACTGCTCGCCGATGGCGGCACGTAATCATCGTGCGGAGCGAGTTGCACGACTCCGCCGCCCTTGCTTCTTCCAGCGGTCAAACTGATCGACCGGTGACCGTTGTTCGATCCACTTGTCGGCAACCGCGAACGGCCGCATGCAGTTGGTCGAATTACCTGAGGCGACTCTTGCGGTGGCCGTCGCTCTCACGCCCTGGGACGAAATGTTCAACAGCTTCCCGAAGATGGTCGGCAACGGCGTGCTGCCGAACTCGCCGTTGCGGTACACATCGACGCGTACGCACGAGCCGGCGACCCCGGCGGGGCATGCCCACGACACCTGCGCGGTGGGTGCGGCGGTCCACACGTTATTGGCGAGAGCCGCGCCCATCGCGCTATTGAAAGCCTTGCCGTTGCTTGCCGGCGGATTCGTGAGCTCGTCGTAAGCGCGAGCAATCGCGCCGGACAGGGCGCCGGCATCGGCCGCATTCTGTGCCTGGCCGCGGCTCACCCACAGAATGCCGTGATCCACCACGAACGTCGCCATCGCGGTCAGCACCAGGATCGCAATCGCGACCTGAACGAGGACTGCTCCGCGCTCATCGCCTGCCAACGCTCGTCGAACGTGCTTCGTCAATGGTCTTCGCCAGCAGTCGCCATGGCTACTTGCCGCCCTGGCCGGACTTCGCTGTCGGCGCGTCAGGCGCTGGCAGGAATCGCTCCGGCTGCGTCGGCAGCGGCGGCACTTCATCCGGATTCAGCGGGCGCACGAGGCGCGGCGTGACCAGCACCATCAGCTCGGTGCGCTCCTTCCGGTCGGCGTTGCTCTTGAACAGGTAGCCGATGATCGGAATCTTGCTCAGGAATGGGACGTTGGCGCCGTCGTTCTGCGTGATGTTGTTCAGCAGACCGGCGATCGCGAACGACTGCCCGTCGCGCAGCTCCACGTCGGTCTCGGCGCGGCGCGTGATGAGCGCCGGGATCCGGAAGCCCTCGAGCGTGATGCCGTTGTTGAAGTCGAGCGAGCTGACCTCCGGGCGGACCTTCAGGCGGATGACGTCGCCGGCAATCGTCGGCTTGAAATTCAGCCTCACGCCGAACTCCTTGAACATGATCGTGACCGTGCCCGTGGCGCCCTGCACGACCGGCACCGGGAACTCGCCGCCGGCGAGGAAGCTCGCCTCCTGGCCGTTGTAGGCGATCAGGTTCGGCTCGGCGAGCGACTGGAAGAGGCCCTTCTGCTCGAGCGCCTTGATCGCGACGCCGAGGCCTTCACTGCGATTGAAGAAGAAGAGGTTCAGGAAATCGCTGAAGACCAGCCCGCCTTCTGCGTCATCGAAGTCCGGCGCCGCGAACTGCTGCGTGGTCACACGGCCCGCCGCGTCGGGACGGTTCGATGAAGAAGTTGACGCCGAGCTCCTGGACGGCGCGGCGGTTGACCTCCGCGATGCGCACCTGGAGCATCACCTGCTGGCTCTCGGAGCCGCCGGGCAGCTGCAGCAGGTTGATGACGCTGGTCTTGCTCGACATCCCCTCGGCGATCTCGCCCGCGCGCAGCATGACGGCGTTGCTCGACACGTTGCCGGTCAGGATGATGCTCTCGTCGTTCATCGCGACGCGAATGTCCTCGCCCGGAAAGAGCTGCTGAAACGTCTGCTGGAGCGTCGTCACGCCGGGATCGACCACGACGTCGTACTGACGGCGCTGGTCTCCGCCCCACACGATCAGGCTGACCGTTCCGGCGCTCTTGCCGTCGATCAGCACTTCGCGCGGCTGGACGACAACCGCATCGGCGACCGCCGGATTCGTCACGGCGATGCGCGTGACGTCGAACGGCGTGTTGAGCACCGTCGAGCGGCCGGCCGTCAGGACGACCCGCTCGAAGCCGCTGGCGTCGGTCGCCTGCGCTGCGGGCAGCTGGCCGGCCATCTGCGCCGCAATCGGCGACACCATCAGGCAGACGAGCGCCGTGCCCGAGGGCCAGACGCGGAATGGAACACGTAACGCGAATGACGAACACTCATTTCACTGACTCCTCGGTCCGCTTGGCGCCACGAATCGCCTCGACGGTGTAAATTTTCGGCGCGGGGACGGGTGCGGCGCAGCCGGAGGCGGGGGAACGAAGGCCATCGGCCGACGCGCCGTGGCCGGTTGCGCTTTTGCCGGTTCGGGCCGCGGCGCCGATCCCATGCCGAGTCGCAGTGCGGCGACGTGCACGCCGGCGGTTTCGGTTGGCGCCACATCCAGCGGATTGCGCAGCGCCAGCGAAATCTTTCCCTCCGACGAGGCCAGCGCGACCCGCTCGGCGTCACTCGGCGAGACGGCGAGCGTGACGACCGTCGAAGGCTGCGCCTTGCCATCTTTCGCCTGCTCCTGGTCGAACTTCGTGCCGGCGGTCAGGACGAGCACGTTGCTGGCGACGGTGCGCGACATCGACTCTTCCGCCTGGCCGCTGCCTCGAAGCGTGACGACGAGATCAACCCGGGTGCCCGGCACGACGAAGCCGGCGACGCCGATCACTTCGTCGACCTTCACCGACATGGCACGCATGCCGGGAGGAATCGACGGTGGCAAGCCGGCGCCCGACCCCAGCGGCGCCAGCTTGGTTTCCGTGAACGGTTCGTTTTCTCCGACGGCCGCCACGAGGCCGCGGTCCAGGATCGGCTTGACTTCCGAGAACGCGCCAGAGATAGGGTTCCTGGCTGGCCACGCAACGAGCTTCACGTCTTCTTCAGTGATCCGCGATCCGGTTGGCAGGTTGCGAGCAGCGACCGCAACAAACGTGTGCGCCACTTCGACCTCCCGGACCGGGATGCTCTTGACTGCCGCATAAACGCCAAGGCTGGCGATGCCTGCCATAAGTGTTGCGACGGCCATAACAACCACCGTTCGTGTAGTGCGATTCATGCTGTCTCCTGATGTACTGCTGCTAAGGGCACGCCGATGCCGCGCCTTCGTACCGCATCCTCGCGGTGGCGGTCAGCGTTGTCGTGGTAAATCCAGAGCCGCCGAATAGTCCGATGATGTTTCCAATGAACAAGTACTGATGTGGATAACCGACCGTCACACCGGTGATCGTCACGCAGGCGCCACCGACATTCAGCGCCTGTGGGGCGGTATAGGCGAATGTCGGCGTCGCCGTGAGCCCTGATGCCGCGAGATACTGAGTGACGCGGGCCTGGACGTCGGCCTGCGCGTACCCGGGTAGCACGGCAATGCGAGCGCCTTCACGCGCCGCGTTCGTCACGGTTTCGTAGCGCTGAAACAACAGCCCGAAGTCCATGATCCCGAACATGACCAGGAGGAGCAGCGGAAACACCAGGGCGAACTCGATGAGCTCGGCTCCCTTGTCGCACGCGAGCCGACGGTAGAGATTCATCGCAGCCATATCGTCGCCACCATCCCCGTCAAAATCGGAAACGCGTACGCCAGCTTGGGGCCTGTACTGTGCTCGAGCGTGATCGCCGGCACGGCTTCGATCCCGGCGACGCGCCAATGACAGAGGAGCAACTTGACATTCTGGATGGCCGTGCCGAGATATCCGTATATCGCCGACACGACAAGCGCCATGACGCCGCCTGCGACTCCGGTATAGAGCGACAGCCAGAGAACGTCTGCCGGCCCGAGCCAGGCTCCGAGCGCAGCGAGCAGCTTCACGTCCCCGCCGCCGAGGCCGCCCAGTGCGAAGGGCAGGATGAAGATCACCGCGCCGACGAGCCAGCCGAGCGCCGCGTGGCCGAGCCCATCGACACCGCCGCTGACAAACTGATACAGCAACCCGGCCAGCGCCGCTCCGAACGTGAGGACGTTCGGGATTCGACGTGTGCGCAGATCGGTCACGCAGGCGAGCGAAGCGATGGTCAGGCCGACAATGTGAGCTGAATTCATGTTGATACCTTGTGCGTCTACGGGCACGCCGCCGGCTGCGGCGGGCAAGGCTGCCATGCGTTCTGCCCTGCCGTATTCCAGCTGCTGTAGGCCGTGCCCATCGTTCGTGGAAAGCGTCGAGAGGATGAGCACGCCGGCGATGCCAATAATCGCCGTCAAGAGCGCGTACTCAATCAAGTCTTGTCCGCTGTCGTCCGCTATCACGCGCCGCGACCGCCCTTGCGAACTGTGCCGCGATCCGCATTTGACCTCTCCTTGGGAAGTCCTCTGCACCTTCGCTCCGATCAGATCGACCGAGCGGTGGACGAGGGCGGGCCAACCCGCCCTCGTCCGACGAACTACGAGCGCGGGAGCTGCGTGTTGAGGTCGCTGAAGTAACTCGGCGACCTTGGGGCCGATGGCGGTGATGGCCGCGATTGCGCCAACGGTGATGATCCCCACGAGCAGGCCGTACTCGATCAGGTCCTGACCCGCATCCTCACGAACGAAACGAACGATGAGATTCTTCATGCTTACTCTCCATGCGCGGGTCTGTTGAATGGCACCGAACCGCCCCGCGCGGGAGCCCGGCAATGTCGCCAACGCTTGTCGGCGACGAACTTGAATTTCCGATGACGCGATTTGACGCGTCGGCCTGCTAAGTAGCAGCAGGCGTACCAACAGTGCCGCTCGAGTCCTATGTAGCTCGCGTAATGCTTTGATTTGAATGACTTACAGGGAATGGACGCAGAAATAGATGGACTAAAGAGTCTCTTCAAGGCGCTTCATGTCTTGTCCAGGCAAGCTGAGAAGTATGGTCAGGACAAAAGTTCTGGTGGGACGAAATCGCGGTCCTCGATGGACGAGATTTCGCTGCGTCGAACCCAAGTGAGCCACCGACTCGCTGACATGCGAACTGAACGGCTGAGTGTGTGAAGCCAAAGAGTTGAGCGCGAATGGTTTGGAAGCAGGCCCAGGAGAGAGCCGGTCTCCTGATTCTTTGGCCGTTCGGTCCGTCGAGCCCGTCAGGACGAGCTCTGGAGCGTTGGCGGGTTGCATGCACCGTTCTTTGCACTCTCGAAGCAGACTGGACTACTCGAGGCAGGAGATGATCTACAAGGCGTTGGCGATCGGCGGCCTGATTCTTGTCGTGCTGGTGGCTCGCTGGTTCGAAAAAGGGGACTATTTCGATCCACTCCGGCAGCGACACCACTGCGGCGACGCGCCGTCTGAGATAAAGGACTGGGCATACACCAACCGCACACGCCGGGGCAGCGATCTGACGAACCTCGATCGGTGGCTGCAGCAGCACCCCGACCAGATCAACCGGCTGTTTGGCACCTTCTGCCAGGCGCCGCTCCATACGGCAGCGCGCTTCGGCCGCGAAGATCTCGCCGAGTTGCTCATCTCCCGAGGTGCTGATGTTCGCGCGCGCGACGAACGAGGCGGCAGCACCCCGCTTCATCTGGCCGCACAACACGGGCACGCCATCGTCGCGGCGCTCCTGGTGAAGCGAGGCGCCGATGTCAACGCTGTGACCATAGGGCGTGGGCGGACGCCGTTGCACGATGCCGTGGACGGACTCGCAGGGACGTCTGACCTGGAGGGCCGCATCGAGGTCGCGAGGCTGCTGCTTTCCCGCGGTGCTGACATCAACGCCCGAGAAGCCGGAAGCGGGCGCACCCCGCTGGATGCTGCCGTGGCGTCCTCGGTTAATCCCGTCAACAGCCGCCGCATGACCGAACTGTTGCTGACCGCGGGTGCCGACGTAGATGTGAGGGACTCGTCGGGCGAGTCAGCATTGCAGCTGGCCGCTTCGCTGGGCAATATCGACGTCGTCCGGCGCCTGCTCGATCAGGGCGGCGATCCGAATGCCCTCGGAAGAGACACGACGCCGCTTGGCGCAGCAGCCTATCAGGGGAGCCCGCGAAATGGTGGCTTTGCTTCTCGCTCGCGGCGCGGATTCGAACCGAGGTGTTCCGGGTTCGCGCTTCGAGGGCAACGGAACACCGCTGTCTATGGCGCTCATGCCTGTCCGCGGCGCCCCCCAGCGAAACAATGACCTGCGCCGCCTGAATGTCGCCAGCCTGCTTCTGGACGCCGGCGCCGATGTCGACGCGGAAGATCCGGAAGGGTCCGAGACGATCCTGCACGTCGTCGCGGCGCACGGCGACTTGAAAGCCGTCGAACTCCTCCTTTCACGCGGCGCAGCAGTCAATGTCGTCGATGCGCAGGGTTTGACGCCGCTTCATCTGGCTGTCCGGGAAGGACATGCCGCCGTTGTCGCACAGCTTCTGGGCAGAGGAGCCGATGTTCGCGTGAAGGCGCAGGGACGGTACCACACCCCTGGGCCTGGCGGCACACGACGCCGAGATGGAAGAGCTCGTTCGCCGTCATGCGCGCCGTTGATAGAGCCAGCACGGCAAGATCGATGTCGCCAGGACGATGGAGCCTCACTGTCGCGTCGATCGCGCTCGTCGCGTCCGCGCTAGCCGCGTCAGGTTGCGGCGGTCGATGTCGAGCGATGCCGCGCGAGAAGAGGCCTTTCAGGCCGCATGGCAGGGCAATACCGAGACAATGCGCACTCTGATCGGACGGGACCCGAGTATTGCAAATGCGCGGCAGTGTCCACCGGACGAAACGGCAATCGGGCGGCTGTTCGCCTGGCGGATGAGCGCCGGCACCACCTCAATACTGCACGTTGCGGCGCGGCAGGGCCATCACTTGCTCGTCGGGCTGCTGCTTGCGGCGGGGGCCGAGGTCGACGCACGCGATCGAGAAGCCGCCACGGCACTCCACGTCGCAGCACAGTACGGGCATGACGAAGTCGTGCAATTGCTCCTTGAGATCGGGCGCCACGATCGATTCGCGCCGGATCGGTGGGTTGACACCGCTGCACCTGGCTGCGGGCCATGGCCGTTTTCCGGTGGCAAAACGTCTGCTGGCGGCGGGCGCCGACGCGAATCGAGAGAGAGCGGAGGCTGGACGCCGCTCCACCGTGCGGCAAGCGAAGGCCACGAGAATGTCGTGCGCCTGCTGCTCGGACAGGGCGCGGATCCTCGTGCGGTAGACGACCAGGGCACGACACCGTTCGAATATGCCTTCCTCAACCGGCACCGCGCGGTCACCGAGCTACTTACGGCCGGAGGCATTGCGTTCAGCGATGAGAACAGCGGTCGGGCGGCGCTCGTCAAGGCCGCTCGGGACGGCGATGCTGAGGGCGTACGTTTCCTCTTGGGTAAGGGCGTGGACGTCAACTCCCTCGACAGGAACGGCCTGACCCCGCTGCAGCTGGCCATCAGTCGACGACCCGCAGGAAACGCGGACGCGCAGGATCCGCGGACGAGGGAAGAAGTCAACGTCGTCGAGCTCCTGCTGACGGCGGGCGCCAACATCGAAGTGCGGGGCCAGCGAGGGCAATCGACCATTGCACCTGGCTGCCAGGTTCGGCCGGGTGGACGTGGCGGAGCTAGCTGCTCGCCCGCGGTGCCGAAGTCGATGCGCGCAACGACTGGGACTGGACGCCGCTGCACTTTGCCACCAGTCAGCGTGAGGCAGCGATGGTGGAGGTGCTGCTCGAACATGGCGCCGACGTTCACGCCAGGAACAAGGCCGGACACACGCCGCGCGACGAAATGTTTGGCGACAAGCGGATCGAAACCATGCTGAAGAGCCACGAGGCGCGTTGATAGTGACGCGCCGAGGACCCGGTGTGCCGGTCGTGGGTGTCGCCGAGCCGTTGCGGTGCGCGATTGCGGGTAGGGCGAGTGCGTGAAGATGAGCCTTCGGTACATCCGGGGAGCCGGGGAGTGCGTAAAAGTGCGTTCGCAAAACTCTGTATGGCCATGAATCAGCAACTGGTGCCGGTGCTGAACTCGACAGGGTTCTCCTCGAGTGCTACGCCCTTTCGGCGGGAAGAGGTGCGATACGAGTTTCGACGCTGGCGATCAGAGGCGGCTGAGGTGGTGGCCGTGCTCTTCAATCGCAAACGTGAGGCGGCCTTCTCTGTGCAGCTGTACATCGAGCCGCGACAGGGAGTCCCCGCATTCCTCGCTTCGGGCGGAACACTCTATGTGGCAACCCTGAGTGCCGCCAAGATCTGGTGGCCGAAGGGCGTGGTCCCTTCCGCGCCGCTCCGACATTTTTTGACCGCCTCAGAGGGCATCGAGTGATTGATGTGGCGCGACCGATCCAGCAGTTTGCTGCGCTGCTACCGCATGCTGAGAACTGGTTCAGAGACTGCACGCGCTCACGGTACATCGTGGATGGTCGGCTAACGGTAACTAGGCACGCGTGAACGCTCCCTAGTTCACCGGGACGCACCCAGCCACCTGTTTCTGGGGGTCAGGGGCGCGGGCCCAGGCATACATGTGCCTGATCCTTGAAAAAAAACGAAAGCCGTCAGCCGCGCCTGACCTGCTGTTCAAACAGGATTGGCGGCAACTCGTCGAGTTGCAGCCGAATTCGATAACGCACGTAGCCGTCGAGCATGACGGGCCGGCTTTCGATGACGCACATCGTGAGCCGCTTCCGGAATCGCCGTCGTCGACGTCGAGCATCAATATCTCGCCCAGAACCGCCGGCTCGCGGCCAACGGCGATCCACTGCTCGTCTCCGATGCGATACACCATGACGTCGCGAAGAACTCGCAACACACCTTCTACTGGTTCCATCAATCTGAATCTCTTTTCTTTCCGATCATCCGAGGCATCCAGTCCGGGAGCAAACGCAATGCCGCGTAACTCGAACCTCGAGATCGCAGCATTTCCGGAGTGTTTTGCGTAAGGAGGTGAGGCGCAGAGCGCAGCCGTGGGATTGTCTGGTCCTGGCCAGATGATCCGTCTGGCTGACGCCAGCAGTCAGATGCCAGAAATCCGAAGCGCGTCGGGGGTTATAGTCGCTGCAGCGCTCAGAAGGCTCAAGGGGAACCTGCCGCAAGGACTGGTCGGGTGCTACATCACACGGGTTGTCGTTGGTATCCCGGCGAACTCCGCTCCATAGAGCGCGACCGCATTGCGAATGGATTGCGCGTGGCGCGCCGTCGACTTCAAGAACCGAACGCCGACGTGGCACATGGAACTGCCCTGAATGGGCTGGCAACGCACCACTTCGACGTCGTCCAGGTATTCCTGACTGCCAATCTGCAGCCGCAACGAGCCGACGGTTCCGACCTCGAGCCTCTGATCGCACTCGATCAGACATCCCGACCGGCTCACGTTGATGGCGCGCGCGCGCAGCTGGCGCGTCAGGACTCCCGAGTCATAGCTCAAGTACACGTGCGGCCGGCTCATGCGCGGGCTGATCTGCTGTTCAAACACGATTGGCGGCAACTCGTCGTTGTGCAGCCGAATTCGGTGACGCATGTCGCCGTCGAGGATGATTGGCCGGCTTTCGATGACGCACATCGTGAGCCGATGCCAGGCGTCGCCGTCGTCGACGTCGAGCATCAATGTCTCGCCCACAACCGCCGGCTCGCGGCCGATGGCGACCCACTCATGGTCGCCCGCGCGATGCACAATGACGTCGCGAAGAACTCGCAACACACTCTCTACCGGTTCGATAAATCTGAACCTCACGTCACTTCGTCGTCCGAGCATGCCGCACGAGGAGCAAGCGCAATGCCGCATGGCGTCGAACTCGAGATCGCTGCAGTTCCTGAGTATTTTGCGCAAGGCGGTGACGGTTGCAGAGCGCAGCCGTGCGGATTGTCTGGTCCTGGCCAGATGATCTGTCTGGCTGCAGCCAGCCGTCAGATGCCTGAGATCCGAAGCGGGTCCGACGACGGATCGAGCGTTTGCGCGCGTGCATATATGAGTACGACGGTCACGTTGGCCTGGCGATTGCTCATTGCACGCCGCGGGCGCAAGCCTTCGCCGACCAACCGCAAGCGGCGCTCGATGCCATGAGCGCACGCTGACCTTGAAGGCCCGATGAATCCGGAATTCCCAAGGTCAAGGGGCACGCTGGTAACGTGGGTCGGCATCTTTTGACATGCCCTTCGCCCGTTCACCTTGCAGACGTATGTTCTGCAACGTGAAGCGCCGGCGTCCGCAAGCTGACCTAAAGGTCAGCACTACGAATACGCCACCGATCCGAATACGCCACCTGCGAATACGCCACCGAGCCGAATAAGCGGGTGCTAGGATAGAAGGATGACGTCGGGCTGCCGGCGCTCTCTGACTGCGGCCGCAACAGCGGCGATCATCGTGCTCGCCGCCTCGGCCGGTCTCGCGCAGCGGATCTGGTTCGGCGGCTACGGCTATACACCGCCGCGATTTCCAACCAAACAGACCTTCCAGGGCAGCTTCAACTTCTGCCGCGCGATGTTCGAGAGCAACCGCCGGGAGAAGCGAGGCTGGAGCACCGACTATCCCGGGGCCGATCTCAATTTCAGCACACGGCTCGCGGAGCTCACCAAAGCACCGGTCACCATGCGGCCGGATGCGGACGAAGACGGAGCGGCCGACGCGGTCGTCGTGCGGCTCACCGATGACGCGCTCTTCAAGTGCCCGTTCATTCTCATGGAAGACGCAGGCACTGCCTCGATTCAGCGCCGAGGAAGCCAGGCGGCTGCGTGAATACCTTCTCAAGGGCGGGTTTGTGTTTGCGTCCGACTACTGGGGTGACTGGGCGAAAGAGCAGTTCGATCAGCAGATCGGGCTGGCACTGCCACCGGGCCAGTATCCGATCATTGACCTGCCGCTCAACCATTCGATCTGGCACACGTTGTTCGACGTGAAACGCGTCCCGCAGATGCCGTCGATTCAATCCTGGCGCCGCAGCGGCGGCAATACCGACCGCGGCGTCATCGATCCGCCATCAGCGCGCGCCATTGCCGACGAGCACGGCCGGATCATGGTCGTGATGATGCACAACACCGACATTCCCGACGGTTGGGAACGCGAAGGTGAGGACCCCGAGTACTTCTTTCGCTTCTCACCAGACGCGTACGCGGTGGGCATCAACGTGGTGTTGTACGCGATGTCGCACTGACGCGCAGCCGCGTGATCCGGACAATATCGCTTTCATAACCGTGTTAGCGTGCGATACGCCGTGCAGGCCGGCGTGGAGTGGCGGTCACGGGCGACAGCCCGGAAAAACAACGCGGCGGCACTCTCGGTCAGTGTCATGGCGCGGCCGACCAGGCATGGTCGTCCGCGGCGGTGGCCGCCGGCCGTTGTTTTTCCCACTGATCGCTGTCGGGCCGCGCCCTATCGACCGCCACCCCACTCCGGCCTGCCCGGCAGTTGCACGCTGCGCGCGGTGGTCCAGCGGCCTGGAGCGAATTCTCCTGAACCATGCGAGCGACGCGACGTACTCCGGGGCCGGCAACCGCATCGGAAGCGTGGGGACGGCGTGAGCTCGGCGCAGTGAGCTCGATAGCATACTCGGTCACTGGGCGGACGATGCGGTTGCCCGCGTCGTCGAGCCTGGTTCGGGGGAATTTGCTCCAGGCCACTGGGCCATACATGGATGTGAAAAGCGCTATAGGCGAATGACGTTTCGAGGCCGGGTCTTGCAGGCTCGAGTAGCGATGCAGCGACGTCGGCGTTCTCTTTTACCGCCGAACAACCCCCGGAACCAGCCGCCGGCGTCAGCCATATGTCCTCCAGCCTACTTGGGCGTCACGCGGAACAGCCCGCCCGGGTTCGCGTCCTCGACCATCCACAGCGCGCCATCCGGAGCAACCTCGACGTCGCGGATGCGGTGACCGACATTCCACCGTTCGGCAGCCGTGGCTCCACCTTTGCCGTCGAACGTAATGCGGTTGAGCGTCTGCGTCTCCATCCCGCCGACGAGAGCCGAGCCCTTCCATTGCGGAAACATGGCGCCGTTGTAGAACATCAGGTTGCCCGGCCCGATGATGGGCGTCCAGTAGATCACCGGCTTGGTCAGATCGGGGCGGGTATCCGGACTGGGGATCGGCGTGCCGTTGTAGTTCGTCGCGTAGGACACGAGCGGCCACCCATAATTCTTGCCTGGCTCGATCAGGTTCAGCTCGTCGCCGCCTCTCGGGCCGTGCTCGATTTCCCACAACCGTCCGTCGGGCGCGAACGCAAGACCGTAAGGCGTCCGATGACCAGTGGTCCACGTCTCCGCGGGCGCGAGGTTCGGTCCCGGAAACGTATAGGTAGAGATGACAGGCGCCGTCTTGGCCAGTTCCGTGTCGCGCGGCGGGTTGATCAGCGCAACACTCGGGGCGCCGGTCTTTCCGGCCATCGGATTGTCAGGCGCCGGCTTGCCGTCGAGCGTCAGGCGGAGGATCTTGCCGAGCGCCTGGTCGGGATCCTGCGCGGGCGTCATGCGCTGGCGATCGCCGACTCGTCAAAAACAGGTAGCGGCCGTCGGGAGAAAATGCGATGGCGGCGCCGAATTGTCCGCCCCGGCCTTTGGGCATTTGGCGCCACAACACTTCCAATCCCTCGAGGCTCGCCGTGCCCTCGCCGATGACCAGTCGCGCGCGCGCCAGCGCGAGGCTCGATCCTTCGTCGCCCGGCTCCGAATAGGTGAGGTAGACGTTGTGGTCGGTCGCGTAGTGGGGCGACACGTACACGCCAAGCATGCCGCCCTGACCCTGATGGAGGACTGCCGGAACATTCTGGAGCTGCGTCTTGGCGCCCTGCTGCGTCACCAGCCAGACCGGGCCGACCTTCTCCGTCACGAGCATGCGTCCATCGGGCAGGAAGGCGATTCGCCACGGTAGTGAGAAGGTCGCCACCTGGGTGATGGTGAACGGCACGCCTGGTTCGGGCGGTTTGCTGCCCACGTTGATTTGTGCCTGCGCTGTGCCCGACACGAGAGCCAGCAGGAGTGCCGCATTCCAGATCGTTTTCATATGGATCATTCTAATGTCGAGAGCTGACCGATTCGTAGTGCGACACTTGAGGTCGGCCGTGGTAGCCTCTCCTTCACCATGAAAAGACCCGCGGTCCTTCTGTTCTTGTGCGCGTGCGTCGTGACGGTTGTCAGCGCGCAGAATCCAAGTCCCACGCCGGGCGACTTCGGGCCAGACCCCGCCAACATCCCCGTGCCGACCGCCGCCACCCCGCCGCCGGCGGGTGTGCCGATGCTGCCGTTCCGCTTTGGCGCGCGCCCGGCGCCGCCGTTAGGACAGAAATTCGGCAACGTCGCCGCCGTGGCGTTTACGCCGGAAGGACACCTGCTCGTCTTCAATCGCAACGCGCAAATCGAAATGGTCGAATACGACGCGACCGGCAGCACGGTGCTACGCGTGTTCAATCCGAACATCGCCATCAATCCACACGCGCTTCGCGTCGACAGATACGGCAACATCTGGGCGACCGACGGGTATTGGAATGTGCTGTGGAAGCTGAACGCCAAAGGTGAAGTGCTGATGATGCTCGGCAAGCGCGGAGAAAACGCCGCGTGGAACGACGCCGAATGGAACGGGATGTTCAATCAGCCGTTGGACATCGCCTTCGACCAGGACGACAACTTTTACGTCGTCCAGGGTCACGGCGGTACGTCGCCGCCCGAAGACTGCTCGTTCTGCACGACGTACCCCTATGCGGCGCGAGCCGACCGCCACGCCGTCGCGGCTCGTCCTCCCGTCGTGCAAGGCTCGGATCCGCGGCTCATGAAATTCGACAAGAACGGGCGCTTCGTCGCGAGCGTGAGCCTGGCTCATCCGACCGGACCGTTTGCCACGACTCACACCGTCGTGGTCTCACCCACGGGCGAGCTGTGGGTGGGAGACCGCAACGCCAAGAAGCTGATCGTGTTCGACAGGAATCTGAAACGGCTGCGGGAGATTCAGGTGGGCTATCTCACCTGCGCCTTGTTCGTCGATGCGCAGGGCGGCCTGTGGATGGGAGCGGGGATGGACGGCATGGTGTTCAAGCTGGACTGGAACGGCAAAGTGCTGGGATGGTTCGGCAAGTTTGGCAACAACCCCGATTCGAACGATATAGGCGAGGCGCATCAGCTCGCGGTCTCCAGGGATCTCAAGACGATCTACGTCGCCGACAGCATCAACGCGCACGTCCTGAAAATGGAGAGCAATTAGGGCGGGGTTCGACGTTGCCTGTTCCAGTTCGTTCGCGGTTAGGCGGATCACTCAAGGCTTCAGCGTAAGAAGGGCACCCGCCGTCATCAGCGTGACGCCGGCAATGAGACGCCACGTCATGGCTTCGCCGAGAAATATCGCAGCGAAGACGAGCGTCAGCGGCAGGCTCAGCTTGTCGATCGGCGCCACGCGCGAGGCCGGCGCCATTTGAAGGGCGCGATAGTAGGCGAGCCACGAGATCCCGGTTGCGAGTGCCGATAACGCGAGGAACACCAGCGATCGGCGCGACAATGTCCCGAGCGCGCGGTGTTCGCCCAGTCCGAGCGCGATCGCCCAGGCGAACACGAGGACGACGACCGTGCGAATGGCAGTGGCCAGGTTCGAGGGAACACCCTCGACGCCAATCTTGGCGAGCACGGCCGTCAGCGCCGCGGCGCCGGCCGAGATTGCAGCGTACGCGATCCACGTCATAAGGCTCCCACCGCCGACCTGAAGGTCGGCACTACGAGCTACGGCCGACCTGAAGGTCGGCACTACGATGCTACGGCCGACCTAAAGGTCGGCACTACGAATGAGCTAAAGGTCGGCACTACGAGACCGCACTGGTGGCTTATTCGTAGTGCTGACCTTCAGGTCAGCTTGGGTACGAAAAACGGCTTTGCGCCGTGGCGTCGTTGCGGTGAGACGGGAAAAGAGACCACGACACCAATCAGCCCGGCGATCGCGTCAGTCGGTACTCCGCAATGATCTTGGCGTAATCCGCGTCGTTGGTGCCGTCGGCGCTCAACGCGCTGAGAACCCGCCGCGCCAGCTGGCGCTGTGTCGAGTCGGCCGGATTCTTCGCCTGTGCGGATAAGTCGCGCCATCGCTGACGGAGGTCGTTGAGGGCCGCAAGCCGATCGTCAGACGACAAACGGGCGGCCATCGACGCGATCTCCCGCAGGATGTTCTCCTCGCGGCGGTCCTCATCACGTTCGCTCTCCAGCGCGGCGCGAACCCGCGCATCGCGGCCGATTTCGGTTGCTCGAGCGGCGAACGTCGACACATCTTCCAGACTCTGAAAGTCCTCAGCTAGCGCCCGCAACGCGCGAAATGTCTCGACGTCGCTCTTTGACATATCTACAGAGGCGGTGCGCGACGCAAACATCCGATCGATCTCGGCGTTGTCCCTGGGCTTGAGCCCCGCTTTCATCGCCTGGAGCTCCATCCACTCCACGGCTTGCAGCGCCAGCTCACTCGACAACCATACGTGGCCGCCAGTGAAGATCACGAGGCGATGGGTGGTCGACAGCTCGCGATCGAGCCGCCGCATTTCAAGATGATTGAAGTCGTCCGTGCCTGCCGTGGCAAAGAGCGGAAACGTCAGCGTTTTTCTGACGCGGCTGTCCGGATATCCGGCGCTCGATGCGATCACGCCGGCGATGTCCTTCGACGCCAGGGCGATGCCGAGCGCCACTCGAGCTCCGCCGGACATGCCCGCGAGATACACGCGTTTGGGATCGACGGCGAGGCGCTGCGCGACATCGTTGGTCATCGCGGCGAGAATTCGTGAGATCTCCGTCGATCCATTCCGGGAGTTGTTGGATCCGACGACGACGTAGCCGTAGCGTTCGGCTGCGGCTTGATATCGTTCGACGGGTGTGCGGCCGCGGCCTCCCGGGTCGAACGCGAAGATGACCGGCCACGTCCGTGATGGGGTGTAGTCGGCCGGGACGAAGAGCGCGTAGCTCTGGGAGGGGTCTGCCGCACAGGTGACGCGATCGATGATCTCGCCGGCCGGCAGATCCGCCGCCAACGCCGTCACTCCGGCGAACAGCCATATCAGCGGCAGTAGGACGCGCACCCGCGTTGATCGTAACGTAAATGAGGGTGGGTTCAGCGTATACTCTTCATGTCTGCTTTCCTGAGTCTTGCTGCTGCGTCGCTATCTTGCGGGCGCACGTCCCCAGCCTCACCAAAGCCTGGAGTCAGTCATGTTGATTCTGATCGGCGTTACGGTGTTCGTCGGAGCATTTGTCGTCACCGTCATTGCGTCGGCGGGACGCCGGTCTGGATTCCTCGATCTCGGATCGGTGAGCACGCAGTGGCTCGCCGAGCATCGCGAGTACGAGGATGGCGGGCGATCGCGATGACGCAACCCGTGGCGGATCCCGTGGTGCCATTCGCGTGTCCGGACTGTCTCTCGGATCAGATCAAAGGACCGGATCAACCGGGCAAAGGACTCGCGTACTGGCGCTGCCTGAAGTGCGGCGTCGTGTGGAATCCCGAGCGCCCACCCGACCGGACGCGGTCGCGGCATGGCGAGCGCGCCCCGCAGCGAAGCAACAACAGCGACTACTGGCACAACAAGTAGAGCGACGCTATGCTTCGCTCGCATGAAGATCACTGACCTCCGGGCGACCACCGTCGCCGTTCCTCTTCAGGCTCCTCTCCGCCACGCGAACGGCTGCCACTGGGGCCGGTTCGTCCGCACCATCGTCGAAGTCGAGACAGACACAGGGCTGGTGGGGCTCGGCGAAATGGGCGGCGGCGGGGAGTCAGCCGTTGCCGGCATCCGCGCCTTGCGGTCCTATCTTGTCGGGCGCGATCCGGCGCGCCTCGAAGAGATGCGGTTCCTCCTCGCGAATCCCACGGCGTCGCTTTACAACAACCGGACGCAGATGCTGGCGGCGATCGAATTTGCGTGCCTCGATCTGCTGGGGCAGGCGTGGGGTGCGCCTGTGTGCGAGATCCTCGGCGGCCGCGTGCGCGATCGGGTGACGTTCGCGTCCTATCTGTTCTTTCGTTACGCCGGACCTGATGGAGCAGGCACTATCAGGACGAGCGACCAGCTCGTCGCGTACGCCCGCGCGTCAAAGGCAGACCACGGGTTCACGACCCATAAGATGAAGGGCGGCGTATTTCACCCCGACTACGAGCTCGCGTGTTACCGCGCGCTGTGCGCGGCATTCCCCGGCGATCGATTCCGATTCGATCCCAACGGCGTCTGGACGACCGAGCAGGCTGTCCGCTTCGGACGGGCGATTGAAGATCTGAACAACGACTATCTCGAGGATCCGGTATTCGGCCTCGCGGGCATGCGCAGCGCCCGCGAGAAGCTGCGCATCCCTCTCGCGACGAACACGGTCGTGGTGAATTTCGAGCAGCTCGCCGCAAATGTGCTGCAACGGGCGGTGGACGTCATCCTGCTCGACACGACGTTCTGGGGCGGCATCCGCGCGTGCGTGAAAGCCGCGGCAGTGTGCGAGACATTCCAGCTTGGCATCGCGGTGCACTCCTCAGGCGAGCTGGGTATCCAGCTCGCAACGATGCTGCACATGGGCGCGGCGGTTCCCAACCTGTCGTTTGCGGCGGACGCGCATTATCACCATCTCGAGGACGACGTGATCGAGGGTGGCAAGCTGAAGTACGAGGGTGGCGCCATCCGCGTGCCGGACGCGCCAGGTCTTGGGGTGCGTCTCGACAGGGACAAGCTTGCCAAATACGAAGAGCTGTATCGCGAACTCGGGCCTTATCCCTACGACCAGGATCCTGGCCGGCCCGGCTGGACGCCGCTGGTGCCCAACGATCGCTGGGCCGATCCATTGGACGATCGCGAACCATTCGTGAGGTAAGTGTCGCGATCGACATCACCGTCGCGAGCGTTAGCGGGCTAACGGGTGGCGTACAGGTTGCAGTCATCAAGGCATGAGCTCTGGGCGGTTAAAAGGAACAGGTTCAGTGAAATGCGGTCCGCGTAATCTCGGACGGATTCCCTATCGCCTCGAGGTCAGTGCGGGCGGCCAAGCGAGCCTCGTCGAGTTCGAGCGTCGGTTGCCAGCCAAAGACGGGGACCATTTGCACCTTACTCTTGAAGACGGCCGGATGCTCGATTGCCAGGTGATCGACTCGTCCCCCTATTGTTCCGTCGTGGGCGACGGTCCCTATCCGGACAGGCGCACTTCGGAGCGATAGTCAAAAGCGTTGCGAAAACCCTGCCGGGTTCCACGTTCCCGTTCCACGTTCCGTTCGCGGTGGCGCCAGGATTGGGATGCGCGTCTTTTCTAAAGGATCAATGGCGTACTGAATTCATCGCCCACCTCGAACGTGGAACTGGAACTGGAACGAGAACCCATAGCCCAGCGTTTCAGCTACAATGACGCCGGTTTCAGTCATATCTGAGAGGGTTCAGTATGCGTTCCACGATGCGGAAGGCGAGGTTCGTCTCGCTGTCTCTTGCGGTTCTTCTCGGGACCGCCGTCGCCGGGCAGGTGAAAGATGCAGACCTGCTCAAACCCGACCCGAACGACTTCCTTCTGTATTCGGGCAGCTACGATTCGCAGCGGCACTCGTTGCTGAAGCAGATCACGACCGAGAATGTCGGCCGGCTGCAGGCGAAGTGGATGTTTCATCTCACCGGCGCGAAAGATCTCGAGGCCCCGCCGATTGTCTATAAAGGTGTGATGTATGTCGGCCAGTACAACCGCGTGCACGCGCTCGATGCCGCAACTGGGCGATTGATCTGGGAACATTTCCGGCAACCCGCGAGCGTCGGGTGGCAGCGCGGCATCGGCATCTACGGCGACATGGTCTACATGGTCGCGCAGGATTCCGCGCTCGTGGCGCTCGATCGCCGCACGGGCAACCCCATGTGGGAAGCGCGGCCATCGCAGGCCGGCAAGCGCTTCCAGGGACCGATGCCGTTTGCCGCGAAGGGTTTGATCATCATGAGCGGCAGCGGGCAGGGCGGCGGCTTCATCGAAGCATTCGACGCGGTGACCGGGAAATCGAAATGGTCCTGGAACGCGATTCCGAAGCCAGGCGAGCCCGGCAGCGAAACATGGGCCGGCGACTCGTGGCAGAACGGCGGCAGCCCCATCTGGGTGAGCGGCAGCTACGATCCCACGCTGAACCTCATCTTCTGGGGCACCGGCCAGCCTTCACCTGATTTCGTCGGCGACAATCGCGAGGGCGACAACCTCTACAGCGACAGCATCGTCGCGCTCGATATCGACACCGGCAAGATGAAATGGCATTTCCAGAACACGCCGCACGACGTGCACGACTGGGATTCGCTCGAGATGCCGGTTCTGCTCGATGCGACGTTCAACGGACAGCCGCGCAAGCTGCTCCTGCAGGCGAATCGCAACGGCGTGTACTACATCCTCGACAGGACGAACGGGCGGTTCCTCCGCGGCGTGCCATTCGTCAGCAAGGTTGACTGGATGACGTCCTTGAGTCCGGAAGGGCGGCCGATTCTGGCGCCCGGCCACACGCCGACCGTGCAAGGTACCAAGACGTGCCCGTCGACGGCGGGTGCGACGAACTGGCCGTCTCCGGCCTACAACCCGGACACGAAGCTGTTCTATCTGATCGCGCAGGAAGGTTGCGGCATCACGTACCGCTCGACGACGAACTTCCGTCCCGGGCAGGGCGGAAGCGGTACTGCCTACATGGAGAGCCCGGACGACCGCGAGCGCTGGCAGTTGTACGTGCGCGCGATCGATGCGTTGACCGGCAAGAAAGTCTGGGACTTCGAGCAGGTCAGCTCGTTTCACTACGGGCCCGGGCTGCTGTCGACGGCAGGCGGCCTGATTTTCGCGCCAGAGCAGCAGGGTATGTTTACGGCGCTCGACGCAAAAACCGGCAAAGCGTTGTGGAACTTCAATACCGGCGGGCTGATTACCGCCGCGCCGACCACGTATTCGGTCGATGGTCATCAATATGTGGCGATCTCGGCGTTCTCGAATGTGATCGCCTTCGCGCTGCCGGAGGCGCAATGAATACCGCCATCACGAGCACTCTTATGGCGTGGAGACAGGGCAAAAGGCAAAGGGCAAAGGGCATCTTTCTGCTCTCTGCCCTCTGCTCTCTGCCCTTCGCGAGCATCCCCCTCTTTGCCCAACGCGGCGGCGGTCCGCCGGCGGCCGTCAACGCAGCGATTGGAAATCCTGCCGCCATCGCCGAAGGCGAGAAGCTGTACAACGAGACGTGCACGGCGTGCCATGGGAAGGACGGGACGGGCGGTGAGCTCGGCCCGCCTGTTGCCGCGCAGAATCGCCGCTATCTTCGCCGCACGGATCAGGAAATCTTCGACGCGATCAAGACCGGGATCCAGGGCACGCAGATGCCGCCCTTTGGCGGCCAGTTCAACGACGACAACATCTGGAAGGTGACCGCGTATATTCACGGGCTTCGCGGCACCGCGGTCGACACACCTGCTCAGGGAGACGCAGCGGCGGGAGAGGCGATCTTCTGGACCGGCGCCAAGTGCGGCGGCTGTCACATGGTCAAAGGGCGGGGCGGGATTCTCGGGCCCGATCTCTCGAACCTGGGGGGCACGCGCAAAGTGCAGAACATCGTCGATGCGCTCACGAAGGTCAATCACAAGATCGTCGCGGACGGCGGCACGCACGACGCGACGATTGTGGCGAATACGAACTACCAGCCGGTGCGCATCACCACTGCTGACGGGAAGGTCGTCTCAGGTATCCTCAAGAACGAAGACAGCTTCTCGCTGCAGGTGCTCGGAAAGGACGACCTGAACCTGTACCGGTTCAAGCGCGCGGACGTGAAGGTGTTCTACGATCCGCAGAGCCTGATGCCGCACGACTGGGACAAGCGCTTGAGCCCGGCGGAGTTTCAGAATCTTCTGGCGTTCCTGACGAGGCTGTACGTGCCGCCACCACCCGCGCCGCCGGCGCGCGGCGGCGGTGCTCCCGTGGGCTAGAGGCAGGTGGAACTAGCGGTGCTTGAGGTGCGAGTCGCTATGCGACTCGCCCATATCCGTCGAACTGTAGGCGAGCATCGCGAACAGGAAAATCACGAACGACGCAACGACGACGCCGAGACCGATGTACATCCACCACATAGGTCACCTCGACACTTGAGAACGCCGGCTTGTCACGCGGACGCGCAGCGCGCGCCGGAACAACGAATTGGGTTGAGAAAAGAAATCCTACATCAGGACAGCGCACGCTCAACGAAATTATTCGACCGCTCGAGTGCCGCGTGACCACCGAGACGTATTCGCCCGCCGAGGAGACTTTCAACCGCCATCGTCAGACGCTGGGGCTCATCGCCGGGCCACTCATCGCGATCGCCATTCTCGTGATGCCCACTGCGCTGAACGCCGCGGCGCAGCGCGTGGGCGCCGTGCTCGCGCTGATGATCGTGCTCTGGATGACGGAAGCGCTGCCGCTGGCCGTCACCGCGCTTCTCGGTCCGACGTTATGCGTCATCCTCGGCGTCGCCACGGCGCAAGTGGCGTATGCGCCATTTGCCGACCCCGTAATTTTTCTATTCATCGGCAGCTTCATCCTCGCCCAGGGCATGGTGGCACACAAGCTCGATCGCCGGCTCGCGTTCACCGCCCTTGCATCTGAATGGGTGGGGTCGAGCGGCCTGAGGCTCGTCGTCGCGTACGCCGGCGTCACTTGCTTTCTCTCGATGTGGATGAGCAACACCGCGACGACCGCGATGATGTTTCCGCTTGGCCTCGCCGTGTTGTCCGAGCTGGGGCGCGAGCGGAAGGGCGATCGCGAGTTTCAGCGCTACGCGATGGCGATGATGCTCGTCACCTCGTTTTCGGCGACGATTGGCGGCATGGGGACGCCGGTGGGAACGCCGCCAAACCTGATAGGGCTTGGCCTGCTCCGCACGACGGCCGGCATCAACGTGTCATTTACGGACTGGATGTTGGTGGGCGTGCCCATCATGGCGGTCATCATGGCCTCGCTCGTCGCGTGGTTTCTGGCGCCGAGGGCGCGCGCGATCCGCCTTGGTCCCGAGGCTGTCCGCACGGTTGCCCACGAGCTGCGCAAGTTGGGGCCGATGACAGTGGGGGAGCGCAATGTCGTGCTGGCGTTTTCGGCCACCGTCGCGCTGTGGGTGCTGCCCGGCGTGTTCAGCCTCGTGCTCGGCGAGACGCATGCAGCGACACGCCGCGTCATGGCGCTGTTTCCAGAATCGGTCGCCGCGATTGTGGGCGGGCTGCTTCTTCTCGTCATTCCCGTGAGCTGGCGTGAGCGCCGTTTTACTCTCTCCTGGGCCGAAGCGTCGCGGATCGATTGGGGCATCGTCCTGTTGTTCGGCGGCGGGCTGGCGATGGGACGGCTCTCCGAAACGACCGGCTTGTCCACGGCGCTCGGTCAGGGGATTGCCGCGCGATTTCCCGATGCCGGCGTCGTCGGCTTGACGATGGTGTTTACGGCGATTGCGGTGGTGATGTCAGAGACGGCATCCAACACCGCGGCGGCGAACATCATCGTGCCGACAGCGATCGCGGTGTCGCAGGCTGCAGGCATCTCACCGCTCGAGCCCGCGCTGGGCGCGACGATTGGCTCGAGCCTCGGCTTCATGATGCCCATCTCGACTCCGCCAAACGCCATCGTCTACAGCAGCGGCTATATTCCGCTCGGCGAGATGGTCCGCAACGGCCTCGTGCTCGACATCGTCGGGTACTTCGTCGTCGTTGCCGGCGTGCTCGTCCTCAGCGGATTTCTCCGGTAGGGCTGTCTCACCGCCACGACGCAAGGACGCAAGGACGTTTTAGGAAATCCTATGTCTCACCGCAGCGTCGCTACGACGCAAAGACGCTTCGGGGAAATTCTTTGTCTCAACGCAAAGCCGCAAAGACGCAAAGACGTTTTGGGAAATCCTATGTCTCACCGCAGCGTCGCGACGACGCAAAGACGCTTCGGGGAAAATTCTTTGTCTCAACGCAAAGCCGCAAGGACGCAAAGACGTTTTGGGAAAATCGCTCCGTCTCACCGCAGCGTCGCGACGACGCAAAACTCTTCTGTTTCGTAGTGCCGACCTTCAGGTCGGCCGACCTGAAGTGCACCATGGCTGGGCTCATCCGTAGTGCTGACCTTTAGGTCAGCTCCCAGGTGTTTGCGTCGTTCTCCGGCACTGAGCTTGCCTTACCGCCGAGTGATGACGAATCGGCCGCGTCGCTTGAAAACCTTCAGTTATCTTGGCTGCTATCGCTATTCCCTAACGTTCTGCACGAATTTTCGAGCGCACTTGTTTGTCGACGCACCTGTGGTGCAGCTGATCCTGTCGCAATTTGTTCGTGCCGCGGGCGAGGAAGGGTTTTCAATTCTCGCTTACTGCTTCATGCCAGACCACGTCCACCTCCTGGTTCAGGGTGATTCTGAATGGTCAGACGGCCGCAGATTGATCAGGCGCGGGAAGCAATATGCGGGTTATGCGTACTCAGCCGCTTACGGGCGACAGCTCTGGCAGCCCTGGGGCTTTGACCGCGTTCTGCGAGATGAAGAATCGAGCCTGATCGTGGCGAGGTATATTCTGGAAAATCCCGTTAGAGCGGGGCTCGCCCGAACAGTTGCAGAGTACCCCTTTGTCGGATCGCAGTTGTGCGAGTTGAAGGCGTTGCTTGAGAGTTTGCCGACCTGAAGGTCGGCACTACGAGAATGTCACGAGTAGTGCCGACCTTCAGGTCGGCCTCGGCACGGCGACCGTCGTGACCTCGTACGTAGTGCCGACCTTCAGGCATGGCGACCGTCGTGACATCGTGCGTAGTGGCGACCTTCAGGCCGGCCCTGGCGGCAGAATGATTTGTCGGTTGTCAAGTCTTGGCGGCGGCCGCATTGTTTGCGACAATGAAAATTCCCCAACGGTTGAATATCCGAGACGTGCAGGAGGATCGAGTTTGTTGAATCGAATTGGCCCCGCTGTGCTCGCGGTTTGCCTGTCCGCTGCCGTCCCCGTGAGGTCGGCGCCAGCAGCTTCTGTGGATACCGCCGTATCAAAGCCAGACAAAATGCTGAACACCGTTTATCCAAAAACGATGGGCTCGACGATCGATGCGGCGAAGGCCGCGGCCGCGGGCGTCGCGCCGGACGTTCTCGAGCTGGCGCTGACCGCAACGTCCTGCGCTGCGGCGTCGGGCGCCATCGAGGCGCCGCCAACGCTCACGCTGATCGATTACTCGCGGCCGTCTGTCGAGCCACGCCTCTGGGTGTTCGATCTTTCGACAGGAGACCTGCTCTTCAAGGAATTGGTCGCGCATGGCAGGAATACGGGTGAAAACCTCGCAACCAGGTTTTCCAACGAGATGGAGAGCCGCCAGACGAGCCTCGGCCTGTTCGTCACCGACGACGCGTATGTCGGCAGCAACGGCTACTCGTTAAAGCTTGACGGTCTGGACGTCGGGTTCAACGATCGTGCCCGCGCTCGCGCCATTGTCATGCATGGTGCGTCATACGTGGATCCGCAGCTTGCGGCAACGCAGGGGCGCATCGGCCGCAGCTGGGGATGTCCTGCGCTGCGCACAGCCGTGGCCACGAAAGTCATCGATCGCATCCGCGGCGGCGGAGTGATTTTTTCCTACTATCCCGATCAGGAGTGGCTGAAGGGTTCGCGGTTTCTGCACGGCTGCGGTAGTTATTCGTAAGTGCCGACGTTCCGGTCGGTTACGCCCCTTTTATCTGTCTCGCCGCAGCGACGCGACGGCGCAGGAAGACGCTTTCGGGGAAATTCATTCGCTGTTACTGCAACGACGCCACGGCGCAAGAACTTTTCGGGAAAATTGATTTTCGCTCGTTTCACCGCGGCGACGGCATGACGCAAAGACTTTTTTCCTGCTTTCGTAGTGCCGACCTTCAGGTCGGCCATCTACGAATGGTCGCAAGTCGAAGAATCAGAATGAGTAGCGAGTCCAAGAATGAGTCACGAGCGGACGCCAGCCGCCGTCTCTCCTGTCTAGCGGCGGCGAAATGTCCCACCGACACCTGATTCCCATTCGTGTGGCCGATGCACACAATGAGCGCGTCAGGATAGGAGGTAGCAGTCATGTGGATCACCGGCCTTGTTATCGATGACGGAGGATGCCCGCTGTCGGCTGTCAGGATAGAAGCTTCGGACCCGTGCACAGGACGACGGCGCGCCGTTGTCTCGAATATGCGCGGAGAGTACGTCCTGCAGGATCTCCAGCCCGGAGAGCATACGATTACATTCGCTCGCGCGGGTTTCGCGACCCTCGAACGAAAGATCGATGCGCTAACAAGCTATGTGGCCACGATCAACGCAAAGTTGATGCGACGTAGTGCTGATGCGACGTAGTGCTGAGCCGGTGTAGTGCTGACCTGGTAGTGCTGACCTTTAGGTCAGCTTCTGCGCTGGCCGACCTGAAGGTCGGCACTACGGAAACGTCCTGTTAAGAACCTGCCAGACGGCCGACTCCCCGGAAACGTCGTTGCGACGCCGCGTCGTTGCGGTGATGAAGGGAAGCGGGGCCGGCCTGAAGGTCGGCACTACGAAAACGTCCTGTTAAGAACCTGCCAGACGGCCGACTCCCCGAAACGTCGTTGCGACGCCGCGTCGTTGCGGTGATGACGGGAAGCGGGGCCGGCCTGAAGGTCGGCACTACGAAAACGTCCTGTTGAGAACCTGCCAGACGGCCGACTCCCCGAAAGACGTCGTTGCGACGCCGCGTCGTTGCGGTGATGACGGGAAGCGGGGCCGACCTGAAGGTCGGCACTACGGAAACGTCCTGTTAAGAACCTGCCAGACGGCCGACTCCCCGGAAACGTCGTTGCGTCGCCGCGTCGTTGCGGTGAGACAGGTATTACCCGGGACGCTTTGGGGCGTGTGACCGCAGTAAAATGCGGCCTGACAGTTGCAATACAGATCGCACTAATGCTGTCCAAACGGCCAATAAACGAGACACTTCAAGAGCTTCAACGGCGTCTGCCAGCGCTCCAGCGGCGTCTGGCAGCGCACTGGCGCCTCCTCGCAGGTGTCTCAGCGGCCGTCACCCTCATCTTCGTCGTTGGGTTGTGGGCGATGTTGTCCGGTCTCCCGAGCCGGGACGAGCTGCGGACTCTGGGCGAAATGCCGCAGGCGACGACGCTGTACGACGTCCACAACCGGCCGGTTTTCACGATTTTCAAGGAGTATCGCATCGAGGTCCCGCTGTCGCAGATCTCGCCGCACCTTCGCAAGGCGATTGTCGCGTTTGAAGACCAGCGGTTCGCGGACCACAGCGGAATCGACATCATCCGCATCGTCGGCGCCGTCTGGGCCGATGTGCGCGAAGGGCGGAAGGCACAGGGCGGCAGCACCATCACCCAGCAGCTCGCCAGGCAAAGTTTTCTTACCCGTGAAAAAAAGTTATGGCGGAAAGTCCAGGAGATCGCCCTCGCCAGGCGGATCGAGCGGATGTACTCGAAGGACGAGATTCTCGAGCTGTACCTGAACAAGGTGTATTTCGGCGACGGGCTTCACGGCGCCGAAGCCGCCGCCCGCGGGTACTTCGGGAAATCGGCGTCCGACCTCGACCTGGCTGAGGCGGCGCTGCTCGCCGGCCTGGTGAATGCGCCTTCGGTGAACGCGCCGACCGTCAGTATGTCGCGCGCTGTCGCGCGTCGCGGGCTCGTGCTGAACGCGATGCGCGAGCAGGGCATCATCACGGACGACGCGTTCGAGCGCGCGTCGAAGGAGAAGGTCCGGCTCGTCGATACCCTGCGCCGCGAAGAGCCGCTCGGCCAGTACTTCAAGGAAGAAGTGCGGCAGCAGCTCGTGAAGCAGTTTGGCTGGGAGCGGCTGTCGGAAGGCGGACTCAAGGTTTACACGACGATCGATCCGGACATGCAGCGCGCGGCCGAGGCGAACGTCGAAGCGTCAGTCAAGCAAATCGAGATGCGGCGGGCGAAGCGGAAGATCGCCCCGACCGGCGAGCAACTGGAAGCCGCGCTTGTCGCGATGGATCCGACGACCGGCGAAGTCCGCGCGATGGTCGGCGGCCGCGATTTCAAGACCAGCCGGTTCAATCGCGCGACGCAGGCGATGCGGCAGCCCGGCTCGGCGTTCAAGCCTTTTGTGTACGCCTCTGCTCTCGAGGCGGGCTATTCGCCGGCGTCGCTCGTGACGCGCCTCGACGAGCCGATCCAGACGCTGCAAGGCGCGTGGATGCCCGAAGACGAGCATTCCGACGGTTCGGCGATGACCGTGAGGGCCGCGCTGCGCACGTCGAGCAATCGCGCCGCGGTGCGGATGCTCGAGGAAGTGGGCATCGCGAAGACCGTCGCGCAGGCTCGCAAGATGGGCATCGGCAACGTGCCGAGCGTGCCTTCACTCGCGCTCGGGTCGGGCGAAGTCACGTTGATGGCGATGACGTCGGCCTATGCCGCGTTCGCGGACGATGGGCGGCTGCACGCGGCCACGTTCATTCGACGCGTGGAAGATGCCGACGGCAAGGTTCTGTTCGTTGCGAAGCCCGCGCCCGAGCAGGTCGTGTCTCCGCGGACCGCGTTCCTCATGACGAGCATGCTCTCGGACGTCGTCAATTACGGAACGGCATACAAGGCCCGGCAGGAGGGATTCACGTATCCCGGCAGCCGGAAAGACCGGCACGACGAACGATTACGTCGATGCGTGGTTCGTGGGCTTCACGCCGCATCTCGTGACCGGCGTGTGGGTCGGGTTCGACAAGCCGCGCACCATCATCGCGAATGGCTTCGCCGGCGAGCTCGCCGTGCCGATGTGGGCGCGCTTCATGAAACTGGCGACGGCGAACGACAAGCCCGACACGTTCAAGATGGCCTGAAGGATTGACTGCCGTCTCGGTGTGCCGTCTCTCGGGCAAACTGCCGAGCGCGGCGTGCGATCGCGTGTATCACCGAGTACTTCGCTCGAGGAACGGCGCCGACCGAGATCTGCCAGGAGCACGGCTTCTTCGACATCGGGTCAGCTCGCCGCCATGTTTCCGGGCTGCGACGAACGCGCGGCAGTGTGGCCGATGTGCAGCCACCTCCAGTCGCGACCCGCCGACGCCGCTGTCGTCGCAGCATCGCGCGAGCCGTCGGACGTCGTGATGGCAGCCGAGACGGACGACCAGCCGAAAAAGAAGCGCGGGTTCTGGGGGCGCGTCTTCGGCCGTGGCAGACAAGGACAAGAAAGACGACGCAACCGCTCAACAGGAGATCAAGAGATTAGGAGCGCTTCGCTCCTGTCATAGTATTTGCGCGTGAGCCACAACCGTATCCCAGGGTCGCGTCGCTGAAAACGCGCGGCGGCGCTTTCGCACCCACCTCGAACGCTCGCACATCGCTCTTCAATTTGACGACACCGTCGATCCATCCGGCGCGCTCGCGCAGCCGATTCGAGGTCGACGGCATGCGCGTCGGCAACCGCTTCTGCATTCTGCCGATGGAAGGGTGGGACGGCACGACGGATGGCGAACCGAGCGACCTGACGCGACGACGATGGCGGAACTTCGGCATCAGCGGCGCGAAATTGATGTGGGGAGGCGAAGCCGTCGCGATTCGTCACGACGGCCGCGCCAATCCGAATCAGCTGATGCTGACGCCGGCGACGCAGGCGTCCATCGCGGGCTTGCGCGAGGAGCTGGTGTCGGCGCATCGCGAGCGATTTGGGCCGAACGCGGACGGCGATCTGTATCTCGGACTGCAGATCACGCACTCCGGGCGTTTCGCGCGCCCGGATGTGTGGGACAAGTCGGCGCCGCTCGCGGCGTGTCCACCATCCCATTCTCGACAGACGATTCGCCGGCGGCGTGCGCGTGCTGACCGACGACGAGATCGCACGGCATCGTCGACGATTACGCCGCCGCCGCGCGGCTCGCGTATGCGTGCGGATATCAGTTCGTGGACGCGAAGGCGTGCCACGGGTATCTCGGGCACGAGATGCTCGGTGCCACGACGCGACCCGGCAAGTACGGCGGATCGCTCGAGAATCGCATGCGGTTCATCACGGAGATCATCCGGGCGATTCGCAGCGCCGCGCCCGGCCTCGGCATCGTCGTGCGCGTGTCGATCTTCGATCGTCGTTCCACACCGAAAGGGCGCCGACGGCGTGGGCGTGCCGGAGCCGACGACCGGCGACGAGCCAGGTTTCGGCGTGCATGCGCGACGAGGACATGAATCGCGCGCTGAACGATGGGCGCGCGCTGCTGACGCACCTCGAGACGCTCGGCGTGAAGTGGATCTGCACTCTCGGCGGGCAGCCCGTACTACAACCCGCACATTCACGCGTCCCGCGTTTTTTCCGCCGCTCGACGGCTACGAGCCGCCGGAAGATCCGCTCCGCGGCGTCGCGCGGCAGATCGACGCCACGGCCAGGCTGAAAGCGCGAATTTCCGAATCTGATCTTCGTCGGATCCGCCTACAGCTATCTGCAGGAGTGGCTGCCGAACGTCGGGCAGTACAACGTGCGCAACGGCCTCACCGATTTCGTGGGCCTCGGCCGCGTGGCGTTGTCCTATCCGGACTTGCCGGCGGACGTGCTGAGCGGGAAACCGCTGCGCCGCGCCGCGATCTGCCGCACGTTCAGCGACTGCACAACCGGGCCGCGCATGGGGATGGTGTCGGGCTGTTATCCGCTCGATCCGTTCTACGAAGCCCGGCCCGAAGCCGCGCGCATCCGGACGGTGCGGGTTACTTCGCGGGTCTGAACGCCGCAAGGCTGGTGCGCAGCCACGCGGCGTCGCGATCGGCGTGGCAGCTCACGCACGCGTTCGGGCTGTCGGCGTTGCCGAATCGCTCCGTCATCTCGGCGTCGGGAATGTCGTCGATCTCGTGCGATCGCGCCTGAAACAGCAGCGCCTCCATGATGCGCGGCATGTGGCACGAGACGCAGCGGCTCGCTTCGGTGTTCGGCCGCATGACGCGTATGCCGCTCGGGCTGTTCGCGCAAGCGTCGTGTGGCACTGCACGCACATCGCGTCGGCGTCCGGTCGCGAATTTCAGCGAGGTCGGATTCTGCGCGGCGTTCGGACGGATGCGGATCGTGGCACGAGCCGCACGTCGCGTTCCCTTTGCGAAAACATTGCGATCGCGCGAACGCCTCGCTGATGAACGTCGTCGCGCGGTAGCGGCCGTCGCGATACAACGCCTTGCGTGAGAACGCCGACGGAAGCTCGACGGCGTAAGTGCGGAACGGATCACCCGCTTCGGAATAATTGACGGCGCCGCCCGGCTGCGCGTCGTGCATGGCCGACTGCGCGTGGCACTGCGCGCACACCGCGACGTACCGGTCTGCCGGCAGTCGTCGAAAGCTGACAGGTGTCGCCGCGGCCGCCGCGCGACGGTGACGCCGCTCTTCAGCCGCTCGACGTGATCGAGCGATGGGCCATGGCACATCTCGCAGTTGATGCCGCCTTCGCGGAACGTCGCGGCTGCCGGTTCGCACGGCGCCCTTCGCGAACGACAACTGACTGGTGTGACACGGCGCGCAGCGTCGTCTGATACACGGCATCGGCCGGCGCGCGGTGGAATTGCGCGATGTCGGTGCGCGGCGAGCCCGGCGCATCTACCAGGCTCCCAGTAGTTGACCCACGCCGAGCGCAGCCGGCTGTACTGGATGGGGAAGACCAGCAGCCGCGAATCCGGAAGGCGTCGTCGCATACGCCTGCTGCCATTTCGATCCGATCACGTAGTCGACCGGGTAGCGAATCCACTCGTTGTTGTCGCCGCGGCGAATCTCGATGAAGTGGCGCGCCGCCGTCCGTCACCGCGCGCGCATGATCCGACACGATCTGCGTGCCGGAGAAGTCGCCGATCACGTCGGCGGGCCGATAGGCTCTGAACATTCGCGCCATGCCCGTCGACTGCCAGCGTCGTATACACGCGCGCATGGCATTCGCGGCACGCCTGCGATCCCGCATAGCGTCCCGGCTCGCGCGTGCGGGTCACCGGCACAGGCGCTTCGGGCGGGTTCCATTTGAGCGCCGCCCGCCAGGCGTCGAAGCTCGTTCCAGCATCGCCGGCGCTGCGCGCGTGCAGCACACGCAGCGACTCGCGCGCGGCCGATGCGAGCGGGCCATCGGCCTGCGCGACATGCGCGAACGCGCGCGCTGCGCCTTCGTCGGCCCGCACCGCCATTCGAACCACGCCGATTGTGTAGAGCGCCTCCATGTCGTCCGGGTTCAGCGTCAGCGATGCGAGCAGCGACTGTTCGGCTTCCTTGTACTGTCCGCGCACCGCCGCGACGCGGCCCTGCACGAACAGGGCAGTTGCCCGCAGCTCGTCACGCACGCTGCGGCCATGCTGCGGCGAAAAATGAGACGGCGGTTCGGCATGTTCGAGGTACCGCAGTGCGTCGCGCGCGCTCGTCGCCGCCAGATCGAGGTCGCGTTGCTTCGCGGCGGTGTCGGCCGACATCACCAGCAGAAACGGGTTTTCCGGCATCAGCCGCAGGGCGCGCTGTGCCCACGTCGAGGCCCTGCGCGAGATCGCCTTCCGCGACGTACGCGCGCGCAGCCAGCTCGTACGCTTCGCGCAGCACGATCGAGCGCGGATACTGCTCGACGAAGCGGGTCGCCAGATCGATCTGCGCGCGCGGCGCCGCGTCCCACAGCTCGCGGAACGCCTGCCGCTCGCGCGCGTCTTCGATCTCCTCGAAGATCGTCTTGGGCGCGGGGCGCGCCGCCGAGCCCGATGGCGACGTTGATTTCCTGCGCCGACGCGAGCGCGACGAGCAGCAGCAGGGCGGCGAACAGGCACAGTCCGCGTGACATGATTCAGCTACACGCAGAACATACATGTGCGGCCGCGATTCTGTAAACAGTTGCGCGACGATTCGCCGTGAGCGTGCGGAACGGGACGCCTGAAACGCCGCATAAGTGTTGACACTTTCAGGACGCGGACATATTCTCGCTCTCACCGTGAACAGGGATAGGACAGGAGAATCTGATTCTCCTGACTCTGTTCGTGTTTCCGTGAGGACGACATGACGATGATGCGCGCAACGTGTCTGGTGCTGGTTTTCTGCCTCGGCGGCGTGTCCTGGGCGGTGCAGGCACAGAGCGGCCGATCCCGCGAATGGCTGACGTGGGGCGGCGACATCGAGCGGACCGGCTGGAACCGCGGCGAGACGACGCTGTCGAAGCAGACGGTCGGCCGCCTCGCGCTGAAATGGAAGACGCAGATCGACAAGGAAGTGTCGATCGAGATCGAGTCGGGCAACTCGATGCTGACGACGCCGCTCGTGGCGCAGGGCGTTCGCACGCCGCAGGGATCGAAGACCGTCGTCTATACGCTCGTCGGCGTCGAATACGCTGGCGGCGCTCGACGCCGCGACCGGCGCGACGATCTGGCGCCGCACGTTCGACAACACCGTCGAGCCGCGGAGCACGCCGAACTGGATTTGCACCAACACGTCGACGGCGACGCCCGTCATCGACAAGGCGAAGGGCATCATCTATATGCTGGCGGCCGACGGACGCCTGCACGGCGTCGACCTCGCCACCGGCGAAGCCAAGCTCGTTCCGCCGCCCGAGTTCGTGACGCCGTTCTCGCGCAACTGGAGCCTCAATCTCGTGGATGGCGTGCTCTACACGACCGTCGGGCGCGGGTGCGGCAACGGTCCCGTGCCGGGAGCGCCGGCGCCGCCGCCCGGGACGATTCGTGGCGCAGGCGCGCCGCCGCAGGCTGATGCCGCTGCAGCTGGCGGCGGCGCCGCGCGCGAAGGCGCGCCGGCTCGTGAAGGCGCGCCAGCCGGCGAAGCGCCTGCTCGCGGCCGTGGGCGTGGAGCGCCGCCTCCGCCCGTTGCCGCGCACATGATCGCGATGGATCTGAACAGCCCGGCGCGCCCGATCACGCGCTTCTTCACGAGCACGGCGCGTCCGAACGGCGCATGGAGCCGCGCCGGCATGGCGTGGGCGCACGACTCGCTGTTCGTGCAGACCGCCGACGGCGTGTGGAATCCGCCGGAAGGCCTGTGGGGGCAGACGCTGCTGCGCCTCGCGCCGAAAACGCTGCAAGGTGCTCGACTACTTCACGCCGCCGAATCTCGAAGAGCTCAACGCGAACGATCTCGACTACGGTTCGGGCGGCACGCTCGGCTTCACGTTCCGCAACCGCGACCTGGTCGTGTCGGCCGGCAAGGACGGCACCGTCTATCTGCTCGACGCGAAGTCGCTCGGCGGCGCCGATCATCGGACGCCGATGTTCTCGATCAAGGCGGGCAACGACGAGCTGTCGTACGCGTCGATGGGCGTGTGGGGCGCGCCGGCGACGTTCGTGAACGCGCGCAACGAGCGCTGGGTGTACTTCCCGATGTGGGGTCCGCCGTCGAAGGACGCGAAGTTCGAGCGGACGCAACGGCGACGCGCGCGACGGCAGCATCATGGCGTTCCAGGTCGTGCTCGAAGGCGACAAGCCGGTGCTCGTGCCGAAGTGGGTGTCGCGCAATCTCGCGGTGCCCGATTCTCCGGTCATCGCCAACGGCGTCATCTACGCCATCTCGACGGGCGAGAACACGCTGCAGCGCCACACCGATCCGCGGTATCACGCGATCTATCAGAAGCCGGGCGCGCCGCCGCTGCCGAAGACCGGCACGATGACGGCGGAGGAGCGCGGGCAGAACACGACGCACACGATTCTGTACGCGCTCGATGCCGAGACCGGGCAGGAGCTCTATTCGAGCAAGGACGCTGATCGACGACTGGACGCACCTCAGCAGCATCACCGTCGCGGACGGCAGCGTGTACGTGACGACGAGAAAGACGATCGTGTACGCGTTCGGCCTGAGCAAATAGCGATGCGCGCGCCGATTCGATCTGTCTGTTGCTTCGTCGGCGCTGTCGGTGCTCGCTGTCGATCGATCCGCCGGCGGCGCAAGCGCCGTCGCGCCGATCAGATGGCGCACGGGCGCCGCCGTGTTTCAGAAAGTCTGCTCGTCGTGTCACGGCGACGGCGGCGCGGGAGGGCGCGCGGCGTCGCTCGTCGACAATCGCCGGCTGCGCGCGCTGTCGCGCGCCGAGATCGAAAACATCATCAGAAACGGCATGCCCAACGGCATGCCGCCGTTCGGCTCGCTGCCGGAGGCCGACCTTCAGGCGGTGACCGCCTTCGTGCGGTCGTTCAACTGCATCCGCGTTCGATCTCCAGCCTGCGGGAGATGTCGCCGCCGGCGAGACGTTCTTTTTCGGCAAAGGGCAGTGCGCGTCGTGTCACATCGCGCGCGGGCGAGGCGCGGCAGGCGGGCCCGACCTGTCGAACATCGGGCGGCAGATGACGGTGCCCGAGCTGACGCAGAGCGCTCGTCGATCCCGACGCCGCGATCGCGCAGGGATATGCGACCGCGCGAGTGCAGCTGAAGGACGGCCGCACGCTGCGCGGATTCGTCCGCAACGAAGGCAATCACGTGCTGCCGCTGCAGACGGTCGACGGCCGGCTCGTCGCGGTCGACAAGCGCACGGCCACGATCACGCGCGAAACCGGATCGGCGATGCCGCCGCTGAAGGCGACACCGGACGAAACGCGCGATCTGATCGCGTTTCTCAGCCGGCTCGGACGGCGCGACGGTGCACTGCGTCGGCGTAGCGGCGCAGCCGTGCAGCGCGGCTGCGACAGGCGCGATGCGAGCGCGGTGCGACAGGTCGAACGACTTCGCACGAGATCCTGAAGCCGCGCGCCGGGCGACTGGCCGACGTATCACGGGCGGCTCGACGGAAACCGGCACAGCGCGCTCGCGCAGATCACGACAGCGAACGTGCGCAACCTGTCGCTGCAGTGGATTCACTCCGTGCGCGGCTTCGACAACGAGATGACGCCGCTCGTGCTCGACGGCATCATGTACATCACCGCGACCAATCAGGTGTCGGCGCTCGACGCGGCGACGGGCCGGGAGATCTGGCGCTTCTCGCGCCCGCGCTCGACGGGGCTGCGCGGCGACGCGGCGATCGGTTTCAATCGCGGCGTCGCGGTGCTCGGTTCGCGCGTGTTTCTCGTGACAGACAACGCGCATCTCGTCGCGGTGAGCCGCGTGAATGGCGCGCTGCTCTGGGAAGTCGTGCTGCCGGAAAACACGCAGCTGCCCTACGGCGGCACGATGGCGCCGCTCGTCGTCGGCGATCTCGTCATCGCCGGCGTGTCGGGCGGCGACGAAGGCATTCGCGGATTTCTCGCGGCCTACCGCGTCGACACCGGCGAGCAGGCGTGGCGCTTCTGGACCGTGCCCGCGCGAGGCGAGCCGGCGGTCCGACACGTGGAAGGGGAACGTCGATCTCGAAAAGGGCGGCGGCGCGACGTGGCTGACCGGAACCTACGATGCCGAGACCGACACGCTGTTCTGGCCGACCGGCAATCCCTATCCGGACACCGACGGCAGCGAGCGGCAGGGCGACAACCTGTACACCAATTCGATCCTCGCGCTCGAGGCGAAGACCGGAAAGCTGCGCTGGCACTATCAGTTCACGCCGCACGATCTGTGGGACTGGGACGCGCAGGAGCCGCCGGTGCTCGTCGACGCGGTGTTCCAGGGGCAGCCGCGAAAGCTGCTGCTGCAGGCGAATCGCAACGGCTTCTTCTACGTGCTCGATCGCACGGATGGGAAAGTGCTGCTCGGCACGGCCGTTCGTGCAGAAGCTCACGTGGGCGAGCGGCATCGGCCCCGACGGACGTCCGCAGCTGGTGCCCGGCAACACGCCCGACGAGAACGGCGTGACGACGTGCCCGGCGATACGCGGCGCCACGAACTGGATGTCGACGTCGTTCAGCCCCGCGACGCGGCTGTTCTACGTGATGGCGGTCGAGAACTGCTTCGTCTATCGCAGCACGATGTTCGGCGGCGGCCGCGGCCGTGGCGCGGCGCCGCCGGCTCGCGGCGCCGCGGCGCCGCGCTGCGCCGGCACCCGCGCGAGGCGCGCCGCCGCCAGTCGCCGTTCGGCCTGCCGGGCGGAGGCTTCAATCGCGGCGGAGCCGGGCGGCGGCGGCACGATGGCGCTGCGCGCGCTCGATCTCGACACCGGGCGCATCGCGTGGGAGATTCCGCAGATCGGCAACTCGAACAACTACGCGGGTACGTTGTCGACCGCGGGCGGCATCGTGTTCTACGGACAGGCGAGCGGCGAGTTCGCGGCGGTCGATGCGAAGTCGGGCGCGCATCTCTGGCACTTCGAGACGCAGGAAACATGGAAAGCGTCGCCGATGACCTACATCGTGAACGGCCGCCAGTACGTCGCGATCACGTCGGGCGCAAACGTGCTGGCGTTCGCGCTGCCCGTGAGCAGCGCTCCGGCGCGATCACGCCCGACGTTTCCTTTCCTCGCGCTTCTGCTGGCGGCGATCGCGGTGCCGCCGGCGCTCTCAGCGCAAACGTCGGGGTTCGATGCCGTCACGCCGGCGATGCAGGCATTCGTGGACAAAGGCGAGGTTGCCGGCGTCGTCACGCTGCTCGCCACCAAAGACAAGATGCTTCACCTTGGCGCCGCCGGCCGCTCGGATACGGCGACGGGCCGGAAGATGCAAACCGACGACATCTTCTGGATTGCGTCGATGAGCAAGCCCATCACGGCCGTTGCCCTCGCGATTCTCGTCGATGACGGCAAGGTCGCCTTCGATGACCCGGTCTCGAAGTATTTACCGGATGTTCCCCAGCTGCCGCTGGTGCCATCACTCTTGCGCGATGTGCTCACCCATACCGGCGGCCTCGGTGAGTTGACCAGCCGGACGTCCTCATTTGACGCTTGCGGAGACGAGCTCGACAGATTGCCGAGATGCCGTTGCGCTTTCCACCGCGCACGCGCTGGAGCTACTCGACTGCTGGATTCGATGTCCTGGGCCGCGTCGTCGAGGTGGTCGGCGGCATGACGTTCGATCAGTTCCTGCAGAAACGGCTGTTCGATCCGCTTGGCATGAAAGACACGAGCTTCTGGATCGGCCCTGGAACGAAGGATCGCTGGGCCCGCAGCTATCAATGGGTGGCGGCGGAAGGGAAGCTTCGCGAGACGGCGATCTCGGTACATGTACGGCACCGAGGTCGACGATCGCGCAGCGTCCGCCGCTCGGCGGCGCCGGGCTCTTCTCTACGGCAGCAGACATCGCGCGCTTCTATCAGATGATGCTCAACAAGGGCGAGCTGAACGGCCGCCGCATCCTGAAGGCCAGCGACAGTCGCCGAGATGACCCGCAAGCAGACCGGCGATCTCGCTGCACGCCCGGGAATGCCGTGGGGACTTGGATTTTCGCGTCGTCGAGAATCCCGCGGCTGATGGAAGCCAACAAGGTGTTGTCGCCGGGGTCGTTCGGTCATGGCGGCGCCTACAGCACGCAGAGCTGGGCCGATCCGGCGAAAGGGACTGATCTGGATCGTGATGTTCCAGCGAACCGGAAAAGGAAACCCCGACAACTCGGACGTTCGAATCGCGTTTCAGGATGCAGTGCCGGAGAGATATCGATGAAGCCACCGTTCTCGATATCCCGATCGGCGCTTGCGCTTCGCGATCGCCCTTCTGCTCGTCTCGACACCGCACGGCGCTCGAGCGCAAAGACGTCACGTTCAAGATTTTTCAGTTCCCCGCCGATCAGATTCCTCGCGTCGACGGCAAGACCGACGACTGGGCGATGGTTCCCGAAAGCTACGCCGTCGGCATGAACGAGCTCATGGATACCGAGCAGGGGCACGGGATGAACCACGACACGAAGAACCTCGACGTCAAGGTGCAGAGTGGGTTGGGTGAAAGGGCTCAACCGCCTGTATTTCCTGTACGAAGGGTTCGACAACTACTGGGACTTCGCCGCGTCCGGCCTTCACAACGACATCTTCGAAGTGGTCGTCGACGGCGATCTCTCAGGCGGGCCGCTCATCGACATCTACCATCGCGACGTGTGGACGCCCGACGCGGTCGGCCCGCGCTCGGAGCTCGATCCGCGCGTGTCGCGCGCCGACGCGCATTTCGGCTATCACGGCGTGCACGCGCAGAACTACCACATCTTCACGCCGCCAGGCGACAAGGACTGGGCGATGGCGTGGGGCTGCGCGCAGTACACGAAGGACCTGCCGTACGCGAACGCCGCCTACGACTACAATTTCAAGCCGGGCGCGTCAGGAAAGCTCGTGCTCGAGTTCTGGATCACGCCGTTCGATTACGCCGGCTGCGATGGGCCGCAGCGCGCGATCGAATCGCAGCTGACCGAGAACAAGCTCATCGGGCTGTCGTGGTGCCTCATCGACTACGACGATGTGAACGCGAAAGGGCGCGTGGGATTCTGGAATCTCTCGCACAAGCAGACGTTTTTCGGCAATGCCGATCAGCTCGTCGGATTCCGGCTGATGCCGCTCGAGGCGGCTGCCGAAAGGCTCCAGGCGAAGTGGACGCACAAAGTCGTCGACATGAATCGACGGCTGGTCGCGTTCACCGATCAGTCGGTCGGCGAGGTCACGGCGTGGAAGTGGGAATTCGGCGATGGCGCACGTCAACCGAGCAGCATCCGCAGCACGCCTACACGCGCGCCGGCGACTTCGTCGTGACGCTCGAAGTCTCGGGTCCCGACGGGCACTTCGCGCTTCCAGCGCGTCTGGGACGTGTCGCTGCGCTAGTTACCTCTCACTATTGAAGATTGGGGGTGGATTGTAAGAGTGACGGAATGTTGTTGGATTGAAGAATGTAGATTCAGAGAATAAACGTCCGGAATCTGCCAATCCACAATCTTCAATCTCACAACATTCTGTCAATCTACCAATCCTCCAATCTTCCAATTCTGAAAGGTTACGGCAGCGACAGCGCCACGAGCTCGGCGGGGAAGTTCTGCGCGCCGACGGCGACGACGATGTACTGCTTGCCGTTCACCATGTAGGTCATCGGATTGCCGCACGTGTTGGCCGGCAGCTGCAGCTCGTGCACGACGGCGCCGGTCATCTTGTCGTAGGCGTAGAACATCGGTCCCGCCGCCGCCGCCGCCTCTGAACAGCCCGCAGCCCTGTCCCGGCAAATGCGAGCGTCTTGGTGACGACGATGCCGCCTTCGTCGGCGCGGCCGGTTCTGTGGAATGTTCACACCCTTCAGCGCCGGGTGCGTCTTGATCCATTCGTAGGTGTCGCCGTTGGCGACCTGCCAGACGATGTCGCCGGTGTTCATGTTGTAGGCGGTGATGCGTCCGTACGGCGGCTTGACGAGCGGCAGCCCCTGCGGTCCCATGCCCCACGGGCCGCGGCTCGACGCCGGGACCGAGCTGCGGCGCTGCGCCGCCGCGCCCGCCGCCGCGTCCACCACCACCTCCACCGCCACCGCTCCGCGCGCGGCCGCCGCCTCTCAGGATCGGTGCCGGCCGGCGCGCCGCCGCGGCCGCCTGCGGGCGCCGCGCCACGCCCGCCGCCACCACCACCACCGCCGATGAAGTTCATGTCCGAGCGATCGCCGCCCGGCTGGAGCGCGACGGCCGTCATGTTGGTCACCGACGGCACATACAGCATGTTCGTTTCGGGATCCCACGCCGCGCCCTGCCAGAGCGCGGCGCCCTGCGCCGCGGGAATCTGCAGCGTTGCCGCGCAGGCCGCCGGTATCGGCGACGATCGGCGGCGTGAACAGCGGGCCGATCTTGTACTCCTTCAGCATCGCCCGCGCTTCGGCGTTGAGCTCGGGAGTGAAGTCGATCAGATCCTGCTTCTGACACGCCCTGACGATCGTACGGCGCGGGTTTCGTCGGATGCGGCTGCGTCGGCGCGTACCACTCGCCGGGCACCGTGCCCGCTTCGACCTTCCGATCTTCAATGGGCCACACCGGCGTGCCGTTGACGCGATCGAACACGAACAGGTACGCCCACTTCGTGACCTGCGCGACCGCGCGAATCGGTTTGCCGTTGACGGTGATGTTGATGAGGTTCGGCGGCGACGCCAGGTCGTAATCCCAGATGTCGTGGTGCACGAGCTGCTGATGCCAGACGCGCTTGCCGGTTCTCGCGTCGAGGCACACGAGGCTGCCGGCGAACAGGTTGTTGCCGGGGCGGTGGCCGCCGTAGAAGTCGCCGGTCGCCGATTCGACAGGCAGGTACACGTAGCCGAGCTCTTCGTCGGCCGAGAACGGCGACCACACGGTCGTGTTGCCGGTGTACGACCACGAGTCGTTCAGCCACGTGTCGTTGCCGAATTCGCCGGGCTGCGGAATCGTGTGGAACGTCCACAGCCGCTTTCCCGAGCGGACGTCGAAGCCGCGGATGTATCCCTTGGTGTTTTCCTTCGAGCGCGGCGCCGTTCCGCCGACCATCGCGGCGCCGAAGACGATCACGTTCCTCACGACGACGGCCGGCGACGTCGAGCTGATGACGCCGTCGCCGGGCGGCGGCTGATCGAAATCCTGATACAGATCGACGACGCCGTTCTTGCCGAACGCCGGATCGGGGAGGCCGGTCTTCGCGTCGAGCGACACCAGCTGATAGCCGCGCGTCACCAGGATGATGCGCGCCTGCTTGCCGTCGGTCCAGTACTCGACGCCGCGATTGACGCTGCGCGGCGCCCGGTCGCCGCGCTCCCCTTCGTCGAAGCGGTAGCTCCACAGCGTTTCTCCTGTGGCCGCATCGATCGCGACGACGTTGGGACGGAATCCCGCCGTCGTGTAGAGCACGCCGCCGACCATCAGCGGCGTGGCCTCCATGTTGTTCTGCGGCCGCGGGCCGAAGTTCTCGGATTTCCACCGCCACGCGACCCGCAGGTTCTTCACGTTGTCGCGGTTGATCTGATCGAGCGGCGAGTACTTTGCTGCTGCCGAGGTCGGCGCCCCAGTGCGGCCACTCGCCGTTGGTGACCCCGGTCTGTCCGGAGACGAGGGCCGAGGCGACGATCAGCGCGGCGAGCGAAGACAGCAGCACGAACGGACGGCATCTCGCGGTCATGGGCGCTCCTGGAGCATGGTGGGACAGTTCTCAGCCATGCTGAGGGGAAATTGTGATGGTCGAGCAAAGTATAAGCCCTCCCCGAGAAAGTCAACCCGAGGAGGGGGACCCATGGTATCTAATGCCATGCGTTCGACGCGACGATAGGCGTGGTCCCGGGGGCCTTCAATGGAGGATGCATGACTCGAATGACGCAGTTTACGCTGGCGGTCCTTGGGTGTGTTCTGGTCTTCGGGTCTCCGCGACTTGGCGCGCAGGAATCGCGGGGATCCCTTGGTGGGCTTGTCGTCGATTCGTCCGGCGGAGCGCTGCCCGGCGTCACCGTCACCATCGTGAACAACGGCACGAACGCGACGGTCGTCCAGACCACCAACAGTGCGGGTCAATACACGGCCGTCCTTCTGCTGCCCGGCGCCTATACCGTCACCGTCGAGTTGAGCGGCTTTCAGAAGCGCGAATATCAAAACATGCAGGTGCACGTCGGTGAGCGCGTGCAGCTCGACGCCACGCTGGCGCCCGCCACGGTGTCAGAGTCGGTGCTCGTCGTCGGCGAGAGCCCGCAGCTCGAGTCCGGCAGCGCGACCATCGGGCAGGTCATCGACTCCAAGCTCATCAGCGAAATTCCGCTTGGGGATGGAACGGCCTATGGCCTGACACGGCTCATCCCTGGCGCATCGTTCGAGCGGTCGTACGCGCTGCAGCGGCCGATGGACAACGACAACCTTCGCGGCATGACGATCACCGGGACGATCAACAGCGAGTTCACCATCGACGGATCGAGCAACATCGTGTCGCAGGCGCGCGCCGGCATCCAGCCGCCCGTCGGACGCGATCGAGGAGTTCAAGGTCGAAACCGCCGCCTACGACGCGCAGGTCGGCCACACCGGTGCGGGTGCGGTGAACCTGGCGCTGAAGACGGGCACGAACCAGTTCCATGGCTCCGCCTCGTACTACAACCGGGACGACTCGCGATCGGCGAATCTCTTCGCGTCCGAACAGGAGCGGCTCCGGCAAGACGCCGCGCAACTACAACCGGTTCAGCGGCGCGATCGGCGGCCCGATCTTCCGCAACAAGACATTTTTCATGTTCTCGTACGAAAAGCTGCAGGACGACACGATCGAGTCGTTCACCAGCTCGGTGCCGACCGCGAGAATGCGCAACGGCGACTTCTCAGAGCTGCTGTCGAACGGCGTGCAGATCTTCGATCCGCGCACCGCGCGCCTGGTCAACGGCGTCGTCGTCCGGGATCCGTTCCCTGGCAATATCATCCCGTCCGACAGAATCAATCCCGTGGCGCGCAACGTGCTCGGGTACTTTCCGGCGCCGAATCAGGCGGCGGCGGCGGACTTCTCCCAGAATTTCTTTGCCGAGCAACCCTGGACGTATGCGCTACAACTTCCAGATGGTGCGCATCGACCACGAGTGGACGAGCAACCAGCGCACCTACGGCCGCTTCATCCGGAATTTCAGGCGGGAAGAACGCTACAACTTCGCCGGCGAGCTCAACGGGGTCGAGATTACGCGCGGCGCGACCGATCGCTTCAATTTCAACTATGCCGTCGGCCACACGGCGGTGCTCTCGCCGACGACCGTGCTCGATTTGAAGGGAAGCTGGCTGCGCTTCAACGACGATCTGTTCCCGCTCTATACGATCGATCCGGCGAGTCTCGGGTTCTCTGCGACTACGGCGGCCTGTTCGGCGATTACGAGCAACTGCCTCGCTTCAGCATCGAATCGGGGTCGCCCACTACCGCAGGGACGGTCGCGACGCTCGGCGCACAGCAGAGCGGCTTCAACAGCGGACGCACGCAGCCGTTCTACAACATCCAGATCGCTCCGACGCTGACCAAGACTGCCGGCGCGCACACCTTCAAGATTGGATATGACTGGCGGCAGTTGCGGCAGGCAGAGACCAATCTGGGGTGGAAAGCCGGAGCATACGGGTTCGATGGCAGCTATACGCGCTCGACGAGCGCCGCCGCGAGCCAGTATGGCCAGGGCATCGCCGCGTTCATGCTCGGGATTCCCACGACTAACTCGATCTTCGAAACGCGCAGCAACTACGACGCGCGCGTCAACAGCCACGGCGCGTTCGTGCACGACGACTGGCGCGTGTCCGATCGCCTCACGTTGAACCTCGGCCTTCGCTACGACCTCGAGATCGGCCTCACCGAGGTGGAGAACCGCAACATCGGCGGCTTCGATCTGACGACGCACGAATCCGATCGAAGCGCAGGCGCGCGCCAATTTCGCCGCGAATCCGCCCGCGGGCGTGCCGATCGCGGCGTCGGCGTTCAACGTTCGTGGAGGCTATACCTATCTTTCGGGCGATCAGCCTTCGGCGTGGAACGCGGACAAGAACAACTTCCAGCCACGCGCGGGCTTCACCTACAAGCTTACGGAAAGCTCCGTTCTGCGCGGTGGAGTCGGACTCTTCATCGCGCCGTTTCAGATTCAGGGCGTGCCGGGCATCACCACGGGTCTGAATCAAATCGGGTACTCGCGCAATACGCCCGTGCCGGTGACGAGCGACAACGGGCTGACGTTCCAGGCGGATCTGACCAATCCCATTCCGAGCGGCCAGCTGCTCGTGCCGGTCGGATCGAGCCAGGGTTTGACGACCAATCTCGGCAACGCGCCCGGGAACGTCACGCTCGCGGATCGCGTCAATCCTGAGTACTGGCGATACAGCTTCGGGGTCGAACGTCAGTTCCCCGGAGACTTCCTCGTCGAGGTTTCGTATCTCGGTCAGCGGGGACGCAACCTGCCGATCCTCGAAACCGTGAACTACGTGCCGCAGCAATTCCGGACGCAAAGCCCGCTTCGCGATCGCCGCTGCCGAGACGTTCCTGACGCAGGCCGTTTCCAATCCCTTCGTCGGGCTGACGCCCGACCAGCCGGCGAGCAACGGCGCCACCATCCCGAGGCGCCGATTGCTCTTTCAGCATCCGCAGTTCGAAGCCAGCGGCATCTGCACCGGCGGCGGCACGTTCTGCACCGAGACGAACAACGGGTCGAATTTCTATCACGGGATGATCTTCCGCGCGGACAAGCGGTTCACGAACGGGTTCATGTTGATGAGCTCGTACACCTGGTCGCACATGCGCGAGCGCGTGACGCCGTTGAACCCGTGGGAGGAGCCGGAAGAGCGGGTCGCGGCGGTCGACCGGCCGCATCGCATCACGTTCGCGTCGGTGGTCGAGGTGCCGGCAGGCCGTGGACGCCGATGGGGAACGGACTGGTCTCCGGCTGTCGATGCGATTCTCGGGGGATGGCAGTTCAGCGCGAAGTTCGAGTGGCAGGTCGGTCAGCCGCTCGTGTTCAACAACAACACCTACTACGATCCGGCCTGCGGCGATCCGAAGGAGCTGAAGTCGAAGTGGGGCGAAGACGGCGGCGTGTTCCGTGGCGTCGACGTGCCGGTCATCGACGTGACGTGCTTCTACACGTTCCAGAACCAGCCGTTCCGCAACGCGGCCGGACAGCCGATCACATTCCAATCCACTGAGAATCAGCTCGCCCAGTCGAACGTGCGCACATTTCCGACCACCATGCCGGATGTGCGGTTCATGAACCACCACCTCCTGGATTTCGGTCTGACGAAGAATTTCGCGGTGGGCGATCGGGTGCGCGTGCAGGTGAGAATCGAAGCGCTGAACGCGACCAACTACACGCTCTTCGACGTCGGGCAATGTGAATTTCGCGACCAACCAGGCCGGGTTCATGAGTCTGAACAACATCGACTCGAGCACGGTGATGAAGCCGCGCGATATCCAGCTCGGCGCGCGCGTGACGTTCTAAACGAGCGTGATGATTCTGAACAGAAGATCAGAAGATCAGACAGACCAGGAAATTCTTTTCAAAAGAATTCTCCTGGTCTCCTGGTCTCTGAAAGAGACCGGCTACTTTGCGCCGACCCGCAGCTTTGACGCCATCGCGCACTCGGTCATCACCGTAAAGTAGCGCTGCACGCCGTCCACGCCGACGATGAACGGATGGTTTTCGCCTGGCTGACGCGGCGCGGCGACCAGGCGCGCCTTGGTGTATGCGCCGTCGTACTCACTGTGATTCGAGATCAGCACGCTGGCCTGTGCGTCGGCGGCTGCTTTGGCGATCTGTCGCTGAGAGGCGATGTATTCGTCCCACCGCGCGCCGTCGGTACCGAACGCGCCCGTGAGCGTGCCGCCCGAATAGGCGACCATCACGGTGCGGCCCTGATCTTTGACCGGGAAGACATAGGACAGCGTTCCCGGCGTGTGGCCCGGCGTGGCGACGATCTCGACGGTGGTGTCGCCCAGCGTGAGTTTCCTTCCCTCCGGCCCCACCGAGATATCGCGCTTCGGCACGCCGCCGGCCGCAGTCGGCGGACGCTTCAGCGTGGCGTCCCAGTCTGGTGCGCCCATCACAACCTGCGCGCTGTAGCGCTCCTGCAGTTCAGCGGCGCCCTGGTCGTGATCGCCATGCGCGTGGCTGATGATCACGTACTTGATGTCGTTCGGATTCAAGCCCAGCTTTGTCATCCCGTCGATGATCTCCGGCCGTGTCGCCCACGCGAAGTTCGTATCGATGATGATGATCCCGGCGCTGGTCTGGAGCGCCCACGATGAATGCTGGCGCGTGCCCAGCCAGTAGAGATTGTCGAACACCTTGAAGGGGGCCGCATACCAGTTGGTGCGGTCCGGCGTCTCGGGCGCGCCGGCGCCGCGCCCGCTGCCGCTCCGCCGCGCCCTGCGCCGCCGCCGCGCGGGGCGCTCGGGAGACAGAGATTGACGAACGTCCCGCGGTATTCCTGTCCCGCGGCGGCCTTGGCTGTCGCGATGTGGGCGTCAATCTCGCTGAGCGGCGCCTGCGCCAGGGCGACGGCGCCCACGAGCATGGCCGAGAGCTGAAGAAATCACGACGGATCTGCGCGTCACACGTGCCTCCTTGTTATGCCGTCGAGTTCAGATCACAGCTTCCGGCGTCAATATATAGCCGTCCCCGTGGACCGTGCGTAGAAAACGGGGAGTTCTTGGATCCGCTTCGATTTTTTGCCGCAGCCGCGAGACCGCGCGATCGACCGAGCGGGTCGTGCTGGTGTCGAGAAAGCCCCAGACTTCCCTGAAGAGCTCATCGCGAAACACGACGCGGGAGTGGCGCTCGGCCAGCACCCGCAGAATCTCGAACTCGCGATGATTGAGGTGCAGATCGCCTCGAGGACCGGTGGCGGTGCCGCTCCGAAAATCAATCGTGACGCCGGCGAGCCTGATCGCCGTGACTGTCGGCTTCATTCTTCGCAACACGGTGTTGATGCGCGCCACCAGCTCTTCCATGTCGAACGGCTTCGTGATGTAGTCGTCGGCGCCGAGACGAAGGCCCGTGAGTTTGTCGGCCTTCTCGCCTCGCGCTGACAGGATGATGATGGGTGTCTTTCCGCCGTGTCTCAGCACGCGCGCGAGCTCGAACCCGCTCAGATCGGGCAGCATCACATCCAGGAGCACGAGATCGGGGACGAACGAACGATACAGCACAAGCGCCTTGTCCGGCATGAGAGGCGCACTCCACATCGAATCCGTCGAGCGATCAGATTGTCGCGAAGGATCTGGGCGAGCGATGAGTCGTCTTCGACGATCAGGATTCTTGGCCGCATTCAATTGCCGCCTTCGGGAGAATCAGCGTCGCCGTGGTTCCGCGGCCAACCTCGCTCGTAATCTCGAGTGCGCCATCGTGATCGGCGGCGATGCGATTGACGATCGCGAGGCCCAATCCGTTGCCTGGCCCCCTCGCCGTGCGTCCCGCGGACGAACCGCCGCTTGACCTGCGGGAGATCGTCGGCCGGAATGCCCACGCCGTGATCGATGACGTCGAAGCGCACGTGGTCCGCCTCGCGCTGAGGCCCGCACGGATACTGTTTCCGCCTCGCCGGAATGGCGAATCGCGTTGTCGATCAGGTTGTCGAGGGCGAGAACGACGGCGGTTCGATCGGCCCGCACCGCCGGAATTTCGGGCGGCACGTCGATTTCGAGCCGAACGTCGCTGTCGGTCAGCTGCCGGCGAAATCCCTGCGTCGCTTCGGAAATGAGCGCTGCCGGTTCCAGAGCCTCGAACGAATAGACCTCCGTCACGTCGGTCACGCGCGAGTAGGCGAGGAGGTTGTTCACCAGCCGCGTCAGACGTCTCTCCTCGCGCACGAGCAAGTGCGCGTACCGTTTCAGGTCCTGGTCGGTTTTGACGCGTCCTCGCACAAGGGTTTCGCCGACAGCTCGAATGGTCGAGAGCGGCGTCTTCAGCTCGTGGGTGACCGTGGCAACGAAATCGGCGCGGACCGACGCGAGGGCGGCGCTGGCCCGTGCCGCTCGCGCGGTGGCGATGAGGCTAATCGCGAGCAGTGCGACACCCGCGCCGACGACGACGAGGCTGCGCCGCGCGCCGCGGCCAGCCAGCACGAACGTGGGGTCGCCGGCCGCGCTGGCTGCGACGGTCCACGAACGCTGCGTGAGATCCGCGGGCGGATCGATCGCCAGCACCGTGGGATCGAAGAACAGGACCGGAAAGACGCGCGTCGCGACGTTCTGCATGAGACGCCGGTTCAAGCGTGCCTGCGATGCGGCGGCTATGGTCGTCGACGATCGCAAAGGAAGTGGCGCCGCCGCGTTGCCCGCAATCTGCGCCACTTGATTCAGGATCTCGCTGAAATAGTGGTCGCGGGCCCACTCCAGATTGACAGCCACGCCGAAGACACGGTCGAGCCGTTCGCGGCGTCACGCCCTGGTAGGCGAGGAGCGCGACGACCTGGTAGAGGATCCCTTCGATCGACGTGTCGAACACCGAATACCGGCGGCGCGCTGGCGATGTCTGGTTCGACCCGCCGGCGCAGCCCGGCGATTTCCGGCGGATCCCGCCGGACCTCGACGGGATAGACGTCGGCTCGCTCGTGCGCGCTGATCCAGGCTGGCAGCCGATCGGTGCGGGCGAACATGACGGTTCCGCCGCTGGACGGTGTCCAGCCGAAGAAGAATTCCGGATAGGGATAGCGCGCGAAGGCAAGGGCGACGAGGTCGTTTGCCTCGTAGGGAGGCTCGAACGCCTGGCTGTTCTGTTCGGGGCTGTTCAGGATCGAGGTCTGCACTCCCGACATGTCGCGAGTGAGCGCGCGGGTGAGCAGATCCGCGGCTTCGCGTCCACGATGATCCGCGAGCAGCGCCGCACTGCGCTGCCACTGGTCGGTGGCGCGATAGCCGAACCACGCAAGCGCGCACAGGCCACAGCAGATAAGGGCGGCCAGCCAGGTAGAGGGCTCGGCGACGAGCGCACGCGGCCGCGAGATCATCGCCTCAGCTCCCGCTCGCGATAGTAGAGCGCCGCGCCTGGGTGGAGCGGCACCGGCGTGGCCGGTGCGCGCTCGGGCGTCTATGCCTTTCAGGAATGGCAGCTCCGCGCTGAGTTGCGGCAGCATGCGGAAGAGCCCCTCGGTCAGCCGGCGCACGAGCGGCGTCATCGAGATCTGCGCGCGTGCGAGCAGGACGACATCGACTGAGAGCGTAGTGACAGGCTGGTCCAGGCCGCGGTACGAGCCGGCCGGGATGATTTCGGACCGGAAGAACGGATACATCGTGCGAAGCCGATCCACGCCTGGTCCGCGGATCGGCAGCAGCCGCGCACCCGCCTCGGTCAGGTGCTTCGCATCGTCGTTCGGAACGCTCGAAATCGTGAAGGCGGCGTCGAGCGTCGTTGTCCAGCAGCATCGCATTGGTCTGCGGCACGGTCGCGTTGACTTCATGCACGTCACCCGGCGAGAAATATCCGTCCAGCACCGCCTGAGAGGTGACAGCGGCGCCGCTGCCGTCGGGGCCGATGCCCACGCGGCGCCCCCGCAGTTCGTCGATCGAGCGGATCGGCGAGCCGGGGCCGACGAGCAGATGCACCGCTGAGGAGTTCAGTATGGCGATGCCGCGAATGCCTCGCATCGCCCGCCCGACTCGCGCAGCCGGCCGTTGTAGGCCATGTAGGCGATGCCGGCCTGCGCAGAGCCCGATGTCGACAGTGCCGTCCTGCAGCGCCTCGATGTTGCCCACCGATCCGCGCGTTTCGACCTGCTGAATGCGGACGTCGGGCATCAGCCGCGCGTAGCCCTTCACGAGCGCCTCGCTGAACGGCCGGAAATTGCCGGTCGGGAAGCCGGTCGACAGCCTGATCGTGATGGGTTGCTCGAGTTCCGGCCGACTGGACGCGTCCCCCGCACGACGACGGCGCACACGAGTATGGGCACGAGGGCGAGAGCGGACAGGACGCGGAGGAGTGTCATCAGAATCGGAGGCTCTTGTGTGCCACTCGCGGACGGCGGTGTCAAGGGATTGGGCAGCCTGTGTCGCAACTTGTCACAATTAATCTGAGCAGTCGCCCGGTAAGATAGCCTCCATTAATCAGTCAGCTGGACTGTTTTTCTGGAGGAAGTATGAGGATTTGGTGGAGAGGTCTGCTCTTGGCGGTGTTGGTGTCGGCGGCGGCGAACGCGGCGCGCAGGCGCTGTACGGCTCGCTCTTCGGCAACGTCACCGACGAAACCGGTGCGGCACTTCCTGGCGCGACGGTCACCGTGACCCAGCGGGAGACGAACCTCGTCGCGCGACGTCGTCACCAACGAAACCGGCAGCTACAACGTGCCGAACCTGCTGCCGGGCACCTATCAGATCGACGTCAAGCTTCCGGGATTTTCGACCTACACGGCGCGGGACATCGCCGTCCGCCAGGGGCTCGACGTCCGCGTCGACGCGAAACTGAAGGTCGGCGCGCTCGAAGAGTCGATCGTCGTGTCCGGGCAGGCGGCCGTGCTGCAGACCGAGAGCGCCGCGGTGCAGTCGCTGACGACGGCGACGCAGCTGGAGACGGTGCCGACCAGCGGCCGCGCCTATCAGACGGCGCTCGCGCTGATGCCCGGCGTCGCGCAGCCCAACTACGATCAGTCGGGCGGCAGCAACAACCCGACGCGCGCGATGGCGATCACCGTCAACGGCCAGCCGCCGAACAACACGGTCGTCCGGCTCGACGGCGTCTCGCAGATCAATCAGTTCTTCCAGCAGATTCAGGCCTACAGCCCGAGCCTCGAGGCCATCGAAACGGTCAGCGTCGTCACCAACAGCTTCGACGCCGATCAGGGGATGGCCGGCGGCGCGTCGGTGAACGTGCAGGTGAAGAGCGGCACGAACACCCTCGCGGGATCGCTGTTCGAACACGTGACCGACTACCGGATGAAGGCGAAGAACTTCTTCCTGCCGGCCGGCGATCCGAAGGGCACCGGCAGCACGCACGTCTACGGCGGCACGGTCGGCGGTCCGATCGCAACGCAACAAGGTGTTCTTCTTCGCCAGCGTCGAGCGGACGCGTCAGCGCACCGAAGCCGGCAACGCGCTTCTCGAACTCCGGCGCCAACGGCCTGCGCAGCCTGCCGACGATGGCGATGCGCGAGGGGAATTTCGCCGGCACCGGCACCGTGATTTACGATCCGCGGACCGGCGCTGCGAACGGCACGGGCCGAGTGCCGTTCGCGTTTGCCAATTGCCGGGCTCACGTCGACGACCGATCCGCGATTCGACGCGTGCAATTACATTCCGGCCGAACCGCATCAATCCGATTTCGAAGAACTTCCTCAGCAAGCTGGTGGCGCCGACGCTGCCGGGATTCACGAACAACTACTTCGCGACCAACAGCTACGACACCGACTACAACAAGTACGACGGCAAGATCACCTGGACGCCCAACGCGCGCGTCATCGTCAACGGACGGCTCGGCTACGCCGACAGCTACGAGGACAGCGCGCCGGAGCTGCCGTCGGTCGATGGCGGCATCAACCCGATCTTCCAGGGACGCATCTGGGACTCGACGGTCCACAGCCATTCGCTGGCGGTCACCTCCACGCTGTCGCCGACGATGGTCGTGGACGGCGTGTTCGGGTTCACGCGCACCGACATGCTGGCGCGCCCGCACACCGACGACTGCTGGGGCGAGCTGCTCGGCGTCAAGAACAGCTGCCAGCCGCCGCGTTCGCGCGCGCACGGCGATTCCGCACGATCAAGGCGTCGAACACCTACCGGCTGGCCGGCGGCGGCGAGCCGCGCGCCTATCGCGATCCGCAGTGGAGCGGCGCGATGAACTTCGGATGGACCAAGGGCGACCACAACGTGAAGTTCGGCGGAGAGATGAAGCTCCTCCATCAGAACCACTACGAGACGCAGACGCCGACGTTCACGTTCATCGGGCGGCCGCACGGCGCTCGCGCCGGCCGGCGCCGAACAACTTCAACGCGTTTGCGGATTTCCTGCTGGGCGAAATGAACTCGCGGACGTCGGAGATCGATGACGCCGATGATCGGCGACGAGCCGACCGTCGAGGACATGATGGACTTCCGGCCCGGGACGCTGCGGACGATGGCAGTACGGCGTCTACATCCGCGATCAGTTCGAGCTGAACCGCAAGATGACGGTGTCGGCCGGCATGCGCTGGGAGTACTACCCGCTGTCGCAGCGCGCGCGACCGCGGCCTCGAGGTGTTCGACTTCACACGCGACGACAGCTGCTGATCTGCGGCGTGTCCGGCAACTCCGCAGACGTGCGGCATCACCGTCGAAAAGGATCTGTTCACGCCGCGGCTGGGCTGGGCGTATCGCCCGACCGAATCGACGGTCATTCGCGTCGGCTATTCGCGCAACCCGCAGAACGACACGTCGGGCCGCAACCAGATGCCGCCGTTCCAGGCGTTCCCGGCGACGATCATCCTGACCGAGACAGGCGCCGAATACGTACACGCGCCATCGGCAGCTTCAACGACGGCGTCACGATCGTGCCGCAGTTCGATCTGACGGTCGGGCAGTGTGCCGGCCGAACGCCGGCATGACGACCTATCCGCGGCAAGTTCGAGCGCGGCACGATCTCGTCCTGGAACGTGAGCTTGCAGCAGCTGCTCCCGTACGAGCCACAGCCTGACGCTGGGATACGTCGCCAATCGCCAGCACGGGATGACGCGCAACCTGAACGAGAACTACGGCCAGCTCGGCGGGGGCACCGCGAGCCAGCCGTATCGCGAGCTCGACGACCGCGGCCGATCAACGTCCAGGGCCCGTACGGGCAGAGTGGACTACGACTCGTTCCAGGCGAGCGTCAACAAGCGGATGTCGCAGCGGGCTGCAGTACACCGTCGCTTACACCTTCGCGCAAGGCGATCGACTGGTGGGCGGGGACGATCCCGCAGCCGGAGTACTGGTACCTGAACAAGGGCGAGCAGGCGAACAGCACTGCCGCACACTGCTCAACACGTCGGTGATTTACGAGCTGCCGTTCGGCGACGGGCAGGAAGTTCCTGACGGACGCGGCGTCGCGTCCCACATCGTCGGCGGATGGCAGGTCAACGCGTTCTTCACGCGCGCGATCCGGCACGCCGTTCACGCGTCACCGCCAACGCTGCGTCGCTCAATGCCGGCACCGGCACGAACCAGACGCGCCGATCAGATGAAAGACGACGTGGAGATCTATGGCTTCGAGAACGGCGGCGCGTATTTCGACGTGACGGCGTTCAGGCCGGTCACCGAGGTGCGCTTCGGCACCGCGGCGGTACAACTCGCTGCGCGGGCCCGGCGTGGCGAATCTCGACCTGAGCCTCTTCCGCACCTTTGCGGCTGCCGGCGAACATGAGCCTGCAGCTGCGGGTCGAGGCGCTGAACGTGACCAACACGCCGCATTTCGCGAATCCGGCGTCGAACGTCTCGAATCTCCAGTTGAATCCGGACGGGACGGTGAGGAACCTCAATGGTTTCGGTGTGATCACGTCGACGAACCGCCTGGGGCGCCAGTATGACGAGCGGGAGTGGCGGCTTGGCGCGAGGTTGACGTTCTAGGGCCTGGGGCGAATGGCAGGCGGTTTGTCTCAAGTTGTCGCGCCGGGGCTATCGGGACCGCCACAGGGTGCAACTTAGTTGCACTGCGGCGGCCCGGCATGCGAGAATAATGGTTACCGAGGAGTGAACATGACGCAGAAGTTTGGCGCCGTTTTATTCGTGTGTGCGGCCATCGCGCTTGGGCTTCGCCACGCGCACGTTGAACGGCCAGGCGCAGGCAACGCAGGCGCACGCGGCGGAGTTTCAGCAGGACGTGCTTCCGGTGCTTGCGAAGAGCTGCCTGGGATGCCATAGCGAGAAGGCGCAGGCCGGCAAGCTGAACCTCGAGCCGCTGCGCGATCCCGCGACCACGGCCACGCACACTGACGTCTGGCAGAAGCGTGCTCGACAAGGTGTCGGCCGGGGCGATGCCGCCCGCCAACCGCGAAACCGCTGACCGACGCCGAGCGCGCCGCGGTCATCGGATGGATCAAGAAGCTTCCCGGTCTGACCGCAGCGACGACGCCGGCCGAACCGATGGCAGGGCGCGTGACGGCGCGCCGCCTCAATCGCGTCGAATACAACAACACCATTCGCGACCTGCTCGGCGTCGCGGCGCGGCCGGCCGATGAATTTCCGGTCGACGACTCGGGCTACGGCTTCGACAACAACGGCGACGTGCTGTCGGTCTCGCCGATGCTGATGGAAAAGTACATGCAGGCGGCGGAGAAGATCTCCCGCCTCGCCGTGTATGGCGAGCCGTTGCCGCCGAAGCCCACGCGCCTCGTCCGGCTGATGAACCGGCGGTCGCAGGATGCGTACGACGTGCGTCTCGGAAGGAAACTCGGGCGTGTATCTGCCGTATTCGCTGCGCGGCGCGATGTACGGCAACTTCACGTTCCCGGTCGATGGCGAGTACGAGTTCCGGCTGCGCATCGCGAATTTCCGCGGCGACGACGGCGGATATCACCGACGAAGAGAGAGCCCGCCGCGCCGAAGAGCGCCGAAAGCTGTTCGAAGCAGCGCCGGCTCGAGCGGGAGAAAGCGGCGGCCGCCGCAGGGACGGCGGCGCCGGCGCCAGGCGGCGGCGGGGCGGTGGACCGCGGCGCGAGCCCACGCCCGAAGAGCTGAAGGCGCGCGACGAGGCGGCGCGGAAGGCCGCGCCGCCGCGCAAGCTGATGCTGGCGGTCGATGGCGCGCCGGTCATCTCGACGGTCATCGAAGGCACCGGCGCGTTCGGATATTCGCAGGGCGAGTTCACGGCGCGCGCGACGGTGAAGGCCGGCGAGCGCTTCCTCCGTGCGTCGTACCCGGAGCTGGCGGACCTCGACAGACCCGCGCGAGAACATCAATCCGGATATGCGGCGCGGCCTCTTCGTCGACTATCTCGACATCGTCGGGCCGTTCAATCCGAGCACGGCGCCGCCCGCGAGCTACAAGAAGATCTTCATCTGCAGCCAGAAGACGCCGCAGTGCGCGCGGACGATTCTGAGCAGCCTGATGGAGCGCGCATATCGGCGCCCGGTGACCGAGCGAAGAGCTGAAGTCGAAGCTCGAGCTCGTCACGCTGGCGCAGCGCGAAGGCGAACGTTCCAGGAAGGCATCCGGCTGGCGCTGCAGGCGATTCTCGCGTCGCCGAATTTCCTGTTCCGCATCGAAGCGAATCCGAGACCGCAGCGCCGAGCGCCGGTCTGAGCAGACCCGGCGTACGCACGTGCAGACCGTGCTCGCGCGCATGCAGACGTCACGCGGCCGACTGCCGCTCGCACGCGCCGTCGAACGAGTATCCGGTCAGCGACATCGAGCTGGCGTCGCGGCTCTCGTATTTTCTCTGGGCGAGCATGCCCGACGCCGAGCTGATGCGCGTCGCCAAGGCGGGCACGCTTCGGCAGCCGGCGGTGCTCGAGGCGCAGGTGCGCCGCATGATGGCCGACCCAAAGGGCTACAACCTGGTCGAGAACTGGGCCGCGCAGTGGCTGCAGCTGCGGAACCTCGGCCGCACCAAGCCCGATCCGAAGCGGTTCCCGACGGTGGACGACGAGCTGCTCGACGCGATGCGCAACGAGACGAGCATGTTCGTCGAGGCGATCATCAAGGAAGATCGCAGCCTGCTCGACTTCATCGACGCGCCGTTCACGTTCGTCAACGGTCCGCTGGCGCGTCACTACGGCATCAAGGGCGTCGACGGCGAGGAGTTCCAGCGCGTGACGCTCGACGGCGAGCAGCGCAGCGGCGTCCTCACGCAGGGCGCGATCCTGACCGTGTCGTCCTATCCCACGCGCACGTCGCCGCCGGTTCGCGGCAAGTGGGTGATGGAGAACCTGCTCGGCACGCCGCCGCCGCCGCCGCCCGACGACGTGCCGTCGCTGAACGAATCGAACATCGGGACCGAAGTGTCGCTGCGCGAGCGTCTCGAGCAGCATCGCCGGGATCCGAGCTGCTCGCCCTGCCACATGCTGATGGATCCGCTCGGCTTCGGCCTCGAGAACTACGACGCGGTCGGCGCCTGGCGCACGCACGACGGCAAGTTCCCGATCGAAACGTCCGGCACGCTGCCCGGAGGGCAGACCTTCACGGGGTCGAAAGGGCTTGAAGGAAATCCTCGAAGGCCAAGTCGGACGCGTTCGTGCACAACGTGACCGAAAAGCTGCTGACCTACAGCCTGGGACGCGGGCTCGAGCGCTTCGATCGCCCGACGGTCGAGGCGATCACCCGCCAGGTGAAGGCGAACAACTACAAGTTTTCGGCGCTCGTCATGGAAGTCGTGAAGAGCAAGCCGTTCCAGATGCAGACTGTGGAGGGCGCGAGACCATGAATCTGATTCTCAAGAAGCAACTTCCGAGACGGACGTTTCTGCGCGGCGTGGGCAGCGTCGTGGCCCTGCCGCATGCTCGACGCCATGGTGCCGGCGTTCGTGAAGGCCGCCGGCTCGTCGCCGACGCGCCTGGCGATTCTCTATTTCCCGAACGGCGTCCAGATGGACACCTGGGCCATCAAGAGCGACGAGCAGATCGCCGCGCTTCCCGAGCGTGCTGCCGCGCACGCTGGCGCCGCTGGCGAAGTATCGCAACGACATCACCGTGCTGAGCGGCCTGACGGTCGACGGCGGCCGCGCGCACGGCGACGGTCCCGGCGACCACGGCCGCGCGGGCGCGAGCTACCTGACCGGCGCGCATCCGAAGAAGACCTTCGGCAAGGATCTGCAGGCCGGCGTCTCGATGGATCAGTACGCGGCGAGCATCATCGGCAGCCAGACGCGCTACGCGTCGCTCGAGCTGGGATGCGAAGAGGGCATCCAGGGCGGCAACTGCGACAACGGCTACAGCTGCGCCTACAGCAACAGCATCTCCTGGCGCACGCCGTCGACGCCGAATCCGCCCGAAATTCGTCCGCGCGCCGTCTTCGAGCGGCTGTTCGGCGCCGGCGAGATCGAGCGCGATCCGGTGAAGCGCGCGCGGAAAGAGAAGTACCAGAAGAGCGTGCTCGATTCGGTGCTGCAGGACGCCAAGCGCCTCGAGACGCGCCGTGGGCGCGTCCGATCGACGCAAGCTGGACGAGTACCTGTACGCGGTGCGCGACATCGAGACGCGCATCCAGAAGACCGAGACGCGAGAGCGCGCTGAACCCCGAGATGGACCGGCCGTCGCCGAGCGTGCCCGGAGAACTACAACGAGCATACGCGCATCATGTTCGATCTGATGGCGACCGCGTTCCAGACCGACTCGACGCGCATCATCACGTTCCTGATGGCCATCGAGCAGAGCAACCGCGCCTATCGCGAGATCGGCATCGCCGATTCGCACCACGGGCTGACGCATCACGGCGGCGACAAGGAAAAGATCGAGAAGTGCATCCAGATCAACCAGTATCAGGTGGAGCAGTTCGCGTACTTCATCGAAAAGCTGAAGGCGACCAAGGACGGCGACGGCACGCTGTTCGACCACATCATGGTCACCTACGGCAGCGGCCTGAGCCGGGATCACGATCACGACAATCTGCCGACCGTGCTGACCGGCCGCGGCAACGGCCTGTTCCATCTGGGCCGTCACGTCACGTACGCGAACGAAACGCCGCTCGCGAACCTGCACGTGGCGATGATGAACAAGATGGGCATGCCGGCGGAGAACTTCGCCGACAGCAAGGGCAAGCTCGGGTATCTGTCGGATCATCTAGGTTGCGGGTCTCGAACGGTGGCGCAGGGCTTTAGCCCTGCCATCTGGGTTGGTGGTTCATGATTGTTTCGTAAGTCTGCGATGCTGCGTCTGAAGCTGCTGGCGATTGGTCTGACGATGACGATCGTGCTCGTTCCCTGGCAGGTACAGGGAATGGAGCGCGGCGAGATGGATCGGTTGCTGGCGATGGCGCGCGCGCAGCCCGACTCACCCGATTTCCGCGCGGCGCTGGTCAAGCGCCTTGGCGAGGCGCCCATCAAGAGCGGCGAAGCGTTCGATTCGAACGGCCCCGATTTCATCTGGGCCGTCGAATCCGCGTCACAGCCGTCGATCGATCCTCGACGATCAGCCGGCGGGTCCCCTGCGCCAGATCGCCGGAACCAACCTCTGGTTCCACGTGGCGCAGCTTCGCGTCGGCACTTCACATCGATTCCACTACCTCGTCAACGGAGCGAAGTTCGGCGGCTCGTACGACGTGCCGGCGTACACGCCCGACTCGTACGCGCGGCCAGGTGTTCCGCAGGGGAAGATTTCCGAGAAGCTGGTTCACACGAGCAAGCTCTACGGCGGCATGGAGACCAACTACTGGATCTACGTGCCCGCGCAGTACAACCCGGCCGTTCCTGCGGCGCTGATGGTCTGGCAGGACGGCGAGCGCTACATGACGCGCAACGTCGAGGAATCGTGCCGCCTGTGCCCGAGCCTGTACCGGCTGCAGGAAGTCACCGACAATCTGATCCACGACAAGAAGATCCCGGTGATGATCCACGTCTTCGTGTCGCCCGGCACGTTGAACGGCAAGCCGCTGCGCTCGATCCTTTACGACACGGTGTCTGACAAGTACGGACAGTTTCTGCTCGAGGAACTGCTTCCCGAGGTCTACGCGAAATACAACATCCGCAAGGACGCCTACAGCCGCGCCATTCAGGGACAATCGTCCGGCGGCATCGCCGCGTTCACCGTCGCGTTCAACCATCCGGAAAGCTTCAGCCGCGTCTACACCGTCGTCGGCAGCTTCACGGCGCTCCAGTGGAAGCCCGGCGAGCTCGATGGCGGCAATATCTACCCGTTCAAGGTGCGGCGAGAGCCGAAGCGCAACCTGCGCGTGTGGATGAACGACGGATCGGAAGATCAGGAAGCCAACTCGGGAAGCTGGCCCCTCCAGAACATCCAGCTGGCGAACTCGCTGAAACTCAAGGGCTACGATTTTCACTTCAGCTTCGGCGGCGGGTCCCATCACGCCGCGCTGGCGGTATCAGAACTGCCGCAGTGCCTCACCTGGCTGTGGCGGGACTACGATCCGGCCCGGACCGAGCAGGTGTTTGAACAGAGCGCCGAAGAGCAATCGAAACCACCGTTCCGCGTTCGAATCTACAACCGCTGAGGTGCCGGAATTCACGACAATGCACGACACGTCGCCTCGTGGTTCGGGTTTTTGGATCCGATGCGCCCAGATTGGATAAGGGTTTTATATAGTGATATTTAGACGCGCATTGTGAGACAAAACGATTGACAGGTTTGCCGACTCTATCCTACGCTCCACGTCTCGGCTTTATAACGATCGTTCGGTCGCCGGAATTCGCGCCTCCAAAGCACGTTAAGTGGGCGATGTCGAGGTGCGATCGACGCCAGATTCGGTTTCCATGAGGAGGCTTGCATGAAACTCTGTACCGCAGCGCGCGCCGCTCTTGTTCTCGCGCTGTTCACCCTCGTCGCGACTCCAGCGCTGGCACAGCTGCAGTCGGGCCGCATCGTCGGGACGATCCTTGACCCACAGAAGGCCGGCATCCCCGGTGCCACCGTGACGGTGACCAACCTGGCGACCAACATCACCAGGAGCACGGTCACCGATGCCGAGGGCAATTACGTGGTGACGCCGCTGGATCCTGGCTCGTACAACGTGACAGCCGAAGTGCCGGGCTTCCAGACGACGCGGCGCGAGGGCCTGGTCTTGACGGTAGGACAGGTCGCCAGAGTCGAGCTGACGCTCAACCTGGGCTCGTTGTCCACCGAGGTGCAGGTGACGGCGGAAACGCCGCTCCTCAACACCGAGTCGGCGACCTTGAGCGAAGTCATCACCAACGAACAGATCGTCGATCTGCCGCTCAACGGCCGCGGCTTCCAGGAACTGGCGCGCCTGACGTCGGGCGTCGCGCTGCTGCCGCCGACCGGCAACACACAGCCCGTGCGGCCGGAGGTCGTGAACGGCAACGTCATCGGCGGCGTCGCCGGCTCGCAGACGCGGTTCCTGCTCGATGGCGTGGACATCACCGAAGAGCACCAGGGCGGCACCTGGATTCAGACCTCGGTCGATGCGCTCCAGGAATTCAGCGTGCAGCAGAATGCGTACTCGGCCGAATTCCACGGCGCGGGCGCCACGTTCAACGTGACGACCAAGTCGGGCGGCAACGTGTTTCGTGGCAGCGTGTTCGAGTTCATCCGCAACGACGCGCTCGACGCGAAGAACTACTTCGCCGCGAACAAGGAGAAGCTCGAGCGCAATCAGTTCGGCGGCACGCTCGGCGGACCTGTGATGATTCCGGGCATGTACGACGGACGGAACAAGAGCTTCTTCTTCGCGAGCTACGAAGGACATCGCCGCCAGCAGGGTGTCACCGATGTCGCGATCGTGCCGTCAGCCGCCCAGCGGGCCGGCGACTTCAGCGGCCTCGCGCCGATTTTCGATCCCCAGACCACGACGACGGTCAACGGTGTCGTGACGCGGACGCAGTTTCCGAACAACCAGATCCCTGCCAATCGCATCTCGCCGCAGGCGCTGGCGTTCATGAAGTACATCCCGCTGCCGAATGCGGCCGGCAACACGTACACGTCGAACCCGATTACCGAGTTCACGTCCAATCAGATGACGCTGCGTTTCGACCAGGAGATCAACCAGCAGAACCGGTTCTTCACCCGTTTCAGCCGGCACGTGAACGCGGAAGACCGGCAGGGCTGGCCGACGCTGGGTGCGACCCGCCTCGAAGGGCCGGCCTACAACCTGGCCATGTCGCTGACGTCGAACATCGGATCGTCGCTCGTGCACGAAGTGCGATTCAGCCGCATGTATGGCGAGTACCGCTCGACGGCGTACTTCCAGGGGCAGGGCGTCAACCTCGTACAGCAGCAGGCCGGCGTCAAGGGCCTCGAGCAGACCCAGGATCCCAACATCGCCAGCATTCCGGCATTCACGATTTCCGGGTACACGGGCTTTTCCGGCAACGCGGGTGACGGCCGTCCGAAATGGCAGGACCGCGGCGAGTACGAGGTCACGGACAACCTGACCTGGATCAAGGGCAAGCACATCTTCAAGTTCGGCGGCCGGATGTATCACCGCAATATCCTGTTCACCGACGCGCGCAGCCACAATGGCGCGTTCAGCTTCACCGGCGTCATGACGCAGCGTCCCGACGACCTCGGCGGGCACCGGCGTGTCGTTTGCCGATTTCGTGCTCGGCTACCCGGCCAACGTGACGCGTTCGAATCCCGCGACGTGGTGGGGCGGATCCGGGACGTACTGGCATGGCTTCTTCCAGGATGACTATCGGTTGACCGACAACCTCACCATCAATCTTGGACTGCGCTACGAGTACACACCGTGGCTGACGCCCTATCGCAACCAGGGTGCCGTCTTCGATCCGACCCAGGCCAAATCGATCATCGTCTCGAGCGAGACCGACCAGATCGACCTCTCCGCGCAGGCACTCGCGGACGTCGGCTATCAGCTGTTCGGCGATCTGATCCAGACCAGCAGCCAGGCCGGCCTGCCGATCCAGTTGACCGAGAATGACCTCGGGCAGTGGGCGCCGCGCGTGGGATTCGCTTACCGCCTGGGCGACCGGACCGTCCTTCGCGGCGGCTACGGCATGTTCTACGAAGCGGAGGGCACGAGCGGCCGGTTGAACTTCCACTTCCTGCCGTTCAGCATGAGCGAGACGGTGAACGCGACGAATCCTGGCACCGTCGTTCCCAACGCGAACGATGGGCGACTTCTTCCTTGGCGTGCCGTTCGGCTCCTCGGTCGGCAGCGTCGGCTGGAACCCGCTGACGCTCGATGCCGATTTCGGAACAGACCAGCGCTGGAATTTCGGCGTGCAGCGCGAAATCGCCAGCCGCATGAGCCTCGAAGTGAACTACGTCGGGACGAGGGGCTTGAACCAGCAGGAGGCTGAGAACATCAACCTTCCGACCGCGGGCTGCGGGAACGATTCAGACGCGGCGGCCGTATCCGCGCTTCGGCAACATGAGCATCCACAGCCAGGCGCGCGACACCGAGTATCACGCGCTTCAGAGCAAGCTGCAGAAGCGGACGTCGGGCGGCGTGTGGTACCTCGTGTCGTATACCTACTCGTCGACCGAGACCACCGTGCCGGCACCCGGCATCGGCGGCAACTTCACCTACGACACCGGCCCGGCCGCCTTCGACGCGACGCATCTCTTCGCGGCGAGCTTCGGCGCGGAGTTGCCGTTCGGCAGAGGCAAGCGGTACATGAGCGATGCCGGAACCCTTGCCAACGGATTCCTCGGCGGTTGGCAGGCGCAGAGCATCATCAATTTCCGCAGCGGTCTCCCGTACACGCCCACGGTGTCGCGCGATGTGGCGAATACCGGATCGGGCGGGCAGCGTCCGAACCAGATCGGATCGGGTGAGAAGGACGACCCGACGATCGTCCAGTGGTTCGATCCGACGGCCTTCGTGGTGCCGGCGGACTTCACCTACGGCAACACCGCAACGTGGCGTGCTCCGCGGCGACGAGCAGTGGAACGTCGATTTCTCGATCTTCAAGCGGTTCCACGTCTCCGGCTCGAAAACGCTCGAGTTCCGCGCGGAGGCGTTCAACCTCCTCAACTCGGTCTATTTCGACCTGCCGGCCACGGCGATCGATACGGCGACCGCCGGGCGCGTGACGGCGACGTCGAATGCGGCGAGAACGCTCCAGTTCGGGTTGAAGTTCCTCTTCTAGCAGCTACCGGGCGTCGGGAGGCGGTTTTCGCTCGTTCGGAGCGAAAACCCCTCCCGACCCCTTCTTGATATCATCTACACGTGAAACAAGCCGCAACGCGCCGCCCTGCACGGACTGACGTTCCGATCTCCCGCTACCGTGTACAGGTGCTGGACCGCACGATTGCGGTGCTCCAGACGGTGGCCGATTCCGAGACCGATCTCGCGGCGGCGGAAATCGCGCGACATCTCAGGCTGCACAAGAGCACGGTCCATCGTCTGCTCGTCGTGCTCGAGCACTATCGCCTGATCAAGCGGAGTCCTGAAGGCACATACCGGCTCGGCACGCGCCTGATCGAGCTCGGCGAATCGGCCATCGCCAGGCTGCGGCTCAGCGATCACGCGCAGGCCTTCCTTCGCGAGCTGGCCAACCAGACCGGCGAAGGCGCGCACGTGACGATTTTGAGCGGCACCGAAATGCTGTCGATCGCGCACGTCGAGGGGCGCTGGAGCCTGCAGTCGCTGACGCGTTCCGGCCAGCGGACCAAGATTCACTGCACGGCGGCGGGCAAAGCCGTGGTCGCGTTTCTCTCCGAGGACGCGTGCAACGAGCTGATCGCCAAGCTGCCGTTCGTGCGCCACACGAGCCGCACGCTCGTGAAACCGTCGGCGTTCAGGATGGAGCTGATGCGCGTGCGGGAAGCGGGCTACGCGGTCGACGACGAAGAGTTCGAGGAGGGGCTGCGATGCGTCGGAGCCCCGGTGTTCGATCATCGCGGTCACGTCGTGGCGTCCATCAGCACGGCCGCGCCGGTGTTCAGGCTCCGGAAAAACCGGGTGCCGGAGGTGGCACGGCTGGTCATGGCGGCGGCGCGCGGCTTGTCGGAGGACCTGGGGTATCAGAATTCGCCCGATGCCAAGCGGGAACCGGTGGCGCGACCGGCGTCCGGACGCTTGAAAGGACGGCGATCGTAACGCGATTTCACAATGTGGTATTCGTTTCGCGTGGCGTGAAACCGCCGGTCTATAATCAAAGGACACCTGTAACGGCTTTTCACGAGGAGCCTCCGCTATGCGGCGATTGATCATCCCGGCCCTGTTCGTGCTCCTGATGGCGCTGGCAGCGACCGTGCCCCCGACGACGACGTCGGTCTCGGCGGCGCCGGCAACTGCCCCGACGTTCAACAAGGACATCCTCCCGATTCTCCAGAAGAATTGTCAGGAGTGCCACCGGCCCGGCGCCATTGCGCCGATGTCGTTCATGAGCTTCACGGAGACGCGTCCGTACGCGAGAGCGATTGCCAAGGCCGTCGCCAACCGGACGATGCCGCCATGGTTCGCGGATCCGACGGTGGGGCACTTCGAGAACGCGAGGTTCCTCAACGCGGCGGACATCACCGCGTTCACCGAGTGGGCCGAGAAGGGCTCGCTCGAAGGTGATGCCAAAGATCGCCCGGCGCCCGTGGTCTTCAACGACGGATGGACGATCGGCAAACCGGACATCATCGTGTCGATGCCCAAGGACGTCGAGATTCCGGCGACCGGCGTCCTCGATCAATCCAACGTGCTGGTCTACGCGCACTTCGAGAAGGATATGTGGGTCAAATCCGCCGAAGTGCTCCCGGGCAACCCGCGCGTCGTTCACCACATGAAGGCGTGGATTCGCCCGCCGAACTCGACGTGGATGAAGGACGCACCCGAAGGCGTGCTGTACAGCCCGCCGCGTGGAGCCGCTGGATTTGACGGCGTGGCGCCGCAGCCTCCACCGCTGTCGGCCACCGGCTACCGGCCCGTGCAGGACATTCTCGCGAAGTACAACCCGGGCGTCGCAGGACAGGAGTTCACGACCGGCAACGCGGCGAAGTTCATCGCCGCCGGGTCGGATATCGTGTTCGAAGTGCACTACACCGCGAATGGCAAGCCGGAAACCGATCGGTCGTCGGTCGGCATCGTCCTGGCCGATGGTCCGCCGTCGCAGCGCCACCTCACGACAACGGCGATCAGCGAGCGCGACTTCGAGATACCGGCGGGCGCACCGAACGTTGAAGTGCGTGGCGAAACGGTCGTCAACGAGCCCGCGAAACTGGTCTGGATTCAGCCGCACATGCACTATCGGGCGAAGGACTACGTGCTGACGGTCGTGTATCCGTCGGGCGAAGAGAAGACCGTCCTTCGCGTGCCGAACTACCGGTTCGACTGGCAGATCGGCTACGAGCTGGCCGAGCCGCTGGAGCTGCCGAAGGGCACGAAGTTCAAGACCGTCGCGCACTACGACAATTCGGCCGCGAACAAGTTCAACCCGGATCCGAAGGTGGACGTCAAGTACGGCGCCCAGAGCTGGGACGAGATGCACGTGACGTTTGTCGGCATCCTGATCGACGCGAAGACGAATCCTGCGCGTACCGTTCGGCGGCAGCAGCGGACGCCGCCCGGTGGCGCAGGTCGCCGAGTAGCGAGGCCGCGGGTTTACCCAGGGCGCTCGCGGGCTGAAGAGGGCCTGCGAGCGCCTTTTTTTTGCACACTCCATCCATTGCAGGTGCGCCATGAATCGCCGCAGGTTTCTCGCTGGTATCGTGCTGCTGTCGTCGGTCGTGGCCGGTGTCTGGACGCCGGCCTTCGCGCAGAGCGCAGAACAGGACGTGCGCAAGGCCGAGCGCGATCGCTTTGCGGCGATGCTGAAGAACGATGTGGCCGCGCTCGACAAGCTGCTCGCTCCTGAACTGATCTACACGCACGGCGACGGCCGCGTCGTCGACAAGGCGGCGTTCATCGCCGATCTCAAGACGGGCGACTTCAAGTACGTGACCATCGATGCGGTCGAGCCGACGGTGCGCGTGTTCGGCGACGCGGCGATCGTGAACGGCACGGCCGGCATGAGCGTGGTCAACAAGGGCGCCCCGGCGAAGATCAGAATCGTCTACTCCACGACGCAGGTGCGGCGAAACGGATCGTGGCAGATGGTGTCGTGGCACGCCACGCGGCTGGCGCAGTAGGTGATCAGAATGACGCGGTTCAAGGTTCTGGGTTCTGCGGTTCTGGGGTTCTGGTTCCTGGTTCAGGGTTCGCTCGTCGTGGGACAGCAGGGTCCGCCCGCGCCCGCTCGGGCGCGCACGGCCACTTACGAGCTCGCCGACGGCCGTACGATGACCGGCACGCCGCTCAACCACGATGCCGCGGATGACGTCCAGCTGCGCACGGCAGAAGGCAAAGTGCTGCTGCTCAGAAAATCGGGCGCGCGATATCGAGTCGTGACGTCGACCGTCGACTGGCCCAGCTACGACGGCAGCCCGAGCGGGAATCGCTACACCTCGCTGACCCAACTGAACGCCTCGAACATCACCAGCCTGGCGCCGAAGTGGATCTACACGATTCCGACGTCGGTCCGGCTGCAAACCACGCCGGTGGTCGTGGGCGGCATCATGTATGTGACGAGCGCGAACGAATGTTATGCGCTCGATGCGGGCAACGGCCGCGAAATCTGGCGCTTTCAACGTCCCCGCACCAAAGGGCTGGTCGGGAACGCCGCCGGCGGCATCAACCGTGGGGTGGCCGTGGCCGGCGATCGCCTGTTCATGGTGACCGATCACGCACACCTGATCGCGCTCGATCGATTCAGCGGCGATCTCCTCTGGGATACCGAGATGGCCGACTGGCGGCAGAACTACAACGCCACGGCTGCGCCACTGGTGGTTGGCGATCTCGTGATTGCGGGTACGGCCGGCGGCGAGCAGGGCGTGCGCGGATTTCTGTCGGCCTACGATCAGGCAACCGGGAAGGAGCAGTGGCGATTCTGGACCGTCCCGAAGCCGGGCGAGCCGGGATCGGAAACCTGGCAGGGCAGCGGCATCGAGCATCCGGGCGGCGTGACGTGGATGACCGGCGTCTACGATCCCGATCTGCAGCTCGTCTACTGGACGACAGGCAATCCGAGTCCCGACTACAACGGGGACGATCGGCTCGGCGACAACCTGTATGCGAGCTCCGTTGTGGCGCTCGAGGCCCGCACCGGCCGGCTCAAGTGGCATTTCCAGTTCACGCCACACAACGTCTGGGACTGGGATGCGCAGCAGCCGACCGTGCTCGTCGACACTACATGGGAAGGCCGGCCGCGCAAGCTCATGGTGCAGGCCAGCCGCAACGGGTTCTTCTACGTTCTCGATCGGACCGACGGGAAATTCCTGCGCGCGGCGCCGTTTGTGAAAAATCTGACGTGGGCGAGCGGGATTGGACCTGATGGGCGTCCCGCCCTGGTGCCCGGACCAGGAGCCGACGGTCGAGGGCACCCGCATCTGCCCGTCGGCGCACGGCGCGGCCAACTGGTACTCGACCTCGTACAGTCCGAAGACCGGCCTCTACTACGTGCAGACGCTGGAGAACTGCAACGTCTTCTTCAAGAGCGTGAGCGAATGGGTGGCCGGGAAGTCGTACTGGGGCGGGTCGACGCGCCAGGATGCGGACGCGCCGAGCCAGAAGATTCTTCGCGCCATCGACGTGAAGACCGGGAAGGTCGCGTGGGAGCTGCCGCAGCCCGGTCCGGGCGCGGCGCGTGGCGGGACGCTCGTGACGGCGAGCGGCCTCTTGTTCTTCTGCGACGATCAGGATCGATTCGTGGCCGCCGATGCGGCGTCGGGAAAGCCACTGTGGCACTTCGGCACGAACAGCGTGTGGCGCGCGTCGCCCATGACCTACGAGTTCGACGGGCAGCAGCACGTGGCGATTTCGTCGGGGTCGAACATCATCGCCTTTGGGTTGGTGAAATAGTCAGACAGGCTTCAGCCCTGTTATATCGGTGGCACAGGGCTTTAGCCCGGTCGTGTATGGTAGCGCAGGGCTTCAACCCTGCCGTCGAAGGAGCTCGCGATGAAGACGCTCTCGTTTGCAAGCGCGATTGTCATCTCTCTCTTTGGTGGTGTCGCCGTCGCTCAACGCGGAGCTCCTCCAGCCGCGCCGCCGCACACGCAACCGCTCGCGCAGCGGATCTCGCACTACGATGCCGCGAAGAACCGCAAGGCGCCTTCCGTGCATGCCGGGGCCGGCCCGATGTTCATCGGGTCGATGTTCGAGAACGAGCACACCGATACCAACCTGTGGTTTCTGCACCGCGGCAACATCCCGCCCAAGGCCGGCATTGGCGCGCATTTCCACAACAACTGCGAGGAGATGTTCATCATCCTCAACGGCGAGGCGCAGTTCACGATCGACGGCCACACATCGGTGTTGAAGGGGCCCGCGGGTGCGCCCGTACGGATGGGGCACTCGCATGCGATTTACAACCACACGAACGAGACCGTTGAATGGATGAACATCAACGTCGCGGGCATCAAGGGCTGGTATGACGCGTTCGATCTCGGCGATTCGCGCGCGGGCGCCCCGGTCGAACCGAATCCGAATTTCATGACCCTGCGGCTCGATCGCGCCCTGCTGCGTCCGTTCAACGCCCTGCACGGCGGCAAGGGGGCGGTGCAGGCTCGCCGTGCGCTCGACGTGCAGGTCTTCCAGGGGCCGTGGGGATATGTCGATCACCTGCTGATCCCTCCCGGCGCGTCGATGGGTCCGGCGACCGATGCTGAGATTGGCGGCTTCTACTACGTCCTCGCGGGGGAGGGCACGGTGAAGGTCGGATCGGAAAGCGCGCCGATCAAGGCGCACGATGCCGTGCCGTTGAATTTCAACCAGACCAGATCGTTCGAGGCCACCGGCTCCGCGCCGCTCGAGCTGATGGTGATTGGCATTGTCAAAGACGCCACGCGACGCTTCCAGATCGTCGGGCGCAATCCTTACATAGCGATGAAGTGAGCGCTTGTTGGCGAGGACGATCGCGGGTCCGGAGTTGGGATGGCGTTGCTGCGGCGCGAAGCCGTGCGCAGGCGGCCGACAAGTAACGCCTGACCGCGCGAGAAACCTGAGGGCATCGAGCGAGGATGAAAGGCGAAGTCAGTGTCCTCGCGTGAGACGGTCGCGGTGGGCCACGCAGCGCGCGTCCGGCCCCGTAGCTTCGGATTCGCGCGGCAGCGACGCCAACCCAACTCCCTCCGGGCCCAACGCCTGCCCCGGTCCGGCTAAAGCTTGCGTAGCCATGAGGTGAGACGATGGACGATCAGCGCCCGACACCGGGCGCGACTGCGATTCGCGGCGGCTCTTCGACTTTCTTCATCCAGTCCGCATCCCGTCGTGCGACTTTCAGCGACAGGATCAGGGCGCTCCCGGCGAGGCCACAGAACACCAGATACAAAAGGCCGGCGGTGTAGCCGCCCGTGAGATCGGCGAGATACCCGATCAGGTACGGCCCGGCGAACCCTCCGAGGTTGCCGGTCGCATTGATCAGCGCGATGCTGGCGGCAGCGGCGGGGCCGCTCAGAAAGATCGTCGGCAGCGCCCAGAACGGCGAGGGGAACGAGTAGAGCGCCATCGTGGCCATCGAGAACGCGGCGATCGCCAGCACGAGATGATTGCCGGCGGCGATGCTGAGCGAGAGAGCCAGCCCGACGAGGAACAGGGGAATGGCCGCGTGCCAGCGCCGCTCGCGGGTCTTGTCGGAATGCCATGCCGTGACGAGCATCATCGGGATGGCCGCCAGCCACGGAATGCCGGAAATCAGAATCACCTGCGTGGTGCTGAGTCCGGAAATCCGCCGCACGATTTTGGGCAGCCACGAGCTGAGCCCCACACTGTTGGTGATGTAGCAGAAACAGCAGAGCGCCAGGATGATCACCTGAGGATGCCGGAGCGCTTCGAGCGTGCTCAGCTTCTTCGCCCTGGCCTTCCGCTCCTGTTCGCGCCTGAGCTCGCCGTCGATCCACTCCCGCTCGTCCTGCGCGAGCCAGCGCGCGTCGACGGGCCGGTCGGTCAGATAGAAAAACGCGATCGCGCCAAACGACGACTGTCGGCAGTCCCTCGAGAATGAGGAGCCATCGCCAGCCGTTCCAGCCGAGCCAGTCGATTCGCATCAGCGGCGCGGCAATCGCGGCGCCCACCATGTTCGACGCCGGGATGGCCGACATCAACATCGCGACCGCCTTGGCGCGATCTTCATAGCGGAACCAGTGCGTCAGGTACACCAGGACACCCGGAAAGAACCCGGCCTGTGCGATGCCCAGAAAGAAGCGAACCCAGTAGAACTCGGTTGCCGTGTCGATCAAACCGCAGAGCGCCGCGAGCGCGCCCCACACGACCAGGCTGAGCGTGATGAAGCTACGGGCGCTCCAGAGCTCTGTCAGCAGCGTCGAGGGAATCTGCAGAAGGAAATAGCCGATGAAGAAGATGCCCGCGCCGAATCCGAAGACCGTGTTCGAGAACCCGAGGTCGCCGGTCATCTGCAGCGCGGCATACCCGACGTTGACCCGGTTCATGTAGTTGAACACGTACAGGACGAACAGGAACGGCATGAGCCGCCGGATGATGCGCCGGCGGGCACGTTCGCCGATTTCGTCGTGCGTCATGACAGCGGATTATAGGCCGGAAGGCGCAGTCTTAACTGGCAAAACCAGGTCTCACATGTCATTGTTATGGCACCCAAGCCTGGCTCGATTTCTTCGGAAGGAGGACGCATGCGACGACATGTCCCGCTCGCCCTCGGCTTTGTCTGGTTCGCGGCCACGTTTTCTTCATCTTCGACAGCCCAGACACCCTCGCCGCCGTCCGGCACCACGCACGAGAAGTTGTACATCTCGCTGGAGTCCACCGATACGGTGGCCGTCGTCGACTTGAAGACGTTCAAGCAGATCAAGACGCTCAAGGTCGGCAACCATCCGCACGGCCATGCGTCGCCTGCGTCGCAGGACAAGCTGTATGTTGCCGCCGAGATTGGAGGCACCGTCACGCTGATCGATACGGTTCGTGACGAGGTGATCAAGACCTTCGACGTCGGTTTCGGCGTCGAGCCGCAGAACGGCGCGGTGACGCCCGACGGGCGGTTCCTGTATCAGCCTTCCTATGCCGGCTACTGGCAGGTGTTCGACACGCAGAAGGAAACCATCATCGAATACATCCACACGCTCGGCATCGGGCACAACACGGTGATGGCGCCCGACGGACGGTTCGTGTATCTCCTGCCGATTGCCGGCGGTCCTGGGCATTTCGCGCGCGAGTCGCTCGGCCTGCCCAGAACCCAGCCCAAAGAGGTGACGGTCGTCGACGCGCGCACGCACAAAGCGGTTGGCACGATCCCAGTCGGGATCGGGACCGCGGCCGGGCACGATCAGCCCCGATGGCCGGCGGCTCTACATGAACGTCGACGATCTCATGGGGTTCCTGGTGATCGATACGGCGGCACGCAAGGTCATCTCGAAGGCGACCTTTGCACAGACGGCCGACGAGCAGGCCGTGAGGAGCCGATCGCACGGCATCGCTGTCGCGAACAACGGCCGGGAAGTGTGGAGCAACGACGTCGTCCACAACCTGACGTTCGCGTTCGACGTGACAGGCGACACACCGAAGCAGATCGCGCGCTTTGCGGTGGGTCGCCAGCCGTACTGGATCATGACGTCCAAGGACACGAAAACCGTGTACGTCAACTGTCCCAGCAGCGACGAGCTCATCGCGTTCGACGTGGATGCGAAGAAGGAAAAAGGGCGCATTCAGTTCCCGAAGGGATCGCACCCCACTCGCATGCTCACTGTTGCCGCGCCGACCGCTCCGCTGAGAACATCCAAGTGACATGAACACGCGGAGGTTCTTCATCGCCACCTGGCTCGCGCTTGCCGGTCTTGGCCGGCGGGCGCGGGCCCAGGTTGCCCGCGATCCGATCAAGTTCGCCACGCTGACGCGGCCGGTCAGCATTCCCATCCAGAACGTCGCGATACCCTGGCGCCCCGTGACATTCGTCGCCGAAGCGATAGCTCCCGCGACCCCAACGGCACAGCCGCGAAGGGTCCTCATCAGCGGGATGCTGTTCCGGCGTGGAAATCCAACCGGGGCGGTTGATGCGCCGGTCTTGCTGGAAGAGCTGAGCGCACTCTGCGTCACCTGTCCCCACGAGCAATGTCAGGTCGATCTGGTGACCGACCAGGCCCAGCTGGGCCGGATGGGACGCGGAACTGCTACGCATCCCCTGTTCGAATGCGGCTGCCACCTCAGCGTGTTCGACGCGGCCGAAGACGGTGCGCGAATCTCCGGCGAAACTCCAAGAGGGCTTTACCGGTTTCGCATCGGGGCCATCAAGGGGGACACCGTCGAGATCACGGAAATTGAGGATGTGGCCCTCCACGAGGTCTAAAATGAGCGATACTCCCCGCATGCACCGGATACTCTGGCTCTGTTGCTGCGTTGTACTGCTGACCTCCGTCATGCGCGCGCAAGCTCCGCAGAACCCCGCGCTGGCGGGCAGGGAACCTCAACCCCAACAGGCGTCCATCCCCGAGGTCAATCCGTTTTCGTCGGAAGCCGATATCCGTGCGGGCGAAGTGCTGTTTCAGAAGCATTGTTCGTACTGCCACGGCTCGTTCGGCGAAGGGGGACGCGGCGCCGATCTCACGGCGGGCGTCTACCGGCGGGGTGGACGAGACCCCGAGCTCTACGCATCGATTCGGAACGGCATTCCGGGAAGCGAAATGGCGCCCGTGCGTGTCACCGACGATGAAGTGTGGCAGATGGTGGGTTTCGTCAAACGGCTTGGATCGCAGGGACTGCTCGAGAAGGCGACGGGCGATGCATCCGCCGGCCGGACCGTCTACGAGAAGCGGGGATGTCAAACGTGCCATCGCATCGGCAGCGAAGGGGGCAGCCTCGGCCCGGACCTGACTGAAATCGGACGCCGACGCGGCCTGAAGTTTCTGACCGAATCGCTCGTGAAACCCGAGACGGATATCCCGATTGCGTACCGCGGGGTGCAGGTCGTGTTGAAGTCTGGGCAGACGGTCACCGGCATCCGGTTGAATCGCGATGACCTGTCCATCCAGCTGCGCGACACGCGCGACAACCTGCGCTCGTTTCTCATGGAAAACGTGCGGGAGATCCGCTTCGACAAACCGTCGCTGATGCCTGCCTACGCGTCGATGGACCGCAAGGATCTCGACGACGTCGTGGCGTTCTTGAACTCGTTGAAGGGGGCACAATGATTTCGACGCGAGCCGGTGCATGGACGATTGCGGCCATTCTGGTGACGGCTGCTTCCTGGACGTTGAGCGGCCAGAGCGCGCCCGTGACATCAGATCGGCTGTTGAAGGCAGATCAGGAGCCCGGCAACTGGCTGATGTATTCCGGCAGCTACAGCGGATGGCGCTTCAGCCGCCTGAATCAGATCACGTCGCAGAACGTCAAGAACCTGCGCGTCAAATGGTTGTTCCAGGGCCGCCACATCGAGAAGTTCGAGACGACTCCGTTGGTCGTCGACGGGATCATGTACCTGACACGGCCCGAAAACGCCATCTACGCGCTCGATGCCGTGACCGGCCGCCAGCTCTGGATGTACGAGCATCGCAACCCTGAGCGCACGTTCAATTGCTGCGGCCGGGTGAATCGTGGCCTCGCGATACTCGGGTACCACGCTGTTCATGAACACGCTCGACATGCATGTGATCGCCATTGATGCCAAGTCGGGACGCGAGCTCTGGAAAACGCAGATGTTCGATCACACGGCGGCCGGAGGGTATGCCGCGCCGGGCGCGCCGCTCATCGTCAAGGACAAACTGATTGTCGGCATGGCCGGCGGCGAACGAGGCGTGAGCGGATTCCTCGATGCCTACGATCCGAAGACAGGGCAACGACTCTGGCGGTTCAACACCATCCCGCAGCCCGGCGACCCGAACTTCGGCACATGGAACGGCGATTCGTGGAAGACCGGAGGCGCCTCGACGTGGAACACCGGTGCGTACGACCCCGAGACGAACACGCTTTTCTGGGGCACGAGCAATCCGTGGCCAGACTACTTCGATGACATGCGCGCCGGCGACAACCTGTATTCGTGCTCGGTGCTCGCGCTCGATCCTGATACAGGCAAGTTGAAGTGGCACTACCAGTTCACGCCGCACGACACGCATGATTGGGACTCGACACAGAACCCCGTTCTGGTCGATACGACCTTTCTGGGACAGCCGCGCAAGGTGCTTGCCTGGCCGAATCGCAACGGATTTTTCTATGTGATCGATCGCACTAACGGGAAGTTCCTCTCGGCCAAAGCGTTCGTGAAGCAGACCTGGAACGACGGTTTTGACTTCGAGAAGAACGGCCGGCCGATCGTCAGGCCCGGCATGGAGCCGACGCCGGAAGGCAACGACCAGGTCTGGCCGGGCATCGACGGCGGCTCGAACTGGATGGCACACAGCTACAGCCCGCTGACGAAGCTCCTCTACGTGTTCGCCCGTGAGGAACGGCGCCTCTTCACCAAGAACGAAGTGCCACATCCGACGACCGAGCCCGGCGGTCCTGGACCGTCGCCGCAGCAACTGTTCAATCGCGGCCGCGGCCCCCGCTTCGCCCCCGAGGAAAGCTGGGGCAAGGCGATTGCGATCGATCCCTCCAACGGCAACATCAAGTGGGAGCATCGCGTCGTGACGCCACCCTGGGGCGGCCTGATGAGCACGGCCGGCAACCTGGTATTCGGCGGCACGATGGAAGGGGTCATCTTCGCTTTGGACGCGACGACCGGCGAGCGGCTCTGGACGTTTACCAGCAACGGCCCGGTGTATGGTTCCGCGATCAGTTATCTGGCAGACGGCAAGCAGTATGTCTCGATTCCGGCCGGCGACCTGCTCGTGACGCTCGGGCTCGACTGACGGCATTTCGTTTGCTCCTGACGGAGCATGGCGAGAGCCGTCTTTCCGTCCGCCAGAACGGCCGTTCTGCTCGTCGACGTCATCAACCTGTTCGATTTCCCGGCGGGCGGCGTGCTGGCGCGCCGCTCGCTCGGTCCCGCATCCAACATCGCACGATTGCGCGATCGCGCTCACGCCGCAGGCGTGCCCGTCATCTACGTGAACGACAACTGGGGCCGCTGGCGTTCCGATTTCAAGGCGATCGTCGCCGATTGCAGCCAGGCCGGACGGGCAGGTGCCTCGATCGCGAGGCGCCTTGCGCCGACGCCGCGCGATTTCTTCGTGTTGAAGCCCCACCTCTCCGGATTTCACGAAACACCGCTCGATACGCTGCTGCAGGCCGGCGATGTGCGCACCGTCGTCATCGCGGGCTTTGCGGCCGACAACTGCGTGTTCTTTACGGCTGCCGACGCGCACATGCGCGACTATCGTGTCGTCGTGCCGTCGGATTGCTGCGCGTCGGAAGAAGAGACGGAACGGCGGCAGGCCCTCGCCCGGATGCGCCGGATTCTTCACGCCGACACCCCCTCCTCCCGGCGTATCCGCCTGCGACGATGACCGACACGAACCTCGACATCGCCGCGCTGCTGCTCGACTTGTCGGAGGTCTACCGCCCATCGTCCAGGTTCTGGGGCTACAAGAATGCCGCACGCTCGATCCGCCGTCATCCCGACTTCCTGGCGGACCTCAGCGATCGGGAAATTCTGGGGATTCCCGGCGTCGGCCCCGCCTCACTGCGGGTAGTGCGCGAATATCTCGACACGGGCGAGTCGGGCACGGTCGACCGGATTGTGAGGGAGAGCGGGAAGCAGGACGAGGTCGCAGCACGGCGCGTGCTTCGAGGAAATTTCCTGAGCGCGGCCATGGTACGTCGCGTCCTGGGCGAATCGGCGAATGGCGCGGTGCGGCGCGACCAGTACCTCGGCGACTTTCAGATGCACTCGCGCGGCAGCGATGGCACCGACAGCATTCAGATGCTTGCGGAGGGCTGCCTGGCGCGAGGTTACCGCTGCATGTGCGTGACCGATCACTCGTACGGTCTGCCGATCGCCAGAGGTATGACGATGGACGGCATGCGCGCCCAGCACGCCGAGATCGACGCACTGAACAGCAAATTCGGCTGCGAGTTCAGAATCTTCAAGGGCGTCGAGGCGAACCTGCTGCAGGACGGATCGCTCGACATGCCTCCATCTGAACTGGCCGAGTTCGATCTTGTCGTCGCCTCGCCGCATTCGAACCTGCGCAAGCGTGTCGATCAAACCGAGCGGATGCTAGTGGCGGTGGCGATGCCCGGCGTGCATATCCTGGGGCACCCTCGGGGGCGCATCTTCAATTCGCGCGCGGGTATCGTTGCGGACTGGCCCGTCGTGTTCAGGCGTGCGGCGGAAACGGGAGTGGCCATCGAAATCGACGGCGACGTGTCCCGCCAGGACGTCGATTACCGGATGGCGACGGCGGCGAAGAAAGCCGGATGCCTCTTCGCGCTCGACAGCGATGCGCACGCCGCCAGTCAGCTCTGGATGGCCGACTACGCGATCGCGCATGCGCGGCTGGCCGGTATCCCCGCCGATCGCATCATCAATTGCTGGCCGCCGTCAGAGATCGCGGCCTGGGCGCGAACGTTTCCACGCGCGACCGCGATGAAGGTGGTTACTTGACGACGAGCGGCTTCAGCGTCGTCGGCGACCCGTTGTTTTCGAACCAGTCGATGCCTTCGCTGACCAGATCGAACTTCAGCAGGTAGTTTCCGGGCGTCTTGGGCGCCACGATCTCGATGGGCACATCGAGCGTCGCGCCGGGCTTGAGCGTTTCGGGCAGCCACGCGCGGGCGTAATCGCGCTCGATGAGCGTGCCCGCCTCGTCGCACAGCTGTGCGCCGAGCCGGACCAGACGACGGCCGTACGAGGCTTTGGCGGGGAACGGCCGCTCGGAGACGTTCTGCACGCGCGTCTTGATCTTCAGCTTTTTCTCGGCGCGCGTTTTCAGGGGGCGCGTCGGGAAGAAGCGTTTCCTGATCTCGATCTTCGCCCTGGGCGTGGCCCCGGGAATGGCATTGCCCAGACCGGTCATGTCCCAGATTTCGTTCTTGATGGTCTCGAAGTCGGGCGTGCCGGGCACGAAGCGGCGCGAGAACGAGCTTTCGGGATGGTCCGTGATCTCCCACGACAGCCGGTCGACGCCGATCTCGGCAGCCAGCTGACGCGCGCGATTCATCTCTGCGTCGCTGTCGTTCCACTTGAAGAGGATGTAGCGCCAGTTCAGGTGCGGAACGTCCCGTCTCGATTTCCGCTTTTCCTCCGCCATGATCCGCAGATTGCGGATGGCGAGATCGAACTTTCCGCGCTGGCGGTACTGGACGTAGGTCTCCTGCGAAGCGCCGTCGATCGAGAAGGTGACTTCGTCGATGCCCGAGCGGGCGAGCCGGCGCGCCGATTCTTCGGTGAACATCAGGCCGTTCGTGCTGGTGTACAGATAGATGTGCGGAAATCGTCCCTTGATGTACTCGCACATCTCGATGGCGCGCTTGTGCAGGAAGGCCTCGCCGTAGTTGAAGAAATCGATGCGCACCAGTCCCGGCCCCGCCTCGTCCACGACATTCCGGAACAGATCGAAGTCGAGCATCCCGGCGTTGCGGGTCTTCGTGATGCCGGTTTCCGGCGCGCAGCACGCTTCGGTGCACGAGATGTTGCAGGCGGCCGTGCATTCGATGTACAGCCGGCTGGGCAGCCGTCCGACGTCGAGCGACCGTTCTTTCGGCGCTTCGCCGCGGAGCGGCAACTTCAGCGGGCAGTCACCGCAGAAGGTCGAGCCGCCGGCGTTGAGGTCGGCGCGCAGCGTGCTGATACGCGTGTCGTTCCAGATTTCGCCGATGCTGGCGATTTTCGCGTCGCCCAGGACGCGTTTGCCGTACGGATCGGCGCAGCCACAGACGATGCGGCCGTCGCAGAGCATGACGAGCGTGCTCCACGGCCACGTGCATTGGAATTTCGTTGCAAGGTAGTTGAGAGACAAGGCTACTTCTTCGTCAATTTTCTCATAAGTGCCTCGGCCCGGTCGTTTTCGTATTTCACCGAGTTCAGGAACAGGCTTTCGGTGAGATAGGCGCGGCGTTCCTCGTCGGTCATCTGGTCGATGAGCTGCCTGATCTCCTGGATCATATCCTCGAACGATCGCTCGAAGTTCCGCTTCACCGTCAGCTCGCGGTACAGGGTCTCGAGGATGGCCAGGAGATCGCCGTCGAGGTTGATGCTCGCGCCCGTCGTCGTCTTTATGGTGCGCATGATCGGTCTCTCAGAAGCTCTTGACGGCCGTGGCGGCGTCGCTGTGTATTTCCATGAACTGGTTCGCGCCGGTCAGGGTGAGCATCGTCTCAACCCGGCGCTGCAGCGCCGCCAGCTTCAGCGTGGCGCCGGCGGCCGTCGCCTGGCGGTAGAGGTCCATGAGGCAGCCGATGGCGGCGCTGTCGAGGTACTCGACGCCTCCGAAGTTGATGACGATCTTGCGCGACCCTTTGGCGATTTCGCCGGTCACCGCCTTCGAGAACTCCGACAACGACGGATGGATGAGCCGCGCCGGTGCGGCATTGACAACGACCACATCGCCGGATTGTTCGCTCGTGACGCTCATGCGTGCTCCTGTCAGGGGGTCAGACCCCTTTTTCCTTTCGAAGGGCTTCTATCTGTTTTGCCAGCTCCGCCCGTCCGCGGTTGATACGCGACTTCACCGTGCCTTCCGCCACGCCGAGCTGGCTGGCGATTTCCTGGTACGACAGCTCGTGGATGTCGCGCAACAGCACGGCCGTGCGAAGCGGGGGCGACAGGCCCCTCAGCGCCTCGCGGAGCAGGGCGACGCGATCCTGCAGTTCGACCCGCGCGTGCGCGCTGGGTCCGGGCGCCTCGGCCTGGACGTCCGCCGCATTCACCTCGCGCGCGAAGATCTCGCGATCGCGCCGGCCGCTGCGGTAACGATCGATGCAGTAGTTCCGGCTCACGCTGATGAGCCAGGTCTGGAAATTCGCCCGCTGGTCGAACGTGTGGAGCGAGCGAAAGACCTTGAGGAAAATCTCCTGCGTCAGATCTTCCGCCTCTTCGTAGGTGCCGACGAAGCGGTACGCGACGTTGAAGACCTTTCGCCAGTAGGTGCGGACGATCGTTTCCCACGCGGCCTGGTCGCCGTCGCCCGCGCGCTGGATTGTCGCTTCGATGGACACCGGCGACTGAATCATAGCCTAGTGTAAGATTCCCACGTGTCAGGCTTTTTTCGCGACGCCGGGGTGCTCGTCTGTGATGGCGTGCCGCTCGACCAGATCGTGCGCGATCACGGTACGCCCCTCTACGTCTACAGCGCCGGGTCGATCCGGACCGCGTACCGCGATCTGGACGCCGCGTTCGGGTCTCATCCGCATCGCATTCATTACGCGCTGAAGGCGAACTCGTCGTTTGCGATTGTGCGCCTGCTGTGCGGAATAGGCAGCGGTGTCGACGCGAACTCGATCGGCGAGGTCGACCTCGCGCTGCGCGCCGGCTTTTCCCCGTCCGACATCGTCTTCAGCGGCGTCGGCAAGTCGCCCGACGAGATCGAGCGGGCCGTCCAGCTCGGGCTGAAGGCGATCAACGCGGAATCGGCCGGCGAGCTCGAGCGGATCGATCGCGCAGCCCAGGCGCGAGGGGTGCGTGCACGGGTAGCCGTGCGCGTGAATCCCGACATCGACGCCGGCACCCACCCTCACATTTCCACGGGCCTCCACATCAATAAGTTCGGCGTGCCCCTCGAGCAGGCGGCCGGCCTGTACCGCCGGATGTCGGAACAACCAGGACTCCAGCCGGTCGCGATTCACGTGCATCTGGGCTCGCAGATCATCAGCACCGAGCCGATTCAGCGCGGCGCAGGCGAGGTCGTGCGGCTGGCGCGGGAGCTTCGCGACTCTGGGATTCAGCTCGAGCACATCGATGTCGGAGGCGGCCTCGGCATCTCCTACGACGGCTCGCGCGTGCCGTCGGCGGCCGAGTACGCGGCGGCGATCCTTGCCATCGTGGCGCCCTCGGGTTTTCCGGTCGCGCTCGAGCCGGGCCGATACATCGTCGGCGCGTCGGCCGTGCTCGTCGCGCGCGTGGTGGACATCAAGCCCGCCGCAAGCGGCCGTCACTTCGCCGTGCTCGATGCCGGGATGACCGAGCTGATGCGCCCGGCGCTGTACGGCTCGTTCCACCGAATCGAGCCGGTGACGCCCCGCCAGGCGCGCGAGATCTGCTACGACATCGTGGGCCCGGTGTGCGAGAGCACCGACGCGCTCGGCCACGATCGCCGTCTGCCCGCGCTGGAGGTCGGCGATGCCCTGGCGATTTTCGACGCGGGCGCCTACGGATCGGCCATGTCGAACAACTACAACCGGCGGTCGCTGCCGCCGGAAGTCCTGGTGGACGACGGCAAGGTCAGGCTGATTCGCCGCCGCCAGACGATTGACGATCAGCTTTCTCTCGAGACGACAGCTTTAGAAGCTAGATCTAGATTCTAGAGATTTCAGTCATTGACCTATGTCCGGCATATTGATTGCGTTCGAAGGGCTCGATCAGAGCGGCAAAGAGACGCAGGCCCAGCAATTGCGCGAGCGGTTGCGCGAGGCCGGCCGCAAGGTGCGGCTGCTTTCGTTTCCCGACTACGGGACGTCGATCGGCGAAGAGATCGCGCGCGCGCTGCAAGGCGAGCGCGAGTACGGACCCGACGTCATGCAGCTCCTGTTTGTGGCCAACCGCCACGAGCGGCGCGAGGCGATCCTCGAATGGATGGCCGGCGGACTGATTCTCCTGTGCGATCGCTATCGTGCGTCGAGCATTGCCTATGGCGAGGCGCAAGGGCTCGACGCGGCGTGGCTGGAAGACATTCAACGCTTCCTGCCGCCGGCCAACCTCACTGTTTACGTGGACATCGCACCCGAGACCGCCGCGAAGCGGAAGGCCCACGACCGGGATCGATACGAGCGCGACCTGGTGCTGCTCGGCCGCGTTCGAGAAAGCTATCAGCGGCAGGCCCGCCATCCCGACTGGGTGCTGATCGACGGCGAACAGACCAAAGACGCCATCGCCGAGCAGGTGTTTGCGGCAGTTTCGGCCCGGTTGACGACGCGCGATCTTAAGGGACTGCGTACGCCCAGTCTCGTCGCAGCCTTCGCCAGAAATACATACGCGGCAAAGGGTCTACCCGGCGGCGCGGCCGCGCGTGATGACGCTCGCGGTGGTGAGCGCATAGACCTCTGGCGCCCCCCGTTCCTTCAACACCTGTGCGCACGATCTCGAACGTCGCGCCGGTCGTGCTCACATCGTCGATGAGCAACACCTTCGTCTCCGAGATGCGTGGCCTGGTCAGCAGACCGCGACGCAGGCGGAACGCGCCCGCGACGTTTGCCCGGCGGCGATCGGCGACCAGCTCGACCTGCGCCCGTGTGTGCCGTGCGCGAATCAAGGCCTCGACCACCGGCAAGCCGAGATGCCGGCACAGCTCGCGGGCCTGATTGAAGCCGCGTGAGTATTCCCGCCTCCAGTGAAGCGGGACCGGCACCACACAATCGGCCTCGGCCAGGAGCTCGGCACCTCGATCGCGCATCAGGGCGGCAAGGGGCCGTGCCAGCGACCGGCGACCACCGGTACTTCAGCGCGTGGATGACGTCTCTGAGCGCGCCGTCGTACTCGCCGACGGCCCGTGCGCGAGTGACGGTGGAGCGATGCCTCCGACACAATGCGCAGAGGGACGGGGATATGTTGGGATTGGGGATTAGGGATTGGTGAGTGGGGATTGGTGAGTGGGGATTCGGACTGGCGATTGGGATTCGGTGCAGTCAGGTGTTCGGGACTGGTGAGTGGTGATTGGGCCCGGCGCGCGAGCGGATCGCCGCACGAATCACACACTGGCGGCGTAATGGGCCGAACGGCCGTCCAGCAGGTCGGCACACACATCCTGACAATGGTTCGTCCAGCACCGCCTCGCAGACGGCGCAGGCTGGCGCCAGCAGCGCCGCGACAGAGGCGTTGCCTAGTGCAGTGATTAGGGATTGGGGATTAGGGATTGGGTATCCCGAAAGTGAATAGGGACCTGGGATTCGGGATTAGAGCTGTCACGGGTGTCACGCGTTCTGCGCGTTGACGCGTGCCTCCAGGGATTCAGTGAGGCCGTGCAGCATCTTGCCTATGGGATCGATGAGCCCGGCGCCCTTGTCGAGCAGCGGTTCTGGCACGAGCTTCCGTCGACGAATAAGCTCAAACAGCGTCTCCACCTCCCCGTGAGAGCCCAGGGAAAACGATAGGTGGTTGAGATACGCCTTGGTCGGGCGACGGCTTCCTTCGGCAATATTCGAAGGGATAGAAATCCCCGCAGGGATCAACTGGTCTGCGAATATGAATCGGTACGGATGCGGAATCGCTTCGACGATGTCGAAGCAGACGTCTGCCAGATCCATACTGACCTGCCATACGGTTAGATCTTTGAAGGAAGTGATTGGTGCCATGCGCGACATATCGCAAGGCGCGTTCCTCTCCAGAACGCACGAGATTTGGGCTGCGGGCTGGATTTGTTGAAGGAATTAACGCGCGAAGGACGTCAAACGATCGCAGAAATTGCGCGCGCGAAGCGCGTCAGACCTAATCCCTAATCCCCAATCCCCAATCCCTAATCCCCAATCCCTAAGTCCCTGTCGTTGAGGTTGCGAGCGGTTCAGCCACGTCGATGCGTTCGGCGATCCCCAGAGTCGCTCCAATGCGTAAAACGCGCGCGAGTCGGGGCTGAAGATGTGCACGATGAAATCGAAGTAGTCGAGCAGGATCCACCCGGCGCGATCGTCGCCTTCCACGTGCGCCGGCTTGACGCCGGTCGAGCCGAGCGCATCCTGGATGGCGTCCGAGATGGCCTGAATCTGCCTGCGTGTTGGCGCCGGTCATGATCACGAAGTAATCCGTGAACCCGTCGGCCGGACGGAGGTCGAGCACCACGACGTCGACGGCCTTGCGATCCTGTGCGGCCTCGATGGCCCGCTGCACCTGGGCGGGGAATTTTTTCGATGAACGTTTGCGAGGCGGCGGTCACAACACCGCCGCGACTGGTGCCGGCACGTACAGGCGATGCCGGCGGATATGGCCGGCCACGCTCGACGGCACGAGACCTTCAATCGGCTCGCCGGCGCCGACACGGCGTCGAATCTCGGTGGATGACACGTCCGGAGTATCGGCCTCCACCGACAAGACGGTCGGCCGCATCGGATCAGGGACTGGGGACTGCAGGATTAGGGATTAGGTTCGGCCGGAGCGTGGCGCGCCGGGGCGCGACACGACCACGAAGTTCGCGAGACCGAGGATGCGTGGATAGTCGTACCAGGTATTCACTTCGGCGAACGCATCGCTGCCCGTAATGAAATACAAATGTGACGGCGAATAGCCCTCGCGGTGGAGTGCCTCGAGCGTGAGCGCCGTATAGGACGGTCCCTCGCGCCGGAGCTCCAGATCCGACACGATCATATCGCGTTCGGCCGCGGCGAGTGCCGCCATCGCGAACCGGTGAAACACGGACGCGCGCGGCTCGATGCTGCGATGGGGCGGCGTGCGCGCGGGGAGGATCAGAATCCGATCGAGCGACAGCTCGCGCCGGGCGGCCGATGCGGCTTCGAGGTGGCCCAGATGGATCGGATCGAACGTCCCGCCGAGAATGCCGATCGCGCAGGGCTGGCTCGCAGCGTCACGATGGCTGCATCGAGCGAGCGCCGGCTGTGCGGCTCGCCTCGGCGATCGGTCAGATATTTCCATGCGGTTTCCAGCAGCGTAGTCAGTCCCTCGCCGGTGACCGCTGAAATCCGATGAAAGGGCAGATCGCGCGACGTCACGTACGCGCCCAGCGCATCGACCGAAGACGGGTCGGTGACCGCGTCCATCTTCGTGGCCGCGACGATCTGGGGCTTCGAGGCGAGCTTGTCGTTGAACAGCGACAGTTCACGCCGGATCGTCTCGAAATCCTCGATCGGATCGCGGCCCGACGCGCCGGACACGTCGACGAGGTGAATGAGCACCTTCGTGCGATCGAGGTGCTTCAGAAAGCGGTCGCCGAGCCCGCGGCCTTCGTGCGCACCTTCGATGAGCCCGGGGACGTCCGCGACGACGAAGCTGCGGTTGTCGCCGAGCGACACCACGCCGAGGTTCGGAATGAGCGTCGTGAACGGGTAGTCGGCAATCTTGGGCCGCGCCGCCGAAATGCGCGAGATCAGCGTCGATTTCCCCGCGTTGGGAAATCCCACGAGCCCCACGTCGGCGAGGAGCTTCAGATGGAGCTGCAGCTGCTTCGTTTCCCCGGGCGTGCCTTCCTCGAATCGGCGAGGGGCGCGGTTGGTCGAACTGACGAACCGCGCGTTGCCGCGTCCGCCGATGCCACCCTGTGCGAGGAGCACCCGCTGGCCGGCATCGACGAGATCGCCGATGAGCATCGGTTCGTCGCCGGGATCCGCCGGCTTTTCGTAGATCAGCGTGCCGACCGGCACTGCCAGCTCGAGATCGTCGGCGTCGCGGCCGGTTCGATTCGACCCCTGGCCGTGACCGCCGCGTTTTGCGTGAAACTCGCGATTGAAGCGATAGGAGACGAGCGTGTTGAGATGGGGGCTGGCGAGGGCATACACCGATCCGCCCTTGCCGCCGTCGCCGCCGTCCGGTCCGCCGCGAGGAACGAACTTCTCGCGCCGGAAGCTCATGGCGCCGGCGCCGCCCGCGCCGGCCTCTACGAGGATGTCGACTTCGTCGACGAACATCGTGGAGTGACGTGAATCTAAAAACTGGAATCTGAAAACTAGAATGTGGAAGCCGCAGATTCTAGATTCTCAGTTTCTGAGATTTGACTTTCAAGCATCACTCGAGCGGCAGCACGCTGATGCGGCGGCCACGGGCGCCGTGGTCTTCGAAGCGCACGCGACCGGCAACCTTCGCGAAGAGCGTGTCGTCTTTGCCGAGCCCGACGTTGAGGCCGGGCTGGAAACGGCGTCCGCGCTGGCGCACGAGAATCGATCCGCCGGTCACGATGTTGCCGTCGTGGCGCTTGACGCCCAGCCGCTGCGAATTGCTGTCGCGGCCGTTGCGGGAGCTGCCCTGTCCTTTTTTATGAGCCATGGGTGTAACTCGAAAGTAGAAAGTGAAAAGTCGAAAGTGAAAGTCGAAAGTGAAGTGCTTCAGCCGACGATGTCGGTAATCCGCACGCGCGTGTAGAACGCGCGGTGTCCGGCCTGCTTGCGGAAGCCTTTGCGGCGCTTCTTCTTGAAGACGCGCACCTTCGGCCCGCGCGATTCCCCATCGACGACGCCCAGTACTTTCGCGCCGCTCACGAACGGGGCGCCGGCGGTCATCTCACCGCCGTCCTTCGCCAGAAACAGCACCTGTTCGAAGGTCACTTTCTTGCCGGCTTCGGCGGCCTTGCCGTCGAGCTCGACGGTGGCGCCTGGCACGACCTTCACTTGACGACCCCCGGCTTGAATGATGGCGTACACGAACAGTCCTCCCTTGATTCGCTATCGGAACACAAGATTATATCACAGGCGTTAACCTGCTTTGTCGATGAACGGTTTACGGCCTTGAACGAGGACCTACTTGATCAGACACTCTCGAGCCCCGGACCCGCTGCGTGCTGAGCGTGCTCAGGAAGCGCGGCAGGATTTCGTCCATCAGCTCGAAGTAGGACGAAAGCGCGGGCGTGTTGTCGTTCTGGTTGTAGAGCCGCTCTTCGCGCAGCGCCTCGGAATAGATCTGGGCGCCCGAACGGCCGTCGATGAAGATGAACTTCTCCTGCAGGATGAAGCCCTTACGCTCCATGTACTCGCGCACCGGCTCGATGTAGCGGCGGCCCAGGCGGTCGAACGTTTCGCGCTCGCGCTGCACCATGCCCGACTGCGAATGCGGGATGAACAGCACGGTGCCGGTGACGATGAGCGGATTCTGATATTCCTCGCCAATCCGCTTCCAGTAGTCGGCGTCGGCGAAGATGTGCTCGTAGGGCTGCAGATCTTTTTCGTTCTTGATCAGCGACCGGCTCTGTCGACTGCGCGGGCTCTGCGGCCGGTCCGGCAGCCTGGCCCTCGGGCCCGCGTCCGGCGGCGACTTCCATCAGCGGCAGCACGTCGGCGTCGATGACGCGCAGGCCCGACTTCATGCGAAGCTGGCTGCGCAACAGGCGGACGGTCTCGAGGTTGCCGTCGACGTCTTCGGTGCCGCCCGAGATGAACCCGGCAATGAAGACGCGCTGGAAGGCCGACACGTCGAGCTTGGCCGCGATCGGGGTCTCGATCGGAATCTCGTAAAAGCTGGCGCAACCGGCGACGCCAGCCGCGAGGACGCAGCTAAGGAGTTTGAGACTGATTCGTCCGGTCATGGATTTCCTTGAACAGCTCGAAATTCTGCCGCACCAGCGCGTTGTTCGGCTCCAGCTTCAGCGCGCGCTCGTACGCCTCGGCGGCCTTGTCGAGCATGCCTTCGTGCTCGTAGGCGACCGCGAGATTGTTGAACCCCGCCGCATACGTGGGATCGATCTGCGTCGCGCGCTCCCACCGGTAGATGGCTTCCTTCCACAACCCCCGCTGGGCCACAGAGATGCCGAATTCCACCTGTGCCTTGGCGTCGGCCCGCGCGTCCGCGTAGGCCACGCCGCCGAGCGAGATCAAGAGCCCAAAGATGATGAGGAAACGTCCAAGCATAAGGACAGTTCCACTATAGCAGGGAAGCCCGGTCGGGCTTAGTATTACTTTAGGTCAGGTACCGGCCTCGCGCTGCGCCAAGGAGCAGTCGTGAGCGCCAAGATTTGTGCAATATCTACAGGCGATCTCCGTTATCCCACCGCCCTCGCCGCCATTCACGATCCGCCACCGACGCTCTGGGTCAGAGGCGGTGTCGACATCCTCCGCGCGCCGTCGGTGGCCATCGTCGGCTCCCGCCGCGCGTCGCCGTACGCCCTCGAAGTGGCGCACAGGCTCGGGGCCGATCTCGCGCGCCGCGGGGTGATCGTCGTCAGCGGCATGGCGCGCGGCGTCGATTCCGCCGCGCACCGTGGCGCGCTCGACGGCGGGGGCGCGACCGTTGCGGTGTTCGGTTGCGGCGTCGACGTCATCTACCCGCCCGAACATCGCGCGCTCGCCGAGCGCATCGTCACCTGCGGGGCGCTCGTCAGCGAGTTCGATCCGGGCATGCCTCCTTTGAAATCAAACTTTCCGCAGCGGAATCGGATCATCAGCGGGCTCTCGCTGGCGGTGGTGGTCGTGGAGGCGGCAGAGGGGAGCGGTTCGCTCATCACCGCCGACTTTGCGCTCGAGCAGGGGCGCGCCGTGCTTGCAGTTCCGGGCAATGTGCTCGGAGGGCGGAACTACGGCGCGCACGCCCTCCTGCGCGATGGTGCAAAGCTCGTCGAGTGTGCGGACGATATCTTGGAGGAGATCCACGCAGGGCTGAGGGCTGAGGAGCTCAGGGCTGGGTGGTGGAAAAGAATCCCGCAGGCCGGATTCCGCGTCTCAGGATCCAGTTATCCGGTCGATGGACGAGGGCGACGCCTACGATCTCGACGAGATCGCGGAGCGCTCGGGCGTCGATCGTGTGAAGCTGCTGCCGCGGCTGCTCGAGCTGGAGCTCGCGGGTGCGATCGGTCGCGTGGAGGGCGGCCGATTCGTACGATTTCGGCGGCCGTGCTAAGGTATTCGAAAGGTCCCCATGGCAAAAGCGCTCGTCGTCGTCGAGTCACCGGCGAAGGCTAAGACAATCAACAAGTATCTCGGACGCGAGTACAAGGTGCTGGCGTCGATGGGACACGTTCGCGATCTGCCGAAGAGCAAGCTCGGCGTGGACGTCGACGAAGGCTTCGCGCCGGTGTACGAACCGATCGCCGCTCGAAAGAAAGTGATCGCCGAGCTGAAGAGCGCGGCCAAGGACGCGACCGACATCTACATCGCCACCGACCCCGATCGCGAAGGCGAAGCCATCGGCTGGCATCTCGCCGAAGAGCTCGGCACGAAGAAGAAGAAGATCCACCGCCTCATGTTCAACGAGATCACGAAGAAGGCGGTGCAGGAGGCGATGAACCATCCGGGCAAGATCGACATGAAGATGGTCGACGCACAGCAGGCGCGCCGCGTGCTCGATCGCCTCGTCGGCTACAAGATCAGCCCCATCCTCTGGGACAAGGTGCGCCGCGGCCTGAGCGCGGGGCGCGTCCAGTCCGTGGCGCTGAAGCTCATCTGCGATCGCGAGCAGGAGATCTCGAGATTCGTGCCGGAGGAGTACTGGCACCTGTTTGCCTCGCTCGCCGGTCCCGTGCCGCCCGAGTTCGAGGCCAAGCTGGTCAAGCACCGCGACGAGAACATCAAGATCGGCGACGAAGCGCGGTCGAAGGACGTGCTGCGCGATCTCGAAGGCGCGTCGTGGGTCGTTTCCTCGGTGGCCACCAAAGAGCGCAAGCGCAACGCCGCGCCTCCATTCATTACCAGCAAGCTGCAGCAGACTGCGCGCTACCCCGTGAAGCGCACGATGCAGATTGCCCAGCAGCTCTACGAGGGCATCGAGCTTCCGGGCCTGGGGGTCGAGGGCCCGGTCGGCCTCATTACTTATATGCGTACCGATTCGACCCGGGTGTCCGACGATGCGCTGACCGCCGTGCGGGCGCATATCGGCGAGGCCTTCGGGGCCGAGTACGTGCCCGAAAAGCCCAACGTTTTCAAGGCCAAGGCCGATGCCCAGGACGCGCACGAAGCCATCCGGCCCACGTCGATGGAGTACGACCCGGAAAAAGTCAGGCCGTTCCTGACGTCGGAGCAGTACTCGATTTACCGCCTCATCTGGAACCGTTTCGTCGCGTCGCAGATGCCGCCGGCGACGTTCGACGAAACGATCGTCGACATCACGGCCGGCGAGTACGTGTTCCGCGTCAAGGGCACGGTGCCGAAGTTCCCGGGCTGGCAGGCGGCCTACGGCATGCAGACGTCGGCCGAGGACAAGCCCGAAACGGAGAAGGACAAGGACGACGACGAGAGCGCGTCGGGTGTGCTGCCTCCGCTCGCCGAAGGCGACAAGCTCGAGCTGAGGACGCTGCGTCCCGAGCAGAAGTTCACGCAGCCGCCGCCGCGATTCACCGAGGCGACGCTCGTGAAAGAGCTCGAAGAGAACGGCATCGGCCGGCCCAGCACGTACGCGTCGATCATCGGCGTGCTGCAGGACCGCGAGTACGCCAACAAGGTGGAAGGGAAGTTCAAGCCGACGGCGCTCGGCCTGATCATCACCGACCTGCTCATCAAGAGCTTCGACGACATTCTCGACGTCGAGTACACGCGCAGCCTCGAGGAAGATCTCGATCGCATCGAGCAGGGGAAAGCCGACTACAAGGGCACCCTCACCAGCTTTTACAAGAAGTTCAAGAAAGACCTCGCCAAAGCCGGCAAGGAGATGCAGAACCTCAAGGAAGGCATCAAGACCGAGGAAATCTGCGATCGCTGCGGCAAGGGCATGGTCATCAAGGTCGGCAAGTTCGGGCCGTTCGTCGCGTGCAGCGGCTATCCCGACTGTACCAACACGCGCGAGCTCGAGAAGAGCGAGCCCAACGCGGACGTCGACGAAACGCAGGACGAGACGTGCGAGAACTGCGGCAAGCCGATGGTCGTCAAGCGCGGCCGGTTCGGCCAGTTCCTCGCGTGCACCGGCTATCCCGAATGCAAGACGACGAGGAAGATCATTTCGGCCGGCGGCGCGATGAAGGCCGCCAAGCCCGACCAGATTCTGGACGAGAAGTGCCCGAAGTGCCAGTCGAACCTCGTCATCAAGCAGGGGCGCTTCGGCGAGTTCACCGCGTGCACGAACTATCCCAACTGCAAGTACGTCAAGATGAAGGCCACGGGCGTTCCCTGCCCGAAGGACGCGGGCGACATCGTCGAGCGGAAGTCGCGGCGCGGCAAGGTCTTCTACGGGTGCGCCAACTATCCCGACTGCGACTTCACGCTCTGGAAGAAACCGATTCCCGAAGCGTGCCCCGACTGCGGCACGCCGTTCCTGCTCGAGAAGATCACGAAGAAGGCGGGGCGCCAGCTCGTCTGCAGCAAGGACGATTGCTCGTACGTGAGGGACGCGCCGCTCGAAGAGGCGGTACCTGCCTAGGGATCTAGGGATTGGGGATTAGGGTCACTAGGGCTTGGGATTAGCTGCCCCATGATCCACATCATTGGCGGCGGCCTGGCCGGCTGTGAGGCGGCCTGGCAGGCGGCCTCGCGCGGCGTTCCCGTCACCATCCACGAGATGCGGCCCGTCCGGCCCACCGAAGTCCACAAGACCGACCGGCTCGCCGAGCTCGTCTGCAGCAACTCGTTCCGGGGAGACAAGCTGGACAATGCCGTCGGGCTCCTGAAAGAGGAGATGCGCCGGCTCGACTCGCTCGTCATGCACGCCGCCGAGCTCGCGCGCGTGCCGGCGGGCGCCGCGCTGGCCGTCGATCGCGATCTCTTCGCGCGGTCGGTGACGCAGGCTGTCCACGAGCATCCGCTCATCACGCTGTCGCGGGAGGAGGTGACGTCGATTCCGCCGCGACGCTGGAATCACCTGTCATCATCGCGACTGGTCCGCTGACGTCGCCGGCGTTGTCGGCGGCCATCGTGCAGCCTGGTCGGCAGCGAGCATCTGTATTTCTACGACGCGATCAGCCCGATCGTCCTGGCCGAGACGATCGACATGGAGAAGGTATTTCGTGCCTCACGCTGGGATCGGAACGTTCGGCGCAATCCAGCGGATCGGGGATCGGGATTGGGGATCGTCTGACGCGCTGAGCGCGCCCAAGACGTGCGGAATTGACGATGGGGCAGGCGACTATCTGAACTGCCCGATGACGGCAGACGAGTATCGCGCGTTTTATGCGGCGCTCACGACGGCCGAATCGGCGACCGTGCACGATTTCGACAAGGAGAAGTTCTTCGAAGGCTGCCTGCCCATCGAAGTGATGGCGCATCGTGGAGAAGACACGCTGCGCTTCGGGCCGATGAAGCCCGTCGGGCTCACCGACCCCCGCACCGGGCGGCAACCGTACGCCGCCGTGCAGCTGCGCCAGGACAATCTGGCCGGCGATCACTACAGCCTGGTCGGCTTTCAGACGCAGCTGAAGTGGGGAGAGCAGGCCAGGGTGCTGCACATGATTCCCGGTCTCGAGCACGCCGAGTTCGTGCGGTTCGGTATGGTGCACCGCAACACCTACATCAACGGGCCGACCGTCCTGCACGAGACGTGGCAGACGCGAAAGAACCCCTTCCTGTTTTTTGCCGGGCAGATTTCCGGCGTCGAAGGCTACGTCGAATCGGCCGCCTCGGGTCTCCTTGCCGGCTCGAACGCGGCGGCGCTGACGCGTGGTGAAGTTCTGCGGGTGCCGCCGCGCACGACGGCCATCGGCGCGCTCGCCTTCTACGTGTCTCACGCGAACCCGCACGACTATCAGCCGACCAACATCACCTTCGGCATCATGGAGCCGCCGGCCGCGCACATTCGCGACAAGCAGAAGCGGAAACTGGCGATTTCCGAGCGTGCGCTGGCACGACCTCGAGCGAGTGGACACGGGCGCAGAGTCAGCCTGAAGACGGCACGGTAGCGCAGGGCTTTGCCTGCCGAGAGTTGCGGAGCGCAGGGCTCGCGCCGTGCGCAAGGACGCCCGCATAAAGCGAGACACGCTGAAAGACTTCCTTCAACACCTGCGTCGCCGCGACGTGTCGGCGCACACGCTCGCGGCGTACGAAAACGACGTGGCGACCTTCCTCGGCCACACCGCGCGCATCAGGCAGAAACGCGTGGACGCGCTGACGCCGTCAGACGTCGACGCGTTCGCCATTCGGGCGTTCCTCGGCGAGCTGCACAAGCAGCGCATCTCGGCCTCGTCGTCGGCGCGAAAGCTGTCGGCGATTCGGACGTTCGTGAAGTTCCTGAGGCGTGAAGACCTCATCGAGGACGATCCGGCGACGCTCGTCGCGTCGCCGAAGATCCCGAGACGATTCCCGCCCATCTGACCGTCGGAGAAATGAACCGGCTGCTCGAGATGCCGGATTCGTCGATGCCCCTCGGACGGCGCGACCGCGCCATCCTCGAGCTGTTCTACGCATCCGGCCTTCGCCTCAGCGAGCTGGTCGGACTCGACATGGAAGACGTGAATCTCTCGGCTCGAATGGTGCGCGTGCTGGGGAAGGGGCGGAAGGAACGGCTGGTGCCGTTCAACACGTACGACTGTGGAAGCCATACGTGCGTGGCTCAAGGATCGAACGGGTGCGCTGGCGAAAGTGCGCAGAGGTGCGAAGCGCGGTGCGAAGGCGAAGCCCGGACGGCGAGTGGCGGCGCAGGCGCCTCTCTTCCTGAACTATCGCGGCGAACGTCTGTCGGCGCGCAGCGTGGATCGGCTGGTGCGACGCTACGTCGCCGAGTGCGGCGCGAAGTTCGGCATCAGCCCGCACGCGCTGCGGCACTCATTCGCGACGCACCTGCTCGCCAACGGCGCCGATCTTCGAGCCATTCAAGAGCTGCTGGGCCATGCCCGCCTCAGCACGACCCAGCGCTACACGCACGTCAATGCGCAGCAGTTGATCGACGTCTACAAGAAGTCGCACCCGCGGGCGTAGCGCTTCGCGGTGGGCGACCCGGCAAGAAAGTGCGGCTACTCGGGCCTGGCCATCGCGAGCGCCTGCTCGCGGGTCAGATCCATCTGGTGCACCTGCTTGGCGTGTTCCTGCGCCTTGGTGACGAGCTTCTCGTCGTTCTCCGCCCTCACGATGTAGCCGCACGAGCAATTGATGACTTTCTGCATGACAGCTCCTTTCTGGGACGTAATATAGGCGCACTCTATTACCGGAATCTTGCGGGGAGGTTGGCAAAACGTTGGCGACCGCACGCATCTATCTGACCGGGCGGATATCGCTGGAGCATGGCAGCGTTCTCGTCGAGGAGCGCGATCTTGCGGGGCGGCAGGGGCGTCTGGCTTTCGCGTTCCTGATATCGGAGCGTCAACGGCCTGTCAGCAAGGACGAATTGATCGCGGTCGTCTGGCCTGATACACCACCTCGCGAGCTCGATGTTTCCCTCAACGCCAATCTCAGCAAGCTTCGCGCGGTATTCAAGCGGGCTGGTCTTACGACAAACGCCGCCGTTGAAGTGCTCTCGGGGACGGTGCAGCTGCGTCTTCCCCACGACATCTGGATCGATCTGGAATACGCGGCGAACGCCATGGACGAAGCCGAGGGCGCATTTCGTGCCGGCGACACGCGGCGCGCATGGGGTCATGCGGTTAGCCTCGTCACCATTGCGCGGCGTCCGTTCCTCGCTGGTGACGAAGCCGTGTGGATTGAAGCTCGCCGCGGGAAGCTTCGGTCTCTGTTGGTCCGCGGCCTGCATATTCTGTCGAAGATCAGTGCCGCGAATGGGGAACCGGGATTGGCCGTTCAATACGCGACGGAAATTATCGAGCTCGAGCCGTTCCAGGAAACGGGTTACCGGCACCTGATGCAGACGCACGCGCAGATGGGCAATCGCGGCGAAGCGTTGCGCGTATTCGGAAAGTGCCGCGAGCTCTTCCGCGAGGAGCTCGGCGCCGATCCGTCGCAGGAAACGGAACGCGTGTTTCTGGAGATTTTGAGAGCAGGACAGTAGCGCTTCGGTGCGATGGCCGGTGCGATGGTCAAAAAAAAAGGGCGACGGTTTTATTCAACCGTCGCCCGCGTCACGGTCCGGCTGAAGCCGGACACTACGTACTACGAGGCCGCCGCGACCATCGGTCTCCGCCCGCGCGGGAACTCGATGCCGAGCGTCTTGATCTTGTAGTTCATCACGCGCGGGCTGATGCCGAGCAGCTCCGCGGCGTCCTTCTGCACCCAGTTCGACATCTTCAAGGCTTCCATCAGCGCGCTCCGCTCGATTTCCTCGAGCGGCACGCCCGACGGCGGAATCTTCACGAGCGCCGATGCCTCGCGCGTGCTGGTCACACCGGCGGTCGCCGCTTCGCCCAGGCGCAGATCTTCCGACGTGATGAACTGCCCTTCGGTCATCAGAATCGCCCGCTCCACCGAGTTCTCGAGCTCGCGGATGTTGCCGGGCCAGTTGTAGCGCAGCAGCATCTTCTGCGCCTCCGGATCGATCCCGTCGATCTTCTTCTTGAGCTCGCCGGCGAACTTCTTCACGAAGAACATCGCCAGCGGGATGATGTCTTCCTTGCGCTCGCGCAGCGGCGGCATCTCCACCGAGACGACGTTCAGCCGGTAGTACAGGTCTTCGCGGAACGCTCCGGACGCCACCATCACGGATAGATCGCGGTTGGTCGCCGCGACGAGCCGCACGTCCACCTTCTGCGTGCGCGTGCCGCCGAGGCGTTCGAACTCGTGCTCCTGCAGGACGCGCAGGATCTTCGCCTGAATCGCCGCGCTCATGTCGCCGACTTCGTCGAGGAAGAGGCTGCCGCCGTCGGCCTGTTCGAAGCGGCCGATGCGCTGCCGGTCGGCGCCCGTGAACGCGCCCTTCTCGTGTCCGAACAACTCCGATTCGAGCAGCGTCTCGGGAAGCGCCGCGCAGTTCACCTTGACGAAGTTCCGCGACGCGCGCAGCGAGTTGTGATGGATGGCGCCCGCGATCAGCTCCTTGCCGGTTCCCGTCTCGCCGCGAATCAGCACGGTCGTATTGCTCTTGGCCACCTTTTTCACGACGCCGAGTACCCGCTTGAGCGGATCGCTCTGGCCGACGATGCGGTCGAAATCGTAGATGTCGTTCTGGGTATGCCGCAGGTAGTCGAGCTCGTGGCGCATGCGCCGCATTTCGAGCGCCTTCTCGATCTTCACTTCCATCTCTTCGATCTCGAAGGGCTTCTGCACGTAGTCGAAGGCGCCGCTCTTCATCGCTTCCACCGCCGTGTGCACCGATCCGAAGGCGGTCATCAGGATGACGGCGGTCGAGGGATGGAGCGTCTTGGTCGTGCGGAGCACGTCGAGCCCGTCGCTGCCGCCCATCTTCAGATCGCTCAGCACGACGTCGAAATGCCCGTCGTGCAGCCGCTCGATCGCCTGGTTGCCGTTGGGAGCCTCTTCGACTTCGTGATTGGCGGCCGTCAGCGCCCGGGCGAGCCCGCGCCGGAGCGCATCGTGATCGTCAGCTATGAGAATGCGACCCATAATTCTCCTAGTCGTCCGTGGAAGTCCGCGCCGGCACCGCGGCCGTGGCACGAACCAGTCGTTGGCTCCCGACACCGGGAGCGTCACCCGGAAGCACGTGCCGTGCGGCCCGCTCTGGATGTCGATGCGCCCGTCGTGCGCGTCGACGACCTTGCGGACGATCGCCAGCCCGAGCCCCGATCCCTGAGGCTTGGTCGTGAAAAACGCGTTGAAAATCCGGTCGCGCAGCTCGCGCGGCACGCCCGGACCGTCGTCGGTGACCTCGACGATGACCGACCGTGTGGCGAGCGCGTCGCCGATCGGCATGTGTCCGTCCTCCTCGAGCACGCCTTCGTGCGCGGTGATTTCAACGGTGCCCCGGCCTTCGAGCGCCTCGAACGCGTTGATCAGCAGGTTGGTGAACAACTGACAGAGCTGATGATGGTCGCCCTGGATGGGCGGCAGCCCGCTCTCGATGTTGATCACGAGCCTGATGTGGAGGCGCGGAATCTTGGTTTCGGCCAGCGTGATCGAGGCCTGGATCACGTCGGCGAGCGCCGTGTGTTCGACCTGCAGCCGGATGGGCCGGACGAACTCGAGCGCCTCGTGCACGATCTGGTTGGCCATCTTCGCTTCGCTGATGATGTCGTTCAACAGCGACTGCGCGTCGGGCGACTCGGCCACCGCCGCCTGGCGCTTGAGGAGACCGGCCATGACCTCGATGCCCGCCAACGGGTTCTTCACTTCGTGCGCGATGGCGGCCGCCATTTCGCCGAGCGCCACGAGGCGGTCGCGCAGCCGTTCGCGTTCCTCGAGCTGCTCGACCTTGGTCAGGTCCTTGAAAAACAGCGCGACGCCGGTCGAGCGTCCGCGCTCGTCGCGCACGTGCGAGAGCGTGTAGCCGATTACCTTGCCCGTCGTCTTCAGGCGCAGTTCGGCGCGATTGGGCAGGTGGCTCAGCTCGAACGCGCTGTGCAGCACCCGCACGATGTCGGGATGTTTGGCCAGCACGACCGAAAAGTGGCGTCCGACCGCGCTCTGCGACCGCTTGAGCTGGAAGATCCGCAGGGCTTCGGCGTTGATCTCCGCGACCTTCCCATCGCGCGTGATGGCCAGCACGCCGTTGCGCATGCCGGCGACGAGCCGACGGAAAAACCGGTCGGACTCGCGGCGCTGGCGCCCTTGCCCGGTTGAGGCGGTCCGCTGGCGAGGCCGCCGGCGGCTCGTTGGTGGCATCAGGGGCTCAATCGCGAACGGCAGTTTGGCGAACTGCGGGTTCTCCATGGGTTGATCAAGGCACGTGAGGGGCAAACGCCGTGCCCGGCGCGCACCGCCAAAAATGCGGCTAAACCCTTGAAATGTAAGGCTTCGCGTGCAACTTTGCGACCCGTCAATTACATTATCGTCATCTGGGGGGCGGTACTGTAACTGGAAACTGGAATCTAGAAACTAAAATCTAGAATCTGGAGTGGAATCCGAAATCTGCAGCAGCCCAGATTCTAGATTTCAGATTCTAGACTCTAGATCTCAGATTTCTGCAGCTCTTCCCACTGATGCATCAGGTCGCCGAGCTCCCACATGAGCGCCTGGTGGCGATCGATGACCGGCTGGGCCTGGTCGCGGTTGTCGTAGAACCCGGGAGCCGACATGGCGGCCTCGATGTCTCTCATGGCCTGCTCGCGCTCGGCGATGCGCGCCTCGAGATCGGAAATCTGCCCCTGCCGCCTTTTCGCCGCCTGATCGCGCTTCTTCTGCTCCGCCGCCGGCCGCTTGCGCGCTCGTGGTCGGCGGCTCCGCTGGGTGCCTCTTTGGCGCGACTGAACGTCGCGCCCTACCGGGGGTGCCGAACCTTTCGAACGCTCGCGCACCTCGACGACCCGCGACCTTCGAACCCGACGAACTCCGACGAACCTGACGAACCTGACGAACCCTGCCCTGTGCTCTTTACTCCACAGGAACTCCGGTGTAGGTGCCAGGGAACACGATCGCCTCTCCGTGTCCAATCTCGATGATCTTGGTCGCCAGCTTCTCGACGAAGTAGCGATCGTGCGAGACGAACACGAGCGTGCCGCCGTAGTCGTTCAGCGCTTCGAGGAGGATATCCTTCGAGTCGAGATCGAGATGGTTGGTCGGCTCGTCGAGGAGCAGCGTGTTCGACGGCCGCAGCAGCATGCGCGCGACGGCCAGCCGCGTGCGCTCGCCGCCCGACAGCACGCCCGCCTTCTTGTAGATGTCGTCGCCCGAGAACAGGAAGCCGCCGAGAATGTTGCGGATGGCCGGCACCATGTTCATCGGCGAACCCGACACGAGGGTTTCGTACACGGTCAACTTCGGCTCCAGCCTCACCGCTTCGTCCTGCGCGAAATACTGCATGACGACCTGGTGACCGTCGCGGCGCGTGCCCTGGTCGGGCTCCTCGACGCCCGAGAGCATCCGCATCATCGTGCTCTTGCCGGCGCCGTTCGGTCCGACGAGCGCGATGCGGTCGCCGCGCTCGATGAGCAGGTTGAGCTTCGAAAAAATCACCTTCTCGCCGTACGCCTTGCGCACGTCGTGCAGCTCGACGACCGAGCGCCCGCTCTTCGCGCAGACCGGGAACGTGAAATGAATGCGCTTGCGCTCGGGCGGCGCCTCGATGGGCACCACTTTCTCGAGCATCTTGATGCGGCTCTGCACCTGCGCGGCCTTGGTCGCCTGGTAGCGGAAGCGATCGATGAACATCTTCACGCGCGCGATCTCTTCGTCCTGCTCGTGCTTGGCCTTGCGAAGCGCGTCCATGCGCGCGTCGCGTTCGGCGATGTAATGCGTGTAGGTGCCGGGGTAGTCGGTCAGCTTGCGAAGGTTCAAGTCGGTGATGCGGGTGACGACGGCATCGAGGAAGAACCGATCGTGCGAGACGAGAATCACGGCGTGGGGGTACGCCGAGAGGTACTCCTCGAGCCAGTTCCGCGCTTCGAGATCGAGATGGTTGGTCGGCTCGTCGAGCAGGAGCAGCGTCGGCCGGCCCAGAAGCAGCTTGGCGAGCGCGAGCCGCATCTGCCACCCGCCCGACAGCGAATCGGTCGGTTGCTCGAACGTGTCGTCGGTGAAGCCGAGACCGCGCAGCACCGTGGCGACCTTCAGGTCGATGCTGTAGCCCTCGCCGATGCGAAATCGATCCTGCAGCGCGCTGTAGCGCTCGAGCATCGCGTCGTGCTCGTCCGCGGCGACCGTCGCGTCGCCGAGACGCTCCTCGATGGCGTGCATCTCGCGCTTCACCTCGAGCAGTCCCGCGAATGCCGAGCTCGCTTCGTCGAGAATCGTACCGGCCCGTGTGCGACAAGCCGTCCTGCGGCAGGTAGCCCACCGTCAACGCCGATGGCTTGACGATGCCGCCCGTGTCGGGCTCGTCGAGACCCGCCATCATCTTCAACAACGTGGTTTTGCCCGCGCCGTTCGGACCGCACAGCCCGACCCGCTCACCTTCGTCGATCTGCCAGGTGATGTCCTCGAACAGCACGCGCTCGCCGAATGATTTGCTGATGTTGGAAAGCTGTAACACTACTTAACTAGGGCTCAGGGCTAGGGATTAGGGATTGAGGGATTAGGGATTAGCCGGGTTCCCCAATGGCTTTCGCAGCCGCAGCCAGCACCTGCGGAACGCGGAACGGTTTCGTCAGGTAGCCAGACACGCCGAGGTTCACCGCTTCGATGGCGGCGGTCTCGGTGGAATAGCCAGTGATGATAATCACCGGGAGACTGGTCTTGAGACGTTTCGCTTCGCGAATGACGCTCAGCCCGTCGATGCCCGGCATCTTCAGGTCGGCAATCAACAGGTCGTAGGGATACAGCCGCAGCCGCTCGAGCGCCGATCGCCCATCAGAGGCGGTATCGACGTCGTACTCCGCGAGCGCCAGCGTTTTCGACAGCAGGTCGCGGATGCTGGACTCGTCGTCCACGACGAGAATGCGCGGGCGGTCGGCACCCTGGCGCGGGGCGGGTGCGGGCGTCTCGGCAGTCGCCGCCGCCGCGCGCGACCCGCCACGGGGCCGCTGGCTGTCGAGCCAGGCGTCGATGTCGCGCTTGCGGAAGCGCCATTGGCGCCCGACCCGCACAGCCGGAATCTTGCCGGCCTTGATCAGCCGGTACACCGTCCGCAAATTGACCTGGAGGTACTCGAGCACCTCTTCGGTCGTCAAAAACGTCTCGTCCATTTAGTTGGTCGCGGCCCCTCGCCCCGCTCCTCGCCGCTTCGCTTGCGGGGCCCCTGCGCCCCGCGCCGCTCGCGGCGATCGTTCATCGGTGCCCCATCTCACCGCTTCGCGCGCGGCCAACATGCTACTCGCGTTCAACTGGGAGGCGCACCGTGAACACGGCGCCGCCGTCGGGATGATTCGATGCCGCGATCTGTCCACCGTGCTCTTGAATGATGCCATAGGTTATCGCCAGTCCGAGGCCGGTGCCTTGTCCGACTTCTTTTGTCGTGTAAAACGGCTCGAACAGCCGCGGCATGGCCTCGGGCGGAATTCCCGGACCGGTATCCCGGATGCGCACCACGACCTGCCGCTGGCCGTCCTCCTCGACCAGCGCCGTGTGCGACTCGATACGGCCGCCGCCACCGACGGCCTGCTCGGCGTTGAGCACGATGTTCAGCAGGGCCTGCTGAATCAGCAGCGGGTCGGCTTTGACCCGCGGCAACCCCTCCTCGTGGCGCCGCACGACCTCGATGCCCGCCGCGCGGAATGCCGGCGCGCGCAGCGCGAGCACCCGCGAGAGCGCCGCGTTGACGCTGGTTCGCCGCCGCACCAGCCGTCCCGAGCCCGCAAACACCAGCAGATTGCGCACGATCTTCGCCGCGCGGTCGGCTTCGCGATAAATCAACTGCATGTCCCGGCGAAGCGCTTTCGGAAACGCACCGGTCGTGCGCAGCAGCTCCAGGTGGCCGAGCACGCCTTGCAGCGGGTTGTTCAGCTCGTGCGCGATGCCGGCCACGAACTGGCCGAGCGCGGCGAGCTTCTCCGACTGCACGAGGCGGTTGCGCAATTCGGCGCGCTCGGCTTCGAGCTGCGCTTGCGGCGTGACATCGCGCGCCACCAGCACGATGCCCATCGGCTCTCGTTCTTCCCCGACGAGCGGCGTCACGGTGACATGGAAGATGCCCCGGAGCTCGCTGTCATCGACTTCGCCGTCGACGAGGCCCTCCGAATCCTTCGCGCGCGCGATCTGCTCGTTGATTTTCGCGCCGACGATGTCCGCGAGCCGGTGATCGATCAATTCCTGCTTCGGGCGTCCGATGCGATCGAGAAACGCCCGGTTCACGTGGACGAGCCGGCCTTCTTCGTCGGCCACCACGACGAAATCGGTCAGCGAGTTGAAGGTGTTCTCGAGCTCGCGCCGCGAGCGCAGCACGGCATCGAGCAGCAGGACGTTTTCGATCGCGCTCGACAGCCGGCGGCCCAGCTCGTCGGCGCGTTCGACCACCTCCATCTGCTCGCCGGGCTCGATGCGCACCTCTTCGAGCACCAGCGTGCCGAGCGCGCGCCGTTTGCCTTTCAGCGGAATCGTCACCAGCGCGGTGTAACTGCCCGCGCCATCGCCGCCCCCGGAAACAGCTCGGCCCGCTCTCCGCGCAGGGCGCGCGCCGCGGGCGCGAGCGGATCCGAGGTCGGGATTCGCCGTTCCTGCGCCATGTACACGACGTCGGACGAGGCGGACAGCACGACCATGCGCGCGCGCCTGTCGTGCAGCCACACCGAGGTGCGGTCGGCGCCGAACACGCGGTTGGCGCCCGTGCACAACGCCTCGAGGCCCGCCGACAGCGTCGTGCTCGAGACATCGCGGACAAACACCTGCAACAGTTCCTTCAATTGATGATGCAGATGGAACTCGCCAGCCGTCCTCGCCCGCTCGAGCGCGACCGCGAAGGCATGGCCGACCGACGCGGCCCGATCGAGCTGGTCCGCCGACAGCGGCGCCTGGCACCCGACGACCAGTACGCCGATCTGTTTCTGTACGTGTGTCAGGGGCACCAGTACGGCAGGCCCGGTGCCGAGTTCGGAAGCGCAGGAGATGACCTTTGAGATATCGGGGACCAGATGCGGTGTTCCGTCCTGGAACAGTGTCTGGGGGACGTGCCGGACGGGCCAGGGATCTGGCGGCAGCTGTTCCACCCCGGACGCAGACATGGCGTGCAGGGCGTCACCGGCGCGGTTGAAGTGAAACAGAATCGAGTTTCGGCCGTCGACGGCCGAAACAGCGTGATGATGGAGCACCGGAAGCAGGTCGCCCAGCCGGTCGGTGGCCGTCAGCGCCTGGAACAGGCCGGCCTCGCGTGACACGGCAGATAGTGTAATGGCTTGGCGGTATGCATGGGACACACTCCCAAACCAAGGTGCGTCTCCAAGGGATTTACAGGCCGAATCGGGGGGTGTGTCGTCTAACCCAAGTGAACACCAAAGTCGGCTCTAAAGCATGACAGCGCTTACAGCTACAGTTCCTATGAGGCCGTGGACCGACGAGGAGCTGGTCGCGCGATCCAAGACCGGCGATATGGACAGCTTCAATCAGCTGGTGAAGCGATGGGAGCGGCCTATCTTCGCCCTGGCGTACCGGACGCTCGGTCGCGAGGAAGACGCGCGCGATGTCACGCAGGAAACCTTTCTCCGCGCATTCCGCGCGTTGTCCGGCTTCAAAGGCGACGCCAAGTTTTCGTCCTGGCTCTACCGGATCGCGCTCAATCTGTGCCGCGACTGGATGCGGAAAGAACGGCGCGCGCCGCTCGTCGCGGTGCCCGAGGGCGTCGATGTCGAGCAGCTGGCCGCCGAGCGTGGTCCCGTCGAAACGGTTGAAGATCTGGCGGCGCGAAGCGAGCTGAGCCGCGAGGTGGCCAGGGCGATGGAGTCCCTGCCGGCGGAGCAGCGTCAAGCCATCATCCTGAAGGAATATCACGGCCTGACCTTCCAGGAAATTGCCGACCTCATGAAGTGCCCCTTGAGCACGGTGAAGACGCGCGTGTATCAGGGCCTGTCCACGTTGAGAAAACAGCTCGGGCAGCAAATGGCTCCCCGGCGTGAAAGTTGAAGTGATCGCCATGACACAGCACATTGCCGACAATCACGAAGCCCTTCTCGCTTACCTCTACGAGGAAGGCGATCCCGCCGAACGACTGGACGTGGCGCGGCACCTGCAGGAATGCGCGCCTTGCTCGGTTGCCGTCCTCGAGTTCCAGAACGTGCGCGGCATGTTGCACGACTGGACGCCGCCGGCCACCGAGCTGGGGTTTCGGATAGTTCAGGAAAAGCCGGCCGTCCCGGTACCGCCGCGCGCGTTCTCGTTCTGGCCGCCGGCGTATGGCGGCTGGGCCCGCGCGGCGGCGGCGGTGCTCGTGTTTGCCGCCGGCATGGCGGTGTCGCAGTTCACCATGAGCTACGACGCTGGCGTGCTCACCGTGCGGCTGCGCCAGCCCGACGCCGCGACCGCGCAGAGTCCGAATCGCGCGCGATATTGAGCTTGCGGCAGAAAACGGCCCGGGTGTCACGACAGTTCCGGAGCGACCGCTCGAGAACCGGCTGACGCCAGTGGCGACGGATACCTCGACCGAGCAGTTGCTGCAGCGCGTGCGCTCGATGATCGATCAGAGCGAGCAGCGTCAGCAGCGCGAGCTGGCGCTGCGGCTGTCCCAGTTGAACAGCGAAGTCGATGCGCAGCACCAGGCCGACCTGCTCCGCATCCAGCAGAACTTCGGTCAGCAGCAGGAAGACGTGATGAATTACCTCGTGAGAACGTCAGGGGGCGTGAAGTGAACGTGGTGACCAGGGCGCTCGTGACGAGCGCCATGTGGACGGTCGCGGCCTCGGCGGCCGCGCAGAATATCAGACAGGCCGACACCACCGACCGCGGCGCAGATGCAGGCGCGTCAGCAGATCGCGGCGTTCGAAGCGGCGCTCGAGAACGCGGTTCGATACGGGACGCAGATGCTCGATCAACGGCTGCAGCAGTCGAGCGCGGCCAATATGGTGATGCTGGCGGGGATGCCGAGGGCGCGCGGATTCCGGCTCGACGACTACGGCGTGATGTTCGACGTGGAATTTCCGTCGATGCGCCGCAGCATGGTGTGGAGCCTGCAGGAGCTCGAGCGCACGAACACCGCCAACGCGCCAACGCCGCGCTGCGCACCGCGCAGCCGGGAAGCGGCGTTCAGCCGCGCGAGATCTACCAGAGCGAGATTACGGACGCGCTGCTCAACGTCGTTCTCGACTATCCCGGCGCGCTCGGGATCGGGCCGGGCGAGTGGCTCACGGTCGCGGCGCGCGAGACCGTCGTCGATCGGCGGTTCGTCAACGGCGGCGTGATCGAGGCGCCGATGACGGTGATTCTGCGCATGAAGGGCAGCGATCTGCAGGCGTTGCGCGAGCACAAGCTGTCGCGCGACGAGGTGCGCACGAAGGTGGACGTGCAGGCATTACTAGAATCGGGATTAGGGATTAGGGATTGGGATTAGAGGGCGAGGCTGAGGAGCCGGAGCGGGAATTCGGTGTCGAATTAAGATATGCAGATGCGCCGGATATCGAAGGTCCTGTTTGTCGCCGTGTTCGCGTTGTCCCTGGCTGCCTGCGGGGAGGGTCGGGGCTGCCGATCAGCAAGCTCGTCCAGCCCGTCGAGGTGAAAACGGGCTGGTTCGACGCGGGTGTCGAGGACGGCAAGAACAAGCTGGTCCCCACCGTCATGCTCACGCTCAAGAACGTCAGCAGCGAACAGGTGGCCAACGTGCAGCTGAACGCCGTCATCCGCCGTGTGGGCGAGACCGATGAGTGGGGCGGTGCCTACCAGAAGGTGATCGGCAACGACGGCATCGCGCCGGGCACCAGCACCAAACCTATCGTGCTCCGGTCGAACCTCGGATACACTGGCATCGAACCGCGCGCGCAGATGCTGAAGAACAGCCAGTTCGTCGATGCTCAGGTCCAGGTGTTCGCCAAGCACGGGGGCGCCCAGTGGACCAAGCTGGGTGAGTGGCAAATCGCGCGAGAGTTGCTCACTCAGTAGCGCTGCGTGCCTCCTTCGACACAAACATCTCTCGAACGGCGGCTGGGGCCGCTCGACGGCGCCGCCATCATCATCGCCAACGTCATCGGCGGCGGCATTCTCTTTCCTTCCGCCGGTCGTCGCGTCGATGGTTCCGCATCCGGTCTGGTTTCTGTCCACCTGGGTGGCCGGCGGCGTGCTGGCGTTCTTCGGCGCGGTCGCGTACGCCGAGCTCGCGGCGTTGCGGCCGCGTGCGGGCGGCGAATACGTGTACCTGCGCGAGGCGTACGGTCCGCTGGCCGGCTTCATGACCGGCTGGACGTCGTTCGTCACCGGGTTTTCCGGCGCGATGGCCGCGAGCGCGATCTTTTTCATGATCGTGCTCGATCGCTTCATCCCCGGCGTCGGCCAATCCGCGAGCCCTTCTTCGTGATTCCGCTCCCGTATCTTCCGCTGACGTTTTCGCCTCACACGCTGATGGCCATCGCGCTCGTCTGGCTGTTTGCGTGCGTGCACGTGCGCGGCGTCGGACCTGGCCGCTTCGTGATGAACGTGCTGGCCGTGCTCAAAGTCACGACGCTGCTCGTGTTCATCGCGCTCGGGTTTTACGTCGGTTCGGGCTCGAGCGCCAATTTCCAGCAGGCGGCGGGTTCGGTCGTCGGCGACCAACTGGCTGCTGGCGCTCGTGCCGGTCATGTTCACGTATTCGGGATGGAACGCGGCGGCCTACATGGCCGAGGAGATCCGCGATCCCGGCCGCAATGTGCCGCTGGCGCTGCTGCTGGGCACGATCGCGGTCATCGTCATCTACGCCCTGCTCAATGCGCTGTATCTCTATGCGATGCCCGTGACCGAGCTCGCGGCGGTGAAGGGCAGCGTGTTCGATCTCATCGGCGAGCGCATCCTCGGCGCGCGCGCCGGCGAGATTCTGGCATCGTGGTCCGCTGATCAGCTTGTCGGCGGGCATCAACGCGCTGGACGTTCGCCGGGCCGCGCATCTACTACGCGATGGCGCGCGACGGCGTGTTTTTTCCGGCCGCGGCGCAGGTCCATCCGAAATTCAAGACGCCGCACGTGTCGATCGTGGCGCAGGCGTTGTGGACGAGCCTCCTGATCCTGACGGGCAGCCTCGACACGCTGTCGAACTACGTCGGGTTTGCGATCACGCTCTTCGCGGGCATCGCCGTCACGTGCCGTGTTCGTGCTGCGCGCGCGCGAGCCACACGCGCCACGGCCGTACAAGACGCTGGGTTATCCCATTGCGCCGGCGATCTTCGTCTTCGCCAGCCTGGCCATCGTCTGAATGCGTTCTATCGCAGCCCTGGTCCGTCGGCGCTCGGCCTTCTCGTCATCGCGTCCGGCATTCCGCTGTATCTCTGGCTGACACGACGACTGCTGGTGAGCTGGGACTCCTCATGTAATGCCTCGATGTAGACTGCGGTTAAGTGATCCACGCCACGACCATTCTCGCCGTGCGCCACAAGGATCGCGCCGTGCTCGCCGGCGACGGTCAGGTGACGCTCGGCGATACGATCGTCAAACAGCGCGCCAGGAAAGTCCGGCGCTTGTACAACGACAAGATCCTCGCGGGGTTCGCGGGGTCGGCCGCCGACTCGTTCGCCTTGTTCTCGCGCTTCGAGGCGAAGCTCGAGCAGTACCGTGGCAACCTCGAGCGCTCGTCGGTGGAGCTGGCGAAAGACTGGCGCACCGATCGCGCGCTGCGCCGGCTCGAGGCGATGCTCGTCGTGCTCGACCGATCGTCGATGTTCCTGCTCTCGGGGACGGGCGACTTGATCGAGCCGGACGAAGGGGTCATCGGCATTGGATCGGGCGGCGCCTACGCGCTCGCCGCGGCCAAGGCGCTGGTGCGCCACACCGATCTCGACGCGCGCGCCATCGCCGAGCACGCGATGAACGTGGCGGCCTCCATCTGCGTATACACCAACAGCACGCTCGCGATTGAAGAACTCTGATGGCCATCTCGCTTCCTGAGACGCTCGCGCCCCTCCTCGACTCGCTGACGCCGCGCCAGATCGTCGCCGAGCTCGACAAGTACGTCATCGGGCAGAAAGACGCCAAGCGCGCGGTGGCCATCGCGCTGCGCAACCGCATGCGCCGGCAGAAGCTCGCGCCCGAGCTCGCCGAGGACGTCGTGCCGAAGAACATCCTGATGATCGGGCCGACCGGCGTGGGCAAGACCGAGATCGCACGCCGCCTGGCCCGGCTCGCCCAGTCGCCGTTCATCAAGGTCGAGGCGTCGAAGTTCACCGAGGTCGGCTACGTCGGACGCGATGTCGAGTCGATGGTGCGCGATCTCGTCGAGCTGGCCGTCGACATGGTGCGCGAGGAACGGCTCGAGGAAATCCACGGCAAGGCCGAGCAGAACGCCGAAGAGCGCCTGCTCGATCTGCTGCTGCCGCCGCCGCGCGCGACGCTGGAGCCCGAAGAGACGTCCGCGGGCCGGAGCATCGACTACATGCCCGGCGCGCCGGCGCAGGATTCGTGGAGCCAGACGCGCGAGAGATTCCGCGAGCAGCTGCACGACGGGCGCCTGGATCAGCGATCGGTGGAGATCGAAGTCCGCGAGCGGGCGTTTCCGTCGTTCGAGGTCATCACCGGCTCGTCCATCGAAGAGATCGACATCAACATCAAGGACATGCTCCCGGGCCTCATCCAGGGACGGACGCGCAAGCGGCGCCTGAAGGTGCCGGAGGCGTTCGACTACCTGGTGCAGGAAGAAGAAGGCAAGCTGGTCGACATGGACAGCGTGTCGCGCGTGGCGGTCGAGCGCGTCGAACAGAGCGGCATCATCTTCGTGGACGAGATCGACAAGATCGCGGGCCGCGAAGGCGGCGGGCAGAGCGGACCCGACGTGAGCCGCGAGGGCGTGCAGCGCGACATCCTGCCGATTATCGAAGGCACCACGGTGAATTCGAAGTACGGGATGGTGCGCACCGATCACATCCTCTTTATCGCGGCCGGCGCGTTCCACGTGTCGAAGCCATCCGATCTGATTCCCGAGCTGCAGGGACGCTTTCCCATCCGCGTCGAGCTCGAGCCGCTCGGCAAGGACGATTTCGTGCGCATCCTCACCGAGCCGAAGAACGCGCTCGTCAAGCAGTACATCGCGCTGATGGAAACCGAGGGGATCACGCTGCGTTTTCTCGACGAAGCGATCGATCGCATCGCCGACTTCGCCACGCGCGTGAACGAGCGTACGGAAAACATCGGTGCGCGGCGCCTGCACACCGTGATGGAGCGTCTCGTCGACGAAATTTCCTTCGAAGGTCCCGACCTGCGCGATAAGATCATCACGATCGACGCGGCGTACGTCGACCGCATGCTGGCCGCGATCGTCAAGAACGAGGATCTCTCACGCTATATCCTGTGATTCGCCGAATCGGATTGTCGTTTCCGCTGCTACGGACGTTCTTTCTCTTCCTCTGCGTTCTCTGTGGTGCCTGTTCCGCCGCATGCGGCCGCAAGGGGCCGCCGCTCGCGCCGATCGTGTATCTGCCGAGGGCGGTCACCGAATTCGCCGCCAAGCGCGTGGAGAACGAGGTGGTCGTCCAGTTCACGGTCCCGACGCTGAACACCGACGGGTCGGGTCCTGCCGATCTGCGCCGGGTCGAGGTGTACGCGCACACCGGTCCGCTGCCGGCGCCCGCCGATTTTCAGAAGTACGGCACGCTCGTCGCCTCGGTCGAGATTGCCGATCCCGCAAGAACTCAAAGAGGAGAGACGCGCAGCCAGCCACGGACGAGGCGAAAGCCGACGCACCCGATGCGGCAGACGCCACGCCACCGGCGAATGCGGGCGCGGAGGCCGGATCGAGCGACCAGGCCAGCCAGGTCGGCCTGAAGATGACCGAGCAGGGCTGGCTCATCAGCGTGCGCGAACCGTTGACCGACAAGGAAAGGGAAACCGGTCCGATGCCGCCTGTGCGGGCAGCGCCGCCTGCCGCTCCCGAACGCGCCGGTGGTGGAGAAGCTCGAGACGCCGGGCACGGAGAATTTCGAGCTGGCGCCGACCCGTTTTTATACGGCCGTTGGTGTCAGCCGAAGCCGCGGACGGCGCGGCCCATACGCGGGCCCGCTGCGCGTTCCACTCGTCGAGCCGCTGATGCCGCCCGAGCGAGATTGCTGTGGATGTACACGGAAACGACGATTTCGCTGACGTGGCCGAGACAACCCGAAGACGCGGCGCTGCCAGCCGCCGCGGCTGCGCCGGCTGCTGCGCCGCGGCGCCGCAGCGCCGGGCGGCGCGCCGCCTGCGTCCGTCTCGCCGGCTCCTTCGAGTCCTGCGTCGAGTAGCGCACCAGTGCCGGCACCCGTCGCGGATGCGCCACCTGTTGCGGTCCCGCCACCGGTTGCGGTCCCGCCGCCGGTTCCAGCGCCTCCGGCGCCGGCGCCAGTCGTGCCGCCTGTCGCCCTGCAGGAGACCGCCGGGACGTACGAGGTGTACGCCGATCTCGAAACCGAGGACACGCGAGACGTCGCGCCGCCTGCTCCGCCGGCGACGGCGGGCGCGAAGCCATCGCCTGCTGCCGCCGCCATCGCCGCCGCGGCCAAAGCCGCCGCCGCCGGTCCCGCGCCTCGTTACGGATACAACGTCTACGACGCGTCCGCGCATCCGTCTGCGCCGCTTCGCAGATCGCTACGGCGGACAAGCCCAACGCACCTAACGCACCGTCGCGCACCGCTCAACCGCCCAGTCTCCAGTTCTGCCCTTGAACAAGACGCTCCTGACGGCCACGACCTTCGCCGATCCGCGCATCGAGTTCGACGTCGAGCGATGCTATGTCATCAGGCGCGTCGAGTTGTCGGGCGGCGTCGCGATCGAAGGTGTGGCGTCGGCGCCTGTTTGTGTGACACCCCGCGATACGTTTGCACCCGCCGCCCCGAAGAACGTCCAGGCGATTTCCGGTGGCGCCGGCGTGAGCCTGTTGTGGGACGCCAATACCGAGGCCGATTTCGGGGGATACCTGGTCTTGCGCGGCGAGGCGCCTGGTGACAAACTTTCCCCTCTGACCCCGTCGCCGATTACCGACACCTCGTTCAACGACACGACCGTCCGGCGCGGGCGCACCTACGTGTACGAGGTGGTCGCCGTCGACAAACAGACCCCGGCGAACCGAAGCGCGCCTTCGAACCGGGTCGAGGAAACCATCAGGTGAGCGGGGCGAAACTGTTTCGAATCGAGCACGAGGGCCGGGCACGCTACGCGTTGGAGTCGGGAGGCGGATATCGGCTCGTTGACGGCGGCGACGGCCTGTCGGACCTGAAGGAGCGCGCGGCCGCGGCGGCGGCGCGGGCGCGGCGGTGAAGCCGGCGAGGATTCTGGCGCCGGTGGCGCCGTCGAAGATCGTGGCCATCGGGCTGAACTACAAGGATCACGCGGCCGAGATGAACAAGCCGCTGCCAGCCGAGCCGCTGATGTTTCTGAAGCCGTCGACGGCGGTGATTGGCCCCGGCGATCCGATACGGATTCCGGCGGGCGTTGGCGAAGTGCATTACGAGGCCGAGCTCGGGGTCGTCATCGGGAAACAGGCGTCGCGAGTACCTGCCGATAAGGCAATGGAGCACGTGCTCGGGCTGACGTGCCTCATCGACGTCACGGCGCGCGAGCTTCAGCGGAAGGAAGTTCAGTACACGCGCGCGAAGGGGTTCGACACCTTCGCCCCCATCGGGCCGTGCATCGCGATGGGGCTCGATCCGTCGGCCCTCGACGTCGAGGGTTGGCTGAACGGGCAGCGGAAACAGGCATCGAATACCCGGCAGCTGATCTTCAGCGTGGCGCAGATCGTCGCGTTTGTTTCGAACGTGATGACGCTCCTCGCCGGGCGACGTGATCGCGACCGGCACGCCGTCGGGCGTGGGGCCGCTGAAAGGCGGCGATACGTTTTCGGTGAAAATTGAAGGTATCGGTGAGCTGACCAATCCGGTCGACGGTAATGGAAATCGCAAAATGGCAATGGCAAGCGGTGACGTGAACGACTGAGAGGAATCCTATGAAGCTTTTCCTGGATACGGGCAACATCAAGGAAATCGAGACACTGGCGGCCATCGGCATCATCGACGGCGTCACCACCAATCCGTCGCTGATGGCCAAGGAAACCGGCGACTACCGCAAGACGATGAAGGAGATCTGCCGGATCGTGCAGGGCCCCGTCAGCGCCGAAGTGCTCTCGACCGAGTGGGAAGGCATGCTGCGCGAAGGGCGCGACCTGGCCACGATCGACGAGCACATCGTCGTGAAGGTGCCGTTCACGCGCGATGGCGTGCGCGCGTGCAAGACGCTCACGAAAGAGGGCCTCAAGGTGAACGTCACGCTCGTCTTTTCGGCGGCGCAGGCGCTGCTGGCGGCGAAGGTCGGCGCGACCATGGTGAGCCCGTTCGTCGGACGGCTGGACGATGTGGGCACGACCGGCATGAATCTCATCCAGGAGATCGTCGAGATCTACCGGAACTACCCGTTCCAGACCGAAGTGCTGGTGGCCAGCACGCGGCACCCCATTCACATCGTCGAGGCGGCGAAGATGGGCGCCGACATCTGCACGTGTCCCGCGAAGGTGATCGATCAGCTCTTCAAGCATCCGCTGACCGACATCGGGCTCGCGAACTTCCTGAAGGACTGGGAGAAGTCGCAAGCGGCCCGCGTGTAGGGATCCGAACGCAGGCTCGATGAGCTCGAGCGCCGGGCCGAGCTTGGAGGCGGCGACGAGCGCCTCAAGCGCCAGCGCGCGGCCGGCAAGCTGACCGCGCGCGAGCGCGTCGAGCTGCTGTTCGACTCCGGCACCTTCGAGGAGATCGACAAGCTCGTCACGCATCGCTGCCTCGATTTCGGGATGGCCGACCAGGTCATCCCGGGCGACGGCGTCATCGCCGGACACGGCCGCATCGACGGCCGCGTGGTCTATGCGTTCGCGCAGGACTTCACCGTGTTCGGCGGATCCCTCTCCGAAACCAACGCCGCCAAGATCGTGAAGATCATGGATCTCGCGATGAAGATGGGCGCGCCGATTATCGGGCTCAACGACTCGGGCGGCGCGCGCATCCAGGAGGGCGTGCTGTCGCTCGGCGGCTACGCCGACATCTTCCTCCGCAATACGCTGGCCTCGGGAGTGGTGCCGCAGATCTCGGCGATCATGGGCCCGTGCGCCGGCGGCGCGGTGTATTCGCCCGCGATTACCGACTTCACGATCATGGTGCGCAACACGAGCTACATGTTCGTGACCGGTCCCGACGTGATCAAGACCGTGACGCACGAGGAGGTCTCGAAAGAGGATCTCGGCGGCGCGATGACGCACAACGAGAAGAGCGGCGTCGCGCATTTCGCGGTCGACGACGACCGTGCGTGCGTGCGGCTGATTCGCGACCTGCTGCGGATTTCTGCCGAGCAACAACCTCGATCCCGCTGCCAGCGATCGAACCGTCGGATCCCGCCGATCGCGAAGACGAGGCGCTCGATCGTCTCGTGCCGGCCTCGCCGAATCAGCCGTACGACATGCTCGACCTGATTCATGCGATCGCCGATGGCGGCGAGTTCCTCGAGGTCCATCAGCACTTCGCGCGCAATCTCATCGTCGGGTTCGCGCGGCTTGGCGGAAAGACGGTGGGCATCGTCGCCAACCAGCCCGCGTATCTGGCCGGCGTGCTCGACATCGACGCGCTCGGTCAAGGGCGCGCGGTTCGTGCGCTTCTGCGATGCGTTCAATATTCCGCTCATCACCTTCGAGGACGTGCCCGGATTTCTGCCCGGTACGGCGCAGGAGTTCGGCGGCATCATCAAGCACGGCGCCAAGCTGCTGTACGCGTTTGCCGAGGCGACCGTGCCGAAGGTCACCGTGATCACGCGCAAGGCCTATGGCGGCGCGTACTGCGTGATGTCGAGCAAGCATCTGCGCACCGATTTCAACTACGCGTGGCCGACAGCCGAGGTCGCGGTGATGGGGCCCGGAGGGCGCGGTCAACGTGCTCTACCGGAAGGAGCTCGAAAGCGCCAAGGATCCGGCGGCGGAGCGGGCGAAGCGGGTCGCCGAGTTCCGGGAGAAGTTCGCCAACCCGTTCATCGCGGCGGCCAATGGCTTCGTGGACGAGGTGATTCAGCCCCGGACGACGCGCCGCAAGCTCATCATGGCCCTGGCGACACTCACCACCAAGCGAGAGAAGAACCCTCCCAAGAAACACGGGAAATTCCGCTCTGACTCCGCTCAGGCTCCGGACTCAGGCGGCAACCGGAAGCCCGCGCCGAAGCCGATCCGCGCACTGCGTAAGTTCGCGCAGATGATAGAATTACAGACGCGCTGCTACACGTTTTGACCACTTGAACAAGCTGCTTATCGCCAACCGCGGCGAGATCGCCGTACGAGTGATTCGGACGTGCCGCGACATGGGCCTCGGCACGGTTGCCGTCTACTCCGAATGCGATCGCAATGCGCTGCACGTACGGCTTGCCGACGAGGCCTACGCCATCGGGCCCGCTCAGGCTTCGGAGAGCTACCTGCGGATCGATCGCGTGATCGATGTGGCGCGCCGCGCCGGCGTCGACGCCGTGCATCCGGGATACGGGTTTCTGGCCGAGAACGCGGAGTTTGCCGAAGCCTGCGCACAGGCGGGGCTGACATTCGTCGGGCCCGACCCCGCGGCGATGCGCGCGATGGGCAGCAAGACGGCGGCGCGCGAGATTGCGGTGGCGGCCGGCGTGCCCGTGGTTCCCGGCGGCGGCGATCCCGGACGCGATCGGATATCCGCTCCTGGTGAAAGCCGTCGCGGGCGGCGGGGGAAAGGGCATGCGCGTCGTGCGTGCGCCCGGCGATCTCGCAGGGGCGGTTCAACTGGCGCGATCGGAAGCGTTGTCGGCCTTTGGGGACGACCGCGTGTATTTCGAGCGGTTGATCGAGAAGCCGCGGCACATCGAGGTGCAGTTGCTGGGCGACAGGCACGGCACGATCGTGCCCTTCGTCGAGCGGGAATGCTCGATTCAGCGGCGGCATCAGAAGCTGATTGAGGAAACACCATCGCCATCGGTGACGCCCGAGCTGCGCGAGCGCCTGATGTCGGCGGCCGCGGCGATTGGCCAGGCCGCGAGATACTCGAGCGCCGGCACGATTGAGTTTCTCGTGGACGCCGGCGGCGACTTTTTCTTTCTCGAGATGAACACGCGGCTGCAGGTCGAGCACCCGATCACCGAAGCGGTCACGGGCGTCGATTTCGTGCGGGCACAAATCGAGATTGCCAGCGGAGCCCGGCTTGAAGCGGCAATCGGGCTCGGCGCGACACCGGTAGGGCTCGATCGAGCAGGTAGGGCTCGACTTTAGTCGAGCCTTCACCCGCGCAAACGGCCACGCGATCGAAGTACGCGTCTATGCGGAAAACCCGGAAGCGGGATTCCTGCCGTCACCGGGCTTGATTACGCATCTGCGCGCCCCATCGGGGCCGGGGATTCGCGACGACAGCGGTGCTTATGAGGGCTGGACCGTGCCGACCGCGTACGACCCGCTGGTCTCGAAGGTCATCGCGTGGGACTCCGACCGGCCGGGAGCCATCCGGCGCATGGTTCGCGCATTGAACGAGTACGACCTGCGGGGCATCAGCACGACCATTGGATTCTGCCGCGATCTTGTCGGATCGCCTGAATTTGCCCGCGCTGAGTTCGATACAACGTATGTCGATCGGCTGCTCGCCGGGACCGGCCGGGACGGGGCGGGTGCTGATCACATGGCGGAGATCGCCGCGATTGCAGCCGCCTTGTGGGCCGAGAAAAAGGGGCCGGGAAAGGCGCGCCAGCCGCCGTTGTCAGGGCGTGACTCTCTCTGGGCGGAACGTGGCCGTCTCGAGTCGCTCAGATGACCGTTGAGGTCAGCGTGGACGGCCACCCATGGAAGATCGGTATCGAACCGGCGGAGCGGCCGGGGCAGTTTGCCGTGACGGTCAAAGGGAAGCGGCGGGTGATCGATGCCTCCTGGATCGATGCCGATACCTTGTCGCTGCTGGATGGTGCCCTCGTCCATGAGATACGCCTCGAACGCCGCGAGAACGGTGCGGTCGGCGTAGAAATCGGCGGGCGGGTGTACGAGGTCCTCGTCGAGAAGCAAAAGCTCCGGGAGGCTTTTTCTGGTGACGGCGACGAAAAAGGCTCCCGGAGCTATTTCAATAAGGGCGCCGATGCCTGGCCGGGTCGTGCGTGTCCTCGTGGCGGTGGGCGATCGCGTGACCGCGCGGCAGGGAGTCGTCGTGGTCGAAGCCATGAAAATGGAGAACGAGCTCCGGGCGCCCGGAGACGGCATCGTCAAGGAAGTGGCGGCCAGGCCAGGGGGCGGTCGTCGAGCGCGGGGCAGTCTGGTGGTGATCGGGAATAAGATTAGGGATTAGGGATTAGGGATTAGGGATCAGGAGTGCCGCTTAGGTTCAAGCGCTTCGAGCGCATCAGATCGCACTTCGCGTTCCGCTTTACGCGGTTCGGTGTCGCCGCGCTGGCGGTGACGCTCGCGGTGGCGATCGTGTCGACGCTGACCATCGATCTCGGTCCAGGGCTGCGCGGCCTCGCCGAGCGCGAAGGGTCGAAGCGCGTGGGCCGGGCGATGCGCATCGGCCGGCTCGGCGTCCGACTTTTCACCGGCAAGTTCGTGCTCGAAGACTTCGCCATCGCCGGGCTCGACGCCGGAAGACCGCCCGTTCATCACCGCAAAGCGCATCGACATCTCGCTCGCCTGGGACGCGATGATGCACCGCGAGGTGCTGCTCGACTCGATCGAGATGACCGACTGGCACATGGTCATCGAGCAATGGCCCGGCGGCAGTCCACAGCTTTCCCAAGTTCAACATGGGCGGCGGAGGCGGACCGCGGCGCTTCGTCACGACGATGCAGTACGTGCGGACGCGAAATGGCACCGTGACATTCGAGGATCACGGCGCGCCGTGGGGCGTCGTCGCGCGCAACCTCGACATCACGGTCGACGAAATTCGCCGGGTATCGCGGCGAGGCGACGTTCGAGGGCGGCACCGTCTGGATTCAGAAATACGTGCCGATGCACATCGCGATGAAGGCCATGTTCCGCGTGGACGGCGGCATCGTCCACTTCGAGCGGATGGTGCTGACACCGACGGCGCGCAGTCGATCATCACGGGCGATGCCGATATCCCCGCCTTTCCTGAGATGACCTATCAGGTGAAGTCCACCGTCGACTTCAAGCGCATGCGCGAGCTCTTCTTCGCGAAAGAGAACTACACCCTCTCTGGCGAGGGACGATTCGACGGCGTGTTCCATCTCTTCAAAGGCGGGCGTGCGCTGACCGGCAGCTTCGAGAGCGAGGTCGCGGGCCTTCAGATCGGTGAGCTCGACTACGAGTTTCCCAATCTGAAAGGCAAGCTCGGCTGGTTTCCCAATCGATTCGAGGTCACCGATACCACCACCGACTTCTACGGCGGCGTCGCGGACCTGAAGTACTCGATCCTCTCGTCCGGGAAACAGGGTCAGCCGTCCAATGCAAGGTTCGACGCCGCCTGGGAAGACGTCGATCTGGCCGCGTTCAGCGACTTCCTGAAGATGTCGGGGCTGCGCCTGGCCGGCCGATGGCGCGGACACAATCTGCTCGAATGGCCGCTCGGCCATTTTCGTGAGCGATCCGGAGATGGCCGTTTCGAGGTCGTTCCTCCAGCGGGTGTGGACGTGCTGGCCGGCACGCGGGCAAGCGATTTTGCGAGCGGCCCCGATACGGGCGGCTTTCACCCCGGCCTCGGTCACCTGCCGATTGCCGGCCACGTGACGTATCAATATGACGGCAGGGGTCTGGCCTTTTCCGACGGCCGCTTCTCAACTCCCGCGACCGACGTCACGTTCAGCGGCCGGACCGCATGGGGCGACAACTCCAACATCCCGTTCCATGTCACGAGCGCGGACTTGCAGGAAAGCGATCGCGTGCTGGCCGGCATGATGACGGCGTTCGGTGCGCCCACCAATCCCATTACCGTTGGGGGCTCTGCCGAGTTCTCCGGCGTGATGACCGAGGCGATCGGCCGTCCCCGTGTCGAGGGGCACTTCGTCGCGCAGGATATGCGCGCGTTCGACGTCACCTGGGGCCGCGGCGAAGCCGGCCTCGTCATCCAGAATTCCTACGTCGACGTCACCGGCGGTCGCATGCAGAAAGACGGCGGCGAGATCGCCGTCAACGGCCGCTTCTCGCTGGGATTCCCCAGGCGCGACAAGGGCGAGGAGATCAACGGCCGCATCCACGTAGGGAATTGGACCGCCGTCGATTTCAAGCACGCGTTCGACATCGACGACTACGACGTCGAAGGCATCGTCTCGGGCGAGTATCACTTGTACGGCCCGTACCAGGGGCCGTATGGCTTCGGCAGCCTCACCATCGACAACGGCATCGCGTATGGGGAGCCGTTCGAGACCGCATCGGGATCCCTGCGATTCGAAGGCAACGGCGTGCGTATCGACGGCATCGAGATGCGCAAGAGCGGCGGGACGGCGGAAGGTGCGGCGTTCGTCGGGTGGAACGGCACCTACTCGTTCAACGCGACCGGACGGCGCATCCCGATGGACAGCGTCAAGGCGACCGCATACCCACAGGCGAAGCTGACCGGATTCCTCGAGTTCAATGCCGATGGCACCGGCACGTTCGACGTGCCCCGCTACCAGTTCCGCGGGCGCATCCGCGACCTCTTCGTCGCTGACGAGGGTGTCGGCGAGGTGACGGGACGGCTCGACATTCGTGGCGACACGATGACGGTCGAGCTCGAGGCGGCCTCGCCGCGTCTCGCGGTGTCGGGGACCGGACGCATCGACCTGACCGAGGCGCAGGACGCCGACATCACGCTGCGGTTCACCGACACGTCGCTCGATCCGTATGCGCGCGCGGTCGAGCCGCGCATCTCGCCGTTCACGACGGCGGTCGGCAGCGGCACGCTGCGCATCATCGGACAGCTGGCCAATCGCGACAGGCTCGTCGTCGACATGATGTTCGACCAGCTCCAGGTGCGGGCGTTCGACTACCCGCTGCGAAACGCCAAGCCGATCCACGTGCTGATGAGCAACAACGTCGCCCGGATCGACGACATGCGCTTCATCGGCGACGGCACCGAGCTGGATGTCACCGGCACGATGGACATGAACGCGCGCCGCGTGGCCGGGCTCGCGCGCGGCCGCGCCAATCTGGGCCTGCTGCAGGGGTTCTACCGGAACATCCGCAGCTCGGGCAACGCCGAGCTGACCGCGCAGGTCAGCGGCTCGCTCGATGCGCCGGTCATCCTGGGCCGCGCGACGATCGAGAACGGGCGGCTGCGGTACTTCTCGCTGCCGCACTCGCTCGAGCAGGTGAACGGCACCATCCTGTTCGACTCGCGGAACATCCGGCTCGACGGCCTGACGGCGCGCGTGGCCGACGGCCAGGTGAACTTCGACGGCCGCATCGGCCTCGAGGGCTACGCGCCGGCCGACCTCGCGCTGACGGCGAGCGGCCGCAGCATGCGCCTGCGTTATCCCGAAGGCGTGCGCTCGGAAATCGACGCGGATCTTTCGCTGACCGGACGCGTGACGGCGCCGGTGCTCGCCGGGTCGGTGATGGTGCAGAGCGCGCTCTGGACGACGAGGTTCGACACCGGCGGCAACCTGTTCGACTTCGGCGGCGGGATCGGGCGGCGGGACCCTTGTCGTGGCGGGCGCGGCGTCGACGAGCAACATTCCGCCCGTGCGTCTTGACGTCCGGGTCATCGCGCCCGGGACGCTGCGCATCGAGAACAGCAACGCCACGATTGTGTCGAGCGCCGACCTGCAGTTCCGCGGCACCTACGAAAGGCCAATCGTCTTCGGACGCGCGGAGATCTCGCGCGGCGAGTTCATCTTCGAGGGGCGCCGATACCTCGTGACACGCGGCACGATCGACTTCACGAATCCGTTGCGCATGGAGCCGATGTTCGACATCGCCGCCGAGACCCAGGTTCGCGTACCAGGGCAGACCTATCGCGTCACGCTGAGCGCATCGGGCACGATGCAGCGCCTGCGGCCCGTGTTCATGTCGGATCCTCCGCTGGCGCCCATCGAAGTGGCGTCGTTGCTGCTCGGCACCGCGACAGGGCAGGATGCCGATCTGCGCGCGCTGCAGACGTCCAGACCGTACCGAACAGCAGCTCGTGCAGGCGCAAATGGCGCGGATGCTCGTGAACCCGATCTCGGGGCAGATCGGTGAAGTCGTGGAATCGACGTTCGGCGTCGACACGTTCCAGCTCACCCCGATTCTGTCGGATACGACACAGCAGTCGACGCGGTTCAACCCGTCGGCGCGCTTGACCATCGGCAAGCGCATCTCCAACCGCGCGTACCTGACGTTTTCGCGCAGCCTCAGCTCGACGAGCGATCAAATCGTTCTCCTCGAATACGATCAGACCGATCGCCTCTCCTGGATCCTGACCCGGAACGAAGACGAGAGCTATTCGCTGGACATTCGTGTAAGGAAAGAATTTTGAAGGTGTTCCGCCGCGGGCGTTCGGCTGACGCCGGACGCTGGGTACTGCTGCTCGTTTGCTCGCCATCGGCCGCACGTCCGAGGCGGCCGTCACCGATTACATCGGCAAGACCGTTGTCGAAATCCGGCTGCAGGCCAACGGCATCGACATGCGCGATCCGGCGCTCCTCGAGATTATCGAAACGCACACCGGCTCGCCGCTCGCCATGATCGACGTGCGCGAAAGCATGGCGCACCTCTTCGGGCTGGGACTGTATCAGGACGTCCAGGTGGACGCGTCGGTTCGCGACACGGGCGTCGTATTGACCTACAACCTCATTCCGGCACAACGCTTCCGCAGGATTGCTTTTTCGGGGCAGCTCGGCGTTCCGGAAGCCGAACTGCGCCGTGTCGTCCTGGAACGCCATGGCTCGTCGCTTTCCCTTGCGCGGGCGAACCAGGTGACGTCCACGCTTCAGACAGTGTATCGCCAGCGGGGCTATCCGAAGGCCGAGATCACCATCAGTGCCGGTCCCACGCGCGATCCATCGAACGCGACGATGGTCATTGCCATCCGCCCCGGTGCGCGGGCGCGTATTGCGGAGATCGACGTGCAGGGCTCGCCGCGTGGATCGCAGGCGCAACTGCTGGGCGCGCTCGATCTGCGTGTCGGCGATGGCTACGACGGCGTGGAGCTCGATGAGCGCCTCATCAGGTATGCCGGCGAGCTGCGCGCGGAGGGGTACTACGAGGCCCGTGTGACGCAGATCGCGCGCTTCGTAGACGGAGATACCGCCGTTCACCTGACCTTGAGCGTGGAGCCAGGACCGCGCGTCGAGATCGATTTCCAGGGAGATCCGTTGAGCACGAGCGAACGGAACCTGCTCGTGCCGATCGCCCGGGAGCATTCGGTCGACGAAGATCTGCTCGAGGACTCGAAGTTCGGCATCGAGCGCCACTTCCGCCAGCGTGGGTTCTGCAACCCGCGGGCCGACTACCAGCGCGCTGAAGCAGAAGGGGTGCTGCGCGTAACGTTCACCGTGACCCGCGGATCCCAGTGCATCGTCGAGCAGGCCGAAGTGACGGGTAACACGTCGATCACGTCGGCAGAGCTGGCGCCGCTTCTCGTGACGAAGAGCGGACTGGCGTTCAGCGACTCGATTGCCGGCGCCGATGCGTCACGAATTCAGGGCTACTACCGCCAGCGCGGGTTCGCGGGAGTGAAGGTGACGTCGCAGCTCGAACGGCGCGAGCCGAAGGCCGGCAGCGAGTACGTGCGCGTGCGCTTCGTCATCGCCGAAGGTGTGCGCTCGATGGTCGATTCGGTATCGTTCCAGGGCAACACCGCCATCGCCGCGGAGACGCTTCGCAAGGCCGTGACTTCGTCGCCGGGCCAGCCCTATTTCGAGCCGCAGATCTCGGCGGACGCCGACAAGATCGGCGTGTTGTACCTCAACAGCGGGTATCCGGAAGTGACGGTGCAGCCCGCCCCGAAAGGCATCGGCGATGGATCGAAGGTCGAGCTGCACTTCGACATTCACGAAGGCCCGCAGATCCTGATCGATCATGTGCTCATCGTCGGCAATCAGCGGACCAGCCGCGAGACGATTCTCCGCGAGGTGCAGCTGAAGAGCGGGCAGCCGCTCTCGCAGGAGCACGAAGACGAGACGCGCACGAGGCTCACCACGCTCGGTCTCTTCCGGCGCGTCGATATTTCCTATCTTCAGCTTCCCGGCGAAACCAACCTCCGGGACGTCGTCATCACCGTTGACGAGGCCCCGGTGACGACCATCTCGTACGGCGGCGGCATCGAAGGTGGCCGTCGGCTCGTCCGATCGGTGGCGGGCGGCGATGCCGTCGAGGAATTCCAGGTCGCGCCGCGCGGGTTCTTCCAGGTGAACCGGCGCAACCTGTTCGGCAAGGACCGATCGATCGGCCTGTTCACGAGCGCCAGCTTTCGTAAGACCGGCCTCAGCGACCTGGAAAGCCAGGCCCCGGTTCCGGTCGACGACGGGGGATACGGGTTCAACGAATATCTGGCGCGGCTGACCTTCGGCGAGCGAAGCATCTTCAATACCGCCGCCGACTTCACCTTTACCGCGGCCGTCGAGCAGGGCGTGCGATCGAGCTTCGACTTCAACCGCCGTGGCGCCAACGCGATCTTCACGCGGCGGGTGACGCCAGCGGTCCTGGTGATCGGCCACTACGGTCTCGATCACACGCAGCTCGTCAACATCAAGTCGAACTTCGCCGCGCAGCCGATCATCGACCGGTTGTTCCCGCAGGTGCGCCTGTCGAGCGTGGCAGGGTCGGTGATTCGGGACACGCGGAGAGATCCTGTCGAGCCCGATTCGGGCACGCTCACCGGCGCGGACGCCGAACTGGCGGCGCGCGCGCTTGGATCGCAGGTCGGTTTCTTCAAGACGTTTCTACAGGCATTCAGCTACCGGCGGCTGCCGAGCGCACGCTCGACCGTTCTCGCCTTCGGCGCCCGCGTCGGGCTGGCGACGGGTTTTGCGAGAACCGTCAACCGCGAGGGACAGGAAATCACGGTCGAAGACATTCCGGCGAGCGAACGGTTTTATGCCGGGCGGCGAAAACACGGTTCGCGGCTTCGCGCTCGACCGGCTCGGCACGCCCGAGACCATCGACCAGGACGGCTTTCCGAAAGGCGGCCACGGGCTCATCGTGCTGAACGCCGAAGCACGCATTCCTGTTCGCGGCGGGCTGGGTGCGGTCGCGTTCCTCGATGGCGGCAACGTGTTTGCGAACGTCGACGACATGGATCTCGCGGAGTTGCGGGGCTCGGTTGGTTTCGGCCTGCGGTATCGCTCGCCCGTCGGTCCGATTCGCGTGGACCTGGGATTCAAGCTCGATCGCAGGTTGCTGCCGAACGGAGACCGGGAGCCATTGACCGCGCTCCACATTTCGCTGGGGCAGGCCTTCTGATGGATACTGTCAGGGCAGAAGGCAGAAGGAAGAAGGAATAGAGATGGGGAAGCCGACGAGGCCTTTCGCGGAGCTCATGGCGGGCTCTGATTGGCCTATGCGTGTTGCTCTTTTGCCCTCAGCCTTCAGCGCTCAGCCCTTTCGTCGTGAGTGCCAGAGCCGAGATTATCGAGAAGGTGCTCGCCATCATGCCCGGCCAGATCATCACGCTGTCGGATCTGGAAGCCGCACTCGATCTGGGCCTTGTTGAGGCACCGTCTGGCAGCGATCGTCAGACCGGCGGCCTGACCCTGCTTGTCGATCGCCTGTTGATGCTGAACGAAGTTCGCCGCGTGGTGCCGCCGGAACCGACGGCGGCGGCCATCGATGCGCGGATTGCGCGCATGCGCGCGCGATTCGGATCGGCGGCCGAGTTCTCGCGCGTGCTCGCGGCCAGAGGCGTGGACGAGGCCGTGCTCAGAATCTACGCGGCCGATGACCTGCGGCTTGCGTCCTATCTCGACGAACGGTTCTCCGCGGCCTCACAGCCGACCGACGAAGAGGTCCGGCAAAGCGGTGAGGCGGCCAGGCCGAGGCTCGCTGCCGAGCGGCGTCAGACGCTCGTCGGTGCCTGGATCGCCGACCTGCGGCGGCGCGCCGACGTCACGATCTTGCCGTAGCGAGAAACACGAATATTTCGGCGGCGTTGAAGCCCGAGTGACTCACGACGGGCGCGATGATGCTGCGCCGCATGAGATAGATCGCGCCCCAGAACGCGCCGAGTATCGTCGTGGCCAGCACGGCATCCCATCCCTGCAGGCTGTGGCCGAAGCCGAACACCAGGCTGTAGAGCACCAACCCGACGCGCCCGCCACCGAGATACTGCTCGAAGCGATGAAGGATGAACGCGCGCTGGATCTCCTCGCGCAGGCCCCCGCTGATCGTCGCGACGATGGCGAGGATGAGCGCCTGCATCGGCGTCTGAATCAGTTGCTGCAGCGGGTTCTCTTTCACGTTGTGCAGCGCGGGAAAGAGCACCCGGGCGGCCGACAGCACCGCGACGGCGAGGGCGAACACGACGACGGTGAGCCCGATGCCGAGCCTGAATTCGGGGCCCACCGGCAGCCGTCCCATGAACACGTCTCTGGGGCGTTCTCCCTGGCGGCTCAGCAGCCAGAAAATCAGGGCGATGAGCACGGTCGCGTCGAGGAGCAGGAGCGTCGCGATGTAGCCGAACGAGAGCTCGCCGTTGGTGAGCGGCGTGAATCCCGCGAACGCGAACATGTACGCGATCGCGAACTGCGAGGGAATGCCGGAGCACAGGGCAATCTCGAAGAGCGCCGTCGCGCGAGCCGTGGCGGCCGCGTTTGGTGTGGGCTCGGGCAGGGGTTGGTCCGTGGCAGCGTCCAGGCCTTTGATTTTACTGGGAATCTCAAGAAAGCGGGTTGAGCCGGCCTTGGTGCTCGACTTGGCGGAGAGTGGATATATTGCGTTCGACCTAAAACTAAAGCACAATATATGGTAGTTTTGAGGCTTGACATCCTACAGAGTCGAGCGCATATTTGACCGCCTGAACGCGCGCAGATAGGCGCGGGGCCTCCCCCAAGGTTTCTCGCAAAGAACGTCGCGTCGGCATCACAGGTCAGCATCATTAAGCGAATACAAACCCAAAGGCGAAGGTTCGCTCTGGCCGCGCATTTTCAAATTTTTGGGCAGGGTCTGGCGCCTTGGAACGGGACGCCGGAAAATCGGAGGGTGAGAATGGAACGAGGCGAGGCTCACGACATCACAGGCTCTGAGCAGCCAACCGCGCAAGAAACAGACAGCCGGGCGCAGGACACGGCATCGAATGGCGAGCCTCGTTCGGCTCAGTCGCCGGGGCTGGAGTTCCCGCGCTTCTTCACGCTACCCAACGTCGATCCGTTCGACGAGGTCACCTGGGAGCGGCGGTCGGCCGTCATCGGCAACGAGCGCGGCGAAGTGGTGTTCGAGCAGCGCGATGTCGAGATGCCTTCGTTCTGGTCGCAGCAGGCGACCAACATCGTCGTCTCGAAGTACTTCCGCGGGCAGATCGGAACGGCGCAGCGCGAGTACAGCGTGAAGCAGCTCATCGGCCGTGTCGTGGACACGATTACCGAATGGGGCCGCCACGACCGCTATTTCGCGAGCGATGCCGATCTCGAGAGCTTCAGCGCGGAGCTGAAGCACCTGCTCGTCTACCAGAAGGCCGCATTCAACAGCCCGGTGTGGTTCAACTGCGGATTCGAGAAGAGCCCGCAGTGCTCGGCCTGTTTCATCAACTCGGTGCAGGACACGATGGACTCGATCCTGACGCTCGCCCGCACCGAAGGCATGCTCTTCAAGTTCGGATCGGGCACGGGGTCGAACCTGTCGGCGATTCGCTCGTCCAAGGAAGTGCTGGCGGGCGGGGGCACGGCGTCGGGGCCGGTGTCGTTCATGAAGGGGTACGACGCGTTTGCGGGCGTCATCAAGTCGGGCGGGAAGACGCGGCGTGCCGCGAAGATGGTGATCCTCAACGTCGATCACCCCGACATCGTCGAGTTCATCAACTGCAAGGTGGAAGAAGAGAAGAAGGCGTGGGCGCTCATCGACGCCGGCTACGACGGCTCGTTCACGGGCCCGGCGTACTCGTCGGTGTTCTTCCAGAATTCGAACAACAGCGTGCGGGTGACCGACGAGTTCATGCGCGCGGTGCTCGACGATGGGAACTGGTCGACCAGGGCGGTGACGAGCGGCGAGGTGATGGAGACCTACAAGGCTCGCGACCTGATGAAGCTGGTCGCCGAAGGCACCTATGTGTGCGGCGACCCCGGCATGCAGTTCGACACGACGGTCAACGAGTGGCATCCGTGCCCGAACACGGCCCGCATTAACGCGTCCAATCCCTGCTCGGAATACATGTTCCTGGACGACTCGGCGTGCAACCTGGCGTCGATCAACCTCATGAAGTTCGTGCGGTCCGACGGCGAGTTCGATTTCGTGGCCTACAAGGCCGCGTGCCGCACGCTCATCACGGCGCAGGAGATTCTCGTCGACAACGCGAGCTATCCGACGCCGGCGATTGCGAAGAACAGCCACGCCTACCGGCCGCTCGGCCTCGGCTATGCGAACCTGGGCGCGCTGCTCATGTCGCGCGGCCTGCCCTACGACAGCGACGGCGGACGCGATTACGCCGCGGCGCTGACAGCCATCATGACGGGCGAGGCGTACGCGCAGTCGGCGCGCATCGCGCGCGACAACGGCGGCCCGTTTGCCGGCTACGAGAGCAACAGGGAGCCGTTCCTGCGCGTCATGCGCAAGCATCGCGATGCGGTGAAGGGCATCAACGTGAAGAACCTGCCCATCGAGCTGTACAACGCGTCGCGGCAGGCGTGGGACGAGGCGGTGCGCCTGGGCGAGCTGTACGGCTATCGCAACGGCCAGGCGACCGTGCTGGCGCCGACGGGCACGATCGGCTTCATGATGGATTGCGACACCACGGGCGTCGAGCCCGACATCGCGCTCGTGAAATACAAGAAGCTCGTGGGCGGCGGGTTGATGAAGATCGTCAACCAGACCGTGCCGATGGCGCTCGCCAAGCTCGGCTACAACGAGCAGGAAATCAAGGCGATCGTCGAGTACATCGATCAGAACGAGACGATCGAAGGCGCGCCGGCGCTCAGAGACGAGCACCTCGCCGTGTTCGATTGCGCGTTCAAGGCGCGCAAGGGCCAGCGGTCGATTCACTATCTCGGACACATCAAGATGATGGGCGCGACACAGCCCTTCATTTCCGGCGCGATCTCGAAGACGGTCAACGTGCCGAAAGAAGCGACGGTCGAAGAGATCATGGAGGCGTACATCGAGTCGTGGAGGCTCGGTGCGAAGGCCATCTCGATCTACCGCGACGGCAGCAAGCGCACGCAGCCGCTGAACACGTCGAAAGACAAGGACAAGACGCAGGCTGAGGTGGAGAAGGTCGTGGCCAGCATGGCGCAGCCGGTCCGCCGCCGTCTGCCAGACGAGCGTCACTCGATTACCCACAAGTTCGACATCGCCGGCCACGAGGGCTACATCACGGTCGGTCTCTTCGAGGATGGGCAGCCCGGCGAGCTGTTCCTCGTGATGGCGAAGGAGGGGTCGACGATCTCGGGCTTCGCGGATGCCTTCGCGCAGGCCATTTCGTACGCGCTGCAGTACGGCGTGCCCCTTCAGGTGCTCGTGGACAAGTTCAGCCACGCGCGCTTCGAGCCGTCGGGCATGACGCGGAACCCGGACATCCGCTTCGCGAAGTCGATCGTGGATTACATCTTCCGGTGGCTGGCGACGAAGTTCCTCTCGCAGGAAGCGCAGTATCACGCGGGCGTGAACAACAGGGAAGATCGGCGGACCGAGGAGCGTCCGGCGGCCGGTGCGGGCACGGGATCGGCACCAGCGGCTGGTTCATCCACATCGGTGGCACAGCCTTTCAAGGCTGGCTCGGAGACGAAAAAATCAACGAGCAACCCGACGACGTACGCCGCCGCGGCGATCCAGAACCAGGAAGACGCGCCGCCGTGCAGCATGTGCGGGTCGATCATGGTGAGGAGCGGAAGCTGCTACAAGTGCGCGAACTGCGGGATCGACGAGCGGGTGCGCGTAATGTAGGCAGCCACGCATGCTTTGTCGTCTCGACGCAGAGACGCAAAGGCGCAAAGAACACTTAGGTCTGGGCTAGGGACAGGGCCGACGCGAAAAGCGTCGGCCCTTTTCGTCTGACAGAGAACCCCTTGCATTGACGTATCATCGGGTGACGTGAACCCTCTTGGAGTGTTGTTGTCGGTGACGTCGATTGCGCTGGTCTTGAGGGTGGTCGGCGTCTTTCGTGGGTTCCTTCCAGGCATCGGCACGTTAGCGGCACTCCTGGCGGCGTTACACCTGCTGCGCCTGGCAAAGCGCAGAGCGTGGCAGGCACGTGAATGGCGAGACGTCCTTCACACGCACGCCTTCGGCATCGGCCTCTTCGCCGTCTGCGTGTTTTCGGTGCTCGTCAGACTCCCGAATTTTTCGTCCGATCTTGGCCAGACGCCGCTCGACATCGACGAGCGCCGCGTTGCGGCGAACGTGCGGCAATTCTTCGCAACTGGCGAGCTGCACCATGCCCATATCGAACACTATCCAGGTGTCGTGTTCTGGGTTTTCGCAGCTTCGTCGCTTCTGAGTTTTCTTCGCGGTCTGGGTAGCGGCCTCGTGACGTCGCATGTGACGTTGTTACCGGTCGAGTCGTTCGCACAAGCCGCGAGGCTGGCCAACGTCTGGATCGCGGCCGCAACGGTCGTCATCACGGGTCTCATCGGATTCCGGCTGGCGGGTACAACGGTGGGGCTGATAGGTGCGCTGATGGTGGCCATCGTGCCCATCTCCGTCGAAACGACGATCATGGTCCGCAATGACCCCGGCATGGTGCTCGCCGTCACGGCGGCGATCTATGCGGCGCTGACGTATTACGACAGCGGGAAGCTCGGCTGGATCGCGACGGCAGGTGCGCTCGCGGGCCTCGCGGCCGCGATCAAATATTCGGCGGTGTTTGCGCTCGCTCCGGTGATGATCGCGGCGTGCTCGTGCTCGTCGGTCGACGCCCGAGGCAGGATTCGCGCGTGTGCCGTCGCGGTGCTGGCGTGTGGATTGGCAGTCGCCGTATCGAATCATTTCGTCTGGGCGGACTTCCCGAACCTGCTACGACAGCTGGCGACGCAATATACGTTCACGGGCCCTGGGCATCGCTGGTCAACCGACGATCCGGCCTCGGTCTATGTCACGACGCTTGCCTGGGCCGGGCCGGGATGGGCGATGATGCTGCTCGCCGTCGGGTTTGCCGCCTATGCCCTCTCCACGGGGAATCCGAGGCTCTGGATATTCATCAGTTTTCCGCTCGTGTATATCTGGTTCATGACGCAGCGCCCGCTTCAGGTGCCTCGCTGGGCGTATCCGCTCGTGCCCTTTGTCGCGGTGGGCGGCGCGGCCGCCCTTGTTGCAGGCCTTCATGCCATTCAGGCCAGGATGGCCATGCGGCCGGCGTCGTGGTCACGCGCCTTTCAGGCCGCTTTCGCGGTGACCGTCGTTGGAGTCTTGTCGCAACCCGTATGGGCGGGAACCGTGTCGTTCAGCCGCCGACTCAGTCAGCCAACCCATGTGCTCGCGCCAGGCGTGGATACGCGAGCACGCCACAGCCTGGGACGGTGGCGCTCGTCGGACAAGGGTGGCTCGATTTAACAGAGACGCAGGTGGTGGCGCACCGTGTGCCGAATCTCGGCGCCGTCCTGGACGGTGGCATCGAGCAACTCGGCGGCTGCAACTGGGTGATCGTGACTGAGGGTCTCTTCGAGCATCCCACGCTTCGACCGCTCGGAGTTCTTGCGAGCTTCGAGGCGAATCGGTCCTTTGGCGGCAATCTCGGCGTCGATTACCGGGTGTACAGCGTGCCGGATATTGTCGAGACCGGTATCTGCAGCAACCCGACGGCGAAGCGGTGAAGCAGAAAACACGCCGGAGCGTGACGTTATTGGCGGTGATCGCTGGCGGAGTGGCTGCGGCCTATGGCCTGGGGTTCTTTCCGGGGCGTGCGGCGAGGGCGCGGCAGGTTCGCGAGGCGCTTCTCGAAGAGCTCCGAACGGTCACGCTGAAGAACTGCACCCTGAAACGTTACGGCGGCGCCAACGACGGTGGGTATCTGATGTGCGAGAACCTGACCGGCGGCGTGCACGCGGCGTTTTTGTACGGGATCGATACCGAAGACAACTGGGGATGCGACGTCTCCAGGCAGCTTGCCGTGCCGGTCCATCAGTACGACTGCTTCACGCCACATCGCCCGACGTGTGACGGCGGACGATTCGTGTTTCACGACGAATGCGTCGGAGCCAGAGCAGAAACGGTCGACGGGCATCGGTTCGACACGATCGCCTCCCAGATCGCGCGGCACGGCGAGTCGAACGGGGTATGGCTGGTCAAGATCGACATTGAAGGGGCCGAGTGGGATTCGTTGATGGCGACCTCGGATGCCGTGCTCGACAGGATCGTGCAGATGCCGATGGAGCTTCATGGCACCGACCAACGCAAGTTCCTCGAGGTCTGTACGTCGCCTGCGTCGCCAGTTCTACCTCGTCAACCTGCACTTCAATAATTTTTCGTGCTCGCCGGAGGCCGCGCCCCTGCCCGGGCTGGCGTACCAGGTGCTGTGGGTGAACAAGCGCGTCGGTGAGCTCGACCCGAACGGGCCGTCACCTGCGCCGATGAGCCGGCTCAACGCGCCGGACGGACCGAATCATCCCGACTGCCAGCTGTCACAGAACGCGGCACAATAGCGCGGCGCGCATCGAGCCGCCGGGGAAACGAATCCTGTTATACTCCCGCGCGAATATGAAACGACATCTCTGGCTGATCGCTGGCCTCGTGGCAGTTGCAGCCTTCTCGAATGTTCACCCTCACGTCCGCGCAGCCCAGGCGCCGGCCGCGCCCGACCCGGCCGACCTCGCGGAAGGCATGCGGCTCTATCAGCAGAAGGGCGACTGCCGTGCGTGTCACGGCTGGGCGGCGGATGGCGTCAAGGGCGACAACCAGATGCCGGATGGTCCGAGCCTGCGAGACAAGAAGTACACGCGCCAGTTGCTCGTGCTCACCATCAAGTGCGGGCGGCCGAACACGCAGATGCCCGCGTTCGACAAGTTTGCCTACACCGACGGCCGCTGCTTCATGATGACGCAGGCCGATCTGGCGAAGAACGCGCAGCAGATGCCGGACCCGCCCTCCACGCTGCAGCCGCGCGAGGTCGACCTCATCGCCGACTTCCTGATGGCCAAGGTCGTCGGCCAGGGACCGATGGACCACGCCAAGTGCGTCGAGTTCTGGGGCAGCGAGGTCGAGGTCTGCAAGAGCCTGAAGAAGTAGTCTTCAGTTCTCAGTCATCAGTTTCAGTGTACGACTCACGAAACCGACAACTGAGAACTGAAACTGACAACTGAACTGAACGATCCGTCCACTTCTGAACACACCCGGAAAAACCTACTGAGGCATTGTGTGTAGGCGGCGTCAAGAGCGCCGGTTTTTCGCTGCTGTACGGGGAGATCCGTATTGGCGTACTTCCTGCTGTGCATGATCCGAAATCGCACATCTTCAACAAGGAGGAGATCCACATGCGCTATGCGTTCGCTCTCACGTTTGCGGCACTCTGTACAATAGCGGTCGCTGCCCAGACACCCGCGCCACAGGGCGACAAGCCGGCGGCGCCGGCTCCTGCCGCGCCGGCACCTGCTGCGCAGGCGTCCTCGGCGGGCAAGGTCACGTATACCGGCTGTCTCAAGCCGGGCACGGCCGCCGACAGCTGGACGCTCGAGAATGCAGAGGTCGCGTCGGCTGCCGGGAAATCAACCGCGACTTCGGGTTCGGCGTCGAAAATGACGATCGGGCTGTCGGCGAAGCCGACCGAGAATCTGAAGCCTCACGCGAATCACAAGATCGAAGTCACGGGTACGGTGAGCAAGACCGGCGGAGCTTCGTCTTCGTCGACCACGCCAGGCCAGACGCTGGCGGTGGAATCGTTCAAGATGGTGGCCGCGACCTGCCCGTAAGTCAGTTCGATCGACCGCTGTTTCGACGCAGAGGCGCGAAGACGCAGGGAGAGGACTTTCTTCAAGAAACGAAAATCTCTGCGACTCTGCGTCCCTGCGTCAAAGCGGCAATCGTGGGTCGAACCACGCAATTGTCAGCCAGACCACGAAATTCGTAGCCGCCTGCCGGCCATCACACAAAATCAGCCCGAAAACGCGCCGGTCTGACTCTTGCTCCCTGCCGGGCGTCATGATGCACCTGATTCGTCCGGCATTGCGGCGGTGCGGCATCGCGGTGTCGCCCGCGTCCGTGATTTGTTCCGAGCATCTGAAAACGATCACCATCGACGTCGACGGACGGGCTCGCGTGGACGTGCGCGAAACGCTCGTGTTCCTGCATCAACCGAAGGCCGGCGATTTGTACGACTCCTGCTCGATTGATGCGAAAGCCCCGCTCACGACGTTCATTCGCCAGTCTCCCGACGCGGTCGATACGGGACAGCGGCTGAGCGGCAAAGACACGGTGGTCGTCGACTGGAAGCCGAAGGGGGCCGTAGTGCCCTACGCGCTCTACGATCACCAGTACAGCTGGTATCCGGAAGGGTCGCACACGCAGCCGGCGCTTTGCGCCGAGTACCATTGCGAGAAGCGGACGGGGAACTTCGTGTTCGAGATGATCACGCCGCAGGGCTTCGAGGTGGCGGTGTCATTCCCCCGGCCGGGCTGGCTGCACACGAGATCCGAGCGTACGCTGATCAAGTACGCCCTCAAGCAGCTCGAGGCCGGCGGAGAGCAGCCCGCCATTTCGGAGAGCGGCCAGCGCGCGCAGTGGAAGATCGTCGGTCCCAAGCTGGGAAGCCGTCACGTCTGCGTCGTCTTTCATCGCCATGGCGTGGCGCTGTGGCAGGACGAGCTGAAGAAGGCGCACGCTCCGGTACAAGATCAACCAGCTGATGGGCCGGCTCGCGCCGACATAGAAAAGGCGGCGCTCACACATCTGCCGCAGAGACGCCGAGACGCAGAGTCTGGTTGTTCAAAGAGTCCATTCTCTGCGCCTCTGCGGCTCTGCGTCGGAACTGAGGGGACTTCAGTTCAACGCGAACACGAACATATAGCTCGAGTTCTCGAGCTTGTCGTACTTCACCGGATGCAGGTGCCTGCCGCCGGCCTGCACGGCCAGATACTGCTTCGGGCCGATCGAGTAGGTGACCGGCGCGCCCTTCAGCGGCGTGCCGACGTTGAAGCGCCAGAGCTCTTCGAGCGTTTCGTCGTTGTAGGCCACGATCCAGCCATCCTGAAGCGCGGTGAACACGAGGCCGCCGGCCGTGGCGAGCGTGCCCGAGCGGATTTCGATGTCGGTCACCGCTTTCGCGATCACTTGTGGTTGACGGTGTCGAACGCCGTGATCGATCCGTAGTACAGATCGCTCGTATACGTGCGCTTGGTGTGTTCTTGTCGTCGATGCCCCCTCTCGGGTGAGAGGAACGCCACGGTGTGGCCGTTCTGCGAATAGCACCCCTCGGTGCCGACGCCATAGGCGATCTTCTTCACCGGGTTGTACGACGTCGGCTGGTGCGCGATGCCGCCATGCCACGTCGGGCACGTGCGTTTCATCGGATCGCCCCGCAGCGCGCGCGCCTCGGGGTTGTACACCTGCACGTCGAGCTTCGGGTTGTACTCGACCGGCTTGCCGGTTTCGGGGTCGAGGCCCTTGGTCCAGTTCAGGTCGTTCACATACTGCGAGCCCTTGATGAAGCGTCCGGTCGTCCGATCGAGCGAGTAGTAGAAGCCGTTTCGTCCGAAGTGTCCGACGACCTTGCGATTGATATTGCCGATCGTCTGGTCGTACAGCATGTGGACGCCGACCTCGTCGTAGTCCCACGAGTCGTTCGGCGTGTACTGGAAATACCAGGCCAGCTTGCCGGTATCGATGTTCAGGGCGACGACCGAGTTGGTATAGAGGTTGTCGCCCGGACGCGCCTGCGGATCGTAGGACGGGACCGGATTACCGGTGCCCCAGATCGTCAGCCGTGTCGCCGGATCGTACGAGCCCGTCTGCCAGATGCCGCCGCCACCGGTCTTCCAGGCGTTGTGTCTTGTCCTTCCACGTCTCGCTGCCAGGATCGCCCGGCTTCGGGACGACGTACCAGCGCCACAACTCGTTGCCGGTGCGCGCGTCGAGCGCCGCAATCCAGCCGCGGGTTTTTCCATCGCCGGCGCCGTTGACGACAATCACCTTGCCTTCGGCCGTGATGGGCGCGGTGAAGAACTTCTCGCGGCTGCCGAACTCGTTGGCGACGGCGACTTTCTTGTCCCAGACGATCTCGCCGTTCGCGCGATTGACGCCAATCACGCGCCCGTCGGGCAGGTTCGCGATGACCAGGTCTTCCCACAGCGCGATGCCGCGCGTGCGGGGGATGTTGCCTTCGTGCGCGACACCCGGATCGGTCACCCAGACGAGCTCGCCCTTGTTCGGCGCTCTCGCGTCGATCTTGTACAGCGTGCCCCAGCCATCGGTCGTATACATGAATCCGTTATCGATGAGAGGATTGACTTCGTTTTCCGGGCCGTTCTGCCCGACGTCCTGCATGCCGCCGAGCGCCAGCGCCCAGACCATCCGCAGGTCTTTCACGTTCTCGCGGTTGATCTGCGTCAGCTTCGAATATCTGCGTCGACGAGTAGTCGCCGTTCATGATCAGCCAGTTCTGCGGCTCGTTCTGCGCATTGATCAGGCGGTCTCTGTTGACCGTCATCGAATACTGGCCTGTCAACGTCGCCATGGCCGCGACCACGATGACGCTCGTCAACGCCGCGCCAATTCCGGGGCCCCTCCGCACGCCTGGTTGCATGGAACTCTCCTTGAATGAGATCGCGCGATACTAAGCTTCCGGAAGATGTTAGGCAATACCAAAGGACTTCCAACGGCATGAGCACGTCCATCGAGGCGTTCAGAGGGTTTTACGCACGCCGGATTGCGGCGATGGCGGGGACGCCGGCCGTCGAAGACCGGCTCGTGCGGGCGTTCGAGGCGGTGCCGCGCGAGCAGTTTCTCGAAAAGGGCCCGTGGAACGTGTTCACGGGTGCGGGCTACATCAAGACGCCTACCGACGACCCGGCGTTCCTCTACCAGGACGTCGTCGTGGCGCTGTCGGGAGAGGGCCCCGCGAACAACGGACAGCCGAGCCTGCACGCGATGTGCCTTGGAAACGTCAACCCGACGCCCGGCGAGACCGTGCTGCACATCGGCGCCGGCAGCGGCTATTACACCGCCATTCTCGCCATGCTCGTCGGACCGACGGGCACGGTGGTCGCCTATGAAATCCAGAAATCGCTGGCCGAGTGGGCGGCTGGCAATCTTGCGGCGTACTCGAACGTGACGGTGCGCAACCGGTCGGGCTCGGCGGGCCCGCTGCCGTATGCCGATGTCGTGTACGTCAGCGCGGGAGCCACCGCGCCGCTCGGGATCTGGCTCGATGCGCTCCAGCTTGGGCGGGCGGCTGATGTTTCCGCTGACGGCGGCCGACGGCGTCGGCGCGATGCTGCTCATCACGCGAAAATCAGCCGACCGTTTCGCCGCGGCGTTCGTCTCGCCGGCGATGTTCATTCCGTGCAGCGGCGCTCGCGACGAAGCGACCGCCCAGAGGCTGAGCGAGGCGTTCCGGCGCGGCGGTACGGAAGCGGTGAGCTCGCTCTATCGCACGAAGCCGGTGGACGACAACTGCTGGTTTGCGGGCGACGGATGGTGGCTGTCGACCTTTTAAGCGAACCGCAGCTTGGCGCGGAATTCCCGCATCAGCAGCGTCACGTTCATGCTGAGCTGGAGTAGCGTCGCCCCGACGGAGAGCCACCAGATCCATCGCAGCTCGAATCCCGCCATCCGCGCGAGCAGGAGGGCCGGCACCGCGACGACGATGATGCGGGTGAACGATGCGATGAGCGGCGGAATCGTATTGCCCATCGCCTGGAACATGCTGCCGTTCACGAAGATGATGCCGGACGCGACCAGGCTCCAGGAAATGATGACGAGATAATCGGCTCCGACGGCAATGACGGCCGGATCGGACGGAAAAGAACCGGATCATCGCGCCCGGCACGATCTGACACGCCAGCGTGACCAGCAGTTGCAGCCAAACGGCCATCAGCGCCGCTCGCCGGAACGTCTCGCGCACGCGCTCCGCTTTGTGCGCGCCGAAATTCTGTCCGGCGACCGGAGCGACGGCGAAGCCGAGCGCGACGACCGGCATGAAGCTCGCCTGAACGATCCGCTGGCCAATCCCGAACCCCGCCTGGGCCGCGGCGCCGAACGGCCGGCTGATGGTGTAAACGAGGAACAGGTACACGGCCATCAGGGCGAACTCGACGCCGGCGGGCAACCCGATTTTCAGAATCCGGCCCCACATGTCGCCATGCGGTTTGAGCTGGACGTGCAGCTTCAAGTACGAGCTTCACTTCGAAGAAAAAGATCGCGAGCCAGATGGTGCCGACGGTGATGGCGACGAGCGACGCGAGCCCGGCGCCGGCCACGCCCATCGGACGGCCCGTGAGCCAGCCGAACATGAGGGCCGGTGCGAGCACGATGTTGATGAGCACCGTCGCGGTCTGCACGATCATGCCCGGCCTGAAGTTGCCCGTTCCCCGAAGCGCGGCACCCATGACGACCATCGGGAACTGAAGCGCCATCGCCGGAATGAACCAGGAGAGATACTCGATGGCTCTTGCACCGCTGACCGGGTCGGGGCTCAGCGTATTCACGTACGCGTCGCGCAGCGCCGTCACGACGATCAGGAACACCACGCCGATGAAGGCGGCGAGCAACAGCGATTGCGTCAACACCAGTTGTGCGTGCTCTCGCTCCTTGCGGCCGGCGGCGTGCGAAATGAGCGTCGTGGTGCCGACGGCGAGCATCTGCGTGATGGCGAGCACGAGGAACGTCAGATTGCCGGCGATGCCGACACCCGCGATGGCTTCCTTGCCGAGACGGCCGACGAAGTACAGATCGACCAGGAAGTAGAGCGTCTGGAACACCATCGTGACCAGCATGAAGCTGGTGGTCTTGAGCAGATGGCGGTTGATGGACCCTGTCGTGAGGTCTTCCATGCGCGGACGATGGTATCAGAGTGGGCGATGGGCGATGGGCGATGGTCTTGGGGCGATGGGGGACGATTTTTCCTCGTCAACTCATGCGCACTTTTGCGTAAGAATTCCCGCTTCGCCACAGGAGGGATAACCCGTGACCATCCCCGTCAAAATGACCGTCAACGGCCGTGTTTACCAGCGCGATGTCGAGCCCCGGCTGCTGCTCGCACATTTCCTCCGGGAAACCATCGGCCTCACCGGAACAAAAGTCGGCTGCGATACGAGCCAGTGCGGCTCGTGCACCGTGCTCGAGAACGGCATCGCCATCAAGTCGTGCACCCGGCTGGCCGTGCAGGCCGATGGCTCGACGATTACCACCATCGAAGGGCTTGCCGCCAGACGGCAAGCTCGATCAGGTGCAGGAATCGTTCTGGAACAAGCACGGACTCCAGTGCGGGTTCTGCACGCCCGGCATGATCATGGCGAGCGTCGATTTCCTGAACAAGAACCCCAAGCCGACGCCCGAAGCAGGTCCGGCATGGGCTGGAAGGCAACCTGTGCCGCTGCACGGGCTACCAGAACATCGTCCGCGCCGTGTGCGACGCGGCCGCAGCGGGGAGGCCGCGATCATGAGCGCCAAGGTTTTCGGCTCGGGCATCCGCCGCCGTGAAGATCCGCGGCTCATCACCGGCACCGCCACCTACACCGAAGACGTCGTGCTTCCCGACATGGCGCACGCGGCCCTTCTGCGCAGCCCGCATGCGCACGCGCGCATTCGTTCGATCGACACGTCGCGCGCGAAACAGGCGCCCGGCGTGCTCGCCGTGTTCACGGCCGCCGACACCGAGGCGGCGCTGAAGCCGATGCCCTGCGCGTGGCTGTTGCCGAATGCCGAACCTGAAGGTCGCCACGTATCCACAGCTCGCCAAAGACACGGTCCGGTACGTCGGCGACTGCGTGGCCGTCGTCGTGGCCGAGAGTCGGTACCAGGCCCAGGATGCGCTGGAGCTCATCGACGTCGACTACGATCCGCTGCCCGTCGATCGTCGATCCGCAGAAGGCGATGGCCAAGGGCGCTCCGCAACTGCACGCCGACATTGCGGGCAATCAGGCGTTCCACTGGACCGTCGCCGGCGGCGATCTCGACGCGGCGTTCGCCAAGGCGGACGTCGTCGTCAAGGACCGCATCATCCAGCAGCGGCTCATTCCAACCGCGATGGAGACGCGAGGATGCGTGGCGAAATGGACAGCGGCCACCGGTGAGCTGACGCTCTGGAACACCACGCAGAATCCCCACATCGTCCGGTTTCTCTCGTCGCTCGTCACCGGTATCCCGGAAGACAAGCTTCGCGTCATCGCGCCGGAGGTCGGCGGCGGATTCGGCAGCAAGATTCCGGTAATCCCGGGCGACTTTCTCGCGGTATTCTGCGCGATCAAGCTCGGGCGGCCGGTCAAGTGGTCCGAGACGCGCAGCGAGAACTATCAGGGAACGACCCACGGCCGCGATCACATCCAGGACGTCGAGCTGGCCGCCACGCGCGACGGCAAGATCCTCGGGCTGCGCTGCACGGTGTGGGCCGGCATGGGCGCGTATCTGTCGACGGCGGCGCCGGGCATTCCGACCATCCTTCACGGACTGATGTTGTCGGGCCCGTATGCGGTGCCGGCATTGAAAGAAGACGTCTACGGCGTCTACACCAATACGACGCCGGTCGAGGCGTATCGCGGCGCCGGCCGTCCCGAGGCGACGTTCATGCTCGAGCGCATGATGGACAAGCTCTCGGACGAGTTGAAGATCGATCCTGTGGAAATCCGGAAGCGGAATCTTCTGCCGCCGTTCGAAGACGGTTGCAACGTCGTCACCGGACTCACCTACGACAGCGGCAACTACCAGGCGGCTCTCGAGAAGGCGCTCGAACCACGTCAAGTACAACGACCTGCGCGCCGAGCAGGCGAAGCAGCGGAAGCAGCCGAACGGCAAATACCTCGGGATCGGTGTCTGCACCTACGTGGAAATCTGCGGCCTCGGACCTTCGCAGGTCGCCGGTGCGATCGGCTTCCAGGGCGGTCTCTGGGAGAGCGCGATCGTCCGGTTTCACCCGAGCGGCAAGGTGAACGTGTTCATCGGCGCCTCGCCCCACGGTCAGGGTGAAGAGACGACGTTCGCGCAGATCGTGTCGAGCGAGCTTGGCGTGGACGTCAACGACGTCAAGGTCATCCACGGCGATACCGACAGCACGCCGATGGGCTGGGGAACTTACGGCAGCCGCACGACGGCCGTCGGGGGAGCCGCGCTGGCGGTGGCCACGCGCAAGATCAAGGAGAAAGCCAAGCTCCTTGCGGCCCATCTCATCGAGGCGGCGCCCGAGGACATCGAATACGAAGACGGAAAATTCTTCGTCAAAGGCGCGCCGAGCCGATCGAAGACCATCCAGGACATCGCGCTGATGGCCAACGTCGCCTGGAACATGCCGGCCGGCATGGAAGCGGGACTCGAGGCGACGAGCTTCTACGATCCGCCCAACTTCGTCTATCCGTTCGGTGCGCACGTGGCGGTTGTCGAAGTCGATCGCGAAACCGGCAAAGTCGACGTGAAGCGGTACGTCGCGGTCGACGATTGCGGTCCGCAGATCAACCCGGTCATCGTCGAAGGGCAGGTGCAGGGTGGGGTGGTGCAGGGCATCGGACAGGCCCTGTGGGAAGGTGCGGTGTACGACGACGGCGGACAGCTCGTCACGGGATCGCTCCTCGACTACGCCATTCCCCGTGCCGACGTGTTGCCCGATATCGAGGTGCTCTCGACCGTCACGCGATCGCCGCATCATCCGCTGGGCGTGAAGGGCATCGGCGAAGCAGGCACGATTGCCTCGACGGCTGCGGTGTACAACGCCGTCATCGACGCGCTCGAGCCCTTCGGCGTCGACAACCTCACGATGCCGCTGACGCCGGAACGTGTCTGGCGCGCGATGAACAAATAGGAGCCTGTCATGTTCGCACCGTCATTCGACTATTACCGTGCCGGCGCCGTTCGTGAGGCGCTGGCGCTCATGCAACAGCACCCGGGCGCGAAGTTGCTGGCCGGCGGCCACAGCCTGATCCCGCTGCTCAAGCTGCGGCTGACCGCTGCCGACGGCGCTCATCGACATCGGGCGCATTCCCGAGCTGAAGGGCATCGCGTCCTCCGGCGGCACGCATCCGCATCGGCGCGCTGACGACGCACGCAGAGCTCGCAACCTCTCCGGTGCTGACAGCTGAATGCCCGATGTTGTGCGATGCCGCCGGGCACATCGGCGACGCGCAGGTGCGCAATTGCGGCACGATTGGCGGCAATGTCGCACACGCGGATCCCGCGTCCGATCTGCCCACGGTGCTCGTCGCCCTGGATGCCCGTTTCGTCGTCGCGAGCTCGAAGGGCGAACGAACGGTATCCGCGAGCGAGTTCTTTCAGGGCATGATGACGACGGCGCTCGGCGCCGGCGAGATTCTCACGGCCATCGAGGTGCCGTCGAAGAAAACCGGGCAGGGGATGGCGTACATCAAGTTCTCCCATCCGGCGTCGCGCTATGCGGTCATTGGCGCCGCGGCGGTCGTGACGATGAAAGGCGGTACCTGTGAGGCGGCGCAGGTGGCGATCGGCGGGCTTGTGCCGGTGCCCGCGCGGCTGCGCGATGTCGAGGCCGCGGTCAAGGGGGCGCGCCCGTCCGAAGACGTCACGGCCAAGGCTGCCGCCGCGGCTACCGAAACAACTGGGCGGAGACATTCTCGGCGACATCTTCGCGTCGGCTGAGTACCGCAAGGCGATGGCGCCCGTTTACGTCAAGCGCGCGCTGGCTGCGGCGTTCCAGCGGGCGTCGTAGCGTGAGCCTCCCGGCGTCGGTCGACGAGCTCGAGCGGCTGCTGGCCGGCCAGGGTGTATGTGGCCGATCGCAGCCTCGTGATGGCGGTCTACCTCGCGTTGAAGCTCAAGCGGCCGTTGTTTCTCGAAGGCGAAGCCGGCGTGGGCAAGACCGAAATCGCGAAAGCCCTGGCGGCCGCGCTCGAAACCGATCTCATCCGCCTCCAGTGTTACGAGGGGCTCGACGTCAGCCACGCCCTGTACGAGTGGAACTACCCTCGCCAGCTCCTCGAGATCCGCCTCCTCGAGGCCAGCCACGAGCTCGATCGCATTCGGGCCACCGAGCAGCTGTTCACCGAACCGTTTCTCATCAAGCGGCCGTTGCTGCGCGCCCTTCAGCACGAGCGCGGACGGGTTCCCGTGCTCCTCATCGACGAGCTCGATCGCGCCGACGAGGAGTTCGAGGGGTTTCTCCTCGAGCTGCTCTCCGATTACCAGGTGACGATCCCCGAGCTCGGCCCCGTTCGCGCATCCGAGCCGCCGGTCGTCGTCCTCACGTCGAACAGGACGCGCGAGATTCACGACGCGTTGAAGCGCCGCTGTCTCTATTTCTGGATTCGAGTATCCCGATTTCGACAAAGAGCTTCGCATCATCACCAGCCGGATGCCCGATGCCCCGCGGCGTCTTGCCGAGCAGGTGACGGCGTTCGTGCAGGAGCTTCGCGGCGCCGATCTGCACAAGCTGGCTGGCGTCTCGGAGACGCTGGACTGGGTTGCGGCGCTCGTCGCGCTCGAACAGGATCAGCTCGATGAAGCGACCGTCGAGCACACGCTCGGCGTGCTGCTGAAGGATCACGAGGACATCGAGTCATTGCGGGGCGAGCGGCTTGCGGCGCTGGTGAAAGACGCTCGTGCCCGCGCCATGGCGCTCCGGTAGGCAGATCACCAGTCGTGCCTGAAAGCCTGCTCGCGAACCTCCTGATGTTCGCCCGGACGTTGCGTGGCGCCGGCGTTGCCGTGCGCGCTGGCGGCGTCCCTGACGCCATTCGCGCCCTCGACGAGGTCGGCATCTCGAGCCGCCGCGATGTGCACGACGCGCTTCGGGCCGTGCTTGTTTCAGCGCCATGAAGATCTCGGCGTTGTTCGATCGGCTCTTCGAGCGATTCTGGCGCGTCTGGAGGCCGAGCCGTCGGACCGTCAGATGCCGCAGCCCATGGGCATTCCCAGGCGCGCACGGGCGACTGTGAAGATGCTGGCTCCAGGGGCGTCCCCGTCGGAGCCGGAAGCGAGCGACGCGGGCAAGAACGACGAGCCTGTCACGTTGCAGAGCTACAGCGCGGAGGAAGTCTGGCGCCGTAAAGACTTCGCCACCTTCACCGCGGCCGATTTCGCCCGTGCCCGGGACGCCATCGCGAAGCTCACCTGGAACCCTGGAGTCCGCCTCACGCGGCGATGGAACGCCGGCGGCCGCGGCGCGGTCGATCTGCGCCGCGTGCTTCGCGTCAACCTGAAGCACGGCGGCGAGCTGATCGCCGTTCCGCATCGCAGCGCGCCGGATTGCGCCGCGCCCGCTGATTCTCATCTGCGACGTCAGCGGCTCGATGGAGCCTTACACGCGCATGCTTCTGCTGTTTGCGCATGCGCTGGCGGGGGGCCATCGCCGAATCGAGGTCTTCGTGTTTTCGACGCAGCTGACGAGGGTGACGCGCCAGTTCGCCGGCGTCAGGCCCGACGCCGCACTCCTGCGCGTGCGCGACGCGGTCCGGGACTGGTCGGGAGGGACGAGGATGGGCGCGGCTCTCCATCGCTTCAACACTCATTGGGCACGTCGCGTTCTGCGACGAGGGCCGGTGGCGCTCCTTATTTCCGATGGATGGGATCTCGGAGATCCGGACGTGCTCGGGCGCGAAGTGGCCCGCCTTCAACGCAGCGTCCATCGCCTCATCTGGCTGAATCCGCTGATCGGGTCGCCGGGCTACGAGCCGCTGACCCGCGGCACGCGTGCGGCGCTGCCGTTCGTGGACGACTTCCTGTCGGTGCGCGACATGTCGAGCCTCGAATCGCTCGCGCGCCATCTGAATACCCTGGAGTAGACCCCCGGAACACTAAGATCACGAAGGAGGCGCCACACAAGATCACAAAGAATCAAGGATCTTCGTGATCTTGGTGAGAGCCTTTTCTTTGTGACCTTAGTGATCTAATCAGGGGGACCGCTTGCACGAATCCCACAGGCTCACGTGGACGCTCTCGGTGGCGCATGCGCTCAGCTCGACGGCATTCCTCGCCTCGTCGACGGTCACATCGATTGTCGGCGCCGATCTGAGCGGCCGCACGTCGTGGGCTGGTGTGCCGTCTGCCGTGTATCTGGTCGGCGTGGCCGCCGCGTCGCTGCTCCTGGGATATGCGATGGATCGATGGGGCCGGCGACGGGCGCTCTCGACCGGTTATGCGATTGGCACCGTGGGCGCCGCGATCGCGGCCTGGGCGATTGTGGCGCGCAGCTTTCCCGGCTTCGTCGGCGGACTCGCACTGATGGGGCCGGCGAGCGCCGCCGCCGGCCTGTCGCGCTTCGTTGCGGCCGAAATGCACCCGGAAGCACAACGGGGAAGAGCCATTGCCATCGTCGTGGTCGGCGGAACCGCGGGCACGCTCATCTGGCCATCGCTGTCCCTGTTGCTTGGACCGAGGCTGGCCCGGCTGAATGTGAGCGACCTCGTCTGGCCATTTGGCGTCTGCATGGTGCTGCTGGCATGTGCGGCGGTCGTCATCGCGACGCTGCTCCGGCCCGACCCGCGCGAGATTGCCCGCGCGCTCGCCGGAGGCAATGCGCGGGCAGTGCCGCTCGCGCAAGGTTCCGCGCCGCTCTCGCACGTGCTTCGGCGTCCCGGCGCGCGCGTCGCGATTCTGTCGATGGTTGCCGGCCACGCCGTCATGGTGATGGTCATGGTCATCACATCGCTGCACATGCGGAATCACAACCATGCGGTGACGGCGATCTCGCTGACGACGTCACTTCACGTGCTCGGCATGTTCGCGTTCTCGATTCTGTCTGGAAGGCTGGTGGATCGCGTTGGCCGTGCTCCCGTCATCATGGCCGGGGCGATCGTTCTGGCCCTGGCCTGTCTTGTCGCCCCGCTGTCGCCGGCGTTCGTGCCGATTACGTTCGGCCTGTTCCTGCTCGGGCTCGGATGGAATTTCTGCTTTGTCGGGGGCTCGTCGCTTCTTGCCGATCAGCTCTCGCCCGACGAGCGGGCGCGCACCCAGGGATTCAACGATTTGCTGATGGGACTGGTGGCGGCTTCGGGAAGCTTCCTCAGCGGCCACGTCTTCGCGGCCGTTGGTTACGGCACAATGGGGCTCATTTCTGCAGTGCTGGCCCTTGCGCCGTTCGGACTGGCGTTGTGGTGGCAGGCAACGGGGTCGCGGCAGCGCGCAGCCCCGGCATAGTTCACCGGTCCGTGCGCGGCCCGACCTGCGGCGTTGCTGACGTTACGCGATCGCGGTCGTGACCATCGCAAACGGCGCGATGGCTACGGCGAGCGTCACCAGGCGAGTGCGGAGGCGTTTCATCTGTTCAGCCATGATTTTGATCCTTCGAAATGGGTGTCTGACGATACTTCCGAAGGAGCAACGGAGGTGCCACGCCCTGCGGCCTGCACCGTTGTAGCTCACGCCCCGATAACGTGTTGACCTGAAACCATTTTGCCGTGCGCGATCGTGGTCCATGCGCAGGCGTGCGCGAAATGGCAGGGATGGAGCGACGGGAACTGTAATCGGGAACACGAATTTCGCGCCCGCCGGCTCAGCCGTTCGAGACGGACCTCTCTTCGCCGAACATGTCGGGATAGTGCAAGGCGCCACACGACGGGCAGACGCCATGGCTGAACTCGGCTTCCGAGCGTCTCGAGATGAACGACTCGAGGTGCTCCCAGTCGCCCCGCTCGTTTCGGATGCTCTTGCAGAAGGAGCAGATCGCGAGCAGGCCTTCGAGCACCCTGACCTGCCGGCTGAGCTCGCGCTCGTAGTCGGCCAATCGTGCGAACCAGAGCGCGAACAGCAGCACCATGCTGCCCCTGAAGAGCGTGGCCAGTATCGAAGGGTAGACGTCGGCGTAGGGTTGCGACGAGACGAGCGTCAGGATTCTCACGAGCGGTACGGCGATACCCAGTCCGATGGCTGCACGCTTTCCCGAGTACCAGGCGGCCAGGGTGACCGGCACCGCGTAGAGCACGGGAAATGTGGCGTGAGGACCGGTCGCGTGGTCCATCCAGACCAGCATCGCGCCGAGTGCGATCCACCAGCCCGGATGAATGCGGCCGGGCGGCAGCAGCCACCAGGGACGAACATTCATCGTTCTCAGTGAAGTATAGCCCCGACCACCTCGGTCGCGGTTCACAGACGCACGGCCCATTGATTCGTGTGTCAGTCGCTAGTGGCGCGGTGTGAGGATGTAGCGCAGGTCGCGAAGCTCGCGGTTCAATCGGGCGTGACGCTGACGCCACAGCTCGAACCGTCCTGCGATGCAATCGAGCAGTTGCGCCTTGCCTGCCGCTTCCTCGCGAGCCGCGGCACGCCGATAGAAGTCGGCGCCCATCTGGGCGTACCAGCGGATGTTGTGCCGGCGGCGCATCTGTTCTTCGAAAAATCCGGCCAGCAGCAGGCACTGCGCGCCGGCCGCTTCCATGTGCGCGCTGTCGCGGAACGGGCCGCGTCGCGCGATGAAACGGTCGTAAATGGCGCTCAGGTCGGCCGGTGGCGACAGCTCGTCTTCGGCGTCGATCGACACCTGCGCGTAGTGAGCGAGCACGCTGGCGTTGTACAGAAGTTCCTGCTCGTCGGTCGCGCTCTCGGATACATCGCGGAGCCCGACGACGAAGAACTCCAGTGTGGCCAGATGGTCGCTGCCGAGGAGTTCCTGAAACAGCCCCATTTGAACCAGATATCGGGCAAAAAGCTGCCCCGCGTTAATTGCTCTATGCGAATTTCGTACCTCTGTTACGATCATGAGCACCCATGCGCAAATACTTGCTTGTCCTGATATCTGTCTCATTTTGGTGGTCAATTACGCATGCGCAGGCCCCCGCGGCGGTCGCTGGGCCGTCAGCGCCGCGGCTCGTGCTCGTGATATCCATCGATCAGATGCGGTTCGACTATCTCGACCGGTTCAATCCCCTCTATAAGGGAGGGCTGCGGCAGATCATCGACAAGGCGGGCATCTTCACGAACGCCAACTATCGGCATGCCTCAACCGAAACGGGACCCGGGCACTCGGTATTGCTCACCGGCTCGCATCCGAACCACTCGGGCATCGTCGCGAACGACTGGTGGGATCCGTTTCTGAAGAGGGTCGTCAACGTCATCGACGATCCGGTGCAGCGCACCATCGGCGGCGAGGGACGCGCGTCCTCCCCGGCGAACCTCCTTACGTTTACGGTTGGCGACGCGCTCAAGGCGAAATCGCCGCGGTCTCACGTGGTCGGTATCGGGCTGAAGGATCGTTCGGCCATCCTCATGGGCGGGCACCGTGCAGATGCGGCGTATCTGGTTCGAGAACGCTGGTGGCAACTTCATCTCGAGCACGTTCTACATGGACGCCGCGCCGGCGTGGCTCACCGACTTCAACCGCAAGCGCAGCGTCGATCGGTTTGCGGCGAAGGGATGGAATCGTCTCATCGACGATGTGGCGTTGTACGAAGAAGTACGCGGGCAAGGATGCCATTGAAGGCGAGCGCGACCGCAAAGACATCGCGTTCCCGCACCCGTTCAAGGGCGTGCCGCCCCAGGAGGATGTACTACCTCGAGTTGCGCCGGTCGCCGTTCGCCGACGATATCGTGCTCGATTTCTCCTCGAGGCCATGAAGCACCACGAGCTGGGCAAGGATGCCGACACAGACATTCTGGCGATCGGATTTGCCGCGACCGATGGCATCGGTCATAACTGGGGCCCCGACAGCCAGGAGCTGATGGACCAGATGCTGCGTCTCGATGGCGTGCTGGGCCGTCTGTTCGCGCAGGTCGATTCGACAGTGGGTCTGGCGAACACGCTCATCGTGCTGTCGGCCGATCACGGCGCACGTCCGCTCGTCGAGCTCTCGGCCGAGAAGGGGCTGCCCGCCAAGAGGGTGCCGCCGAAGGTGCTGGAGAGCGCCGTGAGGACCGCGCTCGACCAGCGATATCCCGGCGTGAAGAACCTGATCAGCCACTTCGCCACCGACGTCTACTTGAACGAAGAGGCGGTGCGCCAGAACAAGCTCGACTGGAAAGAGGTCGAGAAGACGGCCATCGACGGCCTCATGTCTACCGGCCTCGTCGAGCGCGTCTACACGCACGATGATCTCCGAAGTCTCGCGCCGTCTTCGGATCCGGAACTGGAGCTGTTCAAGAACGCGTTTTACGCTCCGCGCAGCCCGCATCTGAACGTTCAGCTCAAGCGGTACGTCTACGTAAACTCCGCGCTCGGCGGCACCGGCCACGGCAGCGTGTACGACTTCGATCGCCACGTGCCCGTCGTCTTCATGGGCCGCGGGATTACACCCGGGCGATACGCGGACGCGAGCGGTCCGGAAGACATCGCGCCCACGCTCGCCGGTATTCTGGGTCTCGAGTTTCCGCGCGAGCCAGACAGCCGTGTGCTCGTGGAGATGCTGCCGGCGGCCCAGAGCGCTCCGAGCCGAACGACGAGCTCCATCCCTAAGACGCTCACGTAATCGGCGGCGGTCGTTCCTGCTAAGATGCGGAGATGCGCCGCGAGTCGGTCACCATCGGCCACAAATCCATCAGCTATCTCGTGGCCGAAAAGGCGACACCGGCCGTCCGGCCGCCTCCGGTCAGGAACGCCGTGTTCCTGCACGCGTTTCCGCTGCAGGCCGCGATGTGGGAGCCGACGCTGGCCGCCGTTCCGGAAGGCTGGCGCGCGATCGCGCCGGACTACCGCGGGTTTGGCCGCACGCCGATGCCTGCCGGGAATTCGATCGGGCTCAGCGATCTGGCCGGTGACGTCATCGACCTGCTCGACCGGCTCGAGATTACCCAGGCAGCCGTCATCGGCTGTTCGATGGGCGGCTACGTGCTGTTCGAGATCCTGAAGAGCGCGCCGCGCTATCTGGGCGCGATCGGCCTCGTGTCGACACGGCCAGGGGCCGACAGCGACGAAGGGCGCAGTAATCGCGAGAAGATGATCGACCTTGTCGTTCGCGAGGGAGTCGGGGCCGTCGCGGCGCAGATGGTGCCGAAGTTGTTGGGCGCGACGACGCAGCACGACCGGCCGGACCTCGCGACCCGCGTCAACGATCTCGTCGTCGAGAACACGCGCGAGGGCGTCAAAACGGCGGTCAGGGCGATGATGGAGCGTTCGGATTCGACACCGATGCTCGGCAAGATCGACGTGCCCACCCTGATCGTTCACGGTGTCGAGGACACGTTGATTCCACCCAGCGAGGCAGAAGGCATGCACAGAGCCATCAGGCACTCGCAGCTCGAGCTCATGCCGGTGGCCGGCCACCTCCCCAATCTCGAGCGGTCGGAGCTCTTCGAGTGGCGGCTCTGGCAGTTTCTGAACAAGACATGACCATGAAATTCAAGGTGCTTGCCGCTATCGTGCTCGCGATGACGATCGTGCAGTTGCGCGCGCAGGACTACAAGCCATCGCCCGAGCTCGAAGCGCTGCACGTGCCGTTCGATGCGCTGCTCGATCTGCACGTGCGCGATGGCCTCGTCTACTACCGTGCGCTGCAGGGCGATCGCGACCGTTTGAACCGGTACATCGCATCGCTGAACACCGCCGGCGATTACGTCGGATTACGCGCAATGGTCCGCCGAGCAGAAGAAGGCGCTCTGGATCAACGCGTACAACGCGCTCGTGCTGCAGACCGTCGTCAACAACTACCCGATTCGGGCGCGAGCGTCGAACTATCCCGCGAACAGCATCAGGCAGATTCCCGGCGCCTTCGAAAAGACCGCGCACATGATCGCGGGCAAGAGCGTGACGCTCGATCAGATCGAGAACACGGTGCTCGCCGAGTTCGACGATGCGCGGGTGTATATCGTGCTGGGGCGGGGCGCGGTCGGCAGCGGCCGGCTGCGGAGCGAGGCGTTCAGCGCCAAGGCCGTGAACCGGCAGCTCGACGACGCCCGCAAGCAGTTCGTGACGACGCCGCGATGGACCAAGGTGGACGCGCTGAACGGCAAGGTGAGCATCAGCCCCATCTTGAGCTGGCGGGCGAAGGAGTTCATCGAGGAGTTCTCAGACGACTCGTTCGACCTGCCCAAACGCGAGCCCATCGAGCTCGCGGTGATAGGATTCCTGCGGCCGCACCTGCTGGAGGCGGAAGAGGAGTTCATCAAGAAGAACACCTTCCAGCTCACCTACGAGACCTTCGACTGGAGGCTCAACGATCTGACCGGCGGGCGGCCTGACTGAAAGGTGGTCGGTTGGTGACAAATGCGTAAATGCACCGACCACTTCCGACGTACTACCAACCACTACCACCACCTAACACACATGGATCTCCAACTCCGCGGCAAGGCCGCCATCGTGACGGGATCGAGCCGAGGGCTGGGGCTGGCCAGCGCGAAAGCGCTCGCGGCCGAAGGCTGCCACGTCTGCCTCTGCGCCCGAGGCGCCGAGGCCCTCGATCGGGCGGCAGCAGAACTGCGCACCATACAGACGGTCGCCCAGGTGCTCGCCGTGGCGGCCGACCTGTCGACGGCAGAAGGCGCCGAGAAGGTGGTGAACGCCACCCTCGAGGCTTTCGGTGGCATCGACATCCTGATCAATAACGTCGGAACGGCCAAAGGGACCGACATCGTCAATACGGCCGATGCCGAGTGGCAGGACGCGCTCGACCAGACCCTGTACCCGGCCATCCGCATGTCGCGCCTTGTCGTGCCGCACATGCGGGCGCGCGGGAGCGGATCGATCGTCATGATTGCGTCGATCTGGGGACGCGAGTCGGGCGGCCGGATGGTCTACAACGCGGTGAAGGCGGCCGAAATCAGCCTCGCGAAGGCGATGGCGCAACAGCTTGCCAAAGACGGCATTCGTGTGAACAGCGTGGCGCCGGGATCGATTCTCTTTCCCGGAGGATCGTGGGAGAAGCGGGTCAAGGCAGATCCGAACGGTCTGGCCGACTTCGTGCGCGCAGAACTCCCGTTCGGGCGTTTTGGCCGGGCTGAAGAAGTGGGCGACGTCGTGGCGTTTCTCGCCTCGCCGCGGGCGAGCTGGATCAGCGGCTCATCTGTGACAGTCGACGGCTGCCAGTCGCGGTCGCAAATCTGAACGACCGGTTCATCCTCGTCTTGTGCAGTGAGGGCGTGGCCCTCAATTCCGGCTGATCGGGGGCAGCGGAGAGATTTCGTGCTGCCTTGACTGGTCTCCGCCGTGTGATGCGGGCCGGCATGCCCTCGGCGGATTCCGTTTCGACGTCGTCGAGCTCTGGTGTCTCGACGTGAAAGAACATTCCCCTGCGCCGCACCCGCGGCTCGCCTTCATCCATCAGAATCTCCTCGTGCAGGTGGCCGTCTTCGCCGATGGTAACACGATGCGGTACACTTTGAACGCACTCCTTGTCGATCATCCTCACATCGAGCGTGCTCTTCACGTGGCTGATGCTCGTCGTGGCCTTCGGCGCCCTTGGCGGATTGCTCTTCGATCGCATCGGACGGATTGAAGCGAGCTGGGCACATCTCTACGACAGCATCTGGGCCGGCCTCGCCCTCACGGTTCTGGGGCTGGTCGTCTGGCATTTCTTTCTTCCGGTCAGTGCCGCGCTCGGCCCCTTCGCATCGCTGTCGGTGGCGGCCATCGTCGTCGAGCGTCGCTGGTTCCGGCCGCTCCTCCAGATTCGCTCGCATCTCCCGATTGCGCTCGGGGCATTCGCGCTGGTGGTCTGGACGGCCAATCACTCGCTGGCCGGCGGAGGCATGGACGATTACAACTACGAGTTCCAGGCCGTTCGATGGTTCTTCGACTATCCGCTGGTGCCGGGCCTGGCCAATCTGCACGGCCGGCTCGGATTCAACAATTCGCATCACCTCCTTGCCGCGCTGTTGAGTGCCGGACGCTGGGCCGGGCACGTGAATCACCTGGTCAACGGCTTCGTCGTGGCGCTCGCGCTGGTGTACGTGCTCGTCGCGATGGTGAGGGTCGCCCGGCGCCCCGGTCCTCCGGAGACCGTGTCGCTCTTTGCGGCCGTGCTCTTCGCTCCGACCATCGGCCTCGTGTTGTTCGGCATTTTCGGCCCGGCGATTTCCACGCTGAAGGCCGATGTGGCCGTCACGGCCGGTGTGGTTATCCTGTCCTGCGTCTTTCTCAGATTTGCCTGTGCCGCGCCCGGAACGCCGGAATACCGGGTCAGCGCGGCCACGGCCATCCTCGTCGGGTGCCTGCTGGTGACCGTCAAGCTCAGCGCGGCCGCGTTCTGCGCGGTCATCCTGTGTGTCGTGCTGTTTCGAGTGGCGAGAGACTTCAGGCGAACGGCTGCCAGTGACGTTTTTCCGCGGTTGCCGATGTTCGCGGCGGCCGCGGGTGCGGTGCTGGTGGGCGGATTCCTTCTGCGAGGCGTCATCCTGAGCGGATATCCGCTCTATCCGTCTTCCGTGTTCGGTCTGAACGTCGACTGGCGTGTGCCGCCCGCGCTCGTCGAGGCCGATCGCGTGTTCATCAAGACGTGGGCGCAGTTGCGCCCGACCTACGATATGGCACACGTGACGGGCCAGGCATGGGTGAGGGGATGGCTCCACTCTCTGATCCTCACGCAGAAGCTCAGCATCATCCTGCCGCTGGTACTCCTGGTCGTGATCGGTCAGGGATTCCGCCAAAGAGAGTCAGATCCCTTTCCGGGGATGTGGGGGCTGGCCGTGCTCGTGGGCGGCTCCATGCTGGCGTTGCTCGTCTGGCTGACCCAGGCGCCAGCCGCCCGGTTTGCGTCGGTGTATTTCTGGATACCCCTCGCGTGCGCCGTTGTGGCGTGTCGTGGTCAGGGGCGTGCGGACCGAGGCCGGAAGCCGCCTCGTCAGCGTGGCGGTTGGATGCCTGGGCCTGGCCGTGTTCGTCATCGAGATGCTTCTGAAGTATTCGCGCGTGGAAGCCATACACCACCCTGGCGTGCTCGCGGTCGTGGTGTTTGGCGCCCTCTGGGCCATCGCGCTTCTGATGGCCCACCATCGGGCGAACGTTCTTCTCACTCTCTGCGTCCTGCTCGGGGTCTCCCAGATAGGCGAGCGCGTGGCGGCGCACGCGCTGCGGGGCCGGCTCGACGAGATCGCTGCCATGGCCTGGTACAACGTGCACGCGTTGCCACGAGGAGCCGGTGTTCTGGTACACCGTGCGACAGACGGATTCGGGGCTGACCGTCTACCATACGGACGCGACGAGCTTCAACACGCCGATCCCCAACACGCGGTACTTCAACCGTTACCTCGAGCTTCGAACCCCGGGCGACTTGCGCAGCGGATTCCGGAATCCTGCGAGTGCGTCCACGGAATTCGGCTACACCGTGGACTACGTCAGCCTGCCAAGCGGCGGAACCGAAATCGTGACTCCTCCACGCGAGTAACAGACACTCATGCGAATACTAGTAACAGGTGGTGCAGGCTATATCGGCAGCGTCATGACCGACGTGCTCGTCGAGCGCGGGCACGAAGTGACGGTCTTCGACAACCTCTCGCGCGGGTACCGCGATGCCGTGTCGCCTGCCGCGACGTTCGTCGAAGCGGACCTCAACGACACACCCGCCGTGTTGTCGACGCTGAGACAGCGGCGCATCGATGCGGTCATTCACATGGCGGGCGTGGCACTGGTCGGCGAATCGATGGAGCAGCCGGGCGCCTACTACCGGACGAATTTCGTCGCCGGGCTCGAGCCTGCTGGAGGCCATGCGCGACGCCGGTGTGAAATCGATTGTGTTCTCATCGACCTGCGCGGTCTACGGCGTACCCGAGAAGACGCCGCTCGACGAAGGCATGCCCACGCGGCCGATCAATCCGTACGGCGAGTCCAAGCTCGCCTTCGAGCGCGCGCTGGCCTGGTTCTCGAAGGCGCACGGCTTTTCCGTGACGTCGCTCCGCTACTTCAACGCGGCCGGCGCGAGCGAGCGATCGGGCGAGCGCCACGATCCGGAGACACATCTGATTCCGCTCGTGCTTCGGGCCGCCGCCGGCACGGCGCCACACGTCACGATTTTCGGCGACGACTGCAACACGCGCGACGGCACGTGCGTGCGCGACTACATCCACGTGCTCGATCTCGCCGATGCGCACCTGCTCGCGCTCGAGCGGCGGGAGGGGCGGATGGATATCTACAATCTGGGATGCGGCGGCGACGGGCACACCATACGCGAGGTGATCGCGTGCGCTGAGAAGGTGACCGGAAAGCGGATTCCGACTGTCGTCGGTCCCCGGCGTCCGGGCGATCCGCCGGTGCTTGTCGCGTCTTCGGACAAAGCGCGCCGCGAGCTCGGTTGGAAACCGAGCCGAGACCGTCTCGAGATGATGGTGGAATCGGCTTGGAGGTGGATGCGGCGTTAGGATGCCGGGAGTGCGATGGCAGATGGATGATGGCAGATGGCAGGTCTAATCAAATTGCCATTTGCCATTTGCCATCCGCCATGACAGGTTGCTGTCTACGCAGTGGCTAATTTCGAGCCCTTCGCTCCCGGCTTCGCGGGCGCCTTCTTGCGGCTGGCGACCGTCTGAGCGCCGAACTTCTTCGTGAACCGCTCGACGCGGCCTTCCGTGTCGATCAGCTTCTGCCGGCCCGTGAAGAACGGATGGCAGTTCGAGCAGATTTCCAGGTGCAGCTCTTTCTTGGTCGACCGGGTCTTCCAGGTCGCCCCGCAGGCGCACCGGGCCTCTACCTCGTGGTATTTCGGATGAATGCCTTCCTTCACGACAAAACTCCCTTCGGCGAAACTTTGATTATAGCAGCCTTCCCGCCGGCCAGGCGAACCGGCCGCCTAGTGGAGATCGGCGGTGAACGGGAAAGGCTTCACGTGTGTGCCGGACGGCATAAACCACAGATTCTGCCTGTCGACCCGCAGGTACTTCGAAGCGACCACGTAGCCTCGGGCGCTGAAGTAGTCGAGGAGGTCCTGCCGCACCTCGGGATGGGATTCGACACAAATCAGGGCCGGTTTGAACCGCCCAATATCGAACCCGGCCAGCGCCTGCGGCTCGTGCAGCTCGATGTCGAGTGAGAGGAAATCGAACCCGCTCACCCCTTGCGCCTCCAGAAGGTCGTCGAGCGTGATGGTCGGCACCTGCACTGTCTCCGTCACCTCGCCAAATCGTTCGGTAAAGGCGCGCTCGGCAGATGACACGAAGGTCTGCTTGCCCACGAAGAGCGTCGCGTTCGTAGAGGACTTGTCGGAGACGAAGAAGGTGAAGAACTTCGTCCCCGGCCGATGCAGCCGGTATCCCTCCCGATACCTTTCCAGCGCGTCCACGGCGACGCCCGACCACCCGAGGCGGTTCTCGAGGTAATAAGTGTTGCTGAGTGTCTTGTAGTCGGCCGAACCGACGTCGAGGAAGATCCCGTCGCGCTTGTCGTGGAAGAAATCGCGGATGATCCACTCCTCGATGCCCTCCGAGAACCGCTCCGGCCCGTAGGTCGCCGCCAGCCACTTCGATTCCTGATCGTCGGCGAAAGGCAACGGCAGGATGCGAACGCGCAGGTCGTACAGCGGGTTGTCCGGCGTTCGCGTCGCACGCAGCGCGGCCATCGTTGTGCCTGCACCCATGAGGAGACCGACGAACACGGGAATCCCGGCCGAAAGCAGGCGTTTCATGGTCATCGAGCTGTTATCGGCCGATGACCGTCAGGAAATCACGTGCGTGCGGTCCCAGCGGTGCTCACGCAAGGCGTCAACCAGGCGCGCCGGCAGCAGTTCGCCGTCGCTGGCGGCCAGATTACGCTCGACGTGCCGGATCTTGCGCATGCCCGGAATGACCGTGCCCACATCCGGGTTTGCCAGGATGAAGCGCAGCGCCACCTCTGGCAGGTCCATGCCGCTCGGCACGAGCATAGCGAGGCGGTCGATGCGCTCGAGCGTTTCTGCCAGATTCGCCGGCGTGAAATACACGTTCCGCCAGTCGCCTTCAGGCCAGGTGCTGTCTCTCGTCAGCGTGCCCGTCAGGCTGCCTTCGTCGAACGGCACGCGCGCGATAACCGCGACATCCAGCTCGCGGCAGGCGGGCAACAGCTCGTCTTCGGGGTTCTGATCGAAGATGTTGTAGACCACCTGGACCGAGTCGACGAGCCCGGTCCGGAGCGCCTTCAGGACATTGGCGGGTTGCCAGCGGTTGACGCTGATGCCGAAGCCGCCGACGAGCGTCGCGGCGTTTCAGATCTTCGGCCGCCCGCTGCCAGCCTCCGTCCTCGGCCCATGCGTCGCTCCACACGTGAAGCTGCTGCAGGTCGAGGCGATCGAGCCGAGATTGCTGAGGCTCTTTTCGGTCATCTCGATGATGTGGTCGGCGGGGAATACATCGGAAACCGGCGTCTCCGCCCTGCCCGGCCATTTCCAGTTCTTCGGCGGCACCTTGGTCGCGACGTACAGCTTCCTGCTCGAGTGTCGCTTCAGCGCCTCGCCAAGCAGCTTCTCGCTGCGCCCCATGCCATACGCGAACGCGGTGTCGAAGAACGTACAGCCCAGCTCGACCGCGCGATCGAGCGATCGGCGCGACTCCTCGTCGTCGGAGCCGGTCCATCCACCCATGCCCCACATGCCGTAGCCGATCTCCGAGACCTGCCAGCCCAGGCGTCCAAAGCGTCGATAGCGCATCGTCATGGCGACTTTCTCGCGTCGATGATGTAGCCCAGCGCGAACGGGCGTGTTTTCGACAGCCCGCTCAGCGCGAGCAGGGTTTTGACCAGTTTCTTCGGCGCCGAATGGGTCGGCGCAATGCCTGCTCGATAGTACTGCACGCTCCTGACGTCGATACCCCAGCTCTTTCATCAGCTCCATGACGATCCAGGCCGGATACTCGCGGTAGTGGATGTCACCGCGATCGATGACGTTCCCGTTCCGAAGCTTGACATCGCGGAGAAACGCCGGTGTGCCCCACAGGACGTATCCGTCGCCGAGCAACCTGATGCTGTTGGCCAGCGTCGACGGGTTCGGGGTCGTCAGAATCGTGACCCCACCGGGCCGCAAGATGCGATGAACCGCCTGGAGCAGGCCGGCGGGATGGTTCAACACGTGCTCGAACACCTCGCCGAGCACGACCACATCCATCGATGCATCGGCGTGGGCGGCAAGCGGAGGCGCGTCGTTGAGGTTGCCGCTCGTGAATCCGATGTTCCGTCTGGCGAACATCTCATCGCGCTTCGGATCGTCGCCGGAATCCATCGCAAACGTCCGATAGCCGAGCTCGTTGAAGAGGCAGGCGATGTACCCGTTGGCGCATCCCACCTCGAGCACCGAGGCGGGTTGACCGTTTACGGACGCGGGGTTCGCTCGTGCCGCCAGTTCGACGATCGTGCCGACGCGCTGCGCGTTTTCCGGCCAGTACGTATTCAGGAACCACGGGTTCCAGTGGAACTCGTCGAGCAGCGCACCAACGGCATCGGCATACGACTTCATCGAGCGGTCCACTCCCGCAGCGTCTGCCACACCTCCGGCAGCCCCGTTTCCTTCATGGCGGACACAGGCAGTACGCGCGCGCCGTAGTTTCCTGCCAGAGCCTTCACGGTTTGGGTCTGCTCGCGCTGGGCGAGCTTGTCCATCTTCGTCGCGACGACGGCAATCGGCAAACCCCGACGGAGCAGCCACTCGTGAGCCGCGGCATCCTGCCGCAATCCCGGGTGGCGGCTGTCGATCAGGTGGAAGATGCCCGCGACCGATCGTCCTGGATTCGCGGCAGGATCGAAGTAATCTTCGGTCAGCGCTTCGAACTCTTCCGCCGAGGCCGCGCCGCCGCGAGCGTATCCGTAGCCGGGCAGATCCACCAGGTAGAACGGGCGCACGTCGCGGTGGGCGATGACGCCTTCGATCAGATAGTAGTTTGCCAGGCGCGTTTTCCCTGGCGCCGCGCTCGTCCGCGCGATCTTCTGTTTGACGAGCGCGTTGATCAGGCTCGACTTGCCGACGTTCGTGCCGAGGCCGTCCGTGCGATCTCGACGATTCGTGGACCCGAGGCGGCGTCGTTCCTGCGACGGCACCTGACCGACGCCGATCCACGCATGGTCGCGACGGCCGCCGTCGCGTTGACGGCCGGCTCCGATCCGAATGACGTCAGCGCCGCGACGGCCGCGCTGCAGGCGCTGGCCAACGACGCGCGCGAGACCGCGGTGCCCGCGCGCATCGAGGTCGCCCGCGCGCTCGGCGACGTGCCGGGCCCGATCGCGCGCGACCTGCTGATACAACTCATGTACGACCGCAACGTGCAGGTCGCACAGGAGGCGGTGCGAAGTGCCGGCCGTCTGGGCCGCGACCAGGCGTTCTTCGTCGCGCCGCTCGTGTCGCTCCTTCGCCATCGGGTCCTGAAGAGTGACGCCCGTGCTGTGCTCATTGGCTACGGCAGCGACATCGTCGAGCCGCTCGCACACTTCCTGAAAGAGGAAGGCGAAGACCTGTGGGTCCGCCGGCATCTGCCCGCGACACTGGCGCGCATTCCGTCCCAGCGGACGGTGGACGTCCTGGTCGACGCCTTGTCCGACCGCGACGGGTTCCTTCGGTACAAGGCGATCACGGCGATCGAAGCGCTGCACCGCTCCAACCCCGAGCTCGTCGTTCGCCGAGATCCCGTTGAGGCGTTGGCGATGGCGGAAAGCCTGCGGTACTTCAACGCGCTGACGCTCCACGCGAATTTCGTGCACGGCGGGGATTTCGAGTCCGATTCGCTCCTGGTCCGCGCGCTCAACGAAAAGCAATCGCGCAGCCGCGAGCGCGTCTTTCGGTTGCTCGGCCTGATCTACTCGCCGGGCGACATGCGTGCCGCCTGGATGGCCCTCGAACGCGGCACGCCGACCGAACACGCGAGCGCCGCCGAGTACCTCGACAACGTGCTGTCAGGCGCGCTTCGGAAACGCGTGGTCTTGATGGTCGACGACATGCCGATCGACGAGCGGGTGCGGCGGACGAACCTGCTCTTCCGTACGCGACGCCGAACGCCTGAGGACACGCTGGCGCAGCTCATTCATGATGACGACCAGGTGATTGCGGCATGCGCGATTCACATGGCCGCCGAGCGCGGGATCGCGTCGCTGACGGATGACATCGAGTACGCCCTCGCGCATCGCGACCCGCGGGACTGGTACGTGTTCGAGTCCGCCTCGTGGGCGCTCGCCGCCTCCCGGATGTCCACCGACGATCGACGCGCGCGCTGGAACGAGCCTCTCCCGACCGTCGAGCTCGCGAAACGCCTCCGCGGCGTGCCGGTGTTCGACTACGTGTCCGTGGACGAGCTGTTCCGCTTCGCAGGCACGTCGCGACAGGTGCGATACGACCGGGGACGCACGGTGTACGACGCGGGTCTCGTGCCGAACTCGTTGCAATTTCTGATCGACGGGGAAGTCAGCGTCGACAACGGCGCGCGTATCGTGGCGCCCGGGCCGCTCGCGTTCGAGGAGCTTCTGGCCGGCCGGCCGTTGGGCAATGCGATATCGGCGGTGGACGTCGCCGTCACACTCTCGCTGACCCAAGACGAGTTCCTCACGCTCGCGTTCGACAACCTCGACGTGGCTCACGGACTCTTCCGGCTGGTGCTGAGCACGCGTGGCGGGGTCGACTTGAACGGCGTGACCCGAGGCGTCATGCCCGACGTCGTTCCCCAATACTCGGCGGACGGTCTGCAGCCGATGGAGCGCGCGCTGCTGCTTCAGGCGAGCCCCTTGACCGTCGGCGCAACGAGCGCCCAGGTGATGCGGCTCGCGATGATCGCCCAGGACGTTCCGCTGACGCTCGGTTCGGTGATCGTCCGAGAAACCGACGATCCGGCGATCTATCTGGTCGTGTCGGGCGCCCTACGCGTGGAGGTCCCGGGCGCCGAGCCGATGACGGCGCGAACGGGCGATGCGGTCGGCCTCTACGAAACCCTGGCCGACATGCGGTTCGAAGCCAGGATCACGGTTGCCGAGGCCGGCGTGGCGCTGCGGATCGACGACCGTGACCTCTTTGACGTGCTCGCGGCCGACGTCGAACTGCTCCAGGGCCTGTTCAGGGCGCTCCTGGCCGTCGAGTCGCGGGCCCGTGCAGTAGAATCAGCCACTTTGTCGGCCTAGCAGGAAACCCGGAAGGGGACGTCATGAGAATCGCGGGGCGGTTCGTCGGTCTGGCGTTAATTGCCTTACTTCACGGCTTGTCGACATCGGCCGCCGCACAGGCGGCGGCCCCGGAGCGGGTGAGCCTGACGCCGGAGCAGATGGAGAAGTTCCTGCTCGAGGCCAAGATCGTTCGATTCTAGGGCGTCAGGCAGCGGAACCACGGGAACGCTGCGGCTCACGCTCTCGGACGGTACGGTGACCCACGATGCGTCAGGCCCAGTTCATCGAAGTCGAGCAGGCGATCTATCGCGTGCAGGGCTACACCGAGTTCAACTTCAGGGACTGCTACTGCTTCAACATCGCGGCGTACAAGCTCGCCGTTCTGCTGGGTATTGACAACGTCCCGATGTCCGTCGAGCGGAAAGTGACCGGCAAGCCCGCGGCGGTCACTTGGTGGATCGACGACGTGCGCCATGGACGAGGAGGGGCGTCGGAAAAAGTCGGCGACCGATCCCGACCCGCGACGGTTCGAGCACTATCAGTACCGTCAACGCGTGTTCGACGAGCTCATCCAGAACCGCGATCGCCACCTCGGCAACACGCTCTACGACAAGCAGTGGACGACGTGGATGATACGACCACACGCGTGCGTTCCGTCTCAACAAGGACCTTGGCAAGCCGGACGAGCTGATCCGCGTCGAACGGTCGCTCTATGAGAACATGAAGAAGCTGACGGCCGCATCACTCGCGGCCGCCGTCGGCAGGCAGCTTCGGAAAGCCGAAGTCGAAGCCCTCATCGCGCGTCGCGACGCTCATCATCAAAGCATTCGACGCCCGCATCGCCAAGGCCGGCGAAGCGGCCGTCTTGTACACCTACCCGTAAGACTCAGCTACTGCGGCGCTGGCAGCGATCCCAGCGGTTCGCGCCGTTGTTCGTAGATCGCCGTCACGCGCGTCGCCCCGGATCTCGAGCGCTGACGCCACGCCCTGCGGATAGAACGTTCCGCCGAGCATGCCGGTGTCGATCGGGAAGACCCGGTTCTCGAAGCGCGGCGCGATCGGTGAGCCCGTCACGGGCGTGTGACCAACGACGAGCGCGCGCGCGCCGAGCGTCTTCAGAATCGCGCCGACGTCCGGCGGCGGCGGTCCCTGGACGAGCCCGCGATACCAGAGCGGCCCCGTTTCCTTCACGGACAACATCGCCAGAATCTGTTCGTGCGTCGGATCCGGCGTCGTGACGTCCTGACGAACGCCGGCGTTGATGCCGTCGCATCCGAGCGCGGAGGTCTCCGGATCGACGCCACCGTGGACGAACGCGACGCCGTTGATCATGACCATCGCCGAATGCTGGCGCAGCCAGGTCCCGTACTCGCCGGTGGGGCCGAACGCCTGGCGCATTTCGACGTAGCCGAGCGGAATCTCTTTGTGGAACTGGCGTCGGAACGCGTCGGCGTCGAACCGCTGCTCGGCGGCACGGGCCCGCTTGGCAGCGTCTGCTGACAGAATCGTGTAGAGGCGCTCGCGTACTTCGTCGGAGTCATGTCGCCGAAAGGCCGCGTACTCGGCCGCGCTCACGTCGTTCCATTGCCCCACGATGCGCATGACCTCGTGGTTGCCAATGAGCGCGTGCACCTGGCCGCCCGCGCGGGCCGCGTCGCGCTCGAGCTGCCGGAGCAGATCCAGAACCCGCCGTGACGCCGGGCCACGGTCCAGCACGTCGCCGGTCTGCACGAGAATCGATCGTCCTCCGGTCCATCGCGCGCGTCCGTCAACGAGTCCGGCCGCCCGGAGAATCGCGACGAAGCGGTCGTAGGCGCCGTGCACGTCACCCACGGCGACGATGCGTTCGGAGGTCTCAATTCGGCAGACGGATGCCGGCGGCGTGGACTGAGGAGTGGCTTGGACAGTCGCCACCGTGACGGCGGTGACGGCGACGGCGATGAACGCGCAGTCTCTGAGTCGCCTCAGCATACGAATTCATTTTCGCATGCCACGCGTGGCATACCTCTTGCTCCGAGATCAGGGCTCCCGGAACACAGGAGACGCACGATGACAACGCGAGACGCACTGGTTGCGGAGCTCGACCTCGAAAGTCCCTTCACCCGACGAACGCTCGAGCGGGTGCCGCTCGAGAAGCGCGCGTGGAAACCTCACGATCGATCGATGCCGCTGGGCGACCTTGCGACCTTTCTCTGCGTGATGTGGAGCTGGGGCGTCGTCGTGATCGACCGGGATTCCTTCGACCCGTCGGCGAGACCCGATGCCGGCAAGCGCCCCGAAGTTCCGGCGACCACCGAGGCGCTGTTGACGCTGTACGACGACAACGTGGCCGCGTTCCGTTCGGCTCTCATGCGCACGACCGATGACCACCTGCAGTTGAAGTGGAGACTTCTGGTCAAGGGTGAGGAATTCTTTCACCAGCCGCGCTGGATCGTGCTGAGGACCTTCATCCTCAATCACGCGGTTCACCATCGCGCACAGCTTGGCGTGTACCTGCGACTCCACGGCGTCGCGGTCCCGGCGATTTACAACGATTCAGCGGACGAGCAGGGTGGCCTGTTCAGGCCCAGCGGCTCGCCGATGGCGTGAGTCGCCGCGGGTCAGTTGCGATCCTCGTCAGCGACGCTCGCGGAGGGATCGGCGCGCGCGTTCGACGACTCGCATCTGTTCGAGCGTCGCCTTCAGGGAGTCGGCCGTTGCGTGTACCGCATCCACAGCCGCGTCGCGGGCGGCCTCGGCCGCTGATCGGGCGTCCTCGGCGGCGCTCCGTGCGGCCTCCGCGGTCTCGCGCCGGAGTTCCTGCTCCCCGCGCGTTTCTTCGGCCAGCCGTCTGGACTGTTCCGCATCGTTCCTGGCGGTCTCGGCTGCCAGAGAGCCGTCATCTGGCTCCAATGGCTTGCGATCGTTCGGCATATCGTCTTCCCGCCTCGTTCTGGCCGGCGCCCTGGTGGTACGGGCGGGCTATTGAGCTCGGGCGGCTGCCAGCAGCGGAGCGCCCGCCGCGGAACCCGACGTCCTGAAGGCGCGCTCGCTCGCCACGAGGTGTATGAAGTTCAGCCGATAGAACAGGCGCTCGGAGAATGTGCCGGCCTTGACGCGATCGATCAGCGACACGGTCGTTCCCGAAATCAGGCGGGCTGCCGTCGACGGCGTTTTCGCGCGCTGGAGATCATCGATCATCTCGACGAACACGTTCTGAAACTCCGGGGACATGTCCTCCACGTCGGTCAGGAATATGCTGCCCCCCGTGGTGGCGTCAAAGACCGCGGCCCAGCGTTTCTTAATCGTGCGCGCCGTCGTGGGCCATGCCCGTACTCGGACCGGCACGAATGGCCCAACCGCGCGCGGGCCGGCCCCGTGAATACGGCGCGCGATTCGTTCGACCTCGTGCCTGGTGCCGGCCGTGATCAGCAGGGGCGCGTGCGATCGCGCCGCCGATGCCTCGTCGTCAACTCGGTGCTCGGTCGTGGCCGGATCCATGGCAACTGCCCCCTCTTCGACGGACGCCATCGTAGGGGTGGGCCGCCGCGCTCGTCTGTCCCGTTCTGCACACGGCCTCCTGCCGCGGCGTGTCATGCTCCAGGGATGGAACCTGGCACATCCCCCCGCCGAGCCACGAAGGGGGCCCCGGCGTTCAATGTCCAGGCGTTCCTCAAGACCTCCGGCGTGGCCAAGAAGATCGTGAAGTACCGAGGCGGGAGACACCGTATTCGCGCAAGGAGACGTGTGCGAGGACGTTCTCTATGTCCAGGCGGGCGCCGTCAAGCTGTCTGTGCTGTCAAAGACCGGCAAAGAGGCCGTCGTGGCGATGCTGGGTCCGGGCGAGTTCTTCGGGGAAGGATGCCTTGCCGGTCAACTGGTTCGGATGGGCAGCGCCACCGCGACTACCGCGAGCGACATTCTGCTTGTCCGCAAGGACGAAATGACCCGCCTGCTGCACAAGCAGCATGCGATGTCCGACCGGTTCATCGCCCACATGCTGGCGCGGAACGTTCGCATCGAAGAGGACCTGATCGACCAGCTCTTCAACTCCAGCGAGAAGCGGCTCGCGCGCACGCTCCTGCTGCTGGCGCGCTACGGACAGCCGCACAAGCCGATTCGTGTGGTTCCGCAGATCTCACAGGAGACGCTCGCGGAGATGGTCGGCACGACGCGCTCCCGGGTGAACTTCTTCCTCAACAAATTCAAGAAGCTCGGCTTCATCGAATACAACGGTCAGCTGCCGATCACCATCAATAGCTCGCTCCTCAGTGTCGTTCTGCACGACTGAGGAACATCGCCGTCGGATTCGGACCCGCCGAGACAGCGGAGGCAGGGCGCGTCTGCTGGCGGTGCTCCTGCTCACGCCGGTCTTCGCAATCGCGGCAGCGGACCGCGAACGGCAAGGCCTGCAGCCGCCGCTCGGCGATTCTGTCGCCGCACTCGAAGCAGGATCCATACTGGCCGGCATCGATGCGGACGAGCGCCGCGTCGATGCGCGTCAGCGTGTCCGACCGCATCTGGATCAGCGCCAGGTCCATGTCACCCCGCGTGCGGGCGTCGGCGTGATCGAGGTCGTCGCCGGCGCCTCGCCCAGAATCGACCCGACCGTCGCGCAAGCGAGAGTGCACGTCGTCGTGTACCTCGCGACGGCGCGCGCTCAGTAAGAGCTTCACATTCGTCCTGTCTTTGGTGGCGTCGATCATTCTGCCTCCGTGCCCGATTCAGAGGCGGCGAGCGTAGTCCGTGACAGCGTCTGGCGCTGTTCGAAAACGCACAGGCCCCGCCGCCTGAGGGCCGGTATACTCCTTATTGACGTCGCCCTTCGACGGTGTGGCTCCCTATCCCACGAGTCCCCGTCGCGTCGGTAGCCCACGTGACGGCCACGTCCCATTCATCAGTTCGTCAGGAGTTGTTCATGGATCGTGTGTGTTCCGGCCGCGTCAGTCGCGCCGTGATTTGTGTTTTCAGTGTCATGGTGCTTTGCACGGCGTTCCCTGCCGCGGCTCCCCATGACGAGGTGTCTGACGTCGGAGTGCAACGTCCAGTGGGGGCGGCCAGCCTGCCGTGGATAGCTGGCGAATTGCCGGTCCTGGCCCTGACTGGGCTTTTTTGTCTGGCTGCCAGCTTTTCGCTTCGACGCCTGTGGGTTCGGGATGCCCGTGTGCTCAACAAGACAGACGCCGGGACGGCCGATCGCTACGATCGATGACAGTGAAAAGGGAGACCGCTCTGATGACTACACTCATCATCGTCCTCGTCGCGCTCTGGCTGCTTGGGGTTGGGACGTCCTACACGCTCGGTGGCCTGATCCACATCCTTCTCGTCATTGCGGTCATCGTTGTGCTGCTCCGGGTGATCCAGGGCCGCAATCCCATTCGCGGCTAACGCGGACGCCGCGTCGGCTCTCGTGCGGCCGGGCATGGCAGAGCGACCTGACCCGATCACCTGAGGAGCCTGGCGCGCGCGCCAGGCTCAGGATCATCAGCCGACGGAGCCGGAGGCGTCGGACGCGGCAGCGTCGAAGGTCCTGACGGTCGCCCGGTTTCTCAGCCCTGCCTGAGGTGGAGGAACAGGACGACCGACGCGGCGAGGAGCCACAAGACAAGAAGGGTGATCAGAAACGTGAAAAGCAGAGCGATCTCCTTGCCGATCGTAACGCGCCGCGCTGGCCGTTGACTGTGCACAACAGGGCAGACAGCTCCGTGAGCGGACGATAGTCTCCTCGGATGTCACAGGCTGCGCGTTCCCCATCCTCCCGCTTCGAGCTGTCGCTCCTGGCGATCCTCATCATTCTTCTGTCTGTCGTCGTGCTCACGGCGGACGATCGTACCGGGCTCAAGGCGGGCATGTTTGCTGAGCGATCTGCGGTTCGAACTTCCCACGTCCCATGAGCAACCTTTGTGCAATTTGGAACAGACCGCGGAGGGGACGCGCCACAGACTAGGTGTCGCATGGGATGGATCACGGGACCGGACTCGATCGCGCACGGCCGCGGCCCGGAAACCACACGAGGTGTAGCTTTGACGGCAGTTTCGGTTCCGGCGGACTATCGGGCTCTGCACAAATACCTGGCCGAGCGCTTTGCGGACAACGTGGTCCTGAGGTTCGCTGAGATCGAGGACCTTCTGGGCTTCACGTTGCCGACGGCCGCGAGCATGGAGCTGGAGTGGTGGGCGGCCGAAACCCCGGGCGGCTCACCATCACCGCAGGCGCGCGCGTGGACCACGGCGAACAGGATCGCCACAGCCAACCTGACCGCCCGGACGGTCTCATTCGAGCGCGCGCACGCCTGAAGTCGTCAGTCGTGGAGCACGATGCTCAGCAACGAGTCCTTGATCTTGATTCCGCCGTTGTACTCGATGAACCCGAGCTTGCGGAACTTGTTCATGAAGAAGTTGACGCGTGACCGAGTCGTGCCCACCATCTCCGCCAGGATTTCCTGCTGCACTTTGGGGATCGTCCGGACCGGCGCATCCTCTTTTCCGTACCGGGCCAGCAGCAGGAGCGCACGCGCCAGACGCTTCTCACTCGAATTGAACAACTGATCGACCAGGTCTTCCTCGATTCGGATGTTCCGGGTGAGGACGTGGGTCAGGAAGCGATCCGAGAGGTCAGGTTGCTCATGCAGCAGCCGAATCATCTCGGGCTTTCCGATCACCAGGACTCGGGTCGGTGCGACGGCAGTCGCAGTGCCCATCCGGACAGCCTGCCCGGCGAGGCAGCCCTCGCCGAAGAAGTCTCCAGGACCGAGCATGGCGACCACCGCCTCACGGCCGGACTTCGAGAGGACCGAGAGCCGGATGCTGCCCTCCTGGATGTACAGAACTTCGCCGGCGGCTTCACCCTGAGAGAACACGGTCGCCTCGGTCGCATACGTGACGACCTTCCGGCCCAGACTCGCCGACTCCAGGAACGCTTGCGCGTCGAAAACTTCGCGCCGCCGCCGCGGGACCGGTTTTCGGCTCACAGAAGTCCTCCGCACACGGCAGACTAGCACGCGCCGGCCAGCCGTCCACCGCCATCGGGCGTCGCCGTGTGCAATAGGGTACAGAGAGAGCGGTCCGCGGTCGGGTACTCTGCATCGACGTGACCATGACCGCGCCGCCACACGTCCTCCTCCACGTCCGTTGCACCCACTGCCAGAGAGAACTCGAGGTCGAGTGCAAGGGCCTGCAGGGCTTCTGGGGCTACAACACGTACAACGAGTACTTCTGTCCTCACTGCCGGAAGCAGAATCACCAGTTGTGCTCAGGCGCCGTGGTCTCGGTTCGCCTGCTGACGCACGACGTGACGAAAGCCTCGGAGGAGCGGGGATGGGGGCTCAGGTGACCGAACCGCGCCGAGCGATCGCGCGCTGGGAGGGCGAGGGCGGCGCTTTGTCCGGGCCGAACCTTCTTTCCTGCGGTCCAGACCTCGGCTATCCTCTCGTCACCCGGCTCGTCCCTCCCCTCCGGAACGGGGTGGAAGCATGGACACGACACTCAACCGCCGGGATCGATCCCATCACCACGCGAGTTGTCCGTACCGTCGAGGACGGACTGATCGAAGCTATCGATCGGCTCGTTCCGCAGATCCCAGGCACAGCCAGCGTGCCCGGTCGATGGGAGCTCGAACAGATAGTGGCTGACCCGGGCGCAATTCTGATCGTCGCCGAGAGCGCGACCGTCATCGTCGGGATGCTGGCGCTCGTGGTGTTCAGGACGCCGACCGGACTCCGCGCGAGAATCGAGGATCTCGTCGTCGACGATTACGTCGAAGTGCCAGGGGTGGCCGAACGGTTGATTCGTCGCGCGATGAAGACGAGCTCCAGCCGAGGCGCCCGAACCGTGCAGGTGCAGTGTCCCGCTTCGAAGAGTGCTGTCGGACGGATGTACGAAGAGCTTGGCTTCGAGCGGATGTCGACCACTGCGTATTGGTACAAGCTGTCGGGCTGAGCTACCGCGCCGCGCCGGCTGCGGTTCGTGACGCGACGTACGCTTTCGCGAATTCCTCGAGGTGGGGAGCATTCACCAGCCCCACTTTGCGCGCGTCTTCGAGCGCCCGATCCCACGTCCATCCATCGCGCACCACGCGTCTGATGAGCCAGAACGCGCCCACTCGGATCGCCGCCGTGCAATGGATGAACATCGGGCGGTTCGACACGTCGTCGGTGATCTTCAGGAACTCGTCCACCTGCGCTGCCGTGGGCTCGCGGTACACGACCGGGATATTGAAGTATTTCAGGCCCGCCTGCTCGACGGCCTGACGTTCCTCGTCCGCGCGATGCTCGCCGGGCGTCCTGAGATTCAAAACGGCCCGCACGCCTTCGGCCTTCAGCCTCACGAAATGTTCGTTACGCGGTTGTCCACCCGTGCAGAAGTCGGTCGAGGCGCGGACGAAGTTCCTGATCGTCGACGTCTCGAACGACTCGGGCCTGTTGCCGGCAGCCTGAGCGAGAAGGAGCAGTAGGGCGACTAGAGGCATTTGTTATTGCTTATTGGCTATTGGTTATTGCATTGAGCTATTGGTTATTGGCTATTGATCGATAGCAAATCGCTCAATAGCCAATGCAATAGCCAATAACCAACAACCAATAGCAAATATGCTATTTACTCAAAAACACCTGCGTGCCGTACGCGGTGGCGACGGCGATGTCGGGCTTGCCGTCCTTGTTGATGTCCGTCACCTCGAACGCTGAGCCCACGCCCGATCGGTTGTGGACGAGCTCGGGCACGAACTCCGCGCCGCCGGGCGCCTTCGGGTTTCGCACCGTCTTGTAGATGTAGATGACGGCCGGCCCGTACGGATCCGGTCCGTTGTACGTCTCGAGGTGCGACCAGTACCGCTTGCCGACGATGAAGTCGGGAATCTTGTCGCCGTTCATGTCCGCGAACCGCGCGGCGTGGGCTTCCGAGAACACGACGTTGCCGGCGTTCTTCGTCGAATAGTCCGTCGCGATGTCGTGGCGCTCGAATTCGCCGCTCTTCTTCTGCTCGAACCAGGCGAGGCCCCATCCGTGCACGCTCAGGCTCGAGACCACGTCCGTCAGGCCGTCACCGTTGACGTCATAGACGCCCATTTCAGTGCTCGCCGTCCCGAAGTTCCCTTCGTGGAACGCCCACGGCGTCACCGTCGCGCCGCCGGCCGGCTGCTCGAACCAGCCGCTGATCGTCACGATATCGGCGCGGCCGTCGCCGTTGACATCGCCGACGCCACCGAGCCCGTGGATGTTGCCCTTCTGTCCAGCCGGCGCCACGTTGTAAACCTTCCACTCCCCCGTGGGGTTGGCCGGATCCGGCTTCGCCCAGCCGTAGCCGTTGGCCATGCCGAAGACCATCTCGGGCTTCTTGTCGCCGTCGACGTCGGCCATGAGCACCGACTCGGAGTTCGGCGTCGCCAGGACGGTCGTGTGGTCCCAGCGCCGCGGTTCGCCCTTCGGGTTGACGTACAGATCGATCGGACGCGTGCCGAGCTTTCGATCCCAGCCGGACGCCAGGATGTCGGGCCAGCCGTCGCCCGTGTAGTCGTAGGTGAAGTTGACCATGTCGGGCGCGTACTCGGTCGCCGGGTTGTAGACGCGATCACTGCGGAAGATCCGGCGCACCGTGAATGACGGTCCCAGGTAGTAGAACGGGCCCGAGATGATGTCCATCGCGCCGTCGTGGTTGATGTCGGACGACACCGCCGACCAACCGTAGTAGAGCTCGGTGAGCCGTCGGATCGTGAACCGGGAGTTGACGACTTCATCCGGGAGCTCCACGGCGTTGATGTCTTTCCACGCGACGTCCTTGTATCGGACTTCGCCCGTGCCGCCGACGTAGAGGCCGATCGCGCCGAACTGTGCGGTGTCCTGATCGGCGAGTGGTCCCGCGGCGCCGGGCCAGCTGCGCACGGTGTCACCCCAGAGATTGATCTTGATCGGGTTCCACGCGTTCGCCGTGAGCGAGGCCGCGGCGGCCGTCGCTCCCGCCGAGCCAGGGGCGGGCGTCGGGCCGATTCGGCTGCGCCCCGTCTCTTTGCCCTGCGCGTCGAGCGTCACGCGGTACTGCACCATGTCGCCATCGCTGAACGACACATAGATACCGCGCATGCCGCCGTTGGCCATCTTTTCCCCGCGCAGCAGGACGCCGGCCTTGCAGGCGCCCGTACATTTCAAGTTGGCGAAGAACTGCAGGTCCTGCATCGGCTTGTCCATGAGCAACCAGCCGCCGGCCGGATCGGTCGCGCGGCCGATGAGCTCGCCGTTTTCAGCCTTCCACGTGGCCGGCCCGACGACCCGCCAGCCCGTCAGGGCGGAGCCCGTGAAACGGCCGTCCGCCTGGAAGTCCGGCGGATTCTGCGCGCCGACGCCGAGCGTGGCCAGCATGACCGCGGCAAACGCCCAGGCCGAACGAACGACAAGCGGGCGACGCGTGAAATGGAACGTCTTCATGTGCACGTCCTCCGGAAAAGGTGCCCCAGAGCTTACCGCAGTCCGCGGGCGGGCAATGCCTGGATTGCCGCGCGACCTCAGCGGGCGCTCCTCATGGGGCCGGGACATCGAGATATCGAGGCTCGAACGGTACGCCAATCGATCGAGCCGCGCCGGTCTCGACGGTCTGACCTTCATCGGATGCACCTCAGCCTCCGTTGCCTGGGGTAGGTATACTCGGTTTGTGCGATGGATTTCGGCCGCGGTCGCGTTCGTGTGGCTCGGATGCTCGGCCGCCGGGCTCGCGTGTGCGATGACATGCGCGCTAAGTGACCGCCCGGCCCAGGCCACCGTACCCGTGCCTCCCGTCCATGGTCTCGCTCACCAGCATCACGTGACGATGCCGGACGCTGGGACACTGTCGCCCCTTCGCACGCCGGCCGGATTAGTGGGCGCGCCGTCGCATCACGCCTGCAACGAGTCGCAAGATTTGCCGGCGCGCCTGGCAGTTCCCTCCGGCCCGCGCGTCGAGAAAACGGCGCGCGTGAAAGCCGGCGCTCCGGAGTCGGCGCTCGCGCCCGGCGGCCCCGTCGTGTTTCAGATCGATCGGTGGCACCAGGAAACTGCGTTCTCGCCCCCGCGGCCGGCGCAACGTCCGCTCGTCCTTCGCATCTGATCGCAAGAAAAGACGTCGGGTGTCTTTTCCCGTTGGTGCGTGAGGAAAAGACACCCGACGTCCTTTCTCGTCCGTTTTCCCCTCACGTCCGTTCGCTGGCGTCGTCGGCCGCGGTTTCCGGCCGCGTCGTCGTTCAGGGAAGGAGCCCATCGTGAAAGGCCTGAGAGCAACGCTCCGTGCGTTGGTGATTCTCGTCGTGCTGGCTCTTGTGGCGGTTGCCGCCGCAGCCTATGCGCTCACCGGCCGCGGCCTGAGCGCGCGCTCGGCACCGTCAGCGCCGGAAGCGCTGGTCGCGCGCGCGGCTCGATATCTGGCGACGCCGCGCGACGTTCGCGATCGTCCAAATCCGGTGGAGTCGAGCGACGCCGTCTTCAACGAAGGCATCGAGCACTTCGCCGACCACTGCGCGACGTGTCACGCCAACGACGGCAGTGGCGACACGGCGATCGGACGCAACCTCTACCCGCGCGCGCCGGACATGCGCGCCGCGCGAACGCAGAGCTTGTCCGACGGCGAGCTGTTCTCGATCATCGAGAACGGCGTCCGCCTGACCGGGATGCCGGCGTGGGGCAATGGGACGCCCGAGAGTGAACGGGCCAGTTGGGTGCTCGTGCACTTCATCCGGCGGATGCCGAAGCTCACTCTGGATGAGATCAATCGAATGAAGACATTGAATCCCAGAACGCCGGCGGAGTTTCAAGCAGAGGAAGCGGCGAAGGCTGGCAAGGAACCACCGCCCGCGCCGCCGCACAGCCACGCGCACACGCACTAGGCACGAGCCATGACCATGACGATGAAGAGCGCGTCAGATCCGTCCCGCCGAACGTTCGTGAAGGGACTGGCGGTATCGACCGTCGCGGCAGGCGCCGGGCTCCTGTCCGGCTCCGCGTGGGCGTCGGCCGGCCGCCGGCTGCCTCAAGGCGCGTTGTTCGGATCGGAGTTCGACCTCCGCATCGGCGAGACCGTCGTCAATGTCACCGGGCGTCCGCGAACTGCGTTGACGATCAACGGATCGATCCCTGGCCCCGCATTGCATTGGCGCGAAGGGGACAACGTGACAATACGCGTGTCGAACACGCTCGACGAGGACACGTCGCTCCACTGGCATGGGATTCTGCTGCCGGCAGGTATGGACGGCGTGCCCGGGTTGAGCTTCCCCGGCATTCGCCCGGGCGAGACCTTCACGTACCGGTTCACCGTGCGGCAGAGCGGCACGTACTGGTACCACAGCCACTCAGGGTTTCAGGAGCAGAAAGGACTATACGCGCCGCTCGTGATTCAGGCGGTCGAGCCCGAGCCGTTCCGCTACGACCGCGAGCACACCGTGATGCTCACCGACTGGACCGACGAAGATCCTGCGCGCGTGTTTGCGAAACTGAAGAAACAGTCGGACTACTACAACTTCAGGCAGCGGACCGTCGGCGATTTCTTCAGCGATGTTCGCCGCGACGGGTTCATGTCGACGCTGGCGGCGCGGTCGGCGTGGGGCCGCATGCGCATGAACGACCGCGACCTGGCCGACGTCACCGGCTCGACGTACACCTACTTGTTGAACGGGCAGCCGCCGTCCAGTTGGACGGGGCTGTTTCGGCACGGTGAGCGCGTGCGGCTTCGACTGATCAACGGATCCGCGATGACCTACTTCGACCTGCGAATCCCCGGCCTCAAACTGACGGTCGTCGCGGCAGACGGCCTGCCGGTGCGACCCGTGCAGGTGGACGAGCTGCGGATCGCCGTTGCCGAAACCTACGACGTCATCGTCGAGCCGGCAGGCGCCGACGCGTTCACGATCTTTGCGCAGGCGATGGACCGAACCGGGTACGCGGCAGGAACGCTGGCCGTTGCCGACGGCAGGGCGCCCGTGCCATCGCTCGACTCACGCGTCAGCCTGTCGATGTCGGACATGGGGCACGACTCCGCCACGAACGACCCGCATGCGGGCCACGCGGGCCACGCGATGCCCGTCACGACGATGACGCATCCGGCGACCGAGCGCGGAAATCCACTCGTGGACATGCAGGTCGCCAACGCGACCGCACGACTTTCTGACCCTGGCATTGGTCTTCGCGACAATGGACGGCGCGTCTTGACGTACGCGGACCTCGTCAGCGCATTTCCGGACCCGGATGGCCGTGAGCCGGAAAGAACGATTGAGTTGCACTTGACCGGCCATATGCAACGCTTTGCCTGGTCGTTCGACGGCGTGAAGTTCTCGGACGCAGAGCCGATCGTGCTCACCCACGGCGAGCGGGTACGTTTCGTGTTCGTGAACGACACGATGATGACGCACCCCATTCATCTTCACGGGATGTGGAGCGATCTCGAAGACGACAACGGACAGTTCCTGGTGCGGAAGCACACGATCGAAGTCCCGCCGGCGAGCCGGCGGGCCGTCCGGGTGACCGCCGACGCCACTCGGCCGTTGGGCGTTCCACTGCCACCTGCTGTACCACATGGAAGCTGGCATGTTTCGCGAAGTCCGCGTCGAGGAAGGCGGGCATTCGTGAACCGCTGGTGTACAGGCCTCGTCGGATGTCTCGTGATGTTGTCGCCTGCGGTCATGTTTGCTCAAACGCCGCATCCTGAGGGCGGAACCCACACCGTCCACGACAACGCGATCCACACCTTCGTCCTCGTCGACCAGCTGGAATGGCTCGCGACGAATCCTCGCGCAACCGGCTGGGACGCGAAGGGATGGATCGGCGACGATCGCGACCGGTTCTGGTTCAGGACAGAAGGCGAGGCGTCGGCGTCTCAGCTCGATCGAACGGAGACACACCTCTTCTATGGCCGCGCCGTTTCGCCCTGGTGGGACCTCGTCGCCGGCATCCGCAATGACGATGGCCCGGGTCCGGCGCGTAACTGGGCGGCGGTTGGCGTCCAGGGAATGGCACCGTACTTCGTCGAGATCGAGGCGACCGGATACGTCGGGGCCGAGGGACGCACGCACGCTCGACTCGAAGCCAAGTACAAACTGATGGTGACGAACCGTCTCATCGTTCAGCCGCTCGTCGAGGTCGAAATCTACGGCAAGGATGACCCTGACCGGTTGATTGGAGCCGGGCTCAGCTCCGCAGACGTCGGCCTTCGGCTTCGCTACGAAATCAGACGCGAACTGGCGCCTTATGCCGGAATCTTGTGGAGCCGCCGTTTTTTCGGCACAGCGGACCAGTGGCGTGCGGCGGGGCAGCGGGAGAGCCGACACGCGACTCGTCGTCGGACTTCGGTTCTGGTATTAGTAGCGGGAGGGTATTGATATGCGTTACTTCGCGCTGTTGTTGGTCGCCATGCTCGGGACGGCCGTGATGGCTCAACAACCGAATCCGCGTCAGCAACCGGGCGCGACGATCGCGGTGTTCGCGCCGGAACAACACGATCTGTACGATGGCCGATTCGTGATCTCTGCCGGTCGCATTCACATGATCGGCGGCTTGAACGATGCGGTCGGCTGGGACCACATGGACAACGAGGCCAAATCCGTCCGTCCGGTCGGTGGCACCGCGGAGATCGACGTCGACGAGAAGGCCAATACCGGGCGCTTCGAAGCGCGTCTCAAGATTCCGGAGGGCGATCTCGTGCTGGCGATCGATCGCTTCAACGAGTTTTCACCGTGTCAGAACGGCGGTATCGTCGCCTACCTCCACGAGCACGGCACCGACTCCGGGTGCGGCGACAACAACTGGCCAAAGACATTCGTCTATCTCGCCGGCTGGGGATACGGGCGGGCGACGCTGAACGGCGAAACCGCTCTATCAGGACTACGAGATGCACTTCATGGTGACGCAGGGTATCCGCGATCGAAAGACTTTGCGCGTGGCCTACCCGATGTCAGACAAGCGTCTGCCGGCCGGCGAAGTAAATCCCGCCACGCAGCAGATCGATTTCTACATCCGGAGTCCGCAGCAGAATCCGAAGAATCGTCCCGCGCGCGAGGTGTTCCTGCATTTCTTCGGAATGGAGATCACCTGGAAGTAGAGGGTTCGGCCACCTTCTGTCGACGCCCGGTCCACGCCGCCGCGCCGAGCACGAGGACGTTCGCGGCCACGACCGGTGCCGCCCCAATGAGGACGCCGTAAAGGACCCACATGAGGGCGCCGGCCATCTGGACGCGCCGCAGGTGCTCGGGGCGCGCGCAGAAGTACGAACCCACGAACACCGCCGTCGCAACCCAGCCGAGATAGGAGGTCATGCGACTTCGTCAACCGTGACGCGGTCCGTACGGGCCTTTTCCCATTCACTGAGGCTGAGGCCGTGGGTCTCGAAGACCCGGCGGATCTCACTCGGACGCCTGGCCAATCGTTGTTCGAGCACGGGCACCATGACCGCAAACGCGCTGTCGCTGAGGACGGTGCTGCGCGCGATTCGGGCAAGCTGTTGGTTTTCGGAGACCGCAATCGTGAAGCCATCGCGGTTGTTGACGTGGAGCATCACGTGGACGTCGGAGCTGCCGTCGCCGACGTAAATCGTGCGATCGGGCGTGACGGCGAGGCGGCATTCGAGCTCGTCGAGGACGGCAACCTTTCCGTATCCGGCAGGGACGCGCGTGATCGACGACACCTCACCCGTGCCGGGGTCGTAATGGAACTCCGTCCCGAAGATGTGCGCCGGCTCGACCATACCGGCAAGCGCGGACTCCACCAGCGCGCGCGGCGCCGCCGACACGACAAAGAATGAAAAGCGGCAGTCGTCGAGGCCGTGCGCGAGAAACTCGGCCAGCGCTGCGATGCCTCGCTTCAAGCCGACCCGTCGTCCGGCTTCGACGAGGTGCTCATGCCGCACCCCGCGGAACTCCGGATCATGGCGAATCAGATAGGCGAGCTCACCGCCCTGCTGGACCAGGTTGCTGCGGGCGAGGCCGTCCACCTTCTGCTCGAAGTTCGACACGCCGAGCATCTCGGCAAGCACCAGCCCCGAGTCGTTGAAACTCAGGGTCTTGTCGAAGTCCGAGGCGATCAGGAAGTGGCCGGTGTTGGTCGCTCGCACGTTAGAAAGTTCCCATGGAGCCATATTGATATATCAACACTAGAGAGACGATACCCGACGGGCTAGTTTCGATCAATGCACGAAAATGGCTGGTAAATCGAATATTTGTGGACAAAATTGGCGCGATTGCACGCAGGTTCACAGCTAGTTGATATATCATTTACACCGATGAAACGTCCGGCTCCACGATCCGTCAAGCATCGTGAGGTTTTCTCGTCCCTTCGCCGGGAAATACAGGCAGGCACCTGGAAGCCAGGCGGCCGCCTGCCGAGCGAGGCCGAGCTGGGGTCGCGCTTCGCCGTCTCGCGGATCACCGTCAGCCGCGCGGTCAGGGACCTTCAGCAGGCCGGCCTCGTCGAACGCCGCGCGGGCTCCGGGACCTTCATCAAAGGCAGTGGTCCGGCGACCGATGCGTTGACGTTCGGGTTGCTGATTCCCGACTTTGGCGAGACCGAGATCTTCGAGCCGATCTGCCACGGCATGATGGCGTCGCCGCGCGCCCGTGACCATGCACTGATCTGGGGAAGCGCGAGCGGCGCCGGCGTGTCGAAAGAAGAGGCGGCGTGGCAACTGTGCCACCAGTACATCGACCGGCGGGTCGCGGGCGTGTTCTTCGCGCCGCTCGAGCAGACGTCCGATGCCGATGAATGGAACCAGCGGATCGGCCGGGCACTCGACGAGGCGCGCATTCCGCTCGTGTTGCTGGATCGCACCTTGCGTCCCTATCCCGACCCCGGCCGCCACGACGTCGTCGGCATCGACAATCGGCGCGCGGGTTTCGTGATCACCGATCACGTCCTCAAGCTCGGTTGTCGTCGCATCGCGTTCGTCGGCGCGCTGCACGCCGCGGCGACCGTGGACGCGCGAGAAGCCGGGTATCGCGAGGCCTTGTTCGAGGCGAACGTGCCGCTGGACGGCGCGACTGGTGCAGCGTCTCGACGTCGACAACGCCGACGAGGTCGCGGCGCTGATGACGTCCGGCAGCCCTCAGGCCATCGTCTGCGCCAACGATCGGACCGCGGCACGAATGATGACGACGCTCCAGCGACTCGGCCGCCGGATTCCGCAGGACGTGCGGCTGGTGGGGATCGATGACGTGGACTACGCGCGCTTGCTGCCGGTGCCGCTGACCACCCTTCGTCAGCCCACGCACCAGATCGGCGACACGGCGCTGTCCATCATGCTCGAGCGCGTCGCTCGCCGCGATCTCGTCCCGCGCCACGTGTATCTGCAGGCGAAGCTCGTCATTCGCGCGTCCTGCGGCGCGCAAGGACGCGCGTGAAAAAGGGGTCGGGACGATTTTTCCGTGCATCTCGGAAAAATCGTCCCGACCCCTTTTTCACGCCGGCTTTCGCGCGATGAAGATCTCGTACTCTCCCGGCTCGAGCTCGGAGTGATCGACCTGGACAACCGCCGGTTCGAATCCCGCGTCGGCGAGCCAATCCAGCCAGTCCTGGCGGGCGAACAACCCCTGAAGGTGCCGATCGTGCTCGACGTGCACCGCGCCTGTTTGTTCGCGAAGCAGAATCGCGTAGTCGACCACGATGTGGGTGTCGCTCGGGTCGGGGTCGGTGGTCCACTCGAGGTACCGGAGCCCGCGGCCGTCGGGCCCATCGTGGCCGCCGTGGCTCGACGAGGTGCTGAAGTTCTCTCGAACGTGATCGGGCGCGAACAGCACCACGCCGCCCGGTTCGCAGTGGATGAACGCCGTCGCCATCGCGGCTCGGAGATCCCGCGCCGATGTCATGTAGCACACGGCATCGTGAACGAACACGGCGTCGAATCGCCGCTCGAGCCGCACCGTCCGCATGTCGCCCTGGACGTGCTCGCAGTCAGGGTTGAGCCGCCGGCTCACGGCGAGCATTCCGGCCGACGGCTCGACGAGGGTCATCGTGAAGCGAGCCTTGAGATACGACGCGTTGTTCCCGCCACCACTGCCGAGCTCGAGCAACGTCCGGAGCGGCCGCCTGGCGTGACGGAGCAGCGCGCGCTGATAGATGGCGGCTTCCTCGGCATATTCCTCGGGCGGAGACAGCAGTGGCCACCACTCCGCCAGGTCGCCATACATCGTCAGCTTGTCCATGATTCGACACGTTATCAGGGCACCTGACGTCAGAGAATTGAGCTGAACCGATGCCTGGCACCGCTCTAGACCCGGTCTGCGGGATGACGATCGATCCGGCGCACGCTGCCGGCCACGTCGACTACCGCGGCACCACCTACTACTTCTGCAACCCGATCTGCCGCGAACGATTCGAGGCGGACCCCGAGCGCTACCTCGATCCCGCACACGCTTCCGTCGCGGCGATGCCTGGTGACGCGGAGCGTGAGTACACGTGCCCGATGCACCCTGAGGTCCGTCAGCGCGGACCTGGGGCCTGCCCGAAGTGTGGGATGGCGCTCGAGCCTGTGGACGTCACCGAGGACGTCGAGAACCCAGAGCTGGACGACATGTCGCGGCGCTTCTGGTGGTCCGCCGCGCTGACGGCGCCGATTCTCGCGTTGATGGTCGTGGAGATTCTGCCTGGCGGTCTTGGCCACCGACTGATGGCGTCATCTGCCGTGAGGTGGATCGAGTTCGCGCTCGCCACGCCGGTGGTGCTGTGGGGCGGCTGGCCGTTCTTCGTGCGCGGGTGGGCATCGATCGTCAACCGTCACCTGAACATGTTCACGCTCATCGCGCTCGGCGTCGGCGCCGCTTATGGCTACAGCGTTGTCGCGACGCTGGCGCCGGACCTCTTTCCCGCCTCGTTTCGGGATGGCGGGAGCGGTCGCGGTGTACTTCGAACCCGCCGCCGTCATCACGGTGCTCGTGCTCCTCGGTCAGGTCCTCGAGCTCAAGGCGCGTTCGCGGACGAGCGCGGCCATTCGGAGCTTGCTCGGTCTGGCGCCGAAAACGGCCCGCCGCGTCGCGCTCGACGGCCTCGAGATCGAGATTCCGCTCGCCGACGTTCACGTGGGCGACCACCTGCGCGTTCGGCCCGGTGAGCGCGTTCCTGCGGACGGCGTCATCGTCAATGGCGCGACGACCGTGGACGAATCGATGGTGAGCGGCGAACCGATCCCGGTCGAAAAGACTACGGGCGCGCCGGTAACGGGCGGCACCATCAACGGAACCGGATCGATCGTCATGGAAGCGCAGCGCGTCGGCCGCGACACGCTTCTCGCCCAGATCGTTCGCATGGTCAACGAGGCGCAGCGATCGCGTGCGCCGATTCAGCGGCTGGCCGACGCAGTGTCGGCGTGGTTCGTGCCGATGGTCATGGCGGTCGCCGTCGTGACGTTCGTCGTCTGGTTGACGCTCGGGCCTGAGCCCCGTCTGGCGCATGCCCTTGTCAACGCCGTGGCCGTTCTGATCATCGCGTGCCCGTGCGCGCTCGGTCTCGCGACGCCCATGTCGATCATGGTGGGCACGGGCCGCGGCGCAGAAGCCGGTGTTCTCGTCCGCGACGCGGCGGCGCTCGAAGTCCTTGAGCAGGTGACGACGCTCGTCGTGGACAAGACGGGAACGCTGACGGAGGGCCGCCCGACGCTCGTGACCGTGAATCCGATCGGCGGTCACGACGAAGCGGCGATCCTTGCCCACGCCGCGGCCCTCGAGCGCGTCAGTGAACACCCGCTCGCCGCCGCCGTTGTGGCTGGCGCCACCGCGCGCAAGATCGCAATCGCGAAAGTGATCGATTTCGTCTCGACGACCGGCAAGGGCGTCGCTGGTTCGGTCAACGGTCATCACGTCGCGGTCGGCAACCGGGCGCACCTCGCCGACGCAATCGGCGAGTCTCGCGAAGAAGCGCTGGGCGTGGAGACTGCCGCCCTCGCCGATCGCGCGGAGTCGCTGCGTCGCGAAGGTCAGACCGTGTTGTTCGTCGCGATTGACGGGCGCGCGGCGGGCCTGCTCGGCGTGGCCGACCGGGTCAAGCCGACGACCGTGGAGGCCATCCGCGCGCTTCAGCAGGATGGTCTGAAAATCGTGATGCTGACCGGCGACAACAGGACGACTGCCGAGGCCGTCGGGCGCGCGGTCGGCGTCGATCGCATCGACGCAGACGTTCTGCCGGATCAGAAAGCCGACGTCATCAAGCGCCTGCAGCAGCAGGGCGAGCGCGTCGCGATGGCTGGCGATGGCATCAACGACGCGCCGGCTCTCGCGCAGGCCGACGTGGGGATCGCGATGGGAACCGGCACGGATATCGCCATGGAGAGTGCCGGCGTCACGCTCGTGAAGGGCGACCTGCGAGGCATCGTGCGTGCGCGCCGCCTGAGCCGCCGGACGATGGGCAACATCCGGCAGAACTTGTTCTTCGCGTTCGCCTACAACGTGCTCGGGGTGCCAATCGCCGCCGGCGTGCTGTACCCGTTCGTCGGACTGCTGCTGAGCCCGATGCTCGCCAGCGCCGCGATGACGTTCAGTTCGGTCTCGGTCATCGCGAACGCGTTGCGGTTGAGGCGGGCGGAGCTGTGAGTCGTCGGCCCGCGGCTGACCTTCTGCCTTCTTACTTCTGGCCGTTGTCCTCTGCACGCCCTTCCTCAGAAACGTAATCCCCTCCCACGCGATCGATTCGGGCGTCTTCTCGATATCCCGCCAGATCGCCGCCGCCGAGCTGAGATCGCCGAGCGCGAAGCCGAAGCTTTCGATCATCAACCAGCCGTCGTACTTCAGGTCGTGGATGGCCTGAAACACCGACGGCCAGTCGACGTGCCCGCTGCCAGGGATGCCGCGATCGTTCTCGCACGTGTGCAGGTGCTTGAGATGCGGCGCCGCGAGACGAAGGGCGTCCGCCACGTTCTTCTCTTCGATATTGGCGTGGAAGGTGTCGAACAGCAGGCCGATCGAGGGATGGTTGACCGCGTCGCAGAGCTTCACGCCGTCTGCGGCGGTGTTCAGGAAGTACGTTTCGAAACGGTTGAGCGGCTCGAGTGCGAGGGTGACGTCGTTCTGGACGAGCGTGTCGGTGATCGACTGGTAGCCCTCGATCGCACGCCGCCACTCGTCCGCGGTCCGGCGGCGGCCGGGCAGTTCTCCAACCGGGCAGTAGAGCGGGCCGATGATCAGCCGCGCGCCGGCATCGGCGACCGCGCGAATCGAGTCGCGAAGGTGCTCCACCGTTCGGCGCCGAACGTCCGCGTCGTCGCTGATGAGACTGAGGCCGCGGATGAGCGCCGACGCCACGGTCCGCTCGAGGCCTTCGGCCTCCGCCGCGCGTCGAATGGCTGCCGCGGCGAACTCGGCCGGCCGGAACAGCGCGACCTCGATGCCGTCGAACCCGTGCGCTTTGATCTCCGGCAGCAGATGGAAGTGCGCGGGGCCGAACTCCGCCGTCCAGATGAATGTGTTGATGCCGTATTTCATGGTGGGGCACATCCTACTGCCGGTCGGAGCGAACGAGTGGAGCGAGTGAGCGCCTCGGGGGTGCGCGGGGGCGAACGCCTCTTTACTTGACAGCCGGTGAATGGGGCCAACAATAGGGCCAGCAGCCAAACACTGCGGAGGGTTTCATGGCCGTCGTCTTCTCAGGTCGTCGCTGGTTCGCGTTCGCGCTCGCGGCAGTCGCCGTGGTTGCCCTGACCCTGCCGGTGCGCACGGCCAATGTCCGCATTGTGCTCATTGCGGGACGGCCGAGTCACCCGCCGGGCATGCACGAGTTCCGGGCGGGATCGATGCTGCTGCAGAAGGCGCTGGCCAGCGTTCCCGGTGTCACCACCGACGTTTACACGATGGGCTGGCCGACGAAGACGGTCGACGGCAAGACCGTCGACGACGATGCCGCGCTCGACAACGCCAACGCGGTGTTCATCTTTGCGGACGGCGGCAAGGGGCATCCGGCCATCCAGGGCGATCGGATGAAGGTGATCGATGCGCTCGAGGCGAAGGGCGTGGGACTTGCCTTTGGGCACTATGGAGTCGAAGTTCCTGCCGGACCGACGGGCGACGCGATGCATCGTTGGAGCGGCGGGTACTACGAAACGAATTTTTCGGTGAACCCGATGTGGGCGCCGGATTTCCAGACGTTCCCGGACCATCCGGTGGCGCGCGGCGTCGGGCCGTTCGCCACGCACGACGAGTGGTACTTCAACATGCGCTGGGTTCCGCCAGCGGCCGCCAAGGGCAAGATCACGCCCATCCTCATTGCGAAGCCGAGCGACGACGTGCGCGACGGTCCCTACGTGTCTCCCCGCGGGCCGTACCCTCACATCATCGCGGACAGCGGCCGCGTCGAGACGATGATGTGGGTGTACGAGCGCGCGAACGGCGGCCGTAGCTTCGGGTTCACCGGCGGCCACACGCACACGAACTGGGGTGACGTCAATCAGCGGCGGATCGTGCTGAACGCCTTGCTCTGGATCGCGAAGGCCGATGTCCCGGCGCGCGGTGTCGTCGACAACATCACGGCAGCGGATCTGACAACCAATCTGGATCCGAAACCGCCAGCGAAGTAACGAGCGGCCGGCGAAGCGTTTTCATGAACGCGCTCGTCCGCGCATAGCGGTGGTCCCACGTCGGCGCTCGGCACATCGCGCAGGGCTGTCACCGGCGAGGACATCGACCGCGTGCTGGGCGTCTTCCGTGCCCACGCGATCGGCGCTCTCTTTTACACCGGCGGGAACGGTTCCATGAGCACCGCGCATCAGATTGCGGAAGCGGCTCGGGCGACGGGCCAGGAACTGCGCGTCGTCGGCGTGCCGAAAACGATCGACAACGATCTCGCCGTTACCGACCACGCGCCGGGGTTTCCGTCCGCGGCGCGGTTCTTCGCGTCGGCCGCGCGTGACATTGGCGCCGACAATCGCGCGCTTCCCGGACTCGTTCAAGTGCTCGAAGTTCTCGGGCGACATGCCGGATGGCTCGCGGCGGCGACAACGCTGGCGCGCGCGGAACCAGACGACGCGCCGCATCTGGTCTATTTGCCCGAACGGCCGCTCGCCCTCGACAGATTCCTCGAAGACGTGCGCGAAGTGTTCGATCGGCTGAACCGGTGTGTCGTCGTGGTCTGCGAGGGACAGCTCGACGAGCACGGCGAGCCATTCGGCGCGGACGTGCGGATGAGCTCACGCGGGCCGCTGGCCACCAACCTTGCGCACTGCCTGGCGTTGTTGATCACCGAGCGTCTGGGATTGAAGGCGCGCGGCGAGAAGCCCGGGCTCATCGGACGCGCCAGCACCGATCTTCGATCGTCTGTCGATTTCGAGGAAGCGTGGCAATGCGGCATCGCGTCGGTGCGCGCGGCCTGTCGCGGTGACTCCGACGTGATGGTCACGCTCGAGCGGCAGCCCGGCCCCGCTTACGCGAGTGTGACCGGCCTCGTCCCGCTCGAGATCGTGGCCGGCGTGGAACGAAAGCTGCCTCCCGAATGGATCAGCGGGAGCGGGCACGACATCGAGCCCGCCTATGCCGACTACGTCTCGCCGCTCGTCGGCTGTCTCGAGCCCCTCGCGAGACTCCGTCCGGGCTGAGAAGACTTCGTCACGGCTCTTGAGGTACGGTGAGGAAAGGCCCCCCAGGTTCACTCCCACCTCTCAGGCCCCGAGGCTGCACGAGAAAGAAGGACCTCGCGCTCCCGCGCGTTGCGCGTCAGCGAAGCTGCGCGCTTGAACTCGCGTTGCGCCTCGGCGTGCCGTCCCAGCTTCTCGAGCAGGTCGCCGCGAACAGCCGGCAGCAGGTGATAGTCGGAGAGCGACGAGTCGGCCTGCAGGGTGTCCACCATCTGCAGGCCGAGCGCAGGGCCGAACGCCATCGCGGCCGCAACCGCGCGGTTGAGCTCGACGACGGGCGACGGCGCGACGCGCGCGAGTTCAGCGTAGAGCACCGCGATCCGCGTCCAGTCGGTGTCCTCGGGCCTCGTCGCGCGGGCGTGGCACGCGGCGATCGCCGCTTGAATGACGTACGGTCCGCGCGGGCGGCCCACGGCTTCAGCGCGAGCAAGGGCGGCGAGTCCGCGCCTGATCAGCAGCTGATCCCACCGTGCGCGATCCTGTTCCAGCAACAGGACCGGCTCGCCGGTCGTCCCGGCTCGTGCCCCGAGACGAGACGCCTGAATCTCCATCAATGCCACGAGCCCATGCACCTCCGGCTCGTCCGGCGCGAGTCCGCACAGCACGCGTCCGAGTCGCAATGCTTCCTCGCACAGCGCCGGCCGCATCCAGTCCGAGCCTGCGGTCGCGGCGTAGCCCTCGTTGAACACAAGGTAGATGACTTCGAGCACGGACGACAGACGTTCGGCCCGATCGTGTCCACGCGGAACCTCGAACGGCACCTGCGACTTGGCCAGCGTTCGCTTGGCGCGGACGATACGCTGCGCGATGGTGGGTTCGGAGACGAGGAAGGCGCGCGCGATCTCGTCGGTCGTGAGCCCGCCAAGCAGCCGCAGCGTCAGCGCCACGCGCGCCTCGGCCGAGAGGATCGGATGGCACGCCGTGAAGATCAGACGCAGCAGGTCGTCGCCCACGTCGTCGTCCAGGTTGGCGTCGAGGTCGGGAATCCGCCGTGCTTCGGCATCGAGATCACGGCCGATGACCTCATGCTTCTCGCGTATTCGCCGGGTGCGGCGCCAGTGATCGATCGCGCGGTGCTTGGCTGTGCCCATCAGCCAGGCACCCGGATTCGACGGGATGCCGGCTGATGGCCATTGCTCGAGTGCCGCGACGAGCGCGTCCTGTGCCAGGTCCTCGGCGACGCCGATGTCGCGAACGATTCGCGCCAGGCCGGCGATGACCTTCGGCGATTCGATCCGCCAGATGGCGTCGATGGTGCGGTGGACGTCCGGAGCGGTCACTCCGGACGATCACACCATCGCCCGGCGGGCGGAGCAAGCTATCGGCGCAGCGACTCGGCCCTCTTGCGGATCTCGGCTTCCTTCTCTTTGAGTTCTGGGGTGAGGCCGGGGCCAAGTTCTTCGGCTTCGAACACGGGCCGGATCTCGATGATGCTGTCTTCGTTGTGCGGGTTCGGGCAGCGTCTGACCCACTCGATCGCCTCGTCCATGGAGCGCACCTGCCACATCCAGTAACCGGCGATGAGCTCCTTGGTCTCGGCGAACGGGCCGTCGGTGACCGTGCGTTTCGTGCCGGAGAAGTGGACACGCGCGCCCTTCGAGCTCGCCTGCAGCCCTTCGCCGGCCAGCATGATGCCCGCCTTCACCAGTTCTTCGTTGTACTTGAGCATTTCGCTCAGCAGCCGCTCGTCGGGCAGCACACCCGCTTCGGAATCCTTCGAGGCCTTGACGATTACCATGACTCGCATCGCTCTCTCCTTCGGTTGAGGGCCGCGTGAATGCGTCCTATTCAGACGTCGAATGAGAGGGCCCAGAATCGACAACGATGGGGTCAGGTCTTGAATTGACGTACGGTGTCCAAATTGTCATGTCAACTCGGACACCGTACGTCAATTCAAGACCTGACCCCGTCTTCAGGCCGCGCGGTGGCCGGCGGCTGGAGGACTGAAGACGCAGAGGCAGTACACGAACGGCTGAAGCTTTCCAGCCGGCGTGACGTGTTCCTCGCGGTGGCTCGCGACCAGACGGAAGTCCGAGCCGAATTTCCCATGGAGGGTGGCTGAGCCGTATCGCTCGACCGGCAGTCCGCTGCAGTGCGTGGGACCGTCGTCGGCGAAGGTCGCGACGAGAACGTGGCCGCCGGGGCGGACGACGCGGCGTACCTGCTCGATGTAGCGGCGCCGGTCGGCGGGCCGGGTCAGAAAATGAAAGACGGCGCGGTCGTGCCACACGTCAAATGACGCCGCCGGCAACGTGTCGGTCAGCGCATCGGCCTCGACCCACAACACGCGCGACGCCTGTCCCCCGAGCCGCTGACGCGCCTTCGCGAGGGCCGTCGGCGAGAGATCGAGGACGGTCACGTCGATATAGCCCGATCTCAGCAGGCCATCCACGAGAGTCGACGCCCCACCGCCGACATCGATGATGCGGTTTCGCAAGCTCGGCGCCGATGTCCGGATGAGGTCGAGCGACAGGCGAGCCTCCGGCTGAAACCAGCTCACCTCGCTCGGGCTGTGAGTCTGATACACCGTTTCCCAGTGGGTGCGGTCGTTCGACGTGAAGAACTTCACAGGCGTTCAAGATACCAAATCGAGCCCAGAGTTGGGCTACACGCCTGGCGCCGGTTGAAGGCCGTACGTCAACGGCGGTCTGCGTGTCGAGTTCTGGCTCTCGCCGCCGAAGCGGACGCTTCCGCGTCGTTAGGTGATCTTCGCCGCGTCCAATGAGCGCGTGACCTTGCCTTCGGCCACTTCTCGTTGGGCGATGGTCACGGCCTTGCCGGTACCATCAACCCGCGGCGTGCATCCCCGCATCAGTTGCGCAGCGCGAAGTGACGCGACCACGACGAATTCAAACGCATTGCTCGCCCCGGGTCGGTGTACCACAGTGTCCTCAATCTCCGTCGAGCCGTTGTCGATCTCGGCTAAATCCCGCGAGTGGGGTTGATCGTGTTTGCGACGAGTTGCTCTCGTGCGAGATTCCTCGTGTGCTCCGCGTCGTACAGGACCTCCGCAATCGTCTGCGGCGGCGCTCCACGGAAGACCGTCATCACCATCAGGGCGGGCGCCAGCGCAATCGCCAGTGCCGCGATCGCCTCCACGAACGAAGGTGGCAGTCCAATTGCCGTGCGAACGGCCACGGTCAGAATGACCGCCATGAACCATCCGCCAAGAGCAATGAAGTGGAATCGACTGAGCGACACGGAGACCTCCGCACGAATTGGCGCACCATCAAGATTGGTGGGACGCGAGCCACGGCCAAAAGGTGGGCCGGTCGGCGTGCGCTCAAGGAAGGCGCTTCTCGAACGCTGGCGGGCTCAGATCTGGACTGCCCTCAAAGCATACACGATCCACTGATCTGACGCGGGTTTTGGCCCCTTTTGTCAGTCGAGAGACCTGATGCGAAGGTTCCGGTAGAGGACGAAACTTTTCGGGTCGTGGGCCTGCAGCGCAATCGTTCCTGGCGCGCCGATCTTTCGGTCCGCGAACTCCTGCCGCGTCTGCGCCGCCCACGATCCTGACCATCCGGCCGGCTGCGTCCAGTTGATGGCTTCCTGGTTGTTCACCAGCACCCGGATGTTCATGCCCTTGACGATGATCGTCTCGGTGAACCATTCATCGTCCTTCGCCAACGGGGCGCCGGTGTCCAGCACGTGGTACAGGCTGCCGGTTTTCACGCGGTCGGCGTGGGAGTTGTTGACCTGCACCTCGAAGCCCTTCAGCGGAAATCCTTTTTCCTGGAACTCGGTGAGGATGTAGATGCCACCGTTCGAGCCCTGGCGCGTCAGCGCATCGACGCGCAGCTCGAAGTCCTTGAACAGTGTGATTGAGGAACGGGCCGTCGTAGTAGGCGTGGCCGGCTGTTCCGTTCGCGAGAATCGCGCCGTTCTCGATCTTGAACGATGCCTCATTCGCCAGCTTCCACCCGGTGAAGTCCTTGCCGTTGAACAGGCTCGTGAATCCTGCCTCCGTTTGAGGCGCCTGCATGAATGCCGCGAGGCTGAGCGGGGCGACCGCGAGCGTCAAAAGGCGAAGGATTGTGCGCATGCGGCGGAGTCTAGCAGAAGGCGCGGCCGCGTTGCAGTACAGTCAACGGTCGATGACGACCGTGCCCGGAGTGATTACCCACGGCGAGATTTTTCATCAGCCGGACCTCTGGCCCGACACGGTTCGGCGGGTCCGGATCGCGGCGATCGCGCCTGTTGCCGCGAGACGAACGACCGGTGATTACCGGTGCCGGGTCGTCGGCTTACGCGGCCACCGCCATCGCGGCGGCATGGCCGGGCGCACGCGCGGTACCGACGACCGATCTGCTGCTCGACGCGCGGGCGGGCGGCGTGCCGGAGCTTCCGCCGGACGGGCTGTTGATCTCGATCGCGCGATCCGGCGACAGCCCTGAGAGTGTCGGCGTCGTCGAGGTCATCCAGCGCGTGAGACCCGACGTGCGGCACCTGGCGATCACGTGCAACGAGCAGGGCCGACTGGCGAAGACGGATGGCGTCAGCGCGATCCTGCTCGATCCGCGCACCAATGATCGCAGTCTGGCAGTCACGAGCGGGTACTCGAATCTCGTGCTCGCCGGGCTTGCGCTGCGCCACGGACCTCGCCTCGAGGAGTCCGTTGCGGCGGTGTCCGCCCGCACGCGGGCCGCCCTCGCCGCGCTCGACGCGTCGGCGACGTCCGTCGCGGAAACTCCAACCTCGCGAGTCACGGTGCTCACGCCGCCGGCGCTGATCGGCGCGGGGCGCGAGGCGTCGCTCAAAATACTTGAAATGACCGATGGCGCGGTCGTGTCCATGCCCGAAACGTTCGTCGGCGTCCGTCATGGACCAATGACGTTCCTCCGCGACGGCGAGCTCGTGCTCTGCCTCCTGTCGTCGGACATGCACCTGCGCCGCTATGAAGAGGATGTGCTGTTCGAGCTGCGAGCCAAGAAGCTTGGCCGCATCGTGGCGATCGCGTCCGCGCCGCTCGACCGTTCGCTCGCCGATCACGTCGTCTCAGCGAACGCGCCGGAGCTGCCGGACATCCTCAGGACGCCGTTCGAGATCGTGTTCGCGCAGCTACTCGCGTATCACCTGAGCTTGACGTCTGGGACTGAATCCGGACGTGGCGACCCCGCGTGGCGTGATCAACCGCGTCGTGCAGGGAGTGAGAGTGCATCACTGAACGGTGCGACAGGTGCGACGGGTACGACAGGTCCAAGGAACCAGCTTCGCTGCGTCAACTTCCTTAGTCTTGGCAGAGTCTCTGCCAAACTAAGAAAGTTGACGAGCGAAGCTGGTTCCTCGGACCGTCGTACCCGTCGCACCTGTCGTACCTGTTCAGTACTTCCCCAACTCTCGCCGTCGTAGTTTCCGATAGAGCTCGAGCGCCTCGCGGATGATCGTGAAGGCTTCGGCGGGTCCGAGCATGTCTTCGACGATGACCTGCTTGTGCTCGAGCGCTTTGTAGTCCTCGAAGAAGCGGCGGACCTGGAGCAGGACGTGACCAGGTAGCTGATCCTTGTCCGTGTAATCGGCGAACGACGGATCGCGGACGCTGACGGCGACGATCTTGTCGTCGATGCCCTTCTCGTCGCGCATCCGCATGACGCCGATCGCGCGAGCCTCCACGAGCGTGAGCGGGGTGACCGGTTCCTGGCCCAGCACCAGCACGTCGAGCGGGTCGCCATCGTCGCAGAACGTGCGCGGGATGAAACCGTAGTCCGCCGGGTAGTGGACGGCGCTGTACAACACGCGGTCCAGCTTCAGCAGACCCGTCTCCTTGTCGAGCTCGTACTTGTTCTTGCTGCCTTTGGAGATCTCGATGACGACCGGAAACGCGGTTTCGACGACCGAGTCATCCACGTAGCAGTCGTGCCAGGGATGCATTGCGCCCTAGTGTATCAATCCGGGCGCAAAGCATTGCGGATCTGCGATTCTGCGATTGAGGAATCGCATCGTTCAATCCCCAATCACCGATCGCAGATCCGCAATTCAATAGGTCTTCCTCGCGACCCATTCGCGCATCAGAGAGTCCACGACCGCGTAGTGCCCGTCGTCCTCGCGGACGACGAGGTCTTCGCGGAGGAGCGCGGTGAGCGAGGCCTGGACGCTCGACGCGCCACCGAGGCGGTGCCGCGTGCGGGTCTCGGCGCCCAGGAGGCCGGCGCCGTGCTCGAGCACGACCGCGCGCATCGTGCTGCGTTGCGCGAGCGTGAGCCGCTGCCACACGGCTTCGAACAACGTGTCCTGCTCGGTGAGCAGGCGATGCAGCGTCGCGTGCAGATCGTCGACGCTCACGCGCTTCCGCCGGGCCGACCAGGCGTCGTCCCAGGTCTCGTGCGCGAGACGCTGCACGTCGTATGGCAGGTTGCCCGCGAGGTCGACGATGGCATCACCGAGGCCGGGCGTCGCGGGAAGGCCCGATCGCCGGAACCGTTCTTCAAGGAATCCGGCAAAGACCTCGCCTGGGATTTTCTGGAGACGCATGACCGGCCCGGCCTTGTAGAACGGCCGCTTCGGACCAATCATCTGTTCCATCAACGTCGGCTCCGAGCCCGCGAACACGTAGCCGACCTGACGTTGTTGCTGGACGGCGGCCCTGAGTGCCTGTTCGACGCTGCCGCCGTTGAACGACCCGATGGCCTGGAACTCATCGAGGGCGACGACGAGGCGCCGGCCCAGCCGCGCGGCGACGCGAGCCGGCAGCGCGAACACTTCTTCCGCAAGCCGGGCGGCGTCACGCTGCGTGCGGATCGACGGAAAGGCGAGTGACACGCCGACCCCTGCACCGGCATCCACCCGAATCTCGGGTGTGACGGTCGTGAAGAGCGACGCCAGCCAGGACCGCGCCTGCCCGGCTTTGGACTCGAGGCTGACGAGCGCGCGGGCGTAGCCCTCGAGAAACGCCACGTACGAGCTGAAGCTGCTGACCGTGAACTCGAGCGTCGCAATGCGGCGTTTGGCCAGGGCCGCGGCGGCCTGGTGGACGAGCGACGACTTGCCGTACCGGCGTGGCGAGATCAGGAAGACCTTCTGCCCCGACGCGAGGTCGGTCGTCAGCCGATCGAGCTCGACGTCGCGGCCCACGAACGCCGCCGCCGGCACGATTTCACCGTAGACGAAAGGGTTGTCGCCGGCCATAACGTTAAGTAACGTAATGATAACAGAGTTCAGCGTAATGCGAGTTCGATGAGGTCGAAGGGTCGATGGGTTCGAGGGGTGGGTCCTGATTCCCCGAACTCTTCGACCTCCTCGACCCCTTCGAACAAACGGGTTCTGATGCCGATTTGGAGCTATCCTGTCCACTTACCGTCGAGCCTTCGCATGAACGTCCTTCTGCTTTCGATGCCCGACGCGTTCGAGCACACGCCGCCCATCACGATGCGGATGCCGAACGGGGCCCTCGCGTCGCTCGCCGGTAACGTCGATCCCCATCACGACGTCGCGGTGGCGGACCTCGTCCTGGCGCACCGGGACGTGCCCGGAACGGTCCGGCGCCTGGTCGCCGAACGCGTGCCGGACGTCGTCGGGTTGTCGATCATGACGTTCCAGCGGCGGACCGCGCGCAAGGTCATCGCGCTCGTTCGCGCCCTTCAGCCAGGTGTTCACGTGGTCGTGGGCGGCTACGATCCGAGTCTCGCGCCTGAGATCTACGAGGACCCCGGGTCCGGCGTGGACGCAATCGTGCGCGGTGAAGGCGACGTCACGTTCCGCGAGTGGCTCCGGGCGCTCGAAGGCAGGACGGATCGATGCGCGGTCGCCGGCGTGTCCTTCCGGAACGGTGACACCTGGGTGCGCAATCCGGCGCGTCACGTCAGTCACCTCGACGACGAGGTTCGTCCGCCGAATCGCGCGGCGCGAGTGCTGACCGGCTACACCATGCTCGGCCGCCCGATCGACATCGTCGAGACCTCACGCGGGTGCACGTACGACTGCAGTTTCTGTTCGATCATCGAGATGCGCGGCCGGAACTTTCACACGTGGTCCACCGAGCGCGTGCTCGCCGACATCGCGGACGCCCGGCGGCGCGGCGCGCGAGCGATTTTCATCGTCGACGACAACATCACGCTCAACGTCGCGCGCTTCCGGCGGCTGTGCGAGGAAATCGTCGCCGCCGGCCTCAACGACATCGACTACATCGTGCAGGGCATGACGAGCGCGGTGGTCTCTGGCGGCGACGAGCTCGCAGCCGCGATGCGCACCGCGGGGTTCCGCTACGTCTTCCTCGGAATCGAGAACGTCCTCGACCAGGACCTCGCGTTTCTCAAGGCGGGCGCGAAGAACGCCGAACGGGAAGGCGGCCGCAGCGTCGGCAGCGCCACGACTCACGCGGTGGACATTCTCCATCGGCACGGCCTGCTCGTCGTCGGCGGCCTGATCGTCGGCAATCCCGGTGACACGCGCGAATCGATCGAAGCCAACCTCGCGTTCGCCAGGCAATACGTGGACTGGCCATACATCCAGCACCCCACGCCGTATCCCGGCACGCCGATGACGAAGGACTTCCGCGAGAAGAACCTGATCGTCAACGAAGATGTCGGCGAATACGACGGGACGACGGCCGTGGTGCGCACGGAGGCGCTGGAGGCGGAGGAGATCGAGTTCATGCGCTGGCGCGCCGAGCGCTGGATGAAGGTGCGCCACTTCCCGGTCGCGCTGCGGCACGACCCGAAGTTCGTCGCGCTGAACGCGGGACGAATGATGGCCCACACGTTCCGGGGCGCGTCGCTCAAGACGTGGCTCGGCCTCGAAGACGAGCGCGAAGCGTTCCGCCGGTACAAGGCCATTCGCCGCAAAGAGCGCGAGTTCTTTCCGCCCGACGCGCAGCTTGCCGCTGGCGACGTTTTTTGACACAGTCCGCCACGTGAATCCCGAACCGAAGGCCGCCGGCCCCGGTCGCATCGTGACCGACTACGAGGCCTATCTGTTCGGCGAGGGCCACTGGCTGCGCGCGTGGGAAAAGATGGGTGCGCGCCCGGCCCGCCGCGACGGCGTCGCCGGCTACGACTTCGTGGTGTGGGCGCCGAACGCGCGCGGCGTGTCCGTCGTCGGTGACTTCAACAGCTGGGACGGCCGCGCGCATCCGCTGCAGAACCTCGGCGCGAGCGGTCTCTGGGAACGGTTCGTCCCGGGCATCCCGTCAGGCGCCTGCTACAAGTTCGAGATTCAGCCGCAACAAGGTCCGCCATTCAGTCAAGGCGGATCCGTTCGCGCTGTTCGCCGAGTTGCCGCCGCGCACGGCCTCGGTCACTTCCGACCTCGGGCGTCACGAGTGGCACGACGCGACGTGGATGACCACGCGCCGCGACCGCAACATCCTCGAGCAGCCGATGTCGATCTACGAACTCCACGCCGGATCGTGGCGCCGCAATCCGCTCGAGGGGTTGCGATCGCTCACGTGGCGAGAGCTCGCGGCCGAGCTCGTGCCGTACGTGGAGGAACTCGGGTTTACGCACATCGAGCTCCTGCCCGTGATGGAACATCCGTTCGATCCGTCCTGGGGCTATCAGGTCACGGGCTATTTCGCGCCGACGAGCCGGCACGGATCGCCGGACGACTTCCGGTACTTCGTCGACGAATGTCACCGCCACGACATCGGCGTCATCCTCGACTGGGTGCCGGGCCATTTTCCGAAGGATGCGCACGGGCTCGCCTGGTTCGACGGCACGTCGCTCTTCGAACACGTCGATCCGCGCCAGGGCGAGCACCCGGACTGGGGCACGCTGATCTTCAACTACAGCCGTCACGAGGTCCGGAACTTCCTGCTGACGAACGCGCTGTACTGGCTCGAGTCGTTCCACATCGACGGCCTGCGCGTCGACGCCGTCGCGTCGATGATCTATCTCGACTACTCGCGCCAGGAAGGGGAGTGGGTCCCGAACGTCTACGGCGGCCGCGAGAACCTCGACGCGATCGACTTCCTGCGCGAGCTGAACACCGTCGCGCACGGTCACCATCCCGGCACCGCCATCATCGCGGAAGAATCCACGGCATTTCCGGCCGTGAGCCGGCCGACATGGGTCGGCGGCCTCGGGTTCACCTTCAAATGGAACATGGGCTGGATGCACGACATCCTGACCTACGTCCAGAAGGATCCGGTCTACCGGCGCTGGGAGCACCAGCACCTGACGTTCTCGATGCTCTACGCCTTCAACGAGAACTTCATTCTGCCGTTCTCGCACGACGAGGTCGTCCACGGGAAACGGTCGATGATGGACAAGGTGCCGGGCGACGCGTGGCAGAAGGCGGCCACGCTTCGTTTGCTGTACATGTTCATGTGGACCCACCCCGGCAAGAAGCTGATCTTCATGGGTCTGGAGTTCGGTCAGTGGACGGAATGGCGTCACGACGCGTCGCTGGAGTGGCACCTCACGAATGAGCCGCTTCATGGCGGACTGCAGCGGTGCGTCGCCGATCTGAATCACATCTACCGCGCGGAGCGCGCGCTGTACGAGGTGGACTTCGAGGGCGGCGGCTTCTCGTGGATCGACTGCAACGACTGGGATTCGAGCGTCATTTCGTTCGTGCGACGCGCGCGCGATCCGCAGGACTTCGTGGTGGTCGTGCTGAACTGGACGCCGATCGTCCGGTTCAGCTACCGGATTGGCGTGCCGGAGCCCGGCTACTATCGCGAGCTCATGAACAGCGACGCCGGCCTGTACGGCGGCGGCAACATGGGCAACGAGGGTGGCGTCACGTCCGAGCCCGTCCCCGCGCACGGGCACCCGCAGTCGATCGTGCTGACGCTGCCGCCGCTCGGCGGCCTGCTGCTCAAGCCGGTTCGGACATCGCCATCAGAGACGCCCATTCCGCTTCCGACACCGGCATGACCGACAGGCGCGGGATGCGCGTCAATGGGAACGACGCGAACCGCTTGTCCGCCTTCACCGCCGCGAGCGTCACCGGCCGCTTGAGCTTCTTCACCGGCACGAGATCGACGACGTAGGCTCGGCCCGTCTTGTCGGCCGGATCCGGATACGCGTGGCCGCCGGCCTTGGCGATGCCGACGATCGCCTTCTCCTTGCCCGTGTGGTAGTAGAAGACCAGGTCGCCCTTGCGGACGCTGCGCAGATTCTTCTGCGCGACGGGGTTCTTCACTCCCGTCCAGGTCGTCTTCCCGTCCTTCACGAACGCGTCGAAGCTGTAGTTCTCGGGTTCTTCCTTGAAGAGAAACGGCATAGTCTCCTTCTAACTTACTTCTAACTTCTGGCTTCTCACTTCCAACTTGTCTAGAATCTGCCGGCTACAGGACAACCCATGAACATTAAACAGGACGGGATTACTCCGAATGCAGGCCGCCTGCTCTGGGCCGGTTTCGCCGCCATTCTGGCCGCCGGCGTGGGCTTTGGCGTCCGCGGCGGCATCCTCGCCAACTGGGGCGCCGAATTCGGCTTCACCGGCGCCGAGCTCGGACAGATCACCGGCGCCGGCTTCACCGGGTTCTGCTTCGGCATCATCATCGGCGGCCTCGATCGTCGACAAGATCGGCTACGGCAAGCTGGTCATCGCCGCCTTCGCGTTCCACGTCGCTGTCGGCGTTCGTGACGTTCGGCGCCTCGCCCGACCAGGACAAGATGCTGGCCTACAACTTCCTGTACTGGGGCACGTTCATCTTCGCCATCGCGAACGGCACGCTCGAGGCGGTCGCCAATCCGCTCGTCGCCACGCTGTTTCCGTCCAACCGCACGCATTACCTGAACATCCTGCACGCGAGCTGGCCGGCCGGTCTGGTCCTCGGTGGCGCGATCGGCTGGGTGCTCGGCGAGCAGTTCGGCTGGCATTGGAAATGGCAGCTGGGGCTCTTCCTGCTGCCGACGCTCGGATACGGGTTGATGTTCTTCGGGCAGCGCATGCCGCAGTCCGAGGCCGCGAAGAAGGGGCTGTCGCTCGGTCGAGATGTTCAAGGACGTCGGCCTGCTCGGCGCGCTCGTCGTCTGCTTCCTGCTCGCGCTGTTCTTCAACGGCGCGCTCGGCCTGCCGACGACGTGGGCGTACGTCGTGGCGGGCGCGCTGCTCATTGGTGTCGGGCGTGCTCACGAAGTTCTCGGTCGGGCTCGTTCCTGCTGTTCGTGCTGTTCGTCGCGCACCTGCTGATCGGCGCGGTCGAGCTCGGCACCGACGGCTGGATTCAGAACATCACCGGCAACATCCTGGATCCCGGGCGAAGGCAAGCTCCTGTTCGTCATCACCTCGCTCGTCATGTTCGCGCTGCGCTTCACCGCCGACTTCATCGAGAAGCGCATCGGCCTTTCGCCGGTCGGCATCCTGCTGACCTGTTCGCTCTTCGCCATCGTCGGCCTGCTTCATGACGAGCCGGATCGAGACGTTCGCCGGTGCGGTGTTCGCGCTCCTGATCTACGGCGTCGGCAAGACGTTCTTCTGGCCGACGATGCTCGCCGTCGCGAGCGATCGGTTTCCGCAGACCGGCGCGATCGCGATCAGCATCATGGGCGGCATCGGCATGATGTCGGCGGGCATGATCGGCGGACCCGGGCCTCGGCTACGCGAAGGATCGCTTCGCCGCCGCCCACCTCGAAGCCACGCAGCCGGCGGTGTATGCGCAATACAAAGTCGCGCAGCCGAGCGGCTGGCTCGTCTTCAAGGAAGTCGCCGCCATCGACGGCCGGAAGCTCGGCGAAGTGCAGGGCAAGCTGTCGGCCGGCGCGCGCCGAGCTCGCCAGCCGCTGGCGTCGAAGATCCGGAAGCCGCGCTCGAGCGTCTCACGCCCGAAGAGCGCGCCGTGCACGCGGCCAGCTATCCAGGGCGATCGCGAGACGCTCGTCGCCGACGCCGTGATCCCGTCCACGATGGCGGTCATCTATCTCGGCCTGCTCGTCTACTTCCGCTCCATTGGCGGATACAAGGTCGTGAAGATCCGCGAGTAGGTCACCTCCGGCCGACTACTCTCGTCCGCCGTCGCTTCAGCGAAGGCGGAAGTCAATTTTCTGCACGCCGGCCCTTCCGGCCGGCATTGCGTTCTTTTCAATCCCCGCCTCCTTCCGCGGCCCCCGCGCCGCTCGTTCTCTGCGTTGTCGTCTCGACGGAATCGCATCCATTCCGCGATGAACCCGATCGCATCCGGCTCCGGCATCCCGATTGCTCCTATGCGGCGTGGAACGAAGGAGGGACGTCATGCCGGGAATTCGAGGAATCACGTGGGCTGCGGCGCTGGCCGCCATCGTCGCGACGGTCGAGACGGCTGGATCGCAGAACGCAGAGGTTGGGGACTTCTTCACGGCCGACGTCGCGATCGGCCAGATGCACGTTGCCGCCGATGGACAACGGCTGCCCGGCGCGGCGCCGTCCGCGAAGTATCGACTCGAGCATCGCGCCGGGTCCGGCGCCATGACCAGGCTTACGCTCGTCGAGCTCGAGCGTGAAACGGCGGAGAGCGTCACCGGACAGGTCGCGCTCGACAACCCGTTTCTTGCCGTGCGCATGGAGCTCGACGCCAAGGATGGGATGCGGCTCTACAACCGCCGCGGCGACCGATTGCGCGAACCGACCGCCGCAGATCGCCGCCTCTTCGGAGTGGTCAACCCGGGCTCTGATTCGACACCTGACACACGCCCCATGAGCACGCGGTCCCGCCCGTCGAACCTGCTGGTGGCGTCCGGCCGCGGCAACGAACGTCGGGCCGAATTCGAGCGCCAGTTCGGCGCGCCCGTCGAACGGGTGCGCGGCCTTGACCGCTACGTGAAGACGCGGCGAGACGACGTGGACGAGGCGCTGGTCGATCCGGTCACCGCGCTGCCGGCCGAGCTCAACACGGTCAGGGCAGGTGCGCTCGTCTCGCGCGTCCAGATGGGCTACGAGCCGAAGGGCAACGGATCGTTCGTCCGCCGATGGTTCCGCGCGGAACGCGCGTTACCCGACACCGCACGGCGCGTCGTCACCACGATTGACGTGACGAACGTGCAGGTCGTGGCGGGAGGTGGCCAGTGATTCGCCGCGCTCTCGTCATCCCTTGGCTCATCGTGTTGTGTGGGTACGCATCCAACGCCGGCGCCCAGGCGCGGCCGACGGTCTTCATCCATGGATTTGCCGCGGAGGCGTCCGACTGGGCCGCGACGGCTGACCGCCTGAAGGCGCGCGTCGCGATTGCGCCTCAGATGCCGAAGGTGTCCTGGCGTGAGAAGTTCGAGAGCCAGGGCAAGCAGGTCGAAAGCCAACTGGGCTCGCTCGCCACCAACAGCATCGCCGTCGGCCACAGCAACGGCGGTGTCGTGGCTCGCGAATGGTCCAGGCTTCGCCAGCTCGGCGGGATCGTGACGATCGGCACGCCGCACAGGGGCGTGCCGCTGCTCACGAATCTGCCCGTATGGGCGGCGTTTACCGGCAGCACGAGGGGACTCGTCAACCAGGTCTTCAGCGCCTTTGGTTGGAGCACCGACTGGACCTCGATCCTCGCCATCGTCCGCAGCGCACTACTGGTGACGTCGGACTACAGCCTCTGGTCGCTGACCAACCTCATCTCCGTGCTCGGCGTCACCACGGTGACCCCGGTGATGCCGCAGATGACGCCGAACTCCGCGTATCTGACGACGCTCAACGGCAGTAGCAATCTCTCCAAGGAGGCCTCGCGGGCTCCCAAGCGCGTCGGGATCGTGAGCGTCGCGTCGAACTTCTATCTTGCGGGCCCGGCGCGCGCGATTGCACCCGATCAGGCCGATGAGATTGCCACGACGATGTATGCGGCATCGTCGACGCTGCTTTTCTGGGGCAACTACATCCTCCTCAACGCGGAGCCTTCGGATTTCGACGCCACCGACCATGCCCTGGCGCTCATCGCCGTGGCGGAGCAGATCCTGGCGATTGATCCGACGTACTGCCGAATGGTGTCCAGAGTCGACAGGGCCGCATGCGGCGAGAACGACGGACTTGTGCCGGTCTCGAGTCAGTCGTACCCCGGCGCACCGAATCTCCTCATTCATGGCCCGGCCCATCGTCTCGAGAAGCAGCGGAGCGACGACGCGTTCTACGCGGCGCTGGTCAACTACATGAATCTCACGCCCGGCGCGTACGTGACCGCCGACGCGCCGCCGCCAACACCACCGCCACCGCCGCCGTCTGGTCCCATGCCCGGTGATCCGCCGGGCGTGGTTGTCTATCGCAGCGAGCTCGACGTGAATGAACGCCTCTACGCCTGGCGACATGGTGAACTCGGCCGACGGCCGTCTGCATTTCGTGTATCAGGGCGACGGCAACCTGGTGCTGTATTTCGGTGCCGGCACGAGCGGTTGGGAACCGCTCTGGGCGACCGATACGGACGGGACCTCGCCCGGTTTCGTCACCATGCAGGGCGATGGCAACCTCGTCGTCTACAACCGCAGCAGCGAGCCGATCTGGTCCAGTGACACATTTCGGGACGGGTCGTGGCTGGTCGTGCAGAACGACGGCAACGTCGTGATTTACAGCCCGAGTGGCAGCGCTGTGTGGTCCACCGACACGTTCGTGGACTGAACCATGTCGTCCCTCATTGCCTGTTGTCGAGATGCGCTGACCGTCGCCGGGTGGCTGGCGGCGTGGATGCCCGCCGCCGGCCCAACTGTCGCGCAACCTGTGCGGGAGGTGCCTGCCGAGATCGTGTGGCAGGTTCCGGGCGAGGGCCGTGGCACACCCGCGCTCGTCGGGCACACCGCGTTCTTCCTGTCCAAGCATCACGAGCTCGTTGCGATCGATGTGCGATCCGGGCAGGTGAAGTGGCGGCGGGAAACGCGCGGTCCGGGCGCGACTACGGCGGGGACATCCGTCGTCGCCACGCCGACGACCGTGATCGCTGGTGACGGCGACGTGGTGGCGTTCACACACGCCGGCGCGGAGCGATGGCGCTTCGCTTCGGAGGAGGGCGGAAACGCCGGCGTCTACCTGGGAGAGAGGGCGGGCGGTCTGCTGCTCGCCGGGTCGGCGGCTGGCCGGCTCTGGGCTCTGGATGCCGAGTCGGGATTGGTGCGCTGGTCGCTAGACGTGGGCAACCGGCATCACGCCACCGTGTTTGCGCCTGTCGTCGCCGACGGCGTCGTCCTCGCGGCTTTCACTTCGTTCGATGACCTTCGCGTGGGTGGGCTCGTCGCCGCCGAGCTCGCGACGGGCCGCCAACTCTGGCATCGTCCGCTCGCTTTTGCCGGTGGACCGCTTGCGGCAGGGTCGCTCGTTCTGGCCGCCGAGCAGGACGGGAGCATTCACGCGTTCGATCGACGGTCGGGCACGGCGCGATGGTCGCTTCCCTCGGCCGAGCCTGGCGCCTGGGAAGGGCACGAGTTTCGGACGCTGGCTCTGGCCGGGCCGCTGCTGATTGCCGGATCGCTGACCGGACGCGTGACGGCCTACGATCTCGCGACGCGGCAGGAACGGTGGCGGCGGGCGCCGATGAGCGCTTCGATCGTGTTCGGAATCGCAAGCGACGAGCGCACCGTCTACGTGCCCTATCTCTCCGGCCCGCTCGTCGCACTCCGCGCCGAAGACGGCGTCGAACGATGGCGCACGGGCGCAGAGGCTTTCGGCTTCAGCTGGAAGCCGCTCATCGCAGCCGGCCGTCTCCTGGCGGCCTCGTCCGGCGCGGGCTTCTTCGCGTTTCGCTTGTAAAGGGGAACACGTCATGCGAATGCCTCTGAGCTTTCTCTGCGCCGCGGCGATCGTGTGCGTCGCGACCTGCGGATGCGACCGTGATACGCCGACGGAGCCGATGTCCGGACTGGATGGCGCGTGGCGAGGGACGATCACACGCGGGGCGACGGCCGGAACGATCACTTTGCTGCTGACGCAGTCTGGCGCCGGAGTCACGGGGACCTGGACCGCTGACCTGGATGGCCTCGCATTCGATCAAACGGGATCGACTGGCGGGACTGTGACGGGATCGACCGTATCCCTGTTCCTAACACCGGAGACGCCGCTGACATGTGCTTCAGGTGCCACGCTGAGCGGCACGCTGGCGATGAACGGCTCACTCACCGGCGATCGACTGACCGGGGACTACGTGGTGTTCGCCTGCGACAGTGCCGCCACCGGACGAATCGATGTGACGCGAGACTGACCGACCCGGAGTGGAGCGGCCGACCTTGAGGTCGACCGAGCATGCCCTTGCCGCCCTGCACCGCCTCCGATACAGTCGGAACTCGCGTCATGGCTCGCGTCACGCCCGTCGAACGTTCTCAGCTCTTCGCGTTCTCCAGCATCGTCATTGCCCTTCACGTGGTGGGGTGGGGAATGGCGGCGATGGCCGCGCGGGAATACCCGTTCCTCATGGGGCTGGCGGTTCTCGCCTACACGTTTGGCCTGCGGCACGCGTTTGATGCCGATCACATTGCCGCGATCGACACGACGACTCGGAAGTTGATGGAGCCGGGAAGGCGGCCGTTCGGTGTCGGCTTCTACTTTGCGCTTGGTCACTCGACCGTCGTGTTTCTCATGACGCTGGCGATCGCGCTGACCGCGCGGTCGATTGCCGCGGAGATGCCGGTCCTGCGCACTGTCGGGTCGCTCGTGGGGACGACAATTTCTGGCGTCTTCCTCTACGCGATGGGAATCGTCAACCTGATCGTGCTGCTGGACGTGTATCGGGTCTTTCGATCGATGCGTCGCGGCCGCTACGACGCGGCGGCGCTCGAGGCCGCGCTTCTCAAGCGTGGCTTCATGACGCGGTGGCTCGGCCGGCTGTTCGATCTCGTGTCCACGCCCCGGCAAATGTACTGGGTGGGCCTGCTGTTCGGGCTTGGCTTCGATACGGCCACTGAAGTCGCGTTGCTCACGACGGCCGGTGTTGCGGCGTCGCAGGCGCTGCCGTTTGCAGCGGTCCTCAGCCTGCCGATCATCTTCGCCGCCGGCATGTCGCTGCTCGACAGCGCGGACGGCGTGCTGATGTGCGGCGCGTACGGCTGGGCCTTCACGAACCCGCTGCGCAAGATCTTCTACAACCTGACGATCACCGGCCTTTCCGTGGTCGTCGCGCTCGTGATCGGCACGATTCAGATCGTGACCATCGTGACCGATCGCATTCTCGGCGTGCACACCGGCATCTGGGGCGTCATCCAGGATCTCGATTTCCAGACGATGGGCCTGCTGATGGCGGGATTGTTCGTTGGGTCGTGGCTCACGTCGCTTGCGGTGTGGCATTTCGGCCGTCTCGACGAACGACTGACGCCGAGCGAATGATCTGGATCCTCGTTGGCGTCGGTGGAGCGCTCGGTAGCATGGCGCGTCATGGCGTCAATCACCTGATTCAGAGTCGATGGCTGAGCGCATTCCCGTTCGGCATCTTTACGATCAACGTGGTGGGATCTGTCGCGATCGGCGTCGTCGCTGGTCTTGTGGCGTCAGGGCGTTGGAGCGCGTCCGTCGAGGCACGCACGTTTCTCGTGGTTGGCGTGCTTGGAGGGTTCACGACGTTCTCGTCGTTCAGTCTGGACACGCTCACGCTCATTCGGGGCGGACACCTCGGCTACGCGATGTGGAACGTCGTCGGACAGGTTGTTCTCAGTCTGTTGGGCGTCGCCGCGGGCTATCAAGTTGCCTTGCTGACGTTGAGCCCGAAGCCCTGAGCCACGACTCGGCTCGAAGTGTCGTCGCCGGATCCACGCGTGAGGCCCCTCGGCCCCTGGGGCCATTCTGCTAGAGTGTCCCGTCCTCACACGATGGATAAGGCCCACAGAGATCTGTTGGCGTCACCGGAGTTCCGGCACATGCTCGCCCGCCGGTGGCGAGTCTCGCTCGTGCTGACGACGCTGCTGTTTCTCCTCTACTACGGCTACATCGTGCTGATCGCCGTGAATCGCGAGCTTCTGTCGATGAAGATCGGCGACGTCACGACGCTGGGGATTCCGCTTGGCGCTGCCGTCATTGTCGGCGCCTGGGCTCTGACCGCCGCCTACGTCGTGTGGGCGAACCGGCATTACGATCCCGAGGTCGACCGCCTGCGACGGCGGCTCAAAGCGGACTGAGCCGCGCCATGCAGAGCACGCTCGGATCCCCAACGGCCTCGGCCGTCATCTTCTTCCTCGTCATCGTCGCGCTGACGCTGGTCGTCACCTACTGGGCGGCACGCCGCACGAAGTCCACGAGCGAGTTTTACGCCGCAGGCCGCTCGATCAGCCCGCTGCAGAACGGGTTGGCGCTCGCCGGCGACTACATGAGCGCGGCATCGTTTCTCGGTATCGCCGGCCTCGTCGCGCTCCGTGGATACGACGGGATGATCTACGCGACGGGATGGCTCGTCGGCTGGCCCGCGCTCATGTTCCTGATCGCCGAGCCGCTCCGGAACCTCGGCAAGTTCACGTTCGCCGACGTCGTCGCCTTTCGTCTGCGTCAGGTGCCGGTGCGCATCGCCTCGGCCGTCGGCGGAATCCTCACGCTCATCTTCTACGTGCTCGCGCAGATGGTCGGCGCCGGCAACCTGATCTCGCTGATGTTCGGCCTGCCCTACGAATGGGCGGTCGTCGGCGTCGGCGCAGTCATGCTGATGTACGTGCTGTTCGGCGGGATGATCGCGACGACCTGGGTTCAGATCATCAAGGCGATTCTGCTGCTCTTCGGCGTGACGCTGTTGACCCTGCTCGTCCTGGCCAGGTTTGATTTTTCGCCGGGCCAGCTCTACGCCGCGGTGGCGTCGCAATACGGTCAGGCCGCGCTCGAGCCCGGCGGTCTCGTGACCGATCCGATCGATGCGATTTCGCTGGGGCTGGCGCTGATGCTAGGCCTGCTGGGCTTGCCGCACATCCTGATGCGGTTCTACACGGTGCCCGATGCGCGCGCCGCGCGTTCGTCCGTGCTCTACGCGACGGGATTGATCGGGTACTTCTATCTCATCATCCCGATCGTGGGATTCGGCGCGTCCGCGCTGGTCGGACGCGACGTCATCCGGTCGATCGACCCGGGCGGAAACATGGCGGCGCCGCTCGTCGCCGAGATGCTTGGCGGCACGCCGTTCCTCGGGTTCATCGCCGCGGTCGCGTTCGCGACCATCCTCGCCGTCGTCGCCGGCTTGACCCTCGCGGGCGCGAGCGCGCTCTCGCACGACATCTTCACGCACGCCGTGCGAAAGGGAAACGCGACCGAGGCCGAGCAGGTCCGCGTCGCGCGCCTCGCCACGGTGGCGTTCGGCCTCGTGGCGGTCGGGCTGGGCATCCTGTTCAAAGGACAGAACGTCGCGTTCATGGTCGGTCTGGCGTTCGCCGTCGCGGCGAGCGCGAACTTTCCACCCTTGCTTCTCTCGATTACCTGGCGACGATTCAACACCGCGGGCGCGGTGTCGGCCATCGTGGTCGGCGCGTTCCTCTCCGTCATCCTGATTGTGCTCAGCCCGACGGTCTGGGTGGATCTGCTGCACAGGCCGGACGCCATTTTTCCGCTTCGGAACCCCGCGATCGTGTCGATGCCCGCGAGTTTCCTCGCCGGCGTGATCGCGTCGTTCCTGACTCGCGAGCCGGAAGCCGAGGCGAAGTTCGACGATGAGAAGCTCAGGACCTACCTGGGAGTAGGGGCGGAATAAGGTCAGGTTCCCGTTCCCCGTTCCCCGTTCCCCGTTCCAGGGTTCCAAGGTTCTGAACCCTGAACTCTGAACCAGAACGAGGAACCTTGGAACGGGGAACGGGAACGGGAACCCTGGAACCCGGCCGCCGCCCGGCTTGTCTTGCAAGGTGCGCGGCCGCCGCATAATCTACAGCGATTCTGGAGTACTCCGGCATTCGGGCAGGACATCCGTCCGCGACCCTCAAAAGGTGAGACCGATAGTGACGAAATCTCAATTTCCGCGCGCCTGGCACATGTGGCTCATGCTCGTTGGCGCCTTCGCGCTGTTCGCGTCGAGCCTGAACAGTCCCGTTCTGACGCAGGCGCCCGGCGGAGGTGGTGGCGCCGGACGTGGCGCTGGCCAGGGTGGCGGGCGCGAAGGTGGGGCGGGCGCGAAGGCGGCCAGGGTGGCCGAGGCGCGGCTGCGCCGGCGGCGCGCGCTGGCGGACCTGGCCTGAGTGACGCCGCGAACATCGGCGGCGACTTCGGTCCCAAGGACCCAGTGCTCGCGCTGACACCGGCCGAGCAGCAGAAGCGTTTCATCCTCCCGCCGGGCTACAAGATGGAGCTCGTCCTCGCCGATCCCGACATCATCACGCCGGCGGTCGTCGCGTGGGACGGTGACGGGCGCATGTACGTCGCCGAGGCGCGCAGCTACATGCTCGACGTCGACGCCGGCAACCAGCACGAGAAGACCAGCCGCATCAGCGTCCACGAGAGCACGAAGAAGGACGGCGTCTACGACAAGCACAGCGTGTTCGCCGATGGCCTGCTCTTTCCGCGCATGGTGCTTCCGCTCGACAAGGGCGTCCTCACGAACGAGACGCACTCGGACGACGTGCTGATGCTGACCGACACGAACGGTGATGGCACGGCCGATCGCCGGGAGGTCTTCTACACGGGCGTCGGCTCCGGCCGCAGCGGAAACATCCAGCAGGCGCAGAGCGGTTTCATGTGGGGCCTCGACAACTGGATCTACAGCACGTACAACGCGTTCCGCTTCCGCTGGACGCCCCGCGGCATCGTCCGCGAGCCCTCCGGCCCTCCCGGCGCCGAGTGGGGCATGTCGATGGATGACGACGGGAAGGTCTGGCTGGTGAACGCGGCCGGCGAGCGCGGCCCGGCCAACTTCCAGATTCCGATTCAGTACGGCGCCTTCATGGTGCCCGACCAGTGGGAAGCGAACTTCGAGATTCCGTGGGGCGCGCCCATGCCCGCCGACATGCAGGGCGGATTGCCGCGCGTCCGCATGCCCACTGGCGCCCTCGGCCACTTCACGTCGACGACTGGACCGGAAGTTGTGCGGAGCGACCGGTATCCGGCGGATCTGAACGGCGATCTGCTGTTCCCCGATCCGGTCGGACGATTCATCCGCCGCGCGAAGATCGTGAAGACGGAAGGCATCACGCAGGTGCGCAATGCCTATCCAGGATCCGAGTTCGTGATCAGCACGGATCCGCTGTTCCGTCCGGTGAACATCAAGACGGGACCAGACGGCGCGCTCTACATCGTGGACATGTACCACGGCATCATCCAGGACGCGAACTGGACGGCGCGTGGCACGTACCTGCGCTACAAGATTCAGCAGTACCAGCTCGACAAGGTCATCAATCACGGCCGCATCTGGCGCCTGAAGTTCGACGGCGTGCCCGCGGGCACGGCCGAAGCGGGCCCGGGACAGCCGGCCGTCCCGGCGATTGCGTTCAGCACGACCTGGCCGTCGATGAGCACGCAGACGCCGGCTCAGCTCGCCGCGCACCTCTCGAATCCGATCGGCTGGTGGCGCGACACGGCGCAGAAGCTGCTCGTCCTCAAGCAGGACAAGTCGGTGGTGCCGCAGCTCCGCGAGATCGCACGGACGTCGGACAGCCTTGTCGGCCGTTTCCACGCGATGTGGACGCTCGAAGGTCTGGGCGCGCTCGACGCGACGCTCATCCGCGAGCAGATGAAGGATCCGAATCCGCGCATGCGCATTCAGGCGTTGCGCGCGAGCGAGTCGCTCTTCAAGGCCGGCGATCGCACGCTCGACGCCGACTACCGCGCGATGGCGAAGGACTCCGACACGGACGTCGCGATTCAGGCGCTCTTGACCCTGGGCGCGGTGAAAGCGCCGGACCTCGCGGAGGTCGTCAAGGGCGCGCAGTCCGCGTCGAGTGCGCGTGGTATCAAGGAGATCGGCAACTTCCTCCTCGCGCCCGCGCCCGTCGTCGCTGGTGGTGCGGCGATGAGTCCCGAGGAGTTGAAGGTCATCGAAGAGGGCACCGCGACCTACCAGTCCATTTGCGCGAGCTGTCACGCGCCGGACGGACGCGGCGTGCCACTGGCCGGTGGCGCGCCAGGCGCGATGATGGCGCCGTCGCTCGCCGGGTCACCGCGCGTCAACGGTCACCGCGACTACGTGATCAGCGTGCTGCTCAAGGGCATGACGGGTCCGCTCGGTGAGGGGTCCGGCTCGTCCGCCGACATCATGGTGCCGATGGGCGCGGGAAACACCGACGCGTGGGTCGCGTCGATCGCGTCCTACATCCGATCGAGCTTCGGCAACGCCGGTGGTCTCGTGACACCGGCCGACGTCGCGCGCGTGCGCGCGGCCACGCAGAGCCGCCGGACGCCATGGACGCTGAAGGAGCTCGCGCCCAGGCTGCCGCGTCGTCTCGAATCGCAGTCGGGTTGGACGGTGACGGCCAGCCACGCGAGCGAAACGGCACCGATCGCGCTCAGCGCGCGTGCCTGGAACTCCGGCGCGCCGCAGGCGCCCGGCATGTGGTTCCAGATTGAGCTGCCGCAGCCGGTGATGGTGGCCGAGCTCGAGTTCGATTCGCCGGCTCCGGCGGGACGTGGCGGCGGTGCGGGTGCCGCGGGCGGCCGAGGTGGCGCTCCGGCCGCGGGTGGTGCGCCGGCGGCGGCGCCGGCCGGTCCGGTGATTCCGTTCCCGCGCGGCTATCGCGTCGAGGTGTCGCTCGACGGCAAGGCGTGGGGCAAGCCGGTCGCCGAGGGCAAGGCGCGCGGCGCGCACACGAACATCACGTTCGCCCCGGCCCGCGCCAAGTTCGTCCGCATCACCCAGACCGACACGGTCGAGGGCGCGCCGAACTGGTCGATGGCGAACGTTCGCCTCTACGAGCCCGGCCCGGGCAAGTAAGACAAATGGCAAGTTCGAAGTGAGAAGTTGGAAGTCAGAAGCAACTTAGAGAACACTACAAGCGCCCAGTAGCTTCTGACTTCTGGCTTCTCACTTCAAACTTGACATGTCTCTTCCCTCCATCGACGTTGGCCAGCTCATCGACCGCGGTCGTTGGGGCGGCTATCAGCGGCTTCTCGTCGGCCTGACGGCGCTGGCGATCATCTTCGACGGCATCGACAACCAGCTGATGGGCGTGGCGATTCCGACCATGATGCGCGAGTGGTCCGTGGCGCGCAGCGACTTCGCGCCCGTCGTCTCGCTTGGTTATGTCGGGATGATGATTGGCGGCGCCGTCGCCGGTCTCGCAGGGGATCGCTTCGGCCGTCGCGTCGCGCTGCTCGCGAGCATGGTGCTCTTCGGCGTGACGACGATGGCGATGACCCTCGTTGACAGCATCGCGGCGCTCGCCGCCCTGCGTTTTGTCACCGGCATCGGGCTCGGCGGCGCGATCCCGAACGCCGCGGCGCTCTCGGCCGAGTACGTGCCGGTCCGGCAACGTCCGTTCGCCGTCACGCTCGACGATCTTGTGCATTCCGGTGGGCGCCACGCTCGCCGGTCTCATTGCCATTCCCGTGCTTCCGGTCCTCGGCTGGCGTGCCCTGTTTCTCTTTGGAGGGCTGGCCCCGGTGGTGGTGGCAGTTGCGCTGCGGTGGGTGCTTCCTGAATCGCCGCGCTTTCTGACCCGGCGGCCGGATCGCCGGGATGAACTCGCGCGATCGCTCGCCCGAATGGGTCACGACGTTCCCGCCGGCGCCGTGCTCGTGGACGGCGGCAATGCCGGCGCCGTGCGCGCATCGATTGGCGGGTTGTTCGTTCCCGAGTTTCGCCGCGACTCGTCCGCTCTCTGGGCGGCGTACTTTTCCTGCATGCTCGCCGTCTATCTCGGGTTCAGCTGGATACCCTCGATGCTGACCGGCGCGGGATTCACGTCGTCGGTGGCGAGCACGGGCATCACCGTGTTCAACCTCGGCGGCGTCGTGGGTGCGCTTGCCGCCGGAGTGTGTATTACCTGGTGGGGCACGCGACGGGCGATGCTCACGATGGCCGCGCTGGCAGTCGCAAGTGCCGGCTCGATGGCGTTCGTGCACCTGTCGCCCGACCGCGGCAGTGCTGCCCATTCTCGCGCTGCTGGCAACGACTGGCGGGTTGATCAACGCCGTCCAGACGACGATGTATGCGCTTGGCGCGCACGTGTATCCGGCGGCGATTCGCGCCACGGGCGTCGGATCGGCGGCGTCGTTCGGTCGAGTGGGCGCCGTCGTGAGCGGCTATGCCGGCGCGTTGGCGCTCGAACATGGCGGGTCGATGACGTTCTTCATCGTGATGGCCGCTGCGATGGCGGTCTGCGGGATAGCCCTTGCCAGCATTCAGCGGCACGTGCGCGCCACGTTGCAGAAGGCGTCGACCGCTAGTCCCCAGATCTCCTTCGCCGTCCGCGCCACCAGCTCCAGCTTCTGTCGCTGATCGTCAGCCGACAGCCGGTTGCCTTCGTGCGTGGACGCGAATCCGCACTGCGGGCTGAGCGCGAGCCGATCGAGCGACACATAGCGTGCGGCGTCTTTGACTCGGCGAGTGATATCCTCGGCGGTCTCGAGCCGCGGCTGCTTGGAGCTCACGAGACCCAGCACGACCACGCGATCGTCCGGGCACGTGCTTGAGCGGCTCGAACGTTCCCGATCGCTCATCGTCGTACTCCAGAAGAAACCGGTTGAAGCGCGACCGGCTGAAGATCTGTTCGCGCGATGCGATCGTATCCGCCCGACGCGTAGAACATGCTCTTGTGGTTGCCGCGGCAGATGTGGATGCCGAACGTGATCCCGCGATGGCCGTCGATGATCGCGTTGTCGAGCTCGATGCAGGTCTCGAGGAGCGTGTCGGGATCGCTGCCGCGCTGCCGGTAGCCCTCGCGGATCGTCTCGTCGAGCAGTGCGGCGTACTGCGGCGCGTCGATCTGGACGTAGGTGCAGCCGAGCCTCGCCAGTTCGGCAATCTCGCGACGCGTGAAGTCCACGAGATCCGCAAGGTACGCGTCGCGTGTCGCATAGGCGGCCTTCGACTTGTCCGGGTCGTAATACGCGGCGGCCTGTTGCGCGCTGAGGAGCGTGACCTTCACCTGTCGCGTCGAGCGGCCCCGCAGGTACGTGAATTCCTCGACGCTCATCTGCCGGCGCCAGCGCAGCTTGTCGACGACGACCGGGCGGCGAAGCGGCGCTTCGTGCCCCTGGTCGTCGCGGAAGGTCACCGACCAGCCGCCGTATTTGTCGAAGCCCTCGAGCGCGTCCACGAGATGCCCGTAGAACGCGTAGCGCCGCATTTCGCCGTCCGTCACGACCTCGAGCCCCGCGGCTTCCTGCAGCGCGATCGCCTCGTCAACGGCGCGATCTTCGATTCGCTTGAACTCCACCGGCGTGATGTCGCCGCGCTCGCGTGCCTCGTTGGCCGACTGCAGATACGGCGGGCCGCAGGAGGCTGCCGACGACGTCGCTTCGCCAGACTGTGGTCATGGCCCAGGAATATATCTCGACGGTCCATGTATTCTTTCCGGCAACGGAGGACAGGTTCATGCGCTGGATTCTTACGGCGGTCCTGACCGCGGGAACGGGTGTGCTCTTCGCGACTCAGGCGCCGACGCCGTACAAGCTCGGCATGTTCCAGCGCGGTGACACCGAGTTCATCGGCGTGGTGATTGGCGATCGCGTCATCGACCTGGCAGCCGCCAACACGGCCGTCGCCGGCGGTGGTCAGACGGCGATCCCGGCCAACATGAAACAGCTGATCGCGCGCTACGAGTCCGGTGTGCGCGCGCGCATCGTCGAGATCGTGCGCGCGGTCACGGCCCAGAGCGCGAAGCCGCCGGCCTACGTCTACAGCCTCACTGCCGTGAAGACGCTGCCGCCGATCATGTATCCGACGGTGATGTTGAACGCCGCGGTGAACTACCGCGCGCACGGTGCCGAGATGCAGCGGGCGGACGCTTCGCCGCCGTGCAGAACACGTCGGGGCCGCCGCCTGGCACCGCGCCGCCAGGAACGCAGACGATCGCCGGAATCTGGCAGCGCAGCGCCGGACGACACGCGGTGGAACCCGTACATGTTCCTGAAGTCGCCGACGGCGATCATCGCGGACGGCGAAGCCGTCCGTCTGCCGCGCGGCCGCCAGCGCGTGGACTGGGAATGTGAGCTGGGCGTGGTCATCGGCGCGGGCGCCAGCTACGTGCCGGTCGCGCAGGCTGGCGGACGCGATCTTCGGCTACACGATGCAGCTCGACGTGTCGGATCGCGAGGCACGCGGCGACGGGCGCTATGGATCCGACTGGCTGATCGCGAAGAACCACGACACGTTCGCGTCCGCTCGGCCCGTTCATCACGCCGAAGGAGTTCGTGCGCGATCCGAAGAACCTGCGCGTCACGTTCGCGCTGAACGGCCAGATGATGCAGGACGCGAACACGTCGCTGATGATCCACGACGTCTTCGAGCTGGTGTCCTACGGGTCGAGCATCCTGTCGCTGCGGCCTGGCGACGTCATCGCCACGGGCACGCCCGCCGGCGTCGGCTCCGCGCGAACGCCGCCGATCTTCCTCAAGGCCGGCGACAGGACGAGCTGCACGTACGAAGGGGATCGGCACGCTCACCAACTCGGTGACGGGCCCTAGGTCAGGACTACTCGGTAGGCTCCGCGCGATCTTTCGTCGAATGGCCGTGATGTCCGATCGGCCAGTGACAACGTCGCTGACCTCGGACGCGGCACGCTCGAGGCGGGGTGTAATGGCGTGCGCATGGAGCGATGCGAGCGATTGGGCGGTCGCATGGCCGCGTCCGGCCAGAATCCGCGCCCGTTCGAACGTCGCCTGCAGAACGAACGTCTCGATCGCGAGGTCAGCCAGGCGCAGCGCGATCTCCTGCTCATCCACCAGTCCTTCGCCGTAGCGCGCATGCGCGAGCCGCCACGCGCCCAGGGTCAGTCGTCGGGCTTGCGAGGCCAGGTCGGCCGCCGCGCGACTGTCGCTACTTCTGACTGCGTCGGCCATCGCCTCGAACAGCGGCAACTGGCCGCGCGTCGCCCGTCGCATCAAGAGCGAGACGATCGCGAGTCGATTGACTTCGTTCGTGCCTTCGAAGATGCGGTTGACACGAGCGTCACGAAAGGCGCGCTCGACGAGAGAGTCGCGATGGAAGCCATAGCCGCCGTGAATCTGCACGCCCTCGTCGGCGACACGGTCGAGCATCTCCGACGCGTGCACTTTGACGATGGCGCATTCGACGGCGTGAGCATCGAGCGCGGCCGCTTCGGCCTGCTCGTGCGGTAAATCCGAACGGCGTCGTGACGTGTCGACGAGGCCAATGGCGCGCCACGCTGCCGATTCGGCCGCGAAGAGCCGGACGGCCATGTCCGAGAGCTTCTCCTGTATGGCGCCGAGTTCCGCGAGGCGACGGCCGCCCACCTGGCGTGCACGCGCGTAGTCGACGGACGCCCTGAGCACGCGCTTCGCGCCGCGAATTGCGATCGGCCCCATCTCGAGCCGTCCGCAGTTCAGAGCCGTCAAAGCGACGGCGTGGCCCCGGCCGATCTCGCCCAGCACATTCGCCACCGGTACGCGGACATGGTCGAGGTACAGGGCGGTCGTGGAGGTGCCCTGGAGCCCCATCTTTCGCTCCTCGGCGCCGGTGTGAACACCGGCGCCGCGCTCGACCAGAAACGCCGTGAAATGCTCTCCACCAACCTTCGCGAACACCGTGAAGAGATCGGCCGCGCCACCGTTTGTAATCCAGGCCTTTTGTCCGTTGAGAACGTACTCGTGGCCGTCGGCCGAGAGATCCGCACGTGTCCGCGCGGCGAGCGCGTCCGACCCGGCTTGCGGTTCGGTGAGCGCGAAGGCGGCGACGATTTCGCCAGACGCAAGACGCGGCAGATACTTCTGCCGCTGCTCGTCGGTGCCGTAGTAGACGAGCGGCACGGTGCCGAGGCCGCTGTGGCCGAGGTGCCAGCCGAGGTACGACGGATCCTCAGCCAGATGCTCAATCGCCAGCATCACCGACGGCAGGTCGAGCGCCAGACCGCCAAATCGCTCCGGGATCTGCATCGACGTCAGACCGAGGGCCCCGGCCTGTCGAAGCAGGCGACGCGCGGCGTCGTAGTCGTGCCGATCAAGCGCCTCGAGTGACGAGGCGACGTCGCGCTGCCAGAACTCGTCGACCGTGCGCGCCACCGCGCGTGCGTCTTCGCCCAGATCCTCCGGAATCAGTTGCGGGTCCGGCGCGAGGTCCGACAGCAGGAATCGGCCACCGATCATGCGAGACCGAACAGCCTGACCGCGTTGTCCTTGAGAATGAGGGGCTTGACCTCTTCACGAATGGCGGTCTTGTCCAGATCGGCCAGCCAGCGGTCCGGTGTGATGAGAGGGTAGTCGGAGCCGAACAACACTTTGTGCTTCAGAAGCGTGTTCGCGTACTGCACGAGCGTCGGCGAAAAGTACTTGGGCGACCAGCCGGAGAGATCGATGTACACCGTTGGCTTGTGCAGGCAGATCGAAATGGCCTCGTCCTGCCAGGGAAACGACGGGTGGGCGAGGATGATCGGCATCTCCGGAAAGTCGACCGCCACGTCGTCGATCGGCATCGGGTTGCCGTACTTCAGCCGGATGCCCCCGCCGCCAGGCATGCCGGTGCCGATGCCGCTGTGGCCGGTGTGAAACAGCACCGGAAGCCTGGCTTCAGCGAAGACTTCGTACAGGGGTACGCCATGCGATCGTTCGGATCGAATTCCTGCAGAGGCGGGTGCAGCTTCAGCCCACGGACACGACCTTCGGAGACGAGGCGCCGTGCTTCCCGGACGCCGTCAGCGCCGCGGTGCGGGTTGATGCTCGCGAACGCCATCGCGACGTCGGCGTTTTCGGCCGCGAACGCGGCGACCTCGTCATTCGACAGCTGCGGCCGGCCCGAAAGTCGTTCGTCCACCGAGAAGACGACGCACGCCATGTGGCGCGACCGGTAGTACTCGGCCAGACCCGCGGGATCGCGGCGCGCGCCGCTCTCGCCGAAGTACTTGCGCGCGGCCACGTCTGCCGCCGCGCCGGTCGAGGGTGGCTCGAGATGGACATGGACGTCGATCGCGGTGATGCCGTCCGGCCGAATGGCTGATGGTGACGTCACGTTATCCCTTCTGACGGTCTCGATCGCGAAACGTCCTGCCCGCGCTCGCGAGCTCGACAAGGAGCGGGGCAGGCCGCCAACGCTCGCCCTGATCCCGGTGGAATGCCGTGATGCGATCCAGCACGATCGGCAGGCCGACTCGATCCGCATAGAACATCGGCCCGCCGCGCCATGCGGGAAACCCATAGCCGTTCACGTAGATGACGTCGATGTCCGATGCGCGGGAGGCCACGCCGGCCTCCAGCGCGCGCGCGCCTTCGTTGACGAGCGCGTAGATCGATCGTTCGACGATTTCGTCGTCGGCAATCGCACGCTGCGGAATGTTCGCGTCGGCCGCGAGCGACCGGATGAGCTCGTGAACCTCGGGATCCGGCGTCGGCGTGCGTGGATCGTCGTACCGTGTACCAGCCCTTGCCGCGTTTCTGCCCCAGCCGCCCCATGGCGACCAGCCGGTCGTGGACGAGCGGCCTCCGTGAGCCTGGGTCGCGGAAGTGTCCGAGCGCCTGGCGGGCTTGCCAGCCGACGTCGAGTCCCGCCATGTCGTCGACGGCGAACATGCCCATCGCCATGCCGAAGTTCGTCAGCGCGCGATCGACCTGGCCCGGCGTCGCGCCCTCCTCCACGAGATACTGCGTCTCGTACATGTAGGGGAACATCAGGCGATTGCCGACGAAGCCGGGTCCGTTGCCGACCACGACGCCGAGTTTCTTCAAGGCGCGGGCGAATGCGAGAGCGCTGACGACGACCGAAGGGCTCGTGCGCGATCCGCGGACGACCTCGACGAGGCGCATGACATGTGCCGGACTGAAGAAGTGGAGTCCTACGACGTTGGCCGGCCGCGATGACGCCGAGGCAATCGCGTCGATGTCCAGCGTTGACGTGTTGGTGGCGAGGATGGTGTTCGGACCCGCCGTGGCGTCCAGTTCCCGGAACACCTGCTGCTTGAGCGCGAGGTCTTCGAAGACGGCTTCGATCGCGAGGTCGAACGGCTCAGGTGCGTGGGACAACTCCGGCTTCGACACCGGCGTGAATCTTCGACATACGGGCAGCGACGCCATCGACCGTCAGTCGGCCCTTCGACACGGAGATGTCGTAGTTCTTCCGAATCGCAGCGAGGCCGGCGCCGAGCGCCTCATCGGACGCATCGGTCAGCGTGACATCGAGGCCGGCATTGGCCGCCGCCATCGCGATGCCGGCGCCCATGGTGCCCGCGCCGACGATGGCGACACGCCGAACCGGGATGACCTCGGCGCCGCGCGCCTCGTCGGGTGGTTTCGCCGCCGCGCGTTCGGCGAAGAACACGTGAATCAGTGCTTTGGCCTGCTCGGAGCGCACGCACTCCAGAAACAGTTCCCGTTCGCGCCGGCAGCCGTCATCGAACGGCAGGCTGGCGGCTGCCTCGATCGCGTCCACCGCTTTGAGAGGCGCGGTTTGAAAGCGGCGCAACTTGCCGGCGATCTGCCGGGCCGCGGCGAAGAGCGGCGCATTCGTCTCCGGATCGCCGAGCCGGTCGCGCCGCTCCCGCGTCTTCGCGTGCGTGCCCCGCGCGAGCGACCTGCCGCGCGAATGCGACAGCCGAGGCCGTGAGGTCGTCGCCGGCGATCGCGTCCACGATCCCGGCGGTCACCGCGTCGGCCGCTGAAATCGGCTTGCCGGTCACGCACATGTCGAGCGCTTTGGAGACGCCGGCCAGCCGTGGTCAACCGCTGCGTGCCTTCCGCGCCGGGGATGATGCCGAGATTCACTTCGGGCTGGCCGACCTGCGCGCTCGCGACTGCGACACGATAGTGGCCAGCCATGGCCAGCTCGAGCCCGCCGCCAAGCGCCGCACCATGGATCGCCATCACGACGGGCTTCGCGCAGTCCTCGATGCGTTGGAACAGGTCGTGCCAGTTCGGCGCGGCGGATTCGTTGCCCCATGCCGCCTCCTCGAGCGTGCTGATGTCGGCGCCGGCAACGAACATCCGGCCGGCGCCGCGAATCACGACAGCGGCGACGCTCGCATCGCGCGCGGCCTCGTCGAGTGCTGCACCAAGCGCTTCCGGCACGCCCGGGCTTAGCGCGTTCACCGGCGGGTTGTCGATCTCGACGACGAGAATCTCGCCGTGACGAGAAGTCTTTGTGAATTGCGGCATATGTTGAGACTCGGCGGAGCCAGAGCTTCGCGCGACGGCTCAGTCCTGAGTCCTAAGCCTTGAGCCCTAAGCCTCAATCCAGCGTCCACCCAACATAGTTCTCCGCCAGGCTCGTCATCGCAGCGCGCGATGACACAAGGTAGTCGAGGTCGGCCAGCTGGCGGCGGTAGTCGAAGGGATTCGAGCTGTCCGAACGGTGGAGCATCGACGTCATCCAGTACGAGAAACGCTGTGCGCGCCAGGCCCGGCGCAGCCCGTGGTCTGAGTACGCGTCACGCGCCGTGGACGAGCCCGTCCGATAGAACGCGTCAAAGGCGCGCGCAAGACGCCAGACGTCTGCAATGGCCAGATTGAGTCCCTTGGCACCGGTTGGCGGCACGATGTGCGCGGCATCGCCTGCGAGAAACACTCGGCCCGACCGCATCGGCTCCACCACGAAGCTTCGCATGCCGGTGATGCCTTTTTGCAGAATCGTTCCCTGGTTCGGCTCCCAGCCATCGTCGGTCTTCAGGCGCACGTGAAGCTCGTTCCAGATCCGATCGTCGGACCAGTTGTCGATGGAATCGTAGGGTGAGCACTGCAGGTACAAACGCGTGACACTGTTCGTGCGCATGCTGAAGAGCGCGAAGCCGCGCTCGTGCAGGGAGTAAACGAGCTCGTGCGACGAGGGCGCGGCATCGGCGAGGATGCCGAGCCACGCGAACGGGTACGCCCGGTCGTACGTGTGAATCGACGACGTCGACAGAGAGGCCCGACAGACGCCGTGAAACCCGTCGCAGCCAGCGATGTAGTCACACACGATCGACTCGGTCCCATCCGTCGTCCGCAGATCGATTCGTGGCCGGTCCGACGTGACGTCGGACAAGGTCACTGACTCCGCATCGAACACGACACGGCCGCCGGCGGCACGGCGGGCGTCGATGAGGTCGCGGACGATCTCGTTCTGACCGTAGATCGTGATCGCGCGTCCGCCAGTGAGACTGACCAGATCGAGGCGGTGTCGCGCGCCACTAAACGCGATATGCAGGCCCTCGTGTCGCATCCCTTCGCGGGAGAGGCGGTCGCCCAGCCCAACGTCGTGGAGCAGGTCGACCGAGGTCTGTTCGAGAACGCCGGCACGCACACGGTCGACCACGTGCCGTTCGCTGCGAATCTCGACGGTAACCGAGTCGATCCCAGCCTGCTGCAGAAGATGACCGAGCAGGAGGCCCGCTGGTCCGGCGCCGACGATCCCGACCGCGGTCCGTGTCTCACCCATCGGCTGGCCGGCCCGTCAGACGCGTTCGATCAGCAGCGAGATGCCCTGGCCGACGCCAACGCACATCGTGCACAACGCGCGTCGGCCGCCCGTGCGGACGAGCTGGTACATCGCGGTGGTGACCAGACGCGCGCCGCTCGCACCGAGCGGATGCCCGATCGCGATGGCGCCGCCATTCGGGTTGACGTGCGGCGCCTCGTCTGACACCCCGAGTCCACGGAGCACGGCGAGCGCCTGAGCCGCGAACGCCTCGTTCAGCTCGATCACGTCCATTTGGTCGATCGTGAGCCCTGTTCGCGCGAGCAGTTTCCTTGTCGCCGGAATCGGCCCGATGCCCATCACGCGCGGGGCGACGCCAGCGGCCGCCGAGGCAACGTAACGCGCGCGGGGCGTGAGGCCGTGCGCGCGAACAGCGTCTTCGGACGCGAGAAGCAGCGCTGAGCTGCCGTCGTTGATACCCGACGCGTTGCCGGCGGTGACCGTGCCCGTGGGCCGAACGATCGGATTCAGCTTTGAGAGGGCGTCGATCGTCGTGTCCGGCCGCGGATGTTCGTCGGCCGCGACGAGAGCCGGCGGTCCCTTTTTCTGCGGAACGCTCACGGGCACGATCTCTTCGGCCAATACCCCGTTCGCTTGAGCGGCGGCCGCGCGTCGCTGGCTTCGGAGTGCGAACGCGTCCTGATCCGTGCGCGCGATGCCATGCTCGGCGGCGACGTTCTCCGCGGTCTCGGCCATCGAGTCCACGCCGAACCTCGACTCGATCTGCGGATTGACGAACCGCCAACCGAGCGTCGTGTCCGCCCATGCGAGATCCCGCGCGAAGGCCGCGGTGGGCTTCGCCATCACGAACGGCGCCCGCGACATGCTCTCCACGCCACCAGCAATCACAAGCGAGGCTTCGCCCAAGGCGATCGCGCGGGCACCAGCGGCGACGGCCTCGAGGCTCGACCCGCACAGACGGTTGATCGTCGCGCCCGCAACTCCGTCCGGCAGTCCCGCCAGCAGCAAGGCCATCCTCGCGACGTTGCGATTGTCCTCGCCTGCCTGGTTCGCGCATCCAAACAGCACATCGTCGAGCGCCTCCCAATCAACTGTTGGGTTGCGTTCGAGAAGCGCCCGGATCGGCACAGCCGCGAGATCGTCCGCGCGCACGGAAGAAAGCGCGCCGCCATATCGGCCGAATGGCGTTCTGACGGCGTCGCAGAGGTAGACCGGGGCCAGGCTCATGGGCGGATCCGTTGCGCGGTCCCAATCCCCGCGCTGATGTCGTCGGCAGCCCGTCGCAGAATCGGCAGGACGTCGCGCGCGAGCGACGCGCGGTCGCCGCGGCTTGCGTGAACGCCGACGTTCAAGGCCGCGACGACTACGCCGTCGGGCCGGACGATTGGCACCGCGCACGACCTCAGTCCAAGTTCCAGCTCTTGATCGACGATGGCGAAACCCTGCTGAGCCACGGTCTCGAGCTCCGCCGCGAGTCGCGGCCGGTCGGTGATCGTGTGTTCGGTGTACTGCCGGAGTTTCACGCGCGCGAGAAACGTCGCGCGGGCGTCGACGTCGAGCGCGGCGACAAGCACGCGTCCCATCGACGTACAGGCGGCTGGGAGCCGGCTCCCAACCGAGAGGTTGACGGAGAGGATGCGCCGCGTGGCCGCGCGTGCGATGTAGACGATCTCGTCGTGCCCATTGGGGTCGAGGACCGCGACCGACGAAGACTCGTTCAGCGTGTCGGAGACGCGCTCGAGAATCGGCTGTGCGATCCTCGCGATGTTCGTCGAGCTCGAGTACGCCTGTCCCAGCGTGAGGATCGCGGGCGTCAGCTCGTAGCGGCCGTCCGCGTTCGTCGTCGCATAGCCGAGCACGGTCAAGGTGTGGAGGCAGCGGCGAGCCGACGCACGCGGAAGCCCGGTCAGCCTGGCGACCTCGGCCACGGTCAACTCGGACTTGCCCTCACCGAACGCCCGAATCGCGGAAAGCCCGCGTGCGAAGGAGAGCATGTAATCCGGGTCGCGTCCGGCCAGCGCAGGCGTCGCGGAGGACATGAGGGCCGATTATCGCACAAGATGGTCGATTATCGTTTGACACGCCGGGACCTCCTCATTACTCTTGGCGGTCAGTGAGTCGATTTCTGAGCCTTGCCGAGGCGGTCAGCGCGCTCGTCCAGCCCGGAGACGCGGTCGCCCTCGAAGGCTTCACGCATCTCATTCCGTTCGCCGCGGGGCACGAGATCATCCGCCAAGGCATCCGCGATCTCACACTGATCCGGATGACGCCCGACTTGCTGTACGACCAGATGATCGGCAGTGGCTCGGCACGCAAGCTCGTGTTCTCGTGGGGTGGCAATCCCGGCGTGGGATCGCTGCATCGGCTGCGTGATGCCGTCGAGCGTGGGTGGCCGCACCCCATCGAGATCGAAGAGCACAGTCACTCCGCCATGGCCCATGCGTACGCCGCTGGCGCGGCCGGCATGCCCGCAGCGTTCTTCCGCGGCTATCTCGGTTCTGATCTGCCAAGCGTGAATCCCAACGTGAAGTTTGTCGCCTGTCCTTTCACGGGCGAAACGCTTGCGGCCGTGCCGGCGCACCGGCCCGACGTCGCGATCGTGCACGCGCAGAAGGCCGATCGCGAAGGCAACGTGCTCTTCGAGGGCATCGTCGGCGTCCAGAAGGAAGCCGTCCTCTCCGCCCGGCGGTCGCTCGTGACCGTCGAGGAGATCGTCGAGACGCTTCCACGCACGAGCCTGAACGCGGTCATCCTTCCGTCGTGGACGGTGACAGCGATCTCCGTCGCACCTCGTGGAGCGCATCCGTCCTACGCCCATGGCTACTACGAACGCGACAACGCCTTTTATGTGGCCTGGGATGCGATCGCGCGCGATCGTGAAACGTTTCAGACGTGGATTCGGACGAACATCGCGTGACGTTCACAGCTGCCGAGATGATGACCGTCGCCGCTGCCCGCGCGCTGGGCAACGACGATGTCTGTTTTGTCGGGATTGGATTGCCGTCGGCGGCCTGCAACCTGGCGCGCCTGACGCATGCGCCGCGATTGCGCCTCGTGTACGAGTCGGGCACGATCGAAACAAAGCCAACCGTACTGCCGTTGTCCATCGGGGACGGAGAGCTCTGCGAAACGGCGCTGACGACGGTGTCAGTTCCCGAGATGTTCGGCTATTGGCTGCAGGGTGGCCGCATCACGGTCGGGTTCCTCGGCGGCGCCCAGGTCGATCGATTCGGCAATCTCAACAGCACGGTGATCGGCGACTACGCGCGGCCGAAAGTCCGGCTGCCTGGCAGCGGCGGCGCCACCGAGATCGCAACGAGCTGTCACAAGATCTTCATCGTGATGCGCCATTCGCCGCGGGCGTTCGTAAACCAGCTCTCGTTCCTCACGTCGCTTGGTCACGGCCGTACGGGACGTGAGCGTAAGGCCCTGGGCGTTTCGACGGCCGGCCCCGTGCTTCTCGTGAGCGATCTTTGTACGATGCGGCCGGATCCGGAGACGAACGAATTCCAGGTGGCGAGTCTGCATCCGGGTGTGACACGTGAGACTGTGACGAGCCAGACCGGGTGGCCGGTCACGTTTGCAGCGTCTGTCGCGGAAACGCCCGCGCCGACGACGGACGAGCTCGGCGTGCTACGAGACCTGAACGCAAGAACCGCCGCCGCGCACGGTGTCGCGGCAGGCGAATGAGAGTTGCCGTACGTAGGGCGCGACTTCAGTCGCGCCGCCACGCGGAACTAAAGTTCCGCGCTACGCGCAGCTGCCTCTAGGAGACACACATGTCCAGCCGTCGTCTACTTGAAGCCGGCACGCAACCGCCGCTGCTGTATCCGCCGTACCGCTCGACGATCAAGCGAGCGCCTGAGAAGCCGCTCATCCAGATTCCGCGGCAGTTCACCAACCTTGCCGCGCCCCTGTACGGTCTTCTCCCGATCACTGGCGCGGACAATGACCTCACACGCCAGCATGAAGGCGAGCCGCAAGGGGAGCGCATCATCGTGTCAGGGCGAGTGCTCGATGAGGATGGCAAGTCTGTCCCGCACACCCTCGTGGAGCTGTGGCAATGCAATGCCGCGGGGCGCTATCGCCATTCGCGCGACAATCATCCGGCGCCGCTGGATCCGAACTTCAGCGGGGCGGGCCGGACCGTCACCGACGCGGATGGGCGCTACGAGTTCGTGACGATCAAGCCTGGAGCGTATCCGTGGGGCAACCATCCGAACGCCTGGCGTCCGGCCCACATTCATTTCTCGCTCTTCGGGCACTCGATCGCGTCGAGGCTGGTCACGCAGATGTTCTTCCCGAACGACCCCCTGTTCGCGCACGACCCGATCTATCAGTCGATCCGTGACGAGCGCGCGCGTGACCGGCTGGTCTCGCGCTTCGATCTGAGCCTGACCCAGCCTGACTGGGCGCTCGGCTATCGATTCGACATCGTGCTCCGGGGTCGCGACTCGACGCCCTTTGAAGGCCGCGTATGACCGAGTCGGATCCGACGCATCCGCCGATTGCCACCTCGTCGCTCACCGTCGGTCCGTTCTTCCACGTCGGGCCCATGAACACCGACGAGTTCGGCCGCATGGTCCCGGCCGACGCGCCCGGTTCGCACATCCATCTCAACGTTCGCGTGTTGGATGGTGACGGTGAGCCGGTGCCGGACGCGATGATCGAGCTGTGGGACCCGACCGCAGGATTTGGACGACTCGGGACGAAGAGCGACGGCTGGTGCCAGTTTGAAACGGTTCGGCCAGCCGACGCGCCAGGCGCCGCCGAGGCCCCTCACCTCAACGTGTGCCTCTTCGCGCGCGGGTTGCTCCGGCACCTGTACACTCGCATCTACTTTGAGGGCGACGCGGGACTCGAACATGATCCGTTGCTTTCGGCGGTTCCCGAGGTTCGCCGGCCGACTCTGCTCGCCCGTCTGTCCGCGGACCGTACCTGGGAGTTCGTGGTCCGCTTGCAGGGCGCCGACGAAACGGTATTTTTCGATATCTGATGCGGATTACTGAACTCCTCGCCACGACCGACGCGCTGGACGCCGTGTTTTCAGACACGTCGATCGTCCAGGCGATGCTGGACGTCGAGGCCGCCCTGGCGCGGGCCGAGGCCAAGGCCGGTGTCATTCCAAAGGACGCGGCTGAGGCGATCGGCCGCGCGGCGACGGCGCGTGATTTCGACGCGGCGGCACTCGTTCGGGAAGCGCGGGCGTCCGGCACCATCGCCGTCCCGCTTGTTGCGGTCCTCACCGAGCGCGTGCGCGCGTTCAACGTCGATGCCGCGCGCTTCGTCCATTGGGGCGCCACGAGTCAGGACATCGTGGACACCGCGTTGGTCCTTCTGATCAACCGGGCGTCAGCGTCTCTCTCCGCCGATCATGCGCGGTTGTCGAGCGCGCTTCGCACGGTGTCCGATCGTCACGCCGGCGACGTCATGCTCGGCCGAACGCTGTTGCAGCCCGCGCCGCCGACCACATTCGGCCTCAAGGCCGCAGGCTGGCTGGCAGGCGTCAGCCGTGGCTGGTCGCGTTTCAAGCATGCGCGCCACGAGGCGTGCGTGCTGCAGTTCGGCGGTGCGTCCGGGACGCTCGCCGCGCTCGGCGACCGCGGCCTCGTCGTCGCCGACGGCCTCGCTCGCGAGCTCGGGCTCCCGGCTCCGGACGCGCCGTGGCACGCGTATCGCGACCGACTGGCCGCGCTGGTCGCCGCGTGCGGCATCTACACGGGCGTGCTCGGCAAGATGGCGCGCGACGTGAGTCTGCTCATGCAGTCCGAGGTGGGCGAGGCCGCCGAACCTGGAGGCGGATCCTCGACGATGCCGCATAAGCAGAATCCAGTGGGATGCGCGGTTGCGCTTGCGGCGGCCACGCGGATGCCGGGAATCGTGTCCGCGGCGCTGTCGGGACTCGTGCAGGAGCACGAACGTGCCGTCGGGGCCTGGCATGCCGAGATGCCGACGATTGTCGGCGCGATCCAGACCACGGGTGCCGCCCTGGCGGCGATGAGCGAGGTCGCCAGCCATCTGACCGTGGACGCGGCGCGCATGCGCGCCAACATCGACCGGACGAACGGTGCGATCTTCGCGGAGCGCGCGATGATGAAGGCCGGGAGCGCGCTTGGCCGCGACGTGGCGCACAAACTGGTTCAGGGCGCCATTCAGCGCGCACACGCGAGTGGCGAGCCACTCGGCCAGACGCTCCGCGAGACGGCCGAGATCGCCCGCGTGTTGACCGAGGACGACCTTCGCATGATGGACGAGACTGACAGCTACCTTGGCATGGCCGAGACCTTCCGCCGGCGTCTGCTGGCATCAGCGGACACGGAGTAGTCATGGCGTTTGCCGACCTGTCAGGCCGTCGCCTCTACTACCGGCTCGAAGGGCAGCCCGGCCGGCCCGTCATCGCCCTTTGCCACGTGCTCGGCCTCGATCACTCGATGTGGGACCCACAGGTGCCGGACCTTGTCGAGCGTTTCCGGGTGTTGCGATACGACTTGCGAGGACACGGCGCGTCCGACGCGCCTCAGGGGGACTACAGCGTCGCCGACCTCGGACGTGACGCGCTGGCGCTTCTCGACGCCCTCGCGATCGACCGCGTGATCTGGTGCGGACAGTCGATCGGAGGGATGGTCGGTCAGTGGCTGGCGATCAACGCGCCGGAACGGTTGTCGCATCTCATCCTCGCCAACACCACGCCGCGTGTTGCCGATCCGCCGGGGATGGAAGCGCGTAGAAAGGCCGTGCTTCAGAACGGTGTGGCCGGCGTTGTCGACACGGCGATGCGCCGGTTTTTCACCCCGGCTCTCCTCGAGCAGAATCCGCCGCGCGTGGCATCCGCGCGCGAGACGTTCCTCGCGACGAGCGCGGTGGGATACGCCGGCTGTTGTGCCGTCGTCCGCGATCTCGATCACACGGCGCTGCTGGGAAAGATTCGAACACCGACGCTCGTGATCAGCGGCGACGCGGACGAGTCCATGACATTCGAAGGTCACGGTGCGGTTCTTGCCCGCGAGATTCCCGGGGCCTCGCTCGTCCGTCTCGCAGCGGCCCACGTGTCGAGCCTCGAGCTGCCGCGCACCTTCACGCGCACGGTGCTCGAGTGGCTTTCGCCGCGGTCGGCCGAACGCTACGAGCCCGGCCTGAACGTGCGGCGCGCTGTGCTCGGCGACGCGTATGTCGATCGCGCCCTGTCAACCGCCACGGAACTGACGCGCGACTTCCAGGCGCTCGTCACGCGGTACGCCTGGGGTGAGGTGTGGTCTCGACCTGGTCTCGATGAACGGACCCGGCGCCTGCTGGTGCTCGCAATCACGGCCGCGCTTGGGCGGCGGGAGGAATTTCACCTGCACCTTGTGGCCGGCCTCGAACACGGGCTCGAATGGAGTGACGTCGAAGAGGTGCTGCTTCAGACCGCGGTTTACGCCGGCGTGCCCGCGGCGAACACCGCGTTCAAGGTTGCTGCCGACGAACGAGCCCGACAGTAGTCGCGCACCGGAACAACACCAGCCGGTCGCCGGCAACCGCGACCCGGCACTCCGGCGGCGGCTGACAGGCGCCCCGGTCCTGAAGCAGCAGGCCATTCACCGGTCCGCCTGTCGGATCGAGTGACACGCGAAAGAAACGATTCACGTAGCTCTGCAGCGACCAGGAATCTGCGGACTCGCGGCAGCTCCCGATCGTGATGCCGCGCGGGATCTGGGCGCCGATAAGGTCGAGGTTCCGAAGCATGTCCTCGTCGCGCGGTTCAATCGATCCGTGAACGACCGGCACGACGATGCTCGCGACGAGCAGCGTCGCGCCAAGAAGCGCCGGGATGCGGCGGTGCCAGCCGGGTGTCGGACTGAGTAGTCGGGACGCCGGTGCCGCCGCCAGCGAGGCAAAACCCAACGCAAAGAACGGCACGGACGGCAGGAAGTAGTGACCGGCAAGTTTCGGGCTGACCGCGATGGGAAGCGAGGCGCAGAGCGCGATGCCGAAGAAGAGGGTCGCGGGCGTCCACCGAAGGCCGGTCGCCCGTCGCCCGAACAGCCAAAACAGACCGCAGACGAGGGCCATGCGCGCCGTCACACCCAGGCCAAGGTGACGCACGGTCGCGAGCGGGTCGCCGTTGATTTCGCGCTCACCCTGCAGTGACGGGATCAGCTGGAGCTGGACGTATTCAGTGAGCGCCTGACGAGCTGGCCCGTACGCCGCGAGCGCCACGGCACCTGCGCCCACGCCGGCCACGAGCGTCACGGCGATCAGCGTGGTCCGCGCACGATCGTACCGCGAGGTCAGCAGGAGCAGGAACGGCACAGCGAACGGGAAGAAGCCGACGGGTCCCTTGATCAGGACCGCCGCGACCGTGAAACCCGCGGCGGCGAGCGACCAGGCCGCCATACGTCCACGCGATGGCGCCTCCTCAGCCACGAGCATCACGAGGACCGCGGCGGTCGTCGCGGTCGCCTGTGTGTTCTCGAGCATGTTGTTCACGACGGCCCACGTGACGATCGACGGAAGAATCCAGAAGAGCAGCGGCAGCCAATCGAGCTCGGGAGGCTGCAGGCGGCGCCAGATCATCGCGATGAGGAGCGCGTGAACGCCAAAGACGAACACCGCGTACACACGCTCTACCGCGAAGTGGTCGCCGAAGGCGCGAAACGCCAGGCTCTGAAGCGCCAGGCCCAACGGCGGATGCTCGTAGAACTCGATGTAGCTGGTCGTCGACAACGCGGGCTTCCAGAATGAGCCGACGCCCAGGCTCATGTTCCGCGCCATCGTCGCGTACAGCAGACCGTCGCCGAACATGCCGCGCGCCGTCATCCGCGGCACGGTCAAGGCCACGAGTACCGCGACGAGCAGAAATCGGTAGATCGCAGGTGTGGAGATCTTCACGTCGTGTCGCGGACGAGCGGCTCCATCAAGCCGTGAGCCTCACGCAGGGTCAGTCTCACTTCGCAGGCAGGGACAGACCCCGCACGTAGCCTCAAGCCCCAAAGGGCTCCCCTGCCGGGATCCATTCCACGTCGACGCCGGGGAGAAGCGGCCGCATCCAGTTGGCGACTTCCTGCATGCCGAAGTCTTCCGAGAGCATGTGGCCGAGGAGGATCATCGCGCGCGGCTGGCCGATCGCCGCGGCGTCGAGGATGTACTCGGCATTGCCGCCGGCCTCCGCGGTCTCACCGCCGATGGCCAGATCGAACGCTTCGGGCGTTGACGCGAGGGCAGGGACACCGGATCCAGGGCCGAGAACGATCCGCCGGATGACCATCTCCGGATCGCCCATGACCCGCATCGCGCGACCACTTACGCGCCGTTGCATGTCGGCGACGAGCACGCGGAGGGGCGTGGGTTGAATCGTGTAGATGCGCGGGTTGTCCGGCTGCGCGAACGGCGTGAGACCGAGCGCGCGCGCCGATCCGATGATGAGTGGGTCCGGCCGCAGCATGTGCGCGTGGTCGTGGAAGCGGAACACGACCATGTTGTGCTCGCGGATGAACTGCTGTTTGGCCAGATACGTCGGATCCGCCGTGAGGTTGGCCGTCTGGTCGAGGTGGTTGTAGAACGTCGGCTCGTGCGAGATGACGAAGTTACGGTTCCGTTCGGCCGCTCGTCGGATCAGATCGAACGTCGCCATGCCGGACGTCGCAATCCCGCGGACCTCGGTGTCCGGCGACCCGGCTTTGAACGTGTCGACGGTCTGGGCTCGCCACTGAATGCCTTCTTCAGTGAGCCGCTGCTGGAGCCGCGTGACGACCTCTTGCGCGGTCATGCTCTCGGACTCCAGTAGGGATCGGTGAGACGAATCGACTCGATCGTCAACTCAGGCATGACGGACTTCAACCACACGGCCGCGACAAGGGCACCAGGTTCCTCGGACACGAGACGGCCCAGAGCGATCATGCCCTTGGCGTGTCCAGCCGTGACGTTGTCGGCGATGTAGGGCACGGCTTCCCACTCGCGCGGTTCGCCGGCGATGACGACGTCCGCGCGCGGCAGGTGCGCCAGAATGCCGGGCACGTCGGTCGTGCCCGGACTCACGTACGCGTTGCGGACCGGAAGATCGGACCGGCCGACGATGCGAACGCCTCCCCGGATATTGAGTCGTGTGCGGACATCGGCGGCGAGCGCGCCGAGCGTGGTGGGGGGCACCGAGTACAGCCGGTCGTTCTCGGTCGCGCGGTCCTTGCTCCATCCGAGCGCATCGGCGAGCGCCAACGGCGCTGCCTGGGGCCGGCTCGCGTTCCAGTGGTCGCTGAACCGGAAGATGACGAGCCGTTCCTTTTCGATGAAGTCCTTCTTCGCGAGGTAGACCGGGTCGGTCTCGCGAGGGCCCGGGTTGTCGTTTGGCGCGTAGAAGACCGGCTCCTGCGTGACGATGAAGTTCTTCTTGGCCGCGGCGGCCTTGCGCAGTACGTCGAGTGTCGCCATCACGGTGACGGCGATACCCGTGACGACCGTCGAGGGATCGCCGGCTTTCAGGCCGTCGACCGTCTTTTCGTTCCACGGCACGCCCACGTTGGCGCGAATTCGTTCGATGACCGCGCCGGCCGTCAGTTGCCGGGCCGCGCTCGGCCTCGCCACGGCGAGACTGCCCGCAGCTGCCACCACGAACTCCCGCCGCGACAGTCGGCTCGTCAGCATGCGGCTCATCTTACGTCCGGGAACGGGGAACCGGGAACGGGGAACGGGGAACGGGGAACGACTAGATCACCCTAAAAATCACACACGCAATCAGCGTCGGGATGAGCGCGCCCAGGAGAAGTCGTGCCGGCGAGACGGCGCCGCCGAAGAACCGGCTGAGAAGCGCTTGCCCGGCCGGGTTCGGGGCGTTCGCAATGACCGTGAGGCCGCCGCCGGTCACGGCGCCCTCGACGACGGCGATCTTGAGGCTCTCGTCGAGCGACGGGACGAGTGTCGCGAGATACGTGATGAGCGCGTTGTCGTTGAAGGCGGTCAGCACAGTCGCGCTGAAGAACAAGGGAACTTCGGACAGCCCCGAGAGCACCGGGGCGATCCACCAGCCCTGCAGGCCGCCGTGGATCACGAGGCCAGCAAGAAAGAACCCGACAAGCAGCGGTGACCGCAACTCGATCTGGCTTTGAAACGCGCCGGTCGCCTTCGCGAATCCCAGGAAGAACAGAAAGCCGCCGATGAAAAGCGCCGGCTCGTGCACAGTCAGCACGGTCCAGGCGATGAACAGCGCGTGCGCCAGCGTGACCCACGGCGGCACCGGGAGCAATTTGAACCCATCGGGCGACACATCATCGGACGGTTGAAATGCGTCCGGCGACGCTCGCGGCGCGCCCGAGCGCCGCGAACTCGCGTCGAAAGATCAGGTAGTACAGGCCTGTCGCGATGGCGATCGCGGAAGTGGCCCGCCAGCCGAAGTGACCGAGCATGAACGCGGTATCCCACTCCCAGGTTCGGGCGACGATCAGAACGGGCGGCGCAGCGAAGTGGGTGAGCGTGCCGCCAATCGAGACGTTCACGAACAGAAGGCCAAGCGTGGCGTACTTGAGACGTGGGCTGGGATTGAGGTCGAAGAACTGCCGCGAGAGCAGCAGCGCACAGATAGTCATCGCGGCCGGTTCGGTGATGAACGAGCCGAGCAGCGGGCCGATCGTCAGGATCGACAGCCACCACGCGGCCGGGGTGCCGCCACCGACCTGGGCCAGCCGGCCGAGCCAGGACTCAGCGAGCGTCACGATCGGCCTCGTGGACGCGAGCGTCATGATCACGACCACGAACATCGGCTCCGTGTAGGTCACTTCATCGTTCAGGTAGTGGCTCGCAACCTGCCAACCCTTACCGACGACGAGGGCGACGAGCAGAACCGCCGCCCAAAGCCCGAACACGACTTCGACCTCGCCGAGAAAATGCAGCGACTCGGCCAGGACGCTCGGGGTTCGCGGTCGTCCGTCTTTCCGGCAGCTTTCGTCATGCCGATGCTGTGCGCGATGTGCAAGACGGGCGAACCATGAGGCGGCAAAGGTGTGAACGATCGCGATCACGAAGATTGCGGTGGCGATCGCATTGAAGGGCTCGACCGCGATTCTGGCCGACAGCGTGTCGAGCAGTCCGCCGGCAACCTGTGGATAGTCACCGAGCGGGACTGGAAACGCGGATGACGCGGCCTCCGGCATCCCGTGAAGGCTACTACGGGAGCTGTGGGCGCCGCGTCCAGAGACGGCCCACATTCCACACCGCGCCGGTCAGAATCGCCGACGAGTCCGGCCCAGTGACCGGGGCACGGACGGCGACATCGACAACGAGCGACGGGCTGAGGTTCGCCGTCGCGCCGACGAGTGAGTTGACTGTCGCGGGCCGCCCTGCCGGTCCAGAAGTGGACGGGAGATCCCGAGAGTTCACCAACCCAGCCGAACCGCCCACCCAGTGGACCGCCGAGCGCAGCCGCCCAAAGCGATTCGCTTCTCGGTGCCTTCATCCCGTCACCGCGACGACGGGCGTAGCCGGCATTGAGATCGAGCGTAAGCGGCCCGAGCGTCCGGCTCGCAATCAACAGCAGAGCGCCCGCGGCCCCGTCGTCAGAATCAGTTGGCATGGTCAGACTGGGCATGATGGCGACGTCACCGGCGACGGGCACACGTTCCGCGATCCGCCACTTGACCCCGACGCCGACGGCGCCGAAGGACATCGTGTCCTCGCCGGCCGGCCGCGCCACGGCGGTCGTGACCGTCAGCTGCACTCGGGGTTTCAGGCCGAGTTTGAGCGCCAGTGGCAGGGCTTGGTAGCCGAAGCGGTCATCGATGTCAGCCCGCTCGAAACCGAACTCCACTTCCGCCCAACCGGGCGCCACGGTGTGCGCGTGCGTGGCGACGCTTGGCCGCTCGGGCAGCGCCGCATGCGGATCGGCTGCCTGGGCCACGGCTGGTGATGACCACAGCGCGGCGAATACGCCAACGATTGCGAGCCGAATCGGCCACCGACGCATGCCGGCGCAAGGCTAGCAGACGGGTCCGCCCTTTGCCTTCTTCCCTTCCCCTCTCCTTGGCCCTTTGCCCTCTGCCCTTTGCCCTTGCTAGGATCCGGACACCGAAGGAGCTCAACGGCCATGAAATTCGCCCTGCTATCCGTGTCGTATGCCGGCCTGTTCTACGCTGGCGCCCCCTTGTCCCTCGAGCAGCAGGTCTATAAGGCCAAGGAACTGGGGTTCGACGGGCTGGCCATCGAGACCAAGCGGCCCATCGCGTCCCCCCTCGACTTGACCAAGGCGGATCGCGCGCGCATCAAGGCCGTCGCCGCCGACCAGGGCGTGGCGCTCTGCGCCGTGGAGAGCATGTCGAACTTCGCGAGCCGCTACATGGAGGAGCGCGAGAACAACCTGGCGATGATGCGCGCCGTGCTCGATCTTGCCGCCGACCTCGGCGTCGACATGGTCAAGGTGTTTGCGGCCTGGCCCGGGCTGGTGAACGACGAAGAAGCTGTGGCGATGTACGCGGCGTACGAACGCGGCAGCCATTTCAAGCGGCCGTATCCGCCGGAGCTCCGCAAGTGGCAGCGCGCCGTGGACGGCATTCGCGAGGTCGCCGGCTGGGCGGCCGACATGGGCATCACGCTCGTCCTCCAGAATCACGCGCCCGTCACGACGCCCGGCTACGAAGACGCGCTCGCGATGGTGCAGGAAATCGATCGAAAGAACGTCAAGCTCTGCCTCGATGCGCCGCTCTTCTACGAGCGTCAGGATTCAGCCTTCGTCGCGGAAGCCGTTCGTCAGTGCCGCGACTACATGGCATACACGCACTACGGCGCGTGGAATTTCCGGGAAGCGGCGGACGGCGAAGTCATCCAGGGGCCGGCGCCGTCGTTCGGCGGCCAGATCAACTACGCGGCGTTCGTGGGTGCGCTGGCCGAGATCGGTTACGACGGGTATCTCGCGTCCGAATACTGCGTCGCCGTCGTGAAGCACCATCAGATCGCCGGCGTCGAGGAAGTGGATCACGGCACCCGGCTGGCGCTGCGCTACATGAAGCAGATCGCGGACGCCGTCACGCGCCGTACCGGCAAATCGTCTGGCGGCGGCCGTCTAAACCGCCAGGTCCTGCACCGCGGCGCGTTGTCCCACGGCGGGCTCCCCATGCACCGTTTCATCAAGACACGCCTGATGGCGATGATGTTCCTCCAGTTCTTCATCTGGCGTGGTACGCCACCGGTGGCAACTACATGCGCCACTGGCAATACAACGTCGTGGCCGCGCACTGATCGATGGACCGTTCCCGGTTCCCCGTTTCGCGTTCCCTGTTTGTCCTGCTCGTCGCCGCGGTCCTGGTGGTCATCGCACGGCCCGCCGCCGCGCATCCGGTTCCATTCAGCTACATCGACGTCCGCGTGGACGGCCGCGTCATCGAGGTGTCGGTCGTGGCCCATGCCTGGGACCTCATCCACGACCTGAATCTCGGGCCCGAGACGACGGACGAGCGGTTCCTCGATTCGGCGACGCTGCAGGCGCAAGCCGCGGCGATGGCGGCCATCTTCGGTGCACGACTGCGCGTTGAAGCCGACGGCCGGACGCTCACGGCCGGGCCGTGGTCCGCGCCGGAAGCCTTGATGGACCGGCTGTCGGTCCGCATGCGCGCCCAGTACGAAGCGGTCGGACCGCCCGGCGTCGTGCGCGTCAGCGCCGTCATGTTTCCGTACGACCCCGTACACCAGACGTTCCTGAACGTGTACGAGGGCGGGCAACTGAGCGCGCAGGCGATCCTCAGCGTCGATCGGCCGTCGTTCGAACATTTCGCCGGCACCCGGCAGGGCGTGTGGGCCGTCATCCGCAAGTTCCTTCCGTCGGGCATCCACCACATCCTGATCGGTCCCGATCACTTGCTCTTTCTTGTCGGGCTGCTGCTCCTCGGAGGAACGCTCAGGCGGCTCGTGCTCGTCGTCTCGGCGTTCACGGTGGCGCACAGCGTGACGTTGACGCTCGCGGCCTTGAACATCGTCACACCGCCGGCCAGCGTCATCGAGCCGGCGATCGCGCTCAGCATCGTGTACGTCGGCATCGACAACCTGATGGTGCGCGGCGGTCGCGACATGCGGGCCTGGATCGCGTTCGCGTTCGGGTTTATCCACGGTTTCGGATTCGCGAACGTCCTGCGCGAGATGGATCTGCCGGCCCGGGCGCTTGGATGGTCTCTGTTTTCGTTCAACCTCGGGGTCGAGGTCGGTCAGCTCATCGTCGTCGTGGCCGTCGCGTCGCTCCTGGCGGCCCTGCGAAAGCGCAGCGAAACGGCGGGCAAACGCATCGTGCTGGTGGGGTCGCTGGTCGTGATTGCCGCGGGTGCATTCTGGTTCGTCGAGCGTGTATTCTTCCCCGGGGGTCTCGTATGAAGAGAGTGCTCGTGCTCGGCGTGCTCATCACCATTGGTGGGCTGTCGATGTCTGTGGCCGCGTTTCAGCAGCCGGCCGCCGGTGCAGCAGGACAGCCGGCCCCGATGGTGGTTGAGGTCGCGAAGCTCCGAGACAACCTCTTCATGTTGCAGGGTGGCGGCGGCAACACGGCGGTGTTCATTCAGGCGAACGGCGTCACCGTGGTGGACACCAAGAACCCGGGCTGGGGCGCGCCCATCCTCGCCAAGATCAAGGAGCTCACCCCGAAGCCCATCGTGCGGATCATCAACACGCACACGCACGGGGACCACGTCAGTGGCAACGTCGAGTTCCCGCCGAACATCGAGATTCTCGTGCACGCCAACACGCAGGCCAACATGAAGACCATGGCGCCGGCGTCGGGGATCGCGCAGACCGGACCGCCCCGGAACATCTTCGCCGAGAACGCCAATCGCGGGATGCCGACCCGGACGTTTACCGACACACTCACGATCGGGAGCGGTGCCGACCAGATCGACCTCCGCTACTTCGGCCGGGGGCACACGAACGGCGACACATGGGTGTTCTTTCCGGCGCTGCGCGTCGTGCACGCCGGCGATATTTTCCCGGGCAAGCAGTTGCCCATCATGGACTCGAACAACGGTGGCACGGCAGTGGGATATGCCGACACACTGATGAAGGCGCACGCGGCCCTGGGCAATGTGGATTCGATCATCACCGGCCACAGCACCGTGATGACGCCGAACGACCTGCGCGAGTTCGCGGACTTCAACCGCGAGTTCGCCGCTGACGTCCGAACAGCGAAGCAGGCGGGTCGGAACGCGGAGGAAGTCGCTGCGAAGTGGGTCGATTCCCGCGAAGTACGCCGGCTACATGCCGCCGCAGGCACCGCGCGTTCGCGCCAACGTTGAACTTGCCTACCGGGAGATTCAGTAAATGACTCGAGTGAAAACGCTGTCCGTGCTGGTCGCCGTCGGGTTGCTCTCCGTGTCGCTGAAGGCCGCTGTTCAGCAGCGGGCCGGCGGCCCGCCGGCGCCGATGGTCGTCGAGGTGCAGAAGCTCAAGGACAACCTCTTCGTGCTGACCGGCGGAGGCGGCAATACCGCGGTGTTCGTGCAGACGAACGGCGTCACCGTCGTCGATACGAAGAATCCCGGCTGGGGTCAGCCCATTCTCGCGAAGATCAAGGAGCTGACGAACAAGCCGGTCACGATGATCATCAACACGCACACGCACGGCGACCATGTCAGCGGCAACGTCGCGTTCCCGGCGAAGGTGGAGATCGTCACGCACGCGAACACGCGCCTGAACATGGACAAGATGAAGATCTTCGGCGAGAGCAAGGGCGACGGCCTGCCGACGCGCACGTTCGCCGACTATGTCGGCGCTCGGCGACGGCGCGGATCGGGTCGAGCTTCGGTACTTCGGCCGTGGCCACACGAACGGCGATGCGTGGGTGTTCTTCCCGGCGCTGCGCGTGATGCACGCCGGCGACATCTTCCCGGGCAAGTCGCTGCCGCTGCTCGACGTCAACAACGGCGGCAGTGGCGTTGGACATGCCGCGAACGCTGTCGCGGGCGCACGCGACGCTTGGCGACGTGGACACCATCATCACCGGCCACAGCACGGTCATGAAGCCCGCTGATTTGAAGGAGTGGGCCGAGTTCAACGACGACTTCCTGGCCGCCGTGCGCGAGGGCAAGGCCGCCGGCCGCACCGCGGTGCAGATTGCCAGCTCGTGGACCGTTGCCCGCCAAGTATCAGGGCTATACCGTCGACCCCAAGCGCGTGCAGACGAACGTCGAGCTCATATTCAAGGAGTTGCGGTGATGTCTCTCATCTCCTCGTCTCGTCGCCGGTTTCTGTCGTCAGTGGGCGCGGTGTCGGCCTACGTCTGGATTCCGCGCTCGGTACACGGATATGGAGCGCCGAGATGCGCGCGATGGCGGATGCGGCCGGGCCAGGTCCGGCCCGGCATCTCGAAGTGGGACCTCGACACGCCCGCGCTCGTGCGTCGATCTCGACAAGCTCGAGAAGAATGTCCAGACGATGCAGGCGGCGTTGAAGCAGTACGGGCTGCCGAGTCGGCCGCACGCCAAGACGCACAAGTCCGCGGCCATCGCGAAGTACCAGCTGGCCAACGGATCGATCGGCGTGTGCTGCGCCAAACTGACCGAAGCCGAGGTCCTGTCCGCCAAGGGCATCGATCGGATCATGATGACGACGGCCAACCCGTCAGTGTCGAAGATTCGACGCGCGATGGCGCTGAAGAAGGCGCATCCGGCCTTCATCCAGGCGGTTGACACCGAGCAGAACGCGCGCGATGTCTCAGACGCCGCGAAGGAAGCCGGCGTCGTCGCGGACGTCGTCATCGACGTGGCCGTCGGTGCGCGGAGCGGCATTCCTCCAGGGGACGGCGCCGTCGCGCTCGGCCAGCTGATCTCGAAGCTGCCGCATCTCAAGCTGCGCGGGATGCTCTCGTACGACGGCGCCGTCCAGCACGCGAACGGGTTTGCCGAGCGCAAGGCGCGCGCGCTGAAGACGATTCAGCCGAACGTCGAGACCTTCGAGGCGATGAAGAAAGCCGGGCTGAACATGGAGATTTTCAGCGGCGGCGGCACCGGGACCTACAACATCATGCATCTCGTGCCGGGGTTCTCCGACATCCAGGTCGGCAGCTATCTCTTCAGCGACATGCAGTACCTCGCCATCGGCAACGAGCGCGGCCCGGTGTTCGACGAGTTCGCGCCGTCATTGACGGTCCTGACGACCGTGCTGAACAACCGGTTCCCGAACCGGATGACGACCGACGGCGGCTCGAAGGCGCTGACGCTCAACGTGCCGCACGCCGGCGTGATCGGCGAGCCCGGCATGGACTACGCGGCGACCTCGGACGAGTTCGGCGCCATCTCCTTCACGACGCCGCCGGCGAAGAACTACAAGATCGGCGACAAGCTCGAGGTCATCGTCCCGCACTGCGACCCGGTCGTGAACGAGTACGACCAGATGTACGGCATCCGCGGCGACAAGGTCGAAGTGATCTGGACGATCGACGCGCGAGGCAAGTCGCAGTAGCAGCCTGACAAGTTAGAAGTGAGAAGCCAGAAGTTAGAAGTCACTGGGGGAACTCCTCTCTCTGACTTCTGGCTTCCGTGGGCTACTTCGTCACTCCGCCTCTGGCCCGTTCACACAGACGTCCGACCGCAAAGGCGACGAAGGCCGTGGCGACAAATGCCACGGCGAGCAGGACGGGACCGATGGCGAATAGCACGCCGGTCCCGTCAACCATCCAATTCGACGCTGCAAGAAGTGAGTCGGTGCCCATCGAAATCACCGCCCGCTCACGGAGGTCGGCAGGAAATTCTCCATTCTCCGAACGTCATAATCTGGGCGAGGGCTTGGCCCGAACGCCATTTGCGCAGTGGCGGGGTTGAATTGCATCTGGCTCAGAGCCTCGAGGCCGACATCGACCTTGATCTGCCGGGGCTCGCCTCCACCTATTGGAACAAGCCACGCGCCTTGATTACCGCGAAATGTGCCCAGTATAGACGACACCCTGACTGTCTGGTGTCCAGGCGACGCTGAACCAGTTCATGACACGCGTGTCCTCGGTGAAGCGGAATATTTCGCGCCGGTCATCGTTCGACAGGGTCAGCAGCGTGAAGGTTGGACCAATGCCGGCCACGACGTAGCGGCCGTCCGGCGAGGCTCCCAATCCCTGCCCGGCATTCTCGAAACGCCGTCGAATTTCGCCCGAGAGTGCGTCCATCTGGAGGATTCGTCTGTTGCCGAAGGAAAAACAGAAGAAGGAGCTCCCATCGGCTGACCAAAACGGGACCCCTGAGCACGTGCCTTCCGGCACCGCGAGTGAGGCATCGCCAGTCTCGGTGTCGATTCGGAGGATGCCGGATCGACCTTTGAGATCGGCGCCTCTGACAATGAATGTGCGGCCAGCGGGACCACCCCAACGAAGCGTGCCCAAATACCCAAGCTTCGGCCGAAGCTCGCGGACCGTCTTTCCGCTCTCCAGAGAATGAATGACGATCGTCATCGGCGAGGGAACCAGCGGATCGCGCTTTGACAGGTAGGCCAGATACTTCCATCCGGGGACCACGTCGCCGTTCCATTCTGGCCGGCAAACTGTCGAATAGGACGAACCGGTGGTCCCGTGAGCTGTCCGGTAGTTGGGTCGAATGACGCGACTGAGATGTCGGCGCCGGCGCGCAGCACGGCCGAATAGAGCACGCCGGCATCCGTGAGACCCGAGCGAACGGGCGTTGCCGAATTCGGTCAAGGTACTCCGCGGACTGGAGCGCGCCGCCCCGAAAAGGCAACGCCCACAATCCGACGGTGCCTCCACGATCGCTGCTGATGAAGGAGACGCGACCCATCCGTCGTCCACCCAACCACGCGATCGTCACCTGGATGGGTTGCTGGAGACTCCGTGTTCCGTCCACGGCGATCACGAAGACGTCACGATCGATCTCGTCCTCGCCTGATGGCCGATCGTACGCGAGGAACCTCGAGTCGGGAGAAAATGAGAGCGTCGATGATCCAATCCATTCGATGGATTTCAGAACGCGAAGCGAGCCATCTTTTGAATTGACGACACCAACTTGCGCGGTCTTGTCTCTCCTCTTCACTTGGACGGCGATCCAGGTGCCATCGGCTGACCAGTCCTGGGGGGCGATCACTTCGACCTCCGGATTGGCATAGAGGATCTTGGAGGAGTCGGCGCTCCCTCCGCCGTGTTGACAATCCGTAGCTGACCGTCGTCGTCATTGGCATTGCCATCGCTAAACCAGAGGTAGGCGATTTGCCGGCCGTCGGGCGAGAAGGTGCCATCGACCCAATACGGCTCGGCCGGGCCTGGCGCCGGTTCCGTGAGCCGACGGAACTTACCTGTGGCAATCTCACGCACACCGATCTGGCCGTTCCCATCTCCCGCGATAAAATACCGGCCCGTCCGGAGAAATCTGCGTTCTTCGGATCACAAGATCGTGGTGACCTGCTCGATTGATGGTCCCGTGGATCGAGTCAGATGGAGCGTCGATCGCCAGACGGGCTCTCGCGGTCGTTGCTGCGGGTTGCTCCCCGTATTCCGGAGCAATTGCTCGTACAAAACCCGAGCTTCGGCTTGACCCAACTTCTGGTGGCACTCCGCCGCCCGCAGCAGCGCCTGCGCGGCGAGCGCGCGATTGGCGCCGGCCTGCGTCACGACCTGCTTGTAGAGCGTGATCGCCTCGCTCAGGGTCTTGCCGTTCTCCTCGAGGAGGCGCGCGCGCTCGAACAGAGCTTGCGGGCCCTGCGCGGCACGTGCGGTCCATGACGCGCCGGCGAAGAACGCCAGAATCCCAACAACAATCCACAGACCGTGTCGTTCCAAGCGTCATGTCCGGCTCTCCTCTCTGGCCGCCGTTTCGGCGACCAGGAAGGATTCTGAAGAAAAGTCCCGTCAGGAGCATGAAGGTCACGTCAAGGTTTCGCGGAGGTTGACTCGAAGCGGTACCCCACGCCTCGGACGCCAATGATATGAACCGGTTGGTCGGGGTCGTCTTCGAGCTTCCGCCGAAGCGAGGACATGTGCGTGTCCACGGTCCGATGCGTCACATGCACGTCCTTGCCCCACACTTCGTCCAGAAACTCGTCGCGCGTGATTGCCTCGCCGGCCCGGCGAAGCAGCAGCGCCAGAATGTCGAACTCCTTGGGCGTGAGATCGACCGCGTGCACCGGCCCGCGAACACCGTGCGCGCTGCCAGATCGACCTCGATGGCGCCAAACGTACTCGCGCCGGTTCGGCAATCGTCCGTTCGCGCGCCGCAGCCCGACCTTGACGCGGCCGACCAGCTCGCGCAGCGAGAACGGCTTGGTGACGTAGTCGTCGCACCCGGCCTCGAAGCCGGTGACGCGGTCCGCTTCCTGACCGCGAACGGTGAGCATGATGATCCAGAGGTCGGGCCGTTCGGGTCGAAGCGTCGCGGCATACTTCGAAGCCGTTCTTGCCCGGAAGCATCAGGTCGAGGATCAGCACGTCGGGCCGGGCCTGTCGCGCCAGCGCGACCGCCTCGGGACCGCTCGCCGGCCGAGTCGACCTCGAAACCCTCGAACGCGAGCTCGTCACGCACCGCCATCACAATCGCCGGCTCGTCGTCTGCGATCAGGATGCGAGGCATGGCGTCTGCTCACTGCGCCGGCGGTGCCGGCTGAACCTGAGATGACGCGAGGTCCGCCCTCTCCGAGGCGTCGCCGGCGCGAAGGCGTGGCAGCCGCAGCGTGAACCGGCTTCCGCCGCGGCCGTCGCTCGACACCTCGACCGAGCCGCCGTGCGCCTCGGCGGCGGCCTTGACGAGCGACAGCCCGAGGCCGGTGCCGTGCACGTTCGCGCGGTCGCCCCGGCAGGCTTCGATAGAACGGTTCGAAAATCCGCATCGGCGTCGTCGGGATCGACACCAATCCCCTCGTCGGCGACCTCGATGAGAATCTCGTCACCACGCCATTCGCATGGCGACCGAGACCGTCGTGCCGGCCGGCGAGTACTTGATGGCGTTGTCGACGAGGTTGCTGATGGCATCGGCGATCGACTCGCGATCGACTGGCACGTCGGGAACGCCGTCGTCGATGGCGAGATCGAGCCGGATGCCCTTTGCATCGGCGTGCGAACGCATTCGGTCGAGCGTGCCGTCGCCAGCGCGCCCAATGACGTCACTCGAAACGCATACTGCTTCTGCCCGCTCTGCAGTTTCTGCGACTCGAGCAGACGGTTGACGAGGCCTTCGAGCCTGTCAGTCTCTGCGCCCACCGCCGCGTAGTACCGCTCTCGCGCGTCGCCCGCCTCCACGCGACCGCTCGCCAAACGCTCCATCAGGAGTCGAATGCTCGTGATTGGGCTCTTGAACTCGTGGGTGACGGCAGCCACGAATGTCGACTGCAGCCGCGCAAGCGCGAGGTCGCGCCGCACGATCCACGCCGTCATCACCAGTCCGGACGCGAGCATCACGATCGGCAGCAGGACCAGGCCGTAGTTCATGAGCCGCCCGCTGACCGGAACCGACGGGCCCGTGAACGCGAGTTGCCAGCCGTTCACCGACTCGAGTGCGACGGATTGCCAGATCGGAGCACCGGCCAGATCGCCCCAGATCGAGCGGCCCTGACCGTCACGAAGGACCGTGTCGAAGGCGCGCGTCGGGACTCGCGGACCGAGGATCGTCTCGAACAGCGCGGAGATCCGGGCGCCGAAAAGCGCTGCGCCAGACCGCGTCGACCGATCCTCGCTGACCGCCGCCCACACAACCACGACGTTTCCCGAGTTGGTCTCGACGAACGCTGCCCGCGGCGCGACGCTCGCTCTCTCTGCCGCGGCCTTGCGCAGCACGAATCGAGACTACCGATCCGCTCGAGGCGTGAGTCCGCCTCCGGCGCGTTTCCCGGACCGTCCGAATCCGCAAGCACGCTTCGGAGTTCGGCATCGTACGCGCGCCTCTGGTCGGCGTGGAGCCACCATCGGCCGCCGCGAAGCTCCTCGAACGTTGCGGCAACGAGCGGCAGAAGGCGTGCGCGCTCGCGTCCGTTCAAGGTGCGTGCGTAGCTCGCCGCGGCCACAGCGAGTGGGATGCCAGCCGGCGTGCGCGCGTTGGACGTGGCAAGGCGGCTGTCCGCAACCGCAGACAGCCGCGACCGATCACCTGAGTCGACCGCGACCATCGCAAGCTTCAGGTTCGCCCACGCCGCGAGATCGCGGTCCGCCCGAATGCGCTCGTACAGCGCGCGCGCCTCGACGTGTCGCCCCCGCGCCTCGGCCGTCTGGGCCTGACCGATCAGAGCCGTGATGGACGATGGCGTGTGGAGCGCCGGAAGTGACGATGGCGTGACCCCGAACGGACCGAAATACACACGGTCGGCCGGGAAAGCGATCACGCCGGTGTCCTCGACGAAGAAAGCGACCGCATCGTCGAGGTGACCGGCAGCTTTCACGTCGGTAATCGTCCGATCGAGTGCACTGGCTAAAGAGGCGTCGACGAGCCTTGCGACGCCGGCCTGTTCCTCGCGGAGCCGTTGATCGCGCTCGATCTCGGCCGCGCGGATGGATCGGAATCCCAGCCAGGTGAGCGCAACGGCAGGCGCGGCGATGAACAGGGCGAACACCCACCACCACGTCCGTCGCGTCAGGGACGAGGCGAGGGTCCCGCGCATGTGACTGCTCAGATTGTCAGCGAAGCCGCCGCCTGAGCGTCAGGATTTGGTGAAGATCACGCGCAGGCTCGAGTTCTAGTCCAAGCCCCAAGCCCCAAGCCCGAACAGGCCCTGAGCCCTAAGCCTTGAGCCCTAAGCCCCTTCGAGCTGAGCGAGCAGCGTCTTGATCCGCTCCGGCTCTTCACCCAGCCAGTCCGGATTCGTCGCCGTCGCATCGAACATCGACGACGTCTTGAAGGGCTCGAACAGGCCTCGTGACGCCGCGTCCCTGGTTCGGGCGAGCAGCGCCGAGATCTCGCTGTGGGCTCATCGGCGTGAAGCTGCTGGCGACGTCGCACGCCTGGTCGAGGATCGCCATGGACTCGATGCCGGTGATCAGCACCGACGTGGGAAGCGTCAACGAATACCGCAGACACTCGACGGCCGAGACGACCCCGGACTGCAGGATGATCCCGCTCGCCATCGACTTCATGCCGAGCACGCCGATGTTCTCGCGCACGAGCTCGGGCAGGACGAGCCGCTCGAAGCTGCGGTAGTGCGCGTCCATCACATTGAGCGGCATCTGCACCGCGTCGAAGTGGAAGCCATGCTCGCGTGCGACCTGAAGGGTGTACAGGTGGATCGCCGGATCTTTGTGGCCGGTGAACCCGATGTACCGGATCTTGCCTGCCGTCCGCGCATCCTCGAGCGCACGATTGGCGCCGTCGTCGTCGAACATCCGATCGGGATCTTCGAACCGGATGACCTCGTGATGCTGCACGAGATCGATGCAGTCGGTCTGAAGGCGGCGGAGACACGTGTCGAGCTGACGCGTCGCCTCCTCGCGCGACCGGCCGTCGATCTTGGTCATGAGGAACGCGCGCTGACGGTAGCCGTCCTTGAGCGCGCGCCCCATGCGCTCTTCACTCAGTCCTTCGTTGTAGTCCCAGGAATTGTCGAGGAAGGTGATCCCGCGATCGATCGCCGTGCGAATCAGCCGAACGCCCAGCGCCTCGTCGACGCGCTTGTGCCCGATGTGCCACCCGCCGAGGCCGATGGCCGACACCTGCTCACCAGTCCGGCCGAGAGGCCGGCGCGGGATCTCCGACGCCATCCGTGTGACTCCTAGCCTTTCGTGTCGCGCGGCCTGCCTTCGCCGCCTTACGGCTTCGGCGTGGCAGGTGCGACGTAGTTCTTCCGCGCGCGCGGTTTGAGGTCTTTGACGTTGACCTTCACTTCAATCTTGTGGCGCTTGCCGTCGCGCACGGTCGGCGCGAAGCCCAGCAGGTACTGGCTGTGGAGCTCTTCGGCAACGCGGGCGAAGGCTGTACCCAGCCGCCCCTCGACCACGTCTCGTGGGCGAACTTCGATGTACCCGCCACCCGTCTCTATCGCGGCGGTGCCCAGACCAGGATCGGGCCAGTCGGCCGTCAACATGTCGCTGAGACCTCCACCTCGAGCGGCAACGAAGGCGGAATTGCCACGGGTATGCATTCCGATGCCGTAGATCATGACGTCCTGAGCGGTCGCACGTTCGGTGACCTGAGGCAGCGTCATGATCGGGTCGCGCGAAAACGGGACCACGCCCGAGTCCTTGCCGTCGCTCAGAATGAGGATGACCGGTCGTTCTTCGACGTTTGTCCAGTTCGGCGATTGCCTGATCCACCCCTCGCCAAAGCGGCGTTGGCGCGTTGGGCAGAATCTCGGACGGCAGAGCCGCCATGAGCTCCTTCACGTTGTTCGTGAACTTGGGGCTGAAATCGATCGTTCGGCCGAAGGTCCCAATCCGAACCGCATCGTCCGGCCGAAGCCGCTTGAAGAGCTCTGCCGACGCTTCCCGCAAGTCCGGCAGACTGCCCTGCCATGCTGCTGCTCACATCGATCATGACGATCAAGCGAATGGGCCGTGGCGAGTTGTCGAACACGGTGATCGGTCTGCGGGCGGCCGTTGTCGAAAACCTGAAAATTCTCCTGCTTGAGATCGGTAACGAGACGATCCTTGTCGGTCACGGTGGCGTACACCGTGACCGTCTGGCTTTCGGCCCGGAAGACCTGCTGCTGGGCAGACAGATGAATCGTCAGCGCAGCGGCCAGAAGAGAGGAACAAACGAAGAGGCGGGTCATGGGATGGGACACCACGCCGGCAGCGCCTCGGGCATCACTCACAGGAATAGCACATATCAACTTCAAACTTCGAAGTTTGAAGTCTGACTGGGTCCGCGGCGCAGCCCTGAGCCGCGCGTACGACGAGGACACAGGCAAGGTGCTCTGGACGGGCACGTTTACTGGGAATGCGCCTGGAGTGCCGGTGTCCTACGAGTCCAAGGGCTGCAGACGTGGTCATGATTGCAGGACGGGGGAATGACGACGCCCGAAGCCGGCCGGACCGCCAAGCGGCATGATCGGCAGATGGGGTCAGGTCTTGAATTGACGTACGGTGTCGCTCACGTCATGACACGAGCGACACCGTACGTCAATTCAGACCTGACCCCATCTGCCAATACTAATCACCGACGGCGTGCTCTGATCCAGCACGGGCATCAGGATCCGCTGGCCGTCGATCGACGTCGTGTACGAGTGCCGGATCACGAGCGTCATCGACGGGCGGAAGGATCTGGCGAGGTGCGGCGGTGCGCGACGGATCCGCGTCCGGCACCTCGGCCGCCATCACCGCGCCTTCCGGCGACAGATAGAACAGCTCGCGTCCGTCGTGCCGCCAGCGGGGCTGCGTGCCGCCGTTCTGTGACACCTGACGCGCGCGGTCGCCGCAGACGCGTCCGAAGCGGAACGATCCACACCTCGTCGCGACCCGACACATTCGACTGATACACAACCCATCGGCCGTCGGGCGAGAACGTGGCGTTGTCGTCTGTGCCTTTCGACTCCACCAGCGGCGACGACGTCCCGCCGAGCGTATGAACCCAGACGTCGAGGCCGGTCGGACCCGCCGCCGTTCGCGTGTAGAGGACACGCGTGCCGTCGCGTGACCAGTCGGTCGCGATGCTCGCCCGGTCGTCTTTCACGAGCAGCACGTCCGCGCCCGTTCCGTCCAACGCGCGGCGGTACATCTGATAGATCCCGGATCGCGTCGAGCTGAAAATCACCTCGTCACTGCCAGGCGACCACACTGGTGTCGCGTCCACGCCCGGATCCGTCGTGAGCCTCGTCATTGCGCCGCCGGGCAGGTCCACGATCCAGATGTCCCGGTTGGCCGGCGAACCGGCCGTCAGCGAGACGGCGAGCCGTTTACCGTCCGGGCTCATCGTGACGTTCGTGTACTGACCTGGCGCGCCAACACTACCGGGTGACGCCGCTTTGCGATCGAGCCACGTGAGAAGAGCGGGTCTCGCCGTCCCACGCGTGTACAGCAACGTGCCCTGTGGAGACACCGCGAACGACGCGAAAAACGATCCCGCGTCCGCGCTGATCGGCTCGGTAACCTGGACGGGTTCGGCAGTCGCCGCGAACGTCTTCGGATCGAGCGCGCGCGCCATCAACGCGTTGCCGCGCTTGAAGAAGACGTGGCCGGCTCCATACGCGCCGTTCGACTCCGACGGCCCGACGACGACGGATGCGGCCGCGTCGAGCGCGGCAATCTTGAGTTGCGGCGGTGACTTGCCGCCGCCGGCCCAGAAGAGCAGGTGCTGGCCGTCCGGCATGAACTGCGGCCAGCGATGCGAGTTCTCTACGCCGGCCTCGATGACGCTGGCCGGCTCAGGGGTGCCGCCGGTTGCCGCCACTTTCCGGAGCGGATCGCTCAGCCCTGAGGCAAACACGATCACGCCGCGGTCGTTCCAGGTGCCGCCGCGGCCCGTGGCTGCGTCACAGACGGTCGTGACGGTGCCGCCTCCCGCCGCGACGGTCTTCAACTTGCCGGAGGAGAAGAACCCAATCGACCGGCCGTCAGGGGCCCAGAAGGGATAGCTCGCCTGCTCGGTGCCAGCCAACTGGCGCGGCGTGCCCGCGACGACCGCGCGTACCCAAAGCGACGGCGGCTGTGCCTGAGCGTGAGCGACGAAAACGACCGACTGCCCGTCCGGCGACACGGCGAATTGCGGTGTCAGGCCAAAGAAAAACGTCCCGCGTGCCGCCTCGATCGCCGGACCCTGGCCGGTCATCTGGGCGACAAGCGACAGAGAGAAACAAATCGCGACGAGGCGTGACATCGGGGAAGTCGGATTATAGGCTCACGTCATGATCTCCCGACTTCTCGCCATCCTCGTCGCCGCCGGGCTGTTGGTGGCCGTGCCGGCCGCGCGCCAGCAGACATTCGATCTCGTCATCTCGGGCGGCCGCGTCATGGATCCCGAATCCGGTGTGGACGCGGTCCGGAACGTTGGCATCAGCGTCGGACGGATCGCCGCGATCTCCGCGGATCCATTGTCCGGCCGCTCGACGATCAACGCCGCCGGCCGAGTCGTCGCGCCCGGGTTCATCGATCTTCACGCGCACGGCCAGGATCGCGACGGCTACCGGTTTCAGGCACTCGACGGCGTGACGTCTTCGTTCGAGCTCGAGGTTGGCGCGTCGGACATCGACGGTTGGTACGCGAAGCGCGCGCCCGGTCAGCTCATCAACCACGGCGTCAGCGTGGGGCATATCCAGGTGCGCATGGCCGTCATGAAGGACCCCGGCACGTTTTTGCCGACCGGATCCGGTGCGCACGGAAAGGCGAGCCCGGCGGACGTCAAAGCGATCGCCGCAGGCATCGAGGCCGGCCTCCGGCGCGGCGCCGTCAGCGTCGGCGCCGGGTTTCCCTACACGCCGGCCGCAGCGCGCGACGAGCTTCTCGAAGTGTTTCGGGTGGCCGGCCGCCACGGTGCCTCGGTGCATGTCCATATCCGCCGCGGCGCCGCTGGTCTCGAAGAAGCGTTGGCGCTTGCCGACGAAGGCAAGTCCGCTCTGCACGTCGTCCATCTGAACAGCGCCGGGCTCGCTCAGACCCCGCGGATGCTCGAGATGATCGTCGCGGCGCGAGCCAGCGGCCGTGACGTCACGACCGAGGCGTATCCGTACACAGCCGGCATGACCGAGATCAAGTCCGCCAACCTCGATGAGTACGAGAAGCCCGACGCCAACCTGTTAGTCCTCGAGTGGCCCCGCACCGGAGAGCGGCTGACACGCGAGTCGTTCAACCGCTACCGGCGCGAAGGCGGACCCGTGATCGTCCACACGAACACCGAAGAGATGGTCGCCGTGGCGATCAACAGCCCGCTGACCATGATTGCGAGCGACTCGTACTGGGAAAACGGAACCGGTCATCCACGCACCACCGGCACGTTCTCGCGCGTGCTTGGCCGCTACGCGCGCGCCCCCGGCTCACTCCGGCTGATGGACGCGCTCCGCAAGATGACGCTGATGCCCGCGCAACGCCTGGAGGCGCGCGTGCCGGCAATGCGCACCAAGGGCCGTCTCAAGGTCGGCGCCGACGCCGATGTTGTCGTGTTCGATGCGGCCCGCGTCATCGACCAGTCCACGTACCGCACGCCGTCTCGGCCCCCAATCGGCATCGACGACGTAGTGGTGAACGGCGTTCCAGTCGTGTCAGATGGAAGGATCGTCGAAGGTGTCACGCCAGGCCGGGCCGTGCGGGCGCCGGTACACTAAGAAAGGGGTCGGGACGCGTTTTGAGCTTCACGTAGAAAGCGTCCCGACCCCTTACTCTACGCCAGCTCCCCGATCTGGTCGTTCGCCATCATCTGGCGCATCACCATGCCGTGGTAGGCGCCGCGCGCCGCCATCAGCGCGTCGTGCGTGCCGCGCTCGACGATTTCGCCGTCTTCCATCAGCAGAATCAGGTCCGCGCGGCGAATCGTCGACAGCCGGTGGGCGATGACGAACGTCGTTCGTCCCGCCAGGAGTGACGTCATCGACGCCTGAATCAGCTGCTCGCTCTCCGTGTCGAGGTTGCTCGTCGCCTCGTCCAGGATCAGAATCTGGGGCGACGCGAGGATCGCGCGCGCTATGGCGAGACGCTGCTGCTGTCCACCAGACAGCTTCACGCCGCGCTCCCCGATGAACGTGCCGTACCGCTCCGGCAGACGATCGATGAACTCGTGCGCGTTGGCCCGGCGCGCCGCGTCCTCGACCTGCGCGTCCGTCGCGTCATGCCGCCCGTAGGCGATGTTGTCGCGCACGGATCCGTCGAACAGGAAGACGTCCTGCTGCACGATCGCGAGCAACTTCCGGTAGCTCCTCAGCCGGAAGTCCCGGATGTCCGTGCCGTTCATCAGAATGCGGCCGCGCGTCGGATCGTGGAAACGCGCCACGAGGTCGGTGACGGTCGTCTTGCCGGCGCCGCTCCGACCGACCAGCGCGACGACCGATCCACCCGGCACGACGACGTTGAAGTCGCGCACGACCGGCTTGCCTTCGCGGTACTCGAAATCCACGTGCTCGATCGTGATGCGGTCCACCACGGCCGGTGCATCGCTGGCGTTGAGACGGTCCGGCTTGTCGGGTGGGAGATCGAGAATCTCGAACACGCGCTCCATGGCCGCCAGCGACCGCTGGAGCTCGGAGAATGTATTCACGATCTGCCATACCGGATTGAGCAGCAGGAACGTGTACCACTGGAACGCGAGCAAGTCCCCAATCGAGGCGCGGCCCTGGAGATTGAGTGTGCCCCCGTACCAGAACAACACGACGTTCACGCCCGAGACGAGCAGACCCCACGCGCCCCAAATGACCAGCTCGCGGCGATGGGCAAACAGCTCCTTGCGCAGCACGCTATGTCGCCCGCGCATGTAGTCCACGAGCTCGCGCATCTCGCGCCCGAACGCGCGCACCACGCGGATGCCGGAAAACGTCTCGCCGACGCGTCCGTCGATTTGTTCCATGTCGCGCCGAATGGCGCGGTAGATCGGGCGAATACGCCGGGCCGCGATGAAGCTGACCAGCATGATGCCGGGAATGACGCCGAGGGCCGTCAGCGCCAGGCGCCAGTTCAGCGTCAGCAGGATGACCATGGCGATCAGCAGTCGCACGATCGAAATGGCCGGCGACATGATCGCCATCTGCAAGAGGCCCGTCGTGGTGTCCACGTCGCCCGTGATGCGCGACAGGATGCCGCCGGTCTTCATGTCCCAGAGCTTGGGCAGTGGCAGGTGGAGCAGCCGGTCGAACAGCGACCGGCGCAGCGACAGCATGACGCGGACGTTCAGCAGCCGCTGTCGGTAGTCGCGGAACATCGTGACGAGGTGCGACAGCAGCACGAGGCCCAGGAACCCCGCGCCGGCGATCTGAAGGCTCGTCAGCCGCGCGGCCGCGTCAACCGCCGTGTTGAGCAGGATGCGATCGACGATGAACCGGATGAAGAGCGGCTCGACCATCTGCAGGCCGGCGGCTCCGAGCCCGAGGGTGAAGACCAGCCCGATGGCTGCGCGGTGCGGCCACAGCCATCGGCCGTAGACTCGGAGGAACTCGCGCCGGCGCCCGGGTAAAAGACCTTTCGGTGCCGTCTCTGCGCCAGGCGCTTCGACGCCCGTTCCGGCCGGCCGGTCGAGCGCGGTCTTTTTGGCCTGTGCGGCCTCGGCCACCGCATCCAGCCGTTGCTGCTTGTAGTCGCGGACGAAGCGCCGGTACCGCTGGCGAGACGATCCCGAATATTCGTCAGACATCCGGGTTCAGTTTACTGCCCTCGCTCCTTGCGCAGTTCTTCGAGCCGCCGTTTGAGGTACGCGTCGTACTCTTGCTTCAGCGCGGGATCGGTGGGGGAGCCGTAGATCTCCCGAGATTTGTACTTTCCCTCGTCGAACTTCTTGCGCGTCCACTCGTCGTGGATGTGGATGACGTCCGCGTTGTCCATCACGGGCTGCACGAGCGCCGGTGGAATGAAATAGACGCCCTCGGCGTCGCCGAACACCAGGTCGCCCGGCATCACCGTTGCCATGCCGATTCGCACGGGAATGTTGATGCCGCTGATCATCGTGTTGCCAATCGCGGACGGGTGCGCGCTCCGGAAGTACGCCGGCATGCTCATCGTTCGAATGCCCTCGAGGTCGCGGATTGCGCCATCGACGACGAGCCCCGCGCCCTTCGTGGCGCGCATGATGTAGTAGAAGAGGTTGTCGCCCACGATCGTGCCGTTCTCTTTCATCCCATAGAGATCGGCGACCAGCACGTCACCCGGCTGCAATTGATCGAACGCGGCCTGGTTGTTGAGACGGCCGAGCCCATTCTGTTTGGCAGTCGCGTTGGCGATGAGGTCCAGGTCGGGACGGATCGGCATGAACTCGACCGTGAAGGCCCTCCCGACGAGTTTCGTGCCCGGGTGGAGCACCTGGAATCCGTCCGCGTACTGATTGCGGAAACCCTTCCCCGGCAGGACGGCCAGCACTTCTTCGGAGGAGAGGGCCTTCGCGCGCTCGATCATGGCATCGGGCACTTTCGGCCGCCCGTCCGGAAAACGATCGAACGGGTTCTGCGACGTCCACTCGATCATCTGCTCCTTCGTGAGCGTGAAGAGCTGGGCGCCGGCCGAGGCGGTGGCGAACACCACAGCGGCAGCGACGGCGAGAACGGACAGTGACTTCCGCGTCATCTCGGATCTCCCTTCAGCTCCAGAGCCGGTCGTTGCCCGGCGCCGAATCCCATTCCGGCGTCGGCAGGAAATAGCCCGAGTTCGGCCGCAGGTGCTGTTTCACGACGTCCTCGTTCAGGTCGATGCCGAGCCCCGGTCCGTCAGGGACGACGGCGAAGCCCTTGTCGAAGAGCGAGCCGCCCCGCGTGAACGTCACCATGCTGTTCCACCACGGCACGTCGAGCGAGTGGTGCTCGAGCGCGATGAAGTTGTCGGTCGCCGCGGCGCAGTGCACGCTCGCGAGCAGGCTGATCGGCGTGCCCGCGGAGTGCATCGCCATCGCCACGCCGTGCTCCATGGCGTAGTCGCCGATCTTCTTCGTCTCGATCAGCCCACCTGAGCTGGCGAGATCGGGATGGATCATGTCCACGGCGCCCATGTCGATGAGCTTCACGAACTCTTCCTTCAGGTAGATGTCCTCGCCCGTCAGGATCGGCGTGGTGGTCGAGTCCTTGATCTGCTTGGTGAGGTCGCCGAACTGCCACGGCACCATGTCTTCCATCCACGCCAGGTTCCACTTCTCCATGACGCGCGCGAGCTTGATGCAGCTGTTGACGCTGATGTGGCCGTAGTGATCGCTCGAGAGCGGGATCTCCATGCCGATGACCTCGCGCACCTGGCCGACCCAGTCGGACATCCACGCCAGGCCCTTGTCGGTGATCTCGATGCCCGTGAACGGGTGCATCACGCGATCGCCCTGGCCGATGTTCGTGCCGGGCGGCATCGAGAGCGTGCCCGGCACCTTCTGCATGAGGCCGATGCCGAAATCCTGCTTGAGATACGTGATGCCGCGGTCCATCCGTTCCTTGAGGCGCTGTCCCTGGACCTTCGGATCCGGCGACACCGTCGTGTCCGCGTAGAGCCGCACGCGATCGCGGAACTTGCCGCCGAGCATCTGCCAGCACGGCACGCCCCATGCTTTGCCCGCGAGATCCATGCAGGCCATCTCGATGGAACACACGCCGCCGGCCTGCCGCGCGTGGCTGCCGAACTGCTTGATCTTCCGGAAGACTCTTGTCGACGCTGCACGGGTTTTCGCCGAGAATGCGGCTCTTGAGGAACAGCGCGTAGCGCTCGTGCGAGCCGTCGCGGACCTCGCCCCAGCCGACCAGGCCCTGGTTCGTGTCGATGCGGATGAGCGGCACCGTGAACGGCGCGCCGACGACCGTCGCCACGCGCACGTCGGTGATGCGCAACGCCGAAGGCTCCGAGGCGCGATTGACGTTGGTCTGGACGAAATCAGCAGCCGCGTCAGCCGCCGCCTCGCCCGTGAGGGCCATGCTTCCCGCCGCGGAAAGACCGAGTGTTCTGAAGAAAGTTCGCCGGTCCAGCGACGGCGTGGATGCGTCGATCAGTTTCCTGACTGCGGGTTTCATCGATTCGCTCCGTTAAGTCGTGAGCGCGGCCTGCAGCATCGCGCGCGTGTAGCCGACGTTGTACGCGAACCCGGCATAGCCGCCGCCGCCCGGATACTGCGAGCGGATGCCCGCCCACTGGTCGTAATCGAGTGCGCGTGGATGCTCCGGATACATCTGCAGCTTGTACTTCTGACGAACCAGTTCCTTCATCACCGCGAACATGTCGTTCTCGCCCTCGTCGATGAACACCTCGGTGTAGCGTTCGTTCGGCTTCTGGACGATGACGTTGCGGAAGTGGACGTGGTTGATGCGATCGCGCGAGCCGAAGTACTTGCAGACCTCGACCGGATCGCCGCCCATCTCGCGCGTGACGCCGCAGTCGAACGTGATGCCGTTCGAGGGACTGTTCACGAGGCTGATGAGCTTCTTCCATCCCTCGATCGACCCCATGATTTGTTCGGAACCCCGGCTGATCGGCGCCGGCGGGTCATTCGGGTGCAGCGCCAACCGCACGCCGGCCTTCTCAGCCTCGGGGACCACCGCCTTGAGGAAGTACGCGATGTTCGTCCACATCGTCTCCGCGGTGTGCGCGCCTTCCTGGGGCAGCGGCGGCAGGTCGCGCATGCGTTCGTAGTCGAAACCGGTCATGCCCGCATCGGCTCGTCCGAGTTCGAGGAAATAGCCCTCCATCGCGCGGTGCGCGTACCAGTTGTACTCAACGACCGGCAGACCGACACGGCCGGCGGCGCGAATCGACTGGATGACTTTCTCGATGTCCGCGTCGCGTCCCGGGCGGTTGTAGATTGCGTTCGGGAAGCCCGCGATCATCAGATTGCCGAGCGTGATGCCGTTGGTCTTGAGGTTGGTCCGGAGGGCCTGCAGCCGGCTCTCTTCCCACGGGATCGGCCCGCCACCGCCGAGCACGTGCTCCACGCCGAGTTGCCGGATGCGGCGCGCGGCGGCCACGGTGTCCGCTGAGGGCGCGGTCGTGAGAGCGGCGCCGGCCTCGAGGGCAATTTTCGGTGTGTCTGGGCCTTCGTCGCGCGTGCGGCGTCTCGCCGCCTGGGCCGCGAGGCGCCTGGTCGAGCCCAGCGCAGCCGGTGCCACCAATGCCGCGCCAGCCGTCTTCAGAACCGTTCGTCGCGACGGTTTCCGCATGGACGCCCTCCTGAGATCTGTCTGGAACGCCGCTCAGCATACCCCCACTTTCGCGGATAGGCGCGGAGGGCACGACAGGCACGTGGAGGCGTGGTTGGCTCGAACCGCGTGGAGGGCTCTCAGGAAAACCGTCGAACCACGTCCATCACCTGGCTGTGGTACCCACCGCCGAAGAGATTGAGGTGGTTCATCAGGTGGTAGAGCTGGTAGAGGCGGTTGCGATCGCGCCAGCCGGGTTCGAGCGCGAAGGCCTCGTCGTAGGCGGCGAATACACGCGCCGAGAATCCGCCGAACAGCGTCATCATGCCGAGCTCGGCCTCGCGGTGCGCGTAACTGGCCGCGGGATCGATGAGTGCCGGCCGCCCGTCGTCGTCGGCGTGCAGGTTCCCGGACCAGAGATCGCCGTGGATGAGGGACGGGCCGCTCGACGGCTCACCGATCCAGCCGTCAAGGCGCGCGATCAGCGAATCGATCTGTTGTGCCTCGGTTGGCGACAGCAGGCTCGCATCGACCGCCAGGCGAAGCTGGTGGCCCAGACGCGACTCGCCGTAGAAGTCAATCCACTTCGGCGTCCACGGGTTGGGCTGCGGCGTGGCGCCGCAGTAGTTGTCTGTGTGAAACCCGAACCGGTCAGCACCCGCACGGTGCAGCTCGGCGAGGCCGCGGCCGAGCGCCTCGTCGAAGTCCGCGCGGCGCCGGCCGGCGGCAAGGTATTCGAGCACGAGGAATGAAGGCGCACCCGGCTCGTCTCGCCCCACGGCAATGACTCGCGGGATGGCGAGCGTGGTGCCGCTCGCGCGCAGCGCGTTGAGTCCGTCGGCCTCCGCCTGAAACATCCGGGCTGGCGCCCGGCGGTGAGCCTTGACCACGAACGCGCCCCCCGTGGTCTCGATGTGCGTCGTGTCGTTGATCGATCCACCGCCCAGCGGCGCGCGCCGGAGGATCTGCACCGGCGCGCCGATGGCACGCTCGATCGCTCGCTCGATCACACGTTCGGGAGCTCGGTCGGCGTCCTTCATTCGGGAGGCCCGGACCGCGGCCGCAGCTCCTCGAGGAGCGCGCGCGCCGTACGGGTCACGATGTCGAGGACTTCGTCGAAGCCCGCGGTGTCGCCGTAGTACGGGTCGGGCACGTCTTCGCCGCGGCCATGCGGGTCGAGATCGCGGAACAAGCGAATTTTGTTGCGATACTCGACCGGCGCCTGGCGCCGCAGCGCCCGCAGGTTCGTCATGTCCATCGCGAGGATGTGGTCGAACGTCTTGAAGTCGTCGTCGGACACTTGACGGGCGCGGCTGGTCACTTTGAGGCCGCGTCAGCTGCCCGGCGTCCCGCATCCGCCGATCGGCCGGCTGGCCGATATGCCAGGCGCCGGTGCCGGCCGAGTCGATCACGAACTCACTGGCGAGTCCCGCTTCGGTGGCCGCGTACTCGAACGCGGCCTCGGCGGCGGGTGAGCGGCAGATGTTACCCAGACAGACGAAGAGCACGCGCGTCGGCATATCTCCTCATTCTAGAAAAAACCGACCGCGACACTTTTCGATGCGTCCTTGGCTATACTCGCTGTCCCAAACGGGGTCTGACCCCGGTTAGGATCACTAACATGAAATCACGACTGTTTCGCGTTGCCGTGTTCGTGACAGGGATCGTCGGCGTCATGTCGGACCGCGCGCTCGCGCAGGACTTCGAACCGTCCGTGGGACAGGCCGGCAAGGACGTCGTGTGGGTGCCGACCTCACCGGCGCTCGTCGAGAAGATGCTGGATCTGGCCAAGGTGACCCCGAACGATCTGGTCATGGACCTCGGATCGGGCGACGGCCGGAACATCATCGCGGCGGCCAAGCGCGGAGCGCGCGCCATCGGCGTCGAGTACAACCACGACATGGTGGAGCTGTCGCGCCGTCTGGCGAAGGAAGCCGGCGTGTCGGACCGCGCCACGTTCATCGAGGGCGACATGTACGCGGCCGACATCTCGAAGGCCACGGTGCTGGCGCTGTTCCTGCTGCCGTCGAACCTCAACAAGCTGCAGGACAAGTTCCTTGCGCTCCCGCCTGGCTCGCGCATCGTCAACAACACGTTCTTCGTGGAAGGCTGGGAGCCCGACGTGCAGGAGACGATTACCGACGACTGCACCTCATGGTGCACCGCGGGTCTCTACATCGTCCCGGCTCAGGTGGGCGGCGTCTGGCAGTTCGATGGCGGCGAGGTGGCGCTTACGCAGCAGTATCAAAAGCTCAGCGTGGCGATGACTCAGAGCGGCAAGGCCGCGCCGATCGCGGAGGGCCGCATGAACGGCCGCGGCATCAGCTTCACGGTCAGCGGCATGAACTACGCCGGCGAGGTGAACGGCACCCGCATCGCCGGGACTGTGACCCCTGCCGCCGGCGGCCCCAGCCGTCCCTGGACCGCGACCAAAGTGAGATAGGGAAAGTCGTGTAGGGATGTAGGTGGTGCAGGGATGTAGAAACGCTCTTCTACATGGCCTACAAGTCCTACATCCCTACATGCAATCTACGTCAGTAGGTTGACCAGATTCCGATAGCTGGTCGTGATCGCCGCCAGCGGGCCGCCGGGCCAGGTCGGGCCGCTGTCCTGCTCCACGAAGAAATACTCGAGCCCTGACACTTTCCATTCCGCGAAAATCGGCTTGAAGTCGATCTCGCCCGCACCGACGGGGACAGGACCGCCAGTGACGGCCGGAGGTGGAGGTGTCGCCGGTGGCGTTGCGGGCGCGGACAGCCACGCCTTGCGGCGTCACCTGTGTTGCCTGCACGACGGGAGGCGCTGCCGGCGGAGGATTCTTGAACACTTCCATCTGCCGATCCTGCGCAGCCTTGAGCGCCAGGATGTCCTTCACGTGCCACATCTTCACGCGGCCGGGATAGCGCTTCATCCAGTCCACGGGATTCTGGTTGGCGACCCATGACCACCCGAGATCGATCTCGAAGGTGACGAGCTTGGGGTCGGTCTCGCCGATGAAGATGTCCATGCCCTTCTTGCCACCGCCGACGTCCATGAACTCGTCGCGGTGACTGTGGAACGCGAGTCCGATCTTCTTCGCTTGAAGCTTCGTACCGATCTGATTGAACTCGGCCGCCATTTTCTTCCAGCCGTCAGCGGTCACAGGCATGTCGCCGCCGAGCGACGGGACGGTGATGTAGCGATGTCCGATCGTCTGTGCGATGGTGACCTGCGCGTCGAGCTCTTTGCGGAGCACGTTCAGCGAGATGTGCGCGCTCGGCGCTGTCATGCCCAGCCTGTCGAGCGCCGCGCGAATCTCGGCATGCGTGCGCTTTCCGTACCCGGCGAACTCGACGACCTTGTAGCCGACCTTCGCGACCGACTCGAGCGTCTGGACGATGTCCTGATCGACGAGCGATCGGACCGTGTACAGCTGCAGTCCAATGCCCGCGACATTCGGTTGCCTCGGCCCCGGTCCCTGCGCGCTCAAAGTCGGTGCGAACGCGGACCCAAGCGCACCCACCGCCGCCGCCCCGGCCGCATGTCCCAGAAAATCCCGACGATTCAAATGAGTGCTCATGTGTGTCTCCCGAAGATGGGGTCAGGTCTTGAATTGACGTACGACGACTAAAGAGTCACATGACTTGAACGACAGCGTACGTCAATTCAAGACCTGACCCCATCTTCTACGGTGCTTCGTACAGCCGCAGCAGCCGCATCGACCATGGCGGCGCGTTCGTCACGGTCTCGGTCTGCGTGATCCGCACGAACTTCGCGCTCACGGGCGCGAACGTCACGATCGTCGTGCCGTCGATGCCCGTGCCCTCAGCGACCGGCGCGCTCCAGGTCGTGCCGTCGGTCGAGACCTGAACCTGGTAGCGGCGCGGCGACGTCCACTGCACGGGCGCGCCGCGGCCGCCCGCCGAGCGCCGACGCGGTGAACTGCAGCTCCATGACGCGCGCCGTCCGCGGCAGCTCGACCTGGAACCACATGCCGGCTTCCTGCGGCACGCCGCTCGTCCATCCCAGATAGTTCAGCGCGCCCATCGGATCGGGCGGCATGCTGAATCCACCGGCGGCGTTCGGTGACGGCGTGGGCGGCGCGTGGTGACTGGCCGTGACTTTCCAGGTTGCATCCGGAATCAGCGGCCGGGGAAGCGTGGCCTGGAGTGTCTCGTACGTCCAGGGCGTCTTGCGGTCGGTCGTTGCCGCGCGCACGCGGGCGACGTCAGCCGTCGTCACGAATCCTGCCGCGTTGCCGAAGCCATTGCGGATGAACGAGGCGACGTCGGCGACCCACTCGTCGCGGTTCGCGCCGTTCGCCGGCATGACCTGCGGATAGCTTCGGCCGTCGATTGGGCCCGACAGCCCATGAAGGATGGCTTTGATCACGTAGTCACGGTGCGCGTTCACGCGGTCGGACCCTGCCAGCGACGGCGCGAGCGTCGAACCCGCTCCACCGCCGGGTGTCGGTGTCCCGCGGCCGTCGTCGCCATGACACGAGAAGCAGATCTCGTTGTAGGTCGTGTTGCCGCGTTCGAGCGCGGCGAGTTGTTCCGCGTTCGGCGTGGGGCCGCCGCGGCCGCCACCTCGGCCGACCGCCGGAGGATTCACGATGCGGTCGGCGACGAACGAGACGCCACGCCCTCTGCCGGCGGTCATCGCCGCCTTCGCAGAGCCGGCCGCCTCCGGCACCTTCAGAAGATTCATCGTCAAGAGCGCATGAATCGCGACGTCCGTGTCCGTGTCACGTGAAAGCGCCTGGTACTCGGTCGCAAACGATCGATCGCCAGCCTTGTAGAGCGTCTCGCTGACGCGAAGACCGTGGATGCGCATCGAGGGATTCGCGTCGCGCATCATCTCGCGGACCAGCGCCGGCGTGAGCGCATTCAGACCTTCAATGGTCCAGAGCGCGTGCGCGCGGGCGAGCTGGTCTTTCGACGTGCGGACGATCGTCTGCAGAGCGTCGGCACCACCGATCGGTCCTGCTTGAGCACGATGAGCTGCTGCGCCGTGTCGCGCCACCAGCCGTTCGCGTGCGAGAGGTGGCGGACGAGCTGCGCCGGTGTCTCCGCCAGCATGCGCGGCATCGTGCGGTCGCGCTCGATGCCGTCGTAGCTCAGCCGCCACACGCGTCCGCGGTTCATGGCCTTGTCGAGCTGGTACTGCTTGATCTTCTCGCGCAGGTACGTCCCTTCCTTCGCCCACTCCGCGCCTTCGATGATGCCGCGATACATGTCGGCGATGTAGAGCGTGCCGTCGGGCGCCGTGGCCATCTCGACCGGCCGGAAGAGCGGATCGAGCGACCGGACGAACTCGGATCGCGGGTAGAAGTTCCGAAGTTGCGTGAGCCCTTCGGTTTTCACCGGATGCAGACGACGGACGATGCGTCCGACGGCGTCGCCGTGAACATAGTCGCCGACCAGATCCGCCGGCATGCGGTGGCCGCGGAAGATCTCGTTGCCGGCGGCCGCCGTGCCGTTGATCAACGAACCGTCAGGAATTCGCGTGCCGGGGATGCCGGCCTGGATGTCGCCGATCAGGATCGGCGCGCCCCACACGATGTTCAGATTCGGTTCGAGCTGCTCTGGCCATCCGAACGCGCCGTAGTGCACGGGGAACTGGAAATAACCCGGCAGCCCGCTCGCACCGTGCTGGAAGTGCAGCTTGCCCTGGTTGTCCTGCGTCACGCCCCACTGCGCGCCGTTCGGGCCGGTCGTTTCCTTCAGGAGGCCGGTCGGCGTCCATCGAAGCCGGAACGCGTTGACCGTGCTGTACATCCAGTTGTCCATCGCCCAGTACAGGCTCGACGGCTGCGACTCCATCGTGCTCGCCCGTCCGAAGTTCGTCGTGAACAGCTCCTTCCGATCGGCCACGCCATCCGCATTGGTGTCGGTGTACTTCCACACCTCGTCGGCGTTCGTTTCCATCGTGAGGATCGTGTCGGCGCCGAGCGGCGTCGCGAAGCGCGGGAACACGAGCTTGTCCACGAACACGCTGTGGTGCTCGTAGACGCCGTCGCCATCGCGATCTTCGTGACGCGAGATCCGGCCGATCGGCGGGATGAGGTCAATGCCTTCCGGTGTCTGGAAATATCCTCGCAGCTCGACGACGTACATCCGGCCGTTGCCGTCGAACGTGATCTGCGCCGGATTCTCGATGACCGGATCCGACAAGATCGGCGTCATCCGATAGCCCGCCGGCAACCAGAACTGCTTCGCCTGGTCCTCCGGCGTCTGCGGGACGACAGGAGGCCTCGGCGAGAGGTCCGCGATCGCGTTGGCCGGATCCTTCGCATCGGGTGCTGCGCCTGGGCCCGGTCCGCCACCGGCTGACTGCAAAGCACCGGTCCGCGTCACCTGGGCGTGCGGAGTGTCAGCGAGCGGCGAGAAGAACGCCGTCGCGGCCACCACTGCACCGACGCCGGTCAGAAGCCATCTGTTGTTAGTCATGGGTTGTTGGCTGTTGGGCGGGATTATATCGGTGGTGCAGGCCCCAAGCCTCAAGTCTCAAGCCGCAAGCCGTTAAGATCAACGCGTGCCTGCGTCCTTACAGCACGCGCTGGAACGCTACTGGGGCTACACGTCGTTCCGGCCCCATCAGCGTGAAGCGATGGACGCCATTCTCGACAATCGCGACTCGCTCGTGGTCTTGCCGACCGGTGGCGGTAAGTCGCTGTGCTTTCAGGCGCCAGCGCTGATGCGTCCGGGCGTGGCGCTGGTGGTTTCGCCCCTGATCGCGCTGATGAAGGACCAGGTCGACACGCTCGTCGGCAACGGCGTGCCCGCCGCCTGCTACCACAGCGGGATGACGCCGGCGGCGAAGCGCGACGTCCTCGCGGGGCTGCAGGGAGGCATCTTCCGGCTCCTCTACGTCGCGCCTGAGCGGCTGGTCGGTGAGGGCAGCGATGGATTCATCGCGCGCCTGGGCGACCGGCCGCCCAGTTTCATCGCCGTCGACGAGGCGCATTGCATCAGTCAGTGGGGCCACGACTTCCGGCCGGAGTACCGCCAGCTCGTCCGGCTGCGCGAGCGATGGCCCGACGTGACCCTGCACGCGTTTACCGCCACCGCGACCGGCCGTGTCCGGAGCGACATCGTCAAGCAGCTCGCGCTGCGGTCGCCGGTCGAGGTCGTCGGGTCGTTCGACCGGCCGAATCTCGTCTACCGCGTGCTCGCACGATCGAATCTGAAGCGGCAGCTGCAGGACATCCTGTCCCGCCACTCGGGCGAGGCCGGCATCATCTACTGTCAGTCGCGACGCGAAGTGGACGCGCTGGCGGCGTGGCTCGTCGAGACCGGCATGCGCGCGGTGCCGTATCACGCCGGGCTGGATGACGAGACGCGGCATCGGCATCAGGACGCGTTCCTCAACGAGGACGCGGATGTCGTCGTGGCGACCGTGGCGTTCGGGATGGGTATCGACCGGTCAGACGTCCGGTTCGTCATTCACGCCGGCGCGCCGCAATCGCTCGAGCACTATCAACAGGAAGCGGGACGCGCCGGGCGCGACGGGCTCGAGGCCGAGTGCGTGCTCATCTACTCCGCGGGGGATTTCCCGAAGTGGCGGGCGATGATGTCGGAGAACGGCGAGTTCTCCGAGGCCAAGCAGGCGCTGCTCCGCGACATGGAGCGCTACGCCGCCAGCGTCGGATGCCGCCACAACCGGCTCGTCGGCTACTTCGGCGAGACGTTCACGAAGACCGACTGCGGCGCCTGCGACTTCTGTCTCGGCGAGCTCGAGCCCGTGCCGGAGCCGGCGACCCTGGCGCGAAAGATCCTGTCAGCGGTCGCTCGCGTGGAACAGCGCTTCGGTGCTGCCCACGTGGCGAACGTCCTTCGCGGCCGCGAGACCGACCTCGTGACGTCACGCGGTCATACCAAACTGAGCGTGTTTGGCCTTCTTCGCGACGCCTCGGCCGACGAGGTCCGTGGCTATGTCGATCAGCTTGTCGCGCGGGGCCTGCTCAGGCCGACCGACGACGAGTATCCGGTGCTGAAGCTGACGGCGCCAGGCGTCGAACTGCTCAAGCGTCCAGACGCGGTCCCCGACCTGCTGCTGGCGCGACAGGCCAAGCCCAAGAAGGAAAAGGCGGAGCGCCGCACGCGTCGGGAGGTCGAGTCGTGGGACGGCGTCGATCGCGCGCTGTTCGATCGCCTGCGCGCGCTGCGCCTGACCGTGGCCCGCGCCCGCGGCGTCCCGCCGTACGTCCTGTTTCACGACACTACGCTCCGCGAGCTCGCGCGCCTCAAGCCCGCGACGCTCGAGGCCTTGCACCACGTCTACGGGATGGGCGCGAAGAAGACCGAGGATCTCGGCCAGGCGGTCCTGGACACGATCAGGGCGCATGCGGATCAAAAAGTGGTCGGGTGAATTATTTGTATGTAGGTAACTTGGAACATACAAATAATTCACCCGACCACTTTTGCTACCGTCGCGCCGGATACTTCGACAGTTTCCGCTGCAGCGACCGCCGGTGAATCCCGAGAACGCGCGCGGCTTCCGAGATGTTGCCGCCGCAATCCATGAGCACGCGGTTGATGTGCTCCCATTCCACGCGGTCGAGCGACATGGCCTGGAGCGGCGGTGTCGCGTCCGACGTGCCCGCCCCACGATCGAACGCGGCAAGAATCTCGTCCGCGTCGGCCGGCTTGGTCAGGTAGTGCACCGCGCCGCGCCTTACCGCCTCGACGGCGGTCGCCACGCTGCCGTATCCGGTCAGGACAACGATGCGCGTCGCCGGATCGAGCCGGGTCAGTTCGGGGATGAGATCCAGGCCGTTGTCCGCGCCGACCCGCAGGTCGAGGAGAACGAGCTCGGGCAGTTCCTCGCGCGCCACGCTGGCGGCCTCGGCCGTGGTTGCCACCCCACGCACGTCCAGACCGCGGCTCTCGAACGCCGTCATCAGCCGTCCGCGCAGGGCTTCGTCGTCTTCGACGATGAGAAGGAGAGGCCGCTCGCTCATGAGGACTTCGCCGCTCCAATGACGTCGGCCGGCAGGATCACGGTGGCAGTAGTGCCGCGTCCTGGCTCGGAGGTCAATCCGAGCGTTCCCCCAAGCTGCTCGATCGTCGAGCGCGCGACGAACAGGCCGAGGCCCGTGCCTGCACCCGGCGGTTTCGTCGTGAAAAACGGTTCGCCGGCCCGAGCCAGGTGATCGGGTGCCATGCCCGTTCCGCGGTCGACCACATCGATGCGAACACGTCCATCTTCGTTGGCGCGGCCTTCGACGATGACCGGTTCCGCGTCGCTCGACGCCTGAGCCGCGTTCCGCACGAGATTCACGACGGCGCGCGCGACGGCGTTGCACCGGCCACACCACACGGACGTCATGACGCGCGCGTGTTTCGAGTCTTCGCGCCACTTGGGGCTGGAGCTCCGCCTGAATGGCTGAGAACACGTCGGCCATTGATGCGGATCGGGGCGCCTCACCAGGAGCGCCACCGCTCTGGGCCGACAGGTCGATGAGGATGCGATGCGCGCGATCGATCTCGGTGCGAATCAGGCGCGCGTCTTTTAGAAGCTCGGCATTCGCGTCGTTTGAAAGCTCGGCATTCGCCTCGCCACGTCACTCGCGTTCGCGCCGGCACGTCCGTTGGCATTCGCCTCGCCATGTCCGCTACGCCCCTCGAGCGAGCGCTCGAGCTCGCGCGCGGCGACGGCCATTGTCGCCAGCGGCGTGCTCAGCTCGTGCGCCGCACCGGCCGCGAGCGTGGCCAGGCCGGCAAAGCGCGTCGAGCGCGCGTGCTGGTCGCGGAGGATATCGAGCGCACGGTCGCGACGTTCGATCGTGACGACGAGTTGGGTCACGAGCACCGCGATGACGAGCGCCGTGGCCGCAAAAGCGAGCCACATCCCGTTCATGTGCGCGCCGATTTCCGGGTGCATGACCTGCGCTGCTCGAAGCTCGCTCGCCGGAGCCAGGTAGAGCATCCCGAAACCGCCGACCGAGAGACCTGTCACGACCCACGTCCACACGCGGCCGAGGACGAGCGCTGCGAGCACGATTTGCACGAGAAAAAAGACGCTGGCAGGATTGAGCGCCCCACCCGATCGCCAGAGCACCCAGAGCAACAAGACAACGTCCGCGCAGACGAGCAGGCCCGCTGCCGCGTCCGGCGCGCTGCGAGCGTGGCGGGGTGAAGGGGACTCCGCCGGCGCGCCGCGAGCTTGGCGGGGTGAAGGGAACCCGCCGGAAAAAGACGGCTGTTCGGATTCGCCACGTGAGCCAGAGATTCGACGCCGCGACCGCAGCCAGCAGCACCATCGCAGTCGGCGCGGACAACGACACGCCGAGCCCGGTCCGCCCGGCGAAGAGCGCGCCCGTGGCGGCGACCAGCACGGTCCACCGCACGGTGACGAGCCACGTCAGACCGACCGCGTCTGACGGACGCCCAGAATCTGGAAGCACGGAGCAAGCATAGCCGCGACCGCGAACGTGTCTCGCCGAAGGCCGGCACGACGATGGGGCACCACCTGGCGAAAGCGGACATGCGGCAAATTGCCACAGGGCCGGGCCTCCCCGGACGTGGGAAGCTCGCTGAATGTCGGGGCGCGCGGTCGTTTTCTGGCTGTTTGTGTCTGCGATCGCGCCAGGTCTCGTGACCGCCCAGGAAGCCGTGAACTACGCGAGCGTGAGCGGCCGCGTGACCGATGCCACCGGTGCCGCGTTGCCCATGGCGGACGTCGCCGCTCGTCATCTCGACACCAACGTGCGGACGACGGCGACGACCGGACCTGACGGCCGCTTCCGGTTTCCGTACCTCCGTGTGGGCGCGTATGAGATCGCCGTGCGCAAGCCGGGCTTCGCGGACTCAACGCGCAGTCTGACGCTCACCGCCGGCTCCGCGTTCGAGCTGCCCATCACGTTGTCGCTCCCGACGGTCGTGACCGACGTGGCCGTGACGACCGAGGCGCCGTTGCTCGAGACCGCGCGCAGCCAGATCGCGGCGACAATCACGCGAGCGGAGATTGCCGCTCTGCCGCTCAACGGCCGCAACACCCTCGACCTCGCGTTGTTTGCGCCCGGCGTCTCGCCGACCAACGTCGGCGGATCCGGCCAGTTGTTTCCGGAGACGTCGGCCGTTCCTGGCGTCGGCCTTTCGATCAACAGTCAGCGCAATTTCTCGAACAGCTACCTCGTGGACGGCCTTTCCGCGAACGACGATGCCGCGGGCTTGAGTGGACTGTCGCTCGGCGTCGACGCGGTAAACGAGATGCAGGTCGTCACGACTGGAGGGCAGGCGGAACTGGGCCGGGCCCTCGGCGGCTTCATCAGCATCGTGACGAAGAGCGGCACGAACCGGCTGAGCGGCGACGTGTACCTCTACCAGCGAGACGACAGCCTCAACGGGCGGAACGCCCTCTCGGGCACCAAGCTGCCGATGCAACAGGCGCAGTTCGGGTTCAGCGCCGGCGGCCCGGTCGCGCGCGATCGCACGTTCTACTTCATGAACATCGAGCGCCGCCATCTCGACCAGACCGGGCTGACCACGATCTCGCCGGCAAATGTCGCGACGATCAATGCGCGACTGGCCGATGTTGGCTACGGTGGACCGCTGGTCGCGACCGGCGAGTATCCACAGCCGGTTCGTGCCACGCTTTTCACCGGCAAGGTGGACCATCACCTGGGCGGGAATGGACACTTGTCCGCGCGCTACAGCCTCTATGATGTCGGCGCGGAAAATTCCCGAGGCGCCGGAGCGTTGAACGCGCCAAGCGCTTCGGCAGGTCTGGACAACACGGATCATGCGATCGCTATCGGGCATGTTCGCTCCCTGACCCCGACGACCGTGCTCGAGACTCGCGGCCAGTTCGCTGACGGCAACCTGCAGGCGCCGCCGACCGACCCGGTTGGCCCCGCCGTGAGCATTCAGGGTGTGGCCGGGTTCGGGCGGCTGACCGGCAATCCGACCGGTCGCGTGAATCGGATGTACCAGGCAGTCGCGAACCTTTCGCATCAAGCTGGCGCGCACGCGCTTCGCACCGGCGTGGACCTGCTGCACAACGACCTGGCCATCACGTTTCCGCGCGCAAACAAAGGGAGCTACGCGTTCAGCTCCCTCGCGAACTTCGTCGCCGGCGTGTATTCGAATCAGGGATTCACCCAGACGTTCAGGCGATACATCGGTCGATCAGTCGAATCCGAACGTCGGACTCTATGTCCAGGACGAATGGAAGCTGCGTCCCGACGTCACGCTGAACCTTGGCCTGCGCTACGACCTGCAGTGGATGGACACCATCACGACCGACACGAACAACGTGTCGCCACGGGCCGGTGTGGCGTGGTCACCCTTCGGGTCGGACCGTACGATCGTGCGCGCCTCGGGCGGCCTGTTCTTCGACCGCGTGCCGCTGCGTGCGGTCGCCAACGCGCTGCTGTCCGCAGAGAACACCGTCGATCTGGACCGCCTGCGGCAAGTGAACGTGGGCCTGTCGCCGACTCAGACCGGCGCCCCGGTCTTCCCGCAGATTCTCCCGGCGATTGTTCCGACCGTGACGCTCGTGAATTTCACGACGATGGAGCCGGACATTCAGAACGCGCAGTCGCGCCAGTTCGGCGTGGAAATGGAGCAGCGCATCGGCGCGCGTGCAACCATCAGCATCGGATTCGACCACCTGACCGGCCGTCAGTTGATCGCGCAGATCAACAGGAACGCCCCGACGTGCCCCGTGGCCGGCACGAACAACGGCTGCAGGCCGGACCCGGCATTCGCGAACAACAGTCAGTACTCTGCAGTCGGCCGTTCGTCGTACAACGGCCTGCGGGTGTCGTGGGTGCAGCGCCCGGCGGCGTGGGGCGGCTATCGCGTGTCGTACACGCTCTCCAAGTCGATGAACAACGTGGGCGAGGCGTTCTTCAACGGTCCGATCAATCCGCTCGACATCGAGTCCGATTGGGGACCGTCGGACGATGACCAGCGGCACCGCCTGATGTTCGCGGCGACGTTCAACACGCCGCCATCTGCGGGCGCGACCGGATGGTCGCGCCTCGTGCGCGATTTCCACCTGACGCCGACCGTCCAGTACTACTCCGCGTTGCCGTTCAACGTCACGTCCGGCGTGACGACGGTTCAGGGGACCGCCGGGCGGCCGATCGTGGACGGCGCATACATCCCGCGCAACGCGGGCCGGCGCACCGCGTTCTCGTCGACTGGGCTTCACGTGTCCCGCACGTTCACGGTTCGTGACGGGCTTCGCATCGACGCGATCGTCGAGGCGTTCAATCTGTTCAACCGCGCGAACGAAACCGCGCGCAACACGACCTTTGGCACGGGCGCCTATCCCACCGAGCCGCTGCCCGCGTACGGCGAGATCACGGCCGTGGGCGAGCCACGCTCGGTGCAACTTGGCGTGAGAGCCAGATTCTGAGGAGGCTCATGGCTGGCAAGGTCGGCGGGATCGTCGTGGCGTTTCTTCTTGTTGTGTCGTGTTCACGCGCCCGCGACGTTGCTGCACCCCCGTCCCTGACCGTTGCTGACGAGGTTGTCCGTCTCGGCATTTCCGGCGCCACGAACGCCGGCGCCGGTGTGGCCGCGTCCGGCGACCGTGTCGTCGTGACCTGGGCGGCGACGGTTGGCGACAAGACGAACGTGTACGCGGCCACAAGCCTGGACGAGGGCCGCACATTCGCCGGGCCGGTCCGCGTGAACGACGTCGGCGGTGACGCGCGGATGTCCGGTGAGCAGGCGCCGCGGATCGCGCTCGGACGCGATCTCGCGATCGGATGGGTGTCGCGTCTCGGCGGTCAGTCCAGCATTCGTGTCGCGCGATCTACCGACGACGGCCGGTCGTTCGCACCGGCTCGTTCACTGCATCCGCCGGCGCTGGCAGGCCTTCGCGGCTGGCCGTCGTTCGCGATGGGCGACGGCGACGCCGTGCACGCCGCGTGGCTCGACACGCGCCAGGCCGCCGCCGAAAATGCCGCGCATGCAGCGCACGGCGCGACTGCGCATCAGGCCGCGCAGGGGCATCACGGGTCGACGCGCCAGGACCTTTTTCACGCCTTGGCCGTCTCCCGACGGCACGTGGACCGAGACGACCGTCGCGACCGACGTATGCTTCTGCTGCAAGACCGCGGTGACCACGGCGCCGGACGGCGTCGTCTACGTCGCGTGGCGGCACGTGTATCCCACGAACCTTCGCGACATCGCGCGTGGCACATTCGGGCGACGGCGGCCGGACGTTCTCGGAACCGGTCCGCGTCAGTGAAGATCACTGGCAGATCGATGCGTGTCCGGAGGACGGCCCGTCAATCGCGGTGACCGACGACGGCGTCCTGCACGTGGCCTGGCCGACGATGCTGCAGGACGGCGACCAGAAGAAGGCCGTGTTCTATGCGTCGTCGAGTGACGGCGGCCGCACGTTCAGTCCGAGAGTTCGGATCGATCAGGCGGGCGAGAAGGTGCACGCGGGTCATCCACAGATTGCGAGGGCCGGCGGGCGCGTGTTCGTCGTGTGGGACGAAACGACCGGCACGGGGTTTCGAATCCAGTTGCGGGAAGTCGGACCTGCTGCAGGGGTGGGATCGATCGCGACGCTCAGCGACGACGGGTCGGCGACGTATCCCGCGATCGCCGGGACGCGTTCGTCGGTCGTCGCGGCGTGGACGCGGCGATCCGCCGGACAGTCCGAGATCGTCGTTCGGCGGATCGGACGATGAGTGGCGCACCCACGAATGTCAGCGATCGGGTGCGAGCGCGACGGTCACCAGGTCGGACTCCGACACGAGCGCGTGTGCGACTTCAATCGATCGCGAGCCTGACGCCGGCACGCGGTATCCCGTCGGCGCCTCGACCACGACACGCAGCGCACTCCCTCCAGCGACCGTCAGCGCAAATCGGCCGTCGTTCCCCGTCGCGCCGCGACCCAGGACCTCACCCGAGGCGCCGTCAAGACGGCCACTCCGGCGCCCTTGATAGCCACGCCGGAGTCGTGGGTCCGGACGATGACGATGATCTGCGCTTCGTTGAACGGTGACGGGCTCGTGCCGATGACGAGCACGCAGCCGGAGAGCGGAAGCACGAACGCGATCGCCAGCGCGCGAGCGATCGCGCCGGGAGTCATCGGAACTGCTTCTGGATCTTGTTGGCCGCTTCTTTCACGATCTCGCCGATGGCCTGCTGAAGATTCTTTGGATTGGTGACTTCGCTGACGCCGCCCCAGACCAGCGCGCCCGTCGACACTTTGTAGATCATCGCCTCGACCACGATGATCGTGTCTTCGCGCGACCCGAACTGGTAGACCGTCGCCCAGCCGTACGGGTAGTAGCCAGAGAGCGTGGCGTAGGACGGCGATGTCCAAAGCTCGGCGGTGTGTTGCTTGACCTTCTCCTTGGACACGGGCCGGAGGACGACCACGCCAGCGACTGAGACTTTTTCGAACCAGTCTCTCGCGCGGTCCGCGCTCTTGAGTTCTTCCTTCGGAATGACGAGATAGGCGGGCACGCCGGTCATGCCCCTCGCCGTGAGTTCACGCGCCAGGGCCTCCTCGCGAGGGACGCGCCGCTCCCAGTTGTCGAGCATGACCAGAGCCGCGACCTTCTGGCCCTTGAAACTGACGGTCTGCGCGTCGGGCGCGGCCCACACGGACGTGAACTTGACGTCGGCCCGGACAGGAACGACGGGCGCGATGGCGAACGCCGCGAGGCCGACGGTCACGATTGAGAGCGCGGGAAGTAAGCGGAGCTGTCGGACCATCGCGAGATTCTGTCACGTCAGGCCGCGTTTGGGAGTACCTGGAAACACGACCGCGACGCCGGCTTGACGCAACGGGCCGCGTCACCTATAAGTCAGCTCCTGTGGTCATTTTCCGCATCGCGGCCTTCCTGGTTTTCGTTGGGCTTGCCGCGACGTCGTCAGCTCAAGGGGTCGACCCCGCGCGTCTCGACCTTGGCGCCAAGGTCTACGGCTCGCTGTGCACGACCTGTCACGGCCCCTCGGGTGATCTCGTGGCGGGAGTGAACCTGAGTACCGGCCAGTTCAAGCGCGCCGCCAACGATCTCGACGTGATGAACGTCATCCTGAAGGGTGTGCCCGGCACCGCCATGCCGGCCAACAACCTCGCCAACGCCGATCTGCTGGCCGTCGTCGCCTATATCAAGGTGATGAAGGACTACGGCGCCCGCAAAGTCGCGGTTGGCGATGCGGCGAAGGGCAGGGCTGTGTTCGAGAACGCCGGCGGGTGTTTGAGTTGTCATCGCGTCAACCATGTCGGGTCGTACCTCGGTCCGGACTTGAGCGACATCGGCGCGGCGCGTTCGGCGGCGATGCTCGAGGACACGCTCATGGATCCGGTCTCCAATGCGCGCCCAGGCAATCGATCGATCCGGGCGGTGACGAAGACCGGAGCGGTCGTGACCGGCCGCCGGCTGAACGAGGACACGTGGAGCGTGCAGATCGTCGACAGCAACCAGAAACTGGTCTCGCTGTGGAAACCTGACTTGAAGGAGTACACGGTGATCAAGTCCACGATGCCGTCCTACAACGGCAAGTTGACGGTCGAGCAGCGCGCGGATCTGATTGCCTATCTGTTAGCCCTCCGGCCAGCGCCGGCATCGGGACCCGCACCGGGAGCGGGCCGAGGCGCCGGACGCGGCGGGCCGGGACGAGGTGCGGCTCAATGACGCGACGAACACTGACCACGCTGCTCGTGATCGTCTGCCTCGCGAGCGGGGTGGTCGGCGCGCAGATCGCCTGGGACCGGCTCGCGAACGCGAACGCGGAACCTCACAACTGGTTGATGTACTCGGGCGCCAACAACGGCTGGCGGCACAGCCCGCTCACCCAGATCACGCCGTCGAATGCGAAGGACCTGGAGATGAAGTGGGTGTTCCAGGTCGACTCGACCGAGAAGCTGGAATCGTCGCCACTCGTCGTGGACGGCGTGATGTACATCACGCAGCCACCGAACGACATCATCGCCCTCGACGCGACGACCGGCCGCATTTTCTGGATCTACCAGTATCGAGTCGCTCCTGATGCGCGCGTCTGTTGCGGCCGTATCAATCGCGGACTGGCCATTCTCGGCGACACGTTGTTCATGGGGACGATCGACGCGCACCTGGTCGCGGTGAACGCGAAAAACGGGCGGCTCATCTGGGACACGCCGATCGCGACCGCCGCACAGGGCTACGCCGTGGCCATGGCGCCGCAGGTCGTCAAAGACAAAGTCATCGTCGGCACGGCGGGCGGCGAGAACGGGATCATCGGGTTCGTCGCGGCGTTCGAGGCCGCGACCGGCAAGGAAGTGTGGCGGTTCAACACGATTCCCGGACCCGGCCAGCCCGGCCACGAAACGTGGGGCGGAGATTCGTGGAAGAACGGCGCGGGCTCGCTGTGGGTGACCGGAACATACGATCCCGACTTGAACCTGACGTACTGGGGCGTCGGGAATCCGGGGCCCGACTGGAATCCCGATCAACGCCCTGGCGACAACCTCTATACCTGCTCGGCGCTCGCGCTCGATGCCGATACGGGCCAGCTCAAGTGGCACTTCCAGTTCACACCGAACGACGGCATGGACTGGGACTCGGCGCAGGTGCCCGTGCTCGTGGACATGACGTGGGACGGCACGCCGCGGAAGCTGATGCTGTGGGCGAACCGCAACGGGTTCTTCTACGTGCTCGATCGCACCAACGGCAAGTTCGTCCGTGGCGCGCCGTTCGTGAAGCAGAACTGGGCGGCAGGACTTGACGCGAACGGCCGGCCGATTCGCCTCCTCAACACCAAGGCTTCGGGTGAAGGCGTGCTGACGTATCCGAACGCGCAGGGCGGCACCAACTGGTTCTCGCCGTCATGGAGTCCCCGAACGGGCCTGTTCTACGTGGGAGCCTGGAAGGACGCGTCCGCGATGGCTTCGTCGGTGCCCGTCCAGTTCGTCGAAGGCCGCGGCTACACCGGCGGCTCGCCCTCCACGAAGATGCCCAACATCCGTCGTCCGCCTATCAATACCTGGACGGAGGAAGCCGGGCACGGCGAAATTCTGGCGCTCGATCCTCGGACAGGCCTGGAAAAGTGGGCGTTCAAGATGCACGACGTCACGGACGCCGGGATCATGACCACCGCCTCGGATCTCCTGTTTTCCGGCAGCCGGGAAGGCGTCTTCATGGCGCTCGACGCGCGGAACGGGGAAGTGCTCTGGAAGGCCCTGACCAGCGGCCAGATCTCCTCGGCGCCGGTCAGTTACTCAGTGGACGGGAAGCAGTACGTGGCAATTTCTGCGTACCACTCCGTATTCGCGTTTGGGTTGAGGTAAGAAAAGAAACTGCTCGGGGGAGTTTTACGTATTTCGTAAAACTCCCCCGAGCAGTTTCTTTCCTCAGAACCCTCGTCCGCCGCCAGGGCCGCCGCGGCCGCCGTTGTTGAACAAAGAGTTTTGCTGCGCCGATGCCGTCGAAGTCTGCGGGAGGATGACGTTGGTGACGAGCTGTTGGCCGACCTTGATGTCGCCGTCGATCAGCTCGGTGAGTTGACCATTTGTGATGCCCAGTCGTACGGGCACTGACGTGAGTGTTTTGGCGGACTCGTCCCAGACCCAGACGGTGCCAGGGGTATTCGGTCGCGGCACCGGCGCAAACAAATCGTCAATCTGATTCGCCCGCTCCAAATTGAGCGGTTGTGTCGGCGCGCTCTTCTCAGGGCGCGCGTCTTTCACGGTCGTCGCATTCGTTCCACCGGCCGTCACGAGCCGCCGGCTCTCCGGCGGCGTGAGACCCAGCGCGGCGAACATCGCGGTGCTCGGCCGGAACCGCGTCGCCGCGCTCGGAATCCTCGTCACGCCATTGGCCGTGGACACGAAGATCAGCACGTTGGCCGTCATGCTCGGCCGCAGCTTGAGGTCCGGATTGGGCACGCTGATCCATACGGGATACGTCACCACGTTGTTCTGCGTCTGCGCGTTCAGCGTCACCGTTTCGACCGTGCCGCGAAATACCTGGTCGCCGTAAGAGTCCACGGTGAACTGGACGGGCATGCCGGGGCGGATCCTGCCGATCTCGGCTTCGTCCACGACAGCCTCGAGCCGCAGGCTGCGCAAGTCGGTCGCCAGCGTGAAGAACTGCGCCACGTTCATGCTCGACTGCACGGTCTGCCCGACATCCACCTGGCGGTTGACCACGACGCCGTCGATCGGGGACCGGATGGTCGTGTAGCTCAGGTTCAGCTTCGCCTGGTCCAAGTTGGCCTGTGCGGTCTTGAGCGCCTTTCTCGCCGCGTCGACCTGTGTCGTGCGCACGCCGACCTGAAGCTTCGCCTCGTCGCGCGACTGCTCAGTCACGAGGCCTTTGGCAAACAACGCCTCGGCGCGTTCGAGCGCGACCTTCTCGTTCTCGAGCTGCATCTCCTGACTCTTGATCTCGCCGATCTGTCGATCGACGGCCGCCGCCTGCAGGTCCACTTGCACCTGAAAGAGGGACGGATCGAGGCGCGCGATGACCTGGCCCTTTCGGACGACCGAGTTGAAGTCCGCGTCGAGATCCGAGACGACGCCCGACACCTGCGATCCGACGTTGACCGTGCGGAGTGGCTGCAGTGTGCCGGTGACCTGCACGGACTCCACGACGTCGCCGGTCGAGGTCGTCACTTGCACGACCTGCGCGTTGGCGACCTGCCGGGCGGAGACGCTGTGGTAGTAGAAGCCTCCGCCGGCCGTCAGAACCAATAGGACGATGAACGCCGCCTTCTTCTTCATGATGGTGTGCCTACAGATCATGAGACGACGCAAGAGGCGCGTTCGATCGCTTCTGAACCGTGAAGAAACTGTGACGTCTGTGGTGTCACAGATCTGCCACGGTTCTGCCTTCGGGCTGCCATTGACCGGCTATCATTCGCTCCTCGAATGGCGGACGCTCCTCGAATGACGGACAAAGCGCGGCTCCCTGAAGTCGACGTTCGCACGCGCGCGAAGTGGCGCACGTGGCTCGCGAAGCATCACGCTTCGGCGGCCGGCGTGTGGCTCGTGATGCACAAGAAGCACACTGGCGTGAAGTGCGTGTCCTACGACGACGCGGTACGCGAGGCGCTGTGCTTTGGATGGATCGACAGTCTGGAACGGCGGCTGGACGACGAGCGGTATGTGTTGAAGTTCTCGCCCAGAAAACCAGGCAGCAACTGGGCGGAAAGCAACCGCACGCGCTGGGCGGAGCTGAAGGCCGCAGGCCTGCTCGCGCCGGCGGGAAAGAAGCTGGGGCCAACGTAGCCCCAGCCTCAGGTCACTGCTTGTGCCGGCGCGCTAGGGAATTGTCCGGCGGCCACTGATGAGGCCCACCAGAAACAACACCACCGCGACCACCAACAGCACGTGAATGAACGACCCGATGGTGTAGGTGCCCACCATGCCGAGCAGCCACGCGATCAGCAGAATAACGGCGATCGTGTAGAGCATTTTTCCCTCCGCGGTACTACTGTGCAAAGACCTTGCCGCTGGCGGTGGGCTTGAGGGGGGCGCACAGCCTTACTTCAGGCTGTTCATCTCCTGAATCAACTTGGGAATCGACGCGTCCAGGTCGGGGCTGGCCATCCGGTCAATCACAAAGGCGAGGAGGTTCTTGCCGAAGCCCTTCACCTTCATGAGCAGCACCATGCGCGTCTCGAGGTCGCTCACTCTCTGAAACGTGTGATCGTAGTCGAGCGTGAACCACAGCAGGCGGGTTGACCACTGCCAGTGGTCCTTCGGCTCGAACGCGGTCATCTGGAAGGTCGTCGTCTGCCCGTTCTGCAGATTGACGATGCCGGTCGTCGTCGGACCGAGGTCGCCGGCGGGCCTGAGCTCGACGGACTTGATGTAGGACGCCCAGCTCGGCCACTCCGTGGCGCGGTTGAAGTGCTGCCACGCGGTGTCGCGCGGCACGCTGACGACGAACTCCTTGCGAAAGGCCGTCGTGGGCTCGTTGGCAAGCACGATGCCCAGCACGACCGCCGCCAGGATGGCGAGAATGATGCCTCGTTTGACAATGAAACCCATGGCGCGCGACCCGGCCGTTCTGCCGCGCCATCATACGCCAGGCGCCCACGTGAGGTCTGTCAGCGCTCACGCAGTGGGACTCACCCACGTGGGTCTGTCCCCGCTCACGAAGTGGGACTCACCGCGTGGGGTCTGTCCCCGCTCACGAAGTGGGACTGACCCCACGTGGGCCCAGTTCACGGCTTGGGAATTCGCAGCGTCGCGCTGATCATCGCGCTGCCGCTGGCGACGTACACCAGCGCCAGAGGATGCAGAAGCGCGGGACCGACCCGGTGCGCGCCGAGCCAGAGCGCATCGCCGGTGTGGCCCAGCAAGAACGCCGCGCCGAGCAGCATCACGATGACGATGCTGGTCGGGATGGGAGTGCCTTCGAAATATTTGACCTTGCCGGTGTCCTCGTCGGCGAGAGCCGCCGCCGTGACGTTGAATCGCGCGAGCCTGCTCACGCCACAGACCACGAAGTACGTCAGGCAGAGCACGTCCCACGCGCCGCGCAGTCCGAGCGTGTAGCCGAGCACCGCCGGCGCCACACCAAACGAGATCACGTCGGCCAGTGAATCGAGATCGCCGCCGAGCACGGACTGGCGTGAGCGATTCGCGCGCGCGACCATCCCGTCGAAGACGTCGCAGACGAGCGCCAGCGGAAGGAGAAGGAAGGCGATCCACATCAGCCGATCGCTGCCGGTCGCCACGTGCTCGAGACAAAGAAAGATCGAGATCGTGCCGCACGCCGCGTTGCCGATTGTCAGGCCGTCAGCCGCCGTGTACGACCGCAACATCGAGAGATGGCGCTTCGAGGTCATCAGGGTGCTGGCTCAGCTGCCGAACAGGCGTTGAACAATCGTTGGATTGACGGCCTCGAGCCGAACGAAGCGCCCGTCGAACGCCGGACTGGGTTCGTCGGGTCGATATCCGACGGCATGGCGCGGCCCGGTCACAGCCATGCCGGCGCGCAGGTCGAGCGTGTCGAGGATGGCCTCGGCCGACTTGCCCCTCACCGCGAGCCAGGTTCGAGAGTGAAGTGATTGCACGATTGGCGAGACTCGCAGCCGACAGCGTACCCTGAAGCATGCACGACCGGACCTGGTATCTCGTTCGTCACGGCGAGACCGAGTGGAACGCCGCCTCGCGCATGCAGGGCCAGCTGGATTCGCGTCTCACGCCGCTCGGTCGCGAGCATGCGCTGAACTCGGCACGCCTCCTGGTGCGCCTGGGCGTGGACACGGCGTTCGCTTCGCCGCTTGGCCGGGTCCGGGAGACGGTGTCGATCATCCAGGCGGAGATGCCGATCGCGGTGACGTTCGACGACCGGCTCAAGGAATGGTCCGCCGGCGAATGGTCCGGGGCGCTCCACGAGGACATCCCACGCCAGTGGCCGGCAGAGTGGGCCGCCTGGGACGCCGATCGCTACGGGTACCGTTCGCCAGGCGGCGAGAACTTCGAAGACATGACGGCACGCAGCCGCGCGTTTCTCGCCGACGCCGCCTCGGTGTCCGGAGATCGCGTGGCGATCATCGCGCACGGATTACTGAACCGCGCGCTCGCGGGCGTGCTCATGTCCCTTACACCGGCTGAGACACTCGATATCCGTCAGTCCAACGACACGGTCATCCGTATCGTCGAAAATTCCGGCGCGCCGATCGTCGATCACTTCAGGGGCGGGGAAGGTCCACTGCCCGGCCTTCCGACCGCGACCTCTTCAAGTGGCCGTCCAGGAACTCGATCACCATCGGCCACCTGGGCGTAACGAAGCGTCTATCGCACGGCGCCATTGCGGCGACGGACGCTGCGAGCGACCAACGCCAGACCGGTGCCGAACAGCAGCAGTGTTGCCGGTTCTGGATTGACAATCGCTGGTGTCTCGAGCGCGAACTGGACGTCCGTCGCGGGAGCCGGCGCGATCAACCCAACGGGTGCGATGTTGGGGGGCAGAATCAAGAGATTCATCGACCAGATCAGTCGGTGAAACTGGCGGATTCGGAACGAGTCCGTCCAGAGTGAGAGTGGGGACGATGTCGAACGGTATGACCGGCGGATAGGACCCTTCGATCGGGTTGACTGGCGGGTTGACTGGGGGCTGCACAGCCGCGGGACTCGTGCTCCCGTCGGACGGGCGGCGCAAGGCCCGGATCTGCGCTGGATGTCGGCGGCTGCGCAACGACAGGAGTCGGGCTGGATGAAGCGGTTGCTCGGATTCGATCGTCGGGCTCGGATGGTGCCTGGCTGCCCAGGAAGCAGCGGGCCCGACGTCGAACCAGAGGGCGAGCCAGACGGCGCGGTGGTTTTCGTCGTCGGCGTGAAGTCCAGTGAGGATCCGCCCGTCGACGCCCCATAGTCGCGGTCGAGATCCGATGCGACCACATCCATCAGTCCATCGAGCCGCGCAGTTGAAGTGCTCGGCGGCGCCTCCGCTGGGGCCGGCGGATCGGTCAAAGCGCCCTGATCTCCACCTGAGCCAGGAGTGCCGCCACTCAATGGGCGAATCCCTCCTGCACTGCGGAACCCAAAGTTTGCCGGCCCGAACCTGTTCGAGGCCACGTCCTTGTCCTCTTTTGCCTGGTCTTCAGTGACCGTGGCGGGAAGGCTGGGCGCCAAGGTCGCGTCAAACGACGTCCCCTCAACCGGCTTGGTTCTCACGAGCGCGGGCGAGTCCAACGGGGAGACCGATGAGGAGGCGGCCGCCGGTTTTGCGCTGGCAGTGGATTGCTGCGCCGCCCCTTTTTTCGGAGACGACGGCTTCACCAGTTCAATGGCAGTGCCGACCACGCCATCAAACGCACGGACGGCCAAGCTGGACAGTTTGTGAGAAGACGCCTCGTCTGTGAGCGCGCCGAACATCAAGGCCGCGGTCGTCACGGCCAGGACAGAGAAGGACCTTGAACGCACGTACTACCTCTGCATCTTGGGGAAGCTGCGTGCGTGGCTAGAGCACGTGCCGTGCCATTTGTGTGTTTGCCTTACTTGGCTGCAAACAAAAGGAGTCTTCGAAGAACTTCGCCCTTTGGAAGACTAATGGGTTTGGTCCCGAGGCGCCAATTGTTGGTCGCCCGTAACCCGTTCATTGGCATGGGGTTACCAAACGAAGTCAAGCTTTCAATTTTGTCAGGCCCGCGCGGCGGATCGCTCTCTTGCGTCATTGCGTCACATCGGGTCGCCGTGTGACTCATCGCGACACCACGAATAGTCGCGCTCCGTCGGGCTTCACTGTGCCGTGACGCTCAGGACCAGAAACCCGTGACCTCGGCGATGCGGCTGTCGGCATCCAGGACGAACAGGTTCGTGCCGCGGCCGCGCTCCTGGCCATCGCTGCCGATGGCGACCCAATCAGCAAGGACATGCCATTGGCAGTGGCGGACGTCGCCGCGCCGTTCCAGCCGCATGCCCGGCATGAAGCGGTGAACCGCGGCGAGGTGCGCCTTCAGGTCGGCGTCACCCGCGATGCAACTGAATTTGTCGTGGAAACGGATTTCCGGCGTGCCGATCTCGCCCAGCGTGCGCTCCCTGGGCGCGGCGTCCGCCGTGCTCCACGCGGAAAACCATTGATCGACGGTGGCCGCCGCCGAGGCGTTGACTTTGTTCGCGAACACATTCGCGAACACGGACAGCTGGAATCGCCAGCCCTGCACGTGCTGGTCCCGAGCTTCCTCGTCTCGGAATTCGTGAGTGAGTTGCAGCAGCGTGCCCGCGGGATGGCTCTCGAGCCTGACCGTCACGAGCGATCCGCCAGGGGAGACGAGGCCTCCACTCACGTAGCCGTACGTGAAGACGATGCGTTCCGGCGGCTGCACGTCGACCACTTCGCCCGTGACCTCGACGCCGTTGGGGTAGCGGATCACCATCCGCCCGCCCGGGCGAGCGTCAATGCTGGAGCCGGCGCCCCACCATTCCGCCCAGTCCTGCGTGTTGGTCATGAACTCGAACACCGTGGCGGGCCTGGCGCGAATCACGATGCGGCGATCGAGGCGATGGGGAAGCGTGGTCATCGGCTGCCTTTCTTTGATGAAGGCTTGATTTTTTTTGATGAAGACTGGAAATGACGTGGGCGCCGCCGCGGCCGCGGGCCACGACGCGTTTCCCTGAGCTCGGCTTTCAGCTTCAGGTGCCACAGCGCATCGGTCCACATCGCCTCGAGCAGAGGCGCGACGGGCCCGACGGCCTCGCGACGGATGCGGTACACGCGGAACTGCGCCTCGGGACGCGACTCGACGAGGCCCGCATCCAACAGCACCTTGAGCTGGAGCGACACCGCGCCAAACGTCACGTCCGGCATGGTCTCGTGAATGGCGCCGGCTGTGAGCTCCCGATCCCAGAGGAGACGGAGAATCTCGCGGCGTCGCGGCGACCCGATGGCCGAGAGCAGGGCAGCCCCCATGGGCGGTGGCTGTAATTTAGATCAAACTAAAATAAAGCGCAACCCAGCGATTGGGTTGGATGCGCGCACCTCGTAAGATGCTGCGATGCGTCGACTGCTGGCCTGTCTCCTCTGCACCCTGCTGCTCGTGAGTCTCTCGTGCGCCGCGCCGCCGAGCTATGACCTCGTGATCGCCAACGGTCACGTCATGGATCCGGAAAGCGGGTTCGATCGGGTCGCGCACGTCGGCATCGCCGGCGACCGAATCGAGGTCATCAGCGATCAACCGCTGCGAGGCGCCAGAACCATCGACGCCACCGGCCTCATCGTGGCCCCCGGCCTGATTGAGATCCACAGCCACGGTGATGACGCCTTGAACTACGGCTACCGCGCGATGGACGGCGTGACGACGATGCTCGATACCGAAAAGGGGGCGGTGGACATCGATCGGTGGTACGCCGAGCGTGAAGGCAAGACGATCGTGAACTTCGGCATCTCGGCGGGGCACGGCCCAGCGCGAGTCCAGGTGATGAAGGACGAGTACCACGGGTTCCATTTCTCCGGGCCCGCGCGGTCGAAGAAGGCCACGCCGGACGAGATCGAGCAAATGGTGGCGCTCGTCCGGAAAGGGCTCGCGCGTGGCGCAGTGGGCGTCGGCATCACGCCGTTTTACACGCCGGCCGCGACGGAACAAGAGCTCAAGCGGATGTTCGAGGTGGCCGCAGAAGTGCCCGGCGCGGCCTGCTACGTGCACCTGCGCTACGCCGGGCTGGGCACCAAGAACAACCCAGGGGCGATTGTCGCGCTTCAGGAAGTGTTGAACCTCTCAGAACAGACGAAGGCGCCGCTCCACGTCTGTCACGTCAGCACCAGCGGCCTGGCAGCCACGCCAAAGCTTCTCGCGATGATTGGCGAGGCGAAAGCCAAGGGCCAGGACGTCACCACGGAGTTGTATCCGTACACGGCGGCGATGAGCGGCATCAAGTCCACGTGGTTCGACCCGGGATGGCAGCAGACGCTCGGCATCAGCTACGACAAACTGCAGTGGCCGGCCACGGGAGAGTTCCTGACGGAGGAGACGTTTCGCAAGTATCAGCGCGAGAATCCGAGCGACGAGGTCATCATCCACGCGATTCCGCAGGACGCTTTTGAAGCGGCGCTGAAGTACCCCGACACCATGATCGTGAGCGACGGTCTCGTCTTCCCGAATCTCGTCGCGCATCCACGCAGTTCGGGCACGAGCGCGCGAGTGTTGGGGCGTCTGGTGCGAGATCAGAAGTTGATCACGCTGATGGACGCGCTGCGGAAGATGACGTTGATGCCGGCCCAGCGGCTCGAGGCGATCGTGCCGGGCATGAAGAACAAGGGCCGCGTTCGCGCCGGCGCCGACGCGGACCTGACGATCTTCGATCAGGCCACGGTCATCGACACCGCGGCCTTTGGTGATCCCGCGAAATACTCGGAAGGCTTCCGGTACGTGCTGGTTGCCGGTGTGCCGATCGTGTCTGAAGGGAAGTTGCAGACCGGCGTCGCGCCAGGGCGTCCAGTGCGTGCGCCGATCAGGTGACTGGATCGAGTGCCGCGACCGGGCGGTGCCCTCGCTCTTGATCTCCGTCTGTTTTGACATACATAGAGCTGCAATGTATAAAAGCTCTACGTATGGACATGAACAAGGACCTGGTGGCTGCGTCCGCCACGCCGCTCGTGCTCGCCATCCTTGCCGAAGGCGACAGTTACGGCTACGCCATCATCAAGCGAGTGGCCGAGTTGTCGGGCGGGCACCTCCAGTGGACCGACGGCATGCTCTATCCCGTGCTGCACCGGCTCGAGCGCCAGGGGCACGTCGCCGCGAAATGGTCCGCGTCGGAGAACGGCCGCAGGCGTAAGTACTACCGGATCACGAGAGAAGGGCGCGCGCAGCTCGCCGCCCAGCGGCAGCAGTGGAAGGCCGTCGACGGTACCCTGCGGGGCATCTGGATGCAGGCGTGCACAGTATGACGACCCGCGCCGATCAATCGCTCGAAGAGCAGATCGCGCACTGGCGAGAGTACCTGCGCCGCCGGCGGGTCATCCATGGTCCAGACGTCGAGGAGCTCGAAGGACACCTGCGCGACCAGGTGGCGGCGCTGACCGAGGCGGGTCTGGCCGCGGATGAAGCGTTCCTGGTCGCGGTCAAGCGCATGGGCAGCCTCGACGCGCTGTCGCGCGAGTTCGCCCGCGAGCACTCACAGCGGCTGTGGAAGCAGCTGGTCATCACGCCTGACGCCAGCGATGGGTCGGGAACGGCGACCCGCACCGAGACGATCGTGGTCCTGAGCCTTGCCGTCGCCGCGGCGTTTGCCGTCAAGCTGCCGGCGCTGTTCGGCCTTCCGCTCGGCCCTGATGAAGAAGTGCCGCCTTTCTACTTCCGCAACGCCAGCCTGTTCGTCTTCCCACTGCTCACGATCTACCTCATGTGGAAGCGCGGGTGGAATGCGATGAGCGGCCTCTCTCTCGCGCTGCCCTTCGCGGCCGCGGCCGTGTTCGCCAACGTCTTCCCCTTCCACAGTCCAGGACGGGTCGACACTTTCCCGAACGGCAGCGACACTCAACGGCTGACCGCTCTGCACCTGCCAATCGCCCTGTGGCTGGCCGTCGGCTTCGCGTACGTCCGAGGCCGCTGGTTCGCCGACGGTGGGCGGATGGACTTCGTGCGGTTCTCGGGCGAGCTGGCCATCTACTACGTGCTGATCGCGCTCGGCGGCGGGGTCGTCACCGGCTTTACGGTCATGATGTTCTCCGCCATCGATATGGATCCTGGATGGTTCGTCGGCGGCTGGCTGCTCCCGTGTGGTGCGGCGGGCGCCGTCATCATCGGATCCTGGCTGGTGGAGGCGAAGCAGAGCGTCATCGAGAACATGGCCCCGGTGCTGACCAGGCTGTTCACACCGCTGTTCACGATTCTGCTCCTCGCGTTTCTGGCCACGATGGCGTGGACAGGCAACCCCATCAACGTGAAGCGGGAGGTACTGATCGGCTTCGACCTGCTGCTGGCGGTCGTTGTCGGACTGGTGCTCTACGCCGCCTCCGCGCGCGATCCGCAGGCACCGCCCGACTTCTTCGACGGCCTGCAATTGCTGCTCGTGGTCAGCGCACTCGTGGTCGATGGCGTGGCGCTCGCGGCGATCGCCGCCCGCATCTCCGAGTTTGGCTTCACGCCCAACCGAGTGGCGGCTCTAGGCGAGAATCTGATTCTGCTCGTCAACCTGGCAGGGTCGGCGTGGTTCTATACGCGCTTCCTGCGTCAGCGGGGCTCGTTTGACCGTCTGGAGCGGTGGCAGATCGCCTATCTACCCGTGTACTCCGTATGGGCGGCACTGGTGGTCGTCGTGTTCCCGCCGCTGTTCGGCTACCGTTGATTACCGGGCCGGGAGCGCGAACGCGATATAGCCGTACGGTCCAGTCGGCGCTGGCGCCGCACCGCCGCCCGCCGCGCCCGCCTGTTGGCCGGCGCCCGCCGCCGGCGACATGAACACGACGTACTCACGGCCCTTCGATTCATAGAGCGACCGGGATGCCGCGTTCGGCGCCCGCCACGGCGCCCTTCCACAAGACCTTGCCGGTGTCCACGTCGTACGCGCGCGCGAAGCCGTCCTTGCTGAGCTGGAACAGGAGGCCGGACTTCGTGACCACCATGCCGTAGCGCGCGCCGACGCCGCCCGTGTCACGCACGCCTCCGGGCACACAGCCGCCAGCCGCGAGACACGGCTGCCCCGGCCGCGCCGTGGTCATCTCGACCGTTGCCGGATCGTCGCCGTTCGGCACCTGCCATTTGATCTCGCCGGTGTTCAGGTCATAGGCGGTGATCGTCGTGTACGGCGGTTTGGTCGACGTGCCCATCACGTTGTATCCGGACTGGTAACGCGTCGGCAGCTTCGCGGCCTCCACATCGTCCGGCCAGGGCCTGTTGCCAGCCGTGCCGCCGAGACCGGGATAGAACGGGCCGCCGTATCGCGCCGGCAACGGTGGCTGGCGCGCGCCGCCGCTCGCGACGACCGGCCCCGGCGGGAGCGCGGCGCCGCCGCGAATGGCGGCTGCGACCGATGAGCCGCGTCCGGCCGGATTCGTCTGCTCGAGCCACGTGTAGATCGCGGCAATCTCCTCGCTGGTGGCGTCGGTGATCGCGCGCATGTTGCTGCGCCCCTCGCTGACGATGGTCCGGAGTTGTTCGCCATCGATGCGATCGGTCACACCGATCAGGGACGGCACGCCAGCAATCGCGCCCCGCTGATCGGCGCCGTGGCAGGCCGCGCAGTACTGCTGGAAGGCACGTTGGCCCGTCGTCAGCGCGGAAGACGACACCTGATTGCCGCCGCGACCTCCACGACCCGCGGTGGGCGGATTCTGCACGTCGGTGAGGACGAGCAGCGCCACCTGGTTCACGCCCGCGACGAACACCAGCCCGCGCTCGGGGTCGGCGGCCGTCGTGCCCCAGTTGGATCCGCCCTGATTGCCGGGCATGGACACGCTGTCCTTGCCAACCTCCGTGCGGTTGAACAGGCCGCCCTGCGGCCCTGTGCCGTTGATCGCGACCGCCATGCGCGCCTTGAGCGCGTCGTATTCCTCTTTCGTCAAGAGGTGCGGGTTGATGTCGTCCGCGGTAAAGGATTGCCGCGCGAAGGGCGCCGGCTTTGTGGGGAACGGCTGTGTCGGCGATGACCACTCATTGGACACATCGCTTTTCGCGACCGGCCGCTCTTCGATCGGCCAGAGCGGCGCGCCGGTCACGCGATTGAACACGTACAGGAAGCCCGTCTTGCCCGCGTGCGCGACGACGTCGACGTTCTGCCCGTTGTGACGCACGGTCACGAGCTGCGGCGCCGAGACGTTGTCCAGGTCCCAGAGATCGTGATGAATGGTCTGGAAATGCCACAGCCGCTTGCCGCTCCGGACGTCGAGCGCGAGCAGACAGTTGGCGAAGAGGTTCTGGCCGTGGCGGTCGCCGCCCCAGAAGTCGGCCGTCGCCGATCCCGTCGGGATGTAGACGATGCCTCGCTCTTCGTCGAGCGCCATCTCGCCCCAGTTGTTCGCGCCGCCCATGTATTTCCAGCCGTCAGTCGGATTGGTTTCGTACCCGAACTCGCCGGGCCGCGGGATCGTGTGGAACTGCCAGAGGAGCTTGCCGGTCACCACGTCGTAGGCGCGGATGTCGCCCGGCGGCGTCATGATCGCTTCGCCCGCCTGCCCGCCGAGGACGAGCGTGTTCCGCCAGATGCGGCCCGGACTTGCGGGATGCACGGTGAGCCCCGTGCCTTCCGCCCGCAACAATCCCTGGCGCAGGTCGACGATGCCATTGACGCCGAAGGTCGGAATCGTCTTGCCCGTCGCGGCGTCGATTTGCTGGAGGAAGCTGTTCACCGAGAAGATGAGCCGGCGGTCCTTGCCGTCTTCGCTCTCCCAGTAGTTCATCCCCTTGCCGTTGACGCCGCTCAGTCCGTCGTGGATCCAGATCTCGGTGCCGGTGGTCGCGTCCAACGCGACGATCGACGTGTTGTTCCGGCCGAACCCGTAGAGCACGTCACGCGCGTAGACCGGACTGAAGATCGCCGCGCCGTACGGATAGTGCCAGGCCACCTGGAGCTGGCCGACGTTGGCCTTGGTGATCTGCTCGAGCGGCCGGAAGTTCGAGCTGTCCGGCCGAGGCAAGCTCCGGTAGACAGGACTCTGGGCGGTGGCGAGGGCGCCCAGACAGACGAATGTGGCGAGCACGACCGTCACGGCAGAAAACAGGCGACGCGAGCGTTTCATCCTGGCCTCTCTGAGAAAACGGGATGATACCGCGCGTGCAACCGCGCCGCCCCCTGCCGCAACGGGTCTTCCGGGGTCCTGGGCGTGCCAGCTTGAAAACGGCTCGAACTGATTCATAATTGGGCACTATCCAGGCGTTTGGCTCGTCTCGACAATCCAATTCGGAGGCAGTGAGCGATGAAGTATTCACTGAACGTCAACGGCAAGACTGAAACAGTCGACGTGCCGGACCGGATGCCGCTCTTGTGGGTACTGCGCGACGCGCTGGGCCTGAAAGGGACCAAGTTCGGCTGCGGCATCGCCCAGTGCGGCGCCTGCACGGTCCTGATTGATGGGCAGCCCGCCCGCTCCTGTATCACGCCGGTTTCGACCGTCGGGACGAAGAGGGTCGCCACGATCGAGAGCCTGCCGAGCGACGGGTCGCATCCGCTGCAGAAGGCCTGGATGGAGCTCGACGTTCCCCAGTGCGGCTACTGCCAGGCGGGCCAGCTGATGTCTGCGTCGGCGCTCCTGACCACGACGCCGCGCCCGACCGATGCGCAGATCGATGCCGCGATGTCCGGCAACGTCTGCCGCTGCGGCACCTACGTGCGGATCAAGGCCGCTATCAAACAGGCCGCGAACGGCGGGAGGGCGTAGGCCATGCATGACACGCTGAAAACCCCGAAAACAAAGAAGGTCAATCGCCGCACGTTCCTCCATGTCAGCGCCGTCGCGGGCGGCGGGCTGGTCATCGGGCTCTACGCGCCGCGCGTCGCCGGCCAGGGTGGACGTGGCGGCGGACCGGCGGGCCCCGGCCCGTCGCTCAGCGCGAACGACTACATCGTCGTCAATCCCAACAACACCTTCACCATCGTCGCGAAGAACCCGGAAACGGGGCAGGGCATCAAGACGGCGCTGCCGCAGATCATCGCCGACGAGTTCGACGTGGACTGGGCGCAGGTCTCGATCAAGCAGGCGGACCTGGATCCGAAGTACGCCCCGCAGACGGAAGGCGGCAGCCGCGCGATTCCCAACAACTACCAGAACATGCGGCTGGTGGGCGCCGGCGGGCGACTCTTGATGCTGAACGCCGCCGCGGCGCAGTGGAACGTGCCGGTGAGCGAGCTGACGACTGGCAGCGGCACGGTGAAGCACGCGAGCTCCAATCGAACGGCGACGTACGCGTCGCTGGCCGCGCGCGCGCTCACGCAGCCGACGCCGGATCGCGCAGCGGTGGAAGCTGTGCTCAAGAATCCGCGCGACTTCAAGATCATCGGCAAGCGCATCCGCGGCGTCGACACCCTCGACATCGTCACCGGGCGCGCGCGCTACAGCATCGATCTGGCGCCCGAAGGCACGCTGTTCGCCGCGTTCGAGAAGTGCCCGGTCTTCCGTGGAGTGGCGGTCAGCGCCAACCTCGACGAGATCAAGCGCCTGCCGGGCGTGAAGCACGCGTTCATCATCGAGGCCGCGGGCCAGGGCAACAACTCGCTGAACTCCGGCGTCGCGATCGTGGCCGACAGTTGGTGGCTGGCCAACGACGCGCGGCGCTCACTGAAAGTCGTGTGGAACGAGGGTCCGACCGCGACCGAAAGCACGGCCAACTACCTGGAGCAGTGCAAGGACATGGCGGCGAGGGTCGCGGCCACGCCGCCGACGACCGCCGCACAGGGCGGCGCGGCCGTCGGCGACGTCGAGGCCGCGTTCAAGACCGCGGCGAAGATCGTCGAAGCCGAGTACTACTTCCCGCTCTTGTCGCACGCGCCGCTCGAGCCGCAGAACTCCACGGCGCTCTATAAGGACGGACGCCTCGAGATCTGGTCGCCGAGCCAGATCCCGAGCCTTCAGCATCCGGCGCTCGGTTCGGGTCTGCCACCGCAGAACATCACGATGCACCTCGTCCAGGCCGGCGGCGGATTTGGACGCCGGCTCGTGAGCGAGTACGACATCGAGGTCGCCCGCATCGCCAAGCTCGTCACCGACGAGCGGACCGCGGCGGGACTGCCGTCCGTCCCGGTCAAGCTGCTGTGGACGCGCGAAGACGACATGGCCCACGACCAGTACCGGCCGGCGGGCGCGCACTACTTCAAGGCCGGACTCGATGCGAGCGGCAAGCTCATCGCCTATCGGGACTTCGTCGGCAGCACGAACTCCGTGGTGCCGGCCAACGAGTTCCCGAGAGGATTCGTCGACAACATGCTGGTGACGGCCGAGATTGTGAAGCCATTCACGCGTCCCGACCGGCGCGCTGCGGGCGCCGCCGACGAACGGCGTGTCGTTCGTCATCCAGGGCTTCCTCGACGAGGTGGCGGTCGCGGCTGGGCAGGATCCGATTCAGTACCGGTTGGATCTGCTGAACAGCCCCAAGGGCCAGGGCGCTGTGGGAGGTTTCAATCCGGCGCGCGCGCGCGGCGTGCTCGAAGCCGTGCGCGACATGTCGGGGTGGAACGATCGTCGTCGCAGCCTGCCGAGGGGCACGGGTCTCGGCGCGGCGTTCCAGTTCGCTCACTCCGGCTACGTCGCCTACGTCGTCGAACTGACGGTCGACGCGAAGAAGGCCGTGTCGGTGAAGCGCGCGTGGTGCGCGGTGGACATCGGCCGGCAGATCGTGAATCCCAGCCAGTCAGAAAACCTGGTGCATGGCGGCTTCATCGAAGGCATGAGCCACGTGATGAACTGGGAGGTCACGATTGAGAAGGGCCGCGTGGTGCAGAGCAACTTCCACCAGTACCAGCCCACGCGCATGCCGCAGGCACCTGCCGAGATCCAGGTCCGGTTCCTCGAGACGGACTTCGATCCGACCGGACTCGGCGAGCCCTCGCTGCCGCCGGCGGTGCCGGCGATCGTCAACGCCATCTTCTCGGCAACCGGAGATCGCATTCGATCGCTGCCTCTGGCGAAACACGGCTACCGCTGGGCGTAAGGACGCGGCCCGCCGGAACACTCTGACGCCCCCGACTCACGTCGGGGGCGTTTGTTCATGTCCCGTAAAGTCAACGCGCTCATCGCAGGTCTGGCCGCGGTCTTCGTCAGCAGCGGCCACGCTCAAGCCGGGCGACTGCTCGTCGTCCACGACTTCTCGTCATCGGCCGAAGGATGGCTGGTAGCGGGAGACACGGGTCCCGCGGTCACCGGTCTTTCACTCATCGGGCGGGCGCGACGGCGGCTACATTTCGAATACCGACGAAGCTGGCGGCGAGACATGGTATTTCCAGGCCCCGGCCGCCGTCCTGACGCAGCTCGCCGCCGCGGAGGGTGGCCGCCTCGCGTACAGCCTCAAGCAAGACTCGGCAGACGCCGGCTTCCGCGACGATGACGTCGTCATCGTTGGTCCGGCGGGGCGGCTGTCGTACCGGTTCGACTATGCGCCAGGCACGGAGTGGACCGACTTTTCCGTGCCGCTTTCCGCGTCGGCAAACTGGGTCTGGAACTGGAACGCGCGAGCGACGCCGGAACAGATCCGCACCGTGCTCAGCCGTCCGTTCCGACTGGAGATTCGCGGCGAATACCGCACCGGCGACGATACCGGCGGGATGGATCACGTCGTGCTCACGGCGGGCAACTGACTCCTACTCGCACGGCGTGGTCGCGCGGTTTACGGTTGATCTGCCGTGCGTCGGCCTCCGCGGACGCGACGCTCGAGACCGCTGCCTTCATCCGCGTCGGATCGCGAGCAGCCCTTACCGCGCCGGTCCGCCAGGGGGCGGACTGCGGCGCGGGCGATCCGTCGCTTCTTCCGGCGCGGTCTCGCGCTGGCGCACGTCGCGTCGGTCCGAAGTCGGCTCGACGCACGCCAGTTCAACCGCAAACCGATGAGATCGGACACACTGAACCCGGTTCGCAGTTGGGCTGTCGAACCGAGCCAGATCCCCGCGAAACTCGAGACAACCTAATGCCGGCGGGTGCTTGTGTTGGCGGCACGACCGCCTCGGCGGGCCGCGATGGGCGACAGGTCGAAGCGGCGGCGAAGGGAGTGAAGCGGGTCGAGCGTCGCTCCGTGAGTAGCGAAGCCAGCGGCTTAGGAGCGACGCGAATCGACGGTACGACCCGCGAGTGGACGGAGGCGCCGCTTCGAGCGGCCTCGCCGCGAAGGTCGGGACGTCAATACAAGTGCCCGCCGGGATTAGCACTCCACTTCGCGGAGGCCGGCGCACGTCAGATCAACCGCAAACCGGGATTAATACCCTCGACTGGCGCCGCCGCCGCCCGAGCGGCCGCCGCCGAAGCTTGAACCCCCGCCCGACGATCGACCAGACGACGAGCTCTGCTGGATGCGCGGAAGCGTTTTCGTGTACTCGTGATGGAAGTTGCAGAACGCGCATTGCTCCACGACTTGGGCGCTGCCGCTGCTGCTGGTGGTGGCGGGCGTGATGACCGTCTCGGCCGACGACTTCGTCTGGTTGCCGCACTGCGGACATTTCGCGTATCCGGTCATCCATTTCGGATAGCGCAGGGTGAAGTGATGCGAACACTCGCCGCACTTCCAGACGTCATAGTCCACGCTGCCGACGCGCTCCTCTGCCTGCTGTCCCACAGCAAGCAGCGCATCGTCCTCGACTTCTTGCAGTCGCGTCATCAGCGTCTGGCACCTCGGGCACCGGCGTCGTCGATATCGCCGCCAGCGACGGAATCCGGTGATCGAACCAATCGCTGCAGCCAGAGCGCTGCCGATGCCGGCCAAGACGGTGCCAATTCCCCAGGGGCTGGGGTCGTACGACTCACTCTGAGGTGACACCAGTGCGATCGGCTCGGCGCGCACGCCGCCGACCAGCGCATCGACGCCGTCGATCAGCCCCTGATCGAAGTCGCCGGCCTTGAATTTCGGAATCACGTACGTGTCCAGGATGGCGCCGACCTTGCCGTCGGGCAGCGTCCCTTCGAGACCGTACCCTACTTCGACTCGCACGCGTCGATCGCCGGTCGACCAGAGCAGGAGCAGGCCGTTGTCCTTGTTCTTCTTGCCGATGCCCCACAGCTGGAACAGTTTGGCCGCGGCTTCTTCCACCGAGAGCCCGTCCAGCGATTTGATGACCACCACCGCGACTTCCGTCCCGTTGGTGCGTTCGAGATCGCCGATGGTCGAGTTGAGCCGCGCGACCGTCTCGGCACGCAACGCGCCCGGCATGTCCGTGACCCAGGTGCCATCGCGCGTTCGCGGGTTGGGAATGCTGCCCAGCGGTTCCGCGCCGACCGTCGCGATCAGCAGCGGCACCGTGAGAGGCGAGCAGCCAACAGGATCGACGAAGTTCGGAGCCGATCGACGGCGACGTCACGGCGGAATCGTAACCCCGGACGGGAAGAGCCATTTCGGAGCGTGCACGGCGAGCGAAGGCGGCGAGCGAGCGGGTCGCGAAGGCTGGCGGAGAGAGTGGGAGTCTTCGATCGCGATTTCGCTGAAACCCAATGAATCAATGGTTTCGCGATCATCTCTCGCAACCGCAACGATTTAGCGTCTTCCAATCTTCGCCGGCGTTTCGTCCGTTTGCCGGCTTTTGCCGATTTTTCTATTTCAATGACACTCGAAATGGCACTCGACGCGAGAACCTTCCGAGCCGGCTCTGTCGGAAGCCCACGACGGACTTCGTTACTGATGATCCCTTCACCACGACATCACGCCCTCAGGGCAGCGCGACTGCCGCGAGAGCCGCGAGCTCGCCATTTGCCCTAGTCGACTTCCACAGCCTACGAAGGCGCCGACGATCCAGCGACACTCAGGCGCCTATGCATTTTGCTCTTGCATCAGATATGGATACGAATATAGTATCCATAAATGGCTTCCGTAAACACTCAATTTTCGATCGCCGTCCACGTGCTGGCGGCAATCGCACATCACGAGGGAGTTTTCACGTCGGAAATTCTCGCAGGCAGCGTGAATGCGAACCCGGTTTTCGTTAAGAGAATCCTCGTTAAACTCTCGAAGGCGAAGCTGGCAAAGACGACTGTTGGTAGGTCGGGTGGTTATGGCCTGGCACGAAGCCCAAAGAGTATTTCCCTCTTAGACATCTACTCTGCGGTCAACCCTCCAAATGCTTTTGCCATCCATGCCTATCCCAAAACGAAGGAGTGTGTCGTGAGCTGTAACATCAAGGAAGTCATGAGCGACGTGCTGGTTGGCACTCAGGAGGCCGTCCGTAGGGATCTGAGGCAGACGACATTGGCGGACGTGGTGTCGAAAATCAGGGCCAGGTCCGGTTAGCTCTTTTTTTGCTCACAATAGATACTTTTATAGTAACTAATATTCACCGAAAGGAACACGAGATGACTAGACTGAAATGGAAAGACCCCTGTGATCACCGGCGGAGCCGCAGCAAAGCGGGGCATGGATGCGCCTACCGCCGTTCTCATCGGGGTGACCGGAGGACTTGGTCACGCCCTGGCCAGGCTCCTCGCGGCCGAGGGCTTCCGGATGGTGCTCGCGGCGCGGCGCGAGTACGACGCCGCGGCGCTGACCGGCCGGAGCGACGGTTCGGCGATTTACCTGCGCGCGGACGTCACCGATCCGGCGAGCCTCGAGAAGCTGGCGGCGGCGGCCTTCGAGCACCTCGGCCGGATCGATGCGGTGGTGAACCTCGCGGGCATCTCGCCGCGCAAGGCCATCGAGGACTACACGTCGGCCGACGTCGACGCGCTGCTCGCGGTCAACGTGAAGGGGCCCATCTTCGTGACCCAGGCATTCCTGCCGGGGCTGCGCAAGCAAGCCGGCGGCGGAGTGGTCGTCCACCTCGGCGGCGCCATGGACGGCCGGGTGGCGCTGCCGTTCATGAGCGCCTACGCGGCGACCCGCGGCGCGCTGGCGAGCTACGTGCAAGGCGCCAATCGCGAGCTTGCCGGGACCGACGTGGTGCTTTCGTTCTTCGGGCCTGTGCCCTCCAACACCGAGTCGGAGTCCCCATATTTCGACATGTGGCGCAAGATGGGCGTCGCCCTCTGCGAGCCCGACGTGGTCGCGCGCGAGATCCTCGCCACTATCCGCCAGCGACGTCGCGCCCACATCATGGGCGGAGGGCTGCTCAGGATGCTCACGCTCGCGAACGCCGTGTCGCCGTCCGCTGCCGACGCGATCGGTCTGCGGCGGTTCGCGAAGCTCATCCAGCAGCATCGTCCACGGTGATCTCCGCTCGGGGCAGTAACGAGAGGCATCGAAGCGAAGAGATGAGCGATCATTTCGACAACGGGCGGTTCTTCAACCCGAACGGCGCAGACGCACAGCCGTTCTGGAAGGCGCCGCGCATGCTGTTCGAGCGTGGCACGCCATGGCCGGCGCAGGTGCCAGTCGTGCAGCGGACCTCGCTTCCGCCGACGAGCGGCGACGAGATCGTCATCACCTTCATTGGTCACGCGACCTTTCTGATTCAGACGAGCGCCGGCAACATCATCACCGACCCGGTCTTCGCGGAGCGCGCCGGACCGTTCGGGCGGACAGGGCCACGGCGCGTGCGTCAGCCGGGCATTCGCTTCGACCATCTGCCTCCGATTGCTTACGTACTCCTGAGTCACAATCACTACGACCACTGCGATCTGGAAGCGCTGCGGGCGTTGCAGCACCGCGATCATCCGCGCGTCGTGACACTGCTGGGCAACGCGACGCTGCTGCGATCGGCCGGCGTGACGCGAATCGCCGAACTCGACTGGTGGCAGCGCATGCCAGCCGAAATGTCGGCCATGCTAGGTGCGCAGACGCTCGACCCGGCCGTCACCCGTGGACGCGAGATAGAGATCACTGCGACCCAGGCGCAGCACTTTTCCGCCCGCACGCCCTTCGATCGCAATCGCGCGTTATGGGGCGGCTTCATGATCACGATCGACGAGCAGCAGATCTACTTCGCGGGCGACAGCGGGTACGGTCCCCATTTCCTGGAGGTCGGCCGGCGTTTTCCGCGGATCGATCTTGCGCTGATCCCGATCGGCGCATATGAACCGCGCTGGTTCATGAAGGACATTCACATGAATCCTGAGGAGGCCGTGCAGGCGCATCTGGACGTCGGCGCTCGCCGCAGCATCGGCATGCACTTCGGCACGTTTCGGCTGACGCCCGAAGGACTGAACGAGCCGGTGGCCGCGCTCGGCCGTGCGCGGTCCGCTGCCGGAATCGATGATGCCGCCTTCAGGACGCTCGACGTCGGTGAATCCGCGCGCCTCTGAGCGGCTGACGGCGGCCGACCAAGGATCCAAAATCTGCGGATCGGTTCGAAGCACACAAGCGGCACCTAACCACGAAGGTTTCGAGGAAGAGGATGAGGAATAGAAGGCTTTGTTGAACAAGACCGGAATCTATTCAGAGCGTCAGTGACAGGTCCGATAAACTGCGCTTGATCCGGTCTCGCGGACATCTTCCGAGAGGTGGATAGAATGTCGCGGGAGGCGAGCAAGTAAGGGGACCGGGCGAGGTCGGCGGCGCTTCTCTGACGGGCCCAAAGAGGGAGCGTTTAAGTCTTGAACGATGGCAGGACGGTCTGTACCGTGCCCGCGAGTTGGAGCCGACGGCCTACCCTCTGAGCACGGAGGTCGGTCTGGCCGGGCAAACCGGCGAATTGAGCTCCTCGTCTAAGCGATCGTCCTCCTACCCTTCAGCAAGGCGTCAAGGCAACCTGCGGTGACAGAGAGAAAGTTGTTCTCACCCGGATCGTTAGTGGGAGTATTGGCGCGCGATTTCGCGAAAGCCAATGAATACAACGGTTTCGCGATCATCTCTCGCAACCACAGCGATTTAGCGTCTTCCAGCGGTTGCCAGGGTTTGCGTCCGTTTGCCAGCTTTTGCCGATTTTTCTATTTCAATGACACTCGAACTCGACACGAAAATCTTCCGAGCCGGTTATGTCGGCCATTGACGGACTTCCTTACTGATCGCTCCCTCCGTCCTGATCATTGCAGGTTTCAAATGGAGAAGGGGCACCACAAATGGGGCGGGAGGGCAAGCTTCCCAGCCTTTGCGGGTGAACCAGATGAGCAACTACGAATGGCTGGGTGTTCGGGACGATTTCCGCAACTGGCTCATCCATGCGGCGTGAGCCGCAAGGCGCCGGTCGGGCGGTTTTCCCAGAATAGATTTATGTAATGGGCGCGCTCCCTACGGGGCCTTCCCGAGTTAAAGAGAGTCTCGGACGCGTAGATTAGCTGATGGTCGGGTCACCCGACGAGCCGGAGTGTCGTGATGAGAGCCGTGAGAGCGGCGGGCTGTTGCTTCCGAGTCGGGTAGTACAAGAAGAAGCCGGGGAACGGTGGACACCAATCCTCGAGCACGCGGATCAGCGCTCCACTCTCGAGGTGTTCGGCGATGCGATCCTCCGCGACCCAAGCAAGGCCCGCTCCGTCAAGCGCCGCTTGAATCACCAGGTCGAGCTTCATCGAGGAGCAGCGAACCATTGACGGCGATCGTGAGCGACTCGTCGCCCTTGTCGAGCTCCCACTTGTAGACGCCCTCGCCGCGGTGCCGGAAGCGGATGCACTCGATGGTTCAGCACGTCTCGAGGGAGCTGTCGGCTTCGGGTGTGAGTCGAAGTAGGCGGGTGCGCCGACGATGGCCGGCCGGAGGTCCGGCGACACACGAACGGCCACCATGTCCTGCGCGATGTATTCCCCGAACTGAATGCCCGCATCGTAGCCGGCGGACACGAGATCGACACGGCTATCGTCGGTCGGTAATCTCAAGCTCGACGCCCGGGTAGTCGCGCACAAACTGTCCGAGCTTCGGGCCCGACGACCGTCTTCGTGGCGACCGCGGACACAAGAGCCGTATCCGTCCGACAGGCGTGGACTGCAGTCCGGACAGCGTCGTCAGCACGCCGCGAATGTCGGAGAGCGCGGGACGAAGCTGTGCCAGCAACTGCTCGCCGGCATCGGTCGGTGACACGCTGCGCGTTGTGCGGGTCAGCAGGCGCACGCCGATCTGTTCCTCCAGCCGCCGGATCGCATGACTCAGCCCGGAGGTGGAGATGTTCAGGCGTTTCGCGGCCCGGGTGAAGCTGCGCTCATCCGCGACAGCCAGGAACGCTGACAAGACGCTGAGTTCATCGCGCACGATTATTCACTCCCAGTCAACAGCCCTTGCAGATTGTACCGGCTACTCACGGTTCGCGTAGACGCGTTACGCTGATTTTGCCGAAGGAAATTGAGAGTTCCTGGCAGTATGGAGACGGCTCGAATTGTTGAGACGGCACGAGTCTTCGAGCCAGCAGATGAGGAGTAGCGATGGAAGCCACTGTTCTTTACGGCGCGCGCGACGTCCGGTTTGAGGATCGCCCCGACGCCGACGATCATCGAGCCAACAGACGCCGTCATTCGCCTGCCGTTCACGTGTATCTGCGGGTCGGACCTCTGGCCGTATCGCGGCATTCAACCGGTCTCCTCACCGACGGCGATGGGCCATGAGTACTGCGGGTTCGTCGAGGAGGTGGGACGAGACGTCACGTCGGTCAAGCCTGGCCAGTTCGTGATCGGATCGTTCTTCGCCTCGGACAACACGTGCCCGCACTGCCGCCACGGCTATCAGACGTCCTGCCAGCGCTTCGAACCTGTTGTTGGCGCGCAGGCGCCGCACATGCGCGTCCCCCTCGCGGACGGCACGCTCGTCGCGACTCGCGACGTCCCGGACACGCGACATGATCCCGAGCCTGTTGGCCCTCTCGGACGTGATGGGCACCGGCTGGTTTGCGGCGGACGCCGCGAACGTGAAGCCAGGTGCGACCGTCGTCGTTGTCGGCGACGGCGCCGTCGGACTGCTCGGCGTGCTCTCGGCAAAGCAAATGGGAGCCGAGCGCATCATCGCCATGAGCCGGCATGAATCACGGCAGAAGCTCGCCCGCGAGTTCGGCGCGACCGACATCGTCGCCGACCGCGGTGATGAAGGTGTCGAGCGCATCAAGCAGCTCACGAACGGTGTCGGAGCTGACTCAGTCCTTGAGTGCGTGGGCACTCAGGAGTCGATGCTGCAGGCCATCAAGGCCACGCAGGCCAGGCGGGTCGGTGGGTTACGTCGGCGTGCCGCATGGGGTGTCGCTGGACGGTCAGCAGCTGTTCTTCTCACATGTCCGTCTACACGGCGGTCCCGCACCGGTTCGCAAGTATCTGCCGAAGCTGATCGATCTCGTCTTCAACGGGACCATCAATCCAGGAAAGGTGTTCGACCTGGTGTTGCCGCTGGCGCAAGTCGCCGAGGGCTACCGCGCGATGGACGAGCGTCGGGCGATCAAGACGCTGCTGCAACCGTAATTGCCGAACCTGGAATATACGGAGATTTGACATGAACAAGAACACTCGCACTCGACACATTGCGGAATCGCCGGTCGGCGGCGACGTCGACCGCCGCAGTTTCTTGAAACTGACGGGCGCGGGTCTCGTCGCAGCGCTGCCTATCAGTGCCGCACCGTGGGCGGGCCCGGCAGCAGCTCAATCAACGCAAAGCATCAAGCGGGAGGCATACGTAATGAAAACGCGGAAACTGGGAAGCTTGGAGGTGTCGGAGATTGGCTTCGGCAACATGACGCTCAGCGGCGGCCACTACGGGCCGGGCGTTGACCGGGCCCAGGGCATCCGTCAGATTCGCGATGCCCACGAGCGCGGCGTCACGTTCTTCGACACGGCGGAAGTCTACGGTCCCTATGTCAACGAGGAATTGGTCGGCGAGGCCCTCGCACCGGTCCGCGACAAGGTTGCCATCGCTACCAAGTTCGGCTTCAAGATCGATGGCACGAACGGATTGGACAGCCGGCCGGAGCGCATCCGGCGCGTCGTCGAGGAATCGCTGAAGCGCCTCAGGACCGATCGCATCGATCTCTACTATCAACACCGCGTCGATCTCACAGTGCCAATCGAAGACGTGGCCGGCACCGTCAAGGATCTGATCAAGGCCGGGAAGGTGCTGCACTTCGGCCTTTCGGAGCCGAGCGCGAAGACCATTCGTCGCGCGCACGCGGTTCAGCCGGTTGCCGCCATCCAGACCGAATACTCGCTCATCGAAAGAAGCGTGGAGCACAACGGGGTGCTTCAAGCGTGCGAGGAGCTTGGAATCGGCTTCGTTCCATGGGGACCGCTGGGACAAGGTTTCCTGCCCGGGACAATGGACGTGAACGCACAGTCCACCTTCGACCCGAAGAACGATCTGCGAGCGACGTTCCCGCGCTTCTCCCCCATGGTCATGACGAACAACCAGCCGATCATCGAGCTTCTGAGGACGTTCGGTGCCAAGAAAGGCGCGACGCCCGCCCAGATCGCGTTGGCGTGGTTGATGGCTCAGAAGCCCTGGATTGTTCCGATCCCTGGCACGACGAAGATGGATCACCTGCGCGAGAACCTGGACGCCGTGAAGGTCCAACTCACGCCAGCGGACCTTCGCGAGATCGAGACGGCCTTCTCCCGGATCGAGATCTATGGCGGCCGCATGGATGCGAGGCAGATGGCGCAGATTGGCCAGGACGGAGAGCTGAACCATGTACGCATCTCAGCGCGTGGCTGCGGATCTGCGCGGATTGAGTCTGCTGTCGGCCTGCTGTCGGCAGCGGGTGCGAAGCCGGTCAGGATCCGCCGTCAGGCTCGCCCGCCGTTACCGCCGCGGATGCCTCTCCGGCATCCATGAGACAGGAGGAATCACGCATGTGGATGACCGTCGGCGAACGTCGCTTCGCCATCACCTTGACCGACAACGCCGCCGCCCGTGCGTTCGCAGCGCAACTGCCGCTGACGCTGGACATGAGCGAGCTCAATGGCAATGAGAAGCACGCCGACTTGCCGAAACCGCTACCCGCGAATGCGAGCCGACCAGGAACGATCCGGAATGGCGATCTCATGCTGTATGGCGCGGACACCCTGGTGGTCTTCTACCTGACGTTTCAGTCGTCGTACTCGTACACCCGCCTCGGTCGGGTGGACGACCCTTCCGACCTGCCACAGGCGCTCGGGCCGCGCGGTGTTCGAGTCCGTATTTTCCAAGGACTAGTTTTCTGAATGACGCGGGAAGTGTCAGTTCTTCCGTCGAAGCGACGTGGTGGCCAACGGAAGCAGTAGGTCAACAAGGCGGTCCGTCATGACGAGAGACACAAAAACGAATCGGCAAGCTGGGTGCTCGCGGCGGTCCGTCTTGCGGACGGCACTTGCGACCCTGACGTTCTCGTTCGTCCGCGCTTCCGCCGCAACGCCAGGAGGTGACATGGAAATCAAGCGCAGTGGTTCACAACCGTCGGCGAAGGGACCCGCCGAGTGGTTCACCGGAACAGTCCGCATCGATCCGTTGTTTGACGCGCCTGTTCCGGCTCGCGCTGCCGGAGCGAGTGTGACGTTCGAGCCCGGGGCGCGGACGGCGTGGCACACCCACCCGCTCGGCCAGACGCTGATCGTGACATCCGGCGTTGGCCGCGCCCAACGTTGGGGTGGGCCGATCGAGGAGATTCGGCCCGGTGACGTCGTCTGGTTCTCGCCAGGCGAAAAGCACTGGCACGGGGCGGCGCCAACGACGGCGATGACCCACATCGCAATCCAGGAGAAGCTCGATGGCAAGCCGGTGGACTGGCTGGAACATGTCACCCCAGAGCAGTACGAAGGACGGTCCGGCGGAAGCTAGCCTGTGATCGCAGCATGGCGAGGATCTTCATCACCGGTAGCACAGACGGCCTGGGCCGAGCAGCAGCACAGGCTCTGATCCAAGAGAGTCACCAGGTCGTTCTGCACGCGCGATCTCCTGAGCGCGCGGCGGCGCTCGACGACCTCGCTCCCCGGTCCGCTGGCGTAGTGATAGGCGACCTGAGTAGCGCGACTGACACGCGAAATGTCGCGAACCAGGTGAACGCGCTCGGACGGATGGATGCCGTCATTCACAACGCCGGCGCGTATTCGACGAAAGGTCGATCACCGACGCCAGAGGGCCACCCGACCATCATTGCCGTCAACGCCCTCGCGCCCTATGTGCTCACGGCGCTGATGGAACGGCCCCGCCGATTGGTGTACCTCAGTAGCGGGATGCACCGCGGCGGCTCCGGCTCCCTGCGAGACATCGATTGGAGCGAGCGGCGCTGGAACTCCAGTCAGGCGTACTCAGACAGCAAGCTCTATCTGACTGCACTTGCGTTCGCCGTCGCACGACGCTGGCCCGACGTGCTGAGCAATGCCGTCGATCCCGGGTGGGTTGCGACGAAGATGGGCGGGGCGAGTGCGCCGGACGATTTCGAAGAGGGGTATCTCACGCAAACATGGCTTGCCGTGAGCGAAGATCCCGCGGCAACTGTCAGCGGCCGATACTGGCATCACCGCCGACCGCTGCCCCCGGCCAAGGAAGTGGAAGACCCAGTCTTTCAAGACCAGCTCTCCGCCAGGCTCGCTGAAATGACCGGCGTGTCGCTTTTCTGAGGCGCTAGGCGCGCATCTCGGTAAGGGTGAAAGGAGGGCAGCATCGATGAAGGCATTCATCCTCGATCGTTACGGAAACGCCGATCGCGTGCGGGCTGGCGACATGCCGGACCCGCAGCTGCGGGAGGATGACGTCCTGGTCCAGATTCACGCCGCTGGTGTCAACCAGCTGGATTCCAAGATCAGAAACGGCGAGTTCAAGAGTTTTCTGCGCTATCGCCTGCCGCTCATTTTGGGCCATGACGTGGCCGGGGTCGTGGTCCGCGTCGGATCGCGAGTGCGTCAGTTCAAACCCGGCGACGAAGTCTACGCGCGGCCGGCGGACGGGCGAATTGGTGCATTCGCGGAACTCATTGCGATCACAGAAGCGGACGTGGCGAAGAAGCCAAAAGCCCTCACCATGGAGGAAGCGGCGTCCATCCCTCTCGTCGGGCTCACCGCGTGGCAGGCGCTGATCGAAAGAGCGAACCTACAGCCAGGACAAAAGGTGCTCATTCACGCCGGCTCGGGTGGTGTGGGCACATTTGCCATCCAGCTTGCGAAGCACGCTGGCGCGACGGTGGCGACGACCACGAGCACGGACAACGTGGATCTGGTCAGAAGTCTCGGGGCCGACGTCGTGATCGACTACAAGAAGGAGGACTTCGCGGACGTGCTCCGTGACTACGACGTGGTCCTGAACAGCCTGGACAAGGTGACGCTCGAGAAATCTCTGCGCGTGCTCAAGCCCGGTGGACAGCTCATCTCCATCTCAGGCCCACCCGATGCCGCGTTTGCGCGAACGATCGGCGCGTCATGGGTCTTGAGAATGGTCATGGGTGCCTTGAGCCGCGGGATTCGAGCGCAGGCCAAGCGCCGGCACGTGCACTATTCGTTTCTGTTCATGAGAGCGAACGGCGGCCAGTTGGCCAAGATCACGTCGCTCATCGATGACGGAATCATTCGCCCGGTCGTGGATCGAGTCTTCCCCTTCGCGTCGACAAAGGAAGCGATGGCCTACGTCGAAGCCGGACGCGCAAAGGGCAAGGTCATCGTCTCAGTGAGGGAATCATGAGTGCGTCGCAGACCCGAAGGTCACGTGGTATCCAGCAAGCGTGAACACGCACGATCTGGCGCGGCGTCTTCCGAATAGCGACCTCATCATCTATCCCGATTCGGGACATGGTGCGGTATTCCAGTTCTACGCGGACTTCGTGCCCAAGGCGCTGGAATTCCTCGCACGCTGATTAGACCGGTCGGTGCATGTCCGTGATCGTCGGCGTAAACGACTTGAAGTCCTAGGCGCCGAGGACTCTCGGCTTTCGTCGAGACAGTCTGGGATTCGAACCCACTCAAAGCCGCCAACTAGTTCTGAATCTGTAGCTTGCGGTGATGCGGAAGAGCTGGCTGGGAGGCAGGGATTCGAACCCCAATAACCACGTCCAGAGCGTGGTGTCCTACCGTTGAACGACCTCCCAGCAATGGGGTCGAGGTGCGGACCGAGCTTTTGATTATATCCGGGCGGCGGCGCGCCGGGCAAGCCTCGGCCGTGTCACGCGCGGCCTGGCCGGCTTTCCGCCGGTGCGCGGCCGCGATCTTCGCCGGCGGCGCGGCGACCGGTTCGTTGTCGAGGCTCCGCCACAGATACCAGCAGGCCACCGACCGGTAGGCGCCCAGGCCGCGCCGATCTTCCGCAGCTTTCCGGTGTCGGCCGCTTGCGCAGCCTGTACGCCCGCTGCACCGCGACGATGATGCCGAGGTCGTCGACCGGGAGGACGTCCGGCCGCAGCAGCCGGAAGATCAGGAACATCTCCGCCGACCATCGGCCGATGCCCTTCACGGTCACCAGCGCCTTGATGATGTCCTCGTCGCTCAGCGCGTCGAGCGCCGCCAGGTCGACGCCGCGCGTCGATACCTTGTCGCAGAGATCGCGCAGGTAGGCGCTCTTCTGCCGGCTCATACCGACGGCGCGCAGCTGCGCGTCGGTCAGGCAGGCGAAGCCCTCCGGCGTCGGTACGCCGGCGGGCATGAGCGCCGCCATCCGCTGGTAGATGGTCGCGGCAGCCTTGGTCGAGAGCTGCTGGCCGACGATGGCGCGAACGAGCGCCGAGAAATGATCGGCGCGCTGAGCAGCGGCAAGGCCGCATGGGCCATGCCGTCTGATCAGCGCAGCCAGAATGGGATCGCGCCGAACCAGGGTTCGGCGCGCTCGAGCGTAGTCAGCGGCAGTCACCGCTGACGATCATAGTTCAGCCGAATTACGCGTTCTCGTCCGACGCCCCGGGCGTGCTGCCGCTGACGGGGGCAGCCATCTCGCCGCCTTCGCCTTCCGGCGATCCGGACTGCTCGCGCCGCCGCCGATGACTCGCGAGCCCGCCCTTGCGGCCGGCGTCGCGTGCCTCTTCACTCGTCCACTCGTGTGCCGTGCCCTTCTGGTGCGCGGCTTTTCCACCTTTACTGGCAATGTCACGCTGCCGGGCGCGATCCATTGATGCGAATCCACGATCTTCTTTGGCCACTTTCGTCCCCCTATGAACTCGGTCGTCACTCAGGCAGGGAACTGCAACCGAAGTGCCACGGGGAGACTGAGCTGCAAAGGTCAGAAAACGCAGGAGAACCGCGATCGGCGAGCTGAGCCTTATCATGCACGAGTCAGTCGAGCTGACACGCGCGGGGGCGCAGAGAGTGTAAGACCTTACTCCAACGCGAGCGTAGACGCGCGCAACAGGCGCGCGTGCACGCGGGCCGAGCCCAGCAGTTCCAGCACGTCGAACAGGCCGGGGCTCGCGGCCCGGCCGGTCACGGCGACGCGCGTCGCGTGAATCAGCGCCGCCGGCCTTGACGCCGCGCTCCTCCGCGAACGCGCGCAGCGATGGGCTCGAGCGTCGGCGCGTCGAACGGCTGAGCCGAAGCGAAGCGCGTCGGCACAGCTCCGCGAGGTGCGGCTGCACGCCCGCCGGCGCGAGATGCTTCTTCACCGCGGCGGCGTCGAAGTCGACCTCATCCGAGAAGAACAGCGCCCTTCGTCGACGAACTGGCCAAGGCGCCTGACGCGCGGCTTCAGCAGATCGAGCACGCTCTGCAGCCACTCGCGATCGCTCGCCGGCGTAACGTCGTCGCGCCACAGACCCGCCGCCTCGAGCCAGCGGCTCGCACCCGCCGGGCGACGTCGTCGGCCGGCAGCCGCAGCAGGTGCTGCTGGTTGAACCAGTCGAGCTTCTCGGGATTGAAGACGGCGTTGCCGCCGCTGATGCCCTCGAGCGTGAAGCGGGCGACCAGCTCGTCGCGCGTGAACAATTCCTCGTCGCTGCCCGGCGACCAGCCGAGGAGCGCCAGGAAGTTCACCATCGCCTCGGGCAGATAGCCGAGCCGCTGGTACTCCATCACCGACGTCGCGCCGTGCCGCTTGCTCAGGCGCTTCTTGTCCGGGCCGAGGATCAGCGGCACGTGCGCGAAGCCGGCGCCGGCGCGCCGAGCGCCTGGTAGAGCAGGACCTGCTTCGGCGTGTTCGAGATGTGATCGTCGCCGCGCACCACGTGCGTGATCTGCCATCTCGACGTCGTCGGCGACGACCGAGAGGTGGTACGTCGGCTGGCCGTCGGAGCGGAGGATGACGAAGTCCTCGATGTTGCGCGTTGTCGAAGACGATCGTGCCGCGCACGAGATCGTCGAACGTCGTCTCGCCGGCGGGCACCAGGAAGCGGACGGCGCGCGGCGCGCCGGCGGCCTCGCGCGCGGCGCGCTCGTCGCGGTCAGCGCCAGGCAGGTGCGGTCGTACATCCAGCCGCCGCCGGCCGCTTCCGCCGCCGCGCGCTTCTGCTGCAGCGCCTCGGGCGTGCAGTAGCAGTAGTAGGCGCGGCCCTCGGCGACGAGGCGATCGCGCCATGCGCGCGATACTTGTCGAGCCGCTCGGACTGGAAGTACGGCGCGTGCGGCCCGCCGACGTCCGGGCCTTCGTCCCAGTCGAGGCCGAGCCAGCGCATGCCGTCGAGGATGCCGGCGACCATGTCCCAGGACGAGCGCTCGGCGTCGGTGTCTTCGATGCGCAGGACGAACGTGCCGCCGTGGCGCCGGGCGTAGAGCCAGTTGAAGAGCGCGGTGCGGGCGCCGCCGACGTGAAGGTAGCCGGTGGGGGAAGGGGCGAAGCGGACGCGGACCATCGCCGCTTATTGTACTAATCGGTTGGTCCGGTTGTCCGGTCGTGCGGTGGTCCGGAAGTGCGGTGGTCCGGTTGTCGCGTCAACGCACGACCGGACAACCGCCCAACCGGACAACCGGGACAATCACTTCGCAGGCGGCATCTTGATCTGCGACGCGGTGATGACGTCGCCTTTGATCGTGCCCGTCATCTCGACCTCGTGACCGGCATGGGTCGCGATCTGCTTCGAGGTCTGGTTCGCCAACTGGTAGACCTTGCCGTCCGACACGAAGACGTACTTCGCGCCCTTCTTGACGCACACCGTCGTGCAGTCGGCGTCGGTCATCTTCTTGCCGTCGTGCTCACCGGCCGGGTGCTTCTCCTTGCAGTTGCTGTCGCTGATCTTTCCCTTCCATGTCTGATCCGGCATCGTCTGGGAGTAGGCCTGGACGGACACCGCGAGACCGAGCGCGACGATCATGCCGACGACACCCTTCATGACATCCTCCGTTCCATATGAGGTTGACGAATAACAGCCGCGAGACGCGCCGTAGTATACGCCCTGGGCTCCCCCGCCAGAGTCGGCGGCCGCCGGCCGTGCCTAAGCTCATCGTTAGGGCGGGGGCGGCTCCTTCGGAGTCAGCACGACCCTTGTTTCGGCGCTTTCCTGATAGCCGTAGCGGAGGGCTTTGACCCGCAGCGTCATCCCGCCCGTGACGGAAATCGGGCCGGTGTAGAGCCGCCAGACCGCGGCCGGCCCGTCGTCGGTCGTGTAGCCGATCGACGCGCCCTGGGTCGGGACGTAGACCACGACCTCCATCGGCGGGTCGATCGCCATCGATCGACGCGCGTCGGCGAACCGTCGAACGGCGGTCCACCACGTAAGGCTGCGCCGTGACCGGCTGGATGCCGCCCGGCCACATCCGCTGGATCATCTCGGCCTCGTTGATCAGCCCTGGTCGCCGATCCGCGTCATCCAGTCCTGCACCGCCGCGCGCATGCGTTCGAGCGTGGCGCGGTGCGCCGGCTCGCGCGCGAGGTCCCTGACCTGGTGCGGATCGGCGCGGACGTCGAACAACTCCTCCGCCGGGCGATTGGTCCGCAGCCACAGCGCCTGGTCGCCGCTCAACTTGCCGGCGGCGTGCAGCCGCAGCAGCTCCTGCATGATCGCGCTCTGATTGCGGTAAACGATGAGCCCGGCGTACGGCAGCTCCGGCGAAAGTTGCGAACGTAAAGGAATCGCGCGTCGCGCGCGGATCGCATCATGTCGTATTCGGCGTCCATGCGATCGCGTGCGGCGAAGACGTAGGCTGGCGCGGCGCCCGGCCGCGGCCCCAGCAGGACGCGGCCCTGCATGTGCGCCGGCACCGTCACCCCCGCCAGCGACAGCATCGTCGGCGCCAGGTCGATGAGGCTGACGAGATCGTCTCGACCGTCCCGGCTTCGCCGGCTCGCCAATAGCGGCCGGCACCGGATCATCAGCGGCACTCGCAGACCCGAGTCGTAGAGCGAGCGCTTCGATCGCGGCATGCCGTCGCCGTGATCGCTCCAGTAGACGACGATGGTGTTGTCGGCGAGACCGTCCTCCTGCAGCTGGCGCAGGATCTCGCCGACCTGGGCGTCCATGTCGGCGATGTTGTCGTAGAGCGCGCCAGGTCTTCGCGAACGACCGGCGTATCGGGATAGTACGGCGGCACTCGACGTGGCCGGGCTGGTGACGGGCGGCTTTCCCTTCCGCGCGCGCTGCCGGAAAGACCCGGCTCTCGTGCGTGACCCAGGTTGAAGACCGAGAAGAACGGCTGACTGCTGGTCGCGCCGATTGCGCCAGTGCGCGGTGGCGCCGGTCGTCCCAGATCGTGAACGGCACGCCGAACTGGTAGTCGGTCTTGGCGCGATTGGTCGTGAAGTAGCCGGCGGCGCGCAGATACTCGGGAAACGCCTTGACGTAGAACGGCGGCACCGCGAGATACGGTCCGGGCAGCTCGGGCACGCGATCCTCGGTCGTCCGCATGTGGTGAGCGCCGATCGGCGTCTGGTGCATGCCGGTGATGATCGCCGCGCGGCTCGGCGCGCAGACGGGCGCCGACGAGAACGCGCGCGTGATAGCGGATCGACTCCGACGCAAGCCGGTCGAGCACCGGCGTCCGCGCGACGCGGTCGCCGTAGGCGCCGAGCCGCGGGCTCATGTCTTCGTTGGAGATCCAGACGATGTTGGGACGCGACGGCGGGCCCGCCGCGGTCTGCCCGCTGGCGAGGAATGGCGCGCCGAGAAAGGTCAGCAGAGCGATGGCCAGGAAGCGGATGCGCATCGCGGGTGATGGTAACGCCAATCCCGGATCTGAAGCACCGGATTCCTGGAATACTGGACCACCGGACAACCGCACAACCGCACAACCGCACAACCGGACTACCGCACAATCGCAGAATCGATCAGAACACCTCCCCGAAATAGCTCCAGAAGTGCTCCCGCGTCTTCTGCAGCAACGGCCGCTGCCGCCAGCGCCTCGAGATCGAGATGCCGCGGACGCACGCAGGTCGTGGTCGAAGTCCGCGAGGAAACGGCCGGCGAGGTCGCGGCTGCTGACGGCGACGTTGAGCTCGTCGTTCAGCTCGAGCGAGCGGTTGTCGAAGTTCGCCGAGCCGAAAATGCTCCAGATGCCGTCGACCACCATCGCCTTGGCGTGCATCATCGTCGGTTGATATTCGAAGAGCTCGATGCCGCTGCATCAGCCGTTCGTAGGCATGGCGCGACGCGTACTTGACCGGCATCGCGTCGGTGATGTCGCCTTCGACGAGAATCCGGATCTTGACGCCGCGGCGCACCGCGTCCTCCAGCGCCCACATCGGTCGATTCATCGGTCACGAAGTACGGCGTCGTCATGTCGACCGACGTGCGGGCCGGCGCGAGCGCCAGCAGGTACAGCCGCTTGAGATCGTTGCTGCCGCCGGTCGGCGAGCTGCGGATGAGCATCGAGGCGCCGTCGTCGTCCGGCCGGCGCGCGGATCGGGATCGAGCGCGGGCGCCACCGGGCCGTCGGCCTCGACGAAGTTCTCGTAGAACGCCGCTTCCAGCAGCCGCGACGATCGGCCCGCGGACCTGCGACCTGCGTGTCGCGCCAGTGGTCCTTGTTGTCTGCGCGTTGCCGAGCCAGTGATCGGCGATGCCGGCGCCGCCGGTGAAGCCGACCTCGCCGTCGACGACGAGGATCTTGCGATGGGTGCGGTAGTTCAGCTCCTCCGAGCGAGTACCACGACGGCGCGTTGAACTGCGCGACGTGGGCGCCGGCCGCGCGCAGGCGCTTGACGTGGTCGTCCTCCATCGAGCTGGCGCCGACGGCGTCGACGACGATGTTGACCCTGACGCCGCGCCTGGCGGCGCGCTCGAGCGCGGGTGAATCGATTGGCCATGCCTCGCCGGTGTCGTAGACGTAGCTCTCGAAAGTGATGCGTTTGCGGTGCCCCGTCGATGGCGGCAACCATCGCGGGAAAGATCGGTCGCCGTTGGTGAGGACGTTGAAGCTGTTGCCGCGTCGAGAGGTGGGTGACCGAGGAGCGGCGAGATACTCGGCATGTCGGGATCCTCGGCAGAGACGGCGCTCTTGAGCGCAGCGTTATCTGGTCCTGGGCGAGGAGCAGCCCGGCAGATGACGGCCCGCGACGAGCAAGAGACGAAGGCGCGCGACGCGGCAGCACGCACATGCCGCCGGGTCTCAGCTGCAACAGTCGCGGACTGTTGACGGTAGGGACTGCCGCGGCGAGCCATCTGCGGCTTGCGCTCGCGCTGGAATCGCGCGAGCCTGAAGCGGGCGCTTGCCGAGCCGTAGCCGCGAGCGAACGAGCTAGCGAAGGCTGGCGGTGAGGGAGGGATTCGAACCCTGGGTAGAGTTAAAGCCCCTACAACGGTTTAGCAAACCGCCGCCTTCGGCCACTCGGCCACCTCACCGCTGACCTCCAAGTATACGAAATACATGCACTTAAGTGAAAGGCACTTATAGCAAAGCAACGGCGTTGAAAACCGCCGCCTTTGATACGTAAGTATCCAGCGCGGGAGTGCTTTGGGGCGTTGCGCGCAGTCGTGGGTGCCATCGTGTGAGGACCGGGCTGGCGGCCGAACGGGACGGCCGCCAGCGCCTGGGGGGCGGTGCTTTACGGAAGCAGCACCGCGTTGATCACGTGGACGATCCCGTTTGACGCCGAGATGTCGGTGGCGGCGATGCCCGCGGCGGAGAGCGCGTCGCGCGTCAGCGTGCCCCCGTTCAGCATCTGGTAGGACGGGGCCGCCAACACCGAGCGGCTGGTCCGTCGGCCCGCGGTCACGTGATAGGCCAGAATGTTGGTCCAGCCGATCGACTGGCAGCCCCTCGACGGCCGCAATCGCGGCCTTCTCGTCGGCCACGCCGAGCGTCGTCACGAA
>CAWKMQ010000018.1:0-342824 GCA_963850725.1 Vicinamibacterales bacterium
CAAGGTGACGCTGCCGAAGGACATTCCGGAAGCGAACTTCTGGTCGCTGACCGTCTACGACAACATGACGCGTTCGATGCTCGACACGCCTCAGCGGTATCCGCGCGCGGGGAGTCAGTCGTATCCATCGCCCGCCGCCACCACAAGCGCCGACGGGTCGACGACGATCTACTTCGGACCGAAAACAGCCTAACGGCACAAAGAGGGGGAACTGGATCCAAACGATGCCGGGCAAGGGTCTGGTTCACGATCTTGCGGCTGTATAGCCCACTGGAACCGTTCTTCACGAAGGCGTGGCGGCCGAGCGAAATCGAAGAGGTGAAGTAACGCGGCGTCAATCGTGACCGTGCCGGTGATGGAGATCCGGCCAGTGCACATGCGAGTGTTCCAACTCGTCGTGGTGATGGCGATGTGAATGCCACGTCGAGCGCGCTAAGCCCGGATGCGCGTGTTCGTGGTGTCCATCGTCGTGACGATGCAGATGCTCGTGGTCGAGCGTCTCATGGCGATGGATATGCGAGTCTACGTTCCACGGCGAGCAACGCGATCGCCGCAACGAACAGCGCGCCGGCGACGATGCTTGCAATCGTCAACGTCTCGCCGAGCACGACCACGGACAACACCACGCCGAAAAAGGGCGCCGTCGAAAAGACGATCTGCGAACGCGTCGCGCCTAGCGCCTGCGCCGATGTGATGTAGAGCGCGATACTTGCGCCATATGCGAGCGCACCTACGACCACCGCCACCGAAATGGCCCCCGGTTCCATCGCGAACGGCTGCAACACAATGCCGATCGCGAGGTTCGTAGTCCCCGCGACGAGGCCTTTCCAGAACGTGCTCTGACTCGGCTCGTCTAGGCCGTCGATCAGCGGCGACGTCCAGGTTGTTGTCGAGGCCCCAACATAATCTTCAACCGCCGCCGCAACCAACAGTCCCGGCCATACCCCGGCGGTGGAGCCCGGCGCTGACAACACGATGGCACCCGCCGCCGCGGCGACGACGCCGATCCAGCCGAGCGCGCCCAGATGCTCACGAAACAACATCGTTCCGAGCACTGCGGTGGCAGCGAGCTCGACGTTGAGCCACAGCGACACCGATGTGGCTTCTGCGATGCGCAATCCGAGCAGGAGCAGTATCGGACCAAGCACACCACCGAACAGGATCGCGCCGACCAGGCGGACCCGGTTCGGGCGATCCGCCGGCCAACGCTGGGTGCCTGTGGCGCAGCGTCGTCGGCGCGACGGCCAGTGCCGCGCCCAGATACAACAGACCGGCCAGCTGCTGCGCCGAGAAGACGTCGAGCAGCAGTTTGCTCGCGGGCGTTGCCGCACCAAAGAGCGCAGCAGACAGCAACGCGATGACGATGGCGGCGGTCGGTTTCATCGGGACATCATTTCCGTGGGTCGCTCAATACCACACCCGCACACCGACGACCCAACGCGTGTCTTCGACAACCTCATCGTCGGCAACGGCGAAGTCCTCGGTATCACCGAATCGCTTTCCCCACGCGACGCCGATGTACGGCGCGAACTCGCGACGAAATTCTGTAAAGCGCAGCCGCAATCCTGCTTCGACGTTCGGAGACGCCTGATCCAAGACCGCGTTGCGCGTCGTCCTGGCCGTACACGTTGATTTCGACGTGTGGTTGCACGATCAGCCGATTCGTCAACAACAACTCGTACTCGACTTCGAGTTGCGCGGCGACGTCGCCGTCGGTTGCGACATACGCGGTGGCTTCGACCTCGAAGAAGTACGGCGCGAGTCCGACCACACCGACGGCGAGCCACGTGTGATCGGTCTCGGCTGGAGATCCGTACGTACACCGGCGAGCAGATCCCACCACCGCGCGACCGGCTTACCCCACAGCGCTTCCGCGTAGGCCTGCTCTGTATCATCGGACGTACGTTCACCTTCGGTACGCAGCCACACCCGACCGTCGTCGCGTCCGACCCAGCCAACTGCATCCCAAACGAACGCGTCCTGCTGCCCGGCCTGCCATTCGAAGCGATCGGCCAGCGCGTAATACTGCAACGCGTCGTCATCCATGTGCGAGTGCATCGATCGCGTAACGGTCGCCGCGGTCTCGCGATGCTCCGATGCCGAATGTGAATGCGCGGTTTCCGGCCATCGCGCACGGGCTAGCGACCAAGACCGCCGCACACGCGAGCGTCCATGCGCAAGAGCCTGCCGCGCGGCCTCACGACACCACCACTTCGCGGAACATCCCCGCTTCCATGTGGTAGAGCAGATGGCAGTGATAGGCCCAGCGCCCGAGCGCATCCGCGTTGACGCGGTAGCTGCGTCGCGGCGGGCTGCACGTCGACGGTGTGCTTGCGACCAGGAATCGCCGCCGGCGCTTCCTCATCGCTCCACATGCCGTGCAGATGGATCGGATGGTTCATCATCGTGTCGTTGACCAGCACGATGCGCAGGCGTTCTCCATACGGAAATGCAGCGGTCCGCGCTGGGAGAACTTCTGCGCCGTCGAACGACCACATGAATCGCTCCATGTTACCGGTCAGATGCAGCTCGATCTCGCGGCCCGGCTCGCGCGATCGAGCGGGACGCCGAACGTGTGCAGATCGGCATAGGTCAACACGCGCCTGCCGTTGTCGCGCAGGCCGATGCCGGGATCGTCGAGATTCGTGCCGGGTGTCGAGCCGCATGTCGACGCAGCGCCGCATGTCGGCGCCGCGTCCGTACTTCGACTGGCGGGACGCCGACTCGTCGCATCGCAGGCCGTGTCGAGCGCCACTGCCGTCGTGCGCATGCTCTGCATCGATCCGGAACCATGCGCGGGCATCGCGCGTGGTCCATGTCCATCATGTCCGCATGGTCAGCAGCCGCGGGTCGAGCGCCGGAACCTCGGCCTGCATGCCCGCCGCGGCGCGAGCGTGCCGCGCGCATAGCCGGTGCGATCGATCGACTGCGCGAAGAGCGTGTACGCACTGTCGTCCTGCGGCTCACGATGACGTCGTAGGTTTCGGCGGCGGCGATACGGAATTCGTCGACCGTACCGGTTCGACATCCTGGCCGTCCGCTGCAACCACGGTCATCTTCAGACCAGGGATGCGCACGTCGAAGATCATGGACGAGCCGTTGATGAAGCGCAGCCGCACCTTTTCGCCGGGCATGAACAGGCCGGTCCAGTTCCCGGCAGGGTTCGTACCGTTGATCGAGATAGGTATAGGCGCGACCCGTCACGTCAGTAGGTCGGACGGATCCATGCGCATGCGATTCCACATGCGACGGTTCGCGAACGTGTCCTGCAAGCCCTTGCGTTGCGCCGTCGCGTACGAAGTCCCGCCGTCGGCTCGTTGAAGTTGAAGAAGTCGCTCATCTTCTTGAGCTTCGCATAGATGCGCCGGGATCGCGTCGGTCCAGTCCGACAGCAGGACCACATGCTCGCGCGTGCGCGGAAAGGCTCGCCTCGCGCGGCGCGATGAGAGCGGACCGTAGAGACCGGTCTGCTCCTGGAAGCCCGAGTGGCTGTGATACCAGTAAGTGCCGCTCTGGCGCACCGCGAAGCGATAGATGAACGTCTCGCCGGGTGCGATACCGTCGAAGCTCAAGCCAGGGACGCCGTCCATGTCGGCCGGCAGATGATCCCATGCCAATGGATCGAGGTCGCGCGGCAGGCGATTGGTGACGCGCAGCGTAACGGTGTCGCCTTCGCGCCAGCGCAGAGTCGGCGCCGGCACCGGGCCGTTGACGGCCGTTGCCATACGCGGCGTCCCGGTAAAGTTGACCGGCGCTCGCCGATGTCGAGCTCGAATGCGGTGCCGGTCAACGCCGGTGCCCCGGCGTGACTCGGCCGCCTGCAACCCCCGAAGGAACCTGAGGCCGCACAGCACCCCACCACCCGCAACCCCGGTCACGAAGGTTCGTCGGCTGAGGCGCGCGATGGGGTCGACCGTTCCGGCTGCGCGTCACTACGGCACGAACGCCAGGAACAGGAAAGCGGCGAAGATCACGAGGTGCACCACGCCTTGCATGACGTGAGTGCGGCCCGAGACCAGCGTGATCGACGCAACAATGAAAGTCAGCACCAGCAGCACGAGGTCCTTCGCGCTCCAGCCCCAGCGCTAGTGGCATGCCGATCAGCACTGATGCGAAGGCGACCGCTGGGATCGTCAGGCCGATGCTGGCGAGCGCGGAGCCGAACGCCAGGTTCAGGCTGGTCTGTAGCCGGTTCGCTCGCGCCGCTCGCGCCGCGGCCCAGGTTTCGGGCAGCAGCACCAGCATCGCGATCGCGATGCCGATGACGGCCTGCGGCGCGCCCGCCCGGCCACCGCGGCTTCGATGCTCGGCGACAGCACCTTAGCCAGCCCGACCACTGCCACCAGCGCGACCAACAGCATGCCGAAGCTCGCCCACGAGAGCCGGGTCGACGGCGGCGCCGCATGGATGTCCTCGTCGGCGGTGTTGTCGACCGGCAGGAAATAGTCGCGATGGCGCACGGTCTGCACGAACACGAATGTCGCCCACAGCACCAGCGACGCGATCGCAGCGAAAGCTAGTTGCGCCACCGTGTAGGTCGACCCGGTGGAACTTGTCGTGAACGTCGGCAGCACCAGCGACAGCGTGGCCAGTGCGATCACCGTCGCCAGGGCGGTGTTGGCGCCTTCGATGTGGAACGACTGCTCGTGGTGACGCAGGCCGCCGAGCAGCAGGCACAGGCCGACCACGCCGTTACAGATGATCATGATCGCGGAGAAGATCGTCTCGCGCGGCAATGTGGTGGCGCCGCCGGCGGCCGCCGGCGGTCTCGGCCGCGCCCAGCAGCGCGGTGTGCCAGGCGCAAACGTCGGCTTCTGCCACCGAGGCGGGGTTGGTGCAACTCGCGGAGTAGCCTGTCCCATATGGCCCCCCCGTGTAGCTCACAGCGTTTTTGCGATTGGCGTTGATCCGGTCGGAGATATCGCGCAGCAGGATCAGCGCCTGCGTGCGTTGATAGGATTCAGTTTCGAATTGCTGGGCGCGCGCCTGCAACCCAACGAGTCCGAGAAGACCCACCATCAGGATCACCAGCGTGATCAGCACCTCCAGCATCAGGAACCCGCTCTGACGCCCGCGTAGGTCGGATGACGCATCATCAGCATGCTCCCACCACGGTCCGCGGCCGACCGCTGAGGTCGACTGTTACGCACCGTTGAAAGACACCGCTCAGGCTTACTGCGGGATCCACCTGAAACAGGGGTGCCGCCCCCGTCAAGCGACCGTCACGTGAAAACGTCAAGAATGTCAGGTTGCCCGCTTCGGTGATCAGGATCGACGATGAGGTCGTCCAGCTGCGAAGAACGTTGTTGGAGCTGTCCAGGAGGCGCCACCCCGTTGTCCACGCCGCGTTGCTTGCCGGACCGGCGCGCAACGTGATCGTGTCGTTGTGCTTGATCGCTTCGCTTCGCGCGTACTGCAACGCCGAGTAGAGGTCGTACGCGGCGGTCTTGACGCCTTGATTGACGATGGCGGGTCGATACGCGCCCACCGCGATCGTGAGCAACACGGAGATCACCGACACCGTGATCATCATTTCGATCAGCGTGAAGCCCGAGGTCCGCGCCGGCATCGTCGTCACCATTTCGCCGCCGGCGTCCTGGGTCCCCGCCTGATCCAGCGTGAGGTTACCGTCTCCCGCCTGACCCCGGTCGCCGTCGCGGTAATGGAGAATGTGGGCGGCGTGGCGGCGTTGTCGACGGTAACAGCGAACGTGTAATTTCCCACCGTTTCGGCGGGCGGCGCGATGCCAACGCCCGGTGGCGATTGCGAAGGCGAGTTGCCGAAATTCGCGGCGGCCACCGCAACGTAGTTCCGCGAATCCAGAAGAATCTGCTGCTCGCGCGTGGCCACGTCGCGCATGAACTGCTGCGCCGAAGAGCGATTGGCCTTGATCACGTGCTCGCGGTACGACGGCAGCGCGATCGCCGCCAGAATGCCGACGATCACCACCACGATCATCACTTCGATCAGCGTAAAGCCGCGGTTGCGCGACACAGTCACGGAGGGCCTGTTTGGCGACATGGCGCGAATCTAACCATGTAATTTTCCTGCGAAACCCGTGAATGGGACGGACGGCGGGCCGGGTCCGACGAACGTGGCAAGGCTATTGGGCACGTCCGCAACGCCCCATGATAACTATGTCATGAAGCTACCGCCCGTCGGCGACAGGCTCCGCCGGTTCTCATAGACGCCGCCCACCATCGTCATCAGCGACTTCTGCTGGTCGCGTCACTCCTGCTTTAGTCATTCGCGCAGAGGACTGGAATGCACCGACGTCTTACTTCACGCCGACCGAACCCGGTTTGGGGTTCCGGTCCAGATCCGTGCGTAGCAGAGCGAGTAATACTCGAGGTGCTGAACCTTGGGCCGTTAGCTCCGGCGATAGAGCACCGGAGAACGGCGCAGCCGCTTCGAGGACCGAAGCGAACGCGGAGGAGCGGACAATCCGTTGGACGGTCGTCCCGACGGACAGTGAAAATGCCAGGATTCCATCCGTGGTCCATCCGCGACCACGTTCATCGAACCTAGCCCAGGGGCTAACTAGCTGATTGTGTTGGTAGGCCGTGCTGGACTTGAACCAGCGACCAACGGATTAAAAGTCCGCTGCTCTACCACCTGAGCTAACGGCCCGGAAAAACAGGCAATTATAGCCCAAGCCTTTGATTCGAGGAAGGGTTTTGCGGTACCGCAACGACAGCGCCGGCGGCGCCCCCGTCAATGCGTGTCGTTGGTCAGGAACGGCGGCAGCTCGCGAAGTCGATGCCTTCTTCGGAGAGCGCCTGCGCTTCGTCACGCGACGCCTGGCCGCGGATCGGTCGCGCGGCCACTTCGTTGTAATGGATCTTGCGCGCCTCTTCCGGGAAGCGGCGGCCGACGTTCTCGGTGCCGCGGACCGACTTCGCGCAGCTTCGCGAGGATCTCCGGCGTGAGATTCATCACTTCGCCGTGCTCGGGGCGCGTCTCGTCCTCGTCGGCGCGCGGCGCCGGCGCGTTGTCGCGTGCGGCGGCGCGCGGCACGCGAACCTGCGCCGACGGCAGTCGCGCGACGTGGACGTCGTCGCAGACGGGGCAGGCGATCAGCGCGGAATCGCGCTGCCGATCGAACTCCTCGGCGGACGCGAACCACCCTTCGAAGCGGTGGCCGTGCGTGCAGTTGAGATCGAAGATGATCATGGCGGTAAAACGTGACGGCGGCTGGGGCGGTTGACGGCCGGGATCAGCCCATCCGCTCGATCCGCCACATCTGGTACTTCACCGCGGCCACGCTGCCGACGATGATCGCGGCCAGCGTCAGGAACGATCCGAGCGCCAGCGTCGAGATTCCCGTAAGTCCCTGGCCGATCGTACACCCGAGCGCCGTAACGCCGCCGAAGCCCATGAAGATCGCGCCGACGATGTGGTTCGCGACGTCCTCGACCGACGCCGAAGCCCTCCCAGCGGAACGTCCGCGTGGCGAGCGCCATCGCCGCGGAGCCGGCGATCATGCCCAGCACGCCGGCGATGCCGAACGTGAGCACGCGCGACTGGTCGGTCCACAGCACCAGCAGCTCGAGCAGATAGGCGACCGGCGCGACGAAGCTGTACGACTCCATCCGCCCCGAGTTCGTCGCGACGAATTTCTCCTCGAGCGTCGCCGGATCTTCGGCGAGATAGCCGAGGTGGCCGGACACGTACCAGCCGCCGACGATCACCGCGCCGACGACGAGCCCGCCGACGATCAACTCGCCGGTCGTGCGGAAATCGCGGTTGGCGAAGCACGAAGGCGCCCGACCGCGAATGCGACGACGAACGGCAGCCACAACTTCGCGCCGCGCGAGCCCCCACGACGCGGCGAGCGTGCGGCAGGTCGGACGTCGCCGCGCCGACGTCGAAGCGGATCGGATCGAGCCCGTTCGCGCGCCATGGCGCGAACGCGCCTTTCAGCGTCATGTACGCGGCGACCGCGAGGAACACCAGCACGACGAGCGACTTCAGGTTGCCGGCGCCGACGCGGATCAGCGTCTTGCTGCCGCAACCCGAGGCCAGCGTCATGCCGAAGCCGAACAGGAAGCCGCCGATCAGATGCGACAGCCACGGCACCTTGCTGCCGGTGTAGATCGTCTTCGCGAAATCGACGAGGCCCGCCGCCTGCAACGCGGCCGCGCCGGCGATCGCCACGGCGATCGCGAGCAGCCACATGCGCATCCGGCGCCAGTCGCCGAAGTTCACGACGTCGGTGATCGCGCCCATCGTGCAGAAGTTGACGCGATGCGCGACGGCGCCGAACACGAACGCGAGCGCGAACGCGAGGCCGATGACGAGCGTCGCCGAGTTGAGCGGGATCCTTCATGACAGCAAAAAATTATCGCACGCCACCCGCGTCCGACCCCGATCAACCCCGTTTTCGCGATGCGCGGCGTTTACAGGGGTGCACCCGGCAGCGTCGCCGGAACGGGGAGAGGACCATGGGCAGCAACCAACGCGGGCGCCGGGCGAACACGGCGCGTGGCCTGGCCGCGGCGCTCGCCGCGATCGCGACGATGGCAACGGCGCTTTCCGCCGCGGCGCACTTTCCGGCGGGCTCGCTCGTCAGCGTCGACGTCTACGACCGCAACGACGGCACGTCGCTGCCGGTCTACTCGAAGGACGGCCGCCGCTACGTCGTCGGCACGCCGGGCCACGAATATGCGCTGCGCATCCGCAACAACACCGGCGAGCGCATTCTCGCGGTGACGAGCGTCGACGGCGTCAACGTCGTCACCGGCGAGACCGCGGCGCCCGATCAATCGGGCTACGTGATCGACGCGCACGGCAGCGTCGAAATCGCCGGCTGGCGCAAGAGCCTCGATCGCACCGCGGCGTTCTACTTCACCGATCTCGGCGACAGCTACGCCGCGCGCACCGGACGGCCGAACAACGTCGGCGTCATCGGCGTCGCCGTGTTTCGCGAGAAGGCACCGCCGGTGGTGTGGCGCAAGCGTCCGGACCGGCTCGCGTCGGGCGACGCCACCTTCGAGCGTCCCGACGCCGCCGCGAATGCGCTGCCGGCGCCGCCGATGGCGGGCGTGCCCGCTGCGCCGTCCTCCGGCATGTCCGACGCAGCGCCCTCGGCGCGGCAGGAAGCTGCTGCGGAATCGATGGGTCCCGTCGGCAAGGCGGCGCGCTCGTTCGCCTCGCCGCTCGGCACCGGACACGGCCGCAGCGAAGCATCGTACGCGCAGCGCGTGAACTTCGAGCGTGCGAGCACGATCGCCGCGGAAAACGTCGCGATCCAATACGACCGCCGCGAAAATCTCGTCGCGATGGGCGTGATTCCCGGACCGCGCTACGCACAGCGCCGGCCGGATCCGTTCCCCGCGATGCGCTTCGCGCCGGATCCGAACTGAACTGCAATGGCGGTTGCGGCAGTGCGGACGGACTCGCATACTGCGCGGGCCATGAGCCCGCCGGGCCGTCCCAAGGGCGAATTACGCCAGAGCGCGGAGCGCGGAGGCCTAGCCACCCGCTTCGCGCCGCCGCTTTCCGACGACCGCCGCGACGAGGACCTGATGCTGTCGTACGCAAGCGGCGACGCCGCAGCATTCGACGCGCTGTATGCGCGGCACAAGGGCGGCGTCTATCGCTACCTGCTGCGCCACTGCGGCAACGCCGGCATCGCTGACGAGCTGTTCCAGGACATCTGGATGAACGTGATCCGCGTGCGCGCCACCTACGCTCCGTCCGCGAAGTTCACGACATGGCTCTACACGCTCGCACACAACCGCGTGGTCGATCACTGGCGCGCGCAGGGACAGGCGGTGCTGCTGTCGATCGACGACGACGATGACGAGTCCGTGCGCAACGCGGCCGAAGCGCTGCCGGGCGCGCGCGGCGACGAGCCCGAAGCACGCGCGAGCAATCGCGAGCTCGGGATGAACCTGCATGCGGCGCTGCGCGGCGCTGCCTGCCAGCCCAGCGCGATGCGTTCCTGCTCCAGCAGGAGAGCGGACTGTCGCTCGCGGAGATCGCCGCGCTGCAGGGCGTGGGCGTGGAGACGGTGAAGAGCCGCCTGCGCTACGCGGTCGCGCGGCTGCGAATGGAGCTTGGCAGCTTGACGGATGACCTCGGCGCTGCGCGCCCGGTGCGGTTCGTCCTGCGGATGACGAGGCGGGCTCATGACCGACGAACGCGACCTTCACGATCCGGCGCTCGACGCCGCGTGGCGCGCGCAGTCGACGGAGATGCCGCCGCCGCCGCTCGATGCGGCGATCCTCGCGGCCGCGCATCGCGCGGTGAAAAGCGCGCCGGAGAAGATCGGACCGGGGCGCGAAGCCACGCGACCCTGGCGCTGGTGGACGCCGCTCGCCGCCGCCGCCGTGATCGGCGTCATCGCGATCGGCGCGCTGCAATTGCTGCCGCAGGAGCCCGACCCGACGAAGGTGGTGGTGAGCGACATGCCGTCGACCGGCGCGAAATCTGCTGCGCCCGCTGCGCCACAGGCCGCCTCGTCATCGCAGCCACCACACCGGCGCCAGCCAACGGCGCAGAGCGCGCGCGCCATGACGCAGGCCGAACCGTCTCCGCCGAAGGTAGCAGCGCCGGCGGCCGCACAGAATGCATTGCGCAGCCGCGCCGCGCCCGCGGAATCCGCGCCGCGTCAGGAGCGTGCGATGGCCGCCCCGCCGTCCGCTGCGCCGGCGGAGGCACCGTCGCGACTTCGCGTCGCGCGAGGAACAAGTCGTCGGCGCAACGCGTCCGGCGCCCGACCCGTTTCCCGCGCGCAGCGACGCTGCGGCGCCTGCGCCCGCGCCGTCACCTGCGCCGGCGGTTGCGGCTTCGGCTGCGTCGGCCGCTGAATCGAGAGCCACCGGTCGCGCAGGTCTCACCGCCAACGCAGTCCCCGCGGCGCCGCGCGGCGTCGCCTGCGCAGTCTTCTGCGTCCGCCGCGGGCGCCGTTGCGCCGAAGCTCGACAGGCGCGCGGTCCTCGACGAAATGCAACGCCAGGGATCGCCCGACGATTTCGTCGCGCGCATTCGCAGCTTGTTCGCCGAAGCCAACATGGCGGAGGCACAGCGCGAGCTCCTCGCATTTCGCGCCGCCTATGCCGATGCCGACGCCAGGCTTCCCGCGGATCTGCGGCCTTGGGCGGCGACCGTTCCGCGCAACTAGGTCCGCTGCAGTCCGGCGAGAGGCTAGAGCGACTGCAGCAGCTTGCGGATCGGCGCCGGCAGCGCGGCGCCGAGCGCGTCGTCGCGCGTGAGCCACAGCAGCCCTGGCGCTTCGGCGCGCGCCGGCCAATCGCGCACGCGCATGCGCTGCGGATGCAGCGTCAGCGCGAAGTGCGTGAAGCCGTGCTCGATCGGCGCGAGCGCCGCCGCGGGCTCGACATCTGCGCCGAAAGCGCGCACGTGCAATACGCGCGCGGGTCGTCCTCGAGCTCGATTTCGGGCAGGCTCCACAGCCCGCCCCAGATGCCGAGCGGCGGGACGCTTCTCGAGCAGGATCGCGCCGGCGCGCTCGATCAGCAGCACGCGCACCGCACGCTGCGGCAGACGCGCCTTGCGGGACGCGGCGACGGCAGTTCGTCGACGCGGCGCTCGTTGCGCGCCACGCAATCACTCGCCACCGGGCAGTCGTCGCAGCGCGGCGACGAGCGCGTGCAGACCGTCGCGCCGAGATCCATCAACGCCTGCGTGTAGATCGCCGATGTCGCGCTCGCGGCAGCAGCGATTCCGCGATCGTCCACAGCTTCGGCCTCGACCTTCGGCGCGCCGGGAAAGCCTGTCGATGCCGCGATGGCGCGCGAGCACGCGCTTCACGTTGCCTTCGAGGATCGCCGTGCGCTCGCCGAACGCGAACGCCGCGATCGCCGCCGCCGTCGAGCGGCCGATGCCCGGCAGCGTGGCGATGCGTTGCGGCGTCGCGCGGAAAGTCGCCGCCGTGCTGCGCGACGATCGCGCTGCGCCGCCTCGTGCAGATGATGCGCGCGGCGGTAGTAGCCGAGACCGCTCCACAGCTCGAGCACGCGATCGATCGGCGCCGCGGCGAGCGCGCGCACGATCGGAAACGCCGCGAGGAAGCGCGCGATAGTACGGGATCACCGTCGCCACCTGCGTCTGCTGCAGCATGATCTCGGACAGCCAGATGCGATACGCATCGCGCGTGCTCTGCCACGGGAGATCGTGGCGGCCGTGCGTGCGCTGCCAGGCGACGAGGCGCGTGCGAAGCTGAGGGCATCGCGGCGGCGCGGCCGGCTGAAGCCGCCCACAGGGATCGCGGCGATCGCGCTGCCACGGACGCAGGGCGTCGGGCGTCGCTTCATCGTCAGCGGATCGCCGAGACGCTGCCGCGCCTTGAGCGCGGCATCGGACTGCGGGTGCTTCGCGATCAGCTCCTCGAGCGTGCGCCGCGCCGCCGCGTGTCGTCCGAGCTCGAACTGGCCGTCGCGATGTTGAGCAGCGCGTCCGGCACTTTGGGATTGCTCGACGGAACGACGGCGATCAGCTGCCGCTGCGTGGCGATCGCCGCGCGATAGTCCTTGCGCGCGAACTGCGCGTTGCCGACCCAGTAGTACGCCGACGGCGCGAGCGGGCTCTTGCGGATAGCGCTTCACGAACGCGTTGAAGCTCGCGATCGCGCCGGATAGTTGCCGCGCCTTGAACTGGTCGAGCGCGGCGTCGTACGCGCGCTGCTCGGCGGCGGGATCGGCGGGACGCGCCGGCGGCGGAACAGCCGGCGGCATCGCACCGGTCCCACTCGCGACCGGCGGCGCAGCGGCCGGGCGGCGGCGTGACCGGCGCACGCCGGCGCGCCGCCGCCCGGTGCAGACGGCAGGATCGCGCCTCCGGCCGCGGTGTCGGGATCGCCGGCGGCGCGGCCGCACTGCCGGCAGACTCGAGCTTGCGCAAGCGCGAATCGAGATCGACGTAGAGATCGCGCTGGCGCTTCTGCGCCTGCTCCAGCTCGTGAGTCAGCACCTCGATCTGCCCGCGCAGCCGCGCGACTTCGGACTTCAGCTGCTCGACCTGGCTGAAGAGCTCGACCAGGCCCTGGCTTCTTGCAGCTGCCCTTCGAGCGCCGCGATGCGGTCGTCGAGCTGCTTCTGGACCTGCGTCAGGCGCGCGTTGCGTGTCGGCGATGCGCCGGCGGGCCTCCTCGTCATCGAAGAGCGCGGCGCGCGACGGGCAGTGCGACGAACGCCATGGCGAGCGCGAGCGTCAACGCCGCATGCCGGATTGCGCCACGCGATCACTCACGACGCGCTCACTCGCCGGCGTAAACGATGTCGACGCGGCGGTTCTCGGCCCACGACGCTTCGTCGTGGCCTCGCGGCGCGGCTTTTCCTTGCCGAAGCTCACCGTCTCGATCTGGATTTCCTGGCGCCGAGCAGCAGCATCAGGTTCTTCACGGCGTCGGCGCGCTTCTGGCCGAGCGCGATGTTGTATTCGCGCGTGCCGCGCTCGTCGGTGTGGCCCTGGAGGATCGCGCGCGCGCTGCGATTGCGCCTGCAGATACTTGGCGTGCGCTTCGACGATGGGCCGGTACTCGTCCTTGACGTGAACTGGTCGTAGTCGAAGTAGATGTTGCGCTTCGACAGGATGTTGCGCGGATCGCTTGCAGCGCCGCTCGCCGGCATGCCGCCGCCGCTGCCCGTCGCGACGCCGGTGACACGACCGCTGCCCGCGCACGCCGGATGTCGTGGCGCCGGACGTCGCGCGCCGCGGCCGTCTTGTCGTCGATGGCGGTCGCGCCCTTGTCGTCCGTCGTGGGCGTCGTCTTCGGTGCTCGCGCAACCTGCGATGGCGGCGATCAGGAATGCTGCGATGATCCACTTGCGCATGAATTGTCTCCTCATGTTGGAAAGGGTCACCGCGGGAGCGGACCCCAGGCGGGCTCGCGCACGTCGGCCGCCGGTGAGACGAGCCGCTGCTTCACGCGACCGTCGGAGGACACGCCGGCCAGATATACCACGCGCCCCCTGCTGCGCCGCGTAGATGATGAGCTTGCCGAATTCGGCGCGATGCTCGGGCTTTCGTCGAGCGGGCCGGGCGTCAGCACCTGCACCTGCTCGCGTCGCGTAATCCTGGATCGCGATCAGGAAGCGGCCGCCCTCGCGGCGCACGAACACGAAGCCCTTGCCGTCGGGCGTGGCGCGCGGCGACACGTTGTACCGCCCTCGAACGTCATGCGCTCGATCGGCGCCCGACGGCGAGCGTCAGCCGGTAGATCTGCGGCGTGCCGCCGCGATCGGAGGTGAACAGCAGCGCGCGCGCCATCCGGCGTGAACGAGGCCTCGGTGTCGATGCCGCCGGAGACGACAGCACGCGTGCGACGCCGCCGCCGTCGGCGTTGATCAGTAAGATCTGCGAGCCGCCGTCCTTGGTGAGCGTGACCGCGAGGCGGCGGCCGTCCGGCGACCACGCGGGCGCGCTGTTGCTGCCGCGGAAATTCGCGACGCACCTGGCGCTGGCCGGTGGCCATCGACTGCACGTAGACGACGGGCTTCTTGTTCTCGAGCGACACGTAGGCGATCCGCGAGCCGTCGGGCGACCATGCCGGCGACAGCAGCGGCTCGTTCGACGCCGACGATCGCCTGCGGATTGCCGCCGTCGGCATCGGCGACGATGCAGCTCGAAGCGGGCGCCCTGCTTCGTGATGTACGCGATGCGCGTCGAGAACACGCCGGGATCGCCGGTGAGCTTCTCGTAGATGACGTCGGCGATCTTGTGCGCGGTGGCGCGGAACTGCGCCGGCGTGACGGTGTACGTCATCGACGCCAGCTGCGTCTGCTTGACGACGTCGAGCAGCGCGAAGCGCACCTCGACGCGGCCGTCGCCGAGCGGGCGCATCGACCCGACGACGACGGCGTCGGCGCCGCGCGCGCGGAAATCGCCGAGCTGCACGTCCTCGGCGCGGGTGGGGCGCGGCACGATGCCGGCGTCGCTCACCAGCCGGAAGAGGCCGCTGCGCTGAGATCGGCGCCGACGATGCCGCGTGATGCCGAGCGGCCAGTTGCCCTCGTTCTCGAACGGGACGATCGCGATGGGGATCGTGGTGCCGGCGCCGCCGACGATTTCGATCGGTGAGCTGGGCGCGCGCCGGCAGGACCGCGAATGCCAGGAGCAGCGAAAGCGAGGAAGCGGCGAAGACGGGCATCAAGGCGGGGCAGATTCGATCACTTGTTGTCCGAAGTATGGACCGTCTGATGACGGCAGCATCGAATTATAACGGACGGGCGTCGCGGAGAGGGTTGCGTCGCTACCTTGTGGCTCAGATTCCTTGCGGGCAGGCTCGTCGAGCCGCGATCGCGAGCGCTGACCGCCACATGACGCGCTCAATGGACGCGACTGGTCGTGAGGCCGAACTCCAGTGCGTCGCGCAGGCGGTCCGCCGTGCGCTTCGCGTCGTCGCGCGCCGGATACGGGCCGACGAACACGCGGAACAGCCGCTTGACCTGGCGGAACGCTCGGTTCGACCCTGCGGTGCGACGATTTGGTTCGCAGATGCGCGACGAAAGTTCTGCGCATTGGCAAAATTTGCAAACGCCCCGAGCTGCACGACGAAACCGCCGTGCCGGCCGAGGCGATCGGGATCGGCGGCGGCGCGTCGTCGGCGTGCCGGATGCGGCCACAGGGGCGGCAGCGGCGCCGCGCGGTGGCGGCGGGCACGGCCGCGCCGCCGGGATCAGGCAGGATCGCCTCGACCTCGACCTCGCCGCTGCCCTTCTGCGCGATGCCGATCCGCTGCGCCGCCGCGAACGAGAGGTCGATCACGCGGCCGTGCAGGAACGGGCCGCGGTCGTTGACGCGGACGACCACGCTCTTGCCCGTCGCGACGTTGGTGACGCGCGCATACGACGGCAGCGGCAGCGTCGGATGCGCCGCCGTCATCGCGTACATGTCGTAGGTCTCGCCGGTCGACGTCTTCTCGCCGTGGAACTTGCGCCCGTACCACGACGCGATGCCGCGCTCGCGGTAGGCCTGAGGGCGGTCGCCGGCACGTAGTCGCGTCCGAAGCACGTGTACGGCCGGTTGGCGAAGCGATGCAGCGGCTCGAGCCGCGGGACGGCGTCGGGGATCGCGTCGAGATTGGCGCGGCGGGTTGTCGCCGGGGCCGTCGTCCTTGTAGTATTTGGTGGAAGCTTGGGGCGGGGGTTGCTGCGCGGGTCGCGCGGGTGCGGAGGCCGGCGGCGCTGCGGTGGTCGTCGCAGGCGGCGTGACCGGCGGCGCAGTGCCGCACGCGGTGAGCAGCGCGGCGGCGGCGGGCAGGATGAGAGCGTGACGCGACGGCATCGGGGCGACGGTTTCCGCGCGGACTCTAACATCGCGGCGCCGGACGCGGGCGCGATTCGGGAGCACCGTTGGCCACTTATCTGTTCGCGTGGAACCCCGTTCACTGGAACTGGCCGGAATTGCGGCGCGAAGTTCGCAAGGTGGAGCGTCGCGGGCACGTCGACATCGAGTGGTCGAGCGGGCGCATCCGTGCCATCGAGCCGGGCAGCCGCGCTTTCATGGTGCGGCTGGGCGTTGCGCCGAAGGGCATCATCGGCGCGGGCTACACGCTGACCGCACCCGAGCCGGGCGAGCACTGGGTCGAGGCGAAGGCGAAGGCCGGCATTCCCGGGCTCTATTTGTCCATGCGCTTCGAGGTGCTGCGCGAAGTCCCGCCCGTGACGTTCGACGACCTTGCCCGGCCGCCGTTCTCGCGATTTCGCTGGGGCATCCGGCAATCCGGGACACGGCTGCCGTCGAGCCTTGCGGACGAGCTCGAAGAATTGTGGGAGGCGCGGCTTCGCCGATAGCCGACCCGGCGACTCATCCAACCGCGGCCGCGCTACGTAGTGGAAAATTGGGTTGTCGTTGGCCCTGGCGAGGCCAAACACCCGTCTTCGAGGAGGAAGCCATGAACAGGAAGCTCATAAAGCTGACGTTGGCCGCCGCTGCCGTTGCCATGGTCGCCGGCGCCGCGACCACCGTCCCGTCCGGACCCAACAAGGTCGCGTTTCCCGCCGACTGGAACAAGGGCGTGATGTACGCGACGGTGGACCGTTACGACACGAAGCAATATCGCGAGTTCTACACCAGCGCCGAAGCGGTCAAGGCCGCGCGCGAGGGGAAGCCGATTCCTCTTGGGACCGTGATCACGCTCGCCGCCTACAAGGCCAAGGTGGACGCGGCCGGCAACCCGATCAAGGACGCCAACGGACGCTTCATCAAGGACGAGCTCGTTGCGGTGAACTCGATGCAGAAGAGCGCGGGCTTCGGCGACGAGATTCCCGTCGAGATCCGCAACGGCGACTGGCAATACCAGTCCTTCACGCCGGACGGGAAGGTCAACGACAAGGCCAACCTCACGTCGTGCTACGAATGCCACAAGCCGTTCGCGAAGGACGACTACCTGACAAATCTGGCCAAGCTCGCCGGCAGCTTTCCCTCGACGGCGCAGGTGGCAGCGAAGTCCGGCCCTTCCGACGTGACGATCAGCGGCTTTTCGTTCGGGCCCGGCAAGCTTGCCGTGGCGCAGGGTCAACGTGTCACGTGGACCAATGCCGACGACACGCCGCACGTCATCGCCATCACCGGCAAGGACCGGCGAAGCGACCTGATGCTGAAGGGACAGTCGTCGACTTTGCAGTTCGACGAAGCCGGAACGTTCAACTACATCTGCGGCCTGCACCCGACGATGAAGGGCACGGTGGAAGTGGCGGCCAAGTAGGCGTTGCCGGTACGTATCACTATTTGCGCGTTCGCAGCGTGCGGCAGTGGATCTACGCTACGCTACCACATCGCCGTGCACGATCGCGCAATGGAGGCTGCGATGACGAGCATATTTGTGGTCGGCCCGCTTGGTGCGGTTGCGGCATTCGTCGTCGCCTTTGTTCGGATCGGCCGCAGTTCGGCCGGTGCCGGGTTGGATGCATGAGTTCTCGAGTGCTCTATCGTGATGATCCTGGAGACTCCTCGCCTTGCGCTTCGGCACCTCGAGCCGAGCGACCTCGACGCGCTGTTCGTTCTGTACCGTGATCCCGAGATCCGCCGCTACTTTCCGGACGGTACGCGCACGCTCGAGGAAACCAGGCGGGAACTCGAGTGGTTTCAGCACGGTCATCCCGAGTTCCCGCGGCTTGGACTTTGGGCTACGGTCGAGCGCAGTTCCGGTGCGTTTCTCGGAAGGTGTGGCCTGCTGCCCTGGGAGATCGAGAGCAAACCTGAGGTAGAGCTGGCCTTCCTCATTGCCAAAGCGCGCTGGGGTGAAGGCCTCGCTACTGAGGCTGCGCTTGCGATTGCAAGCTATGCTCGCTTGCAACTTGGCATACGCCGTCTCATTTGCCTTATCGCTCCGGGCAACGTAGCTTCCATACGGGTGGCCACCAAGGTCGGCATGTGCTTCGAGCGCGAGCATGAAGACGAACTCGGTCTATGTCACATCTATGCCTGTTCCCTTGGTAAACGCGATGACGCCTAGACCGGCGTTCAACCGGACTCCCTGCCGGCGGGGCTTGAAGCGCCGCCTCGCAGCAGTGGCAGCGGTGAGCCGGTTAACTTCGTCTCGTTAGGCCTCTTCCACGGCGCAAGGTACACGATGAGGGAAGAATTCGACGGTGGTTGCCTTTGTGGCGCGGTTCGTTTCCGCTCGACTGGAGCCCCCTTGGCCCTAAGTCGCTGCCACTGCCGTTCTTGCCGACTAGCCGCAGGATCAGCGGGTGTTGCATGGGCGGTCTTCCGGCGCACCGATTTTGCCGTGCTCCAAGGAAGTCTGGTGCACTACCGATCCTCCCCGCACGCAGTTCGAGGATTCTGCGGCACCTGCGGAACTTCCATCAGCTACGAGCCAGCCGACAATCCAGAGAATATCGAAGTTACCTCGTCCATATTCGACGACCCCGATCGCTTCGCGCCAACGCGCGAGATCTGGGTTAGCCATCGTTTAGCCTGGGAGCAACTTGACAGTGCTCTCCCCCAGTTTCCAAATGATAGTTACTGAGATGCACAGCACGAGGCCTAACCCGGCGTCCAACCGGACGCGCCGGCACGCGGCTTCTTGCTGGCGCGCAGCGGTAGCGGCGCGCCGGTTAACGTCGTCTTGTTAGCCGGCAATCACCCGACCATGCGCTCGAACCTATCGCTCACAATTGTCGTGGCGACGATCTTCGCGCTCTTCCACATCCTCGTCGTCGCCATTCCCGTGTTGTCTTCCGGCGGTTCAGGCGAGACGCAGGCGTTCGCCGCAGCGATCTTTGATCTGCCTCTATTCTGGCTGCTCGGGCTGTTCCCGGCCGGCCGCGCGGTGCTCTATGGCTCCTCGCCGTCGGTCTATGTCCTGGTGTTCAGCGTGGGTGGCACACTCATGTACGCAGCCCTTGGTGCATTGGTTGGTCGAGGGATGCACAGCGTGATACGAGCCTTCCGTGCCGCCTAACCCCGGCCGGATCGGTCGGTTAACTCACGCTTGTCGGGGCACATGGATCGATGATCAGCGCTGAAGCAGCATTGGAGGCTCGAATTACCGCTCTGTGGGGCGCGATGGATCGCTACGAGCCACAGGCCTTCGTGGCGCAAATGGAGTTGTTAGTTGCCGAACTACCGCCCGGAAGCGGCATCGCATGTTTTGAACGTGCTTCGGCCCAGGATTCCACGGGCCATCCCGACCTCGCTGTTCCGCTCTACCGCGCCGCACTAAAAGCGGGCTTGACCGGCTTGCGCCGTCGCAGAGCCGTGATTCAGTTGGCAAGTTCGCTGCGCAACTTGGGTAATGCTGCCGAAGCCGCCGATCTGCTCTTCGCTGAGCTTCAGGCTCCCTCCGACGAGCTCGATGGTGCCGTTCGTGCATTTCTCGCGCTAGCGCTCGTTGATCTGGGGCGTGAACGTGAAGCTGTGGGCGTCAGCTTGGTCGCACTCTCGAAATATCTGCCGAGGTACAACCGGTCGCTCGCGCGCTATGCGAACGAAATTGCGCCCACCGCTGGACTCATCGTCGGTAGTAATCTTGGCAGCTAGTTCGGTGGGGCGACTACTGAATACAGGAGCGATCACATGACGATTACCGGAAGTTGCCACTGCGGCAAAACGACCTTTCGTATCGAAGGTGACATTCCGACAAAGCTTACGCGCTGCACGTGCTCGTTTTGTTCCAAGCGCGGCGCGCTGGTCGCGTATTACCGGCCTGCTCAGTTTGAAGTGACAACTCCGCCCACCGACGATGCGACTTACCGTTGGAATACAAACCTCGTGGCACATCACTTTTGCCCGAATTGCGGATGCTACCTTCTCCGACAGCCCAGCCTTTGAACCGGATGGAAGTTGGGACAAGATCACTCGTCGGATTGGGGTTAATGCGCGTCTATTCGACGATTTCGACGCTGCCGGGGCGGCCGTAGTGGTTATCGACGGCAAGAACCTTTGGTAGTTTCCTTGCGATCATGCGCCTTGCCATGGCGATCGGTACTCCTGCGTAATGCGACCCCTTCGGTACTCCATCAACGTCACATTGGACGGGTGCTGCGATCACCGTGCAATCGTCGCGGACGAAGAATTGCATCGTCACGCGGTCGAGAACCTCAACCGGGCCGATGCCCTCTTATTTGGCCGGGTGACCTATGAAATGATGGAGGCAGCGTTTCGGCCGCAGGCGCGGACGGCGGGGATTCCCGACTGGACGGAACCCTTCGCCCGGACGATCGACGCGGCAAAGAAGTACGTCGTGTCGAGCACCTTGACCCGGCCCGATTGGAACGCCGAGCTCGTGCGCGGGGATCTGGGATGGGCCGTTGCGCAACTCAAGCAGGAATCCGGCAAGGGACTGTTTCTGGGCGGCGTGAAGCTCCCGCTGGCGTTGGCGGAGCTGGGATTGATCGATGAATACGAGTTCGTGGTGCACCCTGTGGTAGCGGGCCATGGGCCGACGTTGTTCGCCGGGCTATTGAAGCGTCTCGACTTGAAGCTGGTAGGCCTGCTGGAGTTCGGCTCGGGAGCGGTGGCGATGCGGTATGAGCCGCGAAGGTAGCCATTCCTTTTTTGGGGTCGTCACCGTTAGGCCTCGCAGACTGACGCGACGCTGCCTCCGAAGTGAACCAACACCGCCTTCGCTCGCTTGTTGCAGCCGTCACACTCTTGTGTGGATCGGCTTGCGTAGGCGATCCTCGGGTCGGCGAACTGCCTGGCGGAGCAGTCAGCACATCCGAGATGCGTGGTGTCACTGCGGAGATCTGCCGGGACCACCTCTTCGACCCGCAGGCGGCAAAGTTCAAACTACCCGCAGGCTATCGCCTGATCCTGGCTGCAGAGGCGCGCAAACGCGGACCCCTCACTTGGCGAGCAACCGGCACAGGCATCTTCAGCGACGCCCTTGCGATTTCAGATGACTCTTCCTTTTTCGGAACAATGTTCCAGGAGGGTTGGACATCACGGTCTGGCTTGTATCGGTTCTCATCCCCGTAGCTTCGTATAGCCGGTACGTCAGTCCTCGCGCAGGCTCACACAGTTCAGGAGAACACATGTTTGACCACGTGAAATTCGGGGTCAGCGACTATGCAGCGAGCAAAGCGTTCTTCCTCAAGGCACTCGAACCGCTTGGCGTAGCTGTTGTCTCGGAGGGACCGCCGACGTATGGTGTCGAGCTTTGCGCAAAGGGGAAGGCTTCATTGTGCCTGTACCAAGCCGAGGAGAAGCCGGCGCATCTTCACTTGGCGTTCACGGCCGAGAATCGCCAGCAAGTCGAAGCTTTCTATCGCGCGGCTCTGGAGGCCGGCGGCAAAGACAATGGTGCGCCTGGTCTGCGCCCGCACTACCACGCGAACTACTATGCGGCTTTCGTCATTGGCCCGGACGGGCACAACATCGAAGTGGTTTGCCACGAAGGCGAGGCCTCGATTCTCAATGGCGACTAGAGAGGCATCATGAGGTTACTGCTCACTTCCGCGGGCATCAAGAACGCGAGCATCCACAACGCGCTGGTTGGCCTCCTGGGCAAACCGATCGCCGACTCCAGCGCCCTGTGTATCCCCACCGCGGGATACGGGCACCCCCAAGGCAGTCCTGGCGGGGCATGGCGTTTCATCACCGGTCAGGCCTCCACACCCATGTGCGAGCTGGGGTGGAAGTCCTTGGGAGTGCTGGAGCTCACCGCGCTGCCGAGCATCGACAAGGAGCGCTGGGTGTCCTGGGTCCGGGAGGCAGACGTCCTGCTGGTGAATGGCGGCGACGCCCTGTACCTGTGTCACTGGATGCGGCAGTCCGGGCTCGCGGATCTCCTGCCGTCGCTGCGCGAGAAGGTCTGGGTGGGGCTGAGCGCCGGGAGCATGGTGATGACCCCCCGCATAGGAAATGACTTCGTCGGGTGGAAGTCGCCCACCGGGAGCGACAGCACGCTGGGCATCGTCGACTTCTCGATCTTTCCGCACCTCGATCACGAGCTCCTCCCGGAAAACACCATGGCCGACGCAGAAAGATGGGCGGCCGGCCTCCCGAATCCTGCGTACGCGATCGACGACCAAACCGCCATAAAAGTGGTCGACGGCACCGTCGAAGTCGTCTCCGAGGGGCACTGGAAATTCTTTGCCCGCTGATAAAAAGAGGTTCAGCGGGTTCGCTTGCCTGAGGAGAATCCCACATGCCAACGCGTCTTGCCTCATGCAGCTGTGGTCAGCTCACCGCTCAGGTCGTTGGTGAGCCGGTGCGCGTCTCCATCTGCCATTGCCTGGCCTGCCAACGCCGAACCGGCAGCGTCTTCGGCGAACAGGCCAGGTTTCCTCGCGAAGGCGTTTCCATCTCAGGTGCGTCATCAGAGTACGTCCGCGTCGGCGACGAGGGATCTCGAGTCAAATTCCACTTCTGCCCCAAGTGTGGCTCCACCGTCTACTACGAGCCAGAGGGGCTGGAGGAATTCTTGGCAATCCCTGTTGGAGCGTTCGCTGATCCAAGCTTCCCTGCCCCGAGCGTCTCCGTCTACGAATCACGAAAACACCAATGGGTTGTTCCTCCACCCGGGGCCGAGCACATTCCATGAGGTCGCAGTCACCATTGGAGTAATCGATGAAGAGCCCTCGAGTCGTCATGGCACTAACGGTGGCAAATCTAGCGCTCTTGCTGCTCATACTCACACTTCAGCTAGGTCCCGCGATCGCGCAAGGCGGCGCACCTGTCTTGCGAGGTCGTGCGCTAGAGATAGTCGACGACCAAGGTCGCGTTCGCGCCAGCATCGGTGTGCTCCCGGCCGGCCGATCTGCGAGTGGTGACGCATATCCGGAGAGCGTGCTGCTTCGCCTGAGTACTGAGCGAGGTCGTCCTTCGGTAAAGATCAGCGCCTCTGAGCCTGCATCCGGATTGAGTCTTGCCGGGCCAAGCGGCACGAAGAGCACCTACGTGATACTCGAAGCCAAGGGGGAGATCAGCGCGCTAAAGTTGCGAAATGAGGATGGTCGTGAACAATTTCTCACGCCGTAGTTCGGTCGTTGGGCTGGACCGACAGTGATGCGTGTAGTCATCCTCTACGGTCTGCCAGGTGTCGGCAAACTCACGATTGCGCGGGGCCTTGCGCAGCTGCGGGACTACCGTGTGTTCCACAATCATCTTGTTTTCGACGCGGTCGAAGCGTTGTTCCCTTTTGGCTCCCCGCCGTTTGTGGAATTGCGCGACCGCCTTTGGTTCGAGCTACTGACACGCGCAGTCCATGAACGGGTCGGGGACATTGTCTTCACCATTGCTCGCGACCGCGCCTTGGACGCGAACTTTCTCACGCGGTTGGTGACCGTGCTGACCGAAGCCGGCGCGAGCGTGCACTGCATCGAATTGACTTGCGGCGTCGATGAACTGGAGTGTCGCGTTGCCTCAATCGAGCGGTCGGCTTTTGGGAAGGTAAGTTCGGCCGACCGCTTCCGCGAACTATGCAAGGCCGGTGCGTTCCCGGCCTTTACGGCGCCGCAAAGCACAATCGCAATCGACACATCCGGCTTGTCGGTGAAGGAGTCGGTTGCCAAAGTAGACGCCGAAGTCCGCAATGCGTCCAGTGCATCCTAACCCGGCGTTCTGTCGGACGCGCGGGTCCTTGGCGGCAACCAAAGTTGGCGGAACGAACTGCCGCCATGCGCTGATGGTGGCGTGAGCAGGCCGCAACATTGACGCCGCGGCGTCGTTTGCTAAAGTGGCCCGGTCAGGGCCGCGGATTCACGTCACGTCAGGTCGCGCAGAACCGCGGCGGAGTCAAACCAACAATCGAGCGCATTTTGATGCCTTACCTCAAGCGCAGTGAAAGCGTTGACCACCACCGCCGAACCGCTCCCAGGGTTCCATCCGTTCGCCTGCCGGCGGTCAGCATCGGCGCACAAGCGGTGGGGACGTTTGCGCTTGGCGCCCTCGCAGTTGGCGCGTTGGCCATTGGCGCTCTCGCCATTGGTCGGCTGGCGATCGGTCGCGCCCGAGTGCGGCGACTTGAAATCGACGAACTTGTGGTTCGGCAGCTTCGCGTGACAGAACAGTTGCACACACCGCAGAGTCGCGACTCCGAAGAGCTAAGAAGCGTCACGCAGTTTCCACGTCATGCGCATCGATTGGAGGCTACCCGGATGAAGCCATTCACCACCATCGCCGTTGTCGTATTTTTGCTCGTCGCCTTGCTGCAACTGCTTCGGGTGCTTTCGGGTTGGGAGGTCACCGTGAATGGAATGGCCATTCCAATCTGGGCGAGCGTGGTCGCATTTGTGGTTGCGGCGGCGCTCGCGACAATGCTTTGGCGTGAAGCACATCAATCGGCGTAGTCAACATCTTGGGGTCGCCGTGTGCTCCCAGTCTTCTGTAGTGCAGTGGAGGGAGACCGCAATGGATCGACGTCACTTACTCAAGCTCACCAGTGTCGCTCTTGCCGGCGCCGCTGCCATTCCAACGGTCGCCCATCGCAGAAGTCCAAGTCCTCCGGTCTTTGGAGCGTTTGGGACAACGCTTTCGCGCGAGCACGATTCGTTCGCTGTCGCATGTCCTGACCCGTGAGCCCCGACCTGAGCGCTTCCAAGGACAGAATCCCTGCCGGCGGCGGCTTGATGACAAGGCGCCGTGCCCCGCCTTCACCTTTGACAAGACCGGCCTCGAAACCACCGCGTACGCGTTTGCCACCGACCAGTTCGGCACCCAGCTCGATCCGCCCGCGCATTGGCATCAGTGCTTCCCTGCCATCGATGAATTGCCGGCGACACTGGCATTGCGCAAGCTCGCGGTGATCTCGATTGCCGACAAGGTGGCGGTGGACCGGAACTATCATCTCACCGCTGCCGACATTCGCGCGTGGGAGCGGGCGAATGGAATGATCCCGTCAGGCAGCGTCGTCATGGTGCGGTCGGATTGGTCGAAGCGCTGGCCGACGCGGCGCGAATCCAACCACTCAGCAGATCAACTTCGCTCGTTAGATGGGAGAGGCCCAATGAAGCGCATGTGGACGATCATTGGCGTTGTCGATGTGCCGGGCAGCTTCAAGTGGTATCAATCGCTACTCGGTCTGCCGGAGACGGTTCCCGCCCATCCCGACTTCGGGCAAATCGTCGACTCGGACGGAACCGTGTTGCTTTGCCTTCACGAATGGGGCGCCCACGAGCATCCCTCCTTGACGAGCCCCGATCTCGCGCAGCCTGGCAACGGCCTCCTGTTGTTCCTGCGTGTCGATGATCTCGACATGGCGCTGCCAAGGGCTCGCGCTCTCGTCGCTCGGCTCGAGGAGGAGCCCCACGTGAACCCGAGCACTGGAACGATGGAATTCTCGCTCCGAGATCCGGACGGGTACTACGTCACCATTAGTGCGCTCGCTGCGGCCTGACGTCGCGTACAACTCAGACTTCGGAGGCCATTGGCGGCAATGGACCATCAAGCGCTTTTGGAAACGCTGATCGTGTACCACGAGGCATTCGCGGAGCGAGAGGTAGATCGTCGTCTGGAACTGCTTGCCCGCTCAATGACCCCGAATGCCGAAATCTGGGGGCCGAAGCGGGTCTTCGCGGGCTACGAAGCGATCTCGGAGAAGATCGCAGGGTTTCACCGAAACTGGCCCGCATGTCGACTCGCTCTGACGACGGGCTTCAACACATTCTTGAATACTGCGCATCTTGGTTGCGCCATCATCGGCTCGGATGGCGTCGTGCGCGCGAATGGAAGGTCCGTGGTTGAATTCGCAGATGATGGACGGATCCAACGCGTGCTTCCCCTGTGGGAGCCGCTGCCGCCTTTGCCGGCCGGGTGGCCAGCGCACTTCGCACCTACCCCATGTGCCAAAGGTAGTTGATGAGGAGCTACTGCGTTCTGGCCCGAAGAGGTTCTCACCGAATACAAGGGCGCATTTCGAAGCGCAGTGATTGGAGTTGAACCCGATGTCTCTGCTCGGAAAAGCGGCCATGCTTCTGACCTTCGACATCGAAGACGCCGCCATCGGCGAACACGACGATTGGCATACGCATGAACATCTTCCCGAACGCCTCTCGATCCCGGGTTTCCTGAGGGGCACTCGCTGGGTCTCGGTGAAGGGGTCGCCGAGGTACGCCGTCATCTACGAAGTCGAGCGTCTCGAGACTCTGCGGTCAGACGCGTATCTAAAGCGCCTGAACAATCCCACGCCCTGGACTTCGAAAATGATGGCTCACTACCGAGGCATGATCCGCGGTCTGTGCTCGGTCGAGAGATCATATGGGCTCGGAACTGGCCACTACTCGTTGCTGGTCCGATTCAAGCCTGCTGCCGATTCCGCCCTGATCAACTGGCTGGACGACCATGTCCTTCCACATCTCCCGTCGAGACCGGGACTGGGCAGCGTCCACCTTCTGCGAGGCGCGCTTGCGGCAACGATGACATCGGAGCAACAAATTCGTGGTGTCGATGCGGAAGTCGACTGGGCGCTGATGGCAACGGGATACGACCCCGAGGCCGTCGCCGAATTGGAGAGTGCCGAACTCAGCCTCAGGGCGTTACAAATGCACGGATGCGCGAGTGCATCTTTGGCGTTGTATCGAGCCGCCTACTCGCTGTCTGCGGCCGAAGTCGATGCTTGACTCGGCGTTGAAGCAGACAGGGAGGGGCCTTGCGAGAGAACTTGACCGATGAGGCGCCTCGCGGCAGTCGCCGATGCAGAGAAGGAGGGTCAATGATTGACGAGGTGACCACAGAAGTGTTGCAGGCGTTTGCCGATGCGTGGAATCGTCATGATGTCGACGCGCTCATGTCATTCATGACGGAGGACTGTGTCTTCGAAGCCTCTGCGGGTTCAGACGTTTGTGGGACTCGATATGCAGGCCGTGAGGCGGTGCGAGCTGCCTTCGCGGATGTCTGGGCAACGTTTCCCGACGCCCAATGGGAGAACGCGCGGCATTTTGTCTGCGCGCAGCGAGGTGTCTCGGAGTGGACGTTCACGGGAACACGGGCAGACGGCACTCGGGTCGAAGTCCATGGGTGCGATCTGTTCACCTTTCGCGATGGCAAGATTTCTTTGAAGAACTCCTATCGCAAGAACCGTCCGGCCCTCGGAACCCCGAAGCGTTGATCATGAGCGCTCTGACCGCCATCAAGCTCGGCCACACTGCGGTTTGGGCGTTTTTCGTCGCATGCATCCTGGCGATCCCACTGCTCACCGCGAGGTCGCATTTCGACAGCAACGAACGCCAGAACTTGCCATGATGAAAAGAGCAATCGCCGCGGCAAATCCCGATGCCTATGTCGCCGCACTGTCCGGGTGGCAGCGGGTCACGGTCGAGAGGCTGCGAGCGACGGTCCTCGCCAGCGCGGCCGTTGCCGAAGTCATCAAGTGGGGCCACCTGGTCTATCTTTCGAACGGCCCCGTGCTGCTCATCCGAGCGGAGGAACATCGGGTGCTGTTCGGCTTCTGGAGAGGTAAGCGTTTACGCGAGATTTACCCGCTCCTGAAGCCGGGCGGAAAGTACGAAATGGCCTCATTGGAGCTGCACGAGGGCGACGAAATCAGTGCCGCCGCGGTGCGACGCCTCACGAGGGAAGCGGTGCGGCTCAACGCAGCACTCGGCGACCCGACCAATGTCTAGCAACGTGCATTACTGAACGCACGCGCCACACTTCAACAACAAGGAGCTTTCGATGATCGGCTACGTCGTGCTGGGCACCAACGACCGTCCTCGCGCCCGGTCGTCAGCACAGCGATGGTTCGCAACGACTACACCATGATCAGGTCTGTCGGCGGAACGGAGATCAAGCCGAAGCATCGGCTTTCCTGTCACTGCGGATCGGTGGTGCTCGAATTGGATCTTCCGGATGGAATCGTCGACCCGAGGCGCTGTGATTGCTCGATGTGCCGCCGCAGGGGCGCCATCGTGGCCTCGGTCCCTCTTGCGGGCATACGCATCGTTCAGGGCGCCGAGGTACTCCGGATGTATCAGTTCAATACGCGGACGGCGAAGCACTATTTCTGTGGCCAATGCGGGATTTACACGCACCACCAGCGACGTTCGAATCCGCACGAGTATGGATACAACGTCGGGTGCCTGGAAGGCATAAATCCCTTCAAACTTGACCCGGTACCGACCATGGACGGGGTCAATCACCCCGCGGATCGCGCCTGATGAGCATCCATGATTCGCATCCGTGAGATCGACCGCGTCGACTTCAACATGAGCCCCGTTCAACAAATGTGCGTCGAATTGTCTCGATTGCCTGATGTGGAAGAATCCCCGTCGCGGTTTGGGACGCATCGCAATCCGGCATGGTCCGTCGATGGTCGCGAGTTCGCGCATTTGCACGCTGACGATCTTCTCGACCTGAGGCTCCCCCGGGATGTCCAGGCGCGCCTTCGGGACGATCCGAAGGCGCACTTTCGTGGCGGTGCGTCCGAGTGGCTGGAGTTCGAATTCCACACCGTTGAGGATGTGGCGCATCTCGCCGCGCTTGCTCAAGAGGCGTGGGCTGCAACGAGGAAGGCGCCCAAGTGATGCCCGACCGGCATTGAGCCGGTTCCGCAAATCAGACCACCAGAGGACAGTGCATGAAACCCGTGATGAATCTCGACGAGGTCGAGTTTGACGATGTGGAGGAGAACGGCGTCTACACCTCCAGCCGCGGCCAGATCAGTGATCACATCGGCGCCAGGAAGCTGGGCTACAACCTGACGGTTCTGCCGGCCGGCAAGGTCCAGTGCCCCTTCCATTGCCATCACGGCGAGGAGGAGATGTTCCTGATCCTGGAAGGCGAAGGCGAGCTGCGGTTCGGTGACAAGCGTTACCCGATCCGCAAGCACGACGTGATCGCATGCCCGCCCGGTGGGCCAGACGTGGCGCACCAGATCATCAACACGGGCACGACAACAATGCGCTACCTGGCGCTGTCGACACTTGTCGATGTCGAGGCGTGCGAGTACCCGGACTCCCAGAAGGTCCTCATCGTGACCGGAAACCGTGGTGAGAGGGGGCTCCGGGGGATGTTCCGCGCCGAGAACACCGTCGACTACTACGACCGCGAGAGCAATGCATTGTCCGCTCCGATCACGCTGGACCCGGCCGCAAACACGCCACCGAAGACCTAGCGCCGACGGCCTCTCCGCGCCAGCAACAGCTCCCTGAACTAAATCCCCGAGCACCGCGAGATCGTCGCGGCGTGGGCGGCGCCTCACGCTGCATCAAGCGGTCGGGGTCCCGCCGCCGAGTCAGAACCGGAACGATGAGAGAATTCGACGCAAGTCGGCGGTCTCGCCGGCGCGTCCGGAGGGTGCATGGGCAAGAATCGGCTGGAAGCATTCAGCGACGGCGTCATCGCGATCATCATCACGATCATGGTGCTCGAGATGAAGGTGCCTCACGGCGACTCGCTTGCATCGCTACTGCCCCTTGTCCCGGTTTTCCTGAGCTATGTGCTGAGCTTCGTCTACGTCGGCATCTACTGGAACAACCATCACCACATGCTGCATGCATGCACGAAGGTTTCCGGCCCGGTCCTCTGGGCAAATCTTTACTTTCTTTTCTGGCTTTCGCTGTTCCCCTTTGCAACCGGCTGGATGGGCGAGAACCATTTCGGCGCCATGCCGTCCGCGCTCTACGGGGTGGTATTGCTGATGGCAGCCATTGCCTATTGGGTGTTGCAGCAGACCATCATTGCTGCCGAAGGGCCAACCTCGGTACTCAAGTCCGCGGTCGGCGGTGACTGGAAAGGCAAGCTGTCCCCACTGCTCTACCTGATCGCGATCGCCTCAACGTTCTGGCTTCAATGGCTCGCGCTGGCCATCTACGTTGTGGTGGCGCTGCTGTGGCTGGTACCGGATCGGCGCATCGAGCATGCTCTCCAACACAGGGAAGGCTGATCCCCGCTTGCTGACGGCGTGGGTGCGCACTTCCGGGGAGGCGACTTGAGTCCAACTGGGCGCAGACAGTTCCTGATTGCTGCTGGCGTGCTATTGGTGGCGCCCGGTCCGGGTATCGCCCAGCAGTCGGCCGCGACCATTCCCCGGATCGGGTTTCTCGGCGTGTCCACGCCCGCGGCGTGGGCCACGCGCGTCGATGCGCTGCGGGCGGGACTGCGCGACCTGGGCTACGTCGAGGGCAGGAATGTCGTCATCGAGTTTCGCTTTGCCGAAGGCCGGTACGACCGTCTGCACGAGCTCGCCGCCGAGCTCGTCCGGCTCAAGGTGGATGTGATCGTCACGCATTCGGTGCCGGGCGCCCTCGCCGCGAAGCGGGCAACCGCGACAAGCCCGATACCGGTGGTCATGACCAACGTCGCCGACGCCGTTGGAGCGGGGATCGTCCCGAGATCTCGCGCGCCATGGCGGCAACATCACCGGCGACACGTTCTTCGTTCCCGAATTGGCGGCGAAGCGTCTCGAGCTCCTCAAGGATGCGATCCCGCGCCTGCGCCGGGTTGCGGTTCTCGTGAATCCCGACAACGCCGCAACGGATCGGGCCATACAAGCCATGGAAATCGCGGCCAAGAGTCTCAACGTGGCTTTGCTCCGTTTCAATGTGCGCAGCCCCGCAGAACTTGACGACGCGTTCGCCGCGATGGCAAAGCAGAACGTCGACGCGCTCGCCGTGGTCGAGGACATAGTCCTCATTCAGAATCACGAGAGGATCGCGGAGTGGGCGGTCAAGCAGCGCCTACCCTCGATCAGCTTCGTCGAGTACGCCGAGAAGGGCGGGCTCTTCGGATACGGCGCGAACTATCTGGCGCTCTATCGTCGCGCCGCCTTCTTTGTCGACAGGATCCTCAAGGGCACCAAACCCGCCCAGATTCCGATCGAGCGACCAGCGAAGTTCGAGTTCGTGATCAACATGAAGACGGCCAAGGCGCTCGGCCTTGTCATTCCAGCTGCGATCGAATTGCGCGCAGATCAAAAAATCGAGTGACAAGCGATGGCGCAACGCTTCCATAGTCGAAACGGCACCTTGAGCCCAGTCGTGGACGAGCCCTTCTTCCGCGAGGCCGGGTCCGGCCCCGGAGTCGTATGCGTGCACTCGAACGCGAGCACGTCGGGGCAGTGGCGCGCGTTGATGGATGTGCTGGCCCCGCGGTTTCATGTGCTCGCTCCCGATTCCTATGGCTCCGGAAAGAGTCCGGACTGGCCCTCGGACCGCGTCATCAGTCTTCGTGACGAGGTCGCGCTGATCGATCCGGTGCTTGCCAGAGCCGGTTCGCCCCTGGCCCTGGTCGGGCACTCCTACGGCGCGGCGATTGCGCTCATCGCGGCCCTGTCAGACCCCGCCCGGGTGCGCGCCATGGCGCTGTACGAACCCACGCTGTTCGCGCTTCTCGACGCGGAGGCGCCGCCACCGAACGAGACCGCAGGAATCCGCAATACCGTGGCCGAAGCGAGCATGGCGCTTGACGCGGGCAACCAGGACGCCGCCGCAAAGTCGTTCATCGACTACTGGATGGGTACGGGAAGCTGGGAACGGATGCCCGAACAACGCAGGGCGCCCATCGCGGCATCGGTGAGAAACGTGCGCCGCTGGGCACACGCCTTGTTGACCGAGCCCACGCCGCTGGCGGCATTCAGTAGCTTGCAGATCCCTGTCCTCTACATGGTGGGCAAGCGCTCGACACCGGCGGCTCACGGCGTGGCCCGGCTGCTAACGAAGGCGCTGCCACGCGTTGAGATCGTGGAGTTCGAGGGCCTTGGCCACATGGGCCCGATTACCGATCCTGACCGTGTGAACGACGTCATCGCTCGATTTCTCGAACGCAGCTGACGACGGATTTGGCCAACGCATGGAGCCCTGCCCTCACTGCAATCAGGAGCTGAATCCGCAGCTTCACCTCGTTCGCAGTTCCCTGGCCGGCCTTCCCAGCACGCTGCTCGGTTGGGAGCGCCCAAGCGCGCGGCGGGCTCGAAAGTTTACGGTCCGTTGTCCGCATTGCTCCAAGACTTACGTCAGCCGCACATTGCGCCGGTTCGGCTTCGTCACGCACGAAAACTACGTGCTCGTCGTTAGCATCATCTGCTTCGCCGCGGTCGCCCTGCTCTTTCTCGTGCGTCCACGGGGTTAGCCGACGACGGCCGACTTGTATCGTCAGGCGTCGGTGCACTACGCTTCGTCTTCCGTCCTGTTCCGGAGGGGCAGATGAAGAGAGTCACGGGCATCGGTGGGATCTTTTTCAACGCCAGGGACCCTGTCGCACTGAGGGCCTGGTACAAGACGCACCTGGCTGTCGACGTGCAGGATTGGGGAGGCGCCGCGTTTCGCTGGACCGACGAAGCCGGCAAGCCCGACGGCGGGCACGACCATCTGGTCCATCGGCGACGCTGCCGGCGATGCCTTCGCCCCGAGCAAGTCGTCCTTCATGATCAACTACCGCGTCGCCGACCTGCACGGTTTGCTGCAGGCGTTGCGCAGCGAGGGATGCAACGTTCTCGACAAGACGGACGACTCGGAATACGGGAAGTTCGGCTGGGTCATCGACCCGGAGGGCAACAAGGTAGAGCTCTGGCAGCCTCCCGAGGGGCAATGAGCCTCGGCCTTCATCGCGTCAGCCGCCGCAAGATCAACCGGGAACCGCAATGCCTGAACTAGCGGGAAAGAGCTTCAGGTTGCTGGCGACTCGTCTGCCGCGTAAGCGAATGAACAGACGTGACACGTTGTTCGCGCTATTCGGGCTCGGCACTGCGCCGCTTGCCTCGGTTGCCCAACAACAACGTAAAGTGATCCAGTGAGGGGCCGGCAGCAACCGCTCGGATTGGACAGCGGCGCGCAGCGGCGCGACGAATGCCGCGCCTGCGCGTTCAATGCCGCGCGCCGAAAGTCGCTTCGAAGTGCCGTCGGACTGATCCTGGGTGCCATGACAGCGCCCGTATCCGCACGCGATCCGCTACCCGAGATCGTTCAGCCGCGTGTCCCGGGCCCCGAAGGCCTGATGGAGCGTGCGTTCGAGATGCGCCGTCGCGCGATCGAACGCGGCGATCAGCCCTACGGTGCCGTCATCGCGAAGGGAGGCCGGGTTGTCGGCGAAGGCGTGAGCGCGGTCGTGACCGATCGCGATCCGACCGCACACGCGGAAATGCAGGCCATCCGGGACGCCGCGCGCCGGCTCGGCACCAGCGATCTGAGCGACTGCCGGATGTACGGGACGTCGCGGGCCTGCCCGATGTGCGAGGCCGGCGCCTACTGGGCCCGCATCGCAGGAATGTATTACGGCGCCTCGATCGCCGATGCAGGGGCGCCGAGGTTGCCGTAGCTGTCCGCCACCCCCCGGGTCCCGGCACGTGGCGACCCATCCTTGTCCGTTGTAGTTCGTTGACTCGAATGCTGTTTTCCGCGTCACTGCGCACGGATCCTGCGCTTCGGCGAGCGCGCGCGCTCAAAATCGTTTAGCCTTGCTTCTTTCAATCGGACACGGAGGCAGTCACTTGGCTAAACCCAACTATGCTTTTGCAAAGCGGCAAAAGGACCTCGCCAAGAAGCAGAAAAAAGAAGCAAAGCGCCAGAAGAAGGCCGAGGCCAATCAACCCGCTGCCAATCCGGAAGCCGCGGAAGCGCCCGCCGGCGAAAAGTCCGTCGCCGGGGAGGCTTGACGTCCGGGGCGGTGCCGGTCGTGACGTAGGGCCGACCAGCTTCACCCGGGCCTGCGTCTGCCGAGCTGCGCGTCCGGCTTTGGGCCGCGTTTCGCAATCCCCATGATCGACGCGTCCTGGCTGCTGTTCGTCGTTGCCTCGCTGGCGCTCATTGCGACGCCCGGTCAGGACATGATCCTCGTCATGTCACGTGCGGTGGCGCAGGGTGCCGCCGCGGGCGTGGCGACCGCCGCTGGAGTAAGCGTCGGGCTGGTGGGTCACACGATTCTCGCGACGCTCGGCCTCGGCGCGATCCTCCGCACGTCGGAGTGGCTGTTTCTCGCGCTCAAGCTGGTCGGCGCGGCCTACCTGCTCTACCTCGGCATCGGCTTGCTGCGCACGCGTCGCGCCAGCCTCGTCGTCGACGCGGGCCCGCCGCGATCGCTGCCGCGGCTCTTCGTCGACGGTGCGTTCTCGAACATCTCCAATCCGAAGGTGGCGATCTTCTACTTCGCCTTCCTGCCGCAGTTCGTCGCGCCGTCGGCACAGCATCCCGATCTCACCGTGTTCGCGCTCGGCCTCACGTTCGCTGCGCTTACCTTCGTCGTGAAGGCGCCGGTCGGGATCTTCTCCGGCGCCTTGTCGCACTGGCTGCGCGCGCGCCCGGGCGTGCTCACCTGGATCTATCGCGTCGCTGGCGCCGTCCTCGTCGGGCTCGGCGTCAAGCTGGCGCTGGAGCGCCGCTGAAGGCGGAGTGGCTCGCGCTGCGCGACAGCGATTTGTCCCACTAGATTGCCGCAATACGTCGTCGTATCCCGTTCCACAACCTCCGGGAGGAAGCATCGATGGGTCTCAAACTGCTCAAGATCGCCGTCGTCTATCTCGTCATCGGCGGATCGCTCGGATTGGGAATGGGCATTACGCAGAAGTTCGCGCTGGCGCCGGTGCACGCGCATCTCGTGCTCGTCGGGTGGGCGTCGCTGGCGCTCGCCGGTCTCATCTATCACGTGTATCCGGCCGCCTCGACGACGCGCCTCGCGCGCATTCACTTCTGGCTGCACAACCTCGGCCTTCCCGTGTTCATGGCGGGGCTCGCGCTGGTGCTGAGCGGAAACGAGGCGGTCATCCCGGTCCTCGCGGCAGCGGCGACCGTCGTGCTCGTCGGACTGTTCGTGTTCGCTGCGAACGTGTTGATCAATGTGAAGGCGTCACAACCGGCGCGTTAGCGACCCGATCGTCGCGATGGTCATGGGTTACCCTGACGAGTCGCCGCCAGGCAGTCCGCGCCCGCGCCCGACGATTCACTGGGGTAGGTGCGTTCGGTAAGATTCGCGGATGCCTTCTGCCGAAACGCTGGAGCGCTTCATCGCGCGCGTGTGCGCCAACGCGCATGCCGAGGCGATCGAGGAGTTCTACGCCGAGAACGCGTCGATGCGCGAGAACATGGGCGCGCCGCGCGTCGGCCGCGCTACGCTGGCGGCGAACGAGCGTCGCGTGCTGGCGCGCGCGAAGACGGTGGCCTCGACCTGCGTGCGGCCCGTATTCGTCAGCGGTCCGATCGTCGTGATCCGCTGGATATTCGAGTTCGAGTGGAACGACGGCCGCCACACGCGCATCGAGGAGCTCGCGTACCAGCGGTGGGATGGCGAGCTGATCGTGGAGGAGCAGTTCTTCTACGATCCGGTGCAGCTCGTCCCCGTGCCCGCACCCGGCAGCGGCGCAGACGCGACCCCGTCCGCGAGCTGAGCGTACGGTCGCGCCCGATGCGGATCGCGTTGGAGCCTCCCGATCGCCCGGACGTCGTTGAGCTCATCGACGAGCTCGACGCGTATCAGAAGCCGTTGTACCCGCCGGAGAGCCACCACGGCATCGATCTCGAAGCACTGTCGCAACCCGGCGTCGTCTTCGCGGTGCTGCGCGACGACCACGGCGCGGCCATCGGCTGCGGCGCGGTCGTCGTCCTGCCGGGCTACGGCGAATTGAAACGCATGTACGTTCGACCCGCGAACCGGGGCAACGGCCGCGCCCGCGAACTGCTCGCGTTCCTGGCGCGCGAAGCGGCCGCCCGCGGGTGCACGCGCCTGATGCTCGAGACTGGCGTCCGCCAGCCGGAAGCATTGGCGTTCTATCGGCGCGAAGGCTTCGTGCCGTGCCGTCCGTTCGGACCCTACAGCGACGATCCCCAGAGCGTGTTCATGGAAAGATCCATCCGCTGATCCCACGTAAAATCGGCGCACGGACGCCCGCCCGCGTCGACCCTTTTCACCATACGCCGCTGCCGCCGCCATGCTGGAATTGCGACCCACCTGCGAGAACTGCAACACGCCGCTGCCGCCGGCCGCGACGAACGCACGCATCTGCACGTACGAATGCACCTTCTGCGCGAACTGCGTGGACACCGTGCTCGACAACGTCTGCCCGAACTGTGGCGGCGGCTTCGTGCCGCGGCCCGTGCGCCCGTCGAAGAACTGGAAAGGCGACAACTGGCTCGGCAAGGATCCGGCGAGCACCAAGGTGCGACACCGCCCCGTCGACCCCGCCGCGCATGCGCGCTTCGCGGCAACGCTGAAGACGATCCCGCCGCACCAACGCTGAGGACGCCACATCATGTGCCGGAACATTCGCATGCTGTTCAACTTCGAGCCACCGGCGACCGACGAGGAGATCCGCGCGGCATCGGTGCAGTTCGTCCGCAAGCTCTCGGGCTTCACCAAGCCGTCGAAAGCGAACGAGATCGCCTTTGCCGCGGCTGTCGACGACATCGCCGCGGTTGCGAAACGCCTGCTCGACAACATGGAAACGCAGGCACCACCGCGCAATCGCGAGGAGGAAGCAGTCAAAGCACGCGCCCGTTCCGCGCTGCGGTTCGCGCGGTGAACGCGCCGCGCGCGGGCGCCGAGGTCGCCGTCCGCCGCATTCACTCCGCGGAGGGCGCGCCGCTGGACGCGCTCGTCGACCTGCTGATCGACGTGGTGAACGGCGGCGCGTCGGTCGGCTTTCTCGCACCGCTGTCGCGCGACCGGGCCACTGGCTACTGGTCGCAGCTGCTGGCGTCGCTCGGCGGCGCGCTCGCGCTCTGGGTTGTGGAGACCGAAGGGCGGCTCGTGGGTTCGGTCCAGCTCGCGCTGTGCGAAAAGGAGAACGGCCGGCATCGCGCCGACCTTCAGAAACTCGTCGTGATGCGCGCCCACCGGGGTCGCGGCATCGGGACCACGCTGCTCGCCGCCGCGGAATCGTTCGCCCGCGCGGAGCGCCGTTCGCTGCTCGTGCTCGACACCGAGGCGCAATCGGTGGCGGAGCGCGTGTACCAGCGCCATGGCTGGCAGCGTGTGGGCGAGATCCCCACGTACGCGGCGCGCACCGACGGTGAGCTCTGGGCGACGGCGTACTACTACAAGCAGCTGACATGAGCGCGCCGGGCCGCTCCCAAGCGCGAATTGCCCCGCAGCGCGCAGCGCGGAGGGTAGGCCTATGAGCGCAAGACCCCTGCAGACGTGCTCCGGCCGCTGTCATTGCGGCGCTATCCGCTTCGAGATCGACACCGATTTTCCCGAGCTCACGACGTGCGACTGCTCGATCTGCCGGCGCAAGAACGCGCTGATGGTGAAGGTGCACGAAAGCCAATTCCGGCTGCTCGCCGGCGAGGAATCGCTCACCGAGTATCGTTTCCACACGATGACCGCGCGTCATTTTTTCTGCAAGACCTGCGGCATCTACCCGTTCCATCGCAAGCGCGTGACGCCTGACTTCCTGGGCGTGAATGTATTCTGTCTCGACGCGTTCGATCCCTCCGGCATTCCGGTGCGTCAGGCCGCCGGCGCCGCGATGAATTGATCCAGCGGTGCCTGGCAACGGCGTACGCATTCGTCGTGGTGCAGCAGCGGACGCTGCGGCGCTCGCCGCCTTCGCCGCGCGTACGTTCGCCGAGACGTTCGGCGAGTTCAATACGCCGGAGAACCTGCGTGCGCATCTGATGGCCTCCTACGGCATCCCGCAACAGACGCGGGAGCTCGTCGATACGGCCGCCGTCACGCTGCTCGCGGAGGATGCATCGACGCTCGTCGCGTACGCGCAGGTGCGTCGCGCGCCGCCGCCGCCCTGCGTCACCGTGTCCGGCCCCATCCAGCTTCAACGCTTCTACGTCGACCGCGTGGCGCACGGACGCGGCGTGGCGCAGCGGCTCATGGACGCCGTCCGGGAGACGGCGCGCGGGTTCGGCGCGCAGCACTTGTGGCTCGCGGTCTGGGAGCGCAACCCGCGCGCGATCGCGTTCTACGGCAAGTGCGGTTTTGCCGATGTCGGGGATACCGAGTTCTACGTCGGGCCGGACCGGCAGATCGACCGCGTGCTCGTCGCGCCCGTCGGTTAGAATGGAAACGACGCTTCCATCCGTTCGCGAGCGCCCAATGTACGTCCCGCAGCACTTCGCCGAAACGGACAACGCTGTCCTGCACGCGCTGATCCGCGCGCATCCGCTCGGCACCTGGGTCACCGCGGGTGACGACGGACTCGTCGCCAACCACATTCCGTTCCTGATCGACCCCGCGCGCGGCGAGCGGGGCACGCTGATCGCGCACGTCGCGCGCGCGAATCCGATCTGGCGGACGTTCTCGACGGCGGTACCGTCGCTCGTCGTGTTCCAGGGCGCGCAGGCGTACATCACGCCGTCGTGGTATCCGAGCAAGCAGGCCCACGGCAAGGCAGTGCCGACGTGGAATTACGTCGTCGTGCACGCACACGGGATGCCGCAGGCGATCGAGGATCGCGCATGGTTGCGCAAGCATCTGGAGGCGCTGGTGTCGGTCCATGAGGCGCCGATGGCGGTGCCGTGGAAGATCGCCGACGCACCGGCCGATTTCATCGACGGCCTGCTGCGCGTGATCGTCGGCATCGAGATCCCGATCGCGACGCTCACCGGCAAGTGGAAGGTCAGCCAGAACCGTCCCGAGCCCGACAAGCTCGGCGTCGTCGCGGGGCTCTGTGCGCACGGCGATGCCTCGTCGACCGCGATGGCCGAGCTCGTGCGCCAGCATATCCCGTCGAACGCGGAAGGCTGAAGTGGTGCGATGGCGAGCGCGTTCGACGACTTTCTCGAAACGGCGTGGAACGACCACGCCGACGACGCGCCCGCAGTCGCGGAGCGGCTCGGGCAAGCGCTCGATGTGATTCTTGCGGCGGAGCATGTCGCACCGTATGCGCGCCTCGTGACGCACGTCTACGGCGAGCACCTCGCGCGCTACGCCGACGGTGTCGCGCTGCTCGAGCGGCTGCGAACGCACCCCGTGTGGGACGAGTCGGCGGCGGATGCGGTCGCGCGCGGCATCGCCGTCCTGCGCTATTGCAGCGGCGACGTGTCGGTGCTCGAGGCGCTGGCAACGGACGAGCGGATCGTCGTCCTCGCGACGGCATCGTCCGCATTCGCCGAGCAGAAGGCCTACAAGCGCGCGATCGAGACGTACGCGGAAGCGCTCGCACTGGCGCGCGGCGGCATTGCCGACGGCTCGCCCGCGCTGCGCTCGCTGGCCGTTGGCGGAAACAACCTCGCCGCCGCGCTGGAGGAGAAAGGCGATCGCGACGCGCTGGAGACACGAGGCATGCTGTCTGCAGCGCAGGGCGGCCTCGACTACTGGCGGCGCGCCGGCACGTGGCTCGAGGAGGAACGTGCCGAGTATCGGCTGTCGTCGTCGCGCCGCAGCGCGGGCGACTACGACGGCGCCATTCACCACGCGCAACGGTGCATCGCGCTGTGCGGTGCGAACGATGCACCCCCCATCGAGCACTTCTTCGGCGTCGCCGCGCTCGCGCTCGCGCAACGAAGCGCCGGCCTCACCGACGAGTTCGACGCGAGCCGGCGTCTCGCGCGGGAGTGGCACGAGCGTGTCGATCCGTCCGAGCGCACGTGGTGCGATACGACGGTGGCAATGCTCGCCGACGACGGCGAGGACGCGCCGTGAGCGCGCCGGGCCGCTCCCAAGCGCGAATTGCCCCGGAGCGCGTAGCGCGGAGGGAAGTCCAATGCGCGCCGGATCGTCCCCAAGCCCGAATTGCCCCGGAGCGCGTGGCGCGGAGGGTGGGCCAATGAGCCTGCCCGCGGTCTTCGTGCTGGCGAGCGCCGCGATCATCTTCGCGCTGGGCGCGATCCACCTCCTGTACACGTTCAGCGGTCGCAAGCTCACCCCGCGCGATCCCGCGTTGCAGACGGCGATGGCGCAGGTGTCCCCGGTGCTCACCCGCCAGACGACGATGTGGAAGGCCTGGGTCGGCTTCAACGCCAGCCACAGCATGGGTGCGTTGCTGTTCGGGCTTGTGTACGGCTGGTTCGCGCTCGTGAGCCCCGCGCAGCTCTTCGCCTCGTGGTTTCTGCTGGCGGTCGGCTTCGCGATGCTGGCGGGATTGGCCGCGCTCGGCCGTGCGTACTGGTTCAGCGTGCCGTTTCGCTGCATCTGCGTCGCCTTCGCTTGCTACGTCGGCGCGATCTTCGCGTCGCGCCTTGGATGAGCTGGGCCTACCTCGTTATCGCCGGCCTGTTCGAGATCGCGTGGCCGATCGGACTGAAGCTCGCACAAGTGGGCGATCGGCGCGCGATGGGGATCACGGTGGCCGTCGCGGGGATGGCGGCGAGCGGGCTGTTTCTCTATCTCGCGCAGCGCGAGATCGCCATCGGCACGGCGTACGCCGTGTGGACGGGCATCGGCGCGGCCGGCACGTTCTTCGTCGGCATATGGTTCTTCGGCGACCTTGCGAGCCTCGGCCGCTACCTCGGCGTGTTGCTGATCATCATGGGCGTGGCGACCTTGAAGCTGGCGCCATGACCGAATGGGACGCCGCCGCGTATGCACGCATCTCGGGCCTGCAGGCGGCAATGGCAGCGGAGGTGCTGGCGCTGCTGCAGTTCGAGGGTGACGAGCAGGTGCTCGACGTGGGCTGCGGCAACGGCGCGATCACCTCACAGATCGCGACGCGCGTGCCGCGCGGCAGCGTCACCGGAGTGGATCCGTCGCGCGAGATGATCGCCTACGCGACCGGACATTTCGGTCCCGGCGCGTTTCCCAATCTTCGCTTCGACCTCTGCGACGCGCGCACGCTGCCGTTTCAGGATGCGTTCGACCGCGTCGTGTCGTTCAATGCGCTGCACTGGGTACCCGACCAGGATGCCGCGCTGCGCTCGATCCGGCGCGCGCTGAAGGCGACCGGGCGCGCGCAGCTTCGACTCGTCGTCGACGGCGAGCGCACAAGCGTGGAGACGAGCGTCGAGCAGACACGCAAGTCGCCGCGCTGGGCGCCGTACTTCGCTGAATTCCGCGACCCGTATCTGCACGTCGCACCGGCGCAATACGCCGCGGCCGCCGAGCGCAACGGGTTGCGGGTCGTCGAGCGACGCGTCCAGGACAAGGCATGGGACTTTGGCACGCCGGCGGCGTTCCACGCCTTCTGCGCGGTGGGCTGCGTCGCGTGGACAGAGCGGCTGCCGGACGCGACGCGCGATGCGTTCATCGACGACGCACTCGATCGTTACCGGCGCGCGATCGGCGCCGGTCCGGGCGAGGACGGCGTGTTCCGCTTCTATCAGATGGACGTGATGCTGGAACGGGACAAGACGCGCGCACCGTAGGGCCGGCATCGCCGCCGGCCCCCCCACGCGGATTACTTCGTCGCGAAGCAGTACAGCTTGCCGGCACCGCCCGTCGAGACCAACGCGGGATCGCTGCAGCCACGCGAGCCGTGCGACGAGTTCCACGACAGCGCCGGCGGGCTCGTGTCGAGGCCCGTGCGATCGTGGTGACCGACCACCGCCGAGCCGTCGCCGCTCTTCGTCCAGTTGCCGCAGGTCTTGTCGTCGGCGCCGCCGAACGCGGTGCCGTCGGGCTGCGTCCCCGTGAGGACGTCGTGCTGGTTCGGCGTGTCGCCGCGGCCGTTGACGACCTCGCCTTTCTCGGTGAGCGCCGTCTGCTTGGTGAGGTTGTTGGTCGCGTGCAGCTCGGCGTTGTTCTTCGCCACCACCACGCCCTTCGCGTTCTGCCACGGTCCGTCGCCGATGCGGTCCTTCGCGTTCACCGCGCCTGCGCCCTGCGTGCTGAGGTAGGCGCGCCATGTCTTGCCCCCGGCGCCGACCGCTGCGGCGAGCGTCTGGCACAGCCGGTCGGCGCCCGTGAGGCCGCCGAAGTCCGCGCCCTTGCCGGAGCCGGTACTCGTCACGAAAAACGTCATGTCGGCGGACTGCGCGCCCACGGCGCTGCTCAGGGCCAGCGCGATGGCAGCCGCGCCGATTCGAACTCGGGTCATGATCAGGTCTCCTCGTAGTTGTGGCATTGCTCGCCTGGCGGGCGAAATTGCGAGAACAGCGTGAGGCGCGACGCTATTCCATCAGGGAATGCGGGGGAACCAGAGCAGTGACAGCCCCGCCGACGCGAGCACCAAAAGCGCCGCGAGTGCGGTGAACAGCATCGTGATTTCGGTGGCCTTCTTCTCCAGCACGAGCTTGGCGTTCAGGTCCTGGTAGATCTTCTTCAGGTCCTCGGCGGTGCCGGCGTAGAAGTACTCGCCGTGCGTGATTTCGGCGATCGACTTCAGCACCGCCTCGTCGAAGCGCATGTAGATCGACATGCCTTCGATGCCGACCATCGCGCCGGCGGGCGTGCCGAAGCCCACTGTGTAGACGCGAACGCCATGCTCGGCCACCATCTTGGCGGCCTCGAGCGGATCGGGTCCCGTCGTCCGTCGGCCGTCGGTGAGCAGAATGATCGCGCCCGACGGATACGATCCCGCGGCGACCGGCGTGAACGGCTTTTTCGGCTTGTCCTTGTTGTCCTTGCCGTCTTTGGCGTCGTCGCGTCCGCCGCGTCCCGACGGCAGCGGGCGCCGCTCGCGACCCGACGCGCCGCCGAACAACACCTGCTCGATGCTGATGTCCTCGTCCGGGAAGAGCGTAGACAGCGAAACGATCAGGCCACTGCCGATGGCCGTGTGCAACTGGAGCTGGAAGCGGTCGATCGCGGCGACGAGATCGTCCTGGCTGCGCGTGGGAGGCTGCACGACGGTCGCCGTGCCCGCGAACGTCACGATGCCGATGCGCACGTCGGACGGCACCTCCTGGACGAACGCCTTGGCGGCCACTTGCGCGGCGGCGAGGCGCGTTGGCTCGACGTCCGCCGCCCGCATCGACAGCGACACATCGATGGCCATGACGATCGTTCGCTGCTCGGAGGGCAGCGTGACCACCGCGGTGGGTCGTGCGATCGCAACGATGATCGCGATCAGCGCGAGCAGGAAAAGCGCAGGCGGGACATGGCGGCGCAACCGCTGGCCGGGTCCGATCGCGGCATGGACGAGGTCGAGGCTCGCGTACCGGACGGCGCCCTTGCGCTTGCGTCGCTGCAGCCACACGTACAGCGCGACCAGGGCCGGCACCGCCAGCAACAACCACAGCATCCCGGGCCACAGAAACGTCATGCGCAGGTCTCGAAAGACAGTTCAGCGGCGGCGGCAGGGTTCTCCCGGTCGCCCTCGCGCCGCGTCCGCGCTTACTGTAGCACCATCGCCGGCCGGCCGGCCAATCGACGACCGGCGGCTTGCCGGCCGGCAGCTGTCGTCCTACCATTTGACTTGGCGTCGCCTCCAAGGCGCACGCAAGCGCTCAGATGCAGCCGCTGCTCGTCCTCGTCGTCATGCCGCTGATCGTCGGCGTCCTAGCCGCCGTGACGTTCCGCGACACGCGCCGCGCCTCGCTCGCGGCCGTCCTCGTGTCCACCGTGATCCTCTACACCTGCCTGTCGACGCTCAACCCGAGTGGCGAGTGGACGGTGCTCGCGACGCTCATGGTGTCGCCGCTGACGCTCGCCTTCACGCTCCTCGCCGTGCTGTTGATGTTCGGGCAAAGCCGTCTGCGGCGGCGCTCGCACCACTCCTGATTCGCCCCCGCGCCGGACGGCGCACGTCGGAACGACCGCCGCGATTGACGATGCTATCGTTCGCGGTGACGGTCGCGGGCATGGCGGTGCTGGATGCGCCGGGCGGCCGCTAACGGGAGCCGGGTACCGGGATGGCAATCGTCCGTTACATCGTCGACGACGTCGATCGCGCGATAACGTTCTACGAGACGCTGGGCTTCGCCGTCGTCGAGCGCTGGGGACCGCCGTTCGCGATGGTCCGGCGCGGCGATCTCACGTTGTGGCTGTCCGGGCCGGCGTCGTCCGCCGGCAAGGCGCTCCCCGACGGCACCACGCCCGCGCCTGGCGGATGGCTGCGCGTCGTGATCGAGGTCGACGATCTCGACGCGACCATCGCCACCCTCGACCAAGCGGGCGCACGCTTTCGCAGCAAGCCGATCGCCGGCCCGGGCGGACGGCAGGTGCTGATCGAGGACCCCGCCGGAAATCCGATCGAGCTCTTCGAGGCGCACAAGTGACGGCGGCATGACGCCGCCGGAACCGCCGCTCGTCCTGCACGTCATCCACCACCTCACCACGGGCGGGCTGGAGAACGGGCTCGTCAACCTCATCAACACGATGCCGCGCACGGCGTTCCGGCATGCGATCGCCTGCGTCGAGGACTATTCCTCCTTTCGCGATCGGCTCGCCGATCCGAGCGTCGAGGTCGTTGCGCTCCATCGCTCGCGGATCGGCGTCTGGCGGATGCGCCGCGAGCTGTTCCGGCTGTGTCGCCGGCTGAAGCCGGCCATCGTCCACACGCGCAACCTGTCCGGCCTGGACGCGCAGCTTCCGGCCCGCGCCGCAGGCGTGCGCCGGATCGTGCACGGCGAGCACGGATGGGATGTGGACGACATCCATGGCACCGGACGGCGTCCCGCGCTCCTGCGTCGCCTTCACGCGCCGCTCGTCGACCGCTACATCACCGTGTCGAAGGATCTCGAGCGCTATCTCGTGCAGCGTATCGGCATCGCGCCGGCGCGGATCACGCAAATCTACAATGGCGTCGACACCGCGCGGTTCGCGCGGCCGAACCCACGGACGCGGGCGTCGCTGCCGGCGGGATTCGCGCCCGAGGGAACGTTCGTCGTCGGCTCCGTCGGGCGAGTGCAACCGGTGAAGGATCACGCGACGCTGCTGCGCGCGTTCGCTGCGCTTTCCGCCGAAGCGCCGGCGCTGGCGGCGCAGGCGCGGCTCGTGATCGTCGGCGACGGCCCGTCGCTCGTGGCGCTGCGCACACTCGCCGCCACGCTCTCCATCGAGGCCGCGACCTGGTTCGCGGGTAACCAGGCCGACGTACCTGAGCTGCTGCGAGCGTTCGACGTGTTCGTGCTGCCGTCGCTCAACGAAGGCATCTCGAACACGATCCTCGAAGCGATGGCGACCGGCTTGCCGGTCGTGGCGACCGCGGTGGGCGGCAACGTCGAATTGGTCGACGACGCGACCGGCATGCTCTTCACCGCCGGCGACGACGCCGCGCTCGCCCGCGCGCTGGGGCGTTACCTTGCCGACACCGAGTTGCGCGCGGCACATGGTCGCAACGCGCGCGCCGTTGCGGTGGAACGCTTCAGCCTCCCCGCCATGGTCGCCGGCTACCAGGGCGTTTACGACGCACTGGCGCGCTGATCCGCACGCCTTTGCCAGAAGCGGGCGCCCGCGCTAATCTTCGGACGTCGGCGAAGGCGGCCACGCGAAATCAACCCGCGGCGTGCAACAAACCCGCCGCCGCCGGGTCTCACGGGTTCGACGCGCACGGAATGGTCCGGCGCTGAAACGGTTCAGCCGAAATCCCATGAACAAGGTGACGCTGTACAGTCGTTCGATTCGGACGCGCAAGGCCGCCGACTCTGAGGCCGCGGCGGAGGCCGCCGCGCCGGCGTCGCCGAAGGCGCGCGCGGCGGTCGGCGCGTTCTTCCGGCGGCACGAGCGCGCATTGTGGATAACAGCGTGCGCGCTGCTGGCCGCCGCACTCTACTTCGGGCGGCCGCTGCTCGCGCCGCCGCACAAGGAGCTCACGCAGGAGGACATCGACGCAGCAGTCATGCACTCCCTCGAGACCAAGACGCCGCCGTCGCTGTACGCGAAGGCGTTCGAGGTGATCCAGCCGTCGGTGGTGCGCGTGCGCAACATGCACTATGACCAGGACGAGGACGGCGACCGCGAGCAAGGCTCGGGCACGGGCGTGGTCATCGTCGACAACGGCACCATTCTCACGAACCTGCACGTCGTCGCCGGTTCGAAGCGGCTCACCGTCGAATTCTTCGACGGCCTGGTGTCGGAGGCGAAGGTCATCGGACTGCAGCCTGAGCACGATCTCGCCGTCATCAAGGCACTGACGCTGCCGGACGATCTCGCGCCCGCGACGCTGCGCTCGACCAACGATCTCGTGCCGGGCGATCACGTGGTCGCTGTCGGCTTCCCCTTCGGCATCGGGCCGTCGGCCACCGCCGGCGTCATTTCCGGCCTGAAGCGCGAATACCGCTCGCGCGAGGGCAAGCGCATCCTCACCAACCTGATCCAGTTCGACGCCGCCGCCAATCCCGGCAATTCGGGCGGCCCGCTGGTGACCGCCGAGGGCGAGGTGGTGGGCATCGTCACCGGCATCCTCAACCCGACCCCGCAGAACGTGTTCATCGGCATCGGCTTCGCAGTGCCGATCGAGAACGCGGCGGCCGCGGCGGGACTGTCGCCGTTCTAGATGACGACCCCCACGCTCACTTCGTTCGCTGCCCCCAAGGGGGAGCAAGCTTCCCTTGGGACGGCCCGGCGGGAAGCATGACGACCCCCACGCTCACTTCGTTCGCTGCCCCCACAGGGGGAGCAAGCTTCCCTTGGGACGGCCCGGCGGGAAGCTAGGCATTCACACACGTAACCTCGTCAGGAGAATCATGGAACTCAAGGATGTGAGCCGCGGCGGCGAAGTCGCCACGCTGATGGAGCGGATTCTCTACGAGGTGAAGAAGATCATCGTCGGCCAGGATCATTTCCTGGAGCGGGTGCTGGTGGCGATCCTCGCGCAGGGGCACCTGCTGGTCGAGGGCGTACCGGGCCTTGCGAAGACGCTCACGGTGAAGACGCTCGCGCGCACGGTACGCGGCACGTTCCGGCGCATCCAGTTCACGCCCGACCTCGTGCCCTCCGATCTCGTCGGCACGCGCATCTACAACCAGAAGACCGGCGAGTTCACGACGTCGCTCGGGCCGGTGTTCACCAACCTGCTGCTCGCCGACGAAATCAACCGCGCGCCGGCGAAGGTGCAGAGCGCACTGCTGGAAGTGATGCAGGAATACCAGGTGACCATCGCCGGGGAGACGCACCGCGTGCCCAGCCCGTTCCTCGTGATGGCCACGCAGAACCCGATCGAGACCGAGGGCACGTACCCGCTGCCCGAAGCGCAGGTCGACCGCTTCATGATGAAGGTGCTGGTCGGCTATCCGACCGAGGAGGAGGAGTTCGTCATCGTCGAGCGCGTCACCGGGCCCGTCGCACGACGTCGTGCCCGTCGCCACCACCGACGAGCTCGCCACGCTGCAGCGCGAGTGCCGCAGCGGCTACGTCGATCCGTCGCTGATGCAGTACGCGGTCAAGCTCGCTGCCGCGACGCGCAATCCCGATCGCTACGGCATCAAGGATCTGGGCAAATACCTGACGTTCGGCGCGAGCCCGCGCGCGTCGATCGCGCTGATCGAAGGCGCGCGCGCCCTCGCCTTCCTGCGCGGGCGCACCTACGTGCTGCCCGAGGACGTGACCGATCTGGCGCCCGACGTGCTGCGCCACCGCCTCGTGCTGTCGTACGAGGCGCTCGCCGACGCGATGACCGCCGACCAGATCGTCACGCGCGTGCTGCAGAGCGTGCGCGCGCCCGACAAGCCGCTCGACACGCATGTCAAGTTCGCCGCGCAATCCTGACGCGCTGCTGCGCCGCCTCGAGTGGACGGTCATCCGTCGGCTCGACGGCCTGCTGCAGGGCGACTACCGGACGCTGTTCCGCGGCTTCGGGCTGGATCTCGCCGACATCCGCGAGTACCAGTACCACGATGACGTGCGGCACATCGACTGGAACGTCACCGCGCGCATGGGAACGCCCTACGTGCGCGAATACAACGAGGACCGCGAGGTCACCGCGTGGTTCCTGCTCGACCTCTCGCCGTCGGTCGACTTCGGTTCGACGGACGTGCGCAAACGCGCGGTCCTCGCCGATTTCGTCACCGTGCTTGCGCGCCTGCTCACCAAGCACGGCAACCGCGTCGGCGCGCTGTTCTACGGTGACGGCGTCGAGGAGATGATCCCCGCGCGGAGCGGCCGTCGCCATGTGCTGCACATCCTCAATACGCTGCTGACGCGGCCGCAGTTGAAGCGCGCGGCCACCACCAACCTGCAGGACTTTCTGCAGACCGCGTTCTCCGTGATGCCGCGGCGCTCGCTGGTGTTCGTCATCTCCGATTTCATCAGCACGCCGGGCTGGGGCAAGCCGCTGGCGCAGCTCGCGAAGCGCCACGAGATCCTGGCGGTGCGGCTCTACGATCCGCTGGAGATGGAGATGCCCGACCTCGGCATGCTGGTGATCGAGGACGCCGAGACGGGCGAGCAGCTCTTCGTCGACACGCACGACCGCGGCTTCCGCAAGCGCTTTGCCGAAGCGGCGCAGCGGCGCGAGCGCGAGCTTCGCCATGCGCTGCGCGACGCCGGCGTCGACGCGCTGGAGCTTTGCACCGACGACGACCTCGTCGACGCCATCATGCGCTTCGCCGACCTGCGCAAGCGCCGGAGCCAACTGGCCACCGGCGGTGCGGTGCCGCGCCACCTGGAAGCGAGCAATGACGTTTCTATGGCCTGAAATGCTGTGGCTGCTGGTGCTCGTGCCGCTCGTCGTGGCCGCGTACCTGCTCGTGCTGCGGCGGCGGAAGAAGTCATCCGTCCGCTACGCGGGGCTGGCAATGTTCCGCGAGGCGATGGGCCCGGCGCAGCGCATCCGCCGGCACGTGCCGCCCGCGCTGTTCCTGCTCGCGTTCACGCTGATGGTCTTCGCGGTGTCGCGTCCCGCGGCCATCGTGACGCTGCCCTCCGCGCACGAGACGGTCATCATGGCGATGGACGTGTCGGGCAGCATGCGCGCCACCGACGTCAAGCCGAACCGCCTCGAAGCCGCGCAGGTGGCCGCCAAGGCGTTCGTCGAGGAGCAGCCGCGCACGACGCGCATCGGCATCGTGTCGTTCGCCGCCACCGCTTCGGTCGTGCAGCCGCCGACGAATTCGCGCGAGGACCTGATCGCCGCAATCGACCGCTTCCAGCTCCAGCGCGGCACCGCGGTCGGCAGCGGCATCCTGGTGTCGCTGAAGACGATCTTTCCCGAAGCGGAGTTCGACTTGCGGTCGTGGAATCCGCGGGGCACCGCCGCGCGCGACAAGGGCGGGCGCAATCCGCTGGCCGACAAGGCGAACGACAAGCCGGCCGACGACAAGGCAAAAAAGGTCGCGCCCGGCTCGTACGCGTCGGCGGCGATCATCCTGCTGACCGACGGTCAGACCACCACCGGCCCCGATCCGATCGAAGCCGCGACGATGGCCGCGGAGCGCGGCGTGCGCGTGTTCACCGTCGGTATCGGCACGCTCGCCGGCGAGATCATCGGCGCCGAGGGCTGGTCGATGCGCGTCCGGCTCGACGAAGAGTCGCTGAAGCGCATCGCGCTCATCACGCGCGGCGAGTATTTCTACGCCGGCACGGCGGCCGAGCTCAAGAAGATCTACGAGACGCTGAACTCGCGGATGGTGCTGGAACGCAAGGAAACCGAGATCACCGCGCTGTTCGCTGCTGCGGCTGCGGTGCTGGCGCTGTTGTCGGCGCTCTTGTCGCTTTTCTGGTTCAATCGCATCATGTAGTCGAGCGTGCAGTCGCGGCAGGTGGGCGGCCCGCGCGATAGACCTCGAAGTTCGTCATGCCCATGTCGACCTATGTCCGCGATCTGCGGGCGAAAATCGGGACCGACCTTCTCGAGGTTCCGACGGTCAGCGTAATCGTCATCGACGATTCCGAGCGCGTCCTGCTCGTCCGTCACGTCGAAGGCAACCTGTGGACGACGCCCGGCGGCATGATCGAGCCGCTGGAAGTGCCCGCCGACGCTGCCGTACGCGAGACCTGGGAGGAGACGGGACTGCACGTCGAGCTGACGCGTCTTCTCGGCGTGTTCGGCGGGCCGCTGTATCGCGCGCGCTATTCGAACGGCGACGAGATTGCGTTCGTCTCGACGGTGTTCCTGGCGCGGCCCATCGGCGGCACATTGAAGCCGGACGGCGAGGAAACGCTCGAGACGCGCTACTTCACGCACGCCGAGGTGGCGTCGCTGCCGATGAAACCGCACGTGCCGCCGGTGCTCGCGATCGCCTTCTCCGCTGCGCCGCATGCCCATTTCGAGCCGCCGACATGGACGCCGTGACTCCCTCGCCATGGCGGCGGCGGCTGCGCAATGCGCTGATTGCACTCGTCGTGCTCGCCCTCGCGTTCATCGCGTTCGGCTACTTCGCAGTACCGCTGATCGTGAAGTCGAAGCTGGAATCGTCGTTGCAGGAGGAGCTTGGCCGGCAGGCGACGATCGGCAAGATCGAATTCGATCCCTTCCGCCTGAAGGCGACGATCCGGGACTTCGTGCTCGCCGATCGTGTCCCCGGCAAGCCCCTGCTCGCATTCGACCAGCTCGACCTCGACGTGTCCTCGGCGTCGATCTATCGCCGCGCGCCGGTGCTCGACGCCGTGCGCGTCGTCCGGCCGCGCGTCGCGCTGACGCGCAACGCCGACGGCGGCTACAACATTCAGGACGTGATCGAGCGCATCGCAGCGGCGCCGCCCGGGCCGCCGCCGCGGTTCTCGGTCAACAACATCGAGATCGACGATGGCGCGATTACGTTCGACGACAAGCCGCACAAGCGCGTGCACGAAGTCACCGGCATCGGCATCGGCATCCCGTTCCTGTCGAGCCTGCCGTACGCGGCCGAGATTCGGGTGACGCCGAAGCTTGCCGCGGTGGTCAACGGTAGCGCGTTCGTGCTCGGCGGCAGCGCGTCGTCGCCGTTCGTCGACGTCAAGGAAGCGTCGCTCGACGTGAATCTGGACGCACTGCCGCTCGCGCGCTACGTCGAATACGTGACGCTGCCGCTCGCGGCCAAGGTCAAGGACGGCGCGCTGACGACGCGCCTCAAGATCGCGTTCGTGACCGACAAAGGCGTGCCGAAGACGCTGAAGGTGAGCGGCACCGCCCGCGTCGATCGTTTTGCGCTCACGCGCAACGACGGCACGCCGCTCGCCGCAGCGGCCAAGGTCGACGCGACGATCGGCGAAGCCGACGCGCTCGCGCGCACGGTGGCGATCGAGCGGATCGCCGTCGATGCGCCGAACGTCGATCTGCGCCGCCTGTCCGACGGTGCGCTCGAATTCGTGCGGCTCATCACGCCGGCCGCGCCGGCGCCTCCGGCGGCACGCGCCGCTTCAGCGACGGCCGCAGCGCCAGCGCAGGCATGGACGCTGCGCGTCGCCGACGCGCGCATCAGCAACGGCACGCTCGCGCTGTCCGACGCGTCGATCGATCCGGCGTTCGCCGCGACGCTCACCGGCGTCACGCTCACCGCCACCGGCCTGTCCACCGCCGACGCGCCGCCGGCCAGGATCGAGCTCGCGTTCGATTCCGACGGCGCGCGTTTCGACGGCAAGGGCGAGCTCGACGTGCGCAAACTGGCCGGTCGCGGGAATTTCGCGCTGTCGAAGTTCAGCCTCGCGCGCCTGTATCCGTACTATGCGGCCGCGCTTGCGCTCGACGTCAAGCGCGGATCGCTGGCACTCGCCGGCGACTTCGACGTCGCCGCGGGCGCCACGCCGCTGCAGGTGAAGCTCACCGGCGGCAGCGCGACGCTGACCGACCTCGAGCTCGCGGTCAGCGACGAGAAGGAGCCGCTGTGGCGCATTCCCTCGCTCGCGCTCGCCGGCATCGACTTCGACCTCGCGCAGCATCGCGTGACGATCGACAGCGTCGACGGACCGCGGGCGGCGATGCGTGTCGTCCGCGAGGCCGACGGCACCATCAATTTCGCGCGCCTCGTGCGCACCACCGCGCAAACCGGCGCAGGCGCGCCGGCCGGCCCCGGCGCGCCGGCCGCGGGCAGCGCCGACGCCACGTGGGCGTACGCGGTGCGCAGGATCACGCTCGAGCGCGCGACCGCCGACGTCGAGGACCGCGGCGTCGTGCCGCCGGTCAAGCAGCGGCTGACCGACGTCCGCGCCGTCGGCCAGAACTTCAGCAACGCCCGCGGCGCCAAAGGGACGCTCGACTTCCGCGCGCGCGTCGGCAACAGCGGCAAGGTTGCGCTCGTCGGCTCGCTCGCCACCAACCCCTTCGCCGGCGATTGGCGGGTCGATGCTGCCGGCGTCGATCTCATGCCCTTTCGCGTCTACGTCGAGTCGCGGACGAACATCGTCTTCACCGGGGGTGCGCTCGCGACCAAGGGTCGCCTCGTCCTCGATACCGGGGCAGCGGGCGGAACGCGCACGACTTACGCGGGCGACGTGACGATCAGCGACTTCGGCGCCCTCGACCGGCCGACCAACCAGGAGCTCGTCCGCTGGAAGACGCTGACGCTGACCGCGGTCGACACCGCGAGCGCGCCGCCGCGCCTCGCGCTCGGCGCCGTGTCGCTCGACGATTTCTACGCGCGGATCATCGTCAACGAGGACGCGACGCTGAATCTGCAGTTGCTGATGGCGTCGCCCGACGCGGCGGCCGCGACGCCGGCCCCACCTACGCCCGCTCCATCGGCCGCCTCCGCGGCCAAGCCGCCCGCCCCCTCCCGCACGCGCGCAGCGGCGACTGCGCCAGCGCCGTCGACCGGCAGCGCGCGCGCCGCCGCGCGCCTCGCCGAAGCCGCTGCCCCGCTGTCGGGTGACGCGAACCTGCCGGTGTCGATCGGCCGCATCGAGGTCGCGCGCGGCAACGTGCGGTTTTCCGATTTCTTCGTGAAGCCCAACTACACGGTCAACCTCACCGACGTCGCGGGCAGCGTGTCCGCGATGTCCGCGACACAGGCGGGCGACGTCGCGCTCGATGCGAAGGTGGAGCATGACGCCCCGGTGGAAGTGCGCGGCAAGGTCAATCCGTTCGCGCGCGAGTTGTCGCTCGATCTCACCGGCAAGGCGCGCGACGTCGACCTGCCGCCGCTCACGCCCTACGCAGCCAAGTACGCGGGCTATGGCATCGAGAAGGGCAAGCTGTCGTTCGACGTCCACTACCGGATCGAGGACCGCAAGCTCGCCGCCGACAACAAGCTCGTGCTCGATCAGCTGACGTTCGGCGCGCGCGTCGACAGCCCGACGGCGACCAAGCTTCCGGTGCTGCTTGCCGTCGCGCTGCTCAAGGATCGCCACGGCGTGATCGACGTCGAGCTGCCGATTTCCGGCTCGCTCGACGATCCGCAGTTCTCGGTCGGCGGACTGATCATCCGCGTGATCATCAACCTGATCACCAAGATCGTGACGGCGCCATTCGCGATCCTCGGCGCGCTCGCCGGCGGCGGCGAGCAGCTCGCGTTCGTCGAGTTTGCCCCGGGGCGCGCCGACATCACCCCGCTGGCGGAGACCAAGCTCAAGACGCTCGCGAAGGCGCTTGCCGACCGTCCCGGACTCAAGCTCGACGTCACCGGCCGCGCAATTCCCGACGTCGATCGCGACGGCCTGAAGCGCGCGCGGCTCGATCGCGCGGTTCGCGCGCAGAAGCAGAAAGCGTCGGGCCAAAGCGCTGCGCCGGCAGCGCTCGATGCGATCGCCATCGACGCCGCCGAGTATCCGCGCCTGCTCAAAGCCGTATACGACGACGCGAAGCTGCCGGACAAGCCGAAGAACGCGGTCGGACTCGCGAAGGACATCCCGCCTGCGGAGATGGAGGCGATGCTGCTCGCGAGCTATACCATCGACGACGAGGCGCTGAACGCGCTCGCCAACGAGCGCGCGCAAGCCGTGAAGTCATGGCTGACCGCCAACGGCAGCATTGCCTCGGAGCGCATGTTCCTCGTCGCGTCGAAGCTCGGCGCCGACGGCGTCAAGGACGGCGGTGCGCCAACGCGCGTCGACTTCGCGCTCAAGTGATTCGCGCGGGACGCCCGGCGTATAGTCGCGACGAGTTCCACCACGACCCGCAGAGGATGACGATGGCAGCGTACGTGATCGCGAGCATCGAAGTGACGGACCCGGCGACGTATGACGAATATCGCAAGGGCGTCGCGGCGACGATCGCGCAGCACGGCGGGCGCTTTCTTGCGCGCGGCGGCGCGGTCGAGCACCTCGAAGGGTCGTTCATGCCCAAGCGCGTGGTGATCCTGGAGTTTGCCTCGATGGCCGCGGCGAAGGCGTGGTACGCGTCGCCGGAATACGCGCCGCTGCTCGCGCTGCGCAAGCAGGCGTCGAAGGGCGATCTGTTCCTCACCGAGGGTGTATAGGTGACGACCCCCCGCTCACTGCGTTCGCTGCCCCCACAGGGGGAGCAGGCCTCCCTTGGGACGGCCCGGCGGGAGGCCGCGATGGACAAGCATGACGTCCCGCGCGGCCGCGTCCTCACCCGACGCGAGGCGCTCGCGCTCCTCGGCGCGGCGCCGCTCGTCTTCGCGCCGGTGCGCGCGGCGGCGGCCGCCGCCGCATGTGTCGCCACCCCCACACAGACCGAAGGGCCGTTTTTCGTGGACACGCGACTCGAGCGCTCCGACGTGCGCAGCAACCCCGGCGGCGGGCCGGTAGCAGGCACGCCGCTGGCGCTCGAGCTCAGCGTCAGCCGGATGAGCGCTGCCGGATGCGCGCCGCTCGCCGGTGCCGTAGTCGACATCTGGCAGTGCGATGCCGACGGCGTCTACTCCGGCACGCGCGGCGCCGAGCGCTTCCTGCGCGGCTACCAGGTCAGCGACGCGAACGGCCGCGTGCGCTTCGTCACCATCTATCCGGGCTGGTATCCGGGCCGCGCCGTGCATATCCACTTCAAAGTCAGAAGCGGCACGCGCGAGCTCACCTCGCAGTTCTATTTCGACGACGCGTTCTCGGATCGCGTGTTCGCGCGCGCGCCTTACGCCGCGCGCGGCCGCGCGGACGCGCGCAATGCACGGGACTTCCTCTATCGGCAAGGCGGCCGCGAGCTCACGCTGGCGCCGGTCGAGCGCGACGGCGGCCTCGCCGCGACGTTCGACATCGCGCTGCAGATGGCCTGACCGCCGTTGGCCTGGCCGCGGTAGCGGGTTCCAGTGGATCTGGCGTTCGTCCTCGCCATCGGGCTCGTCGCGGGCACGCTCAGCGGCATCGTCGGCTTCGGTGCCTCGATCATGCTGATGCCGGTGCTGGTGATTTCCTACGGCCCGCTGGCCGCGGTCCCGATCATGGCAGTCGCCTCGATCATGGCGAACCTGTCACGCGTGATGGTGTGGTGGCGCGAAGTCGACTGGCGCGCCTGCGCGGCGTATTCGGCGACCGGCATCCCCGCGGCCGCGCTCGGCGCGCGCACACTGCTCGCGCTGCCGCCGCGCGTGGTCGAAGTGGCGCTCGGCGCGTTTTTCCTCGCGATGATTCCCGCCCGGCGCTGGCTCGCCGCGCGCGAGCTCAAGCTGCAGCGCTGGCACCTCGCGCTCATCGGGCTCGTGATCGGCTTTCTCACCGGCATCGTCGTGACCACGGGGCCGCTCAGCGTGCCCGTTTTTCTCGCGTACGGCCTCGTCAAGGGCGCGTTTCTCGCGACCGAGGCCGCGGGGTCGCTCGGCATCTACGTCGCCAAGTCTGCCGTCTTCCGCTCGTTCGGCGCGCTGCCGTGGGACGCGATCGCCAAGGGGCTCGTCATCGGCGCGTCGCTGATGGCAGGCTCGTATCTCGCCAAGCGCTTCGTCCTCAAGCTGCCGGCGGAACGCTTCCGCCTGCTGATGGACGGGATGATGGCGGCGTCGGGCATCGCGATGCTGTGGGCGGCCATCGCGCCGGCGTCCTAGACCGATGGCCGCTCGTGATTGCCGCATCGCGGCGCGCACGCGACAATTTGCGCACTTCCGGAGGACATGGACATGACGGACATGATGGTGCTCTATGGCGCGAAGGGATCGGGCGCCGCGGCGGTGGAGGCCGCGCTGCGGATCACCGGCGCGCCGTATCGCGTGGTCGACGCGGCGTCGTGGCAGCCCGGCCCCGGCCTCGACGAGTTGCGCACGGTGAATCCGCTCGCGCAGGTGCCGACGCTCGTGTTGCCGGAAGGCACGGTGATGAGCGAGAGCGCGGCCATTCTCGCGGTCCTCGGCTTGCGCTATCCCGACAGCGGCCTGCTGCCGGCCGATCCGGCGGCGCGCGCGCAATCGCTGCGCGGACTCGTCTACATCGCAGCCAACTGCTACGCGTGCATCGGCGTGATCGACTACCCCGAGCGGGTCGTGCCCGATGCCGATGACGCGCTGAAGGAGCGCATCCGCGCCGGCACGCGGGCGCGGCTGCACGAACTGTGGGACACGTTCGCCGACACGTTTGCCGCGACGCCATTCCTTGCCGGCGCGCGGCTCGGCGCGCTCGACCTTCTCGCCTGCATCGTGTCGCGCTGGTCGGGTGCACGCAAGCACGTCGAAACGTCGCGTCCTGCCTTCCACGCGTTGCTGCAGCGGATCGAAGCCGATCCTGCCGTCGCGCCGGTGATCGCCGAATACTGGCCGAAACAGGTGTGACGATGCGACGCGTGACGACGCTGACCGTTGCGCTCGCCTGCGCGGTGTCTGCGCACGCCGCGCCGCCGCAGCCGCTGACGGGCACCTACGCGTTCACGGGCAAGACGCTCGTCGACCCGCCACCGTCGGAGCGGCCGGACACGCATTTCGTCGTCACGCTGGACGGCGCGGCGGCGCGCGACCTCTACCAGAAGCTCAAGGCGACACCGCGGCGCGACGCGTGCCTCGACGACGGCTCGATGACCAAGCGCGCCGGCGACGTGCAGTGCACGGCGACCGTGAAGCCGAAGGGTCACGTCTGCACGTTCGCGATCGACCTGGTGCAACACAAGCTCGCCGCTGGCGCGGTCTGCTGATCGCGGGGCGGGTGTATCCTTGAGCGAACACCGGAGATTTCCATGGTGATCTGCCCCATCGCGCTCGCGGTCGGCTGCAAGCGCTGTCCTGCCTTTTCCGTGTGCCCGGTGAAGTCCGTGATCGGCGACTACAAGCCCGACGCGCACGACGATCCGCCCGCTGACAAGCCGGCGCGAGCGGGCAGGTCGACATCCTCCACGGCGAAGTCGACGAAGTCGAAAGCGGGCAGCAACCGCAAGGGCGCGCGCGCCCGCCGGCCCCGCAAGTAGCGCCCTTGTCTTTGCGCGTGGCGTCGCGCGATCCGTGATCGACCGCCTGCTCGCCGACGCCGTCGTTCTCCTTCACTTGCTGTTCATTGCGTTCGCGCTCGCGGGCGGCGCGCTCGTGCTGTGGCGGCCGCGCATCGCCTGGCTGCACCTGCCCGCGGTCGCGTGGGCGGCCTACGTTGAGTTCACCGCCACGATCTGTCCGCTGACGCCGCTCGAGAACGCGCTGCGCCGTCGCGCGGGCGCCGCCGGCTACGACGGTGGCTTCATCGAGCACTACGTGATTCCGGTGATCTATCCGGCGGGCCTGACGCCGTCGATCCAGGTTGCGATCGGCGGGCTCGTCGTCGCAGTCAACGTTGCGTTCTACGCCGCGGCGTGGAAGCGTCACCGCGCCGCGGTGTCGGACCGCTGAGTTTGCCGCAGCGCGCCGGACGCGGGGGAGAGCGACCGGCGCCGCGCGTCAGGTTGCGACGAGCTTGCGGTGCGCCTGCACGCTCATCAGCACGCCGAGCCCGATGAACAGCGACACCAGCGCCGTGCCGCCGTACGACACGAGCGGCAGCGGCACGCCGACCACCGGCAGGACGCCGCTCACCATGCCCATGTTGACGAACGCGTAGGTGAAGAACATCAGCGTGATCGCGCCCGCGAGCAGGCGCGCGAACAGCGTCGACGCGTTCGCCGTGATCACCATCGCCGCGCGCCGATCAGCAGCATGTAGAGGACGAGCAGCAGCGCGTTGCCGATCAGGCCGAACTCCTCGCCGAACACCGCGAAGATGAAGTCGGTGTGGCGCTCGGGCAGGAAGTCGAGGTGCGTCTGCGTGCCGTTGAGCCAGCCCTTGCCGATGACGCCGCCGGAGCCGATCGCAATCGACGCCTGCGACGAGTGATAGCCGGCGCCGAGCGGATCGCGCGCGGGATCGATGAACGTCAGGATGCGCTCGCGCTGGTAGCCGTGCAGATGCGTGCCAGACGAAGCGGACGCCGCGGCGGCGCCGGCGCACGACGAGCCCGACGATGACCTTCCACGACAGCCCCGCGAGATACAGCACGTAGAAGCCCGACGCCGCGATCAGCAGCGACGTGCCGAGGTCGGGCTGCCGCTTGATCAGGTAGACCGGCACGACGATCAGCACCGCGGCGATCACGAAGTCCTTCCAGCCGATGCGGCCCTCGAACTTCTGGAAGTACCACGCGAGCATCAGCGGCAGCGCGATCTTCATGAGCTCGGACGGCTGGATGCGCGCGATGCCGAGATTGAGCCAGCGCCGCGAGCCGTTGACGACGACGCCGAACAGCGCGACGCCGACGAGCAGCAGCACGCCGAGCGACGTAGAGCGGCACCGCCGCGCGCGCGAGCGTCTGCGGCGGGATGTTGGCGACGATCCACATCAGCACCAGCGCGAAGCCGAGGCGACACGCCTGGCTCGTCACGCGCGCGCATGCTCTGGTCGGCCGCGGAGAACAGCGTGACGAGCCCGACGCCGACGATGCGCCAGCGCGCAGCCGAACAGGAAGTTGTCGATGCGGCGCGTGAGCACCTCCCAGCAGCGCGAGGCACAGGAACGGCCTGCGACGCGTCAGTCGCTCTCGTCTTCGCCCGCCGGCGCGCCGGCACGACGGGCGCCGGCCCCGGCTCGCTCGTCGCCGAGCAGGTAGTAGTCGAGCACCTTGCGCGCGATCGGCGCCGCCGCCTGCGCGCCGAAGCCGCCGTTCTCCACCAGCACCGCGAGCGCGATCTTCGGCTTGTCGGCCGGCGCGTAGGCGATGAACCACGCGTGGTCGCGCAGCCGCTCGTCGACCTTGCTGCGCGACGTACTTCTCGCCCTTGAGCGAGTACACCTGCGCCGTGCCGGTCTTGCCGCCGCTGACGTGAACTGCGCGCCGGCGAACGCCGCGGCGCTGGTGCCTTCCTTGTTCACGCCGACGAGCGCGTTCTTGATGATCGCGATGTGCTCGGGCTTGACGGCGATCGTGTGCGTCGGCTGCGGCGCGACCGAGCGCTCCTCGCCGGTCTTCAGGTTCTGCGATCGTTCTTGACGAGGTGCGGCTGGATACGCGACGCCGTCGTTGGCGATCGATCGCGATCGCGTGGGCGAGCTGCATCGGCGTGAACGCGTTGTAGCCCTGCCCGATGCCGGCGGAGATCGAGTCGCCGAGATACCACTTGCGGTGCTCCTCGCGGTACTTCTTGCCGGCGAAGCGCTGCCGCTTCCATTCGCGCGACGGCAGGATGCCGGGCAGCTCGCCCTCGATGTCGACGCCGGTCTTGCGGCCGAAGCCGAGCTGCGACAGGAAGCGCGCGGTGTCGTCGATGTCGGTCTCGCTCGCGAGCACGTAGTAGTACGTGTCGCACGACACGACGATCGACTTGTACATGTCGACCGTGCCGTGGCCGCCCGGCTTGTCGTCGCGGAAGCGGTGCGACGTGCCCGGGAAGCTGGAAGATAGCCCGGGATCGAAGATCGTCTGCGTCGGCGTGCGCTTGCCGGACGTGAGCGCGCCGAGCGCCAGGAACGGCTTGATCGTCGAGCCCGGCGGATACGCGCCGCGCAGCGGACGGTTGAGCAGCGGCTTGTCCGGCGACTCGTTGAGCGCTCCCAGTTCGCCGGGTCGATGCCGTCGACGAACAGGTTCGGGTCGTAGCCCGGCTTGCGACACGAACGCGAGGACGTCGCCCGTTGCGCGGATCGATCGCGACCAGCGCGCCGCGGCGGTCGCCGAACGCGGCTCTCCGCCGACTTCCTGCAGCTTGATGTCGAGCGACAGCGTGCAGGTTGTTGCCGGACACCGGCGGCGTGCGCGACAGCGTGCGCACCGCGCGGCCGCCGGCGTCGACCTCGACTTCCTCCACGCCCGTCGTGCCGTGCAGCTCGCGCTCGTAGGAGAGCTCGACGCCGACCTTGCCGATGTAGTCGGAGCCCTTGTAGTTCGCCGTCTCGTCCCACGTCGGCGATGCGCTCGAGGTCCTTGTCGTTGATGCGGCCGATGTAGCCGACGACGTGCGACGCGACCTCGCCGAACGGATACTGGCGGAAGAGCCGCGCCTTGATCTCGACGCCCGGGAAAGCGGTAGCGGTTGCACGGCGAAGCGCGCGACCTCCTCGTCGGTCAGGCGCGTGCGCAGCGGCATGCTCTCGAAGTTCTTCGACTCGTCGAGGAGCTTGCGGAAGCGCTTGCGGTCGCGCGGCTGGATGTCGACGATCTCGGCGAGCGCGTCGATCGTCGCCTCGAGGTTCTTGATCTTCGCCGGCGTGAGCTCGAGCGTGTACGCCGAGTAGCTTTGCGCGAGCACGACGCCGTTGCGGTCGGTGATCACGCCGCGGTTGGGCACGATCGGCACGATCGCGATGCGGTTGGTCTCGGCGAGCGTCCGGTAGTGCTCGTGCTGGACCACCTGCAGGTAGACAGAAGCGGGCGAACAGCCCGCCGAACGCCGCGAGCGCGAGCAGCGCCGGCGATGACCAGCCGGCGGCGGAACAGGAAGCACCTCGCGCTCGGCGTTGCGCAGCTCGGACGCGCCGAGCGCGCCGCCGTAGTCGTTGCGGCGGGTGAAGAGGCAGGCGGCGCGTCATGGTATCAGCCTCCCGCCGGGCCGCCCCGAAGGGAGGCCTGCTGCCCCTTGGGGGCAGCGAACGCAGTGAGCGTGGGGGTCGCATGCATCCTCAGAGCTCGCCGCGGCGAACGCGCCGGCCGCTGCGGCCACTGCAGGAGCGATCGACAGCGGCGGCCACAACAGCGCGCCGACGAGCGGCGGCACGAAGTACGTCCAGCGCGGCATCGGCGCGCCGCCGACGAAGCGCACGAGCAGCACGAGCGCGGCGCACGAGTGCGAGCAGCGCCGCCACCTGCGCCGCCTGCTGCCACAGCGGAAAGCGCAGCACGCGGCGGCGGAAATATTCGGCGGCGTACGCGAGCACCGCATACGCGAGCGCGTGCTGCCCGAACACCGTCGCATCGGCGACGTCCATCACGAGGCCGAGCACCCACGCAATGCCCACGCCCACGTAGCGCGGCTCCTGGATGCACCAGTACAGCATCACCAGCGCGAGGAAATCGGGCCGCATCGAGCGATACCGCGGGCGTGCCGGCACGAGGTTGGCAAGCAGGCCGAGCAAGCAGCGTGAGCAGGATGAACCACGGGTTGACCTGCCGCAGGATCTCGTCCGGCGAGGCCGGCGTGAGTCCCGACACGCTGGGGATCATCCTCATCGCCTCTGCGCCCTTTGCGCCCGCCCTTTTTCGCGGCTTCGGCCTCGGCCGCCTCTTCCGGCCGCGGCGGCAGCGCGGCTTCGCGGCCGATGACGAGCATGTAGCGGCTGCGGTCGAAGCCTGCGAGCGGACGGCAGGCGATCCGCGCGAACATCTGGCCGGTGTCGCGGTCGATGTTGACCACCTCGCCACCGCGAGTCCCGCGGGATAGGTGCCGTCGATCCCCGACGTGACGAGCCGATCGCCGTTGCGAATGTCGGCGGTGGGCGCCGTGAAGCGCAACTCCGGCGCGCGGCCGGTGCCGGTGCCGAACATCACCGTGCGAATGCCGCTGCGCTCGATCTTGACCGGCACGGCGTGATCCCTGTCGGTGAGAAGCGTCACTTCCGCCATCGCCGGAAACACGCGCGTAGCCTGTCCGACCACGCCCTGATCGTCGACGACGGCGTCGCCCGGCCTGATGCCGGCGTCGCTGCCCTTGTTGACGAACACCTTCTGGCTGAACGGATCGCGGCCGGTGTACAGAACTTCGACGGCGATCGCCGCGCCGGCGTAGCGCTTCTGCATGGCGAGCAGCGCCTTCAATCGCGCATTCTCTTCGCCCAGCTGCGCGAAGCCCTGCGCGGCCGGCGCCTGCGCGACGAGATCCTGCTTCAGCTTGGCGTTGTCGTCGGCGAGCTCCCGCTTCGAACCGAAGTAATCGCTGACGAACGCGAACGCTTCACCGGGAAGCTGCACCGCGCGCTGGAAGGGATAGAGGATCACCGCGACGACCTGCCGCACGCCTTCGAGATAGCGAAAGCGCGTGTCGGCGAACATCAGTGCCAGCGAGAGCACTCCGAGGAAGGCGAGCCGCAGAAGCGGGCTAGGCCCGCGATTGAAGAAATCGGGCGGCTCGACGGGGATGTGGCGCATCAATGCCTAGCCCGCGTGCACCATGCGAGGACGCCCTAGCCTCCCGCGGGGCCGCCCCAAGGGAGGCTTGCTCCCCCTTGGGGGCAGCGAACACAGTGAGCGTCGGCGCGCGTCGTCGATCTAGTCGCTAGTGAAGATGGTCTGCAGCTTTTCCATGTTCTCGAGCGCCTTGCCGCAGCCGCGCACCACGCACGTCAGCGGATCGTCGGCGACGATCACGGGCAGACCCGTTTCCTCCATCAGCAGACGATCGACGTCGCGCAACAGCGCGCCGCCGCCCGTCAGCACCATGCCCCGTTCCGCGATGTCGGCGCCGAGCTCCGGCGGCGTGCGCTCGAGCGCACTTTTCACCGACGACACGATGCTGTTCAACGGATCCGTCAGCGCTTCGAGAATCTCGTTCGACGACACCGTGAAGCTGCGCGGAATGCCTTCGGCGAGGTTGCGGCCCTTCACTTCCATTTCCTTCACTTCCGAGCCGGGAAACGCCGAGCCGATCGTTTTCTTGATGAGTTCGGCGGTCGTCTCGCCGATCAGCATGCCGTAGTTGCGGCGAATGTAGTTGACGATCGCCTCGTCGAACTTGTCGCCGCCCACCCGGACGCTGCCCGCGTAGACCATGCCGCCCAGCGAGATGACGCCGACTTCGGTGGTGCCGCCGCCGATGTCGACGACCATCGAGCCGGTCGCTTCGCCCACCGGAAGATCGGCGCCGATCGCTGCCGCCATCGGCTCCTCGATCAGGTACACCTTCGACGCGCCGGCGCCCAGCGCCGATTCGCGGATCGCGCGCCGCTCGACCTGCGTCGAGCCGCAGGGCACGCAGATGATGATGCGGGGACTGGGCGAGAAGAGGCGCGAATCGAGCACTTTCTTGATGAACTGCTTCAACATCTGCTCGGTCACCGTGAAGTCGGCGATAACGCCGTCCTTCATGGGACGGATCGCAGTGATGTTGCCGGGCGTTCGCCCGAGCATCTGCTTCGCGGCGAGACCGACTTCCTGGATGACCTTCTTGCCGTTCGGCCCGCCTTCCTGGCGAATCGCGACGACAGAGGGCTCGTTCAACACGATGCCCTTGCCGCGAACGTAGATCAGCGTGTTCGCTGTGCCGAGGTCGATGGCGAGGTCGCTGGAGAAATAACCCTTGAAAGACTCGAACATGTAGGCTTGAAGTCCGCGCGATCGCGGCCATGCCTATCCCCCGCCCGATCGGAGAACAGGTCCGGCAGCTATGAAGAATGCCGGTTATGATAACCTATTGTGCAATGCTTCCGCACTGATTTGATGCGGTTTTATGACGGTTTTCGGGCCCGGCGACCCCCTCCGGGCCTGTGCTTTTGGGGTCGCCGCGGGCGGCCCCGTCCCGCTCCTCCCGCACCATGGCGCTGACTCAGGACGACGTCTATCGGATCGCCCACCTCGCGCGCATCGAGATCGATGCTGCCGAGGCGGCCGACGTGCACGCGAAGCTCGTTGCGATCTTCGGCGTGCTCGATGCGCTCGCGGCGATCGATACCGAAGGCGTCGCGCCGATGGCGCACGCCCAGGATGTCGCGCTGCCGCTGCGCGAGGACATCGTCACCGAGACCGATCATCGCAGCGAATATCAGAAGGTCGCTCCCGCGGTGCAGGACGGTCTCTATCTCGTGCCGCGGGTGGTGGAATGAGTGTGATCGACGGGACGATCGTCGAGCTGTCGCAGGCGCTCGCTGCACGCAAGTTGTCGAGCGTCGAGCTGACGCACGCGCTCGTCGATCGTGCCGAGCGTGCGCAGTCGGGGTTGAACGCATTCATCGCGCTCGATCGCGAAGGCGCACTCAACGCCGCGCGCGCGGCGGACGCGGCGATCGCGCGGGGCGACGCCGGTCCGCTCGCCGGCATTCCGATCGCGCACAAGGACGTGCTGATGACCTCCGGTCTCACCACGACTTGCGGCTCGCGCATGCTCGCCGACTTCGTCGCGCCCTACGATGCGCACGTCGTCGCCGCGCTGAAGGACGCCGGCACGGTGCTCGTCGGCAAGACCAACATGGACGAGTTCGCGATGGGCTCGTCGAACGAGTCGTCGTACTTCGGGCCGGTAAGAAATCCGTGGAACCGCGACGCCGTTCCCGGCGGCAGCTCGGGCGGCTCGGCCGCGGCCGTGGCGGCGCGCCTCGTGCCGGGCGCCACGGGCACCGACACCGGCGGCTCGATCCGCCAGCCGGCTTCGCTGTCGGGCGTATGCGGCATCAAGCCCACGTACGGCCGGTGCTCGCGCTACGGCCTCGTTGCGTTCGCGTCGAGCCTCGACACGCCCGGCGTGTTCGCGCGCACGGCGGAGGATTGCGCGCTGTTGTTGTCGGCGATGGCCGGCCACGACCCGCGCGACTCGACGTCGCTCGACCGGCCGCGCGAGGACTTCGCGCGCGTGCTGCGGGACGCGCGCACGGGGAAAACGCTCGCCGGACTGCGCGTGGGATTGCCGCGCGAATATTTCGGCGACGGTGTCGACGGCGAAGTCGCGGCCGCGATCGAGCGCGCAATTGCGCAACTCGTCGCGCTGGGCGCCACCACCGTCGAGCTTTCATTGCCGGCGGTGAAGCATTCCGTCGCCGCTTACTACGTGATCGCACCGGCGGAAGCCTCGTCGAACCTGTCGCGCTTCGACGGTGTGCGTTACGGCCATCGCGCGGCGTCGTACACCGACCTGAACGACATGTATCGCCGAACGCGTGCGGAAGGCTTCGGCGCGGAAGTGAAGCGCCGCATTCTGGTCGGTACGTACGTGCTGTCCCACGGCTACTACGATGCCTATTACCTGAAGGCGCAAAAGGTGCGGCGATTGATCGCCGAGGATTTCAAGCGCGCGTATGCGCAATGCGACGTGATCGCCGGACCGACCGCGCCCACCGCCGCGTTTGCGATCGGTGCGAAGAGCGACGATCCGGTGCAGATGTACTTGAACGACATCTTCACCATCGCGGCCAACCTCACCGGCGCACCGGCGCTGTCGATGCCCTGCGGCTTCACCCGCGGCGGACTGCCGATCGGCGTGCAACTCCAGGGCGACTATTTCAGCGAAGCCCGGCTGCTCGACGTCGCGCATCGCTATCAACAGGCGACCGACTGGCACGCGCGCGCGCCCGAGGCGACCCCATGAAGTGGGAAGTCGTCATCGGCCTCGAGACGCACACGCAACTCTCGACGGCGGCAAAGATCTTCTCCGGCGCGTCGACGGCGTTCGGCGCGGCGCCGAACACGCAGGCCTCCGCCGTCGACATCGCGCTGCCGGGCGTGCTGCCGGTGCTCAATCGCGGCGCGGTCGAGCGCGCGATCCGCTTCGGCCTCGCCGTCGGTGGGACGATCAACACGCACAGCGTGTTCGCGCGCAAGAATTATTTCTACCCGGACCTGCCGAAGGGTTACCAGATCTCGCAGTTCGAGATCCCGGTCGTGCAGGGCGGCTCGGTCACGATCGCCACCCGCGATGGCGCGAAAACCGTGCGGCTCACGCGCGCGCATCTCGAAGAGGACGCGGGCAAGAGCCTGCACGAGGACTTCCACGGCATGACTGGCATTGACCTCAATCGCGCAGGCACGCCGCTTCTCGAGATCGTGTCGGAGCCCGACATGCGGTCAAGCGACGAAGCTGTGGTGTATGCGAAGACGCTGCACGCGCTGGTGCGCTGGATCGGCATCTGCGACGGCAACATGCAGGAAGGCAGCTTCCGCTGCGACGCCAATGTGTCGGTGCGGCCGGCGGGCAGTACCACGCTTGGCACGCGCTGCGAGATCAAGAACCTGAACAGCTTCCGCTTCCTGCAGCAGGCGATCGAGTACGAGGTGCGGCGCCAGATCGAGCTGATCGAGGACGGCGGCAAAGTCGTCCAGGAAACGCGCCTATTCGACCCCGATCGCAACGAGACGCGATCGATGCGCAGCAAGGAAGACGCGCAGGACTACCGCTACTTTCCCGATCCGGACCTGCCGCCCCTGGTGATCGACGCGGCGTGGATCGAGCGCGTGCGTTCCGCGATGCCGGAGTTGCCGGAGGCCAAGCGCGCGCGTTTCGCCAGCGCATTCGCGCTGTCGGCGGAGGACGCCGCGGGCCTCGTCGCGAACGCCGCGATGGCGCGCTCGTTCGAGGCCACCGTCGAAGCCGGTGTCGGCGCGAAGCTCGCCGCGAACTGGCATCTCGGGGAGTTCGCCGCGGCGGTCAACCGCGCCGACATCGACGCAGCCGACGCGCCGGTGCACGGCGCGCGCTTCGCCGCCCTGCTGAAGCGCATCGAGGACGGCACGATCTCCGGCAAGATCGCGAAGGACGTGTTCGACGCGATGTGGTCGGGCGAAGGCGACGCCGACGCGATCATCGAGGCGCGCGGCATGAAGCAGATCTCCGACGAAGGCGCGATCGAGCCGATCGTCGACGGCGTCATCGCCGCGAACCCGGCAATCGTCGCCGAGTTCCGCGCCGGCAAGGAAAAGGCGTTCAACGCGCTCGTCGGCAAGGCGATGGCTGCCACCAAAGGCAAGGCCAACCCCGCGCAGGTCAATGCGATCCTCAAGCGCAGGCTCGCCGTCTGACCGGCGAACTTAACCAAAGACCAGTTCCCCGCACCGTCGCGCGACAGTAAAAGACTACCCGATGCGCGGACGGTTGCCCGCCATCCAACCATGGAGACGTCGCGATGACCACAAACCTGCTGTCCCTCGCACAAAGCGTGATGGGAAGCGATTTTTCGAGCCTGGCCAGCCAGTTTCTCGGCGAGTCGCCGGGTGCCACGCAGGGTGCGCTCACTTCGCTGCTGCCCGCCGTGCTCGGCGGCGTCGCCCAGAAGGGAGCAACGCCCGATGGTGCGACGGACCTGATGGGGCTCATCAATCGCTCCAACCTCGACGTCGGCTCGCTCGGCAATATCGCCGGGCTGTTCGGCGGCGGGAGCGGCGGCGCCAACGCGTTGATGAAGGCCGGCACCAGCCTGGTTCCCGCGTTGTTCGGCGACAAGAGCGGCGCGCTGATCAGCGCGCTCTCGTCCGCGAGCGGCATCAAGAGCTCGTCGGCCTCCAATCTCGTCGCCATGGTCGTCCCGATCGTGCTCATGCTGATCAAGAAGCTGATCGGCGAGAAGGGGCTGAATGCGAGCTCCCTCTCGTCGCTGCTCGCCGGACAGGGCCCCAACCTCCAGGGCGCGCTCGACAGCCGGCTCACCAGTGCACTGGGATTTCCCAATCCCTCCGCGTTCCTGGGCAACCTGGGCAGCACTGCGGCGGACACCGCCCGGCGAACCGGCGCAGCGATCGCGGGCAGCGCGGCTACCGCCGGCCACGCTGGCCTGGCCGCAGGGACGGCAGCCGTCGCCGCGAGCAAGTCGGGGCTGCAGCGCTGGTTGCCCTGGATCATCGGCGCAATAATTCTCGGCCTGCTCTGGTGGATGATGATGGCGCCCAAGGCGCCCGCGCCGGTGCCCCCCAAGGCGGTCGCTACCGCCCCCACGCCAGCCGCACCGGCGCCTGCCGCAGCGGCGATGGCCGGATTCCCGGCCAAGGTCTACTTCGACACCGGCTCGGCCGCCGTGGGGGCCGATGGCGCCAAGGTCATCACGGGCGCTGCCGACGCGATCAAGAAGGACGGGCTCAAGGTCGCGCTCACGGGTTACACCGACAAGACCGGCGACACGGCCAAAAACGAGGAGCTCGCCAAGAGCCGCGCGGTCGCGGTGCGCGACGCGCTGAAGGCGGCCGGCGTGTCCGAGGGGAGCATCGAGATGAAGGCCCCGATGTTCGTCGAAGCCGGGGCAGGCGCGAGTGACGCCGAGGCGCGCCGGGTCGAGATTTCCAAGCTGTAGCTCGGGTGCAGAGCCGCCGCGCCCAGGCGCGCGCGGCGGCTCGCAACTTCAGCCGCGCGGCCCCGCAGGCCGAATCCCTTTCCACTGCACTCCCGCACTCCCGAAGGAAGCGATCATGGCAAAGCAGGACACTTTCACCGCAGAAGAATGGACATTGCTGCGACTCGCACCGTCAATGATCGCCGGCGGCGTTGCGGCCTCCGATCCTTCGGGACTGTTTTCGTCGATCAAGGAAGCCGCGGCCGGCGCGCGCGGCATGGCCGATGCCTTCAAGACCGGAGGCAACCTCGAGCTGTTCGCAGCACTCGCGGCAGACCGCAGCATTCCGGGATTGCCCGACCCCAAGTCGATGGTCGGCGAGGGTTCGCGCGATCAGCAGATGCAGAACTTCAAGACGGCCGTGCTCGAGCGCGTGAAATCGGCGTCGGAGCTCGTCGCCCGCAAGGCCTCCCCCGAGGAGGCCAACGCCTACCGCCGCATGCTGGTCGATATCGCCGGGAAAGCTGCGGACGCTTCGACCGAAGGCGGCTTTCTCGGGTTCGGCGGCGTGCGCGTGAGCGACAAGGAAAAGGCCTTCATTTCCGAGGTCGGCAAGGCCGCCGGTATCGCCTGACGCGCTATTGCGTTTCGACCTGGCCGGTGGTCCGGGCGCGGATCAGCGACCACGACAGGCCGAGGCCGAGGATCGCGCCGACAATGAGGAGCCCGATCCAGGTCATTGCCGTCGACCCGGCCGCTTCCAGCACGTGCAGGTCGCGCAGCAGCCAGACGAATGTGCCGAGCAGCGCCGCACAGAGGATTACGCCAAGCCATCCGAGCGCGACGAACGCCGTGCGCAGGCACACCACCCAGCCGATCAGCAGCGCGACGCCGGCAAACGCCTTCAGCGCGGTGACGCCGGGCGGCGGCGCGCTGATCCAGTGATAGAACGAATAACCGCTGGGATTGAACGTCAGCAGCACCAGCGCGGTCGCCAACACGACCCGCAGCAATACGCCCGACCAGGATATTCCGTTCATGGGCGACGATTCTATAGCAGGGTATTGGCGTAGCGACGCGTCCGGCCGAAGCCGGACCCGCGAGGCTACTGCAGCAGCGGCTTGTAGCGCGGCCGATGCGGACGGGCGCCGTCCTCGCCCAGCCGTCGCCGCTTGTCCTCTTCGTACTCGTGGTAGTTCCCGGGAAAGAACACCCACTTCGAGTCGTCTTCGGCGGCGAGGATGTGCGTCGCGATGCGATCGAGGAACCAGCGGTCGTGCGAGATCACCAGCACCGACCCCGCGAATTCCGACAGCGCGTCCTCGAGTGCGCGCAGCGTCTCCACGTCGAGATCGTTGGAGGGCTCGTCCAGCAGCAGCACGTTGCCGCCCTTGAGCAGCGTCGCCGCGAGATGCAGCCGCCCGCGCTCGCCGCCCGAGAGCGCGCCGACCATCTTCTGCTGGTCGGCCCCCTTGAAGTTGAAGCGGCCGAGGTACGCGCGCGACGGCATCTCGAACTTGCCGACGGTGAGGATGTCCTGGCCACCGGAGATCGCTTCCCACGCCGTCTTGCCATCCGGAAGCGACTCGCGCGTCTGGTCGACGACGGCGAGCTGCACCGTGTGACCGATGACGATCTCGCCCTTGTCGGGCTTCTCGCTGCCGGTGATGAGGCGGAACAGCGTTGTCTTGCCCGCGCCATTCGGCCCGATGATGCCGACGATCGCGCCAGGCGGGATGCGAAACGACAGGTCGTCGATCAGCACCTTGTCGCCGAAGCCCTTGGTCACGTTCTTGAATTCGATCACTGCGTCGCCCAGGCGCTCGGCGACCGGGATGAAGATCTCCTGCGTCTCGTTGCGCTTCTGGTATTCGTACGACGACAGCTCCTCGAAGCGCGCGAGCCGCGCCTTGCCCTTCGACTGCCGGCCCTTCGCGTTCTGCCGCACCCATTCGAGCTCGCGGTGCATCGCCTTGATGCGCGCCTGCTCCTGTTTCTGCTCGATCGCGAGCCGTGCTTCCTTCTGCTCCAGCCACGCGCTGTAGTTTCCCTTGTACGGAATGCCCGAGCCGCGGTCGAGCTCGAGGATCCACTCGGCGGCGTTGTCGAGGAAGTAGCGGTCGTGCGTCACCGCGATCACGGTGCCGGGGAATTTCGCCAGGAACACTTCCAGCCACTCCACGCTCTCTGCATCGAGGTGGTTCGTGGGCTCGTCCAGCAGCAGCATGTCGGGTCTCGACAGCAGCAGGCGGCACAGCGCGACCCGCCGCTTCTCACCGCCCGACAGCGTGCCGATCTTCGCGTCCCACGGCGGCAGCCGCAATGCGTCGGCGGCAATCTCCATCTGCAGGTCGGCGTCGCCGCCGGACGTGGCAATGATCGCCTCGTACTTCGCCTGCTCGGCCGCGAGCTTGTCGAAGTCGGCGTCCGGCTCGGCGTAGGCCGCGTAGATCGCCTCGAGCTTCTCCTTGGCGTCCGTCAGGTCCGACAGGCCCTGCAGCACCGCGTCGCGTACCGTCGCGTCCGGATCGATGCGCGGCTCCTGCGGCAGGAAGCCGATCCGCATGTCGGGCATCGGCACGGCCTCGCCTTCGTACTCCTTGTCTTCGCCGGCCATGATCCGCAACAGGCTCGACTTGCCGGCGCCGTTGAGGCCGAGCACGCCGATCTTGGCGCCGGGGAAGAAGGACAGCGAGATGTCCTTCAGGATCACGCGCTTGGGCGGCACGATCTTGCCCACGCGGTTCATCGTGTAAACGTATTGCGCCATCGGGAAGGGGCAGTGCAGAGGGGACGAAGCGGCGCATTATCGCAGGCGGGGCCTCCTGCGTCCCGGCCAACGTGAAAAAGGCGGCCCGCGGGCCGCCTTTGCGTTGGTGAAACAGCGCCGTCAGCGTGTAGCGGCCCCACTCGTCGGTACCACCGCCGGCGCCGGACTGCCCACCTGTGCGCGCAGGGATTGGGTTCATCTTCTGGCGTGCCGACTCGGCCTGGGCCATCGCGACAAGCTCGCGCCAGCGCAGCTTGTCGGCGTCGTAGCGCGCGGCGACGGCCACGCCTTCGCTCTTCTTGAACGCGATGAAGTCGTTGGTGTTCGCGAGCTCGCGCTCGATGCTCTCGAGCTCCCGCTCCACGGCCGGCGGCGCGCCTTTGCTTCCGGCGGAGATCTTCTTCTCCAGCAGATCCTGCTGCCGCTTCGTGAGTTGCGCGACGTAGACGCGCGCCGACTGCACCTGGCCCTCGATTGTCGCAAGCGCGCGCCCGCGGGCGAGATCGATATCCTGCTCCTTGGAGTACGACGCGACGAGCGCATTGTCCCGGCGCTCCACGGATTCCTTTTCGCGCGATGCCTGGCGCTGCTTTTCGGCGTCGCCGAACTTGGCGCGCATCTGCTCGGGCGTGAGCGCAGCCTCGGTGCGCTTGTACGTAATGCCCTGAGAATCGATCTGGGCGCTGGCGCGGTTGACCGCGTCGGCGGGCATCTTGTCGGCGTAGTGGACGACGCCCTTCTCGTCGGTCCACTTGTACGTGCCGGCGTGCGCATCGCGCAGCGCGGCGAACGCGAGCGCCAGCGCGACGAGGAGCACTGCGGCGTCGACCACGCGCCGGCGCGCGGCGACACAATGTGCATCGTCGAGTGCGCGGCTGCCATGAATCGGTTGTTGCGCGTTCCTGTTCACGTCTTCCCTCTTGCGGTCGTCGATCCGGTTACCCCCCGATCCACCACCTGCATCGCCTGCTCGTTCGTCCTGCCTCGCTCCGCTCAACCAGCGTCGCTCAATTTGCGCCGTACTTCGCACCGTACTTCTCGCGATAGGCCGCGATGTCGCCGGCGTACTGCGTCAACTCCGGCCGGCCCGCGATGAACGCCATCACGTCGTCCAGCGTGGCGATCGCGACGACCGGGATGCCGAACTCGTCGCGCACTTCCCGCACCGCCGATCGCTCGTCCTGCCCTCGCTCCATCCGGTCCAGCGCGATCAGCACGCCTGCCGGGACTGCGCCCTGCCCGCGGATCAGTGCGACCGACTCGCGCACCGACGTTCCCGCCGTGATCACATCGTCGACGATCACGATCCTGCCTTTCAGCGGGGCGCCGACCAGACTGCCGCCCTCGCCGTGATCCTTCGCTTCCTTGCGGTTGAAGCTGTACGGCAAGTTCTGACCCTTTTCGGCGAGCGCAATTGCCGTCGCGGCCGCCAGCGTGATGCCCTTGTAGGCTGGTCCGAACAGCCCGTCGTACACAACTCCTGATGCCTTCAGCGCTTCCGCATAAAAACCGCCGAGTCGACGCAGGCTCTCGCCGTCGTTGAACAGGCCGGCGTTGAAAAAGTACGGCGTCTTGCGTCCCGCCTTCGTCACGAATTCACCGAAACGAAGCACTTCGCGTGCCAAGCAGAAGGCGAGGAACTCCTGCCGAAAATCGCTCATGGGATACCGTTCGTCGTGAGGGCGATCGAGTATAGCGGCAGGCAGATGATCGTTCCTCGCGCGAGGGCGGCGATTTCGTCGTGTACACTCGCGGCCGTTCGTCGTTTCCCATGTCGTTTCACATCCGACGCACGCCATGCGCGTCATCACCCTGAACGTCAACGGCCTGCGCGCGGCGGAGCGCAAGGGCTTCTCCCGCTGGCTCGCTCGCGCCGAGCCGTGGGACGTCGTCTGCGTGCAGGAAATCAAGTGCCATGAGGCCGACGTGCCGCGTGCGTTGCGCGCGCCGCGCAAATCGCACGCGACCTTTCATTCCGCCGAGCGCAAGGGCTACAGCGGCGTCGCGGTGTACTCGAAGATGCCGCACGCGTCCACCGCGGGCTTCGGCGCGGCCGAATTCGATCGCGAGGGCCGTTTCCTCCAGGCCGATTTCGACGCGGTGTCGATCGTCAGCGTCTATCTGCCTTCCGGGTCGAGCGGTCCGCACCGGCAGGCGTCGAAGTACCGCTTCCTCGACGCATTCCTGCCGCACCTGACGAGCCTCGTCGAAAGCGGCCGCGAAGTCATCCTCTGCGGCGACTGGAACATCGCGCACCAGCCCATCGATCTTCGCAACTGGCGCAGCAACCAGAAGAATTCGGGCTTCCTCCCCGACGAGCGCGCCTGGCTCACGCGCGTGTTCGACGAGCTCGGCTTCGTCGACGTGTTCCGCCGGGTCGATGCGCGGCCCGAGCAATACACGTGGTGGTCGAACCGCGGGCAGGCATGGGCGAAGAACGTCGGCTGGCGGATCGACTACCAGATCGCGACGCCGCGCATCGCCGCGACCGCGCGCACCGTGTCGATCTACAAGAACCGGCGCTTTTCCGACCACGCGCCGCTCACTCGTCGACTACGACTTCGAGCTGCGTCCCGTTGCCGGGGGTCGTCACTGATGTTGCGCGCCGTTGACCTCACCCTCGCACGCGGCACCAAACGCCTGCTCGAAGGCGCGAACCTCACGCTGCACGCCGGGCACAAGGTGGGACTGATCGGCGCCAACGGCTCGGGCAAGTCGAGCCTTTTCGCCGCGATACGCCACGAGCTCCTGCCCGACGCCGGATCGATCGAGCTGCCGGCGTCGTGGTCGGTTGCGTACGTCGCGCAGGAGACGCCCGCCACCGCCGCGCCGGCGATCGAATACGTGCTGGACGGCGACCGCGAATTGCGCGACGTCGAGCGCGCGCTCGCGGCCGCCGGCGCCGACCACAAGGCCGCGCACGCCGACGACGCGACGACGCACGGCGCCGTCCTGGCGGAGCTGCACCATCGCTTCGAGGCGATCGGACGGCTACAGCGCGCGCTCCCGCGCCGCGACGCTGCTTGCGGGACTGGGCTTCAACGAGCCGCAGCATCGCGATCCCGTAGCGAGCTTTTCCGGCGGGTGGCGGATGCGGTTGAACCTCGCGCAGGCGCTGATGGCGCGCTCCGACCTGCTGCTGCTCGACGAGCCGACCAACCATCTCGATCTCGACGCCGTGCTGTGGCTGGAAGACTGGCTCGCGCGCTATCCGGGCACGCTGCTCCTCATCACGCACGACCGCGACTTTCTCGACGCGGTCGTCGACACCATCGTGCACGTCGACAGCCGCAAGCTCCGCGCATACACGGGCAACTACAGCCAGTTCGAACGCGAGCGCGCGGTGGCGCTCGCGCAGCAGCAGGCGGGGTACGCGAAGCAGCAGCGTCAGGTCGCGCATCTCAAGTCGTTCATCGACCGCTTCCGCGCCAAGGCGACCAAGGCCAAGCAGGCGCAGAGCCGCATCAAGGCGCTCGAACGCATGGAGCTCATCGCCGCCGCGCACGTCGACAGCCCGTTCGAGTTCGCATTCACGCCCACCGGCACGACGGCGCGCCAGCTCGTGCGGCTCGATCACGTCACGCTGGGCTACGAAGGGCGGCCGCCGGTGCTCGCGGACGTGGATTGGGGCATCCTCGCCGGGGCGCGGATCGGCCTGCTCGGCCCCAACGGCGCCGGCAAGTCGACGCTGCTGAAGGCGCTCGCGGGTTTGCTGCGCGCCGCGAAGCGGCGAACGCCTGTCCGCGCAGCATCTGCAAGCTCGGCTATTTCGCGCAGCATCAGGTGGACATGCTGCGCGAGGACGCGTCGCCGCTGCTGCATCTGCAGCGGCTCGAGCCGGCGACGCGCGAACAGGTGTTGCGCGACTACCTCGGCGGCTTCGACTTTCGCGGCGACATGGCGATGACCCCGGTAGGCAACCTCTCCGGCGGCGAGAAGGCGCGCCTCACGCTGGCGCTGATCGTGCGCCAGCAGCCCAACCTGCTGCTGCTCGACGAGCCTACCAATCATCTCGACATCGAGATGCGCGAGGCGCTGACCGAAGCGCTGCAGGACTACGACGGCGCGCTGTGCGTCGTCGCCCACGATCGTCACCTGCTCCGCGCGACGACCGATGAGTTGTGGCTGGTCGCCGATGGCGCTGTGACGCCGTTCGACGGCGACCTCGACGACTATCGCGACTACGTGTTGTCGCGCAGGCGGCGGTCGCGCGAAGACGCTCGCGCGGACGCGGCCGACGCATCGCGCACCGTCGATCGCAAGGCGCAGAAGCGCGCGGAAGCGCAGGCACGGCAGCGACAGTCCGACGCGCGCAAGCCGTTTCTCCTGAAGCAGTCGGCGCTGGAAAAGGAGATGGAAGCGCTTGCCGCGGAAAAGGCGGCGCTCGACGCGTGGCTTGCGGGCGCGGATGCCTACGCCGACGACGCGCGCGAGGCGCTGAAGGCGGCGCTCGCGCGGCAGGGAGAGGTCACGTGGACGCTGGCGCGCCTCGAGTCCGAGTGGCTGGAGCAGGAAGAGGCACTCGCGCGGCAGGACGGAGCAACGGCGAGTTGACGCGGCACTGCGGCCGGCTGAAGCCGGTCTCACAAGGATCGCTCCCGCCGTGGTTCAGGCGCCGCGGGTTCCTTGCAGGTCAGGCTTCAGCCTGACGAAGCTTGCGTCGCAGGAACTTCAACCCCGACCACGTCGTGTCGATCGCGCAGACCTTGACGTCGACCCAGCCGTGCGGAAGCACGAGCTCGCGCAAGCCGTCTTCGGTGACATCGGTCGGAACGCCCGAGGCTTTCTTCGGCCAGGCGAACCAAAGCATGCCGCCCGGCGCGAGCTGCGGCGTGACGCGCGCGACCGCGGCCTCGACCGCGCGGCGCGCCGTGACGAACACGAGCGCGACGTCGCACGCTCCGAGGCGCGGCAGTCGCGCGAGATCCCGCGGCGCACCGGCGAGCAGTGCGTCGATGTTCTCCGGTGGGTCGGCAACGTATACGCGCATCCCCGACGCGAGGCCGAGCTTCTGCCAGAGCGGCTTGCCGCTGTAGCCCGCGGCCCGCGCTACGGCCATCGGCTAGGGCGCGGGGCCTGCGCGATAGAACAGGTATAGACCGAAGCCCAGCGTGTCGCGGCCCCAGCGCAGGTAGCCGTCGCGCCATTTGCGAATGCGCTCGAGCATCGCGGGAATGTCGGGGTCTTCGGGCTGCTCGCTCGCGTAGCGCTCGATCGAGCGGCAGTACTTCCATTCGTACTCGTCCCATTCGTCCTGCGAGGCAGTGGTGGCGTGCATCGGCACGAGGCCTGCGTCGATGCCGGCCTGCACGTTGCCGCGATGGTCGAGGAATTCGCTTTCCGAGCCGCCGAGGAGCGCGAGGTATTCGGCGTGCGGCTTCGCGCGCCAGTAGCCCTCGCCGACGAGCACATATCCGCTGGGACGCGTCCACGCCTTCAACTGCTTGCAGATGCCCGCCATGCCGCCGCCGATGCCGCCGCCGCCCAGCATCACCGAGAGGTGGAACGTCTCGGGATCGGCCTGGAAATCGCGGATGTCGACGTCGTCGAGGTGAAGCTTCGCGAGCGCGCCCGTCCACTCGGCGCGCTCGCGCGCGGCGTCGAGCATGATCGACGAGTTGTCGACGGCAACCACCGTCGCGCCGAAGCGCTCGATGACCCGCAGGCCGAGCTCCGCGCGGCCGCAGCCGAGATCCAGCACCCGCGACGACTCCTCCAGAGGCAGCAGATCGAGCAGCCGCTCGACCTTCGCCGCGGAGATCGGGTTCATGTAGTCGTGATCGCGATGCGCGATCGCGCTGAATTTCTGCCGGTTGACCGTCGTGGGGGTATTCATACGCTGCCTTCGTCCTTCGCGCTTCGTTCGCCCTCGGGGCGGCCCGGGGAGCTCACGTCGAACGCTCGCGCCACGGTGCGACACGCAAGAGTAGTGCCATGCCGGGAATCGCCAGCACTGTGCACAACAGGTAGAAATCGAACCAGCCGAGGCGCTCGACGAGATAACCGGTGGTCGCGTTGATCAGCGTGCGCGGCACCGCCGCCAGGCTCGTGAACAGCGCGAATTGCGTCGCGGTGTAGCGCGGGTCGGTGGCGCGCGCGATGTAGGCGGTGAACGCGGCGGTGCCGAGGCCCACGCCGAGCGCCTCGAAGCCGATCACCAGGGCGAGGAGCAGCTTGTCCGGCCGGTTGACCCACGCCAGCCAGGCGAAGCCCAGGATCGACACGAGCTGCACGACACCGAAGATCCACAGGCCGCGGTTGATGCCGATCTTGACCATCCACAGGCCGCCCAGCAGGCCGCCCAGCACGCTCGCCCACAGGCCGGCATTTTTCGCGATCACGCCGATGTCGGTCTTGGTGAAGCCCATGTCGAGGTAGAACGGCGTCGCGAGCGCGGTCGCCATGCTGTCGCCGAGCTTGTAGAGGAAGATGAACGACAGCACGAGCAGCGCCGCGCGCACAGCCGTTGCGCGTGATGAACTCGCGGAACGGCTCGACCACCGCCTCGCGCAGCGTGCGCGGGCGTCCCTTGGCCAGCGCGGGCTCGGCCACGGCGATTGTCATCGCGATGCCCGGCAACATGAAAAGCGCGGTGATGAAGTAGACCGACGACCACGGCATGCGATCGGCGAGGATCAGCGCCAGCGCGCCGGGGATCAGGCTCGAAATGCGGTACGCGTTGACGTGGATCGACGTGCCGAGGCCGAGCTCGCCGTCGGGCAGGATCTCGCGGCGGAATGCGTCGAGCACGATGTCCTGGCTCGCGGAGAAGAATGCGACCGCCGTCGACAGGTACACGATCATCCAGATGTCCTGCCGCGGATGCAGGAAGCCGAACAGCGGAATCGACACGAGCAGCAGCAGCTGCGTCGCGAGCATCCAGCCGCGCCGCCGGCCCATGACCGGCAGCGCGAAGCGGTCGATCAGCGGCGACCAGAGGAACTTCCACGTATAGGGCAGCTGGATCAGCGCGAAAAAGCCGATCGTCTTCAGGTCGACGCCTTCGGAGCGCAGCCACGCCGGCAGCAGGTTGAGAAGAAGGTAGAGCGGCAGGCCGGATGAGAAGCCGGTGAAGATGCAGATCAGCATCCGCCGGTTGAACAGCGCTTCGCGCCAGGTTTCGCGCGGCGGCGGCACGGGGTTTGCAACGTCCGCGACCGTTGCCGGCGGCGGTGAACTGATCGAAGGACGCGCGCTGTCGCTCATCGACCGATTCTAACGGTTGCGCACGCGCGCGACGGCAAGATCATGATGAGCTTTCGCCGCTTCTCGCCCCCGCACGTGCGAGGATGCCGATCGTGATCCCCGCTTCGACCTGCGCCGCCGCCCGCCGCGACACGCTCGGATTGACGCCGCGCGAGTTCGCGCGCCTCGCCCGGCTCACGACGCCGCAGCGCATCCAGGCGTTCGTCAACGCGATCCCGATCAATCACGAGGAGGACGGTGAAACGACCCTGTCCGTGCGCGAAGTGCTGCGGCAGCGGCGCGCGCACTGCATCGAAGGCGCGTTCGTCGCCGCGTGCGCGCTGTGGATCGGCGGCGCGCCGCCGCTCGTCATGCACATGGATTGCGACCCCTGCGACTATCCGCACGTCGTCACGCTGTTCCGCTGCGCAGTCGGCGTGGGGCGCGATCTCCAAGTCCAACGGCGCCGTCCTGCGTTTTCGCGACCCCGTCTATCGGAGCCTGCGCGAGCTGGCACTCTCCTATTTCCACGAATACTGCGACCGGCGAGGCCGCCGCACACTGCGCAGCTATTCAACGGCGTTCGACCTGCGGCGCATCGATCCGCGCCGCTGGGTGACGCGCGCCGACACATGCAGCGACGTCGACGACCGGCTGGCGGCGCTGCGGCACTATCCGCTCGTGTCGCCGCGGCAGGCGGCGCGGCTGTCGCGCCGTGACCCGTTCGAGCGGCGCGCGGCGGCGCTGGTCGAATATCCGCCGCCGCGCCCGCACCGCGTGCGCTGAGGACCGCGGCCTCTCTCAGCACTTCGGCGTTCGGCGTAGGCGTACCATCTTCCCCGGCAGGAACCCGAGGGGGAGCGATTCGTGCCATGAACGACGACCGTCAGCGGCAGCGGCTCGCGGCGATCCTCGCCGCCGACGCGGTCGGCTATTCGCGCCTGATGGAAGCCGACGAGCAGGCGACAATGGCGGCGCTCGACGCTGCCCGCACCGTGTTCCGCGCGGAGGTCGCCGCTCACCACGGAGCGTCATCAACACGGCGGGCGACTCGGTGCTCGCGGTGTTCGACACCGCGGCTGGCGCCGTCGCGGCGGCGCTTGCCGTTCAGCGCGCGCTCGAGGCGGCGTCGCGCGACGTCGCCGCGGCCGCGCCGGATGCAGTTTCGCATCGGCGTGCATCTCGGGGACGTGATCGAGCGCCCCGATGGCGACGTTCATGGCGACGGGGTCAACATCGCCGCGCGGCTGCAGGCGCTGGCGCAGCCGGGCGGCATCGTCGTGTCCGAGGCCGTGCGCGGGGCGGTGAAGAGCCGGCTCGCGGCGAAGTTCGACGATCTCGGCATGCAGGCAGTGAAGAACATCGCCGATCCGGTGCGCGCGTTCGCGGTGCACGTCGACGAGTCGTTGGCATCCCACGCCGCGGCAGCGCCCACATCGCGAAGGTCGAGTCGACTTGCCAGGATTGGCGCGGCATGCGCGGCGGTACTGATCGCGGTTGGCGTGATCTGGTGGCAACGCACGCCGCCAGCGCCCGTGACACCGGGGGCGGCGGCGATCGCAGTGCGCGCGCCCGCAACCGCATCACTATCCGTGCCGGCGCCGACGGGCAAGCCGTCGATCGCCGTGCTGCCGTTCGACAACATGAGCGGCGAGGCGGACAAAGCGTACTTCGCCGACGGGATCACCGAGGACCTCATTACCGATCTCTCGAAAGTTGGCGGGCTGGTCGTCATCGCCCGCAACTCGACGTTCCAGTATCGAGGTAAGGCGCGCGATGTGCGGGAGATCGGCAAGGCGTTGAACGCTCGCTATGTGCTCGAAGGAAGCGTGCGCCGGAGCGGCGAGAGTGTCCGGGTCAACGCGCAGCTGATCGACGCGGCGTCGGGTGCACACGTATGGGCCGACCGCTACGACGGCGATCTCAAGAACATCTTCGGCGTGCAGGACACAATTACGCGCAACGTGGTGAAGGCGTTGTCCGTCGAGCTCACCAAGGACGAGAGTGCGCGGGTCGCGAACCGCGGCACGGCAAACGTCAAGGCGTACGATGTGCTGTTGAAAGGCTGGGAGCACTATCTGCGCCAGACGCCGGAGGAGTTTCGGGCCGCGATCGTCGATTTCAAGAGATCCGCGGAGCTCGACCCATCGTACAGCCGAGCTTACGCGGCGCTGGCTGCCGTGTACTGGGATATCTACACACACTATTGGGGACCGGCGCTCGGCTTGACGCGCTCGGCGTACGACGCCGAGCAATATCTCGCGAAGGCAATGCGCGATCCCACGCCGTTGGCCCACCAAGTCTCGAGCGCGATGCTGATTTACGCGCAGCAGCATGACGAAGGGATTGCCGAAGCGAGGCGCGCGATCGCCAACGATCCCAATGACGCCGACGGCTACATCGCTCTCGCGGGCGCATTGAGTGGCACGTCCGTTTGCGCGATCGCCACATCGAAGACACGCGCTGGCGGTAACCATGATTCGATTGGTTGCAGTGTGTTTCGCACCGCCATCAACTGATCTCCCAGGCGGAAAAACAGGGTTCCCCCGTCACGCGCCCAGAACGGCTGGTCCCCGCCATCGGCTGAAATACGCGTGCGCCGGCCGCCCGCATACGGGCGCACATAGATCGCATTGACCCCCGCCTCATTACTTCGATAGGCCAGCCACTGGCCGGTGATAGGCGAGACTTCTGCAAGCGTTTCATTGGCACTCGTCGCCAGCAGCGAGGCAATCTGGTGGGTGCCGGCCACCGACACAGCCGCGATGTCGTTCGTGCCTGCTACACCGCTGACAATTGCGAACACGACTTGCTGGTCATCCCGGGACCACGAAATCGGCCGGTGGTCGCCCTTCGTCAACCGTTCTGGAGGACCGGTCCGATCCGCCGCAATCACAAATATGCCGGCGCCGCCGTCCGCCCCTCCAGAGAAATAGGCGATCCGTGTGCCATCACGACTCCACGTCCGCCACTACAAACCCGACCGCGAGGTCTACCAGTCTGCCGCCGATTTTCTCGACCTCTCGCCGGCGGAGGTCATGATGGTCGCCGCGCATCTGGGCGATCTGCGCGCGGCGAAAGCCGTGGGACTGAAGACGGCGTTCGTAAGAAGGCCGCTCGAGTTCGGACCGGGTGGCAAGGCCGAGCTGAACGCGGATGCCTCGGTCGATGTCTCCGCGACGGACTTCAACGATCTGGCCGGCCAGCTGGGTGCATAGACCGAGCGACGGTTTGGCGGACCCATCGGCGGGTTTACGCTCCCTCGCTAGGCATACCATCACGGCTGCCAGCGTAGAGGAGCCGTCGAGATGACCAGCCGCGTACTTCTCGCGATCGGTGTCGCGGGACTGCTCGTCGTGCGCACTCACGCACAGGCGCCACGCGCAGACCTTTCGCACCGATGTCGACCTCGTCGACGTGGACGTCAGCGTCGTTGACGGGCAAGGCACGCCTGTTCCTGGTCTCACCCAGGCCGATTTCGAGGTCTTCGAGGACGGCAAGCCGCAGAAGATCGTGGCCTTCTCGCAGGTCGACATCGCGCTGACGGCGCCTCAGCAGTTTGTCGGCGTCGATCGGCCGGTGTCGCCGGACGTGCGGTCGAACCTCGAGCCTGCCAGCGGGCGCCTGTACCTGATCGTGCTCGACGACATGAACATCAACCCGATCCGCATCAACAGCGTGCGGTCGGCGGCGCGGGAATTCATCGAATCGTATTTCGGCGCCGGTGATGTGGCAGCGGTCGTCTACACGAGCGGGCGTGTGGATGCGTCGCAGGACTTCACCCCCGACCCGCAGCTGCTCATCGCATCGATCGATAAGTTCATGGGTCGTGGCGTGCAGTCGAGCGCGATCGAAGCGGCCGAAAAATACTATTCCGATCGGCTGACGCTCCAGACCGATCCGTCCTCGGCCGATGTGGATGCCCGACAAGTTAGTCGCAGACCGCGGCTGACATGCAGGACGCGCGTTCGCGCACGCTCGGCACCAACGGCCAAGCCGACCGTCGACATCCAGGATTTCGACCGTGCGCAGCGTGTCATCACGGTGCTTGACGCGGTCAGAACGCTGGCAGAATCGCTGGCGCCGCTGCGCGGCCGGCGCAAGGCCATCGTCATGTTCAGCGAAGGGCTCAACTATCAGATGACCGAGCCGTTCGGCATGAGAAGCGTCAGCGATGTGATGCGCGCCACCGAGGACACGCTCAACGCCGCGGCGCGCGTCAACGTGAGCTTCTACACGATCGATCCCCGCGGGCCTTGACGGCGTCGGCAACGATTTCATGCAGATGGGCGGTCCAGGGATGCCCAACGGGGCGACGCAGGTGCAGATTAGCGAAGAGCTTCAACGATCGCAGGACAGCCTCCGGGTGCTCGCCGAACAGACCGGCGGGTTCGCGACGCTCAACACCGACGCCTTCGCGTCGGCCTTCGATCGCATCGTCGAGAACAACAGCCAGTACTACATCATCGGCTACACCCCTCCGTCTCATCCTCAGAACGGCCGGTTTCATTCGATCGAGGTGCGTGTGAAACGTCCGGGCCTGAAGGTGATGGCCCGGCGCGGATATGCATCCGAGCGCGAGCAAACGGCCGCGGATAAGAAGAAGCGAGAGGCCGAGCGTCTGGCCCGCGAGGCGAGGCGGCCCAATGCCGACAGGACGACGGCGGAGTTGAGGGATGTGCTGGGCGCGCCGCTTCAGCAGGCCCGCATCGGGTTGTCCGTACACGCCGCGCCGTTCCGGAACTCCGACAAGGACGCGTCTGTGGCCCTGGCGATCGAAATCGATGGGGCACGCCTGCCGTGGTCGCCGCCCGGCACGCTCGAGTTGTCCTTCTATGACGTGAACGATCGCGGGCGGGCCGGCAACGGCGTGCGAAAGGAAATCAACCTGGCGCTGAAGCCCGATACGGTTGAGCGCGTGAAGGCCCATGGCATCAGGCTGAACCCGCGCATCACGCTCGCGCCCGGACGTTATCAGTTGCGCGTCGGCGTCCGCGAGAGCGCACGCGGCGACAACGGATCGGTTTTCTACGATCTGGCGGTTCCCGACTTCCGGAAAGATCCGCTCGTGTTGAGCGGCCTGCTCGTGACGTCGGTGTCGGCTCAGCAGACGCCGACGGCCGAACCGGATGCGGCGATGGCGAAACAGTTGCCGGGCGCCGCGACGAGCCGCCGCGAATTTCCCGTCGGCGATACGCTGGCGGTGTATGCCGAGGCGTACACCAACGGCACGCCGGGTCCGCAAATCAACGTCGTGGTGCGCGTGATTTCCGAAGCCGGCGAGGACGTGTTCACCGCGAAGGATTCGATGGCTCCCGACAAGTCTGGTTCGGCGAACATCTTCGGGCAGTTCGCGCTGGAGGATCTGCCGCCTGGCGCCTATCTGTTGCGCGTTGAAGTGGCATTGTCGGGCGCGGACGAGAACACGGTCTCGCGCGAGACGCTCATCACGCGTCGTGCCTTGACGTGTTGATGCCACTGCTTCGGGCGATCGCTGCACACGACGTGGAGAAGGCGTCGCGCCTGCTCGAGGCGTCTCCCGGCCTCGCCCGGCAGGCGGTCGAGAGGGGAGCGACCCGCCAGATCTCGACGTCGTACTATTTCACCGAGATCGAACACTACGTGTACGCCGGCGATACGGCGCTGCACATCGCCGCGGCGGCGTATGCGCGAGACATCGCCACGATGCTTCTCGCCAGAGGCGCCAGCGTCCGTTCGCGCAACCGGCGCGGCGCCGAGCCGCTTCACTACGCCGTCGATGGCAGTCCGGGTTCGCCTGCGTGGAATTCCTCATCCCAGGAAGCCATCGTCGAGTGCCTGATTGAGGCAGGCGCCGATCCGAATGCCGCGGACAAGAGCGGCGTCGGCCCGTTGCACAGGGCGGTGCGCACGCGCTGCGCGGGAGCGGTGCGGATGCTCCTTGAACACGGCGCCGATCCGCGTCGAAAGAACGGGAGCGGCTCGACGCCGCTTCATCTCGCGGTGCAGAACACCGGACGCGGCGGAGCCGGATCGCCGGCTTCGCGAGACGAGCAGCGGGCGATCATCGCGTTGCTCCTGAAGCACGGCGCGCGGCCGACCGACAGGAACACCGCCGGGAAGTCGGTCGTCGACAGCGCCACAGCCGACTGGGTCAGGCAGGCGCTGGACAATGGCTGCGCCATGACGTGTTGGGCGATGCTAACCTCTGATTGACCCGGCTGAAGCCGCGTCAATCAGACGACAAAGGGGAGCGTATGGGACAACAGCTCGGACTTGGGGCGACGGTTGGTCTCGTCGTGTCACTGATGTGCTGGCGAGGCAACCAGACCGCTCATCTGGTTTCAACCTTCCCCGATCTGGTCATGCTCATCGTGCTCGCGGTCCTGCTGAACGCGGCGGTTCGCTTCGATCTTGCGTCGGCGCTCTATACAGGATCGGGCGACGTCGTTGAGGGCAGGCCTGACGATTGGAGCGGCGGCCGGTGTGGTGTTTGGATCGACCGTCGTCGTACTCGGGCTGTTCCGGTTCACTCACCCGACACCGATCCTGCTTGCGTTCGGGTTTCTCACCGCCTTTGCCTCCGCGCTTGCGTGTGGGGCAGTGAATCGGCCAGGCTGCTGTGAAGGGTTTCGTCGCCGCTGCGTTTGCGCTCTGGTTGCTGACGGTTCCAACAGTTGCTGCCGCGCAGGGAGCGGTGTTTGTCGTACGTCACGCTGAACGTGCGGACACGTCTACGGACTCACCCTTGTCCGCCGCCGGAGAAGCCCGGGCCGTGCGCCTGGGCGGGATCCTCAAGGGCGCCGGCATTACTCAGATCTACACGACCACATTCCGTCGGACGGTTCAGACTGCCGCGCCGCTTGCGGCCGCATTACAGGTGACGCCGGCAGAGCTGCCGGTCAGCGAGCTCGACGCGCTGTTTGCCAGGCTTCACGCGGCGACGCCGAACGACCGCGTGCTCGTCGTCGGCCATTCGAACACGTTCCTGAGATATTGCAGAGGCTCGGCGTGACGACTCCGGTCACGATTGGTGACACGGAATACGACAACCTGTTCATCGCCATCCCCCAGAAGGATGCGGCGACGCTCTTTGTACGACTGAGCTATTGACGCTAAGCTACCGCTTTCAGTGAGAGAATCCGCCTCGAGACAATCCATGAAGCTGCCTGCCAGGCCTCGATGCGCGGCGCTCGTAACCCTGGTCGCACTTTCTCTGAGCGCCGCCGCTTGCGGCAGCACACAGCCGTCAGACAGCACCGATCGTCCTGGCGCAGCCCCGGCGCCGACGAAGGCGCTCCGGCTCTATGTGTTCGATTGCGGCAGTCTGAACGTCGACCCGGTCCGATTCCGCCTGAAGCGGGAAGAGGTGGCCACCACCGAGCTGTCCATCGCCTGCTTCCTCGTGACCCATCCGAAGGGAAGCCTGATGTGGGACCCTGGCGCGGTGCCGGATGCCGACTGGGTCGCGACCGGCAATCCCGTTGTTCATCACCTCGTGCTGCCGGATCTGGGTGAGCGGGATGTGACGTTGAGAAAGCCGCTGATGGCGCAGTTGTCCGAGGTGGGCTACTCACCGGCGGACATCACCTATCTGGCGTTCTCTCACCATCACTGGGACCACACGGCCAACGCCAACGCATTCGCGGGGGCGACGTGGCTCGTCCGGCAGGCCGAACGCGACGTGATGTTCGCCGAAAAGGCGCCAGGCGTGACGCAGCCTTCCAGCTATGCGGCATTGAAGAACAGCAAGACCGTCATCGTGCGAAACGAGGAGCACGATGTATTTGGCGATGGCACGGTCGTCATGAAGCTGGCCGCTGGTCACACGCCCGGTCACCAGGTCCTGTACGTCAACCTGCCGAAGACCGGCGGCGTGGTGCTGGGCGGCGATCTCTATCACTTCTCGGAAGCCCGCACGCTGAAGCGCGTGGCGACATTCGACGTCGACCAGGCCCAGTCAGCCGTGTCGAGAGAAATCCTCGAGGCGTTTCTCGCAAAGACGAAATCGCAACTCTGGATTCAGCACGATCTGGCTGGCAACGCCCGCTTGAGGAAGGCGCCGGAATACTACGAGTAAGCCTCTAAGGAGGAAGGATGTCACGGAAGATGGCGATGAAATTCGCTTCGACATTGGCTGCGATTGCGGGTCTTGCGCTGAGCATCGCACAGGCCCAGTCCTCGCCGAGCGTGCTCTTCATCGGCAACAGCTTCCTGTTTGGCGCCGGCTCACCCGTGCGGTTTTATCGCTCCCACAGCGTCACCAATCTCAACAGTGAAGGCATTGGCGGCGTACCCGCCCTCTTCAAGTCGTTTGCAGACCAGGCCGGCCTCAACTATGACGTCTACCTGGAGACTCGTGGTGGCAGCGGGTTCGAGTTCCATCTCGAGAACAAGCTGGGCATGATTGGCCAGCGTCCCTGGGACGTCGTCGTCATGAATGGCCAGAGCACTCTCGACCTGCAGAAGCATGGCGACCCGACCAAACTCGTGGCCACAGCCAGACAGCTGGCAGACGTCTTACACAGTCGCAATCCGAAGGTACAGATACACCTGGTGGCGACGTCGTCTCGCGCCTCAGACCATCGTCCGGTGGCACGTGGTTCGAAAACGCGAGCCATGGCTCGCGACGTGCGCCTCAGCAACGAGAAGGCCGAGCCGGCGCGCCCGCCTCATCGCGGTCATACCGGTCGGCGAAGCCTGGACGCCGTGCGATGCAGAAGGTGTGGCCAGCGAATCTATACGGCATCGAAACGAGCCTACGAAGCGTTCCCTCGGTCCGGATGTGAAGCGTTGCAGCAAGGCTGCCTTCGCCAGCTAGCGGCCGAAGGCAAGTGTCCGCTGAGCATCGGTTCCGGCTTGCATCTATTCGTCCAGGAGGTGTCGAATGATCAGCCGTCGCGATTTCTCCCGTCTCGCTCGCGTTGAGCGGCTCGGTGCTGCTGCCGCAGGCAGTTGTCGGCGTGGCCGGCGCCGCTGGCGCAGACGCCCAGGCAGCCCGACGAGCGATTCTGGATGTCGGTTCGCGAGCAGTTCCTGATGCCGCCGGACCTGAGCGTCATGAACGCCGCGAATCTCTGTCCGTCTCCCGCGCCGGTGCTCGAGGCGATGTACCGCAGCACGAAAGACATGGACGGCGATCCGTCGTTCGACAACCGGCAGAAGATGAGCGCCGGGCAAGGAAGACACGCGGCGGCTGCTCGCCGAGTTCCTGCGCGTCACGCCCGAAGAGATTGTGCATCACCCGCAACACGAGCGAGGCGAACAACATGGTCTCGAGCGGGCTCGACCTCAAGGCCGGCGACGAGGTCGTCATCTTCGCCGACAACCATCCGAGCAACAACGCCGCGTGGACGCAGAAGTCCAAGCGATTCGGATACGCCGTCACCGTCGATCGCGCAGCCGAATCCGCACCCGGGTGCCGAGTACTTCGTCGACGCGGCGAAGAAAGCGATCACGTCGCGCACGCGGGTGCTCGCGTTCACGCACCAGACCAGCACGGTGGGCGACGTGCTGCCGGCCAACGAGCTGTGCCGGATCGCGCGCGAGCGCGGGCGTGCTGACGCTCGTCGATGGCGCCTCGGCGCTCGGGTTCCTCGACGTCGATCTCAGCGACGATCCAGCCGGACTTCTACTCCGGCAGCTCGCACAAGTGGCCGTGCGGGCCGAAGGAAGTGGGCGTCCTCTACGTCAACGCCCGCGCGCAGGCGACCATCCATCCGAGCATCATCAGCGCCTATCCCGGCGCGATCGGCATATCGCGCACGCTGGAAGCGATGGGACAGCGCGACGAGCCCGCCATCATCGGCTTCGGCGAGTCGATCACCTTCCAGACGAAGATCGGCCGCAAGGTCATCGAAGAGCGATCGCGGTCGCTCTCGCAGGCGCTCATGGCCGGCCTGCGCCGAATCGACGGCGTTCAGCTCTGGACGCATCCGGATCCCGCGCGGTCGGGTGCGGTCGTCACGTTCCGGCCGGGCAACCTGGATATCCCCAAGCTCTCGGCCGCGTTCTACCGCAACGATCGCATCGGCTGCGCGACGCGAACCGGAAGCGATCGTCCCGGCATCCGCTTCTCGCCGCACATCTACAACACGATGGCGGAGATCGATCGCGCGGTCGCGGCGATGGCGAAGTACATGAAACAGGGCGTGTGAGGCAGGGCTGAAGCCCTGCGCCACCGGGGATCTGGCAGGGCTAAAGCCCTGCGCTACCAAGATCGGTGGGAGTCGGTAGCACAGGAATCGGTAGCGCAGCGCTTCAGGGCTACCTCGGATCGCAAAATGACAGCGGTGGCGCAGCCCTTTAGGGCTGCCTCGATGGTGATCGGAGATCAATGCGGACTTTCGGAAATACGACTCCTCGTGTTGCGGCTGCCGCCATCGTGGGCGTGCTGGCCGTCGCCGCGGTTCTGGGACAGGGAACGCCGTACCCGAATGCCAGAACCGGCGGCAACTACATGCACAACTACTACCTGCCGCCGGCGCCCAGCTCGACGCCGTGGGCCCCTGCGTGGTCTCCGGACGGCCGGTCGATCGCGGTGGCGATGAGCGGCTCGATCTGGAAGGTCGATCCGGCAACCGGGATCGCCAACGAAATCACCTACGACGGGAAATATCATTCGATGCCGTCCTGGTCGCCCGACGGCAACTGGATCGTCTACACGGCCGACGATGGCGGAAAGACGATCCAGTTGGGCATCGTGAACGTCGCGACGGGGGAGTCGCGCGCGCTGACGAACGATGCGTTCGTCTACACGGATCCTGTCTTCTCTCCCGACGGCACGCGCGTCGCGTACGTGTCGACGAAGCCCAACGGCTTCTTCAACGTCTACATCAGACCGATCAAGGACGGGCAGTGGGCCGGCGACGAGATCGCCGTGTCGAGCGACGCGAAGTACCGCAATTCGCGTCTGTACTTCGGCGCTGAAGATGTGCATATCACTCCGTCCTGGTCGCGCGACGGCCGGCAGCTTCTGCTCGTCTCGAACCGCGGTGTTCCGCTGGGATCGGGTTACATCTGGCTGGTACCGGCCGCCGCCGGCGGCATGAACGACGCGCAGTCGGTGGTGGTCGAGCAGACGCTCTATCGCGCCCGGCCGGACGTCTCGCTCGACGGCAAGCGCTTCGTCTATTCGTCCACGCGGGGCGCGGCCGATCAGTTTTCCAATCTGTACGTGCAGCCGGTCACCGGCGGCGAGCCGTACAAGCTCACGTTCTTCAATCACGACGCCTTCCACCCGCGCTGGTCGCCCGATGGCGAATGGATCGCCTACATCGACAACCGCGAGGGCCTGCCGCAGCTCGCGCTGCTCGAGGTGTATGGCGGCGCGAATCGCATCGTGCGCATCACCGAACGCCGGTGGAAGCGGCCGATGGGGGTGCTCTCGGTCCGGACGGTCGACGAGCAAGGTCAGACGACGGGCGCGCGCGTGCACATCACGGCCGCCGACGGAAAGTTCTACGCGCCGGCCGAGGCGTACGCGCGGGTGAGCGTCGCGGGCGACAGGCTGTTGCATTCCACCGGCGAGTTCCGTGTCGAGCTTCCGGTCGGGAAGGCGAAGCTGACGGCCGTGAAGGGCTTCGAGACGTTCCCGGAAACCGTCGAGGTGGACATCGCCGCGCGCGAAACGGCGACGGTCCGAATCCCGTTGAAGCGGATGACCGACCTGTCGGCGAAGGGATGGCATGGCGGCTCCACGCACGTGCACATGAACTACGGTGGAAATCTGCACAACACGCTCGAGAACCTGATGATGATGTCCGAGGCCGAAGACCAGGACATCGTGCTCGAGCTGGTGGCCAACAAGGACAACCGCATTCTCGACCATCAGTTTTTCGTGCCCGGCGGCGGCCCGCACCCGCTCTCGCGCAAGGACATGGTGCTCGTGGTGGGTCAGGAGTACCGGCCGCCCTTCTGGGGCCACGTGTTCATGCTCGGGATGCGCGACCACCTGATCTCGCCGTTCACCACCGGATACGAAGGCACGGCGATCGAGAGCCTCTATCCGACCAACACCGACATGCTGCGCAAGGCGCGTGCGCAGGGGGCCTACGTTGGCTACGTCCATCCCTATGCCGGCGAGAACGATCCGCTCGACGGGGATCTCGGCGGCGGGAAAGGCGCGATCGTCGACGCCGCGCTCGGCACGACGGACGCCCTCGAATGGTCCGCCGCCGGGCGCGCGGGTTTCTTTCCGCTCTATGCGCTGTGGAACAACGGTCTCAAGGTGACGGCCGTCGGCGGCGAAGATTCGATCAGCAATCTCCACAGCAGCAAGCTCGTCGGTTCCGAGCGCACCTACGTGTTCACGGGCGGGCGCGGCCTCGACATGCAGGCGTGGCTCGAGGGCATGCGCGCCGGACGCGCGTTTGTCACCAACGGGCCGCTCGTCGAGTTGTCGGTGAATGGCGTCTCGCCCGGCGACACGGTGAACGTGGCGGCGCAGGGCGGCACCGTCGGCGTGAAGGTGGGCGTCCGCTCGATTGTCCCGCTCCAGAAGGTGACGCTGTACTTCAACGGCCGGCCCGTCGAAGACATCCCGCTCACCGCCGATCGCCGGAGCGCCGATTTCAGCAAGACGCTGCCGGTGACCACGAGCGGCTGGTACCACGTGCGTGCGGAAGGCGCGCCTGCCGACCGTTTTCCGCTCGACACCGCGTATCCGCAGGGATTCACGAATCCCGTCTGGGTGATCGCGGGGAACCAGCCGGTTCGCGATCGCGCGTCGGCCGAGTACGCGCTCCGCTGGATCGACAAGCTCCAGAAGCTGGCCGAAGCCTGGCCTGGGTGGCGATCGCAGAAGGAAAAGGACCACACCTACGCGCAGTTCGATGAGGCGCGAGAAGGTCTATCGGCAACTGGCAGCCGAAGCGGGGAAATCGGTGAAAAGTAAAAAGTAGAAAGTTGTATGCACCCAAGAGTTGCCGGATTGATTCTGATCGTCGCCGGCGCCGCGATCGTCGGTGCGCCGATGCCCGACAGCCGCCCGTTCACGCGTGTGCTGTTCCTCGAGCACGTCGGCCGAAACCTCGGCGAATGTCGAGCATCGGCGACCTGAATGGCGACGGGTTTGCCGACATCGTGCTCGCCAAGGGGCGGCACTGGCCGCTCATCGATCGCGTCCTCCTGAACGACGGCAAAGCGCGATTCGCCGCCGCGCACGACCTTGGCGAAACCGCTGACCGGTCGTATTCCGTCACGCTGGCCGACATCGATCGGGACGGCGATCTCGACGTCGTCGTCGGCAACGATGCGCCCGATCCGAAACGGGTGCATGCCAACGACGGCAAGGGCCGTTTCCACCTGCTGTCGACCTTCGGCCGTCCGGAGTGGCCGACGCGAAATGCCACCGTTGCGGATCTCAATGGAGACAAGCTGCCCGACATCATCGTCGCGAACCGCACGGGCAAGAGCATGGGCTCCAACTTCATCTGTCTCAACAAGGGCGGCGGGCGATTCGACGCCGACTGCATCGCGTTCTCGAAAGAATCGGCGGCGACGATCACGCCTGCGGACGTCAACCGCGATGGCACCGTTGATCTCGTCGTTCCGCATCGCGAGGGAGGACAGGCGTACGTTCACCTCAACGACGGCCATGCGCGATTCGAGAAGCGGATTCCGTTCGGCCGGCCCGATGCGGCGATTCGCCTGGCCGAAGCCGCCGATTTCAACGGGGACGGACGCATCGACATCGTGGCGATCGACGAACGGCGCGGCGCGTTCATCACCTTCAATGAGCCCGACGGGACGTTTTCGGCCCCGCTCGACATCTCGGACGGCAAGGTCATGCCATACGCGCTCAGCGTGGGCGATGTGAACCTCGACAACAAAGTGGACGTTGTCGTCGGGGCATGTGAAAGCGCCGTCAACGGTCTACCTCAATGACGGTTCCGGCCGGCACTTCGCCCCGCTGTCGTTCGGCGACAGTGAAGGCACGGTTTACGGCTTTGCGATTGGCGATCTCGATCGGGACGGCCATCCTGATATCGCCGTCGCCCGGTCGGAGGCCCGGAACGTTGTGTACTTCGGAGCGCCGATGGCGCGACAGGCGCGGTGAATCGCCGTCTGCTCGTGCAGGGTCTCGCGTGCCGGTCCGATGCCTTCAGTTTCTGGCGACTCTGGTCGCTGCTTGCCACGACCGCCATTCATGCTCAGCAGAACGACATCCGCATTCGTGCCGCGCGCGTGATCGATGGCACCGGGCGGGTGATTCCGAACGCGACGGTCGTGGTGAGTGGTTCGACGATCAAAGCGATCGAGCCCTCCGGCTCCAGCGTTGCCGACATCGATCTCGGTCCATCGACGCTGCTCCCCGGCATGATCGACGTGCACGCCCACATCGGCTGGCACTTCGGCGCGAACGGCCGCTTCGAGCCGCGCGCGGCGACTCCGGCTCAGGACGCGCTCTATGCCGCGGAGAATGCGTACCTGACGCTGATGGCCGGGTTCACGACCATTCAAAGTCCCGGGCAGCCCGGCGACGTCGACTTGCGCGATGCCATCGCGCGCGGCGTGCTGCCCGGTCCGCGCATCCTGACCTCGATCGTGCAAATCACGCCGAGTGGCGACACGCCGGCCGTGCTTCGTCAGAGGGTTCGCGAGCTGAAGGACCGGCGCGCCGACGTCGTCAAGATCTTCGACTCGGTGGTGCGTGGCGGCGTCGAGCAGGTGATGACGCGTGAGCAGTTCGTCGCGCTCTGCGGCGAGGCGAAGGCCGTCGGCTTGAGAACGATGGTGCACGCCCAGACGAGCGAATCGGTGAAGACGGCGGTCGAGGCCGGCTGCGCGCAAATCGAGCACGGCACCGGCGTCGACGATTCGGCGCTGAAGGTGATGGCCGAACGCGGCGTGTATTTCGACCCGCACGTGGGCGTCCTCTGGCAGAACTACCGGCGCAACAGGAACAGATTCATCGGCGTGGGTACTTACACCGAAGATACCTTCGCGTCGATTGACGAGACCATGCGCCTCAACGCCGCCATGATTCGAAAGGCCGTGGCCACTCCCGGGTTGAAACTGGTGATGGGCTCCGACGCCGTGGCGGGCGCGCACGGGCGCAACGCCGACGAGCTGGTCGAGCGTGTCCGGCAGGGGAAGCAGAAGCCGATCGATGCCATCATCTCGGCGACGTCGCTGGCCGCGGAATCGCTCGGTCTGGAGAAGACGATTGGAAGGCTCGCTCCCGGCTATCAGGCCGACATCATCGCGGTTGACGGCGATCCCACCACCGACATTGCGGCGCTGACCCGAGTGACGTTCGTCATGCGGGAGGGACGAGTGTACAAACGCGTCGCAGACGGCGGGACTAAAGTCCCGCCCTAGCCGACTCGGTAGCGCAGGGCTTTAGCTCTGCGATAGAATGGCGGCCTTTCCATCGGGGGCCATGCCATGAAGAGAACCTTGTCGCTTGTCATCGTGCTGACCGCCGCGACGCTGTCGGCGCAGTCGCCCTCTCAGGCCGATCGCGATCTGAAAGGCGCCATCGACCTCCACATCTACACCGAGCCGGACAGCATCGCGCGATCGATCGATGCGCTCGAGGCCGCAAAGCTGGCGCGCGACCGCGGCCTGCGGGCGATTGCGCTGAAACATCACTACGACGAGACGGCCGGACTCGCCTATCTCGCCAGGAAGGCGTTTCCGGGCATCGAGGTCTTCGGCGGCGTGGCGCTGAATCTGACGGTCGGCGGTCTCAATCCCAGGGCCGTCGAGTACCTGACCCAGGTGACCGGCGGATACGGCAAGTTCGTGTTCATGCCGACGAACGATTCCGAAGCGCAGGTGAAATACGGCAAGCAGACCCGGCCGTTCGTGAAAGTGTCCGAGAACGGCGAGCTGGTGCCCGAAGCCAAAGCCATCATCGCGCTGGTCGCGAAGTACGACCTGATTCTCGGCAGCGGCAACATCTCCGCCGAGGAAACCCTGATGGTGTTTCGCGAAGGGCAGCGGCAGGGCGTCAAGCGCATGATCGGGACGCACGCCACGGCCGCGCCCACGTTTCTGACGATCGAGCAGGGAAAAGAGGCCGCAAAGCTCGGCGCGTTCATCGAGATCGTCGGCGGCAACCTGACGGGCAAGGACGCGCAGACCAAGATCGATCGCTTTGCCGAGCAGGTGCGCGGCATTGGAGTCCAGTCGATCATCATGGCCTCCGATCTCGGCCAGAAGGCGAACGCGCTGCCGCCCGAAGGCTTCGCGGTGTTCATCGACGCGATGCGGAAGAAGGGATTCACCGACGAAGAGCTCGACGTGATGACCCGCAGGAACCCGGCCACGCTGCTCGGGCTGAAGTAACGTGGAGGCGTGGCTTCGCGGGCCGATCGAGGGCGTGCCCGCACTTCTGCAGCCGGTCGCGCACGCGCTCCAGCAGGCGCGTGAGGAAGCCCGCGAAATCGTCCGCGATTTTCCCGCCGACAAGCTCTGGGCTCGTCCTGCCGGCCTGGCGTCGGCCGGCTTTCATCTGCAGCACCTCTCCGGTGTGGTCGATCGCCTGTTCACCTACGCGCGCGGCGAGTCCCTCACCGACAGGCAACAGGAAGCCCGCGAGGCCGAGGGCCGTCCACCTGCATCGCACGGGAGTGCCGGCGATTTGCTCGATGCCTTCGACGCGCAGGTGGAGCGCGCGTTGACCCAATTGCGCGCCACGCCGCCGCACACGCTGACCGATGCGCGATCGGTGGGCCGGCAGCAAGTGCCATCGACTCAATTGGGACTGCTGGTCCATGCCGCCGAGCACGTGCAGCGTCACATCGGGCAACTGCTCGTGACCGTGCGGGTGCAGCGATGAGCGACACGCCGTCCGGCGATCTGCGCCGGGTCGTGGGCTTCTGGGGCGGCACCGCCCTCATCGTCGGCATCACGATCGGGAGCGGCATCTTCCGGACGCCACCCACCATTGCCGGGTTCATTCCGAGCCCCGTCGCGATCATGGTGCTCTGGGTGGTCTTTGGCCTCATCAGCTTGTGCGGTGCGCTGGCGGTCGCCGAGCTGAGCTCGATGCTGCCGAAGAGCGGCGGCGCGTACGTGTTTCTGCGGGAGGCCTATGGCGACGCCGCGGCGCTTCGTGTTCGGCTGGATCTACGTGCTCATCGCGACGCCGGCCAGCATCGCGGCATTGGCCACGGTCTTTGGCGAGTTTCTGCTGAGCCTCTTGAACCTTCCGCCGGCGCCCGCAATGATCCAGGCAATTGCCATCGCGGCCATCGTCTCGCTCACGTTCGCCAACGTGCTCGGCGCGCGCGTCGGGGCGGGGATCAGCGGCATGACCACGTTCGTGAAAGTCACGGCGCTCGCGGCCATCATCCTCGGGACGTTCCTGCTGGGAGAGGGCAGCGCGGCGAACTTCGCGCCGACCGGTCCTGTGCAGGTCGAGGGGCTGGCGCGCGCGATGGCGTCGGTCATCTGGACCTACGACGGCTGGGTCGCCGTCAGCATGATCGCCGGCGAGGTGGTCGCGCCCGAGCGGCTGATGAAACGCATCATCATCTCGGGCATGCTCATCATCATGGCGCTCTACATCGGCGCCAACCTCGCCTACTTCTACATGATGCCGATCGACGTGCTCGCCGTGCAGAAAGCCGCGGTCGCACGCACGGTGATGCAGTCGATTGCCGGCCCCGTCGGTGGCGCGGCCATCATCCTCGCGATGATGACGAGCGTGTTCGGCGCGCTGAACGGCAACTTCCTCGCCTACCCGCGCGTGACCTATGCGATGGCGCGCGACGGGCTCACATTTGCCTTTCTCGGAACGATCCATCGGCGATGGTCGTCGCCGTGGATCGCGATCGTCGTCGAAGGCGTGGCCGCCATCGTGCTGGTGCTCACGCTGCGCGACTTCGACAGGCTGACGACCTTCTTCATCGTCGTGCTGTGGGCGGCGCTCGTCTTTGCCGTCGCGTCGATCTTCGTGCTGCGACGGACGATGCCCGATGCGCCACGGCCGTTCCGCACGCCGGGATACCCGTGGGTGCCGCTGTGCTTCGTGGTGGGGACGCTCGCCGGCGTGTCGGCGATCGTGTGGGGTGAAATCGACGGAGGGAACTATTCGCCGCTGTATGGATTGTTCATCGCGGCCGCGGGTTTTCCCGTCCATCATTTCTGGCGTCGTCTTGGGCGATAGGTGTAGCATCGACTCGCACCATCGTCTTCACCACGCTGGCGCTCGTTGCGTTCGCGGCCAATTCGGTGCTGTGCCGCCTTGCGCTTCAGCAGAACGCCGTCGATGCGGCGACGTTTTCCAGTCTCCGGTTCGCCTCCGGCGCCGCGATGCTGGTGGCCATCACGGGCGGACGCAGAAGCCTGCGCCCTTCGGCTGGCTCGTGGACATCCGCCGTCATCCTCGCGCTGTACGCCATCCCGTTCGCGCTCGCGTACGTGCGACTCAGCACCGGAACCGGCGCCTTGATCATGTTCGGGACCGTCCAGGTGACGATGCTGATCGGTGCGCGCCGCATCGGCGAGCACATCGGAGGCATGCAGGCGTTCGGTATCGGCCTCGCCGTGATTGGGCTGCTGTATCTCGTGTGGCCAGGGCTGTCGGCTCCGTCGCCGATCGGTGCGGCACTCATGACGATCGCCGGCATCGGGTGGGGTCTCTACTCGTTGCGCGGGCGCGGGGCGGACGATCCGCTGCTGCAGACCACGAGCAACTTCGTGCGGTCCGTCCCGCTCATCTTCCTCGCAAGCCTGGCGTCGATCGCGCAGTTCCACATCAGCCCTGGCGGTGCGGCCCTGGCCGTCACGTCGGGGGCGCTCGCGACGGGTCTCGGATATGTGGCCTGGTTCGCGGCGCTGCGCGGGCTGACCGCCGTGCGGGCGGCGGTGCTGCAGCTCGCCGTGCCGATCCTTGCCGCGGCAGGCGGGGTAGTCCTTCTTTCCGAGCCCATTCCGGTGCGCCTGATCGTGGCGGCGATTCTGGTGCTGGGTGGTATTGCGCTGGCCGTGTTGAGTGCCGGTTCGATTCGCAGGCCCGGCTGAAGCTCGGCTAAAGCCGAGCTCGAGGCAAACCGATCCCGGGCCGAGCCCTGTAACCGAAGCCTGTCGCCGGCCGTAGCATCCTTTACAAGTTGTGCTTGCGCCGCCGGGGGCCGTGGGTATCATGGCGGTTTGTCATAGGGAGGTTTTGGCAATGAGCACGCAGACTACACCGGCATTGCAGCAGAGTCTTCGAGGGCGGGTCGTCGAACAGAAGGATGCGGACTACGACGCGGTTCGCGCGTTGTACAACGGCATGATCGACAAGCGGCCGCGCATGATCGCACGGTGCGTGGACGTGGCCGACATCATCGCCGCGGTCAACTTCGGCCGCGAGAACGGGATGTTGACCGCCATTCGCGGCGGCGGACACAGCGGTCCCGGACTGGGCAGTTGCAACGACGGCCTCGTGATCGATCTCTCGATGATGAAAGGCGTTCGCGTCGATCCGACCAATCATACCGTTCGCGTCGAAGCCGGCTGCACGTCGGGCGATGTCGACCATGCGACCCATCCCTTCGGCCTGGCCGTCCCGTTCGGCATCGTGTCGACGACGGGAGTGGCCGGACTGACGCTTGGCGGCGGAACGGGACATCTCACCCGCAGGTATGGGCTGACGATCGACAACCTGGTCGAAGCGGACGTCGTGCTTGCCGACGGCAGCGTGGTGACCGCCAGCGAAAGCCAGCATCCCGATCTGTTCTGGGCTATTCGAGGAGGCGGAGGCAATTTCGGCGTCGTGTCGAGCTTCCTCTTCCGCGCGCATCCGGTGAGCAGCGTCTACGCCGGGCCGATTTTCTGGGATGCGTCCCTTCACGGACAGGAGGTCATGAAGGCCTATCGTGAGTTCCTGCCGACGACGGCGGAAGATCTCGGCACGTTCGTCGGCCTCAAGACGGTTCCCCCGGGCGATCCGTTCCCGAAGGAGCACTGGGGCAAGCGTGCGTGCGCGGTCATCTCCTGCTACAACGGCTCGGGCGCCGACGGAGAGCGCGCGATGGCGCCACTGCTGAAGGCCACGCCGCCGCCGCTGTTCAACTGGATGGGCGAGATGCCGTTTCCGGCGTTTCAATCGCTCTTCGATGGGCTGTTCCCGAAGGGCCTGCAGTGGTACTGGAAAGGGGACTTCGTGAAGACCCTGCCGGACGAAGCGATCGCGATACACATCCGGGAAGCGGCCAAAGCGCCGAGCCACTTGTCGCTGATGCACCTGTACCCCATCGACGGCGCCGTGCGTCGAGTGGCCAAGGACGCGACGGCCTGGAGCGCGCGCGACGCGACATGGTCGATGGTCATCGCCGGCGTCGACGCGGATCCAAAACGTGCCGACCAGTTGAAGACCTGGGGCCGGGAGTACTGGAAGGCCGTGCATCCGTTCAACATGGCGGGCGCGTACGTCAACTTCATGATGGACGATGAGGCCGACGGCCGCGTGCAGGCGACCTATGGCGAGAACTACGCGCGCCTGGCGTCGATCAAAGCGAAGTACGATCCGAAGAACCTGTTCCGAGTGAATCAGAACATCAAGCCGGCCGTATAGAACGCTCTTTCGCACTGCGGTGGTGTCCGGATTCCGCGGGTCCGGCTAAAGCCGGACACTACAGCAGTGTGGCCTTCAAGTGAGGATCCGCATGCGCATGAAAACGATAGGTCTGGTGTGTCTCGTGATGACGTGTTCCGTGTGGGCCCAGCAGCAGCCGGAGATCGCCGCGACGGTGGCGTTCACGGAAGGGCCGACGGTGGATCGCGAAGGGAACGTCTACTTCACGGAGATCACCTCTCAGCGAATCATGAAGCTGGGCACCAACGGCCTGCTCTCGACCTACCGCGAGAAGAGCAACGCCGCCAACGGTCTCCTCATCGATCCGGAAGGGCGCCTGATCGCCTGTGAAGGCGGCGAGCTCGAACGTCCCGGCGTGAAAGTCGCCGGCTCGCCGCGCGTGACGCGAACGGACCTGAAGACGGGGAAGATCGAGGTGCTGGCCGACAACTACCAGGGCAAGTCCTTCACGGCGCCGAACGATGTCACCATCGACGGCAAGGGACGGTTGTATTTCACCGATCTCATCGGTGTGGCGGTGTACCGCCTCGACGGGCCGGGCAAGCTCGAGCGCATCCTTGCCGCGCCCGACATTCAGCGTCCCAACGGCATTCAGATTTCGCCCGACGATCGAAAGCTGTATCTCATCGAGGCCAACGGGGCGCAGGGCGGCGCGCGCATGATTCGCAGCTACGACCTGCAGCCCAATGGCACGGTCACCAACATGAAAGTGCACTACAACTTCTATCCCGGACGCAGCGCCGACGGCATGAGCATCGACACGCAGGGCAATCTCTGGGCGTCGGCCGGCTTGAACGCAGCTGCGCGGCACGTCCGAGACGCTCGATACGAAGGCCGGCGTCCACGTGATTTCGCCCGAAGGCAAGCTCATCCAGTTCATTCCGATCCCTGAAGACACGATCACGAACAATGCCTTCGGCGGCGCCCGACATGAAGACGCTCTACGTGACCGCGGGCAAGAATCTGTACAGGATACGGACCGATATCGCCGGGCTCCCACGGTAGCGATGCGCAAGATCGACGTCTTCACTCACATCTTCCCGGCGGCCTATGCCGAGCGGATGGGAGAAGTGGCGCCCGGATTCAAGGACGCCGGGAAGCGTGTGCGCGGCGTGCCGATGCTCGTCGATCTGGACGAGCGATTCCGCGTCATGGATCGATTCGACGGCTACGAGCAGGTGCTTTCCATTGCGACGCCGCCCATCGAGGTCTTCGCGACGCCTCGAGACGCGGTCGAGCTCGCCCGCCGCGCCAACGACGGGATGGCGGAGCTGGTGCAGAAGTATCCGCGGCGGTTTCCCGGCTTCGTGGCGTCGCTGCCGCTCAACGATCCCGACGAGGCGCTTCGCGAAACACACCGGGCGATCGGCGAGCTTGGCGCCCGCGGCATTCAGCTCTTCACGAACATCTGCGGCAAGCCGCTCGTCGCTCCCGAGTTCCTGCCGCTCTTCGACGCCATGGCCGGGTTCGACCTGCCGATCTGGCTCCATCCGTATCGGGGAGCGGACATCCCGGACTACGCGTCCGAAGATCGCTCGGAGTACGAGATCTGGTGGACGTTCGGCTGGCCGTACGAGACCAGCGTGGCGATGGCGCGCATGGTCTTCGCCGGGTTGTTCGACCAGCACCCGAACCTGAAAATCATCACGCATCACATGGGCGCGATGGCGCCGTACTTCGAAGGGCGCCTGGGTCCCGGATGGGATCAGCTCGGGGCCAGAACGTCGGACCGGGACTACACCCAGGTGCTGACGCGGCTGAAGAAGCGCCCCATCGACTACTTCAGGATGTTCTACGCCGATACGGCGCTCTTCGGCGCCTACGAGGCGACACTCTGCGGTCTCGGCTTCTTCAAGCCCGATCACGTGTTGTTCGCGTCCGATTCGCCGTTCGATCCCGAAAAAGGCCCGATGTACATCCGCGAGACGATCGGCATCATCGATCGGCTGCCGATTTCCGAAGACGAGCGGGCCGCGATCTACTACGGGAATGCCCTGCGGCTTCTGAAACTCGAGTGAGGACCCATGAGAACACTTGTCATCGCGCTCACGCTCTCGGCTGTCGCGGCACCGGTGTCGGCGCAGCTGCCGGTGACGCTGCATGCCGATCAGCAGGCGCTCTTGAAGAGCAGCGATCCGCAGCTGGCGGCCAACAAGAAGCTGGTCTTTGATTTCTGGCGCGAGGTCTTCCAGGCCCGCAACATGGATCTGGCGCCGAAGTACATGGCCGAGAACTACATGCAGCACAACCCGACGGTGGCGACCGGCCGTCAGCCGTTCATGGACTTCTTCGGGCGTCTCGAGCGCCAGCCGGTGAAGCCGACGATCGACAACCTCGTCACGATCATGGCCGAGCGCGACCTGGTCGTCCTGGCGTTCCGGCGGGAGCTGCCAGACCCGAAAAATCCCGGCCAGCGCTACACGACGACCTGGTTCGACATGCTTCGCATCGAAAACGGGAAGATCGCCGAGCACTGGGACTACGGAACGCGTAACGCGCAGTGAGGCATACGCGAGATCGTTCTCAGAAACGCGTGGCGCGCTGGCACAGTTGGGTTGGTGTTGCTGCGGCGCGAAGCCGTGCGCAGGCGGCCGACGTCTGACGCCTGACCGCGCGAGAAGCCTCCGGGAACCGAGCGAGGATGAATGGCGAAGTAAGTGTCCTCGCGTCGGGCGGGCGCGGGCGGCCTCGCAGCGCGTGTCCGGCCCCGGAGCTTCGGATTCGCGCGGCAGGAACACCAACCCAAGTGTGCAAGCCGAATGCGTCATCGGTCCGGCTAAAGCCGGACATGACGTACGATTTGAAAAGCGCTTGCTCTTAGACCGCGAAAATCGTGACCGACTGACGCCGTGATGATGGAGGTGGTGATGAAGAACGCTCTCCTTGGATGGGCCGTGGCGGCGTGTTGCGGCGGTGGCGATGATCGCGCAGGCCGGAGTGAATCCCACAGACCCGCAGCCGATGTGCAACATGTGTCCCGGCACTTACATTCCGTTGTCCGAGCTCGAGGCGTACACGAAGAAAGCGATTCAGCAGAAGCTGACCGACCAGCAGGTTCGAGACATCGAGCTGGGCAGAGCGCACGTGGGTATCGGGATGGTCTACCGTTCCAGGCTCGACAAGCCCGCGCCAGACTCGGTGGCGGAACACGATCTCGTCAGCGAGGTCTATCATGTGATCTCCGGCTCGGCCACGCTCGTCCTCGGTCCCGACATCGTCAATCGCCAGCGGCGTCCGGCGACGCTGCAGACGGTGATCGAGTACAACGGGCCGGGACACAACGGATCCGAGATTCGCAACGGGGAGGCACACCAGCTCAAGGCCGGTGATGTCGTGGTGATCCCCGCGGGCACCGGGCACTGGTTCACGAAGATCGACGATCACATCAACTACCTGATGGTTCGCATCGATCCCGACAAGGTCACGCCGCTCAAGAACGCGGCACAATCGAAAGAGTATCTGAGCAAATGAGACTTCGCTTCGTTTCCCTCGCGCTGGTCACGCTGGTCAGCACCGGTTATGCCTGGCAGTCTTCTCCGGCAACTGATGTCGCTCGGCCTCGCACGGCTGCGGTCGACGCGGTGCTGGCCGATGCCGTCAAGCGGGGAGACATCCCCGGCGTCGTCGCGGTCGTAGTCGATCGCCGCGGCATCATCTATCAGGGGGCGTTCGGGAAGGCGGATGTCGCGACAGGGAAGCCGCTGACCGCCGATGCGATCTTCCGCATCGCGTCGATGACCAAGCCGATTACGTCGACGGCGGCGATGCAGCTGTTCGAACAGGGCAAGTTCCGCCTCGAGGATCCCGCGGAGAAGTACCTGCCCGATCTTGCGAACATGAAGGTGTTCGAGTCGTTCGACCAGGCGACGGGCGCGTACACGCTGCGGCCGGCGGCGAGGCCCATCACCATCCGGCATCTCCTGACCCACACCTCGGGGCTCAGCCAGAATTTCACGAGTCCCATCGTCAGGGACTTCAAGCCTCGCGCTGGAGAGCAGTATCCGGCGGGTCCACTGCTCTTCGATCCCGGCGATCAATGGATCTACGGCACGAGCCTCGACTGGGTAGGACGGCTGGTCGAATCGCTGTCGGGCATGCCGCTCGAGTCGTACTTCCGCGAGCGCATTCTCGGCCCGCTGAACATGAACGACACGTTCTACAACCTGCCCCAGGACAAGCACGCGCGCGTCGTGCCCGTCCATAAACGGCGTGCCGACGGGACCTTCGAGCTCGATCCCGCACAGCCGCCGTTTTCGATCCCGCGGCCCATCGGCGGCGGCGGGCTTTCATCCACCGCGGCCGACTACGCTCGCGTCCTGCGCATGTTTCTCAACCAGGGCACGCTCGACAACGTGCGCATTCTGTCCCCGGATTCGGTCAAGCTCATGAGCGCGAACCAGATCGGCAGCGTTGGCGTTCGTGCGTTGAAGAGCGCGATGCCCGAGCGCAGCAGCGACTTCACGTTCGTCGATGATGGCCGCGACAAATGGGGCATTGGATTTCTCATGACCCCCAACGGACGTCCGGGCAAGCGGTCGGCGGGGAGTCTCAGCTGGGGCGGCATCAACAACACGTACTTCTGGATCGATCCAGCCCGCGGCATTGGCGGGATCATCCTGATGCAGCTGCTTCCGTTCGCCGACAGCAAGGCACTCGCCGTCTACGACTCGTTCGAGCGCGCCGCATACCAGCTCGCGCGATAGGGTATGGCGGTCAGCGATCCGCGCATCGCATTGATCGGCGATTACAACGCGGCCGTCAAGGCGCACCAGGCCATCCCGCGCGCGCTCGCGCTCGCCGGCGAATCTCTCGGACACGGTTGCGCGTGCGAATGGCTGCACACCGGGACGCTTCGCGAGGATCCGTCGGAGCAGCTCGGCCAATACGACGGCATCTGGTGTGTGCCGGCGTCGCCGTACGTCAACACTCGCGGAGCCATTGCGGCAATCAGGATGGCGCGCGAGACGGGCAAGCCGTTCTTCGGCACCTGCGGCGGGTTCCAGCATGCGATGCTGGAATACGCCGAGGCCGTATGGGGAGTGGCGCGAGCCATCCACGCCGAGCTGGATCCCACCGCCGACAATCCGGTGATTGCGCCGCTCGAGTGCAGCCTCGTCGAAAAAGACGGCGAGGTGCGCTTCGCCGCAGGGCTCGAGAGTGGGTTCGCTGTATGGAGTGCCGTCAGCGCGCGAGGAGTACCACTGCCGGTACGGCCTCAGTCGCGAGTACAGCGCCAGGCTCGCGAGCGGACCGCTGCGCGCCAGTGCGTGGGATGCCGACGGTGACGTGCGCGCGGTCGAGCTCGACGGGCATCCATTTTTTGTTGCGACGCTCTTCCAGCCGGAGCAATCGGCTCTTTCGGGCCGGACCCATCCGCTGATCCGGGCGTTCGTGGACGCGGCCTCGTCCGCTACCGCCGCAGTACGTAGCGTCCGGCTTTAGCCGGACCTGCCCATGGCCCGCGACCTGCCCTGCCGCCTGTCGAAATCCGCCTCCGCCAAACGTCATTGTCGCAGCAGGGCATAATGCCAGGCTGAAACAAGGGAGACACCATGAAGTACATGTTGATGGTTTTCAACGACGACAAGAGTTTTCAGGCCATGAGCGAGGCCGACCGCGCGAAAGCCGTGGCCCCATACGGCGCCTACACGGAGGCGCTCAAGACCGCCGGTGTTTACGGTGGCGGCGAGCGGCTCCGGCCGGTCGAGATGGCGACGACCGTGCGCGTGGCCAACGGCAAGACCGAAGTGCTGAACGGACCCTACGCGGAGACCAAGGAACAGCTCGGCGGCTATTTCCTGATCGACGTGCCCGATCTGGACGCCGCCATTTCGTGGGCCTCGCGCTGCCCCGGCGCCAGCCATGGCATCGTCGAGGTGCGTCCGATTTGGCCGATGTAGCGCTCGAACGGGTGGCGCGCGAAAGCTACGGCAAGCTCGTGGCCTTTCTCGCCGCGCGCACGCGCGACGTGGCGGGGGCAGAGGATGCGCTTTCCGAAGCCTTCGCCGCCGCCCTCGTCGATTGGCCGAAGAACGGCATCCCGAACAATCCCGAGGGCTGGCTGCTGACCGTCGCGCGTCGCAGGCAGATCGACGTCGTCCGGCAGCGGCGGACGGCTGAGGGTGCCGCCGATCATCTGAAGTTCCTTTCGGAGATGGCATCAGCACAGACAGACCTCGACGCCGGGATCCCTGACGAGCGGCTCGCGCTGATGTTCGCGTGCGCGCATCCGGCCATCGACGCCGGCATTCGCGCGCCCCTGATGCTGCAGGCGGTGCTCGGGTTCGACGCCGCGGCCATCGCGTCGGCGTTCCTGATCTCTCCCTCGACGATGGGGCAGCGTCTCGTACGGGCGAAGAACAAGATCAAGCAGGCCGGCATTCCGTTTCGCGTGCCCGATCGCGACGAGCTTGGTCCGCGGCTCGATGCGGTGCTCGAAGCGATCTACGCGACCTACGCGGAAGGCTGGGCCGATCCCGCCGGAACGGATGCGCGCCGCCGGAATCTCGCCGAAGAGGCGATCTGGCTCGGCCGTCTGGTCGAGTCACTGCTGCCCGGAGAGCCCGAGGCGCTTGGCCTCTTGTCGTTGATGCTGCACACGCACGCGCGGCGGGCAGCGAGGCGCGATGAACACGGAGAGTACGTGCCGCTGTCGCAGCAGGATCCCGCGTTGTGGGACGCGACCCTCATAGACGAGGCTGAAGCGTTGCTGGTACGAGCGAGCAGGCTGGGGCGGACGGGCCGCTATCAACTCGAAGCGGCGGTGCAGTCGGCGCACGTCATTCGCCGCAACACCGGCAGGCCCGACTGGATCGCCATCGAGCGGTTGTACGACGCGCTCGTCGCGATCACCGGATCGCCCGTGGTCGCAATCAACCGAGCCGTGGCCGTGGCAGAAACGCGCGGCCCTCTCGCGGCGCTGGCCGCCCTGGACGAGTTGAAGGACGATGCGCGGTTGAGCGAGTATCAGCCGGTACTGGGCGGCGCGCGCGGGCGTGCTGGCGCAGCTGGGAGACGTCGCGGCCGCGGATCTCGCGTACGAGCGGGCAATCGGGCTGGAGCGAGAGCCGTCGGTGCGTCACTTCCTTCAGCAGCGCCGTGAGGTGAGCCTGAAAAACGAAGAAGGAAAATGGAAAAAGGAATTAGAGGATTGAGAGAAAGAGATAGCCCTGGATTCGAACATGGCACGCGCAGCCGAGAAAAAGATCTACCGGATGTCCGCGTTCTGCGCGTTTGCAACCGCGCTCGCGTTCATCGTTCCACGATTCGTGCCGAACAGGGAGGGCGGGTTCGCCAGTGCGACGACAGCCATTCTCGATGTATCTCGCCCGCGCATCAGCGCCGCGGGTATGCCGTTGCAGTCTGTTTCTGACGGTCCGAGCGCACCGCGAGCTCGTTGGCCCCGTCTGGCTGGTATCGCGCCAAGCGTGATTCTGGTTGGCGCTGTCGTGTTCCTGCTGGCGCTTCTGAGGTACTGAAAGTAGAAAGTAAAAAGTGGAAAGTAGAAAGTGGAAAGTAAAAAGTGGAAAGTAGAAAGTGTCCCGTCCGGCTAAGCCGGACACTACGTCTAAAAAGCGCTCACGCCTGTCGCATCAGAGGGCAGTTGGGTTGGCATGCCTGCGGCGCGAAGCCGTGTGGAGGCGGCCGACACGAGGCGCCTGACCGCGCGAGAAGCTTGTGGGAATCGAGCGAGGATGAATGGCGAAGTCGGTGTCCTCGCGTCGAGCGGCTTCGGATAGCCTCGCAGCGCGTGTCCGGCCCCGGCCCGCCTATGCCAAGGCTTCGGCGCGTCCGCCGAGCTTCGCGAAGGCGGAAACTTCGGATTCGCGCGGCAGGTATGCCGGCCCAACTGCCTGTCTGCGTGCCAAAGTCGCTAGCCGTCCGGCTGAAGCCGGGCCCTACCGTAGTTCTGCAGCCCCTGCCTAAGGCTCCGACCATGTCGAGCAGTTGATTCACGTCGATCGCCTGTGTTGACTCGACGCCGCTCGCGACCGACGGTGCGACGACGAGCGCCTCGGCGTGATCCTCGAACCAGATCAGAAAAGACGATCGGTCCGCGCCCGTGAGCCGCATCTGGTTCAACCAGGTGTAGTAGGCGCCCATGTCGGCGTCCACCAGCGCGCCCTCTGCGTCGAGCGCAGACGGACGTGCGCGATCCCATCAGCGCCGCGTTCATCGATCGTTCGGTCACGCGCGGCGCGAATCTGGCGAGGAGCGTAACCGGCTGGGCGCGCCGCAGCACTTCGCGGGCCGCCCACTGCACGAACGTCGTGCTGAAGAACTGCACGCCCGACCCTTCCGACAACAGGGTCACCTTGAAATAGTTGAGGACGCGCTCGTCTCCCTCACCCTTGAGCCCCAGGTCTTCCGGCCGCATCTGCATCAGCGCGCTCCGGCGGGCTTCGGTGCCCGCGCCCGCCACGAGCAGGCCTCGCAGCTTCGAGACCACCGCGTCCCGGATGGGATCGAGCTGCCGGTACGCCAGCGTCTGCAAACCTGGAGGAACGGCGTTTGGCGAGCCACCGTCGATATACCAGTGGCCGAACGGAACGGGATGCTGCTCCGCTCGTGCCGACATCCGCTGCAACACGATTCGCAGGCCGCCGGCGGGATCCACGCGGCTGAAGTACGTGCCGCGCGCGCGCAGCTTGCGAAACAGCGGATAGCTGTTCTTCGTCACGCCCTGCCCGAGCACCACGATGCTCACGCGCGGCATCGCAGGCGGCGGAGGAGGAATCGCCGAGCGAACGGTGTTGAGGAACTCGACCGCGGCGGTGCGAAAGTCGGCGACCTGTGACGTGGTCCAGAGGTGAGCCGACAGCCGTTCGGAGAATTCCGTCGGATTCCTGACCCAGTCCACCTCTGCGAGGTCGCGTGAGAGCGTGAGCCGATCGAACCGCGCCATCACCTCCCGGCGCCGCTCGGGCGGCTGCGCCTTCATGAACGCAAACTGCGCGTCCACTTCCTGCCGCTCGGCAGGGAACTTCGAATCGTAGGCGATGACTTCCCCCAGGAGCAGCGGGACGAAGCCCAGGGGCAGCTGGCGCAGGATCTCGAGGTTGTCGACGGCGACTTGCCGCGCCAGCGGCGGGTAGGTGGCGAAATGCTCGGGCGCGAGTTCCGAAGGCTGCATGTCCTGAGATCAGAAAATCAGAATAGCTCGCCAACCGGTTTGCCTTGCGCGAACTGCGGAGAGAATCCGAAATACGAGCCCAGCGTCGGCACCAGGTCCATCGAGTCGATCGGACGATCGATCACCACGTTCTCGCGGATGTCGGGCCCCATTGCCAGCATCCAGGTGGTGCGCGAGCGGGCATCTCCCGTTCGATGGTGCTGGAATCCGTTGCCTCCCGGTGTCTCGTCCGAGTCGCGCCCGAAATCGGGGAGGACGAAGAGCGAGGTCCTGCCCGCGTATTCGGGACTGCTCTGAATCAGCTTCCAGAGTTCGGCACACAGCCGGTCGGTGCGGCGGATCGCGTCGACATACAGCGAGAAGGTTCCCGCGTGAGCGATGTCGATGTCGTGCAGCGTGATCCAGAGCAGGCTGGGGGCGAACTGCTGCATGACCCTGCGCGCGAGGAACACCGACAGCTCGTCCGGGCTCTCGAGATTGCGTGCGTTGGCGAGGAAATCGGAAACAGAGACCTTCAAGACGCCCGTCAGGCGTTCGAGCTCGAGATCGGTGCTGCCGGCTTCCGGTCTGTACAACGGCGATTCGTAGTTGTCGTGGAGAAGCGACTGGTAGTCGGCCTGCGCGCCGGCAGGAACGGCCGAGGCCAGCAGGCGCTTGGGCAGGACGACGTTCGCCCCAAGACCAGGGCCGTACGCGGCATGCTGGCTTTCGCCGATGCGCTCGAAGCCGATGCTGGGCGCGATGACCCAGGCGTCCGAGGCAGGCCGCTTCAATTCCTTGCGGAAGTATTCGAAGACGGTCGGATGTTCCGGCGGCGACGCGATGAAGTTGTTGAGGGTTTCGTACGCCCCCGTGGCCAGGCTCGCGTTGGCGACGTAATGTCCCAGGATGCCGCGATTGACCACTCGAGTGAAGAAGGTGCCTCGGGGGAGCAGTTCGCCGACGAGGTTGGGAATGTTCTGACGCCCTTCGGGCATGAAGGTCTCGTCATCGCGCGCCCCGCCGCCAAACGTGACGACCACCGCCTTGCGGGGCCGCGTGCCCTGTTGCGCTCTGAGCCGCGAGCCCAACAACGCCGTTCCAAGACACGCACCGGTGGCTTCGCGAAGGAACTCGCGACGACTTCGAGAAACCGCCGCGGCAACCTTGCCCAGGTCTTCCACGTCTTCGTGCCTTCGTGTCTTCGTGGTTATACCTTCGTGTTCTTCGTGGTCTTCGTGGTTACCTGAGCCCAAATACGAACAGCGAATTGCTCGCGCTCACAGCCACGTACTGCCGCCCGTTGACCGCGTAGGTCATCGGTCCGTTCTGCGTCGGGCCGCCCAACTGCATCCTCCACAGAAGGGCGCCGGTCCTCGCATCGAGGGAAAAAAAGTAGCCTTCGCGCCCGCCCGTGAAGAGGAGATCGGTGGCCGTGGTGAGAATACCCGCATCGGTCAGGTCACTCTGCTTGTATTCCCATCGCCACTTTCCGGTCTGCGGATCGAACGCGCGCACCGTGCCGAAATTCTCGTCTTCCTTGCGCAGATTCGGCCGTTGGATGGCGCGCATGCCCGCCGCGATCCCTCGTCCGGGATAGTTTGTCGAGAGCCTGCCCGCTGTGTACGACAGCCCTTCCTGATACTCCTGATCGGCACGCGCGAAGATGTGGTGAGAGTTCTCCCACACGTTCACGTAAAAGAGGCCGGTTCGCGGGCTGTACGAGGGGCTGAACCAGTTGGTCGCGCCCTGGTTGCCCGGATAGATGAGCACGCCCTCGCGCGACGCCATGGAGTTCGGCGTCCGAATCGGCCTCCCGTTGTCGAAGCCGGCGTTCCAGTTCTGCTTGGCGATCGGCGTGGCTTGCAGGAACTCGCCCGTGCGGCGATCGAGCACGTAGAAGAAACCGTTGCGATTGGCCCACAGCATGGCCTTTCGCGGTTGCCCCTTCCACGGGATGTCGGCCAGTACCGGAACCTGCACCGCATCCCAGTCGAATTCGTCGTTGGGCATGAACTGGTAATGCCACTTGAGTTTTCCGGTGTCGGCATCCAGCGCGACGACCGAGCAGCTGTACAGATTGTCGCCAGGCCGTGTCTCGGCGTTGTAATCGGGGCCCGGGTTTCCGACGCCCCAGAACGTCAGGTTCGTTTCCGGATCGTAGGATCCCGTGACCCAGATCGATCCGCCGCCGTGCTGCCAGCCCTCGCCCCACGTGTCGTGCCCGGGTTCTCCCGGCAGCGGCACGGTGTTGAACCGCCACGCCTCCTTGCCGGTGGCGACATCGTAGGCCGCGATGAAGCCGCGAATGCCGAACTCGCCGCCGGCCGGTCCGACGATGACCTTGTCTTTGATCACGAGCGGCGCCGTCGTCAGCGAATATCCGGCCGCACCTGACGCGACGATGCGGTTCCAGATCGGGCGTCCGGTTTTCGCGTCGATGGCGATCAGGTGCGCGTCCACGGTCGCGAGAAAGAGCGTGTCGCCGTGGATCGCGAGGCCGCGGGTAATGCGGCCGCAACAGGACTTCGCATCGGACGAAGGCGTGTAGGGATAGATCCAGAAGATCTTTCCGGTCGCCGCATCCAGCGCGACGACGTCGTTGCCCTGTGTCGTGTACATGACTCCGTCCACGACCAGCGGCGTCGCCTGGTTGTAGTCGAGCCATCGAGCCTGGAACACCCACTTCAGCTCCAGATCCTTGACGTTCGCCGGCGTGATCTGCGTGAGCTGGCTGTGGCGCTGGCTCATGTAGCCACCCGAATACGTCAGCCAGTTCTGCGATTCCTTCTGGGCGTTCAGCAGGCGATCGGAAGACACCTGGGCCAGCAGGAGTTGACTCAGCGCGATGACGGTGACTGCGAGGATCGGCAAACGGGCCGTCATTGGGCGACGACTCCTTTCAGCGTGCCCAGATAGGCGATGACGTCAGCCAGTTCCTGGGGAGAGAGCGTGGTTCGAAACGACGGCATGGGCGACGCCTGGACGAACCCGTGTTCGCGCAGGTCCGATTTGACGAAGCGCAGCAACTGATCCTTCGGGTCGCGCATCAGGACCTGAAACGTATCGAGGTTCAGAAGCCGGCCGGTCGTGGTGACGCCATCACGCGTCACGACGCGATAGAAGCGGTTCTCGGGAAGAATTTCGGCATCGGGGTCGAGGAGCGAGGCCCTGAGCTGTTCAGGTGTGCGGTTGGCCCCGATGTCGGTGAGATCGGGACCGAGGCGCGATCCCGTCGTGAGGATGCGGTGGCACGTCAGGCATTTCCCCGTCCCGGCAACGATGGCCGCGCCGGCGGCCTCGTTACCGGGTGGGAGAGGGACTCGGGCTCGACTGGCCCCAGGCGGTTGCCGTCGCGACAACCGCCGCCGACAGAACCAGTGCGAGTGTTCGCATTCCAAACCCTCGTAGGGCTCAATTTACTTTCGGCCAGTTCGTAGGGCTCAATCTATTCGTAGGGCTCAACTTTAGTTAAGTCAAACTAGGGCTCAACTTCAGTTGAGCCTCAGAAGTAGTACTTCAGCGCGAGCTGCACCTGCCTTTGATCGTTCGGACCAAGGCGAAGAGCCGTGATCTTACCGAAGTTCGTGAGGTTGGTGTAGTCGAGCACGCCCGGGGGCGGGGGCAGACCGGCGCCGCCACCCGAGAATCCCGGCACGCTGAAGTTGTGCGTGTTCGTCAGGTTGAAGATCTCGATGCGGAACTCGAATCGCTGGTTGCCCTGCCGCGGAAACCCTTGAACACCGACAAATCGAGACGCTTGAAATCGGGACCTCGCACCTGCGTGGGATCGCCTCCCATAGGCGAGAGATCCGACTGGCCCACCGTCGTGGCGACAGGCGGAGTCGCGAACGCCGCCGGGTTGAGCCAGCCCTCGAAGCTGCGGTTCTCCGGATACAAGGGCTGACCTGTCAAGATCGCGTTGCAGCCCTGGCCCGTCGTCGTCGCGACGGCGCACGGAATGGTGAACGGCGGACCGCTCGAATACGTGAAGATGGTGTTGACGCGCCAACCGCTGATCAACTGATCGACGACGCCCGTCGCGCCGCCGCCAAGCCGGTGACCCGCACCGAACGGCAGATCGTAGCCGGCGCTGGCGCTGATGATGTGCGGCGCGTCGGAATCGCACAATCCCCAATCGGGTCCGAGCAGCCACAGCGACCGATAGCCCCCGATGTTGTTGACCAGGCCCTGCCGGCCCTGAGTGCGGCACTCCGAGAAGGTGTAATTCGCGCGCGCGGCAAAGCCCTGGGTAAACAGCTTGTCATAGGTCGTCTGCAGCGCGTTGTACTCGGCCTTGCCGAGGTTTTGAATCTGATTCATGCCGTTGAAATTGGGAAACTGCCGGAAGCAGATTGGCATTCTGTCCAGGCGGCGCCATCACCTTCAGCGCGTTGTAGTTGTAGGCGCTGAAGCCGAGGTCGAAATTCCGGCTCTGGCTTCCGACATAGCCGACCGAGATCGACTGCGACGGGCTCAGTTGATGTTGAACGGTGACGTTGTATTGCGTCGTCACGGGAACCTTCCACGGGCTCGGAACGCCGCTGAGCGAGACGTTGAACGCGTTGAACTTCGTTGGATCCGCGATGTTTATCGGGGCAGGGCCCGATTCGAACGTGCCGCGGCTGCCGTCGCCGTAGATGATGGGTGCCCCCGGCGTGTTGCTGGCAATGGTGACGCCGTACGCGTAGGGATAGACCAGCTGTGTGTGGACGAGGTTGTTGCCGCCGTTCCGCCCGGACGTGCCGCTCGTCAGATAAAACAACCCTCCGCCGGCACGTACGACCCAGTTGTCTGTGAACGCGTACGACAGCCCGAGGCGCGGCGCGAACATGTCCTTCTGGCTCGTCACCAGCATGTTGCCGTCGGCGCATTCGATCGGGATGCGGTCGGCGGCGAGCTGCGCGAGGAACGAGGGCGAGAGACCCTGGTTGCACCGATCCGCGGCCATCACGAAGCGCGGCGTCGGCTCCACGAGGAGGTTCGCCGCCGCTCCGTCGGGTGCCGGGGCATTCCGCTGAAAGTCGTACCGCAGTCCGAGGTTCGCCGTCATCTTCGGGGAGATCTTCCAGGTGTCCTCGATGAAGCCCGACCAGACCTGCCAGGCGGCGAGCGGCACCGGATCGGGAATTCTGTTCACGTTGACCGAGTTCGGCCCGCCCACGAAGTTCGCCCGACAGGGCGCGACGGCGGCCGTCAAGCTGCAATCCGGCAAGCCAGTCAGCGTGCTGGCGATCGGGTTCAGCAGCATCTGCGCCATGCCCGTCCCGCCGCCGGTCGTGGTGGGAACGTCGGTGAATGCCCCGGAGTAGCCGTATCCTCCCCGCGGCGCGGCCGGCTGGAAGAATTCCGTCATCGGGCGCGAGAACTGGAAGCCCCACTTCCAGCTGTGATTGCCCTGAGAGCTTGCTGAACGTCGTGCTGATCTGATACGTGTTCTGGTACTGAATGCTCGGCAGGTTATTGGGGACGCCGAACTGGCCGATGCCGTCGACGGTGTAAAACGGCAGCCCACCCATGAACGGGTAATCCGGATCCGGAACGTTGAGGCCGAACCGGGGGGCAATCGTGGTGTCGGTGGCGTTCAGCGGAAGCCGCGCGTGACTGATCGACGAATACCCGAACCTCGTCTCGCTGACGAGCGTCGGCGAGTAGATGCGGGTCCAGCTCAACGCGCCGCTGTACACGTCGACGGTCTGATCGCCGCCGCCGAACTGCGAGCCGTCGATGATTCCGCCGTACGGTGCCGGAACCAGCGTGGCGCTCTTGGCCACGCTGAAGCGGCCGAACATGGTGTTGGCCGGGTTGATGTACCTGATCGATTCGGATGTCGCCCTGATGGTTGCTGTCTTCCGTCTCGGGATTGACCGCGTAGTTCCCGGCGAGCACGTCGTTTCTCGTCGCCGCGGGAAATTCCTTCAACAGCCGCAACGCGTTCTGATTCATGCGGCTGGCAGGGATCTGGTTGTTGCCGGTCGGATCGAGCGGATCGCGAATCCACGCCGCCGCGCCGGCCGTAACGGTTCGGCCGGTCACCGGGTCGACCGCGCCCGCTGCGATCAGCCGCGTCGTCGCGGGATCGAAGATCGTCCCGAGCGGGAACGTCCGGCCGAGCCGGTCTGTGCGCGTACCGCGCTGGAGCCGGATCAGGTCCGACATGTCGGTAAAATTGCTCTGCTGCATGCGCGCCGTCGGCGTCTGCAATATCGAGGTGACCGCCTGACGGGCAATGGTGCCCTCGTAGTTGGTGAAAAAGAACGTCCGCTTGTTTCCGCGTCGAAGGAACGACAGCGGACCACCGAGCGTGGCGCCGAACTGATTGCGGATGAACTTGCCCTTCTTCAGACCCTGGTACTCGTCGAAGAAGTTGATGGCGTCCATCGCCGAGTTCCGGTGGAACTCGAACAGGCTGCCGCGGTACTGTTCGCCACCCGACTTCAGGCTGGCGTTCAGCACGGCGCCGCTCGCGCGTCCCAGTTCGGCGCTGTACGAGCTGGTCTGCACCTTGAACTCTTCGAGGGCGTCGACCGACGGACGGTAGACGTAGCCGGCGCCGTTGACGAAGTCGACGAGGTTGGAGTTGTTGTCGACGCCGTCGAGCAGGTAGTTGTTGGCGAAGCTGTTCTGGCCGTTCGCCGAGAAGCTGCCGTTGCCACCCATGCCGCGCGTATCCTGCTGCGCCTGCACGACGCCGGCGTTCAACTGCGCGAGGAACGTGTAGTTGCGGCCGTTCAACGGCAGATCGTTGATGGCCTTCGAGCGGACGACGCCGCCGAGCGACGCTTCCTGGGTCTGGAGCGGCACCGCATCGCCCGTGACGTTGACCGTCTCGGCGACGTTGCTCGGCTTCATGCGTGAAGTCGACGACGTAGCGCTGCTGAATGCTGAGCGTGACGCCTTCACGCGTCACCGGGGCAAACCCCGACGCTTCGGCGACCAGCGTGTAGTTGCCGATGCGGACCGAGGGAAACTGGTAGCTCCCGACGTCGTTCGTCTTGGTCTGGAACGAGACGCCCATGTCGACGTTGATCAGATTGACCGTGGCGCCGGGCACGACCGCGCCGGAGGCATCCAGAACGGTTCCTTGGATCGTCCCGGTGTCGACCTGCGCGAAAACGGGCGACGCGAGCAACAGTGTCGCCGCAATGACGGCAAGAATCGGGAGACCATTCCTTCGACGGGGTTTCATCGGACCTCCTGCTGAAGTGGAGTCGGAGCTATCGATAATCGATTTGCGGGATGGTGACAGGGCACGGCGGGCTTGTCAAGCGGTAGTGTCGCAGGCCGAGACAAGGTTTTACGTCGTGAAAGTTGGAGATGCGACTATCCCGTTCGCGTATCCTTTCCGCCCGGAGGATACATGACACGCAATCTGGTGACCGCCTGCGTCGTCGGCGCATGCGCGGCCGTCGCGGCCGCACAGGGCACGGGTCGCACGCACGACCTGCCGCTGGCGCCGCAGAACGTCCACTGGGGGTACTACGATGCGCGCGTGAAACCAGCGTTGCGCATGGCCTCCGGCGATCGTGTGCGCCTCGAAACGATGATCGCGCGCGGGCTCGAGCGATTGAAGCTCGCCGGTGTGAGCGACGCCGACATCCCCGAGTCGATGCGCGCCGTCGAAGCCGCCGTCAAAGAAAGAGGGCCGGGGCCGCATCCGATGACCGGACCCATCTACGTCGAAGGGGCCGAGCCTGGAGACGTGCTCGAGGTGCACCTCGTCGCGATCGACTTCCTCCATCCGTACGGCGTGGCGGCGTTCAGTCCCGGCGGAGGCGTGCTGCCCGGCGATTTTCCGTACGCGCACCAGCGATTGATTCGCTGGCCGGCGGGCGCGACCAGCATCGAGTTCCGGCCCGGCATACGGGTGCCGATCGCGCCGTTCTTCGGATCGATTGGCGTGGCGCCGCCGGCGTTGAGCGGCAGACTCTCGAGCACGCCGCCGGGCTGGCACGGCGGGAATCTCGACAACAAGGATCTCGTCGCCGGCTCGGTGTTGTACTTGCCGGTGCACACGCCGGGCGCGTTGCTGTCGATCGGCGACGGGCACGCCATGCAGGGCGACGGTGAAGTCACCGGCGCCGCGCTCGAAACGTCGCTGCGCGGGACCATCGAAGTGCGCCTGCGCAAAGGGCAGCCGCTCAAGTGGCCTCGCGCGGAGACGCCCACGCACTACATGACGATGGGACTCGATCCCGACCTGGACGAGGCCACGCGCCTCGCCACGCGGGAGATGGTGGAATACCTCGTCGCCGAGAAAAAGCTGTCGCGTGAAGACGCGTACCTGTTGTGTTCGCTCGCGGCCGATCTACGCGTGACGCAGGCCGTCGATATCACGAAGGGCGTTCACGCGCTGATCGCGAAGGGGGTGTTCAGTGAAAGTAAAAAGTAAAAAGTAAAAAGTAAAAAGTAGAAAGTAGAAAGTAGAAAGTAGAGAGTCAAAAATGGAAAGGTAGCGGGCGCCCACTTTTCACTTTTCACTTTTTACTTTTCACTCTCACCGTTCCCCCTATTCCGCCCACGCGCCTTTCGCCATCAGCCCGCCGTCGACGCACACGTACTCGCCCGTGATGAACGACGCGCGCTCGCTCGCGAGGAACAGCACGACCTCGGCGATCTCGTCGGGCCGGCCGATGCGGCCCAGCGGGTGTTTGCGTCCCCACTCGGCCAACGCCTGATCGGGATTCTGAGGCAGGGCCATGGCCGCCGTGGCGCGCAGCATCGGGGTGTCCACCGATCCAGGGCAGATCGCCACGACCCTGATGTTGTGTTCGGCGTAGTCCAGCGCGAGGCTTCGTGTGAGAGACAGCACGGCCCCCTTGCTGGCGGCATAGGCCGGCACCAGCTTCTGCGACTGAAGGCCCTGCGCGCTCGCGTTGTTGATGATGACGCCGCCGCCTCGCTTGATCATCTCGGGAACGGCGTGCTTGCAGAGCAGGAAGCAGCTCTTGACGTTCACGTTCATGATGCGGTCCCAGACCGCTTCGTCGAGATGCTCGACGGTCTTGTAGCTGTCGGCGGGCTGGATGCCGGCGTTGTTGAAAAGGATGTCGAGGCCCCCGAAGGCGGCGACCGTTTTGTGAACAGCGTCGCCGGCCTGGTCGGCGCGCGAGACGTCGGCGCGAACGAAGATGATCTCGCCGGCCAGCGACCGGCCGTGCTCGCTCAGCGCGGCGCCTGCGTGCTCGTCGACATCCGCCACCGCGACGCGATGCCCGTCACGGGCGAACGCGACGGCCGCGGCCTTGCCGATGCCGTGGGCGCCACCGGATACGAGCACCGATTTTCCGCTGCGCATATCGCGTGAAATTACCACACGTTCGTGCGATACTCCCGGCCTTCCCCTTCAAAGGAGAGTCACCATGTTGCGAGGAAAGATCGGCTTCCTGGTGTTGTTGGCAGCCGTCGTCTCGGCGGCAGCCTGGCCCGGCGCGCAGGGCGGCGGGCAGCCCGTGAAGCACCCGAACGGAACGTCGACGCCGATGGCGCTGGATCCCGGGAGGCCGTGGGGGTGGGCCACCAAGGCGTTCATGGTCAATCCCAATCGCAAGCTCTACAACACGGCCAAAGCGAAGCTGCTGTCGGGGCAGCAGGTGTTCAGCTTCACGCAGAGCACGTTCAACCCCGAGCAGGTACTGCCAGCTGGCGCCGCACTACGACTTCACCTGGTTCGAGATGCAGCACTCGCGCATGAGATTCGACGAGATCGAGAAGATGATGCAGGCGTGTCCCGGCATCGGCGCGACGCCGATGATCCGCATGCCCGACGCGCTCGAAGCGAACATGCAGAAGGCGTACGACCTCGGCATTCTCGGCACGATCGTCCCGACGGTTGACGACGTGTTCGAGGCGAGGGACGCCGCGCGCTACTCGCGGTTTCCGCCCATCGGCCGCCGCAGCCAGGGCGGCAGCCAGTTCTGGAACAAGTTCCTCAATCCCGGCGAGACCTATCGCAACTCAATCGACGACAACGTGCTGAGCGTCGTGATGATCGAAACGGTCGAGGGCGTCGACAACGCGTACGAGATCGCGTCCACGCCCGGCATCGACGTCGTCATTCTGGGCAACAGCGATCTCACGAGCTTCAGCGGCTTCCCGCAGACCGACGATCGGTATCAGGATCTGCTGGTGAAAGTGCGCGACGCCACGTACAAGGCCGGCAAGTACTGGGGCAACGCCGGATTCCAGTTCGCGACGGGCAATCGCCTGAGCGCGGACTCGCGATTCCATCAGAACGGGCCGTCGAAGGATGGCTTCGTGCCGCCCGCTCGGACCGGGGGAGCCGGTGCCGCCGCGCCTGCACGCGGCGCCGCGCGCGGGCAATAAAGTCGCAAGGCGGGCGGGTTCTCCGGTCATAGGGGGACCCGCCATATTTTTTGTCCGCAGGTGCTAAGCTCATTCTATGAATTTGAAGCACCTTCATCCGGGTTGGGCGGTCGTTGGTGTGCTGTCGCTCGGCCTGTCAGCGGCCGCCCAGCAGCCGACGTTCCGGTCCGGGTCTCGAGTCGTGCCGTCCTTTGTCACGGTGACCGACGTCAACAACCGCCTCGTGACCGATCTGTCGAGCGAAGACTTCGAGATTCTCGACAACAACCGTCCGCAGGAAGTGACGATCTTCGACAACGAGGTACGGCCTTTTTCGGCGGTCGTCATGCTCGACAACAGCATCAGCATGACCGGCCGTCTGAAGGACCTGTACGCGGGCGCCGAGCAGTTCCTGCTGCGGCTCCTTCCGCAGGACAAAGCCATGGTCGGCGGGTTCAGCGACAAGATCGAGTTTGCCACCGGCTTCTCGAGCGATCGCAATAGCCTGGTCAGCTCGCTGAAAGAGCTCGACTTCGGCAACGAGACGCGCCTCTACGACGCCGTGCACGCCAGCCTCGACCAGTTGGAAAAGGTCGAAGGCCGCAAGGTGATTCTCCTGTTCACCGATGGCGCCGACTTCGGCAGCCATCTGGGATCGGGCAAAGCATTGGAGCGCGCCCGCGCGGGCGAGGTGATGATCTACGGCATCGGCCTCGAGACCGAATTCTTCAACGGCCAGAGCGTCGTCAGGAGCAAGCCGGACTCGATCCTCAACCGCTTCGCGAACGAAACCGGCGGTGGCTTCTTCGATCTGAAAAAAGATTCAGACCTTGGCGCCTCGTTCACCCGCATCGCCCAGGAACTGCGCAGCCAGTATCTGCTCGGCTTCAGCCCGGCGGCGCTCGACGGCAAGGTCCACAAGCTGGAAGTGCGCGTCAAGCGGACTGGACTGAAAGCGCGGAGCCGCCGCAGCTACGTGGCGACCACCGAAGGCACGACCAACTAATCACCCGTTGCCTTAACATTGACATCTGATGATGCGCGCTAGCTCGTGGGGATATAGCCTCATCGGCTGCCTTCTGGTCGTCACCGCGACGACGGGCTGCGGCACCCGGGTTCCGCCGAAGGTGTCGCCGGCGGTGCCTCCGTCTTTCTCCGGCATCGAGATGATCGGCGAGCTGAAGGATTTCGCCGAGGCGATGGGATCGCAGCCGACCGACAACTTCCGGACGACGTCCGCGCGTGTCGTGTCCGACGAGCGGTGCTATTTCACCGGCAGGCTGCAGCTGCCCGAGTTCTACAGCAATCTCCGTCTGGTCCGCGAGAACGAGTCGCGGTGCGCGGCGCGCGCGGGCGAGTTCGACGTGTTCTTCTATCCGGTGCAGGCCGTCGCGAGCGGCGAGGAAACGATTACGGTGGCGCTCGCCGAGGCGCCCACCGAACGCGTGCTCGTCGTCGTGCCGCACGAAGATTTTCACAACCAGATTGAAGCGCGAAAGGCGCCGACCGAGGTAGCCGAGTCGGCGGCGACGCTGGTCGGATTTCTCACCGCGAGCGCGTTCGCGCGCGACAGGCTTGGCGAAGAGGCGTCGACCTCCCGTCTGCTCGCACGCGATGTGGACCTCTTTCTTCGCAAGTCGCTCATCGTCAACGCGTACTACGACCGCGTGAGCGAGTTGTACAAGTCATTTCGCGCCGGTGCGCTCAGCGAAGCCGAGACGCTGGCGAGGAAGTCGGAGTTGTTTGCCGAGCTGGAGCACTCGTGCTCGGCGATTTCTCCGGATCCGGTGTCCTTCAACAAATGTCCAGCGGCGTTGAACAACGCCGGCCTCGCCTTCGATCGTACCTACACGCGCCACTACCCGCTGATGTACGACCTCTATACATCGCTCGGCCGCGATCCGTCGGCGCTCGTCCTGGCGCTGAAGCAATTGATGCCCAGGTGGCCCAGCTCGGTCACGAGCGTGGCGGACCTGATGAAGGCTCAGCAGTAACTAGAAAAACTTGACGCCGAGAATGGCGCCGACCGTCGCGCCAACAGGGGCGCCGATGAGGGCGCCCACCAGGCCAGGGTCGTCGCATTCGCACCGGTCGCCTTCAATCGCCGCGCCCAGATAGCCGCCGGGAAAAAACCCTCCGACGCCACCCAGGACCCCTCCCAGGATTTTGCGGCCCACCGAGCGGCTTCGAGGCGGGGCCGGCGCCTGCCTGACTGATGTTGTCGTCCGATTCGAATACAGCTCGATGTTCAAGTCGGCCGCCGCAAGGGACTGCCGGATACTGGCCTTGTCCCCGGACACCGCGAAAAGCGTGCGCGAGGTGCGGAGGTTGATGGGTGGCGCTGTCGCATTGTCTTCGCTGGTCTGGGCGTAAGAAGGGCCGGGCGCGATGAGCGCCAGGATGAACACTGCGGTGGCGATGTGTTTTGAACAGGACATTGTCACGAGCTCCAAATCGCCAGTTGCAAGAACAGAACCGTTGGAGCCCGGCATCTGCTACGCTGTGCGCCTCAGATAGGAGCGGATTTCATGAGCAGTCGACGAGCGTGCCTGGGCGCGCTCCTTCTTTTCGCGCTGACATGGTCTTCCAGATCCGCCTGGCCCATCCTCTTAGCGAAACAGGCGACTGAGATCCCGGCTTTCGCCGTCGATACGGCGTGGCCGAAGCCGCTCCCCAACAACTGGGCCGTCGGGCCCGTCAGCGGCATCGCAACTGATTCCCGCGATCACATCTGGATCATCCATCGAGGCGAAGCCGTGAAGGAGCGTGCGCCAGCGCCGCCGGTCATCGAGTTCGACCAGGCGGGAGCCGTTGTCCAGACCTGGGGAGGGCCCGGGACTGGTTACGAGTGGCCGCAACAGGTGCACGGCATCACGATCGACGGCAAAGAGCGCGTGTGGATCAGCGGCAACGGCGAGAAAGACAATCAGATCCTCGTCTTCACCCGCGCGGGAAAGTTCCTGTTTCAGATCGGCCGCGCTGGACAGAACGGCGGCAACAGCGACACGGCGAACGTCGCGCGTGCCACGCAGATGCGTCTCGACCTCCGGACGAACGAAGTGTTTGTCTCTGATGGCGAGAGCAATCAGCACCATCGCGTCATTGTCTTCGACTCGGAAACGGGCGCATACAAACGCCACTGGGGCGCATACGGGGCAAAACCCGACGATGCGGCCGCGAAGGCAACCGTCGATCGCTCGGGTCCGCCTTCGAAGCATTTCGGTACCGCCGTTCACTGTCTGCGGATCGATCGAGACAACCTCGTTTATGCGTGCGATCGCAGCAACAACCGCGTCCAGATCTTCCGCAAGGACGGGACGTTTCAGAAGGAGTTTTTCGTCGCTAAGGATTCCGGTGCCGCCGGCACTGTTTACGATCTCGAGTTCTCACCCGATCACAAGTACGTGTATGTCGCCGATGGCGGGAATCAGAAGGTGTGGATCTTCCTTCGCGACGGACTGCGCCTCCTCGGCTCGTTTGGCGAGCGCGGTCCGGCCGCGGGGCAGTTCGCGACGTCGCTGCACGATCTGACCGTCGACTCGAAGGGAAACGTGTACACCGGCGAAGCCGCCGCTGGCGGCCGCGTGCAGAAGTTCGCGCTGCGGTAACGCGCGGCTTCAGCCGCGCAAGCCATACGGTGAACAGGTAGGGCGCGGCTTTAGCCGCAAGGTAGGGTCTCGAGAGGACAGGGCTGAAGCCCTGTGCCACCGAGGGATGTGAAAGGAGACGGCATGGTCCGCAGAATGGCACGTGCGAGTTTACTCTTCGTCTTCGCGCTGCTCGTGACCACCGCTACCGTCCACGGCCAGACGGGGACGAAAAACGGCGAGTGGCGCACCTACGGCGGCGACCTCGCAAGCACGCGTTATGCCCCGCTCGATCAGATCAACGCGTCGAACTTCGGCAAGCTGCAGGTCGCCTGGCGTTTCAAGACCAACGTCTTTGGCGTTCGCCCCGACTTCAATCTGCAGACGACGCCGCTGATGATCAACGGCGTGCTGTACGCGACGGTTGGCTCGCGGCGCGACGCCGTGGCGATCGACGCGGCGACGGGCGAACTGCTCTGGGCGTACCGCATCGACGAGGGCAAGCGGGCGGCAGCGGCCCCGCGCCTGCTGTCGGGCCGCGGCGTGGCGTACTGGACCGACGGCAAGGGCGACGAGCGCATCTACATGGTGACGATCGGATACCAGCTCGTGGCGCTCGACGCGAAAACCGGCATTCCGGTCCGCGCGTTCGGTCAGAACGGCGTTCTCGATCTCAAGCAGAACAACGACCAGGTGCTCGACCCGATTACCGGCGAGATTGGATTGAACACCGGACCCATCGTCGCGAAGGACGTCGTCATCGTCGGCGCCGCGCACCGTGCCGGCGGCGCGCCGCGCAGCAGGACGAACGCAAAAGGCTACATCCGCGGCTTCGACGTCAGAACCGGCAAGCGGCTCTGGATCTTCCACACGATTCCCCAGCCGGGCGAATTCGGCAACGAAACGTGGGAGAAGGACTCGTGGTCGTATTCCGGCAACGCGGGGATGTGGGGGCCGTTCTCTGTCGATGAGGAACTGGAAACGATCTATCTGCCCATCGAGCTCTCGACCGGCGACTATTACGGCGGCCATCGGCCCGGCAACAACCTCTTCACCGAATCGCTTCTGGCCGTCGATCTCCGAACCGGCAAGCGCAAATGGCACTTCCAGCTGGTGCATCACGGCATCTGGGACTTCGACCTTCCATGCGCGCCGATCCTGGCCGACATCACCGTCGAGGGGAAGCGTATCAAAGCGGTGGCGCAGGCGAGCAAGCAGGGATTCCTCTACGTCTTCGATCGCGTGACGGGGCAGCCCGTCTGGCCGATCGTTGAACGACCGGTGGAAAAGGGGACCGTTCCGGGCGAGTGGTATTCGCCGACGCAGCCGTTTCCGACCAAGCCGCCGCCATTCGAGCTGCAAGGTATTCAGGAAAAGGATCTGATCGACTTCACGCCGGAAGTTCTCGCCGAGGCGAGGAAGGTGGCGGCGACCATCAAGCTCGGCCCGCTGTTTACGCCGCCTATCGTGCGCGGCGAGGGTGGCAAGAGCGGGACCGCATACATCGCCAACGGCGCGAACTGGCCGGGCGGGTCGTACGATCCAGACACGGGAATCTTCTACGTGTTCTCGAACTCGCTGACGCGTCTGCTCGTGCTCGCCAACGAGCCGAAGCGATCGGACATGGACTACATCAATACTGGTGGCGGTGGAGACTCGGGCGGCGGCGGTGGCGGACCGGGCTGCCTCCTGATGCCCTGCGCGATCACGGTGCAGGGGCTGCCGTTCGTCAAACCGCCATGGGGGCGCATCACGGCGATCGATCTCAACAAGGGCGAGATGGCGTGGCAGATTCCCCACGGCGAGACGCTCGACGCCGTGACGAATCATCCGATGCTGAAAGGTGTGACGATTCCGCGCACCGGCCGCATCGGACCGATCGGCACGTTGACGACGAAGACGCTGATCGTTTCCGGCGAACGCGGGTTTACGACGCCGCCGTCGGGCCAGCGGTTCGCGAAGCTGTACGCGTACGACAAAGCGACCGGACGCGAGCTGGCGAACGTGACGATGCCGGCGCCGCAGACGGGGAACCCGATGACCTACATGGTCAACGGCAAGCAGTACCTGGTGCTGGCGATCAGTGGTCCGGAGTTCCCGGCCGAGCTGATTGCGTACACGGCGCCGTAATAGTCGAAAGTCGCAAGTCGAAGGGTCGGAAGTCGCAAGTCCAGGCGGGAGTCGCAAGTCCGTCGCAAGTCGCAGGCCCCGGCGTGATTGCCCAGGACGTAGTGTCCGGCTTCAGCCGGACCGGATCACGTGTGTGCGCGGCGTTGACGTGAAGACACGCGCCGCTGAATCAAGAAGAAGGTCAAGCCATGAGCCGCATCGTGAACCTCAGGGTCGCGCTCGCGTTGGCGATATCGCTGACGACGTGGGCCGGGCTGCGTGCGGAAGTCCGGCCCATCGATGCCGGACGCTCGACTTTAACGGTGTACGCGTACAAGTCCGGCCTCTTTTCGGCGTTTGCCGACGACCACACCATTCGCGCGCCGATCGTGCGTGGATCGATTTCCGACTCCGGCACGCTCTCGGTCGAGATTGCAGTGCGGTCGGCCGACATGACCGTGCTCGACCCGAAGCTGTCGGCCTCGAAGCGGGCAGAAGTACAGACTCGGATGGTCGGCGCGGAGGTGCTGGACGTCTCGCGTTATCCGGACATCACGTTTGCGTCGACCGCGATCGAGCCGTCCGGCGCCGATCGATGGACCGTTCGCGGCAATCTCACACTGCACGGCGCGACACGTCCTGTGACGCTCGCCGTCACGCGGCAGGACGGACGGTATCGCGGAAGCGTCATGCTGAAGCAGAGCGACTTCGGCATTCAGCCCATCAGCATCGTCGGCGGCACGGTGAAGGTGAAGGACGATCTGAAAATCGAATTCGACATCCTGCCTGGCGTAAGCTGACGGAGGGGCAGGGCTGAAGCCCTGCGCTACCGGATCAGAATCCAATGAATGTTGACGCGTATCTCGAGCGGATCGGATACACCGGGTCGCGCGCCCCCACGGCCGAGACGCTCGGGAACCTGCATCGATCGCACCTCCTGTCCGTACCGTTTGAAAATCTCGATATCGCGCTGGGCCGGCAGATTGTCCCCTCGCTCGAGCGGTTCTTCGACAAGATCGTCTCTGCCCGCCGCGGCGGGTTCTGTTACGAGCTCAACGGGTTGTTCGCGTGGCTGCTGGAGCAGCTGGGATATCCGGTAACGCTGCTGTCCGCGCGCGTGTACGACGGCGCGCAGCCGGGGCCCGAATTCGATCACCTGACGCTCGTGGTGGGGCGCGAGCAGAACGTGATTGCCGACGTGGGCTTTGGCGACTCTTTTCTCGAACCGTTTGCGATCGGCGCGATTGCCGTGCATCAGAACAGCGCGTACCGTGTGACAGGGTCGGAGGCCGAGCGGGTCCTCGAGCGCCGGCGGGAGTTGGACTGGGAGCGTCAGTACGTCTTCTCGATGGTGCCGCGCCGACTGGCCGATTTCGGCGGCATGCTCGAGTATCACCAGACGTCTCCCGCGTCGCACTTCACGCGCAAGGCGATCTGTTCCATGGCGACGCCGGATGGGCGCCTCACGCTGTCCGGCCGGCGCGCAATCAGGACGAGGGGATCGCGCCGCGAAGAGCGTGAGGTGGCGGACCCGGACGAATATCGAATCCTGTTGAAAGACTGGTTCGGGATCGATCTCGGCGACGACATGCTCGCTGAAACACTCTTCGGATGAATCGAGTTTTCGCATGAAATTCGCCACGCGCGTTTACCTCGGCGCCGGCATTTACGGCCTCGTCTCCCTGCTGCCGCTCTATTTTCTCGAGGCCAGGACCGGCCGCGATTTCCCCCCACCGATCACGCATCCCGAGTACTACTACGGTTTCATCGGCGTCGCCGTCGCGTGGCAGCTCGTGTTCCTGGTCATGTCCCGCGATCCCATCCGCTATCGCGCACTCATGATCCCCTCGATGGTCGAGAAGGCGGCGTTCGGCTTTCCGGCTATCGTGCTGTTCGCCCAGGGGAGGCTGAGCGCCGCGACGCTGGGTGCCGGGCTGATCGACATGACGCTGGGCGTGCTCTTCGCGATTGCGTACGTCAAAACGAGAGGAGGACATTGATGGTCCAGAGGCTCGGTGGCGTCTGCGGGCGTGTCATGGTCGTCACGGTTCTGTGTTCCGCGCTCGTGTATGCCGAGACCACGGTTGCGCAGTTGCAGGGGCAGCCGAAGTTCTCGGACGGCAAAGCACTGGGTTACTTCGTCTGGAAAGACGGCGACACGTGGAAAGTTCGCTGGATGACCTTCGGCTCGGTCCATCGCTTCAGCGGCCGGATTCAGGTCGAAGGCGGAGAGATTCGATCGCTGAAGCGGGTTGACGTCGACACCGAGCGCAAGATCATGGCGCCGGGGCGCCCCGGGCACGTCGTGCTCGGGCCGCGCGGCCGGGTGGTCGGCCGGACCGGCGGGCGTCCGGCGATAGTGGCCAGCCGCGAGGAAGACAAAATCGAGCAGGAAACCGAACACGTGATCCGGTTCCTGACGCGGACCACCAACGACGTCGATGGACTCGACTTCAAGGTCACGGAGTCGAGCGAGCGGCTGCGGTTCGCGCTGCAGATCGACGACAAGCCGCGACCGGAAGAAGTGGAGGTCGGGAAGAACAACGTCAAGCCGAACGAGCATCCGCTCGTCATTCGGCTTCGATGAGTACGGGTGAGAACCATGGCTGACAATCCCAAACGAATCCAGGTGTACGAGACACCAGAGGTGACGGTGACGTTCGATCCGAACCTGTGCCGCCACACCGGTGTCTGCCTGCGGGGGCTGCCCGCGGTGTTCGACATTCGCGAGAAGCGATGGGTGCGGCCGGAGAAGGCGCCGGCGGCCGATGTCATCGCGCAGGTCGCGCGCTGTCCGTCCGGGGCGCTGCAGATTCGTGATTCCGATTCCTGAGTCGCTCGGCGGCATCACGTCGGAATGGCTCACGGCCGTGCTTCGCGCCTCCGGGCGTCTTGAAACGGGAACGGCATCTGTCAGCGGCGTGCAACCTGTCGGAAGCGACTCCGGCTATGCGTCACAGGTTGGCCGCATCCGGACGGCGTTCGATGGATGCGTGACATCGCTTCCGGATTCGATGATCGTCAAGCTGGCCGCGCCGGGCACGAACGCCTCGTGGTCGGAATTCCTCGCCGAGAAATATGCACGGGAGTGTGGGTTCTATACGCGAGTGTGGCCGGACGTGGGTGTGCGAACGCCCGTCTGCTACTTTGCCGCGCATGAAGCGGAAACACGCCGGGTCGTCTTGCTGCTCGAGGACCTGGGCACGGCTCGCTTCGGCGATGCGGAGTTCAGCTGGTCACAGGACGAAGCGGAATCGATCGTCGATGCGCTGGCAGGGCTGCATGCGAGGTGGTGGAACAATCCGAACCTCGATTCGTGGACGTGGCTTCCCCCGTTTGGAGACGGGACGGCTCAACTGGAAAAGCTGCCGGGCCGACGGAGCGTCTTCCTGGACCGCTATCGAGAAGTGGTCTCGCCGGACCTTCGCGAACTGACCATGCGGCTCGGTCAGCAGGTTGCGGACCGGCTGCGTCGCCTTTCCGCCACGCCCCGCACTCTGCTGCATGGCGACCTTCACCTCGACAACGTCGCTTTTCCCGGCGGCGAAACCGGCAGGCCGGTGTTGTTCGATTGGCAATGCGTGGCGAAGGGCCTCGGCGTCGTCGATCTCGCGCTTTTTATCACCATGGGCTCTCCGGAGCACCGCCGCATGAGTGAGCAGAAGCTGATTCGACGTTACCACGCCCGCCTTGCAGCGGCTGGCGTGACCGGCTATTCACTCGAGACCCTGATGGACGATTATCTGGTTGCGCTGCTGCGCTGCTGGATTGGGATCGTCAATGGCTACGGCTCTCCAAATGCCGAAGCGTGGAGCGCGCGGCAATCGCGTATGGCGCTGCAGTCGGTTCGCTGGTGGAATGACGTGGCGCAAGACCATGATTTGGCGGGTCTGATCGCCGCAAGCTGATTTCACAAAGGAGGCTCGATGGTTCCGCTGACATCGCTCGTCGTCCCCATTGTGCTGTCCGCCATCGTCGTGTTCCTCGCGAGCTTCGTCATCCACATGCTGCTCACCTATCACCGCAGCGATGTCGTCAAGCTGCCGGATGCGCAGGAGGATGCCGTGCTCGACACGCTGCGGCGGCTGAATCTCGTGCCGGGCGACTACGGTGTGCCGCATCCCGGTTCGCCGGACCGCATGAAGGATCCGGCGTTCGTGGCCAAGATGACCAAGGGGCCGCTCGTCTTCATGACCGTCGCGCCCGGCGCTCCGCCATCGTTGGGAAAGAACCTCGCGCTCTGGTTTGTGCACGTCGTCATCGTGTCGACGTTTGCGGCGTACATCTCGGGCAGGGCTATCGGACCGGGCACCGAATATCTGACCGTGTTTCGATTCATCGGTACGACCGCGTTCATGGGCTACGCCCTTGGCGCCGTGCCCGAATCGATCTGGTACAAGCGATCCTGGTCGCGTACGATGAAACAGGTGTTCGACGGGCTCGTGTATGCGTCGTTGAGCGCCGGCGTGTTCGGATGGTTATGGCCTGGATAGTCGCAAGGCGAAAGTCGGAAGTCGGTAGGCGCAGGTCCGGTCGGAAATCTGCAGTCGGAAGCCGGAAGTCTACCGAGATGACGGCCGCGCAGCGCAAGCAGTTGTCGGGCTGATTGGCACCTACGTCTCGAACATGGACGACGGGCACGCACGGGTCAGGATGTCCTCAGCACATTCACGTCGTGGTTCGCACGCCGAATGGCAACGACTACGGGAAGGATCTGCTGCGGCAGCATTACGAGCAGCATCCACACGGGGGCGTCGCCGGGGGTTAGTCAATGGTCAATAAGCGTTTTTCGCGGTCGGTGTCGGCGGCCATCGACAAGGGAAAGATTCTGCGCGTGCGGGCTGGGTCGCGATCGGAGCATCGCTTCATCGGCATCTGGGTGGTGGTCGTCGATGGGCGCGTATTTGCGCGGTCGTGGCTGAGAGAGGCCGGGGGATGGTTTCGAACGTTTCTTGAGGATCCGCTCGGCGTGATTCAGGTCGGCGCCCGCAACGTTCGCGTCCGCACCGTCCGCGTAAGGTCCAAGCGCACATGGACCGCCGTGGAACGGGCCTACGCGCAGAAATACGTCACGCCGGCCTCACTGGCATACGTTCGAGGATTCCGCACGCCAGCCCGTCGGGAAGCGACCATCGAGTTCCTGCCACGGTAGAGCGCTTAGTCCCGGCAAAACGTTTTCAAAGTCAATGGCATCCAGGGGCAGTTGGGTTGGCATGCCTGCGGCGCGAAGCCGTGCGGAGGCGGCCGACACGAACGCCTGACCGCGCGAGAAGCCCGTGGGGATCGAGCGAGGATGAAGGGCGAAGTCAGGGTCCTCGCGTCGGGCGGTCGAGGTCGGCCTCGCAGCGTGGTCCGGCCCCGGAGCTTCGGATTCGCGCGGCAGGCATGCCAACCGAACTGCTTTCGGCGTGAGGGCCGCTGGCCCGTCCGGCAAACGGTACCGAAGCTAAAGCCGGACACTACGTACGACTGAAAGCGCACTAGGATATTCACGTGCGAGGACACCGATGAACGCGAGCCGCCGCGACTTTCTCATCGGCGCAGCCTCGCTGGCGACGGCGGCGATATCGGCGAGAATCCCTGTACGCGCGCGCAAACGCAGGCCGGACAGGCGTGGAACGCCGGCGACGTCGCGCACCTGCTGCCGGCGGCCACGCACGACAGATTCCTCATCAAAACATCGTTCCGGACGCCGCACCGTACACCTCCTGTACTGCTGGCCGGCGGGCGGAAGATTCCCGGACGTGCCGGCGACACGCTCGGCTTCTTCTGGTCGTTCGACGTCACGGGGCTCGAACCGGCGCACCGCTACAACCTGCAGGTACTCGACGCGCGCGGACGCCCGCTGTGCGATCCGTGGCCGCTCTCGACATTGCCCGCTCCCGGCGACAACCCGAAGAGCGTCAGGCTGCTGATCTATTCGTGTGCGGGCGGACACGACATCCTGCCCGACCACCAGCCGACCGAGATCAGCACGCATCGATTTCTCACGCTTGCGGTTCGCCGCCGCATGCTCGAGCGCGCGATGTCGTTCAATCCCGATGTCGTCGTGGCGAACGGCGACCACATCTACTGGGATCTCTTCTCGGCACGCGCCAACCTGCTCGGCATGTCGCCGGCCGCGAAGGCATACGCGGGCGTCTTCGATCGGACGCTTCCCGTGCTGGGCACGGCAAACGAACAGGTGTTGAAGAAGGCCGTCGGGCCCCAGATCGCCGATCTCTACGGCACGATGATGCGATCGACGCCCGTCTGCTTCCTGCAGGACGACCACGACTACTTCGAAACAGATGAGGCCGACGACACATTCGTAACGATGCCGCCCGACGCGTTCATGCTGAATCTCGCGCGCGCGTCGCAGCTGCTGTACTACCCGGAATTTCTGCCCGACGCGCACCGCGGCGCCGGTCTTCCCTCCGGCTCGGCGGCCGATCGCCCGGCCGGCGTGTCCGAGAGCTTCGGCACCTTGAGGTACGGCAGGCTGCTCGAGATGCTCATGTACGACTGCCGTCGCTACATGACGATGAACGGGCCGAGCGCGGTGTTCGTGCCGCCGATCATCGAGGATTGGCTCAAGGCGCGCATGGCAGGCTCCGATGCCATCCACGTGGTGAACATGCCGTCGATTCCGCCGGGGTGGAGCGCCGGCAAGTGGGGCGAGTGGTACGCCGACATGGACGGCGGCAACCAACGGTTGACGACGAAGATTCCGAAGCCCTACTGGCAATCCGGCTGGCGGTTGCAGCACGATCGGCTGTTTCAGGCGGCGTCGGCGATGCGCAGCCGCCTGCCGCTCTTCATCAGCGGCGACCTGCACTCTCTTGGCGAAATGCGCGTCTTCAAGACAGGAGACATCGATCTGCGATCCAATCCTGTTGTCTCCGTTCTTCCCTGGTACGGTGGGCACCGGCCGGCCGGGATGGCCGTCGCTCGTACGCGGGTTGCGCGGACTTCCGCCCGAAGGGCTCGAGGTGGAGGAGGGGCTGCCGGCGCTCGAGGAGAACGGCTTTACGATTGCCGACTTCACGCCCGAGCGCGTCACGTTGCGCTACTTCAGATGGAAGCTGGGACAGCCCGAGTCGGTGTTGGATACGCTCGAGCCGTTTCGCACGACGAACCTGATGGTGCCGGCATGATCGACAGACGTGCGTGGATTGCCCACTGTGCGAAGGCCCTTGCCGGTGCGGCGTGGCTTCCCGACATCCTCGAAGCGGCTCCGCGATTGCGGATCACGACACTCGAACTGTTACCCATGCGGGCGACAGCGCGAACCGTGTGGCTCTTCGTTCGCCTCGGCACCGACGCCGGCCTGACGGGACTTGGTGAGGCGTCCGACGCGTTCGGCTTTGCGAACACCAGCAAGCAGAATGCGGCGCAGATGGAATCGGAACTGCGCGCGATGTTCCGCCTCGTCGAAGGCAAATCCCCTCTCGAGATTGCCGCGTATCGTCGAGAAGGCGAGCGTCTCGCCGCCGGGAGAGGGCTGATCCCCGCGACCGCATACAGCGCCGTCGAGCAGGCGCTCTGGGATCTTTCGGGAAAAGCCCTCGACGTGCCCACCTACGCGTTGCTGGGCGGCAAACTCAGAGACAGCCTGCCTGTTTATGCGAACGTCAATCGTGCCACGCAGCCGCGCACGCCGCAGGGATTTGCCGCGTCGGCGCTCGCCGCGGTCAAACAGGGATTTCGCTCCGTCAAGGCCGCGCCATGGGACGGCTTTCCACCGGCGGGGTCGCCACAGGCGGCCATCGACGCGGCTGTCGAGACAGGCATTGCCAGCACCGCGGCGATGCGCGACGCGATCGGCCCCGACGTGGAGCTGATGGTCGACTGCCACAGCTTCTTCGACGTGCCGCTCGCCGAGCGGGTCGCGCGGCGGCTCGAGCCGCAGAAGCTGGCGTGGTACGAAGAGCCGGTCGCCCCGGAACGGCTCCAGGAGACGATCGAGATCCGCAAGCGGATACAGCAGCCGATGGCGGGCGGGGAGATTCTCTTCGGTATTCCCGGCTTCGCCCCGCTGTGCCGATCGCGCGCGGTGAACGTGATCATGCCCGATGTGAAGCACTGTGGCGGGCTGATGGAGCTCGTGCGCATTGCGGCGATGGCCGAGGCCGACGGCATCGAAGTGGCGCCGCACAATCCCAGCGGACCGGTGTCAACGGCCGCGAGCGTTCACGTGTGCGCGGTGCTGAAGAACTTCCGGCTGCTCGAGTTTCAGTGGGGCGAAGTCGACTGGCGGCACGAGGTCGTGCAGCCGTCCGAAGTGTTCGAGCGGGGATCGATCGCCGTTCCCGACCGGCCCGGCTTCGGCATCGCGCTCGACGACCGCGTCGTGCGCGCGCACCCCGTCTAGGAGGTGAAGGTTGGCGCTGGCACTGGAAAGCCGGAGAATCGGCGACATCATCGTGCTGAAATGCGGCGGCCGCATCGTCGGAGGCGACGAGTCGGCGCCGCTGTACGAGCAGGTGACCGCCAGCCTGCCTCACGATCCGTACATCGTGCTCGACCTCTCGGCGGTCGAGTCGATCGACAGCAGCGGGCTCGGACTGCTCGTGCGACTGCACAGCCGTGTGCAGAACGCGGGCGGCGACGTCAAGCTGTGCGCGGTGCCCTCGAGAATCGCGGAGATCCTGCGCGTGACGAAGCTGCAGACGATCTTCGACACGCACGAATCCGAAAGCGGCGCGGTGGCGGCGTTCTACCGCGACGCGAAGACGAACCCGGTTCCCGATCGACTGGCCACCGACATCCTGTGCGTGGCGCCGTCGCTCGACGTCATCGCCTACCTCCGCGAAGTGCTGCGTCAGGCGGGGCATGGCGTGATGACCTCGGACAATCTCCCCGACGCGCTGATGCTCGTTCGGGCCACGCGTCCGAAGCTCATCGTGATGAGCGCCGATTTCCGATCGGGAAAGCACGCGCCGGCGGCCGCGGCGTTCCTGGATTCGGCGGCGGCCTGTCCGGTCGTCGAGCTGCCCTCGGATTTTTCTCACCGTGACGCCGGAGATGCCGCCCGGCGCCTTCTCGAACAGGTTCGCGACGCCTCACGCTAATCGCCGCGAATGACTGGTCCATCGGCCTCACCTCCCACACTGCGGCGCGAGCTTGGCAAATGGGATCTCACCGCGATCGGCATCAACCAGGTCATCGGCAGTGCCATCTTCATCCTGCCGTCGCAGGTGGTCGCGCAGATCGGAAACTGGAGTCCGCTCGCGTTTCTCGCGATCGGATCGGCATCGCTGCTCGTGGCGCTCTGCTTTGCCGAAGTCGGCAGCCGATTCGAACGTACCGGGCGGGCCCTACCTGTACACGCGCGCGGCGTTCGGACGGTTCGTCGGATTCGAGGTCGGCTGGATGCAATGGGTGACGCGGGTGACCAGCCAGGCCAGCGTCGTGAACGCGATCGCGCTGGCGCTGGGATTCTACTGGCCGGCCATCACCAACGGCGTGGTCCGCGGCACCGTGATCACCGTCATCACGCTGGGAGTCGGCGTGATCAATTACCGGGGCATCCGTCCGAGCGCGTTCGTGCTGAACCTGTTCACCATTGCCAAGCTCGTGCCCCTGGCGATGTTCATTCTCGTCGGCGTGTGGTTCATCGATCCCGGCCGCTTGACGCTTCCCGGCGCCGTCTCGCTGTCACAGGTCTCGACCGCTGCGCTGCTTCTGATCTTCGCGTTCGGCGGGTACGACGTCATCGGCGTGCCGGCAGGCGAGGCGGCCGATCCGCGCCGGCATCTGCCGTTTGCCTTCGTCACCACGCTCGTCGCCGTGACGGCCATCATGACGCTCGCGCAGATTGTGGCGATCGGCACGCTGCCCGGCCTGGTGGCGTCGAAGACGCCGCTGGCCGACGCGTCTCTGCTGTTCATCGGCGCGGCCGGCGCGCTCATCATCAGCGCCGGATCGGTCGCGTCGATGATGGGCAACAACCTGGGAGCCGTGCTCACCGGCTCGCGCATGCTCTTTGCCCTCGCGGAAAACGGCGCGCTGCCGCGTTTCTTCGGCACGATCCATCCACGCTACCGCACGCCGTCGAATGCCGTCGTCTTCTCGACGATTGTCGCCCTCGGGCTGTCGCTGTCCGGCTCGTTCGTCATCCTCGCGGTTGCGAGCGCGGTCGCCCGGCTCGTCATCTATACGGGCGCCTGCGCGGCGACGCTGCGCCTGCGTCATCCGCGATTTCAGGGAGTCGTCGCGCCGGCGACGTTCGTGGCACCCGGAGGACCGCTGGTGCCGCTGGCGGCAATTGGCGTATCGTTGCTGATTCTCGCGGGGGCCACCCGCGAGCAACTGCTCGGAGGGCTCGCCGGACTTGCGGTTGGCGGCCTGTTGTTTCTCGTCAACGATCGAAGGTGCGTCGGTAGGGCCCGGCTTCAGCCGGGCGAGTGGAGGAACACGATGGGCAAATCTCATCTCGGTATCGTCTGTCTGATGCTGGTGGGCGCTCAGGCGGCCGGCGACGCGCACTTCAAGCTGCTGGAGCCGGCGTCGTGGCTGGTGGCGAGCGATCGCGGCGATCCGCAGAAAGCGGCCCCTTGTGGCGGTGACAACAAGGACAAGGGCACGCCCAGCAACATCGTCGGAAAAGCCGTCGGCGGTCAGAAGGTCCATATCCGCGTGCTCGAAACCGTCTACCATCCCGGCCACTACCGCGTGGCGCTGGCCGTGAACTCTCGCGATGAGCTGCCGCCCGATCCGGTCACGACGACCAGAGAGACCGAGAAGGGGCCGCGCTCGATATGGGCCGTCATCCAGAGCCCGCCGCAGAAGCCGGTGCTGGCCGACGGCCTGTTTCCGCACTACACGAAGCCGAGCGGGCCCATGAACTGGGAGACCGACGTCGAGCTGCCGAACATCAGCTGCAAGAAGTGCACGCTGCAGATCGTGCAATTTATGGCCGAGCACGGCTACAACAACCCTGGCGGCTACACGTACCACCATTGCGCCGATCTGGAGATCACGGCGGATCCCTCGAAGCCGCTCGATACGGGATGGGGAGCAACGGCCACCAAAGCGAATTGACGTGAAGCTGCTGATCCTCGGTGCGACGGGCGGTACGGGAAAGCAGCTCGTCGCGCAGGCGCTCGAGGCCGGCCACGGCGTAACGGCTTTCGTGCGGAGTCCAGAGAAGATCCCGACCGGGCACGATCGTCTCCGGCTCATCAAGGGCGATGTCGTCGACGGCGGCACCGCGCTCGCCGATGCGATGCGCGGGCAGGACGCCGTCGTCAGCGCGCTCGGCCGGGGCCTGTCCTTCAAGTCGGAGCAGCTCATTCAGCGGAGCGTGCCGCCCATTCTCTCGGCGATGCAAAGCCAGGGCATCCAGCGGCTCGTCTTCACGTCCGCGATCGGCGTGGGCGAGACCGTGCATCACATTCCGCTGTTCCCGCGATTGATGGCGCGGTTTCCGCTCAGGAACATCTATGCGGACAAGGTAATCGGTGACGATCTGATACGGCGCAGCCCTCTCGCGTGGACGCTCGTACAACCTGCGATGCTCACGGACGGACCGCTGACACGCACGTACCGCACTGGTGAACGCCTCGAGATGCGCGGTATCCCGAAAATCTCAAAGGCCGATGTGGCGCATTTCATCCTGACCGAGGTCGAATCCTCGCGGTATGTCAGAAAAACGGTCTTGCTCTGCTACTAGAGCGGGAGTTGGATCGAAGGCGGACTGATGTCCGGCGTGCCGCAGATCGATGATGCTGAAGAACATGGAGGTCTGCGATGAAGAAGAATCCGATCGTGCACTTTGAGATTTACGCCGATGATCCGGAGAAGCTCGGGAAGTTCTATTCGACGCTCTTCGACTGGTCGATCGAGCCGGTGCCTGGCATGGATTACCGGATGGTGAAGACCGTCGACACCGACGAAAAAGGCACGCCCACGCAAACTGGCGGTGGCATCAATGGCGGCATCGTGAAACGCCCCGACGGCTACAACGTTCACGCTCCAGTGAACTACGTCAACGTGCCGTCGCTCGACAACGCGGTGAAGCGCGCGCAGGATCTGGGCGCGAAGATCACCAAGGGGCGAGCGCCGGTTCCCGGCATGGGCTGGTTCGCGATGCTCGTCGATCCGCAGGGAAACCATTTCGCGATGTGGGAGCAGGACGCGAGCGCCCAATAAGCAGACTTAAACTAGGAGATCAGGAGATTACGAGGCAAGAAAACTTTTCTAACCTTTTGATCTTCTGATCTTCTGTCCACATGAACATCCCCCGATTCTGGACCAAAGCGTCGGCCAACGCGCGCACGCCTGATGGCCGTGACATTCCCGTGTCGATCTGGGGATGGGGTAGCGATGCGGCAGGCGCCGCGCGAGAGGCATCGAGCCGTCTCGCGCGCATGCTCGAGAGAATCGGACGAGGGGACCCGCTGCCGAAGCACTACGCGTACGGGAACCGTCCGTTGAAGGAAGAGATTCTGGACACGTTCGAGCGCGACCTATCCGATGAACCCGTCGCGATGGTCTCGCGCAATGGCTACGGCGCGGTCGTGTTGAATACGACTCGCCTGCTGTTCCTCGATATCGACGTGCAGGAGGCGCCGGCCGGCCGCCGCTTGCTTCGCAAACTCGGGATTGGATCCGACGAGCCGCACGTGCCCGCCCTTCAGAAAGTGCGGGATGCGCTTCAGCGGTACCAACGAGCCACGTTCCGCGTGTATCGCACCGCATCCGGACTCCGGCTCATCGCCATCGATCGCGAATTCGATCCCGACAGCCCGGAGACGCGCGACCTGATGGACATGACTGGGACGGATCCATCGTTCATTCGTTTGTGCGCGGTGCAACACAGTTTTCGCGCGCGGCTGACGCCGAAGCCGTGGCGCTGCGGCGTTGGACCGCCTCCGGGCGAGCATCCACGCCAGGAGGCGGCCATGCGGCAACGATTCGCCGCGTGGCTGTCCGAGTACGACCGCAAATCTGCGTCGTACGCGACCTGCAAGTACCTCGAGACGATCGGCGTTGGCCGCCCGTCGCCGTTTGCCGGCAAGTTGCTGGAGCTGCACGATCGCATGACGCGATCGGCAGAAGCCCTGCCGCTCGCTTAGAAAGCTTCATTGGAAGCTCTCGACGGTGCCATCGCCTCCGGGAGTACGGGTGGGATGGGTGAGACATTCGAGCAACTGGACGAGCTCTCGACGCCCTGGGCGCGAGCGTGGGACGGTAACCGCGGCGGCTGACATCCGCGGTTCGCGCGGCGTCGACGCGGCTGTCCGGCCGCCGCAGCGGGCGGCCACTAGCGAGCATCGGAGGGATGACGAGAAGTGCCTTATCGTCATGAAAAAGCGCGGGTTATCTTCGTCCGTTCCGCCGTTCGCAAAGGATTGATTGACACAACTTATTACCTTTGACCTTGCGTTTTCCCTTTAAACTGAGGTTGTTACTCTGGGAGATCCGATTGGTTGCGACCCGTTCTACGCCGCGACTTATGTTGTGGTGTGTGTGGTGATTTGAGCCTGCGTCACCGCGATTAAGTAATTGAGGAAGTTTATGTTAGCGAACCGATGGCGGTTGGGAGCAGTCGGTGTGGCGGTGGCCGTGCTGGCGGTCAAACTGGGCGCCGCCGACGTTGTTGTTCCCCCGACCGCAAAACCGTCGCCGCTTGCCGACGCTGTTCAGCGAGGAGACAGCCACGCCGTTCAGGCGCTGTTGAAGAAGAAAGCTGACGTCAACGCGACACAGGCCGACGGAGCTACTGCGCTCCACTGGGCTGCCTATCGCGGCGACGCTGAGTCGGCGGCCGCCCTGATCCGCGCGAAGCGCCAATGTCAATGCGAGGAACAACTACGGCGTCACGCCGCTCGCCCTTGCCGCGCAGCGGGCAACGCGGCAGTCCTCGATCTGCTGCTGAAAGCAGGAGCGAACCCGAATGATCCGGTCAATTTGTGAACACCGGCGAGACGCCGCTGATGCTGGCTGCGCGATAGTGCTAAGTGTCGAAGCGGTGAAGGCGCTGCTGCGCGGCCGGCGCCGCCGTGGACGCGAAGGAAACTGGAGCGGTCAGAAGGCGCTCATGTGGGCGGCCGCCGAGGGAGACAGCGTGATGGTGTCGGCGCTGCTCGAGTTGCGGCGCAGACCTCCGTGCGCGCTCCAACGGCGGGACGACGCCGTTCCTGTTTGCGGTCCGCAAAGGCGACATGCGCACGCGTCAACGATGCTGCGAGGCGGCGCCGACGTCAACGAGAAGCGTCTGGCGATTTTGCGACGCCACTGCTCATCGCCATCATCAACGGCCACGAAGATCTGGTGGACTTGCTTCTCGACAAGGGCGCCGATCCAAACGCTGAAGGCGGACACCGAGCTGACGGTGACCGGGCAGCCGAGCGCGAGCAAGTGAAGATCGACGCTGAAGACCCCCGCGTTCCGCGAGCAGCTGCGCGACGTCGGTACCGAAGGGGGCAACGGACAGAACAACAGCTGGGGCCGGCCACTTCAGGCTGCCGTGCACGTGGCCAACTGGCACGTCAGCGACGACTTCATCTCGTCAACATCGATCGGATGCGTGTCATCAAGTCGCTGCTCGCGCATGGCGCCGACGTCAACGGCCGAAATACCGACATGGAACCCCGGTGGGGCGGCGCGCGATACCGCCGCCGGCTGGTCGGCGCGACCGCATTGCTCTATGCGGCGAAGGCGGCCGACATCGAGGTGATGCGGTTGCTCCTCGCCAACGGCGCCGATCCGAAAATCAACACCGGCGTGAACATCACGCCCGTTGATGGCAGCGGCCGGCATCGCCTGGGCGTCGAACCAGGACAAGGCGAGCGAGGCCGCACGTGCTCGAAGCCGTCAAGATGCTGGTGGAAGAGCAGCGGGCTCGACGTGAACTTCGTGGCCGACACTGGCGAGACGGCCATGCACGCGGCCGCTTATCGAGGCGCCAACAGCGTCGTGCAGTATCTGTTCGATAGAGGCGCGAAGCTCGATGTGATCGACAAGAGCGGCCGAACGCCGCTGGCCATTGCCAACGGCGTGGAATACGGCAATTCGTTTGCCGCGCAACCGCACACGGCAGTGCTGCTGCGCAAGCTCGGCGCCAAAGAAATTCCGTGTCCCGGCTTGTGCCCCAATTGATTCCGAAGGAAGCGCTGCCACCCGAGGAGGATGTGCGATGAAACGCCGGTTGACGTTACTGGTGGTTGCGCACGTGTGCGATCTGCTCGTCTTCGCGTGGCGGTAGTTGCGTGGGACCGCGCAGCGACCGCCGGCGGCAGCTTCGCCGCGGCCGCCGCTGCACGCGCAACGAGTCAGGCGGTGCTGCAGCAAGTACTGCTATGAGCGTGCCACAACGAGAAGATGAAATCGGGCGGCCTCGCGCTCACCGCTCTCGACATCTCGGCGATCCCAGCGAAAGACGGCGACGCGTGGGAGCACGTCGTCCGCAAGCTCGGAGACCGGCGCGATGCCCCCGGCAGGACGTCCGCGTCCCGACAAGGCCGACGGCCGACAGCTGGTGCGATATCTGGAAACGGAGCTCGACCGCGCGGCGCTGGCCAATCCCAATCCGGGAAGCCCAGGACTGCAGCGTCTGAATCGCGCCGAATACAGGAACGCCATCCGCGACCTGCTGGCGCTCGAGATCGACGTCACGTCGATGTTGCCGCCAGATGACGCGGGAGCTTCGGTTTCGACAACAACGCCGACGCGCTGACGCTCTCCCCGGCGCTGACCGAGCGCTATTTGGGTGCTGCCGCGAAAATCAGCCAGGTCGCGCTGGCGCGTCCGCGCGGCATTCCGACGCCTGAGACGTTTTTCGAGCCGACCGACCGCAGCGTCGGCACGCGGGTGAGCGATGAGATGCCGTTCGGCACCCGCGGCGGGATCGCGCTTCACTATCACTTTCCGGCCGACGGCGAATATCTGATTGAGATGCGTCCAAAAGAGAACGGCGCAAATGACGGGTTCGAAAACTTCTCGACCGAAGTCCACCAGCTCGACATCGCCATCGACAGCGTCAAGGTCTGGTCGGCGGGGCTGGGCGGACCGGAGTGGACGGGCACGCAATCGGCTCGGACCGCGGCGGGCCGAGCTCGAAAGGAAGACGCTCGACCAGATGAAGGTCACCGTGCACGTCAAAGCCGGTGAGCATCTGGTTCAGGTCGTATTTCGCCCAGAAGACGACGACGATCGCCGAGGACCTCTTCGACCCGTCGCTGCGACGGGAGCCGTATCGCGCGGTCGGAGGCATGCCCAAGCTTTCGTTCGTGACGGATCACCGGACCGTTGACCGGTACGGCGGCAACAGGCGACACGGAGAGCCGCCGCCGCGTACTCACCTGCAGTCCCTCGTCGGCAACCGACGAGACGTGCGCCAAGCGCATCATCTCGACGCTCGCGCGCCGCGCCTATCGTCGTCCCGTGACCGACACGGAAATCGCAGTACCCCTGGCGCGGTATCGTGACGGCGCCAAGCAGGGCGGCTTCGAATCGGGCGTGGAAATGGCGCTCCGCAGCATCCTGATAAGCCCGAAATTTCTTTTCCGGGTGGAAAGCCAGCCAGCGGGGATCGCGCCGAACACAGCATATCGGCTCAGCGACGTCGACCTGGCGTCGCGGCTGTCGTTTTTCATCTGGAGCAGCATTCCCGACGAAACGCTGCTCGAGCTGGCCGCGAAAGGAGCACTGCATCGACCCGAGACCATGCAGCAACAGGTCCGGCGGATGCTGGCCGACCAGAAATCGCAGGCGCTCGTCGACAACTTCGCGGGTCAATGGCTCCACATCCGTAATGTTCGGACGCACCAGCCGAGTCCCGAAACGCTGTTCCACTTCGACGACAACCTGCGTGAAGCGCTCGAACAGGAAATGAACTTGTTCTTCGGCAGCATCGTTCGGGAGAACCGGCCCATCACCGATTTGCTCGATGCCAACTACACGTTCCTGAACGAGCGCCTCGCGAAGCACTATGGCATACCCGGCGTGCTGGGCGAGCGCTTCCAGCGCGTGTCCTTACCGACCGACAGCGTCCGCAGCGGATTGCTTGGTAAAGGCGCAATCCTGATGTCCACGTCGTATCCGAATCGGACCTCACCGGTGATCCGCGGAAAGTGGATTCTCGAGAACGTCTTTGGCACGCCGCCTCCACCGCCGCCCCCCAACGTCCCTGCGCTGGCTGAGGAAAGAGATCCGAGGAAAGTCCTCCCGATGCGCGAACAGATGGCCGCGCACCGCAAGAACCCGGTGTGCGCCGGTTGCCACTCCCAGATGGACCAGCTGGGGTTCGCCCTGGAGAACTTCGATGCGATCGGCGAGTGGAGAGATCTCTATACGTCGGGCACGCGGGTCGATGCGTCGGGTCAGTTGCCCGACGGCGCCACGTTCGGCGGTCCGGTCGAGCTTCGCAAGCTGCTGCGCGAGCATTCGGATCAGTTCCTCACGACGGTGACGGAAAAACTGCTCACGTATGCACTGAGTCGAGGCCTCGAAGCGAGCGACGCGCCCGCCGTGCGCGCCATCAAACGAGGCGCCGCGACCGACAATTACCGGTTCGCGTCCTTGATTCAGCAGATCGTATTGAGTACGCCCTTTATGGAAAGAATGTCGGTAGATACGAGTAACTAGGCTGTGTGGAGGCTGGAATGATCATTACGAAGCTCGCGTTGCCACGGCGGACATTCCTCCGCGGAATAGGCGCAACTGTTGCCCTGCCGTTTCTGGATGCGATGGTGCCCGCCCTGAGCGGCCAGTCGAAGAGCGTGCCCCGGTTTGCGGCAGTCTACATTGGCAATGGCGCCAACATGGCCCAGTGGACGCCCCCCACCGACGGCGTCAATTTTGAAATGACCCCGATCCTCAGGGGCATCGAGGGGTACCGCGACCGCATGGCCGTGTTCACCGGACTCGACAACTTCCCGGCCACCGACCAGGGTGACGTTGGCGGCCAGCACCCGCGCGCTGCGCCGGCCTTCATGAGCGGCACGCATGCGAAACCGACCGAAGGCGCCGACCTTCAGGCCGGCACGACCATCGACCAGATCATCGCCGCCGAGATTTGCCGCGACACGAAGCTTCCGTCTTTGGAAACGACGGTCGATCGCATCGACGTCGTCGGTGCCTGCGACCACGGCTACGCATGCGCGTACATGAACTGCATGTCGTGGAGAACGCCGACCACGCCGCTGCCGTCCGAGACGAACCCGCGGTTCATTTTCGAGCGGATGTTCGGCGTGGGGAGCACGGTGGAAGAGCGGCTGCACCGTGCCGCGGAAGATCGCAGCCTCCTCGACGGGGTCACGGAGGAGATCGCCGACCTTCGCCGAAGAGTCGGCTCTCGCGATCGCTCCAAGCTCAGCGAGTACCTCGATGCGGTCCGCGATGTCGAGGTGCGTATCGCGAAGGCCGAGTCGACCAACAGCGACTTCTCCGTGCCGGATCAACCCGTCGGCGTGCCCGCCACGTTCAAGGAGTATATCGAGCTGCTGTTCGACCTGCAGGTGCTGGCGTTCCAGGCCGACATCACGCGTGTCAGCACCCTCATGATGGCGCGCGAGAACACCGGGCGTGCCTATCCGGAGATCGGCATACCCGATGCGCATCATTCCATCTCGCACCACGACAACAACCCTGACAAGCTCGCCGCCTATGCGAAGATCAACACGTACCACGTTCAGATGCTGAACTACTTCCTCAAGAGGCTCGAATCGACTCACGACGGGGATACGACGCTGCTCGATCGCACCGCGGTGCTCTTTGGCAGCGGCATGAGCAATGGCAACGTGCACAGCAACTTCCAGGTGCCCGTCATGGTCGTGGGCGGCAAATCTCTGGGCATCCGTGGCAACCGCCACGTCCGGTATCCCAACGGCACGCCGCTGTCGAACCTGATGCTGGGGTTGACCGACCGGTACGGCGTCAAATTGCAGAAATTCGGCGACAGCAACTCCGCGATCGATCTGACGACCATCTAACGCACCAGATCGGCTCCGGACACATAGAGACCAGCACACTCAGGAGATCGGGCGAGCACATCGCTCGATCTCCTGAGCCTCGCTAATCCCCCGACTATTCCCAGTTCGTTGTCTCGCAACTCGGTTGTGCTTTGTTTTCCTCAGCCGTTCCTCTAAGATGCCGAGCACACCAGCACGTTGCGTAACCCTGACTGAAATTGCGCTGAGCGGGAGGCACACATGAGGCAAGCAGGAGTGATATTCGTGCTCGCGGCGTGCGTGATGGCGGGCCGTTTTTCCACGTGGCTGATTCCAGCGATGCCAGGCTGGGACCAGCCGGTCAATGCCCAGGGAACGGCTCCGATTCCGGAGGAGAAGAGACCCGCGCCTGCCGGGACCTTGACTCCCAGAAAGGTAAACCCGGCTCGGCCTTGGGGGTGGATGGTCAGGGAGCTCATGATCAAACCCGACCGCAAGCTCCACAACAAGTCCAAGGCAAAGATGCTGGCTGGCCAGCGGGAATTCGGCCTCACCATGAGCGGACCTGAAGCGGGCCACCTGGATCCCGAGGTCTATTGCTATCTCGCGGCGCAGCCCAAGGTTGACCACGTCTGGTTTGAAATGCAGCACTCGACGCAACGGTTCGATCAGGTGCAGGCCCTCATGGCAGCCTGTCCCCAGGCTGGTGCGGCGCCGCTGATTCGAATACCGGACGCGATCGAAGGTAATTTCCAGAAGACCTTTGACATGGGCGCTCTTGGTGTCGTGATTCCGACCGTCGAGGACGCCATCATGGCCAGGGCCGCGGCCCGATATGCCCGCGTTCCGCCTTACGGCTATCGAAGCTGCTGTGGCAGCACGATGAACAGGTTCTGGGGCAAGCTCGTGCCGCAAGGCGAGACGGTTCCGATCATGATGGTTGACGAAGTGCTCGTCATACCGATGATCGAAACGGTCATCGGTGTCAGCAACGCCATGGAAATCGCGTCTGTGCCGGGCATCGATGTCGTGATACTGGGTAACGGCGACTTGCAGAGATTTTCAGGGCATAACGCCTTCACCAACGAATTTCAGGATCTCTTGACGAAGGTTCGCGACGCAGCGTATCTGGCAGGAAAATTCTGGGGCAACGCCTCGGGTCCGGTCGGTGTCGGGAATCGACTGGCTCCCGATTCCTTCTTCAACCAGAACCAGGAGTGGCCGGCAGGACAGCTGGAGTTCGCCATCCCTGGCCGCGCCCCGGTCAAGACTGGCCTGATGGGGCCGACCGGCATCGCGACCGACAAATGATCTGAAGGCTCTCCGCCGTGCACCTGGATGCACGGCGGGGTCCCACGTCATCGTGACATCCATCCCCGCATGGGCGCAACGATCGCCGTCGCTCGCAGAGAGTTGAGGTCGTACTTTTCCAGCCCGATTGCATATACCGTAATCGGTCTGTTCGCGCTCGTCTTCGGATGGTTCTTCGTTCGCTTCATCGATTCGTTCATCCAGCAGAGTCTCCAGATTGGCCTCCCCGGCCACGGTCAAATCAATATCCAGACCATGGTCATTCGTCCGGTACTGGGAAACGTCAGCGTGGTCCTGCTGTTCGTGCTTCCGCTTCTGACCATGCGCGCCTACGCTGAAGAAAAGCGATTCGGCACGATCGAGTTGCTGCTGACATCTCCTCTCACCGACTTCCAGATCATCGCAGGCAAGTTTCTCGGGGCGGCGGCACTCTACGGACTCATGCTCAGCGTCACTCTGCCGCACATCGCGATCCTCTTCGTCGTCGGGAACCCGGAATGGAGGCCGATCGTGGCCGGGTATCTGGGCCTCCTGCTGCTGGGAGTGTCTTTTATTCCGATTGGCCTGCTCATTTCGAGCCTGACGCGGAACCAGATTGTCGCCGCGACGGCGACGCTCGGCGTGCTGCTGTTGTTCTGGACGGTCAGCTGGTTCGCGCGCGCGGCGAGCCCGATCGTTCAGGGCGTCCTGTTGGCGATCTCACTCACCGAACACTTCGATGACTTTACCCTTGGCATCATCCGCCTCCGGCATGTGATCTATTACCTCAGCCTGGCGGCGTTTGGCCTCTTTCTCACCTGGAAATCACTCGACACTGAGCGCTGGCGCGGATAACGAGTTGACAAACACCCGCACCACCATCGGCGGCAACCTCGCAACTGTTCTCGTGTGCGCTGCGGTCGTCATTCGGCTGTTCTTTCCCATGTGGAGCTCGCTGGCGTACTGGGCGGCGGCGGCGGCGATGGCCTGGGTCCTGCTCTACGTCGCGATCGAACGCGCGACGATCGTGCGCTCACTGCGCCGGCGTGCCACGACGTTCAGTGCGGCGGCGAGCCTCAGCGTCGTGGCCGCCCTCTTCATTCTTCTTGCGGTCAACTTCCTCGCCATCAGACGGGATATGACCTGGGATCTGACCACTCAACAGGTATTCAGGCTTTCGGAACAGACTCGCAAGGTACTTGACAGTCTGACGTCGCCGATCACAGGCATATGTCGTTGCCAGGCCGGACGGATTCGGGCGGTTCCGCGAGATCCTGACCGCCTACGAGCAAGCCAGCCCCAATATCCGGGTCGAATACGTCGATGCGGATCGGCATCCTGCGCGAGTCAAAGAGTGGGGAGTCATCAATTACGGGACGGTTGTCTTCGAGCAGAATGGCCGCCGGCTCCGGGTCATGCTCAATCGCGAACAGGAGCTGACCAACGCCCTGATCAGGCTGACAAAGGGGCGCGACGTGAAGGCCTACTTCACTCAGGGACATGGCGAACGAGGCCTGATTCGTGAGACACGTGCCAGTTTCACGAGCGCCCTCAGCGTTCTCGAGCGTGACAACTACAAGATCGAATCGCTGTTGCTGGCGCAAGCGACGACGGTGCCAGCCGATGCATCGCTCCTCATCGTCGCGGGTCCATCGGTGGATTTTCTGGCGTTCGAGACTGAGGTGCTGCAGGAATATCTCCGGCGGGGGGGCAAGGCGCTGTTTCTACTGGATCCCGTTGTTGGGAGCGACATGCGCCACCTTCCCGTCCTCGAGTCTGCCCTCGCCGAATGGGGCATCAGTCTCGGGCACGATGTGGTCGTCGACACCATCGACTCTGCGCGCCTGCCAGGCGCCGACGCGTCGGTGCCGGTGATTGCGACGTATCCGTCCCATGAGGCCACCCGGGATTTTTCCCTTCTGACCGCATATCCTCTGGCCCAGTCCGTCCGAATCATCGCGGGTTCCAGACGACAGGACGCCGCACGAGCGATGTGGTGCGGACGAGCGATCGGAGTTGGTCCACCTCGGGCGTCGATCGAATGGTCAAAGGAGGAGAGCCCGTCTTCGATGAGCGGATCGATCGCCGGGGACCGCTGACGCTTGCCGTCAGCGTTGCCCAGAAGGTTTCGGAAGGAGGCCGTGAGACGCGGCTGATAGTCGTCGGCGATTCAGATTTCGCGGCGCAACGCAATGGTAGGCATTCAAGGGAATGTCGACATGTTCGTGAACATGACCAACTGGCTGACGGAGCAGGGAGACTTGATCTCCGTCCGTCCGCGCGGTGAAGGCGATCAACGCATTACCCTCACAGCGGTTCAGTTCCGCGGCCTCCGTTGGTTCTCCGTAGTGGTGGTACCCGCCCTCATTGTGTTGTCTGGTGTCCGTGTCTGGTGGCGCCGACGTTCCATCTAGGTGCGCCGTGGCGCTATCCCTGGATCATCGTTCTGGTGCTCGCGCAGGCCATTGATGCTACCTTGAATGCCACCGGCGCTACAGCTGATGCAGATGCGCCTGACCGAGGTTGCCGCCGTTTGCGCAACGGAGTCGGTGCCCCTCCATGTCGTGTTCGACATGCGTTTTGGCCGTCTCGCCGGAGCTCCCCGTCTATCACACGACCGAAACGCACGCATACGTCCAAGGTACGATTGGCGCGTCGATGCGTCTCTCGGCTCCCGCGGCGAGCCGGCCGATTGGTTGCCGTACCCGCCTAGATTATGACTCGGCACCGAAGTCGCGAAACTAGAGGAGGCTCAGATGACTGGCACACGAATGCTCTTTGGCGGCGTGCTGCTCTTGTTGATTTCACTCTATCAGACGCTCGCCCGCCTCGGCGCAGGGTGTCGGGGCAATCGGGGGCTCCGTTTTGGATGCCTCGGGAGCAGTGCTGCCTGGCGCGGCTGTGACTCTCATCAGCCCGCAAGGGACGGTAGGTGGCAGTCAGGAGACCGTCAGCGACGCCCGCGGCGCGTATCAATTTCTGCGGTTGGTCCCGGGCACCTACAGCGTCCGCGCACAGTTGCAGGGCTTCCGGTCCGTCGAACAGCGGAACATCGTCGTGAATGCCGACACCACGGCGCGCGCCGATCTCACGCTGTCGATTGGCGGCTTGGAAGAGGGCATCGTCGTCTCGGGCGAAGCGCCCCTGCTCGACACGACGTCGGCGTTGAAACAGACCGTGATGACCCAGGAAACACTGCAGGCCTTGCCGAATCGCGTCGACATGTGGTCGATCACCCGCGCGATTCCGAGCATCGTGGTGAGCAAAGTCGATGTGGGTGGCTCGGAATCGTTTCAGCAATCGGGCGTCACGGTGCGCGGCACCGGCAACGAAGGCGGCTACCTTGTCGATGGAATGGACATCTCCCAGACCGATAGCGCCGGCACCGGCGTGACGTTCTATCTCGATCCGTTCGCCTACCAGGAATCGAACTTTCAGACGGGCAACGCCCTGGCCGAGTCGGCCAGGGGCGGCCTCGTCGTCAACGTGATCACCAGGACAGGCACCAATCAGCTTCGCGGCGGCGTGCAGTTCAACGGCACGAATAGCAGCCTGGGGTCCGACAACGTCTCGGAAGAAGTGAGAACGCAGATTTTGCGCAATATTCCTGCGCGAATCAAAACTGCTAAGGCCCGATCTCAAGCCGGGTTCTGACATTCGGTACTTGTACGATTCAGGCGTCTGGCTGGCCGGCCCCGTCGCCAGGGACAAACTCTGGTTTTCGACGTCGTTCCATCATCAGCAGATCCTGCAGTATCTCCTCGGCAGCTACAACGAGGACGGCACGCCAGTGCCCGACGACAATTTCCTCTGGAACAGCAGCAGCAAACTGGCATGGCAGGTGAACGCCGACCAGTCAGCTCAGCTACTTCTACACAATCCAGCGCAAGGTCAACGGCCATCGAGCCAGCACGACGATGTTCGTCCAATCCGGCGCGACGACGCGCAATGACAAGACGCCTCAGTTGAACCAGGTGAAGTGGACGTCGTCGATGAGGTCCAACATGGTGGTCGACGTGTCCGGCAGCCTCAATCGCAACCGCGACTGGTTCACATGGCCGAAAGAAGCCCAGGACGGCGATATCGCGGGTTTCGACGCGGTCACCAACACGCTGCTGACCGTGCTGCCCACCTACCGAGACCAGGAAAATCGGCGCGTGGTAGGTCAGGCCAGCCTCAGTTACTTCACCTCGTCCCACGACATCAAGGTCGGCTATCAGATCAACTACATGTCGTGGGCTCCGACCAATCGGTCCACCTCTGACATGCGGGCCGTCTATCGTAGCGGCGTACCCGATTCGGTCAACACGTTCAACACGCCCACGTACGCCAACATGAAGAATCGGGAGGAAGCGCTTTACATCCAGGACAAGTGGAAGCCGTCGCGGAAGCTCACGCTCAACCTGGGCCTGCGCTTCGACATGGATTATGGTTGGCAAACCGCTTCGTGCCAGGCCGCCAACCAGTTCGTGCCCGCAAAATGCTACGACGACGCGGAAGGGTTACCGGATTGGAAGGCCGCGAACCCGCGTTTCTCTGCCGTCTACGATTTGGCCGGAGATGGCCGAACCGCGCTGAAGTTTGCGGTCAATCGCTACGTCACACCGGTGGGCATCAGCATCTCCACGCGCGTGAATCCGATCTCTGTGGTCAGCGACACCCGCCCGTGGACCGTCTGCGCGGCCGGACAGACCAGCGGATGCGACCTCAACCGAGATTTGAAACCGCAGATCAACGAGCTGGGTCCCTCGACGGGATACCCGTCGGGAGCCGCCAACCGCTATACCCCGGGATACGATTGGCCAACAGCGATGGAATACTCGGTCGAAGTGCAGCGACAGCTGCCCGGCAACCTCGTTGCCACGATTGGTTACACGCATCGTGAGAAGCGGGGAAATATCGGATATCGGAACGCGGCGGTCCCGGAATCAGCGTATACACCCGTCACGGTCACGGAAGTCAATAGCGGCCGTGTGGTCACCGTCTACAATCAGGACCCGGCCACTCGAGGCAGGATCGACATCGTGTGGGACAACGAAGAAGCGTTGGACAGCACGTACAATGGCGGCGACATTACCATCGACAAGCGACTCAGCAATGGCTGGATGTTCACCGGCGGCGTCAGCATCGGGAAGAACATCGGAGATATCTATCCAAGCCCGACGGACTCGTCGATCGCCAACGATCTGAACAACCCGAACTTCACCTACCGTCGTGGCGTCAGCGGCAACGACGTGCCGTTCTCGCTGCGGTTGTCCAGTGTGTACGAGTTGCCGTACGGGATTTCCGCGAGCGGAACGTTCCAGCACCAGACCGGGTTTCCTGAAATCACGACGGTGTCGGTGGGAAACAACACCATTGCGCTGACGCAAGGCAGCACGAGCGTTGCGGTCGAGCCCAGGGGCACGGCTCGACTGCCGCATCTCAATCAGCTCGACGTCAGCTTCAGAAAGTCTTTCCGCTCGGGCGCGAACGTTCTGACACCCCGTATCGATCTCTACAATCTGGCCAACTCGGCGACCGTGTCCAGTCGCACCACGGTGCTGGGACCTGGCTATGGCGCGGTCAACGCGATCCAGCGGGGGCGACTCATCAAGTTTGGTGTGAGCTGGACTTTTAGGCTGTGTTCGTCTTCGACGTCCTCGGAGTGGTTCAGAGCTCGCCCACGCTGAACCACTCCGACAGACGACCCTCATGCTGATATTGAGCCGGCGTCAACTTTCCACGACACTCAAGCAGTACCGTCGCGGTGCGCCGTCCGCGTATCGTCGAGATAGCCCCATACCTTTCTCAGCAATTCGTTGCGATGGACGACGCGATCGTGCCGCTCGGCAAGGTGGCGCAGCAGTTCGAATTCGCGGTGCGTGAGGCGTACCGGCTGATTCCGCAGGTGGCTCGCTGCGTCCGGAAGTCGATCAGCAGCCGTCCGACCGCCACGCGCTGGACGGTGGGATGCGCGCGCCGAAGCACCGCTCGAATGTGCGCAAGCAGTTCATCCCGGTCGATTGGTTTTGTGATGTAATCGTCCGCGCCCAGCTTGAGACCGGTCATCCGATCGGCCTTCTGTCCGCGCGCTGAGAGAATGATGATGGCGGCCTTGGGTGAAATCCCGTATAGATGGGGAACCTGTTTACAAACCTGAGCCGCAGGGAATTAGCTACTTCGGTCGTGAAGCCGCTGAAGCCGCAGCGCGTTTCTCAGGAGGCACGCCGTGAGATCCGGACTCGCACTACTTGCCGTTGCGCTGGCTGTGTCAACGGTGCTCGTGTCAGCTCAGAACCCAACGATGCTCGGGCATCCTGAGGATTACCCGCGGGTCGACGTCGAGCACGGCGCGCGCGTTTACGCCGAGCACTGCGACCGCTGCCACGGCCGCGACGGGAACGGTGTCGGCGGCGTCGATCTCCGCAGCGGAAAATTCCGCAACGCCACGACCGACAACCAGCTGCGCACGGTGATCACGAACGGCTTCCCGACGGCCGGCATGCCCGCGTTCAAGCTCGACAGCGCCGACCTGACGGGCCTTGTGGCCTATCTGCGCAACATGAACAGCATCGATCGCGGCTCGCTGCGCGCCGGCGATGCGGCGCACGGCAAGGTGATTGTCGAAACGAAGGGCGCCTGTCTGACCTGTCATCGCATCAACGGCCAGGGCGCGCGCAAGGCGCCGAACCTGAGCGATATCGGGGCGAACCGCAGCGCGGGCTCGCTCGAGCGCTCGCTGCGTCGATCCGTCGAGCCAGATGTGGCCGATCAACCGCCCCGTCCGCATCGTGACGAAAGACGGACGGGTGATCAACGGCCGGCGCGTGAACGAGGACAGCTACACGGTGCAGATCTCCGACGAGGATGGCCGGCTGCTCTCGCTGACCAAGGCCGATCTGCGCGAATTCACCGTATCCACCAAGTCGACGATGCCGTCCTACGCAGAAAGAGCTGACCAAGGAAGAGCTCGCCGACGTCGTGTCGTTCCTTCTCTCGTTGAAGGGCCAGTAACGATGAAACCGACGATTGCCGCTGCTGATCGTTCCGGCACTGCTCGCCACGTTGTCGCTGTCGCTTCGCGCGCAGGCCCCCGTCACCTACGAGCGGATGCTCAACGCCGCGAAGGAGCCGCAGAACTGGCTGACATACGGCGGCGACTACTCCAGCACCCGCTACAGCGCGCTGACGCAGCTGACGCCTGGCGAACGTGAAGAACCTCACGCTCGCATGGGCGTATCAGTCGCCCAACTCGGGCAGCTGGCAATCGACGCCGCTCGTGGTCGACGGCATCATGTATTTGACGCAGCGCCCGAACGACGTCATGGCGCTGGACGCGGTGACCGGCCGCGTCTACTGGATGTACCGCTACAACAACGCCAGTGAGATCGGCGTCTGCTGCGGCGCGAACAATCGGGGCCTCGCCATTCTCGGCGACACACTCTTCATGGGCACGCTCGACGCCACGCTGGTCGCGATCGACGCCAAGGACGGCACGCCGATCTGGAAAACGAAGGTCGCCGACAGCAAGATCGGGCTACTCGCTCACCGTCGCGCCGCTCGCGATCAAGGATCGGGTCGATTGTCGGGCTGGGTGGTGGCGAGTTCGGCATTCGAGGCGTTCGATCGCCGCGTTCGATGCCAGGACCGGCAAGGAGCTCTGGCGCTTCAACACGATTCCGGGCCCTGGCGAGCCGGGCCACGAAACGTGGGAAGCGTGCCCGCCGAATCCGGTCGACGTATTGCGATCCCGTGGCATGGACGCACGGCGGCGGATCGGTGTGGGTCACCGGCTCGTACGATCCCGCGTTGAACCTGACGTACTGGGGCACGGGCAACGTCGGGCCCGGACTACAACGCCGATCAGCGGCCGGGCGACAACCTCTACACGGCGTCGGTCGTGGCCCTCGATCTCGACACCGGCAAGCTGAAATGGCACTACCAGTTCACGCCGCACGATCGCTACGACTACGACTCGGTGCAGGTGCCGGTGCTGGCCGACATCACGTTCCAGGGCGCGCCGGTGAAGGCGATGCTGTGGGCGAATCGCAACGGCAATTTCTACGTCCTCGATCGCGCGACCGGCAAGTTCCTGCTCGGCAAGCCGTTCGTAAAGGTGAACTGGATGAGCGGCTTCGACGCCAAGGGAAGGCCGATTCAAACAGCCGCAGCCGCCTGGCATGCCGACCTATCCCGCAGTGCAGGGCGGATCGAACTGGTACTCGCCGTCGTACAGTCCGCGCACGAAGCTGATGTACGTCTCGACCTGGGAAGATCAGGGCATGCTCTTCGGTGGCGTTCCGGTCGTCTACAAAGAAGGCGGCCGCGGATTCGGCGGCGGCAATCTCTCACCGTTCGTCCCGACGCCTGGCGCTCCGACGCGCGGCATTCCAGGAGCGCCGGGCGTTCCCAACCTGCGCCGTGGTCCGATCAACAACTGGACCGATGCCGCCGGCACACGGTTCGGTGCAGGCGATCGACCCGAGCACGGGTGAAGCAAAGTGGAAGTTCGGGATGTACGACGTCACCGACACCGGCGTCGTGACGACGGCAACGGATCTGCTGATCACTGGCGGTCGCGAAGGCTATCTGCAGATCGTCGACGCCCGCAACGGCACGCTGCTGTGGCGCACGAACCTCGGCGCGCAGATGCTGAACAATCCGATCACGTACGCCGTGAACGGGAAACAGTATCTGGCGGCGATGGCGGGTCTTACGCTCTCTGTCTTTGCGCTTCCATAGCGCGTGCTTTTTCGCGACGGGCCGAATTGTCATGTACCTGACGATTGCCGGCAGCACGTCGCCGATGCGTTCTCGAAAGACCACGTCGGCGACCTCGTCAAACCCCGTCGGTTCGGCGTTCACGATGACGATGCGGGCGCCGGCCGCCTTGGCGCGCGCCACGGTGCCGGCCACGGGATACACCTGCAGCGTCGAGCCGATCGCGAGAAAGAGGTCGGCCTCGCCCGAGACGTTCATGGCGCGATCGATGACCTCGGGCACGAGCGCCTGACCGAATGAAATCGTGGCGCTCTTGAGGATGCCGTTGCAGTCCGTGCACGGCGGATCGTCTTCGCCGGCACGCACGCGATCGAGGACCCTCTGCATCGGTCCACGCGCGCCGCAGCTCATGCACATGTACTCGTGAACCGTCCCGTGCACTTCGATCACCATCCCTGGTGAGTTGCCGGCGCGCTGGTGCAGGCCGTCGATGTTCTGCGTGATGAGCGCGTGCAGCCGCCCCGCGCGCTCGAGATCGGCCAGCGCCTGATGACCGCGGTTGGGCGCCGCCTGCCATGCGGGGTGGACGAGGCGCTGCTGCCACGCCAGCCGGCGCACCTCGGGATCCGACATGTAGTAGTGGATATTCGAGAGCTTCTCGGCCTTCGGGTTCTTCGTCCAGACGCCCTGGGGCCCGCGGAAGTCGGGGATGCCGGAATCGGTGGAGATGCCGGCGCCGGTCAGCGCGACGATGCGCTGCGAGGCGTGCACCCAGCGCCGCACCCGATCGATGTCGGTCATCGGGCTGAGTCTATACTTTCGAGACTTCAGTCGCATCGGACAGTCGCGGTCAGCATCACGACGAAAGGAAGCAGCTGGATATGCGAGTGCCTGCGGCGGCAGCGGCGACCGTCATGCTCCTTGCCGGCGCCCCTTCGGCGAATCAGAGTGCGTTCTCGCTCGAACAGCTTCTCGATCGTGGCGCGGCCCACGTGGAGGCGCTCGTCACACGGCTCACGCGCGTAGTGGCCGAAGAGCAATACCTCCAGGAATACCTGGTGGCGCAGGTGGAAGGCAGCCGCGGGAACTTCAAAGGGTCACCTCAAGTGACCGAGCGCCGCAAGCTCGATCTCCGATGTGCTGCTCGTCAAGGTGCCCGAGCTCGAGCAATGGCTCGTTTTCCGGGATGTCTTCGAGGTCGACGGCCGTCCGGTGCGCGACCGGGAAGACAGGTTGACGAAGCTCTTCGTCGAGTCGCGGAACTTCATGACCACGGTCGAGCAGGCATTGCAAATCAATGCCGAGAGCGCGCGATTCAACATCATGCAGGTGGGCACGGTAGATAATCCGCTGCTCGCGCTCGGATTCCTGCAGCCCGCGTACCGGCCGCGCTTCCGCTTCACGATGCGCGGGCGGGACACGTCGGCCGGGCCGGACGCATGGATTGTGGAGTTCCGTGAGACTCAGCGTCCCTCCATCATCCGTACGGCGGACGACAAGGACATCATGGCGCGTGGGCGCTACTGGATCGAGGGAGCGAACGGCCGCATCATGCGTACCGAGGTCAGCTTCATTGCGCTCGGGACCGAATCGACCGTCACCACGGAGTACGCGCGGGATGAGCAGCTGGACACGAGCGTGCCGACGGAGATGCGCTTCCGGCGCGTGATCACCAACAGCCAGATCAGGGGCGTTGCCACATACGGTCGCTTCCGCCAGTTCCAGGTCGGGACGGAAGAGGCGATCAAGAAATAGCCAGTCGAAACTTCAGGAGTTCTCATGCGCACTGCCATCGTTTTCGTGACCGGACTCATCGTCGGACTGGCGGTCCAGTCCGGCCTGGCCCAGCAGGGCCGCGTCGTCGGGCTGAACCATGTCTCCATCAGCGTCCAGGACTACGCGGCCGCCACCAGCTTCTACGCGAAGCAGATGGGATTTCGCGAGGCGTTCTCGTTTCGCGAGCCTGACGGGACGCCGTACTTCACGTACTTTCAAATCAGCCGCGAGACGTTTCTCGAGGTGATGCAGGCGACGCCGGCGCGGCCCGCCGGCTGCCCGCATTTCGGTCTCGACGTGGAGAATCTCGACGCCTACGTCGGGCAACTGAAGCTGCGCGGTGTGGCGGTGCGTGCCCCGTCAATCAGCCCGCGCACGGGCACGAAGATCGCGCTTGCGACGGGCCCGGGCGGCATCAACATGGAACTGCTCGAGATGGGGCCGAATTCGCTACACAGGAAAGCCATCAATGACTGGAAATAGCGCGCGGCGCGCTCGCGGCACTCGCGGTGGTCCTGTGTGTGACCGCGCTGCCGCTGGCTGCGTGCGGCACTGCGTCAGACCCTCCGCCGCCTGCGGCGCCGTCTGGAGACGCCGCATTCAACGAGGTCGCCCGGTTGTATCTCGAGGATTACTACAAGCGAAGTCCGACCGCGGCCACCTATCTGGGCATTCACGATACAACGATCGGCTCGAGGACTACTCCCGCCAGGGGGTGACCGATGCGGTCGCCTCGGCGCGGCAGTTCCGCGAGCGCGTGGCCGCGATCGATGCCGCCTCGCTGTCGCCCGACAACCAGCTCGACCGCGAACAGCTGCTGCGCGCCATCGACTCGCGCGCTGCTGACGCTCGAGACCATGCGGCCGTGGGCCCGCGACCCCGACAGCTACAGCAGCGGTCTGACGCGCACGGCCTACATCATGATCAAGCGCAATTTCGCGCCGCCGGAGACAGCGCCTGCGCCAGCTGATCGCGCGCGAGAAGGCGATGCCGGCGGCGCTGGCCGAGGCGAGGAAGAATCTCGACAACCCGCCGCGCATCTACACGGAGATCGCCATCGAGCAGATGGACGGCAATCGCGGGTTCTTCGAGACGGCGGTGGCGTCGGCGTTTCCGGAGGTCACCGACAAGGCGCTGCTGGCCGAGTTCAAGACGGCCAACGATGCGGTCATCGCCGCGCTGGCCGACTACAAGAAGTGGCTGCAGGACGATCTGCTGAAGCGATCGAACGGCGATTTCGCGATCGGCGAGGAGACGTTTCGCAGGAAGCTCGCGGCCGACGAGATGATCGAGATGCCGCTCGACGAGCTGCTGGCGATCGCCGAGCGCGATCTGCAGAAGAATCAGGCGGCGTTTGCCGAGGCCGCGCGGCAGATCGATCCCAAACGCACGCCGATCGGAGGTGTTGAAGGCCGTCGAGGCCGATCATCCGCCGCCGAGAAGCTGCTGGCGACGACGCAGGCCGAGCTCGATGCGCTCGGCCGCTTCATGACCGAGAAACGCATCGTCACGATTCCGAAGGCGGCGCCGGCGCGCGTGGAGGAGACGCCGCCGTTCCTGCGCGCGACGACCACGGCGTCGATGGATATTCCCGGCCCGTTCGAGACGGTCGCGACCGAGGCGTACTACAACATGACGCTGCCCGATCCGAAGGCTGTCGGCGGCCGAGAAGAACGAGTTCATGACGCAGTGGTACTACGCGGTCGATCTCGAACGTGTCGGTGCACGAAGTCTGGCCGGGCCACTATCTGCAGTTTCTCTACGCCCGCAACTTTCCGTCGGACATCCGCAAGGTGTCTCGGCGCCGCGACCAACAGCGAGGGCTGGGCGCACTACTGCGAGCAGATGGTCATCGACGAAGGCTTTCACGCCGACGATCCGCGGTACCGCCTCGCGCAGATTCAGGACGCGCTCCTCCGCGACGCGCGCTTCATCGTCGGCATCCGGATGCACACCAGGGGCATGACGATGGCGGAGGCGGAGGAGTTCTTCGTCAAGGAGGGCTATCAGCCGCGTCCGGCGGCGAGGTCGGAAAGCAAGCGCGGCACGTCGGATCCGACCTACGGCTACTACACGATGGGAAAGCTGATGATCCTGAAGCTGCGCGACGACTACAAGGCGAAGATGGGCGCCGGATACTCGCTGCAGGAGTTCCACGACACGTTCATCAGCCTCGGGCCGTTGCCGCTGCCGCTCATCCGGAAAGCGATGCTCGGCGAGACGGGGGAGCTGTTTCCGCGGCAGTGAGCCTCTAACGTGAAATCGTATCTCCTCACGCTGCCCGAGCGCCTCGTGCGCTCGACGCTGGGCTCGGCGCCGGCGTGGCGCGCGAAGTCGGAGAGGTCGCTCTCCCCGCGGCGCTGCGGCGCAGCCAGCTCTATCAGAATCTCGTCGACACCACGCTGCGGTTCTTCATCGAACAGGTCGGTCAGGTCGAGGGCGTCTACGCCGGACCGGATGCGCTGCCCGAGAATTTCCTCGCGCGCCGGACGGCCGGCAATGCGATCGAGCTGATGGGCATCGTGGCGTTTCGCGCGTCGCCCGTCTGGGTGCTGGCGGCGATGGCCGACCTCTGCGGAATGGGACGGCACCTGATTCCGGAAATGGCCGACGCGCTCAAGGCGCAGGGCCTGCTCGACGAGGACGCGAGCGTCACGAGCGTCGATCAGCTGCTCGACGGTCTCGAGCGGACCTCGTCGCGCCTGGCGTCCACCGTCAACACGCCGCCGCTCGACGTGGCGGGCCTGCGGGAGGAGTGGAACGCGATTCGAGCCGACGCACGAAACCTGCAGCCGGGCGGCCTGCCGTCGCGCGAGACCATCAGCAGGATGTGGGGGATTGAAAACGGAGTCCGCGCGCCACGATCGATCGATCTTTGAAACGTCCTCGATGATGGCATTGTCGGCTGTGCGCGCGTTTCCCGACCGCGTGCAGTGGCTCTATGCGTCGACGCGCGCCGGCGCCGCGCGCACCGGGCAAATCTTCGGAGCGGTGCTGCTCGATCACTACACGCAGACACTGAACGAAATCAGGCAAACGGGGTACCTGACCTACGCCGCGCAGCAGTTTCGTCCGTACGCGCGCGCCGCGGTCAGGCAGTTCTCGCCCGAAACGAAGACGCTGACACAACGCATGCTCGACAAGCTTAGAATGGGCCGTCATGAAACGCCTGGCTAGCTCGATCCTTCTCGCCGCCGGTCTTCTCTCCGCGGCGGGTGCGTTCATCGCCGCGCAGGCTCCGCCGACGGTGGAGTTCATTTTCGTGTCGGCTCCGTTTCCCAGCGTGCACGCGTCGACCATTGCCGAGACGCGCGACGGCCTGGTGACCGCCTGGTTTGGCGGCACGCGCGAAGGCGCCAGCGACGTGGGCATCTGGGTGTCGCGCCAGGTCAACGGCAAATGGACGCCTCCCATCGAGGTCGGGAACGGCGTGCAGGCTGACGGCACGCGGCATCCCGGCGTGGAATCCCGTGCTGTTCGAGCTTCGCCCGGGAGAGCTGACGCTCTTCTACAAAGTCGGCCCGAGCCCCCGCGAATGGTGGGGGATGGCGCGGACGTCGAAAGACAACGGCCGCACCTGGGGCGCCGCGCGCCGGTTGCCCGACGGTTTTCTTGGACCGGTCAAGAACAAGCCGGTGCGGCTGTCCGACGGGACGATCATCGCGCCGAGCAGCACGGAATCGCTCGACACGCCCGAGCCGCTGGCGGGTGCACTTCGAGCGCAGCCGCGATGGCGGCGCCACGTGGGACATCGTCCGTCCGCCCGCGGACGCGGGCGCGCCGATCGACGCGATTCAGCCGAGCATCCTGACGCACGCCGACGGCACGCTGCAGGCGCTTGGCCGCTCGCGATCGGGACGGCTGTTCGAGACGTGGTCGCGCGATCGCGGTCAAACCTGGTCGCCCCTCTCTCTGGTCGACCTGCCCAATCCCAGCGCGGGTACCGACGCGGTGACGCTGAAAGATGGCCGGCATCTGCTCGTCTACAATCACACGCCGAAAGGACGCACGCCGCTGAACGTGGCGATGTCGCGCGACGGGAAGACATGGCGCGGCGTGCACGTGCTCGAGAGCGAGCCGGGCGAGTACTCGTATCCGGCGGTCATCCAAACCTCCGACAATCTCGTGCACATTACCTATACGTGGCGGCGCGAGCGCATCAGGCACGTCGTGATCGATCCGGCAACGCTGAAGATCGACTGAATCTTCCAGAGGAGCACCGTATGAGGCCGCGAGCAGTGCTGCGGGGCGTCTTGTTTCTGTCTGTGGTGATCGTCGCGGCGGGCCAGGGATTCCCGGCCGCGCAGTCGAAGCCGATCCTCGCCGAGACCTACTACAACACGTTTTCGCGCGCGCACCCCGTGCTCGCGCGCATCAAGCCCGGCGCGATCGTCAGCACGAAGACGCTCGATGCGAGCGGACGCGACGACATGAGCATGGTTCGCGCGCAATCCGCCGAATCCGCTGACCGGTCCCTTCTACGTCGAAGGGGCCGAGCCAGGCGATGCGCTCGTCGTCCGGTTCAACAGAGTGCGGATGAATCGCAACTGGGGATTCACGTCGTATCGCCTGGGCCTGTATTCGCTGACGCCGGAGTCGATCGAAGGGCTCTATCCGAATCGCTACAGGCCGAACGAGATCATCAAAGAGCGCGTCAACGTCGTGCCGTGGGATCTCGATCTCAAGACGCCAGACGGTGCGCCTGCGAGAGCCGTCGAGCGCCGTGCACAAGATGAGTTTGCCGCAAAACCGATGCTTGGCTGTGTCGGCGTGGCGCCGGCGGGCGACTTCGCGCCGACCTCGTCGCCGGCCGGCAACTACGGCGGCAATCTCGACTACAACGAGATCGGCGAGGGCACGACGGTGATCCTGCCGGTCTTCCATCCGGGCGCGCTGCTGTTCATCGGCGACGGGCACGCGCTGCAGGGGGATGGCGAGCCCACGGGCACCGGCATCGAGACGTCGATGGACGTGGAGTTCACCGTCGACGTGCGGAAGAAGCAGCCGCTCTCGGGGCCGCGCGCCGAAACCGCCGAGTACATCATCAGCATCGGCAGCCAGCCCGAGTTCGTCAGCTCGACCAATCGCGGGCTGCAGCTCGCCACGAGCGACATGGTCAACTGGCTGACGTCGGAGTACAAGATGGAGCCGTGGGCGGCGCATCTGCTCATCGGCTATCAGGGCCGCTACGACATCGTGACGGTCGCGGGAACGGTGGCGCTGAAGATTCCGAAGAAACAGCTGCCGCAATAGTGGCGGTCCCATGAAGGGCCGGTTCGGTCCGATTTTCGGCTCGATTGTCTTCTTCGCGATCGCTCCAGGAACGATCGCCGGGTTGATCCCGTACGCGCTCACGGGATGGACGCCTGGTGCGGCGTCATCCGTTGTGCCGGCCGTGCCCGTGGCAGGCATCCTGTTGTGTGCGGCGGGTCTCGCGCTCATCATCGATTGCTTCGCCCGCTTCGCGCTCCAGGGACGAGGGACTCCCGCGCCGATCGCACCGACCGAGCACCTGGTCGTATCGGGCGCGTACCGGTATGTCCGGAATCCGATGTATGTCGCGGTCCTGTCGATCATCGCCGGACAGGCGCTCTTCTTCGGCAGCGCGCGCCTGATGGTGTACGCGGCCGTCGTCTGGCTTGCGTTTCACCTGTTCGTGCGGTTCGTACGAAGAGCCGACCCTGCGCGCGAGGTACGGCGCGTCGTACGACCAGGTACTGTGCGCAGGTGGGGAGATGGGGGGTAAACCGGGATCGGGATTGGGATTAGAGATTAGAAAGTCAGAGAGACGTAGAAAGGAAAAAGTAGAAAGTAAAAAGTAAAAAGTGGGGTTCCGGACTTGCCACGCCCCCCCGTCCTTTCTTTAATGTTGAGGGATGTGCCGGAATATCAAGACCCTCGCCAACTTCGAGCCGCCGGCGACGCCGGACGAGATTCGGGCGTCGGCGCTTCAATTCGTTCGCAAGCTGAGCGGCATGAATCACCCGTCGCGCGCGAACGAGGCCGCGTTCAATTCCGCCGTAGAAGAGGTGACGGCGGTGGCCGAGCGCCTCATCAGCTCGATCACCACCAACGCCCCGCCGCGCAATCGCGAAGAAGAGGCGCGGAAGGCGCAGGAACGCGCGCGCGAGCGCTTTGCCTGACGCGCCCGCGACGCTGACGCTCGCCGAGCTCGGCGACCGCTTCAACCGGTTTGCCGACGAAGCGCGCACGTACGCCGGGCCGCTGTACGCAGCGCTCTCGCGCGAGATCGCGCAGGACAACGACGTGCTCGCGCTGGCCCGCCACGTGCGGCGGCCGCCCGTGCCGAACGTGCTGCTCGCGTCGGTGCATTTTCTGCTCGCCGAAACGCCCACCCATCCGCTGGCGAGGTTCTACGGCAGCCTGTCGGAGCATCCGTTGCCGGCCGGGGGCGCCTATCCCGACTTCCGCGACTTCGTGCTCGCGAACCGCGCGACGTTGATCCCGCTGCTCGAAACGCGGATTACCCAGACGAACGAAGTCGGCCGGTGCTCGTCTCTCATGCCCGCCTTGACGGCGGTGCATCGGTCGGGTGACGGCCGTCCGCTGGCGTTGATCGATGTCGGGTGCAGCGCGGGGCTGCACTTGCGCTGGGATCGATATTTTTACGACTACGGGACCGCCACCGCGGGCGATCCGGCATCGCCGGTCACGATACGGTGCGAGTTGCGCGGTCCGGTGATGCCGCCGCTTCCGCGGCGCTTTCCCGATTGCGTCTTCAGGCTCGGCATCGATCTCAACCCCGTCGATCTCGCGGACCCCGTCGAACGGCGCTGGTTCGAGGCGTTGATCTGGCCCGAGCACGCCGCGCGCCGGCGGCTGGCCGAAGCCGCGATCGCCGTGCTCCTGCGCGATCCGCCACGCCTGGTCAAGGGGCGACGCGACCCGGGTGCTCGAGGCGCAACTCGAGGATGTCCCACCCGACACGCTGCTCGTGGTGTACAACAGTGCCGCGCTCTGCCAGGGGGGCGTGGCCGACCAGAACGCCGTCAGGTCGGTGCTCGCGGCCTTCTCGGCGCCGCCGCCCGGTGTACTGGCTGTACTGCGAAAACGAAGAAGTGCTGCTGCGCACGCTCGACAACGGCCACATGATGGAACTGAAACTGGCCAACAAAGACGGGCACGGCCGGTGGCTCGAATGGCTATGACGCCTTCCACGCTGACGTTCGTGCGGCGCTCGTACCTCTTCTGGACGGGTCTGCTCCTGCTCGGAATCGGGGCGATCTTTCTCGCGGTGGGATCGACGTTCGTGCTCGAGGAGCGGCGATACCAGCACGAAGGGCAGACCGCCACCGGTGTCGTGCTGACCAAAGCCATCGAACGGGCGACGCGCACGGGGTCGGGCGGAAGGAGGACCGAGACGCACTACACCGTGACGTATCGATTCACGTCCGCTGACGGCCAGTCATATCAAGGGAGCGGCGACGTGTCTGTGTCGGCGTGGGAACGGCTGCGCGAACAGGAGCCGGTGCAGGTGGAATACATCGCGTCGTATCCGATGACCAATCGCGTGGCGGGCGAGGCGTCTCGCGCGATCCAGTACGTCTTTCCGGGAATCGGCCTCATTGCCGTGGTGATCGGATCGACGCTGCTCGTCCGCGCGATCGGCGCCGCCCAGATGAAAAACCGCGTCTGGTCGCAGGGTACGGCTGCCGATGCGACGGTGGCCGCCGTGGAAGAGACCAACTTCAAGGTCAACAAGCGGCCGATGTGGGTCGTGCGCTACCAGTATCGCGATCTGACCGGCGGCACGCACCAGGGCACGAGCGAGTACATGGCCGCGGAGAAGGCACACGCGTGGAAGACGGGTGACGTCATCCGCGTTCGTTTCGATCCGGCGAAGCCCGAATTGAGCGTCTGGGTCGTCGAGAAAACCTAGGGCGGCGATGGCCCGGTAGTCCTCATCACGGGCGCTGCGGGCAATCTCGGCAGCCTGCTCGCGCGACACCTCGTCCAGACAGGCCATCCACTGCGGTTGATGTATCACCGTACGCCGCTCGCCGCCGATCTCCTGTCGGCGCCCAACGTGCGGGCCGTTCAGGCCGATCTTGCGAAACCAGAGACCTTGAAGCCGGCGGTGGACGGCGCCGATGTCGTCATGCATTTTGCCGGCCGGTTGTTCGCGCCCCGGCCGGAACGGTTTCTCGCCGAAACGAACACCCGCTGGTTTTCCAATCTCGTGACGGCCGCGATCGCGGCGAACGTGAGCCGCGTCATCCTTGCGTCGTTCCCTCACGTCGAAGGTCCCTCGTCTGTCGAGCGGCCGGCGACCGGCCGGCTCGATCGCGAGCCGATTTCCGTGCACGCCCGGACGCGGCTGGAAGAAGAGCAGTTGTTGTTCGAGCGGACGCATCAGTCCGCGACGACACCGGTCGTGCTGAGGCTGGGCATGATCTACGGCCGCGGCATCCTGATGGTCGACGCGGCCCGCTGGCTCGCGAGGCGCCGGCTGCTCTGTGTCTGGAAGGAGCCGACGTTGTTCCACCTGCTGTCCACGGTCGATTTTCTGCGCGCGACCGAGGCAGCGATCGTCAAAGCCGGCGTGCAAGGCATTTATCACGTCGGCGACGAGCGTCCGGTGTCGTTGCAGGAGTTTCTCGACGCCGCGTGCCGCGTATGGGGTTATCCGCGGCCACGGCGAATCCCGTTCTCGCTCGTCTATGCCGCGGCGTGGCTGTGCGAGCAGGCGGCCACGGTGGCCCGCACGCCGTCGCCGCTCACGCGTGATTTCGTCCGCCTGGGCCGCGTGCCGCACTGGGGCGACACGACGCGCGCCCGTCAGGAGCTCGTGCCGGAACTGATTTATCCGACGCTCGAGTCCGGGTTGTCGACGCTCTGAACCACGAAGTCGCGATGTCACGTGTCGTCGACGTACGCGTCGTCACGTCGTCGCGTCTCGTTTTCGTGCTCGTGTCGTTCCACCTTCGTACCGTCGTGCCTTCGAGCCTTCGTGGTTTCGTCCTTAGTGGTCTTCGTGCCTTCGTGGTACGCGTGCTAGACTCTGCGCCTTAAATCACTGGACGTCCTTCTAATTCTGCAGGAGGCCTGATGGAGAAACCGCGCGTGGGGCTGCTTGCGGCCGGCTGTGTGCTTGCCGGTGCCATGTTCGTGATGCCGCAGCGGAGTGCAGGGACAGGCGGGCGGCAACGGCCAGGCGGGTCCGGGCCACGGACCGTACGGCGCCCCGGGCAAGGCCACGGCGATGCCGGTCGATCCCGGACGTCCATGGGGCTGGGCGGTCAAAGCGTTCATGGACGAGCCGGGACAGCCGCTCTACAACACCACGAAGCAGAAACTGCTCGAGGGCAAACAGGTCTTCAGCCAGACGATCACGCAGTTCGACATCAAGGCGTACTGCGACGGCGCCGCGAAGTACGACTTCTCACGATTCGAGATGCAGCACTCGACGCTGCGCTTCGACGAGGTGGAGAAGATGATCGCGGCGTGCCCGCGCGCGGCCGCCACGCCGATTCTGCGGATTCCGGACGCGACCGAAACCAACGTGCAGCGGGCCGTGGACGTCGGCGTCCTCGGCATCATCGTGCCGACCGTGGACGATGCGATCGAAGCGCGATCGGTCGCGATGTTCGCGCGGTTTCCGCCGATTGCGCGGCGCAGCACGGGCGGCGGCCAGGCAGGCAGCATCTGGACGCCCGTCATTCAGAAGCCGAAAACGTTCCGCTCGACGATCAACGACAACATGCTCGTCGTCGTGATGATCGAAACACAGGAAGCGGTGAAGAACGCGCTCGAGATTGCCTCGCAGCCCGGCGTCGACGTCGTGATTATCGGCAACGCCGACTTCGAGTCGTTCTCCGGATTCCCGCCCAACAGCGCGGGCTACCTGGATTTGCAGACGCGCGTTCGCAATGCCACGTATCTGGCCGGAAAATTCTGGGGCAACGCGAATCCTGGTTTCGCCCGGAACAACCCGCTGGCGGCGGACTCGCGGTTCCACCTGGGCGTGCCGCCGGAGAAGTAGAGTCGCAACATCATGAATACAAGCGGGATCGCGAAGACGCTCGCGATGTTGCTCGGCGAGCTGGTCAATGGCGCCGCGAAGGACGGCGGGTACATGCTGAATGGCGGCGACGAAGGATTGCTGAAGTCGCTCGAGAAAATCTCGGCGGCCGAAGCGTCGGCGTTGACCGTCACCGGTTCGTCCATCGCGGCGCACACCGATCACCTGCGCTACGGGCTGTCGCTGATGAATCGCTGGAGCAAGGGAGAGAACCCGTTTGCAGGGCGCGAACTGGGGGGCGAGCTGGCGGAAGACCACGGTGTCGGACGACGAGTGGCGGCGGCTGCGCGACGACCTGCGCGCCGAGACCTCGGCGTGGCTCGACGCCGTGGGCCAGCCGCGAGAGGTTGATGAGGCAGGCCTCGGCGGGATGATCGGCAGCATCGCCCATCTCGGCTACCACTTCGGCGCCATCCGGCAAATCAATCGCGTCCACTCGAGGCCCTCGCGATGGCGAGAACACCTACCAACTAGAGGAGAAGTCATCATGCTGAGACTGCAGTTCGTATCGGCGGTGGGCATTGCCGTGCTCTGGATCGGATCGGCCGTCGCGCAGACTCCGGGAACGGGTGGAACTCTGGTGCTCAACCCCATTGCGGCCACGTCGGGCTCGGGCGTCAGCAACGCCGCCCTCATCAATCGCGACGAGATTCGCGTGTTGCGCGTCGACGTCGCGCCCAACGGCGTGCGGAACGTCCACACGCACGACGATATGCAATATCACCTCTTTATTCCGACCTCTGCCGGCATGGAGTTCGGGATCGAAGGCGAGAAGCCCGCGCAGATGGCCGCGTGGCAGGCGCAGTTCGTGAAAGGCGGCACGAAGCACGGTTTCACGAACAAAGGCCAGTCGACCGTGACCATCATGGAGATCTTCGTCAAGAAGTGATGCCCGGATAGAACAGGAGATTAGGAGACTAAGAGAATTTTTTTGAAAAGATTTCTCCTAACCTCTTAATCTCTTGTTTTCTTTCTTTCAGGGCTTCGGGATTCTCAACGTCGCGCTGATCATCGCGCTGCCGCTGAGGCCGTAGAGAAGCGCCAGCGGATGGAGATCGGCGGGGCCCAGACGCACGCTGCCGAACCAGAGCCGATCGTCGATGCGACCGAGCGAGCGACGCCACGCCCAGCAGCGCGACGATGAGGATGCTCGTTGGGATGGGCGTGCCTTCGAAGTACTTCACCTTGCCCGTCACGCGGTCGGCCAGGGCGTCGGCCGTGACGTTGAACCGGGCCAGACGGCTGACGCCACAGATGACGAAGTAGGTCAGGATCACCATGTCCCACCCGCCGCGCAGCCCGAGGGTGAAGCCCAGCACTGCCGGCGCCACGCCGAACGAGATGACGTCGGCGAGCGAGTCGAGGTCGGCCCCGAGCGCCGACTGGCGCCTGCGGTCGAGGCGGGCGACGTAGCCGTCGAGCACGTCGCAGACGAGCGCGAGCGGCAGCAGGAAAAAGGCCGTCCAGAGAAACTGGCGGTTGTCCGCGGCGATGTAATCCAGACAGAGAAAGATGGCGATGGTGCCGCACGCCGCATTCCCGATCGTGAGGGCGTCGGCGGGCGTATACGACCGCAACATCGACATGTGGCGGCGCTCCGTGCTCATTAGCTGCTAGAGTACCGCACACTGATGCCCGCGCGCGATCAGGCCGGCGTAATCCCGTTCCGTCACAAGCGGAATGGCATCGAGATTTGTCTCATCCGCGACAGGGGCGGGAAGAAATGGAAGATTCCCAAGGGCTTCGTCGACCCGGGGGACACGCCCCGGCAGACCGCCCTGAAGGAAGCGTGGGAGGAAGCCGGACTGCGCGGCCGCCTCGTCGGGGAATCGATCGGGTCGTATGAGTACCCGAAGTGGAACCTCGACCTGACCGTCGCCGTGTTCCTCATGGAGGTCAAGGAGGTGGCCGACGAGTGGGAAGAGTCCGGATCGCGCGAGCGCGGCTGGGCATCGCTCGATGACGCGCTGGCCCGGCTCAGGAAGCATCCGGTGAAGCCGCTGCTCACGCGCGTGTCCCGGAGGCTGGGGCAGAGAAAGCCGGCGCCGGCGCGCGACTGATCGAAGGTTTGAGGATTGAATTGGCCATTGGTGACCAGGGTGATGCGCCGCGTTTTCGCTCTCATCGCTGTCTGCGTCCTCCTCTGCGCCGGTGCGTTGGCGCAACCCGCGATTCCGGCCGAGCGCGCCCTCGCGCGCGAGATTCTCGAGGAACTCGTCGAGATTCCTTCGACCGCCTCAGAAGGCACTGCACGTGCTGCCCAGATGCTGGCGGGCCGGCTTGCCGCCGCCGGGTTTCCGAAAGAAGACGTCCAGGTACTCGGACCCGACGCGAAGACCCAGAATCTCGTCGCGCGCTTCCGGGGCAGCAATCCGCGCGCGCGTGCCGTGCTGCTGCTGGCGCACATCGACGTCGTGCCCGCGCGGCGCGAGGACTGGTCTCTGGATCCGTGGACGTTTGTCGAGCGCGAGGGCTGGTACTACGGCCGGGGCACCAGCGACAACAAGGCGGGCGCCGCCATGCTCGTGGCCAACCTCATCCGGTTGAAGCGCGAAGGGTGGCAGCCGGCGCGCGACATCGTCGTGCTGCTGACCGGCGACGAAGAGACGGATCAGAACGGCATCAAGTGGATGCTTCGCGATCACCGCGCGCTCATCGATGCCGAGATCGCGCTGAACACCGACGGCGGTGGAATCAGGACGAGAGACGGCGTCCCGGTATTCTTCGACGTGCAGGCGAGCGAAAAGATCTACGCGGACTATCAGCTCGAAGTGACCGACGCCGGCGGCCACAGCTCGCTCGTCAGGTCCGGCAATCCCATCTACACGCTGTCGGCCGCGCTCACCCGCATCGGCGAGCATCAGTTTCCGCTGCACGTCAACGACGCCGCGCGAATTTTCCTGGAGCGATCCTCGCACACCGAGACCGGCCAGACGGCCATCGACATGCGAGCCGTCGCGGCGGTGCCGCCCGACCAGGCCGCGGCGGCGCGCCTGTCGCGCTCGCCCGTCTACAACGCGCAACTGCGCACGACCTGTGTCGCCACGCGTGTCGAGGCCGGGCACGCCAACAACGCTCTGCCTCAGCTCGCGCGAGCCGTCGTCAACTGCCGAATCCTTCCCGGGCTGCCGGGCGCGGAGGTCGAACGGGTGATCCGGCAGCTCGCGGGCGACAAGGTGAAGGTCACCGTGCTCGAGCCGCCTGTCAGCAGCCCGCCGTCGCCGCTCACGCCGGCGTTGCTGGATCGTCTCGATCGGCTCGTGGCCCGGCACTGGCCGAAGCTGCCGGTCATTCCGACGATGATTGCCGGAGCGACCGACGGGATGTACACGCGCAGCGCGGGCATTCCCACCTACGGCGTCTCGGCGATCAACGAAGATCCCGAGGACGTGCGCGCGCACGGGAGGGACGAGCGCGTGGGTGTCGAGTCGTTCCACAAGGCGACCGAGTTCTGGCTGAATCTCATGAGGACATTTGGCGATGACACACCATAAGCTCGTCATCCTTGTCGCGCTGAGCCTGAACGTGGCCGTGTCCGCCCAGCAGGCGCCGATCGGCTACGACGACACGCCCATGCAGCCGAACAACAAGTGGCGCGTGCACGACGGCACGCGGCCGTACCCGCCGCTGGTGACGCCGGCTCCTCCCGGCGGCGTCGGAGGCCATCCGTCAGATGCGATCGTGCTCATCGGTGCGGGCAGCGATCTCAGTGCGTGGCAGATGACCGACGGATCGCGGGCGACGTGGAAGATGAACGACGGCGTGCTGCAGACGGGGAAGGGGGTCGTGCAGACCCGACAGCAGTTCATCGATTTTCAGCTGCACGTCGAGTTTGCCACGCCGTCCGAGGTGAAGGGCGACAGCCAGGGGCGCGGCAACAGCGGCGTGTTCCTGCTGGGCAAGTTCGAAGTGCAGGTGCTCGACAGCTACAACAACATCACGTATCCCGATGGACAGGCCGCCGCGATGTACGGCCAGTATCCGCCGCTCGTGAACGTCGCGCGCGCGCCAGGCGAGTGGCAGACCTACGACATCGTGTTCACGGCGCCCCGTTTCGCCGCGGATGGCACGCTGGCGAAACAGGCCATCGTCACCGTCCTGCACAACGGCGTGGTGGTGCACAACGGCACGGCGTACTGGGGGCCGACCCGGCACAAGAGCGTGCTGCCGTACACGCCCGACATGGCGATCGGCCCGATCGCGCTGCAGGATCACGGCAACCCTGTTCGTTACCGCAACATCTGGATTCGGCCGCTGGGGCCATGACGATGACGGTCGGACCAAATAGCACAGGAAAAGATTTCTCCTAATCTCCTAACCTCTTGTAATGTATCGCTCACGGAGGACAGCCATGAGACCGTTTTTGATAGCGTTCGCGCTTCTCGTCGCGCATCCCGCCTACGCGCAGCTCGCGCCGCACAATGAGATGGGCGTGACGTTTGGACACGTGCATTTGAGCGTGGCCGATCCCAAGGTTCATCACCAGATGTGGGTCGAGCAGTTCGGCGGCGTCGTCTCGACCAAGGGCACCTTCACCATCGTCAAGCTGCCGAACATGATGATCGCGTTCCGCGGCACCAAGCCGACGGGTGGCACCGAGAACACGGCCTTCAATCATTTCGGCCTGAAGGTGCCGAGCATGGCCAACGCGCTCAAGAAGTGGAAAGACGCGGGCTACACGGTCGAACGCGAATTCAAGGGGAGCGAGGGCTTTCCGAATGCGTTCCTGATTGGCCCGGATGGTCTCCGGTTCGAGCTGCAGGAAGACACCACGTTGAAAGTGCCGGCGGTGGCCTATCACCTGCACTTCACGCTGCCCGAGCCGGCGAAGCTGCGCGACTGGTACGTCGACACGTACGGCTTGAAGCCGAGCAAGTCGGGCAACTTCGAGATCGCCGACGCGCCGGGCATGCGGCTGATTTTCGCGCCGTCGAAGACGGCGCCGACCGCGGAGAACACGCGCGGCACGACCGTCGATCACATCGGCTTCGAGATCAAGAACCTCGCCGAGTTCCTGAAGAAGCTCGAGGCGAAGGGCATCAAGCTGGAAACGGCCTATCGCGAGGTTCCCGCGATCGGTCTGAACATCTCGTATCTCTACGACCCGACCGGCGTGTACATCGAGATGACGGAAGGGTATACGGGGTATTAGTAAGAAAGTAGAAAGTAGAAAGTCAAAAGTAGAGAGTCAAAAGTAGAAAGTCGAAAAGGGCGACGGTTCCTCATGCCGTCGCCCTATTTATTTGAATGGCCTTGCGTCTCTCCGCGGAGCTTGCCGACATCACGACCCTCGATGTCGATGCCATCGTCAATGCGGCCAACAGCAGCCTTGCGCCCGGGGGTGGTGTGTGCGGCGCGATCCATCGCGCCGCCGGCCCGCAACTGGCGCGCGCCTGTGCGAAGCTGGCGCCCTGTCCGACGGGCGACGCCCGCATCACGCCTGGATTCGATCTGCCGGCGCGCTTCGTCATCCACGCGGTCGGGCCGGTGTGGCAGGGCGGCCGGGCGGGTGAACCCGACGAGCTGGCGTCGGCGTACCGCCGTTCGCTCGAGCTGGCCCGCGACCATACGCTGACGTCGATCGCCTTTCCGGCCATCAGCACGGGCATCTTCGGGTATCCGCTCGGCGCCGCGACGCATGTTGCCGTGACGACCGTCCGCGCGTTCGCCCGCGATCCGGGTCCGGTGATGCGCGTCGTCTTCGCCTGCTTCAACGACGAAGCGATGAAGGCGTATGCGTCCGAAGGTGTGGAAGGCGGGTTGCCGTGAGCGGCTGGATCGATCTGAAGGCGTGGAAGCGGCGCGATCACTATCTCTTGTTCCGCAAATACGAACGGCCGTACTTCAGCGTCACGGTCGATGTTGACGTGACGCGTATCTGGAATCAAAGCCGCAAGCCCGGCTCCCCGTCGTTTTTTCTGACGTCGGTATTTCTGATGCTGAATGCCGTCAACGACGTCGAGGCCTTCCGCCTGCGGCTGCGGCCTCGCGGCGTCTGGCGTCACGATCGCATTGCCGTTGGCCCCACGATCCTCCGGCCGGACGGCACCTTCGGATTTGCGCGCTTCGAGCCGGCCCGAAGCTTCGATCGGTTCGTTGCGCAAAGCACCGCGGCCATCGGGAGAGCGATGCGGCGTGGCGTCCGCGAGCCGGCGAGGCCGCCCGACGATGTGGTGTACCACTCAGTGCTGCCGTGGTTTCGCTTCACGGCATATGCGAACGCGCTGCCGGGCCACGACTCGATTCCGCGCATCGTGTTCGGCCAGGTGACGCGCGAGGGCCGTCGAATGACCATGCCCGTCGCTGTCGAAGTTCATCACGCGGTGGTCGATGGCCTCGACGTGGCGAGGTTCTTCGAGCGCTTCAACCAGGCACTGCGGGCGCCAAAGTAAAGTAAAGTGAAGTAAATGGCGTCTTTGCGCTGAGATAGAAAGAGAGGCGTGACCGATGATGCCGACATTCACGATCAACTACCTCGCGGTCCTCGCGTGTGCCGTCGTCGCCATGCCGGTCGGGTTTCTCTGGTTCGGTCCGATCTTCGGACAAGCGTGGCAGCGCCACATGGGTTTCGGCAACATGCAGCCGGGCGACTCGGGATCGATGGGCAAGGCGATGGCGATCTTCTTTGTCAGCAATCTGCTGATTGCCTGGGTGCTGGCGCACAGCATCAAGGCGTGGCAGGCCTCGTCGTGGGGACTCTCGCCCGATCTGGCTCCCTGGAGCTACGCCGTCAATGCCGGCTTCTTCAACTGGCTTGGATTCTTTCTTCCGCTGCAGATGAACCGCGTGGCGTGGGAGATGAAGAAGTGGGGCCTGGTCCTCATCAACGCGAGCTTCGATCTCGTCCGGTTGCTGCTGTTCGGGTTCATCCTGTCGTATTGGCAGTGATGGAGGCATCGATGAGACACGCGCTGTTCGTGGTCGCTGCGGTTGCGGTGTGTGCGGCTGTATCGTTCGCGGGCAGTCGAAAACGCTCGACATCTACATCCTCGACGTCGAGGGGGGCAACGCGACGTTGTTCGTCACGCCGTCCAGAGAGGCGGTGTTGATCGACACCGGCAACGGAGGACCCGCCGCGAAGCGCGATGCGGACCGCATCATGGCGGCGGCCACTGCGGCGGGCATCACCCAGATCGACGCGCTCGTCACGTCGCACTGGCACGTCGATCACATGGGCTCCATGGGCGAGCTGTCTGGCCGCATTCCGATTCGCCACTATCTGGACCACGGCGCCAGCGTCCAGCCCAATGCGGCGGTCGATGAGTTCCTGCAGAAGACCTACCCGGGTCTCGTCGCCAAGGCGAAGCATACGGTCGTGAAGGCGGGCGACACGCTGCCGCTCAAAGGCGTCGAATGGCGGTTCGTCACCTCCGCGCAGGGGACCATCAGGAATGCCTTGCCGGGCGCGGGGCGCTCGAATCCCTATTGCGCCGGATTCAAGCCGCACACGGTCAACCCGGTCTCCGGCCAGCCCGTCGGCAACACGGAAGACGAGCACTCCGTGGGTTCGCACATCACCTTCGGAAAATTCCGCGGCGTCTATCTCGCCGATTTTCCGTGGAACAAGGAGTTCGAGCTGATGTGTCCGGCCAACCGCCTGGGAACGGCGGACTTTCTGCTCGTCTCGCGCCACGGCCAGCACAGCTCGAATTCCGAGTTGCTGGTGCACGCGCTGCGGCCGCGTGTGGCCGTCATGAACAACGGCATCCGCAAAGGCGGGCAGCCCGAGACGATGCGCGTGCTGTATTCGGCGCCGGGGTTGGAAGATCTATGGCAGCTTCACGTCGCGCAGTTGAGCGGCGCGGAGTACGACATCGCGGGAATATTCGTTGCGAACGTCGGAGAGGACCCCGATCACAGCGGGGCGCATTGGATCAAGGTGGCGGCGCAGGCCGACGGGGCGTTCACGGTCACGAACAGCCGCAACGGCTTCAGCAAGACCTACGACCCGCGCTGACCCTTCGACAAGCTCAGGGTCACCCCGAGCAAAGTCGAGGGGTGACTACGCCGCCTGTGCGGTGAGAATCTTCTCGAGCCGCTGCACGACCTCGCGATAGCCGTAACGCTTGTAGAGCAGGTGGGCGTGATGGCGCTCGATGACTTCCGCCTCGTGCGGTTCGACTTCGGTGACACCGGTCAGCACGACGACCGGCACGTCGTCGAAACGCTCGTCGAGCCGCATCTGTTCGAGCACTTCGAGCCCGGAGCGATCGTCGGCGAGCCGCAGGTCGAGAATCACGGCATCGACGTCGGTGGTTTTCAGTCGCATCAGGGCGGTATCGGGATCGCCGGCCTGCAGCACGTCGCAGCCCGCGCGCGCGAAAAACTGTTCGAGAATGCACCGCGTCGTCAGTGCGTCCTCGACCACGAGCACCGTCCGCCGCGTCCGGGTTTGAACAAGTCGAGTAGTCATGGTTCGTTCGGCAGCTGCGCTGGCGGGGCCCTATTGCCCCGCGCCGCTGGCCGGCCGGACAGGGCTGTAACAACATCGATACCACAAGCGCGAAACGGCCAACCCCTTCGTTTCCGGGCAGTTTCTGGCGTGCACAGTCCGGCAATGCACCTTCGTGTCCCGTGGTGGAACAAGACTGTTGCACCGTTGTAAGCCGGTGCTTTACCGTTAAACCATGAAAAAAACTGGTGTTGCGGTGCTGGTGGCGGCCGCCGCTATCCACATCCATGCCCAGCAGGACCAGACGCCGATTTTCCGCGCCGGGACGACGCTGGTCGAGTTCACCATCGTGGCGACGGACCAAAACGGTAAGCCGATTACCGATCTGAAACAGGAGGACATTGCGATCCTGCAGAACGGCAAGCCGCAGCCGGTGGCTTTCTTCCGATTTGAAGGCGCGGCGTTCGGCCCGGACGCGGTCGAAGCGGCACACGAGCCGATCGCGCCGGGCATTTTCACCAACCGTCCCGAATACTCGCCCGGTCCGGCGCGCAACGTCACCGCGATCGTCATCGACTCGCTGAACACGCTGCCCGAGGATCAGGTTGCCGTGCGGGCGCAGGTGATGCAGTACCTGCGGGCGCTCGCGCCGAATACGCGCGTCGCGATCTACTCGTTGGGATCGACGTTCCGCATCGTCCACGATTTCAGCGCCGACCTCAACGCGCTGCGCGCGCGGCTGGCGAAGCTCCCGACCGAATACAACCTTCAGCCGGTACCGGCCGACGAGCTGGTTCGACGCCAGGTGCAGGAAGCCGAGCATCTCAACACCGTCAGTCAGGGCGATAGTTCGGACACCAACCAGGACGCGCAGGCCGATGCTGAGCTACAAGCCGAGTGGGACAAGGCCCGCGCGCAGATGGCGAGATCCGAGGAGTACTTTCAGGAGCAGTTGCAGTTGCGGCGCACGAACCAGACGGTCGCGTCGCTCGAGGCGCTCGGCAATCATCTCGCGGGGATTCCCGGCCGCAAAAACCTGGTGTGGATCGGCGGCGGGATTCCCGTCCTGACACAGGGTGCCTACGATCGGTGGGTGAACAGCTACTCCTCGCAGATCCGCGGCGTGGCGCAGCGGCTGGCCACACAGGGCATCACCGTTTATCCGGTTCAGGCGACGGGGCTCGAGGTGGGACTCCTCGGCACGGCCACGACCGCGCCAGGGTCGGCGAAGGGATCGCCCGAAAAGGATCAGCTTCGTCCGATGACGCGCGAAAACCAGCTTCGCATCTGGGGCACGATGGACATCCTGGCCGACGTGACGGGCGGCCGGGCGTTCAAGAACACCAACGACCTGACGGCGGGCGTCAGCGCCGCCGCGAACGACATGCGCGGCTCGTACTCGGTCGGCTTCTACGTGCCCGACAGCGGCGACCATCGCTGGCACGGTTTCGACGTACGGGTCAGTCGTCCAGGCGTGCGCGTGCTGCATCGCAAGGGGTACATGGCGCTCGCGCCGGTGAAGCAGCCCGTCAACTGGGTCGAGTCGGAGTGGCAGGCCGCCATGCAGAACCCCCTGGGGTCGAATGCGATCAGGCTCGACGCCCGCGTCGACGCCGTCCCGTATGGCGTGAACGTGGTGATTCAAATCGCGGCCGACGACCTCTACTACAAGACCGTCAACGGACAACCCGTCACCGATCTGGAAATCGGATTCGGCGAGCGCAACCCCAGGCAGTGGACTCGCGTGCGGCGCGACGGCGCGACGATCACCATCAAGGAAAATCCGCAGGCGACGGTCAAGCCGTCGATCGTCCGGTTTGCGAAGGTGTGGACGGTGGAACCGGACACGTCTCACGTGCGCCTGATCGTGCGCGACCGCATGACAGGCCGCTTCGGCTCACTCGACATGCCGCTGACGGAGATCCGAAAGTAAGAAGTAAAAGTAGTGTCGACATTAGAAAGTGAAAAGTAAAAATTCGGCGCGTCACTTGGGTCGGCGTCCGTCTGCCGCGCCGAATCCGAACGCTCCAGGGCCGGACGCGCGCTGCGAGCCGCCGCTGGCTGCCGGGAAGCGAGGACACTCAGCTTGCGCCGTTCATCCTCGCTCGATGCCCTCCGGGTTCTGCGTGCGGTCAGCCGTAGACCTGTCTGCCGCCGCCCACGCTTCGCGCCGCAGCACGTCAGCCCAAAGGCGCTGTCCTCTTCCCACACCAAATACTTCAGGACTGTCGTTTGCGGTGCTATGCTGACCAGCACCAGCGCGACAATTGCTCCAGAATCTTGCGACCATCGCATGCCTTCTGACGTGCGCCTCGGCCGTGGCGGCGCAGGAACCGCCGGTCTTTCGTGCGAGAACCGACGCGGTTTTCGTGCCGGTGACGGTGACCGATCGTGCCGGCCGGTTTGTGCATGGCCTCACGGCAGACCAGTTCGAAATTTCAGAAGACGGGACACGGCGCGCGGTGGCGCAGTTCAGCGCCGGGCGCGTCCCCGTCAGCCTCGGCATCCTGCTCGACATCGGCGGCAGCATGACGCCCGGCCCGAACGCCGTCGGATCCGACGATGCGCGATGGGCCGACACGCGGCGGGCGCTCGAGCTGCTCGTGACACGACTCGAGGCGGCCGACGAGGTGTTCCTGGCGGTATTCAACGACAGGGTTGCGGCGACTCCCTGGACCCAGGACCATGCCGGCATTCTGCGCGAGTTCGATGTGCTCCGGCCCGGCGGCGGCAATGCGGTGCTGGATGCCGTGCAGTTGATCGCGCCCATCTTCGAGCTCGCGCAGCACCAGCGCAAAGTGCTGCTATTGATCTCCGATGGCAACGACACCATGCTGCCGACGGCGTCCTCCACCGGACCCGTATCAAATCGGGGATCGGACCCCGGACAGTGGCGCATCACGGCAGCTCTTGCGGCAGCAACTCATCGCTGCGACCAGGAGCGCCATCCGTCAAGTCGGGCGCGATCGTGTACGCGATCGGCGCACCCGCAAAGACGTGCGGGTGGATACGGCACTGCTGGAAGGTCTGACGACAGAGTCGGGCGGTTACGTTGAGCCGCTGCGCGATCCGTCAGCGATCGCCGCGGCGGTTGCGCGAATCTGCGACGAGCTCCAGTCGCAGTACCTTCTCGCGTTCGAACCGGCGTCTGCCGACGGCAGGTACCATCCGATACGGGTGAGGACGAAGGACACGCGGCTGCGGGTGCGCGCACGCGCCGGCTATATCGCGCCCTCAGCCACACCAGTCCCCAATCCCTGAGCACGAAAACTGTTGTGACCGTCATTCCAACCCGAGTGCGTGTGCGGCTGGCTGCAGCGCTGGTGGTCTATTCCTTCTTCTCTTCTTCTTCCCTTTTCCTTCTTGCCCGGGTATCTGCTCAGAACCCTCCGACTTTCCGCGTCAATGCCGACGCGGTCGTCGTGCCAGTCACGGTGACCGATCGTTCCGGCCGGTTCGTGCACGGCCTCACGGCAGACCAGTTCGAGATTTCAGAAGGGGGGACACGGCGCCCGGTCGTGCAATTCAGCGCCGGGCGCGTGCCCGTCAGCCTCGGCATCCTGCTCGATATCAGCGGCAGCATGACGGAGAGCCCGAAGCGCGCGCGCGGCCGATGATGCGCGATGGGCCGACACGCGCCACGCGCTCGAACTGCTCCTGACACGGCTCACGGCAGCCGACGAAGTGCTCTTCGCGGCGTTCAGCGACAAAGTGGCGGCGGCTCCCTGGACAAACGATCGTGCCGCCATTCTGCGAGGGTTCGATTTGCTCCGGCCCGGCGGCGGTACCGCGCTGCTGGATGCCGTGAAGCTGATCGCGCCGGCTTTTCAGCGCGCGCGGCACCAGCGCAAGGTGTTGCTGCTGATTTCCGATGGCAACGACACCAGTCTGCCTGCCGCGGGCGTCGTTCCTCCGTACCTTCATGACTCGGAGATTGAAGCCGGGGCCAGACTGGGCCAATCCCAGCAGACCCAGCGCCAGAAGATCATCGACTCCACGAAGGTCGACGTGCGCAAGTCAGGCGCGCTGCTGTATGCCATCGGCATCGGCACGCGCAAGGGCGCGCCGGTGAATACGGTGCTGCTCGAGAGTCTGACGACTCGAGTCGGGCGGCTCTGTCGAGCCATTGCGCGATCCGTCGGAGATCTCCGCGGCCGTCGCGCGGATCTGCGACGATCTCCAGTCGCAATACGTTCTCGCATTCGAACCGCGGCATGCCGATGGCAAGTACCATGCGATACGCGTGAGGACGAAAAACACCCGCTGCGTGTGCGCGCCCGTGCCGGCTATGTGCCCCTGCGCGGTCTCATCGACGGGCTGAAGCCCTTGGCGGCAGCCCGGCAGTGCCAATCCCAATCCCCAATCCCTAACCCAATCCCCAATTTCAGTCCCAATCCTAAGCCCTTTTCAACAGCCGTCTTTACCGGTAAAGTAAGCCCCCATCGAGAGAACGTGATGACCCGACCCGCTCGAGCTCTTCGAGTGATCTTCGTCAGCGCCGCGCTGGCCACGTCCGCGCTCATCACCGAATGGGCGCCGCATGCCCAGCAGCCGCAGCCCTACACGACGTGGCATCAATACGGCGGGTCGTCAGACTCGATGCAGTACTCCGCGCTCGCCCAGATCAACAGGAACAACGTCACCCAACTGCAGCGCGCGTGGTTCTATCCGGTTCCGGGAGATCCGGAACGGCTCGCGTTCAATCCGCTCATCGTCGACAACGTCATGTATGTCGCGGGCGTCCGCGGCGTCCTCGTCGCGCTCGACGCGACGACCGGCAAAGAGCTGTGGATGTCCACCCTCCAGACGCCGGATCGCGGGCTCGCGTACTGGGAGAGCAAGGATCGCTCGGATCGCCGCCTCATCCTGACGGCGACGCAACGGCATCCGCGAGGCCGACGCGCGCACCGGACAGCAGATCATGACGTTCGGAACCAAGGGCTTCGTCGACATGCGTGTCGGCACGCCGCGCCGCAACGGCGGGCCGAACAGCAGTCCCGGCCGCGTCTTCGAAAACCTCATCATCGTCGGATCGAACGTCGGCGAAGGCTACGGGTCCCCGCCCGGCGATATCCGCGCGTACGACGTCGTCACCGGGAAACTTGCATGGACGTTCCATACGATTCCCCGGCCGGGTGAATACGGATACGAGACGTGGCCGGAAGATGCCTTCAGATACGCCGGCGGCGCGAACACGTGGGGCGACATCACGCTCGACGAGAAGAACGGCATCGTCTTTCTGCCGACCGGATCGCCGACCCACGATTTGTATGGAGGCGATCGGCAGGGCAACAACCTGTTCGGCAACTGCCTGCTCGCGCTCGACGCGCGCACCGGCAAGCGGTTGTGGCATTTTCAGATCGTTCACCACGATCTCTGGGACTACGACAACGCCGCCGCGCCGAAATTGCTGACGGTGCAACACAACGGCAAACCGATCGACATCGTGGCGCAGGCCGGCAAGACCGGATTCCTCTACGTGTTCGAACGGAAGACCGGCACGCCGCTCTGGCCCATCGAAGAGCGGCCTGTTCCAAAGAGCGAGGTCCCGGGCGAGTTCTCGTCGCCCACGCAGCCGATTCCCACCAGGCCGCCGCCGTTCGCGCGGCAGTCGATGACGCCGGAAGAAGTGAATCCGTTCGTCAGTGCTGAAGAGCAGGAGACGCTGAAGCAACTCGTGCGCGATGCGGCGAACCAGGGCGTGTTCACGCCGTCGAGCCATTTGCGTCCGCATATCCAGTTTCCAGGCGCCTGGGGCGGCGCCAACTGGGGCAGCACCGCCGGCGATCCCGAGACCGGGATGGTCTACGTGCGCAGCCTCGAGATGATCAGCTACCGCAAGATGTCGCTCGTGACGCCGGGCAGCGGCGGTGGCGGCGGCGGACGCGGACAGGGCGCGCCGCCTGGACCGCGCGAGCAGGAAGGCCAGAGCGTCTACATGCAGCGCTGCTCCGGATGTCACGGGCCGGGGCAGATGCCGATGCGATCGCTGCAGGCGATCGGATCGCAGGGATTCCGCTCGATCGTGCGCCAGGGCGTGAACGCGATGCCGGCGTTCGCTGTTTCGACGATCTCAAATGACGCGCTCGAGGCGCTCGAAACGTATCTGATGTCGCTGCCGACGAGCGACGAGCAGGCGGGGAATCCATCGGAGATTCGTCTCCCGCAGAATCCCAACCGCTATCAGGGTCCACCGACGCGGTATGGCGGATCGTTTTCGGCAGGCTGGTACACCAGCAACGGCTATCCGGCTTCGGGTCCGCCCTGGTCGCAGCTCGTGGCGTACGACCTGAACGACGGGACGATCAAGTGGCGCGTCGCCGATGGCACCGCGCCGGGCCTTGCGGACAAAGGATTGAAGACGACCACGGGTACGGTGCGGCCGCGCAACGGCCCGGTCGTCACCGCCGGCGGGCTCGTCTTCCTCGCCAACTCGCAGGATCGCTTTCTGCGCGCGTTCGACAAGGAAACAGGGCGCCTCATCTGGGAGCACGAGCTCGAAGCCAATCCGGAAGGGCATTCCCGCGGTGTATCAGGTGAACGGACGGCAGTACATTGCCTTTGCCGTCGGCGCGTCATGGGGTGATGGCGGGGATCCGGTGTGGAGAAATCCGCTGCACCGCAAACAGGGCAAGATCGAAGCGCAGGGATATCATGTGTTCGCATCCCAGAAAGTAGAAAGTAGAAAGTGAATAAGTGAAGTAAGTGAGATCAGAAGAATCTTATGAAAACACGAATCGCGATTGCCGCCCTGTTTGCCGCCTGCATGGTGACGCTCGTCGCGCAGCAGAACCAGGCGCCCGAATTTCCGCGCGCGGCCGACGCGCTGGAGCGCGTCACGTGGCGCACGCGCACGCTGGTGGCCAACGACCGTCTCACAAACTGGGATCTCGCCATTCCCGGCATGGGCCTCACGTTCCAGGAATCGGTCGTGAGGGCCGATGCGGCCCTTGTGCCGTTTGTCGAAGGCTCGAGCGCACAGCGCGTCAGCCCGCAGGTTCAGAAGAACCTCGACTACAACCTGACGGCCGCCGAAATCGCCGCGATCAAGACGGGGATGGGGCCCAGCGTCAGGGTGAGCGCGTATCGCGTTGAAAACCTGCCGGCAGACGCCGCGACGCGCCGGCGCGTGTTCGACTTCGCGCGGGAGCTTGGCGCGACCACGCTCGTCGTGCCCGGTAACACCGATCTCGCCGGCCTCGATGCGCTGGCCGAGGAATTCCGCGTCAATGTCGCGGTGCTGAACAGCTCCGACGCCACACTGAAAGCGATGGAAGGCCGCAGCCGCCGGCTCGGCATCGGCATCGACACGGGCACGTGGGCGCAGGACGCCGCGAACGTCCGCAACGAAGTGGCGCGGGTGAGGGATCGCCTGATCTACGTGAACCTTCGCGACCGCTCGGCCCGCGGCGCCAGCGCGCAGAACGTGCCGCTGGGCAAAGGCGTGGGCAATCTCCGCGACTTCTTTGCCGAGCTCGAGCGGCTGGACGACCGCCAGATTTCCGTTCGCCTTGGCGGCGACGGCAGCCCGGTCGTGACCACCAGAGTGCCCATCGCGATGACCATCGATACGACGGGCGTCGTCAAGGCGCCCGGCGATATTTTCGCGGCCGTGTCGGCGTTCGAGGATGTCGTGCAGCCCGCGTATGCCGTCAACTTCAACGAGTTCGCGCGCACGCGTCCGATTCGCTTCGATCTCGTGACGCCGTCGCGCGGCGAGACGCTGGCGCCGGCCGAGATCGATCGCCGCGCCGCGGAGACGCGCGCGAAAATCGACGCGGCGATTCCGAACAAGCCGTTCGCGTCGCCGAAGAAGCCAAGGAAGCTCCTCGTCATCGAGAGCCTCGAAGGGATGTCGCACAACACCATCCCGCACACCAACGTCATGATTCAGCGGATGGGCGAGAAGACCGGCGCCTGGACGACGGTGTTCAGCAACGATCTGAGCAACCTCCGCTATCCGAAGGTGAAGGAGTTCGACGCGGTCTTCCTGAACAGCATCGTCGGCGAGTTCCTGCCGGATCCCGGCGATGCGGGCCGATCTCGTGCGGTACGTGAACGAGGGGGGCGGCATCGGCGGCATTCACGGCACGCCGTGGGCGTCACGCAACTGGGACGAGTTCGCCGAAATGATCGGCGCGCAGAGCGCGCCGCACCGGATCGAGAACGGCGTCCTGAAGGTGTACGACAAGGACAACCCGATCGTGCGGCCGTTCAACTACGAGGACCTGCCGTTCCGCGAGGAGTACCTACCGTTTCGAAGATCAGGGCAACGGCCGGCTGCGCTGGGACAAGGTGCGCGTGCTGTTGATCGTCGATCTGGACGAGAAGGTGCCGAACTCGACCGACAAGCCCTGGCCGGGCTACCGCCGGCCCGACAAGGTGTACCCGGTCGCCTGGATCCGCGAGTACGGGAAGGGGCGGGTCTTCTACAACTCGATGGGCCACATGACGGAAACCTTCATGCGGCCGGAAATCGTCGGCCACTTCCTGGTGGGCATGCAGTACATCCTCGGCGACGTCGACGCGAACGCGACCCCCAACCCGCTCGAAGTAGCGGTGCTGGCTTAGCCGGAGCTCAGCGCCGAAACGTAGTGTCCGGCTTCGAGCCGGACCGTGATAAAAAGGGCGGCGATGACTACCACCCATCGCCGCCCTTTTGCTTTCTGCGGTGGCCGTGCTGCTCTCGATGCTGGCGCCCGCGCCTCGGCTGATGCAGGCGGCGCCCGCGCCGGCCAGCTGTGAAAGCCTCACCTCGCTGAAGATTCTTCACGGCAAGATCGACTCCGCGGCCGAAGTCGCCCAGGGTGCGTTCAAGCCGCCGGCGCCGGGCACCGTCAATGCCGCGGCGGCGCGTGCCTACGGCGCGACCCCGGCGTTCTGCCGCGTGACGGCGACGCTGACGCCGACCACCGACTCGGACATCAAGGTCGAGGTCTGGCTGCCGAAGATCGGGTTGGAATGGAAAGCTTCAGGCCGTCGGCAACGGCGGATGGGCGGGCACGATCTCGTACACCGCCCTCGCCGCGGCGGTGACGAGCGGCTACGCCGCCACGGCGACCGACACCGGGCATTCGACGCCGGGCAGCACGTTTGCGATCGGCCACCCCGAGAAGCTGATCGACTACGCGCACCGATCGCTCCATGAAATGGCCGTCGCGCTCGAAGGCCGTCGTCAACGCAGTTCTATGGCGGCGCGCCGAAAGCTCGCGTTGTGGAACGGCTGCTCGACCGGTGGCAACCAGGGGCTGACGATCGCGTCGAAGTACCCGGCCGATTTCGATGCGATCGTGGCTGGTGCGCCTCCCGATCCCCGCGCGCGGCTCATGAGCGTCCGCCTGCTGATCAACCGCCTCGTGCACCGGACGCCCGACAGCTACATCCCGCCGGAGAAGTACCCGGCCCTCCACGAGGCCGTGCTCAACGCGTGCGACACGCTCGACGGCGCGAAAGACGGCGTCATCGAGAATCCGCGCGCGTGCAAGTTCGATCCGAAGGTGCTCGAGTGCAAGGGCGCCGACGGCGCCTCGTGCCTGACGCCGGCGCAGGTCGAGACGGCAAAGCTCATCTATTCGGACGTGAAATTTCCGAAGACGGAACGGACGCTCTATCCGCCTCTGCTGCAGCCTGGCTCGGAGCTCGCGTGGGCAACGCTGGCGGGACCGCAGCCGTTCGCCAACGCCGTCGACGCATACCGGTCTGGTCCACAAGGATCCGGCGTGGGTCGCCCGATCGCTTCGACATGGCCACGCGACTTCGAGCTGATGGACGAAGAGGCAAGGTCCTGAACACGGTGACGCCCGACCTGCGTCCGTTCTTCAAGCGCGGCGGCAAGCTGCTGATGTATCACGGCTGGAACGATCGGCAGGTGCCGGCGATGAGCAGCGTCACTTATTTCGAGCGCGTGCTCGAGACCGCCGGACGGAGCGTCGGCGGGCCGATCGATTCAGCTCTACATGGTGCCTGGCATGGATCACTGTCAGGGTGGTGTCGGCACCGACACGTTCAACAAGGTCGCGGCGATGGAAGAGTGGGTCTCGAACGGCAGCGCGCCCGCGCACATCGTCGCGTCGCATTCGACCGAAGGAAAAGTCGATCGCACGCGCCCGCTGTGTCCGTATCCGCAGATTGCGCGCTACAAGGGCACCGGGAGCATCGCCGACGCCGAGAACTTTGCCTGTGCCGCCAAGTAGTGCGGCCAGGTAGCGCAGGTGCTTTAGCCGTGCCAGTGAACCTATGAAAACACTCGATCGCCGGGTTTCTTCTCGCTCGCGACCGCCAGCCTCTTCGCGCAGGCGCCGGCCGCCATCGACTGGGCCAAGGTCGAAGCCGAAACACTGCAGCACTTTCAGGCGGTCGTTCGGCTCGACACGACGCGACCCTCCGGGAAACGAACGGCCCGCGGCGGAGTACCTCAAGCAGGTGCTCGAACGCGAAGGCATTCCGACCAAGGTGTTCGAGAGCGAGCCGAACCGCCTGAACGTCGTCGCGCGGCTGAAGGGCAACGGGTCGAAGCGGCCGCTCTTGATGATGGGGCACACCGACACGGTGAACGTCGACCCGGCGAAGTGGACGTTCCCGCCGTTCAGCGCGACACGCGAGGGCGGCTACATCTACGGGCGGGGCACCGTCGACGACAAAGACAACGTCGCCGCGGCGCTCATGACGATGCTGCTGCTGAAGCGGTCGAACCTGCCGCTGGCGCGTGACGTCATTTTTCTGGCGGAGGCGGGCGAAGAAGGCACGACGCGCGTCGGCATTCAGTTCATGGTGAAGCAGCACTTCGCCGAGATCGAGGCGGAGTACTGTCTCGCCGAGGGCGGGAGCGTGCCGCGAAGCGGCGGCCGCGTGCGCTTTGCGTCGGTGGAGACCGCCGAGAAGATTCCTCGCGCGATTCAACTGACGGCGATCGGCGTGGCGGGACATGGCTCGGTGCCGCTCGAAACGAACTCGGTCCTCACGCTGTCGCGGGCGATTACCGCGGCGGCGACGTGGAAGGCGCCGATTCAGTTGAGCGAAACCACCCGCACCTACTTCACGAGGCTGGCCGCGATCTCGCCGCCCGCCGAGGCCGCCCGGTACCGAGCGGTCGTCGGCAACGATCCCAAAGCCGCGCAGGACGCCGTCGACTACTTCGCGAAGAGCGATCCGCGCTTCGCGTCGATGCTCCGCAGCTCGATTTCGCCGACCATCATCCAGGGCGGCTATCGCGTCAACGTGATTCCGTCCGAGGCCAAGGCCACGCTCGACGTACGGCTGATGTCGGGACAGGATCCGGACGCGTTCATCATCGAGCTTCGAAAGGTCATCAACGATCCGGCCGTTCGCGTCGAATGGATCCCGCGCGACGTCCGGCCCGGTACGCCGAGCGCGCGGCTCGACACCGAAGTGTTCAAGGTGCTGGAATCGGCCTACGCGCGCTTCTACGACACGACCGTGCTGCCAACCTTGAGTACTGGCGCGACAGACATGTCGTATCTGCGCGAGAAGGGGGTCCAGTGCTACGGTGTCGGGCCGGCCCTCGACGAGGAAGACGGTCCGAAGGGATTCGGCGCGCACAGCGATCAGGAGCGGATCCTCGAAACCGAGCTGCACAAGTTCGTGCGCTTCCACTACGAGGTCGTGCGCGATCTTGCGCGTGCTCCAGTGACTCCGAGTTCTGTCACAACTGCGGCATCCGCCTGAGCGGGCCGTTCTGTGCCGCGTGCGGCCAGAAAGCGCTGCCGCTGAACGTCACGTTTCACGATTTCTTCCACGACTTCACGCACGAGATGCTGCACGTGGACGGCCGGATCTTTCAGTCGATCCGCCGTCTGCTGCTGTCGCCGGGATTTCTGACGCGCGAGTATCTGCAAGGGCCACAGGGCACGGTGGATTTCGCCGATTCGCCTGTACCTGATATTCAGCGTCGTCTTCTTTGCGCTCAGCGCCTTCGTGCCGATTCGCACCGCTGCTACCGCGCAAAGGAGAGAGCGGCGGCTGGAATTTTTCGTGGAGAACCGGCCCGCAGGCCGACGTATCCGGCGCTGGGGACGAAGATGCGGAGGTCGCGGCAAAGACAGTTGGGCTTTGAGAACGCCGCGGACGCTCAATGAAGTGATCAATCACGCGGTGCTGGACCTGGCTGCCGCAGGGTGATGTTCGTGCTTCTTCCGCTGTTCGCCTGGCTCGTCGCGCGTGGCGTATCGTCGCGTGGATCGCAATTACCTTCACCATCTGATTTTCGCGCTCCACGTTCACGGCGCGTTTTTTGCGGTCGCCGCTCTTGCCACGGCGGCAACGCTGGTTTCACGCCCGCTTGGCGGTGCTCGTGTGGCCGGTGCCGATCCTGTACACGATGGCGTACGTGATTCTTGCGTTTCGCGGCGTCTACGGAAGGTTCGCTCGCGCTATCTTGCGAATCGCGTTTGTGTTGTCCATATACTTGGTCGTCATCGATCGGGCATTCTTCACGATCGTCGCGCCTGTGATCGTGCTCGCCGCTTCTGGCGAGAGACGCTGAAGTGAAGACTCACTGGTGACTTCCTGATTGCGTCGCTGCTTGGCGCGACCGTCGCGTTCGCTCAGACGCCGACCGTGCGCGAAGAGCCACAATTCTACGGCCGTCCCGGCTGGGTGCTCGAGAACGGCAAGATCCGCGTCGGCGCTGCTGCGCGGCGGCGGGCACATCGCCGAAGTGCGGCTGATTTCGACCAATCACGCGGCTGTCGATCAATCCGATGTTCATTCCCGGCGGCAAGGGCTACATGGGCCATCTCGTCTGCTTCCCGCACTACGGGCCCGCATCAGCGGAAGAGCGCGCGCAGGGGCTGCGCGGACATGGCGAAGCGGGGTCGGTGGACTGGCAGCAAACGCGGCCGCCGCAAATCGATGCGAACGGCCTCACGTTCTTCTACGGCGCTGATCTGCCAAAGACGCAATACAAGATCGAGCGCGCGGTGACGCTGAAAGCGGGCGAGGCGAGTGTTCGAGTCGAGGAATGGATCGAAAATCTCGCGGCGTACGACCGGCCCTACAACCTCAATGAGCACGCCACGTTCGGCGCGCCTTTTGTGACGCCCGGCAGAAACGTGCTCGACATGTCGGGCACGCGCGGCATGACCGATCCCATCCGGACCGCGGCAGGGAAGTGGGCGGCGGCTCATCTCTTTCAATGGCCCGACGCGCCGCCGTTGAACGACGGCGTCGCGCTGTCGCTGCGCGATTTCCACGCGATTCCCGGGGGCCAGGTGTACAACGCCGGTGCTCACCGATCGCTCGAAGCCGCAAAGCTGGTTCACGATCTACAACGAGGACTACCCGCTGCTGGTCGGCTACGTCTTCCCGTCCGACGATCATCCGTGGATCGTCGACTGGCAGAATCAGCCGAGCGCGGACAGCGCCGCCGGAACGGCGCGCGGCATCGAGTTCGGCACCTCGCCCTTCGACGAAGGCTTGAGGAAGAGCGTCGAGCGCACGCAGATGCTGGGCGTGCCGACCTACCGGTTCATCGCCGCGCGGCAGCGGCTTTCGACGACGTTCACGATCTTCCTGCAGGAGATTCCCGCTGGTTTCTCAGGCGTGCGCGACGTGCGCGTGGAAAACGGTCGAATTCAGGTCGAAAACAGAAAACCCTAGCGGTCTGAACAGAAGATCAGAAGATCAAGAACAGAAAAATATTTCTTCTGATCTTCTGGTCTTCTGTTTTCTCAGTTGCGCACAGCGACGAGCGACAGCGGATATTTCCTGGACCGCTTCGGTTCGTCGCGATCGTAGAGAATCGGAATCACCGACCCAATCTCCGGCGCTCGCCTCTTGCTGTGGCTTGTATCGCCCCGTGCGTGTGGCGCCGCTCAGCAGCGTCCACTGGTATTCCACGCGCCAGGACGTGCCGTGGTCCGACGTTCCCTTCTTCACCCTCGTGACGGTGGCCACGGCCGGTGTGCCGTTCCGCAGAGATCTCCAGCTGGCGCCGGATGCACGCCACCAGCAGCAGCGTGCAGAGGAACCCACCGACAGGAACGACGTACGCCGGCCAGAGCTTGTCCCGTGACGGCGTGTTCCCGCTCAACCAGCTGGCGCCGGGATAAGAAGCCAGGTAGGTCACCGTCGTGGCAGAGCCCGTCGGCGTAGCGGTCGAGGGCGGCGCCGCGCACGGTCGCTCGCCCCTTGTAAGGCGCGTTGTCCACGACGTACTCGTAATCGACTCGTCGTCTCCCGCCGATTCCGTTCTCCACGCTGGCGTACGCGGACGACGCGTGCCTGGGTCGGGACCGCCTCCGACTTGAACAGCGCGACATAGCGCTCCGACAGGCGGGCGCGGCGATACAGTTCTGCGCCTCCCCAAAGCCCACCGACGGCCGACGCCAGGGCCAGGATCGCCACGAAGATGCCGCAGGCGTTCAGCCGTACGTCGCGTGGCGTTGCCCGGAGCAGCTCTGCGGGCAGCGGCGGGTTACTTCTGAGCGTTTTCGTCTGGCATCGGCAGCCTCCGAATTCTGCTCCCGGTCGGCGGTCAGCCGTCCGGCATCGCGCAGCGCCGAGCGGAGCAGATACTCGATCTGCCCGTTGACGCTGCGCAGCTCGGACGCGGCCCAGCGCTGAAGCGCATCATAGAGCTCGGGATCGAGCCGAAGAGGGAAGCCTTTTTTGTCGGGCATTATTTAGTTGCCGTGGGGCCCCACCCCCACGGCCTGTGCCGCACCGCCGTTGGCGGCGCGGCTTTGGTTGCGAGAACGATCTGCTTGGTGAGGCGTCTCGGTTGCAGCACTGAAGCAGATCGTCGTCACAAACACTGTCGAGCGGCCGAAGGCCGCGAGATACAGGTCGCGGGGGTGGGGCCCCGCGACAACTGATTATTGATACAACGTGCCGGTGTTGACGACGGGCTCGACGCCTTTCTCGCTGCACAGGACGACGAGCAGGTTGCTCACCATCGCGGCCTTGCGCTCTTCGTCGAGCGTGACGACGTTCTTCCGGCTGATCTCGGCGAGCGCCATCTCGACCATGCCCACGGCGCCCTCCACGATTTTCTGGCGGGCGGCAATGATGGCCGAGGCCTGCTGACGCCGCAGCATCGCGCCCGCGATCTCGGGTGCGTACGCGAGGTGGCTGATGCGCGCTTCGATGACTTCGATACCGGCCTTCGACGAGGCGGTCCTGGATTTCGTGGCGCATCCGGTCGGCGACCTCGCCGGCCGACAGCCGCAGCGAGACGTTGCCATCCTCGTGCGAGTCGTAGGGGTAGCTGGTGGCCAGGTTGCGCACCGCCGCCTCGCTCTGCACGTGCATGAAGTTCTGGTAGTCGTCGACGTTGAAGACCGCCTCGAACGTTTCGACGATGCGCCAGACGACGACCGCGGCGATTTCGATGGGGTTGCCGTCGCGCTCGTTCACCTTCAGCTTGGCGCTCTCGAAGTTGCGCACGCGCAGCGAGAGCTTGCGGCGCGTCGTCAGCGGGTTGACCCACCAGAATCCGGCGCGCTTGATCGTGCCTTTGTAGACGCCGAACAGCGTGACGACCGATGCCTCGTTGGGATTGACCACCGTGAACCCGGCGACACTCACGCCGTCGAGCGCGAGGACCAGGACGCCCGCGGCCTTGATCCAGTCGAGACCGTCCCCGCTGCTCTCGAGCGTGGCCATCACCCAGACGGCGCCCGCGCCCACGAGCAGCATGACGAACACCACGAGCCAACCCGACAGGCCGCCGACTTCTTTTTCATGTGCCATCGCTGTAACCTCGACATCATTATGATATCACTTTGATGTCGGAGTCAAGAGGCGCTGGCCGATCCGGATTCTCGTAGCGCGATCGCCGGGCTCTTGGATTTCACACGACTCGCTATAGCGGTAAAGTTACAGGCTTTACCGGTCAAGTTTCCCTTGACAGTCTCCCGACCCCTGAGTAATTTACCGGCACACATTCGTCTCTTCTGAAGCCACGACACATACCACCAAGAAGGGGGAGGGTATGAGGGATCTCTTCAGGCCAATGATCGCGTTGGTCCTTGTGCTGGCCGCCGCCGCGACGGCGTCAGCGCAGACCACTTCCGGATCGATGTCCGGTACCGTCGTCGACACGCAAGACCAGGTCGTACCCGGCGCCGACGTCGTCCTCACCAATCAGCAGACTCAGGAAGTCCGCCGCACCGTCACGAACGACGTGGGCCTCTTTACGTTTCCCGCGCTGCAGCCGGGTCCCTACACGGTGCGCGTCGAGCTGGCCGGTTTCCGGCCCATCGAGCGGCGCGACAACATGGTGGTCTCGAACAGTCGCCTGGCGGTACCGCCGCTGCGCCTCGAGGTCGGGTCTCTCAGCGAGGCCGTCACGGTCAGCGCGGTCGGCGAAGTCATAGCCACGTCGCAGACGTCGCAGATGGCGCTCCTCGATTTGAAGCAGGTCGAAAACCTCTCGATTCGCGGTCGCGACCCGATTTCCTTCCTGAAGGTGCTGCCGGGTGTCGGCCTGCTGGCCAACGACCAGGAGACCTTCGGCGGCAGCTTCTCGACACCGGTGCCCAACATTCAGGGTGGCACGCGGGCAGACGATCTACGTCGATGGCGTCAACGGTGGTGACGGCGGCGGCGGCGGCAGCTTCAGCAACGCCACCAACGTCGACGCGATTGCCGAAATCAACGTGCAGATGAGCAACTACACGGCCGAGTACGGGCTGAAGGGCGGCGCGCAGGTGAACATCATCACCAAGCGCGGCGGCTCGGAATTCCACGGCACCGGTTACTGGTACAAGCGCCACGAGATGTGGAACGCGACCAACTTCTTCAACAACCGCGCGGGCCTGCCGAAGCCGTTCTACCGGTATTCGACGCTGGGCGGCACGCTGGGCGGGCCCATCCCGAAAATCGCCACGAACAAGCTCTTCTTCTTCTACTCGGTTGACGACACGCAGTTGAAAGACGTGAACATCCTGCGGCGTTACACGATGCCGACGGCCCTCGAACGGAACGGCGATTTCTCGCAGACGCGACGGCCGAACGGCACGCTCATCCAGATCATCGATCCGAACACGGGGCAGCCGTTCCCGAACAACATCATTCCCGCAAATCGACTCGACCCGCGCGGCCAGGCGCTGCTGAATCTGCTGCCGATGCCAAATATCGACAGGTGATCCTGGAGCCAACTTCCAGTATCAGGAGCCGAGCATCGACCATCCGCGGCGGCAGCAGCTGGTGCGCGTCGACTACCGGCCGAGCGACAAGGACTCGATCTCGGTGAAGTACTCCCACTGGTTCACCAAGAGCGTCGGCTACAACGTGGCCGGTGCATCGTCGCGGTGGGGTCTCGTCAATCAGCGGTACGACTTCTTTGTCAACGCCGTCAAGGCGGATTACACGCGCGTGATCAATTCGTCCACCGTGCTCGAGTTCGCCGGCGGGTTCTCCGACCAGGTCGAAGACGGGCCGCCCGGAAGCGACGAGGCGCTGCGTGGCATCCAGCGAGCCACGTATCCGCAAATCACGAGACTCCCTCAATTTGCCGCACAGCACAACCCGCTCGGTTTGATTCCGGTAGTGCGGTTTGGCGCGCTGCCGAGCGGCTCGGGTACCGCTGATTGCGGCGGCGGCCAGGTGAACCCGTGCTCCGACATCTTCTATGACGGCCGCTGGCCGATCACGGGCGACGACATCAACGCGAACATGGCGATCAACCTGACGCACACGCGCGGCACGCACACCTACAAGATGGGCATCATGCGCGAGGACGAGCTCTTCGGTCAGGCCCGCTCGGGCGTGTTCGGCGGCGAATTCAACTTCGCGCACGACGCCAACGATTCGCTGAGCACGCAGTACGCCTATGCGAACGCCGTGCTCGGGCATGTCTTCCGCTACACCGAGTCGATGGGCCGCGTGCCCGACGACCGCCGCCAGAAAGCGTGGGCGTGGTTCGTCCAGGATACGTGGAAACCAACTCAGAAGCTCACGCTCGACCTCGGCGTCCGCATGTATACCTGGGCGGTCCCGCTGACGATGGCCGACGAAGCGTCGGCGTTCGCTCAGGAGCGTTTCGACCCGACGATGGGGTGGCAATCCTCCCGTGTTTTTCCAGCCTGTCACGACGCCTCAAGGGCGGCGGGCGCGGAACCCGCTGAACAATCAGATTCTGCCGCAGACCTACGTTGGTCAGATCGTGCCGGGAACCGGCTATACGTGCGGCGTGATCACGCCGGAAACGCCCTGTACCATCAACGGCTTCGTCACGCAGGAAGATGGCAACTACCTGGAGAGCGGCGATGAAGGGTTCATCGACTATCCGGGTATTCAGTTCGATCCGCGCGTGGGCGTGGCATGGGCGCTGAACCCGAGGACCGTCGTCCGGGCCGGCGTCGGCTCGTTCCATGACAGCTACGCGGGGAACAGCTACCAGCAGGGCGGAGGCAACGCCGCGTTCCGCTACAACCGCGAAGTCCTGTTCACGGACCTCGACTCCTATCTCACAGGATCATCGGCGACCGCGGTCGTGCCGAATACCAGCGGTCCGATCCGGACCGAGAACGCGCGGCCGAACAACATCCGCTACACCGCCGCCATTCAGAGAGAAGTCGGCCGGAACATCGTCGTGGATGCTGCGTGGGTTGCGTCGCGGACGAAAAACGTGGTGCGCGAGGTGAACATCAACGACGTACCGGCGGGAGCACGATTCCAGCCGCAGAATCGCGACACGACGGTGGCGGCAACCCCGCAGAATCCAGGCGCGCTTCCCGACGTGTACCTGAGGCCGATCCTCGGATTCAACGACATCGAGATTGGCCAGCCGAACGGGTGGCAGTCGTACGACTCCTTGCAGTTGCAGGTCACTCGCCGGTTCACCGGACGCTTCGAGATGGCCGGCAGCTACACGTGGGCACGCGGTTATGAAGACACGTATGGTGGCACCGGCACCAACGACCTGTATTCGACGTTGCCGAATCTCGATCAGCACAGGGATATTCAGGAACACGTGCTCGTCGCGTCCTACCAGGTCGAGCTGCCGGCGGCGAGCCCGCACATGGGTAACAACAAGGTCGCCCGGTGGGTGCTCGACAACTGGCGGATTTCGGGGATCAGCACCTTCGGCACGGGCGGCCGTGGCAATATCGGCACGAACAGCAACAGAAACCCCGGAGTCGTAACCTACAGCCCGAGCTTCGACTTTACCGGCGGCGGCGAGCAGTGCGGTCTCTACAACATCGACGGGGAGCTCGATCTTCCGGGCGGCGAGCACACCGTCGACAAGTGGTTCAACACCAGCGCGGTCAAGCCGCTGACGGCGCGCGGACAGAGCGGCAACGACTGCCGTGCGTGGAAGTTCACGCAGCCGGGCTGGCACAATCACGACCTCTCGTTCTTCAAGGACATCAGGCTCAAGGGCAGCCAGCAACTGCAGTACCGGCTGGAAATCTACAACCTGTTCAACCAGGTCTCGTTCCAGGATGTCGACAACACGCCCGTCTTCGACTCGAATACGGGGGCTCAGACCGACACGAACTTCGGCAAGGTCACGGCGGCCCGGAACGAGCGGCGGATGCAGATGTCGATTCGTTTCATCTTTTAACGAGGTGGTTCGTTAGTCGTAAAGTTCGTAAAGTGTCGGGTTCGTCGGGTTCGTTGGGTTCGGGGCGACGGCTGAAAAGGCCGTCGCCCTTTTTTTGTAGTACACATTGATCCATGAAAATCGGCAGACGTCAGATCGGGGTTCTCGTCGTCGTCGCGCTGTTGCTGGCGGCTCATCCTGCCGGTCAGTCGCCGACGCCACAGCACGCATGGCTCACGATCCTGTCGACGACGGATCTGCACGGCAACATCCTGCCGATCGACTACTACACGGGACAGCCGGACGCGCGCGGGCTGGCGAAGATCGCGTCGCTCGTGCGGCAGATTCGCAAAGAGAATCCGTCGGGCACGCTGCTGCTGAACTCGGGCGACACCATACAGGGTGCGCCGCTCGCGTACGTCCACAACACGCGCAACAACACGCCGCCCGATCCGATGATGCTCACGATGAGCGCCATCGGCGTCGACGCCATGGCCGTCGGCAATCACGAGTACAACTTCGGGTTGACGGTGCTCGAGAAGGCCCGGAAGGAAGCAGCCTTCCCGTGGCTGTCAGCGAATACCTACGACGTTGGCACCGGGCGCCCGCACTACGCGCCGTACATCATGAAAGACCTGCAGGGCGTTCGCGTCGGCATCCTCGGCTTGACGACGCCCGGCGTTCCGTCCTGGGACGATCCGAAAAACTATGCCGGCCTCGAATTCCGGGAACCGCTGGCCGAGGCGAGGAAGTGGGTGCCGCATCTGAGGACGGAAGAGCGCGCCGACGTGGTCGTCATCGCCATGCACATGGGGCTCGAAGAGGATCTCCGAACGGGTGTTGTCTACCCGGGGCAGGTGCCGAATGAAAATCAGGCGCTGGCGATTGCCCGGCAGGTCGATGGCGTCGATCTCATCGTCATGGGCCATACGCATCGCGACGTCAGTGCGCTCGTCGTCAACGGCACGCTGATGACCCAGGCGAACGCCTGGGGGCGGCATCTGGCCCGGGCCGACATCCATCTCCAGCGAGACGCCAACCAGCGCTGGCGGGTCGCGACGAGGCAGGCCAATACGATTCCGGTGACCGACAGCACGCCGGCCGATCCCGAGATCGTCAAGCTGGCCGAGCCGTACGATCGCGAGACGCGGGCTTTCTTGAGCCGCGTGATCGGCCAGTCGGACGCCGAGCTCAGCCTCAACGACTTCCGCGATCGCGACACGGCCATCCTCGATCTCGTGCATCGCGTGCAGCTCGATGCCGGCAAGGCCGACGTCTCGATGGTGGCGCCCTTCAACGAGCAGGCGCGGGTTCCGAAAGGCGACGTGCGCGTCCGCGACATCGCGGGCCTTTACGTGTACGACAACACGCTGGTGGTGCTCGATGTGTCCGGCCAGCAGTTGAAAGACGCGCTCGAGCATTCCGCGCGTTTCTTCGACGGCGGCATCCCCGCGTTCAACTACGACCAGGCCGAGGGGGTGACCTACGAGCTCGATAGCCGCAAGGCGGCCGGAGAACGGATCCAGAACCTGCGCTTCCAGGGCAAGCCGCTCGGTCCCACTCAGCGCCTCCGGCTGGCCACGAACAACTACCGCGTCAACGGGGGCGGCGGCTACGTGATGTACCGCGGGGCCCCCGAGGTGTACCGATCGTCAAAGGAAATCCGGGAGCTGATTGTCGAATGGGTCGAACAGCACAAGGAGATCCCCTCACAGCCGACGAACAACTGGCGAACAGTCTCACGCTGACGATCCACACACAGAAGGTCAGAAGATCAGGATCAAAGAGTCAAAGAGTCGTAGAGTCGCCCAGGTCGCCAGAGTCTTGGAGTCCTGACGAGTCCTGGAGTCCGACGAGTCAAGTGCTTTCAGAAGATGTACGCGTCGCAACAGCAACAGTTGGGTTGGCGTTGCTGCGGCGCGAAGCCGTGCGCAGGCGGCCGATGTCTGACGCCTGACCGCGCGAGAAGCCTCAGGGAACCGAGCGAGGATGAATGGCGGAAGTCGGTGTTCGCTCGGCCCCGAAGCTTCGGATTCGCGCGGCAGCGACGCCAACCCAAGTGTTGCTGGCGGAAATCGAACGATCGCGCCGCTATCTTTTGATCTTCTGATCTTCTGTAAGAGGGCCAAGCGTCGCGACGTACAGATCGAAATCATTACGCTCGTCCGTTGGACCGGTGGGATGGCGCGAGGAGAACGCGATCACCGAGCCGGTGGCGTCGATCGACGGACCGACGCTGGGCTCGATCCATGCCCCGTCGGGATCGCCGCTGACGCGCACCATCGTGCCGTCCTGCCGATCGTAGACGAACACATCCCACAGCAGATTGAAGTCCTCGCCCGCCACCAGATCGCTGGCTTCCGATTGAAAGACGACGAATCGGCCATTGGAGGAGATGGCAGGGTTGGCGCTCGCACCATTGGCCAGTCCACGTCTCACGCTTTTCGTAATGATCCGGACGGCGCCCGTGTGAAGGTCGGCGACATGGATGTGCGAAAGCCCGCCACCATCCGGGCCGACAAACGCCAGCGCGCCCGCGTCGCCGCTGATCGACGGCGCCCAGCCGATGCCGATGCGTCGTGTGGTGCCCAGGAGCATATCGCGCACCAACACCTGTGAACTGGGACGGCGACGCGCGTCGAAGGGCGGTCTCGCCGAAAACGCGACGTACCGTCCGTCTGCGCTCGGACTCGGGCTGAAGCTCCACGTCAACGCTGTGTCGACGCCCGGGCCCATCGATGATGCTGACGCGATGGGGGACACCGCCGCGCGGATCGATCGAAAAAATATCGTGCTCCGACGTAAAAAACACGACGCCGTTTCCGGCGACGGACGGCTGCCGTCCTTTGCCAAGGGTCCGATCGACATTGTCGACCGTGTCGCGCCACAGGATCGTGCCGTCGGCCTGAAAGACAAGGTAGCGGCCGTCTGCGCTGATGTCAGGATCCTGGCAGTCGATTGGTCCGCACGCCGGGCTCTCGAAGGTGACCTTCTGCCGAGCGCGATCGAGCACGTAGACATCAATGGTGTGGTCGGTGTCGGCATCGGCAAGCGGCGCATGCGTGAGAAACGCGACGTAACGGCCGTCCGCGCTGACCGAAGCCGACGGGCGATCGAGCCCTGCCCGGTTGGCATCTTTCTGATCGATGGTGAGCATCCCGCTCATGATCAGCGCGGCGACCTGTGCCTTCATGGCGACCCGCGCATCTCGCCGGCAACCCTCAGACCTATCCGCGTGGCGCGTACTGTCTCGAACATTCCCACCGGCCCCGACTGTGCGTGAACGCCAGTACGCGGCCGCGCCGCTTGCGCGGCCAGATCGACGCCGTCCAGCTGTTCGACGATGTGCTCGAACTCGTGCGCGACGAGCTCGACGAGGTCCTGCCGCGGCGCGATGGCGATGTGCGCGACCTGACGTCCATCAGGCTCTCGTGTGATGGTCGTCATGGCGCGGACGTCCGATCGCCACGACGGAGGCGCGAAGATGAGATGAATCATCAGCTTCGGTTCGCCGGCAATCCGCAGGCATTGCCGTCGGAACGTGGGCGAGTCGTGCAGCATCGATTCGACGACGGGACGAAAGTTGTCGGGCACGATGAAATTTGGCGGAAGGGCCAGCCGTGCCGGGACCGTTTGGGCGGCGACGTACTGCCGCACCGACGTGAATGACGTGTGCGTCCGTTCGAATCCGGAATTCGTTTGTGCGATTGCGGGACGCATCGGCACCACCCATGCGCAGATCGTCATGACAAGAACCGTGCGTCGCTGCATGTTCGTTCTCCCGTGCGTTAGACGGCACGCCTCATGGTTTCGTTGTCCGGGCGTGTCTCATGAACATTTACGCGCATCTGCCACGAATGGTTAATCGACGTAAAATGCCGTCGTATCCATGCAAGACGGTGCGCAGGGTCAGACGGTTGCAAAGCACGGGCCCATCGGTGTGTTCGATTCGGGTGTCGGCGGGCTGTCCGTGCTCCGCGCGATCCGCGATGAGCTGCCCGGCGAGCATCTTGTGTACGTCGCCGATTCAGGGTGTGCTCCCTACGGCGAACGATCGGCGGCGTTTGTCGTCGAGCGTGCACTGACTATTACGGATTTCCTGGTCCGCCAGGGTGCAAAAGCGATCGTCGTGGCGTGCAACACCGCGACGGGCGCCGCGGTCGAGTCGCTTCGGGAGCGTTTCACGATTCCGATCGTCGCCATCGAGCCCGCGGTCAAGCCCGCGGCGGCGCGAACGCGATCCCGTGTCGTGGGTGTGCTCGCGACCACCGGTACGCTGTCGAGCCCGAACGTCGGCAAGCTTCTGGCGAATTACGGCGCCGACGTCGAGTTCGTCATTCAACCGTGCCCGGGCCTTGCGGATCAGGTGGAGAAAGGCGATCTGGATTCCGACCAGACGCGGGACCTCGTGAGGCGATACGTGCAGCCGATCGTCGACAAGGGTGCGGATATCCTCGTGCTGGGATGCACGCACTACCCGTTTCTGCGGCACGCTCATCGAAGAGGTCGCGGGCTCGGGCATGGACATCATCGATCCTGCCGGCGCCGTGGCCCGCGAGCTGCGGAGACGGCTCGAAGCGGCCGGCCTGCTTCGGCGGATCCGCGAACGCGGGAGGCGAGCAGTTCTGGACAACCGGCAAGACGGTCGACGTCGAGCCGGTCGTGCGTCAATTGTGGGGACAGGACGTGATGGTGTCCGCTCTGAGTGGAGGCCGATGATGCGTGTCATGCGTCGCGCCGGTGTCGTCTCGCTGGGAGTCGTGGCTCTTCTCGCGATCGCGCGGCCATTCGCGGCCGAAAGCACCGAGATCCTCTGGGATCGGTACGGCGTGCCGCATATCTACGCCTCCGATCGCGAGGCGATGTTCTACGCGCACGGGTGGGCGCAGATGCGCAACCACGCCGACCTGCTGCTGCGCTTGTATGGCGAGTCGCGCGGGCGTGCCGCGGAGTACTGGGGCGGCGACGCCAATCTCGAGCTCGACAAGTGGGTGCACCTGAACGGCGTGCCCGAGCGCGCGCGCAGCTGGTACGACGCCCAGGATCCTCAGTTCCGCAAATATCTCGACGCGTTCGCCCGCGGCATCAACGATTTCGCCGCGAAGAATCCCGATTCGATCGGTCAGGCCTCTCGCGTGGTGCTGCCGGTGAGCGGAGTCGACGTCGTGCAGCACCCGCTGCGCGCGGTCCACTACGGATACATGGGATCGCGCGCGCGGATGGAAACCGAGGTGAACGCGATGCTGCGCGGGCGCGCGGCACTGCGACGGCGGTGAACGCGACGAGCTGGCCGCGGGCTCCAATACCTGGGGAGTCGCGCCGTCACGTTCCGAAAGCGGGAACGCGATGCTCATCATCAATCCCCATCTTGCGTGGGGCAACACGTTCTACCGCTACATGCAGGTCCACCTCGTCGGACCGGACTACGACCAGGTTGGCGCGCCCCAGGTAGGATTTCCCGTCGCTGTCGTCGGCTTCAACCGCCATACGGGCTGGGGCCGGACCGTCAACACGATCGATACGGTCGATTTCTACAGGCTGACGGTGCAGGGCGATCAATACCTGTTCGACGGCGCGGCGCGGCCGTTCGATCGTGAGACCCGCACCATCAAGGTCAGGCAGGCCGACGGCTCGATGCGCGACGAACGGCTCGATATTCGCCGCAGCGTTCATGGCCCTGTCGTGTACGACCAGAACGGCGTCACGGTGGCGATGCGCGTGGCCGGTCTCGATCGCCCGAAGATGCTCGAGCAGTGGTTCCGGATGGGCGAAGCGCGCACGCTCGAGGAATTTCAGTCGGCGCTGCGGATGATGTCGGTGCCGATGTGGCACGCCAACTACGCCGACGATCGCGGACACATCATGTTCGTGTTCGACGGCCTCGTGCCCAGGCGCCGGCTGCACGACTTTCAGTACTGGTCGGGCGTCGTGCCGGGCGACACGTCGGACACGCTCTGGACCGACTATCTCTCGTTCGACGAGCTGCCCAAATCGATCGATCCCGCCAGCGGATTCCATCAGAACGCCAACGAACCACCGTGGCTGATGACGCTGCCGCAGGTCGATCGCGCGAAGTATCCGGCCTACGTCGCCCCGTCCGGCCAGGCACTGCCGCAGATGCGCACGCTGCGCTCGCTGCGGTTGATCACCGAAGGGCGGAAGATCTCGTACGAACAGCTCATCGCCAGGAAGCATTCCACCCGGATGGAGCTCGCCGACAAGGTGCTCCCCGATCTGCTCCAGGCGGCGGCGGGGACCGAAGCCGGAAACGTCCTCGGCAAGTGGGATCGTCTGACCGACGTGGACAGCCGCGGTGCCGTCCTCTTTCAGATGTTCGCCGACCGGTACTTTGCGGCGGCCAATGGCGGCATGGCCAGCAAGCTGCGCGTCGCGTACGATCCCGCACGTCCCCTGGACTCCGCCTACGGCCTGGCCGATCCGGCGTCGGCCGCGGCTGCGCTCTCGGCGGCCGCCGACGAATGTCGCAAGCTCTACGGCGCGCTCGACGTGAAGTGGGGCGACGTCTTCCGATTCGCCAGCGGATCGGCCGATCTGCCGGGCAATGGCGGCCCGGGTGGCTCCGGTCTTTTCCGGACGATCGCCTTTACGCGACGCGAGGGCAACAAGTACTACGCCGCGAGCGGCGAAACGATAGTATGTGCCATTGAATTCGGCCGGACCCAGCGGGCCCAGTGCCTGCTGGGATACGGCAATGCGACCCAGCCCGGCTCGCCGCACCTCGAGGACCAGCTGCCGTTGATGGTGCAGAAGAAGCTGTTGCCGGTGCGCCGCGACAAAAGAGAGATTGAAGGCAGCGTCGAATTGCGCGAACGTGTAGGCGGGCCGTGAGGTACGGAGGAGCCAGGTGAAGCGAACGATTGCACTTGCATGCGTATTTGTGGCGGGGTTGGTGATGGTCCGGCTGAAGCCGGACACGACGTACGCGCAGGGCGCCCCGTACGATCTCATCATCCGCAACGGGCGGATTATCGACGGAACCGGGAGCCCGTGGTATCGCGGCGATGTCGCCGTGCGCGGCGATACCATCGCGCAGGTCGCGTCGTCGATTTCCGAACCCGCGACACGCGTGATCGACGCGGGCGGCCAGATCGTCTCGCCCGGCTTCATCGACATTCACAACCACGGCCGCGAAAACATCTTCAAGGTTCCGACGGCCGACAACTACATCAGGCAGGGCGTCACGACCATCATCGAGGGACCCGACGGCGGATCCGTCGTGCCGCTCGGTCCGTTTTTCGACAAGCTCGAGGCGCTGCAGAAGTCGATCAACATCGGTTCGTTCGTCGGCCAGGGCTCGGTGCGCGAGGCGGTCCTCGGACGCGCGAACCGCCGGCCGACGCCCGCCGAGCTCGACAAGATGCGCGGCCTGGTCGAGGAAGGGATGAAAGCCGGCGCCTTCGGCATGAGCACGGGCCTGTTCTACGTCCCCGGCGCCTTCACGCCCATCGAGGAAGTGATCGAGCTCGCCAAGGTTGCGGCCAAATACGGCGGCATCCACATCTCTCACATGCGCGACGAGGCCTTCGGCGTCATCGACAGCGTGAAAGAGACCATCCGCATCGGCGAGGAAGGCGGCCTGCCGACGCAGATCACGCATCACAAGATCGTGGGACCGGCCAACTACGGCAAGAGCGTCGAGACGCTGAAGCTGCTCGAGGCCGCGCGCGTCCGCGGCGTCGACACGACGAGCGATCAGTATCCGTACACGGCGTCGAGCAACGCGTTTGTGGCGTCGATGGTCCCGCAGTGGGCGCAGGAAGGCGGGCGCGAGCAGATGCTCGCGCGCCTCAAGAATCCCTCGTCGCGCAAGGAAATCGCGGCCGAGACGGTCCGGATCATCAAGGAAGAGCGCGGCGGCGGCGATCCCAAGAACGTGTTCCTCGCGCATTGTGACTTCGATGCCGCGATGGCGGGCAAGAACCTCGCGGATGTGGCGAAGATGCGCGGCCTCGAGCCGACCATCGAGAACGGCGCCGAAGCCGCGCTGTGGATCGTCGAGCAGGGCAACTGCCAGGGCGTGTATCACGCCATGGCGGAGCAGGATCTCGAGCGCATCATGCGGCATCCGGCTACGATGGTGGCGTCCGACGGCTGGGTGCAGGTGTTCAACGAGGGCGTGCCGCATCCGAGAAGCTACGGCACGTTTGCGCGCGTGCTTGGCGTCTACGTGCGCGAGCGCAACGTGATCACGCTCGAAGACGCGATCAGGAGGATGACGTCGTTTCCGGCGCAGCGCATCCGGGTGAACGATCGCGGTATCTTGCGTCCGGGCATGAAGGCCGACATCGTCGTCTTCGATCCCGGCGCGCGTGCGCGACATGGCGACGTTCGAAAAGCCGCATCAATATGCGGAAGGGTTTTCGTCGGTGATCGTCAACGGACAGCTCGTGTTCGACGGAAAAGCCATGACGTCGGCGCGACCGGGAAGGTCGTTCGCGAGACACTGAACTCGCAGATTAGGAGATTGGTCAGATTGAGACTACTCGATTCTGTAGATTGTCAGGAGGGCATATGAGGAGGTTGCATCTGGCGTGGGTATTCGTCGCCGTCGTTGGCATCGTGCTGCTCTTCGCCTCTCGCAGTCCGATGAGCGCCGCAGGCAGGGCGCGGCCATTCCCGTGGACAACGACGATCTCGGCGGCACGGTGACCGGGCCGAAGGGGCCCGAAGCCGGCGTCTGGGTCATCGCCGAGACCACCGACCTGCCGACGAAGTTCGCGAAGATCGTCGTCACCGACGATCGCGGGCGGTATCTCATTCCCGATCATGCCCAAGGCGAACTACACCGTGTGGGTGCGGGGCTACGGGCTGGTCGATTCGCCGAAAACACAGTCGGTGCCCGGCAAGGTCGTGGACCTGAAAGCGGTGGCCGCGCCGAACCCTCACGCCGCCGCGCAGTACTACCCGGCCGGCTACTGGCTGTCGCTGATGAAGGTGCCCGACAAGAGCGAGTTCCCGGGCACTGGCGAGACCGGCAACGGCATCGCGACAGGCATGCGGAATCAGGCGATGTGGCTGCGCAGCCTGAAGTCGGGTGGCTGCACGGCGTGCCACGCGTTCGGCAACAAGGCGATGCGGGAGATTCCGAAAGAGCTCGGCACGTTCCCGAACTCGGCAGCGGCGTGGGATCGGCGCGTTCAGTCCGGCCAGGCGGGCGGTGCGGATGAGCAACGGCCTCAACGCGTTCGGCCGGCGCCGCGTGCTCGAGATGTTCGCCGACTGGACCGATCGCATCGCCGCGGGCGAAGTGCCTCCGGCGCCGCCGCGTCCGCGCGGCATCGAGCGCAACATCGTCATCACGCAGTGGGACTGGGCCGATCCGAAGTCGTACCTGCACGATTCGGTGTCGACCGATCGCCGCAATCCGCGGCTGAATCCGTACGGCCCGCTCTATGGCTCGCTCGAGCTGAGCTCCGACTACGTGCCGGTGCTGGATCCGGTGAAGACACACGGTCAGCCGGGTTCCGCTGACCGTGCGCGATCCGAACACGCCGCCGACCAGCCCGAAGATGCCGGCGAGCCTCGCCGTACTGGGGCGACGAGGTGATCTGGACGAGCAAGAACAACGTGCACAACCCGATGCTCGACGAGAAGAGACCGGCTGTGGCTGACCTCGGCCGTGACGCCGTTCGACAATCCGGCGTTCTGCAAGGCAGGGGTCGACGCATCCGTCGGCGAAGGCGTTTCCGCTCGACAGCGCGAGCCGGCATCTGCAGATGTACGACCCGCAGACCAAGAAGCTGACGCACATCAGAACGTGCTACGCCACGCATCACCTGATGTTTGCCGAAGACGCGAATCGCACGCTGTGGACGAGCGGCGGCGGTCCCGTGATCGGCTGGCTCAACACGAAGATGTTCGACGAGACCGGCGACGAGGTGGCGTCGCAGGGATGGACGCCGCTGATCGTCGACACCAACGGCAACGGCCGGCGCGACGCCTGGACCGAGCCGAACCAGCCGGCCGATCCGACGAAGGATCGCCGCATCAACTCGCCGTTCTACGCGGCGTCGCCCGCCGCCGACGGATCGATCTGGGGCACGGCGCTCGGTTTCCCTGGCGCGATCATGCGCGTCGTGCCGGGATCGAATCCTTCCGAGACAGCGCTGACCGAAATCTACGAGCTGCCGGCGGTCACCGATCCGAAGGCCGACGTGCGCGGCTTCTCGCCGCGCGGCGGCGACGTCGATCGCAACGGCGTGTTCTGGGCGGCGCTCTCCAGCGGGCACATGGCGAGCTTCGATCGCCGCAAGTGCAAGGCGCCGCTGAACGGTCCGAAAGCCACCGGCCAGCACTGCCCGGAAGGCTGGACGTTCTATGCCGAGCCGCTGCCGCAGTTCAAGGGCGTCACCGACGACGGCAGCGTCGAAGGGCAGCTATTACACCTGGGTCGATCAGTTCAACACGTCGGGTCTCGGCGCGAACACGCCGATCAACACCGGCAACGCGTCCGAGGGCTGCTCGCGCTGAACAACGGCAACTGGGTCGTGATGCGCGTGCCGTATCCGCTGGGCTTCTACACCAAGTGGATGGACGGACGCATCGACGATCGAGAAGGCCGGATGGAAGGGGCGAGGGCTCTGGGCGACCATCAGCACGCGCGCGCCGTTCCACATGGAAACAGGGAAGGGCACGACGAGCAAGGTGATGCACTTCCAGGTCCGGCCCGATCCGCTCGCGAAGTGAGGCGGATTGAACAGGAGACTAGGAGATCAGGAGAATCTTTTCGAAAAGAATTCTCTGAGTCTCCTGATCTCTTGTAAAACGATGATCGACGATTCGGGACGCTCGGATCGAGGATGCCGAAGACATGGTGGGCATCCTGAATCCGATCATCGCGGCGAGGATCTACACGGCCCTCGATACGCCAGTTTTCCGTCGACGCAGCAGCGCGAGTTCATCCGCACGCTTTCCGCGACGCGGGATTTTTCTCGTCGCGGTCGACGCCGGCTCGAACCGCGTCGTCGGCCTGCAGGACGTCTCGCCGTTCGGCGATTTCACGCCCGCCTTCGATCATGTCGGCGTCATCGGCACGTTCGTCGACCTGAGCCGCCGCCGCCAGGGCATCGCCTCGCGGCTTGTTCGCGGCGACCTTCGATGCCGCGCCGAAGAAGGGCTACGAGAAGTTCTTCACCTACGTGCGGGCCGACAACACGGCGGCGCTCCAGACCTACCTCCGCCAGGGCTTCCGCGTCGTCGGGACAGGCCGAGCGCCACGCCAAAATCGACGGCCGGTATATCGACGAGATCATGATCGAAAAGTTCCTCCAGGCGCCTGGACAGGGCTGAAGCCCTGTGCCACCAGGGTGTGCGCTGCAGCCCTGTGCCACCAGTGGCGCGACTATCGACTACAATGACGCACGCCATGGACTGGTGGCACTGGCTGGTCATCGGCTTCATCCTCGTCGCCCTCGAGATGGCGGCGTCGGGCGGCTTTTACGTCATTTTCTTCGGCATCGCCGCCCTGGCGATCGCCGGTCTGCACGTCGCTCGACTGGGCCGGGCCCGTCTGGGTGCAGCTGGTGCTGTTCTCGCCGATATCGGTCGGCTCGCTGCTGTTCTTCCGCGGCCCGCTGCTGAGATGGATGAAGCTCGACCAGCCGGGCCAGGACGTCGACTCCCTGGTGGGAGACATTGCCGATGCCGCTCGAAGACATCCCCGCCGGCGCGGTCGGCCGGGCCGAGCTGCGGGGCACGGTCTGGTCGGCGCGCAATCAGGATGCGGCGACGCTTGCGCGCGGGCAGCGGTGCAAGGTCGTCGAGGTTGACCGTCTCATGATTTTCCTCAAACCAGAAAGCGAGCGCCCATGACCGGTGGTCTTCTTGCGTTGCTCATTCTCACGTTCCTCGTGCTCGTCATCATCGCGAAGACGGCGATCGTCGTGCCGCAGCAGAGCGCGTACGTCGTCGAGCGGCTGGGACGTTTCACGGCGATTCTCAACGCCGGCTTCCACGTGCTGCTGCCGTTCGTCGACGTGATCCGCTACCGCCATTCGCTGAAGGAAATCGCCGTCGACATCCCGGCGCAGGTCTGCATCACGCGCGACAACGTGCAGGTCGGCGTCGACGGGGTCCTCTACCTGAAGGTGCTGAACCCGGAGCGCGCGTCATACGGCATCTCGGACTACATGTTCGCGATCAGCCAGCTCGCGCAGACGACGCTGCGCAGCGAGGTCGGCAAGATCGACCTCGACCGCACGTTCGAGGAGCGCACGAACATCAACACGCAGGTGGTCAGCGAGCTCGACAAGGCATCCGAAGCGTGGGGCGTGAAAGTGCTTCGCTACGAAATCAAGAACATCACGCCGCCGGCGGATATCCTCGCGGCGATGGAGAAGCAGATGCGCGCCGAGCGGGAGAAGCGCGCGGTGATTCTCACCTCCGAAGGCACGCGCGACGCGGCGATCAATACGGCGGAGGGCGTGAAGCAGGAAGTGATCAAGCAGTCGGAGGCCCGCAGGCTGCAGCAGATTAACGAGGCCGAAGGGCAGGCCGCGGCGATTACGTCTGTCGCCACCGCGACGGCCGCGGGCATCCGCAGCGTGGCCGAGGCGATCAGGCTTCCCGGAGGTCAGGAAGCCGTGCAGCTTCGTGTGGCCGAGCAGTACATCGGCCAGTTCGGCGAGATTGCCAAAAAGGGCAACACCATCGTGCTGCCGGCGAACGTCGCGGACGTCGGATCGATGATCGCGCTCGCCATGAAAATGACGGGACGGAGTCCGGAGAGTCCTAGAGTCCTAAGAGTCGGCTGGGAGTCGGGAGAGTCTGAGAGTCAGAGATGAAAGCCAGAGTCGTCTTGATTCTGCTGGCGGCTGTGTTCGTGTCGTTGAGCGCCGAGGAGCGCATCGACCTCGACGTCTACGGCAGGATTCGACAGGAAGCGACGACGCACTCGCAGATTCTGCGGACGACGCACGTGCTGACCGATCGATACGGGCCGCGTCTCACTGGATCGCCGAACCTGAAGGCGGCGGGAGAGTGGGCCGTCGCGCAGCTTGAATCGTGGGGGCTGCAGAACGGCCGGATGGAGCCCTGGAACTGGAGCTATCCGGGCTGGCTCAACGAGCGGTTGTCGGCGCACATCATTTCGCCCGTCAAAGATCATCTGGTTGCCGAAGCGCTGGCCTGGACGCCGGGCACCGATGGCCGCGTGAAGGGGACGGCCGTCCAGATCACGCTTCCGAACCCGTCCGACGAAAGACGAGCTCGCCAGACACCTCGACGGTCTGCGCAACACCGTCCGAGGACGAATCGTGCTGGTCGGCGCGCATCGGTCGTGCCGGTGACGTTCAACGACATGGACGAGCGCTACGATGACAGCGAAGTGATTCAGCGGCTCAACGCGCCAGCCCGTGGCGGCGGACCTGGCCCGCAGAACGGTCCCCAGAATACGCAGCCGGCGCGCGGGCCGATGGCGCCGCTGACCAACGCCCAGCTCACCGCGCAGGTGTACGAGTTCCTGCAATCGAGCGGCGCGCTCGTGCGCGTGAACGATGCGGGCCGCGATCACGGGATGATCCGCGCCTTCGCGAACAACACCTACGATACCGGCAAGGCGATCCCGACCGTCGTGCTGCGCAACGAAGACTACGGCCGCATCTCACGGCTGCTCGCGGACAAGCAGAACGTCGAGCTCGAATTCGACATCGTGAACCGGACGTATCCGGAAGGCCGAACCAGTTACAACGCCATTGCGGAGATTCCCGGCACGACCGACGAAGTCGTGATGCTGGGCGGACACCTCGACTCGTGGCACGCCGCAACCGGCGCCACCGACAACGCCGTCGGATGCGCGGTCGTCATGGAAGCCGCACGCATCCTGAAGGCGATCGGCGTCAAGCCGCGGCGGACGATTCGCGTCGCATTGTGGAGCGGCGAAGAGCAGGGCCTGCGCGGGTCGCGCGCGTACGTCCGCGAGCACTTCGGTTCGTTCGAAGAGCCGAAAGAGGCGTTCGGCAAGTTCGGCGGCTATGTCAACTTCGACGACGGGACCGGCCGGCCGCGCTACATGAGCGTGTTCGGCCCGGAGTCCGCGGCGGCCGTGCTGCGCGAGGCGCTCGCACCGTTGAAAGACCTCGGCGTGCTCGGCGCGAACACCATCGTCCGCCGCCAGGGCTTCAGCAGCGATTACGGCGCGTTCAACGAAGCCGGGCTCCCGGGTATTTACATCGGGCAGGATCCGATCGAGTACAACAACTACACGTGGCACAGCAATCTCGACACCTACGAACGCATCGTGGAAGAAGACGTGATGAAGTCGGCGATCGTGATCGCCGCAACCGTCTACCATCTCGCCACCCGCGATGAGCTGCTGCCGAGGCTTTCGAAGGGCGACATGCCGAAACGCGCGAACACGCGATGAGCTCAGGCGTGCGGCAGCTCGTCGCGATCATCGATCAGGCGTACAACAAACCTTCCTGGCACGGCACGAACCTTCGTGGCGCCGTCCGGCGCGTCACCGCCAGGCAGGCCGCGTGGCGGCCGTCTCCACGCCGTCACAACATCTGGGAGCTCGTCGTCCATGCCGCGTACTGGAAGTACGCCGCGACGAGGCGCTTCACGGACGCCGCGCGGGGATCGTTTCCGCCTCCGAGTGGCTCGCGAGGCGTCCCGAGCGAAGTCGAGCGGCGCACAAGGGATCGAACTGGTTCCGGCGGCCGATCGACGCCGCGCACGCCGGCGACAAGGCATGGCGGGCCGATCTCGAACTGCTCGACGAGATGCACGCAAGGCTGCGGGTCGCCGTGATGCGGCTGTCGCCGCGCGATCTCGCGCGCACACCGGCCGGCCGGAAAGTCAGCAACTTCGCCCTCCTTTCCGGCGTGGCGGCGCACGACCTCTATCACGCCGGCCAGATTCAGTTGTTGAAGCGGCTCGGGTCGCTTTAGCGGTAAACTAGGCCGGTTTTCCGCATTCATTCAAGAGGTAGCGACATGAGAACACGTGTTTGCGCCGTGATTCTTTTTCTTCGCCATGGCGGCCGGTGCCGTCAACTTTGCTCAACAGGGTGGGCGGGGCGGGCGCAGGAGGCGCGCCACAGCAACCGCCGCCGGTACCCTCCGTGTCGAAGAGGCCCAACGGTGGCGGTCTTGCGACGATTCGGATGGGTGCCCCCGATAACAGCATGTGGTTCGGCTGGCGTGTGGCAATGCCCACCGCGGCGGTGAAAGGGATGACGTTCTCCGACGCGCTCGCGAAGGCAGACGTGATCCCCTTCTCCTCCGTTGAAGCCTCGAGCACGCAGATCACCAGCTTCGAAGTGCCGAAGCCGCTCGACCAGCGCCTTCAGGCAAACGAGCGTGCCGCGGTCGTCTATCGTCTTCGCGAGCTTGCCGAGTCGATCGCGGCGTATCGTGTCGACAGCATCGGGACCGATTCCGCCATGCGGCGGCGGGTGTTCGAGTTCGCCAGGTCGATCAACGTGCCGCTCCTCATCACGAGCGCAGATGCAGCGAATCTCGCCGAGCTCGACAAGCTTGCGCAGGAGTTCGAGATCAACGTCGCGCTCGAGAGCAAGGGCGATCCGAAGACCGTGATGGCCGCGCTCGAAGGCCGCAGCAAACGACTGGGCGTCAGCGCGCATCTCGGCGGATGGGCACAGGCCGGCATCAAAGCCGTGAATGGCCTTGCGCTCGTCAAGGACAGGCTGCTGCACGTGACGGCCTCCGATCGGAGCGCGCCTGGCGCGCGTGGCCGCGTGGTGCCGCTGGGCGAGGGTGCGGCGGGAGTCGCCGATTTCTTTCTGGCGGCCTACGAGGGGGGCATCACGTCGCTGACCGTCACCGTGGAGTCGACCGGCGCGACCGAAGCCGACATGATGAAGAACGTCAACGCGTTCGAACGCGTGATGTGGCCGGCGATGTCGGCACGCGTCAACGCCATGCTGAAAACTCCCGCCGGCCAGATTCGCGGCGGCGATCGCCTCGACGCGGCGATGCGCGCGGAGATTGACGCGGCGATTCCCCGCCAGGCGCCGGCGAAGCCGGCGAAACCGCGCAAGCTGCTCGTCACCGATATCCAGATGTACTCCGGTCACAGCACGATTCCGCACGGCAACTACATGATCGAGCTGATGGCGAAGTACACCGGCGCGTTCGACGCGACCTTCAGCAACGATCCGGCGATGCTGAAATATCCGAAGATCAAGGAGTTCGACGCCGTCTTCTTCAACAACGTGTGCGGGATGGTGCACAACGATCCCGAGGTGCGCGAAAGCCTGTTGCGCTACATTCGCGAAGGCGGGGGCCTTGGCGGCAACCACGCCGTGACCTACGCCAATCTGAACTGGCCGGAATTTGCCGACATGATGGGCGGCTGGGCGGGGCAGCACCGTGTCGAGGAGCAGGTCCTCAAGATCGAAGACCCGAACAGCCCGCTCATGAAGCCGTTCGGCAGCGAGCCGTTTACGCACACCGACGAGTTCTATATCTTCCCGCCCTACTCGCCGTACTCGCGGGAGAAGCAGCACGTGCTGATGAGCATCGACGTCGAAAAATCGGATCGCGGATTTGGCGGGCGTTTCAGCGAGCTCAGCACACGCCCCGATCAGGACTACGGGGTCGCGTGGGTAAAGGGGTACGGAAAAGGGCGCACGTACTTCACGCCGCTGGGGCACACGAAGATCATGTACACGGATAAGCGCTGGACGGGCCACCTGCTGGCCGCGATTCAGTACATCCTCGGCGATTTACCGACGGACGAGACACCGAGCGCGAAGGCGAGGAAGACGAACTGAATTGGCAGATTCGCAGATTGGCAGATTGGGAGATTACGGGACGCTCATGAAAACACAACTCTTCGTCTTTACGCTGTTCGTGACGGCAGCATCGCCCTCGTTCGCGCAGTCGTGGGCGCCGCCGAGCGACGCCCAGCGCTGCCCGTCGAAGTGGGGCGCGAACGACCAGCGCGGGTCGGGGAATCACATGAAACCCGAGAGCGTGCTGCGGGCGGTCAAGCTCATCCGTACCGGTGAGGTCATCGAGCTGGGACGCGTGCTCAGGACCGACATGCCGTTTTCGGTCGGCCGCCGGTTCGAGATGCACACCAAGCGGACGAACATGAACACCGGTTCGAACCGGCGCGGCAGCAACGAAGAGATCATGTTCACCGAGATGGGGCAGGTCGGCACGCAGTTCGACGGCTTCACGCACCAGACGATCGGCGACAGCCTCTACAACTGCGTGAAGATGGACGATGTGGCGACGCGCGGCGGGTTTACGAAGCTGGGCATCGAGAACGTCGGGTCGCTCATCACGCGCGGCGTGCTCATCGACGTGGCGGCGCTGAAGGGCGTCGAGATGCTGCCCGCGACCTATCCCATTACCGTGGCCGATCTGCAGGCCGCGCTGCAGCGCCAGAAGATCGCGCTGCAGCCGGGCGATGCGGTCATCGTCAATAGCGGCTGGGGCCGGTTGTGGGACACCGAGGGAGAGCGCTACCTCAAGACGAATCCGGGGCTCACGACGGCGGCCGCGGAGTGGCTGGCCAAACAGGATCCCATGCTCATCGGCATGGACAACGGGCCGGTGAGCGTCACGCCCGACCCCGATCCGAATCTGAACAACCCGGTGCATCAGATCGCGCTCGTCGTGCATGGCATTCATCTGCTCGAGAACCTGAAGCTCGACGAGCTGGCCGGCAAGCAGGTGTACGAGTTCGCGTTCGTCATGCAGCCGCTCAAGATCAAAGGAGCGACGGGATCGACCGTCGCGCCGATCGCGGTCCGGTAACGCACGAAGACACGGAACCACGAAGGCACGAAGAGACGCACACGAACGAGCACGAAGGTCGAGAACTCAGCGTCTTTGCGAGCTCTCGTCGCTGGTGGCAGGTGTTCATATGAACGTTCGAACCATGCTTCCGCTCGCCCTGGCGATTGCGGTTCGATAGCCGTGACACCGCACATCACCACGCTCCGCGGCCAGAGCGGGCCCAGGCTCTACACGACCTGGAGCCAGCCGGGCGGCAGCATCGAAGGGGCGCAGTACTCCGCGCTCAAGCAGATCGACAAGACGAACGTTCATCAGCTCGAGCTGCAATGGTTCTTTCCCGCGCCTGGTCCCATCGGCCGGTTCGCCTTCAGCCCGCTCGTCGTCGACAACGTGATGTACGTCGTCGGCAAGGACAATGCGGTCTTCGCCCTCGATGCCGTGACGGGGAAGGAAATCTGGCGGTTCGATACCGAAGGGACGCCGACCAACCGCGGCTTCAACTACTGGGAAAACACCGATCGTTCCGATCGCCGCCTCATCTTCGCGTCGCGCAGCTACCTTCAGGAGATCGATGCGCGAACCGGGAAGCCGATCGCGAGCTTTGGCGCCAACGGCCTCGTGAACCTGCGCGAGGGCCTCGGCCGCACCCCGCTGCCCACGGGTGGCGCGCAATCGGGATCGCCCGGTCAGGTCTGGGGCAATCTGCTCGTGCTCGGTTCGGCTCCCGGAGAGGGCTACAACTCACCGCCCGGCGACATCCGGGCGTTCGACGTGCAGACCGGCAAGCTGGTGTGGACGTTCCACACGATTCCCCGGCCCGGCGAGTTCGGCTACGACACGTGGCCGCCCGACGCGTGGAAGACGGCCGGCGGCGCCAACACCTGGGCCGAGTTCGCGATCGACGAGAAACGCGGCATCGGGTATTTCCCAACGGGATCGCCGACGTTCGATCTGTGGGGCGGCGATCGAAAAGGCAACAACCTCTTCGGCAACACGCTCCTCGCCCTCGATCTGCGCACGGGCAAGCGTCTCTGGCACTATCAAGCGCTTCATCACGATCTGTGGGACTACGATCTGGTGACCGGACCGAAGCTGCTGACGGTGAAGCTGAACGGGAAGCCGGTGGACATCGTCGCGCAGGCGACGAAGTACGGCTTGCTGTTCGTGTTCGATCGCGTCACCGGCAAGCCGATCTGGCCCATCGAAGAACGGCCCGTCCCGCAGAGCGACGTGCCCGGCGAGCAGTCGTCGCCGACCCAGCCCTTTCCGACCCGACCCGCGCCGTTCGCACGGCTGAAGTTCACCGAGGCGGATGTGAACCCGTACCTCGACGCCGACGAGCGTCAGCGGATTCTCGAGATCGTGCGCACGTCGCGCAATGAAGGGATCTTCACGCCGCTCAGCATCACGCGGCGTCAGATTTCAGTGCCCGGCGAGCTCGGCGGCGCCAACTGGGGCGGGGCTGCCGCGGATCCCGAAACCGGGATGCTGTACGTGCGCTCGGCCGATCAGCCCGCCCTGCACGAGCCGATGACGCTCGTGGAAGACAGCGAAGCCGTCAGCCGGATGGCGCCGCAGCCACGCTACACGGGGCGTCTCGGATCGATGTTCTTCGCGTCGAACGGCCTGAACGCGATGAGCCCGCCCTGGGCGCAGATTACCGCGTACGATTTGAACAGCGGCGCGATCAAGTGGCAGGCGCCGTTCGGCGTCGTGCCGTCGCTCGCCGCGAAAGGCATCACGAACACCGGGAACAACTATCGCGCGCACAGGAACGGACCTGTCGTCACGGCGGGCGGATTGATTTTCATCGCGCACTTCGCCGATCGCACCGTTCGCGCCTACGACAAAGACAACGGGAAAATTCTCTGGGAGAAGAAGATGCCCCCCAACTTCGCGGGCATCCCCTCCGTGTATGAGGTCAACGGACGGCAGTTCGTCGCCTTCTACGGCAGCAGCTTCGAGAGCCCGGCCGACGGCAACATCGCATGGGAAGGCGGGGAGCCCGGGTCGCAAGGGTATTACGTGTTTGCACTGGCGTAGAAAGTAGAAAGTAGAAAAGTAGAAAGTGAAAAGTAGGAAAGTAAGCGAAGCAGGCGCCCGATGACTTTCAAACTTCCTTTTTACTTTTCCCTTTTCACTTTCTACTTTCTCTGCGCTCCTGCCGCCAGCGCGCAATCCACCGACTGGCCCCAGTTCCGCGGTCCGGACGGGCAGGGGCACTCGACGGAAACCAACCTGCCGCTCGAGTGGAGCGAGACGAAGAACGTCGCCTGGAAGACCGCCATCCGCGGCCGCGGATGGTCGTCGCCGGTCGTGGCCGACGGCCGTGTCTGGGTGACGACGTCTGTCGAGCAGGCGCGCAGTGCGTCGCTGCGCGCGCTGGCGTTCGATGTCGAAAGCGGCCGCGAGATCGTCAACGTCGAGGTGTTCCGGCTGTCGAATGCCACGCTGAAGAATCCCAAGAACAGCAACGCGTCTCCCACTCCGATCGTCGAAGGCAACCGCGTCTACCTCCACTTCGGCGCCGATGGCACCGCGGCGATCGATGCCGCGACGGGAGCGGTCGTCTGGAAGGCGCAGTTTCCCTATGAGTCGCAGCATGGCGCCGGCGGGTCGCCGGCGCTGTACAAGGATTTGCTGATTTTCAGCGGCGACGGTCACTACGAAGCCTGGGTCGTCGCGCTCGACAAGAACACCGGCAAGGTGCGGTGGAAAACAGAGCGCCGGAAGCCCTTCGCCCAGGCCTATACGACGCCGCTGGTGATTTCCGTCGGCGGGCGCGATCAGGTCGTCAGCGTCGGCGCGTTCCGGGCGGAGGCCTACAATCCCGAGACCGGCAAGGAAATCTGGTACGTGCGCTACGAGGACGGATTTTCGAATGTGCCCACGGCCGGTGTTCGGGCACGGCCTCGTGTACATCACGACCGGATTTTTCGAGCCCGCGGTCCTGGCGGTCCGGGCCGATGGAACGGGCGACGTCACGTCGACGCACAAGGCCTGGTCGATCTCGCGCGGTGCCCCCTTCACACCCTCGCCCATTCTCGTCGGCGACGAGCTGTACATCGTCAGCGATCTCGGCATCCTCTCGTGCGTCGATGCGAAGACGGGCAAGGTGCTCTGGCAGCAACGGCTGGGGGGCAATCATTCGGCGTCACCGATTTTCGCCGACGGCCGTCTTTACTTTCTCAGTGAAGAGGGCGTGGCCACGGTGATTGCGCCGGGAAAGACGTTCCAGAAGCTTGCCGTCAACGAGCTCGACGGCGCCACGCTCGCCTCGATGGCCGTCGCGCGCGGCTCCTTCTTCATCCGCAGCCTCACGCATCTCTACAGAATCACAGCGGGATAAGACGGGGTCGAGGTTTCTGGACCTCCTCGAAAACCCCTCCCGACCCTGCCGTACTGCGCGCCCTGCAGGGTCGCAGTAGAATGCGCCACTGATGATCTGGAGGCTTGCCATGACGCGCCTGTTGACGATCGGTGTGCTCGCGTTGATGCCCGTGCAGGTGTTCGCCCAGGGGGCCGCCGCCGCCGACGCCGTCCGATATCAAGCCGGGCAGCATCACCTGCGAGGACGTGCCGTATCCGTATCCGGTGTCCTATCTGCCGATGACGCTGTACGGGCAGGACATCCGGATGGCCTACATGGACGTCCCGGCGCAGGGCCAGCCGAACGGCAAGACGGTCGTGCTCTTCCACGGGATGAATTTCGCCGGCTTCTACTGGGGCGGGCCGATCGACGCGTTGAGGAAAGAAGGCTTTCGCGTGGTCGTGCCCGATCAGATCGGCTTCGGCCGGTCGTCCAAGCCGATCATTCCTTACAACTTCCACGACATGGCGCGGAACACGTCCCTGCTCCTGCAGCACCTCAAGATCGACAAGGTGTTCATCGTCGGTCATTCGATGGGCGGCATGCTGGCGGCGCGATTCGCGACGCAGTATCCCGACGTGGCCGAACGCGTCGTCATCTACAACCCGATTGGCCTCCTCGATCCGCGCTACGAGCGCCCGTGGGGCAGCATCGACGAAGCGTACAAGCGGAATCTGAGCACCACCTACCAGCAGATTCACGCCGGCATCTTCCGCTACTTCTCGCACAACCCGGCGGCGTGGAAGCCGGAGTTCGACAAGTATCCGCGCATCCGTTACGCCTGGACGCTGAGCGCCGACTGGCCGCGCTACGCCATGGTGCAGGCGCTGCTCGGGCAGATGACGTATCTCGACCCCGTGATCAACGACTGGGCGCACATCAAGGCGCCCACGCTCGTGTTCGGAGGGGCCGAGGACAGCCTCGCCGGACCGGCGAGCGTCTTTCAGGAGCGGATGAAGTTCATCGCAGACACGATTCCCAACGGCAAGGGCAAGCTGCATCTGATCCCGGGACTGGGACACGTCCCGCACTTCGAGGCGCCGGAGAAAACATATCCGCCGCTCATCGCATTTCTCAAGGAAGGGTTGACGGCGAAATGAATCTCAAGAATGCAACGGCGCTCATCACCGGCGGTTCGAGCGGCATCGGGCTCGCCATCGCGCAAACGCTGGCCGAGGCCGGATCGCGCGTCGCGATTACGGGCCGCGACGAAGGCCGGCTGAAAGAGGCGGCGAAGACCGTCTCGGCGCACGCGATCAAGGCCGACGTCGGGAGCGAGGAAGACGTCAAGCGCACCTACCGCGAGTTCTTCGACAAGTTCGGCCACCTCGACATCCTGGTCAACAGCGCCGGCTTCGGCGTGCGCCGGCAGCTCGTCGACATGGATCTGGCGAAGTTCGAGGCCATCTTCCGGACCAATGTGACGGGCACCATGCTGATGTCGCGCGAAGCGGCGAAGCACTTCATCGAGCGCAAGCGCGGCAACATCGTCAATCTCGCGTCGACGGCCGCGCTCCGTGGCGCGGCCAACGGCACGGCCTACTACGGCAGCAAGTTCGCGGTCCGCGGCATGACCGAATGCTGGCGCGCGGAGCTGCGGCAGCACAACGTCCGCGTGTTCCTCGTCAATCCGAGCGAAGTGCTGACCAGCTTCGCCGCCAACGCCGGCTTCAGTCAGGACGACAACAACCCGACGAAGCTGCTGTCGGAAGACATCGCGCATGCGGTGAAGGCGGCGCTCGAGATGAACGACCGCGGGTTTACGGTCGAGTTCACGGTCTTTGCCACCAATCCCAAAGACTAGGCCACGAGCGCCGTTGAGCATTCACGAAGCACACATGCGCGAGGTGTTCTCGGTGGCGCGGCGGGCGCGCGCGCACGGGAATCGTCCGTTCGGCGCGCTGCTGGTCGCCGGGAACGGAGCGATCCTCGCGGCGGCGGAAAACAGCCAGCTGACCGACGGCCAGATTCTGGCGCACGCGGAGATGAACCTGCTGCACCGGGCGGTCCGGGAGTTCGGCGCCGACGTGCTCGAGCAGGCCACCTTGTATACGAGCGCTGAGCCGTGCGCGATGTGCGCGGGCGCGATCTTCTGGAGTGGTATCGGCAGGCTGGTGTACGGACTCAGCGGCAATCGACTGCACGAGCTCTCGGGCTTTACGCCGCAGATGCTCGTGGCCAGCGCGCGCGACGTGCTGTCGAGCGCGGGCCGGCAGGTCGAAATCGTTGGCCCGTTGTTCGAAGCCGAAGCCGCGTCGCTGTTCGAGGGAGGCGTGGTGTGACGCTCAGGCCGCGGCGGGTGCTCGAGACGGCCGTGTATTGCGACGATCTCTCGCGCACGACCGGTTTCTACCGCGACCTGCTCGCGACAGACCCCATGCTTGCGGTCGAGCGGGTGGTGGCGTTCGATGCGGGAGAGGGAACGGTGCTGCTCCTCTTCCAGCGGGGCGCGTCGGATCACGCGTTCCACACGTCTGGTGGCGTCGTGCCCGGGCATACGAGCACCGGGCCCGCGCACATTGCGTTTGCGATCGACAAGGCAGACGTGCCCACATGGCTCGAAAGGCTGGAGACGCTGCACATCGCCATCGAGAGCCGCGTGGACTGGCCGCGCGGCGGGCACAGCATCTACTTTCGCGATCCCGACGGACGCTCGGTCGAGCTGGCCACGCCAGGCACGTGGGCGAGCTACTGAGACTCGATCTCGGTTCGCACCTTCCGGTTGAGATCTCGTCGCACATTGGGATCGGAGCCGGCCGGCCGATATAATCGGCCACAGACAAGGAGACTCCCGTGTTAATCAGCCCCAAGCTCGCGAAAGCGTTCAACGAACAAATCGGTCACGAATTCGGTGCCAGCCTGCAATACATCGCCATCGCGGCGCATTTCTATCAGCGCTCGCTGACGCTCATGGCGAAGCTGTTCGGCGACCAGGCCGAGGAAGAGAAGCAGCACGCGATGAAGTTCGTCAAGTACCTGCAGGACACCAGCGGCGGACTGCAGATTCCGTCGATCCCCGCGCCCACGCCCACGTTCGCTTCGGCCGAAGAAGCCGTGCAGGCCGCCTTGAACTGGGAGAGGGACGTCACAAAGCAGGTCACGTCGCTGATGGATCTGGCCATCAAGGAGAACGATTACCTCGCGCAGAGCTTTCTGCAGTGGTTCATCGACGAGCAGCTCGAGGAAGTCGTCAAGATGGAGCGCATCCTGAGCGTCGTCAAGCAGTCCGGCGAGAAGAACCTGCTGATGGTCGAGGCCTACCTCATCCACATCGAGAAAGCTCATTGATCGAGCGGCACTACCTCGACGATTGCCTTGTCCAGCTGCGCAAGCTCAAGACGCAGGTGGACAAGGCCATCGCGCAGATCGACGATCGGCAGTTCTTCGCCGCGCTCGACCCCGAGGCCAACAGCATCGCGCTCCTGATGAAGCACATCTCGGGCAATATCCGTTCGCGCTCGACCGACTTCCTGACGACCGACGGCGAAAAGCCCAATCGGAATCGAGACGGCGAATTCGAGCTCGGCGGCGAGGACACGCGCGCGGCCATCCAGTCGCGATGGGAGGAGAGCTGGCGGCTGTTGTTCGAGACGATTGGCTCGCTTCAGCCCGGGGATCTCGAGAAGACCGTCACGATTCGGGGAGAAGCCCACACGGTCGTGCAGGCGTTGAACCGCCAGGTGTCGCACTATTCAGCCCACGTCGGCCAGATCGTGCTGCTCGCCAAGCACTTCGCGGGGGCGCGCTGGCAGACGCTGAGCATACCGCGGAGGAAAGCACCGGTTCAGGGTTCCGGGTGCTAGGTTCTAGGTTCCGGTTCTGAACCTGCTAGCCTGGGCAGATTCACGTATCTGGTTCAGGCGGACCGCGTGAACGTCCGGCTAAAGCCGGACACTACGTATCCACGGCACCGAACCTGGAACCGGAACCCAGAACCTAGCACCCAGAACCCAGAACCGCTCTATCCTTCCACGCCTCGCATCCGGCTGAGGTGCATCTCCAGCTCTTTCAGCCGTTGCTGCTCCTCCTTCAGCCGCGCGATCTCGGCCTTGCGCATGCGGTCGAATCCACCATCGAGAATGAACTGCACCACCTGATGCAGCTCGCCGCGATCGAGGAACGTGCCGTGGCCGCCGCACGTGTCGACGATCGCGCCCGAGAGGCGGCCGAAATTCTGGCGGTTCATCATCTTGCCGCACTGCGGGACAGGGCCGGTACCGGATCCGATCGGCCGGCGACGGCACGTGAGCGGTGGCCTTGCGCGGTTCGACGCTCTTCTGCGCCATGATCGCCTGCTGCTCGCGTTGCGCGCACAGGCGGTCGAAGCTGGCGGCCTCGATCCATGTGCCGTCGCAGCTCGCGCACTCGAGCAGATCGACGTCGCCCACGCGGATCCAGTGCATGTCCCCCCGGCACGCCGGGCATTTGGTCGAGTGTGGCTGGGTCTCTTCGGATCGGCTGCGTGCCGAGCCGCACGACGGACAGAACGCCGCCCCCTGGAAGAGCAGGTTCAGGCACACCGGGCACCCGATGGCCGCGAGACGCGACTGGCAGTACGCGCACCGGCCGGCGTCGGGCGCGGCCGGCGCGCCGCAGCTCGGACACCGGAGGGTCGCCACACTGGTCTGCACGATCTGTGTATCGGCGTGTTGGCCTGGGGCCGATAACAGGAGGCATGGGATTGATGGATTTCATCAAAGGCGAGCTCATCGAGATCGTGGAGTGGACAGACGACTCGAGAGACACACTCACGCACCGGTTTCCCGATGCCGACAAGGCCATCAAGAACGGCGCGCAGCTCATCGTGCGCGAATCGCAGTGCGCCCAGTTCGTTTACCTGGGCCAGTTCGGCGATGCGTTCGGGCCCGGCAGGCACACGCTGACGACCGACAACATCCCGGTGCTCACGAGGCTCCGATCGTGGAAGTACGGGTTCGACTCGCCGTTCAAGGCCGATGTGTACTTTTTGAACACGAGGCTCTTCACCGGGAACAAATGGGGAACGACCAATCCCGTGATGATGCCCGACGAAGACCTCGGCGTCGTCCGCGTCAGGGCGTTCGGCACCTACGATTTCAAGATCGTCGACGTCAGGACGTTCCTTCGCGAGGTCGCCGGATCGGATCACGATTTCACCGTCGACGAGTTCATCGACGTCATGCGCTCGCGCATGGTCAGCGCGTTCAGCGACGCGGTGGCCGCCGCCAGAATTCCCGTGCTGCAGATTGCCAGCCGCTATCGCGAAATCGGAGAGGCGCTGCTGCCCGTCATCAATCCCACGATTCGCGAGAAGTACGGCCTGCAGATTTCCAGCTTCGTCGTCGAGAACGTCTCGGTGCCCGCGGAAGTCGAACAGGCGCTCGACAAGCGTTCGAGCATGGCCGCGGTGGGCAACCTCAACGATTACGTGAAATACCAGATGGCTCAGGGCATGGAGAAGGGCGGCGGTACCGCCGGCGCCGCCACCGAGCTGGCGGTGGGCCTTTCGATGGCCCAGCAGATCATCCAGGCCCAGGGCGCTCTGGGCTCGACAGATCTCATGTCGCCCGCCGACGTCGCCCGCCGCCTGAGCGTGAACGAGCCCGACGTCATCGCGCTCATCGAATCGGGCGAGCTGGCGGCCAAGAAAATCGGCTCGACCTATCGGGTCAAGCGTTCGGAGCTCGAGGCCTACCTGAGCCGATAAGTTTCATTTTCGGGTTCGCTTCTTGGCGATTCCGTCGAGATGCGCTTTCCGAATCTCCGTCTTTCGATCTTTCTCCTTATTTCTACATGCGCGACAGAGGACTGCTCGTGTGTTGATGTTTCCCTTGGCGACTTCGTACCACCATTTTTGCCTGTCAGCGGGCCAAACCTCTTCTTTACCGCAAGCACGACAGGTGATCGCTTTGTCTACGTAGAACCGTGGCAGAGGATCGTACGTATTGTTGTGGGCCAGTTGCGCAGGGTCGGCAGGAACCGCTCCACGCGGCAGTACGGCATCTGAATCACGAGTATCGATATGCCCCAGTTCTTTTGCTCGCTTCAGGGCGGCGTCTTTCTGACGTTCTTGTTTTCTCTTTTTGGACGCCATCAACCGTTGTAAAAATAAACCACCATCATGTTGGTTTTCTTGTTGATTCCTACCGCCCTATAGGAGTCGGAGTTCCCGCTATATCCCTCACTCAACTCGTCCTCCGCAAATCGGCAATACGTTTTTCCTCCGGTGGCCACACCATGAAAAGCGTTTAAATTTGAAACCAGATTCCATTTTGCAACCAGTCTTCTCTTCAGCTCATCATCTACCGGTGAAATTTCCCAGCACCGCCACGGATCGTTTCCCCAATTCCCGTCCATCTTGACAATCTCCACGTTGGAGGGAAGTGGTATTCGCATGAATGTTTCAAAGTCTGATGATGGTGAGTTACATCCAGTCAGTAACGAAGATCCTGATAGGAACAAAAGAAGTATCCGTGATAATCCAAGCCCAGAGCGCATGCTCACCTCGCCTTGTGTGGGCCATTCTGCGCGCGCGCTCCGTGCCTAATCAAGCGGCTAAATCCGCCTCATTCTGTCGTAAGCTAGCCGTCTCATATGTCGCGCATTCTTCTCGGCAAGGGCGACGAGCCCGTCTATCTCCAGGCACAATACGGTAACCGTCACGGCCTGATTGCCGGTGCCACCGGCACCGGGAAGACCGTCTCGCTGATGGTCATGGCCGAGGGGTTTTCGCGCCTCGGCGTGCCGGTGTTCATGCCCGACATCAAGGGCGACGTCGCGGGACTCGCCATGCCGGGCAAGGGCGGCGACAAGATTCAACAGCGAGCCACGCAGGTCGGCGTCGAAGCCTACGCCCCCGAGGCGAATCCGGTCGTGTTGTGGGATCTGTACGGGACTTCCGGGCATCCGGTCCGGACGACCGTCAGCGAGCTGGGGCCGACGTTGCTCGGCCGGATTCTGGAACTGAGCCCGGCACAGGTCGGCGCGCTCGAGATTGCGTTCAAGCTGGCGGACGACCGCGGATTGCTGTTGCTCGATCTCGACGATCTGCGTGCGCTGCTCACCTTCGTTGCTGACAACCGCAAAGAGATCTCCTCGAGCTACGGACTCGTGAGCACCCAATCGGTGGCCGCCATCCAGCGGTCGCTGCTGTCGCTCGAGCGCGAGGGGGCGACGTCGCTCTTCGGCGAGCCGGCGCTGGAGCTGGTCGATCTGTTTCGCACCGATCTGAGCGGCCGCGGCATCATCAATGTCCTCGCCGCCGATCAGCTGATCCTCAAGCCGCGCCTGTTCTCGAGCTTCCTGCTGTGGCTGCTGTCGGAGCTGTTCGAGAATCTTCCCGAAGTCGGCGATCTCGAGAAGCCCAAGCTGGTGTTCATCTTCGACGAGGCGCACCTGCTCTTCGACGACGCGCCCGAAGCGCTGCGCGATCGCGTGGAGCAGGTGGTGCGCATCATCCGATCGAAGGGCGTCGGCGTGTATTTCTGCTCGCAGTTTCCCGACGATGTGCCCGACGAAATTCTCGGACAGCTGGGCAACCGCGTGCAGCACGCGCTGCGGGCGTTCACGCCGCGCGACCAGAAGGCGGTGCGCACGGCGGCCGAGACATTCGTGCCGAATCCGAAGCTGGACGTGGCCCAGGTGATTTCCACGCTTGGTGTGGGCGAGGCGCTCGTGTCGACGCTGCAGGACAACGGCGTGCCGATGCCGGTGCAGCGCACGATGATGGCGCCGCCGCGAAGCCGCATCGGGGCGATTACCGCCGAAGAGCGCGCGACGGTGCGCGCGCGCAGTCCCATCGGGCCGAAGTACGACAAGGCGGTCAACCGTGAGTCGGCCTATGAGATGCTGAAAGCCGGAATGGGTGCGTCAGGTGCGGGAGGCCTGTCGCGCCGAAGCTCGTCGGAACCGGATCGAGCGAAGCCGGATTCGACAGGTGCGGGAGGTGCGTCAGGTGCGGGGGGTGCGACAGCTACGTCGGGTGTGGGCGGGGCGATAAACGATTTTCTCTGGGGCACCAAGCGGCGTCAGGGGATGGTGGAGACGATGGCGAAGCAGACTGCGCGCACAGTGGGCGGCCAACTGGGCAGGCAGATCCTTCGCGGCATGTTCGGTGGCATTCTCGGGGGACGACAGTCGCGCTGACGCGCGCGAGGTTGCGATGATGTTCGACGAGCTGGAAACCGATCGGCTGAAGCTGCGCATGTGGCGTGAGAGCGATCTCGACGCATACGCCGACATGTGCGCCGATCCGCTCGTCATGCGCTATCTCGGCCCCGGAAAGGTGATGACCCGCCCGGAATCCTGGCGCAGCATGGCGGTGTTCATCGGCCACTGGCACATGAGGGGCTACAGCCACTGGGCGGTCGAAGAGAAGGCGACGCAGAAGATGATCGGGCGCATCGGGTTCCTCAACCCGGAAGGATGGCCGGGCTTCGAGATCGGCTGGACGCTCGCGCGCCACGCGTGGGGCAAAGGCTACGCGACCGAAGGTGCGAAGGTCGCCCTCCAGTATGCGTTCAAGGAACTGGATCAGCGCCACGTCATCAGCCTGATTCATCCGTGCAACGTGGCATCGATGAAAGTGGCCGAGCGCATCGGCGAGAAGTTCGAGCGCAAGACCAGACTGTTCGAGTGGGATGTGCTGGTGTACGGAATAGACCGCCCATGATCGACTGCGAGTGAGGAGCCGCGTCTGCGCGCATCTGCCCTTCAGCTTTACCATCAGTTTCCGAAGAAATTCTGGATTGTCGTGGGCGTCCACTTCGTCGACAAGATCGGCGCCACGATCATGTTTCCCTTCTTCGCGCTGTACATCACGCGGAAGTTCCACGTCGGCATGACCGAGGCCGGCGTCCTGCTCGGCTTGCTCTCGCTGGCGGGCATGGTCGGATCGGTCATTGGCGGGGCGCTGACCGACCGCCTCGGGCGGCGCAAGCTGATTCTCTTCGGCCTCGTGACGAGCGCGCTGAGCGCGCTGACGCTGGGCTCGGTCAACCGATTCGCGTGGCTGTTTCCCGTGGCCACGCTCGTCGGCCTCTTCTCCGAAGTCGGCGGGCCGGCGCATGCCGCGATGATTGCCGACATCCTGTCGAAGGAACAGCGCCAGGAAGGCTTCGGTGTTTTGCGCGTGGTCGGCAACATGGCCTGGCTGGTCGGGCCGACGATCGGCGGCTTCGTGGCACGCACGTCGTTTTTCGCGCTGTTCGTCATCGATGCCTCGATCAGCTGCGTCGTGGCCGTGCTCTTCTATCTCTTCATGTCCGAAACGAAGCCCGCAGCGCACGAGCAGCACGAAGAGGAGGGGTTTCTCCAGACATTCCGCAATTACCGCCTCGTGTTACGCGACAGGCCGTTTGTCGCGTTCGTGGTTGCCGCGGTGCTCATGGGGACGGTATACATTCAGATGTACAACTCGCTCTCGGTGTACTTGCGGGACAACCACGGCATCGAGCCTCAGGGCTACGGATTTCTCCTGACGTCGAGTGCCATCACCGTGATTTGTTTTCAGATCTGGACGATGCGCGTCATCAAGACGCAGGCCGCAGTTTCTGATGATGGCATTCGGCACCCTCTTCTATCTCGTCGGGTTCGGGATGTTCGGCATGGTGTCGGCCTACTGGCTGTTCGTGGCCGCCGTGGTCATCATCACGATCGGCGAGATGATCGTCATGCCGACGAGCCAGGCCATCGCCGCCGGTTTTGCCCGGATGGACATGCGCGGACGGTATATGGCCGTATTCGGTCTGTCGATCAGCGTGCCGGCGGCCGTGGGGCCGGTTGCGGCCGGGCTGGTCCTCGACAACTACAGCCCGAACCTTCTCTGGCACCTCAGCGCGTTGTTCTGTGCGGTTTCGGCGATCAGCTTTTACGCGCTTCACGTGCGGCTCGGCGCCGAGAGCCGGTTCGCGCCGGGACCGGCGCCCGTCGACGCCACACGCTTCGCGACGGACTGATGCTGCGAGTGTTTCTGGTCATCGTGCTCGCGCTGACACCGCTTGCCGGTGCGCAAACGGGTGTCAGCTTGCCCAGGGGCGTCAAGAGCGTGGCCTTCGGGACGGCGCATCGCTATTTCGGTCCCGGCAAGGAGATGTGCGTCATCGTGTATCCGCTGCCGAGCGCGATGTTCGAGCGAGGCGTGACCGAGCTGACCTACGCGGTCGAGCTCGAGCCCCGGACCGTCAAGCAGGCCTCGGCGCAAGTGGTCGGCGATTCGCCTCAGCAACTGCGCTCGACTCCGTGCAACGTGTTCACACCGGTCCCCGGCGGGTTCAGCCAGACGCAAATCGGCAATACGATCTCGCGGTCCGACAAGAAACCGCTCGCCCCGGGTCAGTACAAACTGCGCATCGTCGTCGATGGCCAGACGGCCGATGTGCCCTTCAGTATCAAATAACGGTGTACACATGTCGGCGAAATTGCACCCGACCCCTCTTAAGGGTATGAGTCCTCGCGCCATCCTGCTCGATCTCGACGACACGATTCTCGACGACAGCAGCCTCGTGCACGAGTGCTGGCGCGAGGCGTGTGCGGGTCAGGCGCATCGATTTGCGCCCCTCGATCAGGAGGTCATCGTCGACGCCATCCGCACCGCGTCGCGCTGGTACTGGGGCGATGCCGACCGGCATCGTACCGGGCGCCTCGAGCTCGAAGCCGCGCGGCGCGAGGTCGTCAGCATCGCGTTGACGGAGCTCGGCATCGACGATGCGTCTCTTGCCGCCGCGATCGGCGATGCGTACAGCCATCGGCGCGACGCCGGCATGGAGCCGCTGCCCGAGGCGATCGACACGGTCCGGTGGCTTCGCGATTCGGGACGCCGGCTGGCGCTCCTGACCAACGGCGCCGGACCGGCCCAGCGAAAGAAGGTCGTTCGATTCGGGCTGGCCGATTTCTTCGACGTCATTCTCATCGAAGGGGAGATGGGATTCGGCAAGCCGGATGAGCGCGTGTACCAACGGGCCCTGACGGCGCTCGACGTACCGCCGTCCGATGCCTGGATGGTCGGCGACAACCTCGAATGGGACGTCGCCGCACCGCAGAAACTGGGCATTTCGGGCATCTGGATCGATCTCCGCGGCCGCGGCGTGCCGCAGGACTCCACGGTTCGGCCCGATCACGTGGTGAAGGGCCTTTCAGACGTGCGTTCGTTGATCGCGCGGGGCGTTTGAGGTAACGTCCGCCGAGTTCCCTGGAGCGAGAGTGACGACGAAGAAGGTCCGGTGCATCGGGTGTGGCGCGCTCGTGGCGGAAGGAGACGGTCCTGCCCATCGCTACATCGGGGCGTCGCCGGGCTGCTGGGCCCTCTACGGCGAAGTGCTCGCGCGCGAATACACCGACCCGCGTTACGGGGCCGCCCACCAACTGACGGTCGATGCCTATGCCGCTCAGCATCCGGGCACGCCGTCGCCACAGGCGATTCAATCGGTGACCGTGCACCTGGTCGGCCTCTACATCGTTTTCGAGCTCGCGTCGAACGCCGCAGGAGGCGCGCAAGACGATCCAGCGCGCCGTGCAGCACAAGAAGGACTTCGTCTGGCTCGATCCGCCGGAGTCGCTCGGGGCGATGACGATCCTCGATATCCACGCAGCCAGGGATCACAGCGAGCACACCACACGCGTGCGCGAGTGGGCGATGAGCGTCTGGAGGGCGTGGGAACCGCATCACCCGATGATCCGCCGCTGGGCGTAGTGGTCGGGAAGGGTTCCTCCCGACCCCTTCCCTTTTTCCTGTAGCATAGGCGCCATCAGGAGCTACATATGAACCGTACCAGGGCTTCTATTCTTGCCGGATCGGCTGTCTTCATCGGGTTCACGATCGCCGCGACGGGCCGCCAGCAGCAGCCGGCAGCCGGTGGCGGCATATTCACGGCGGCGCAGGCACAGGCCGGACAGGCCTCATACGCACAGCAGTGCGCGGGGTGCCACGGTCAGGACTATCGCGGGTCCGCCGACGCACCAGCGCTCGAGGGTCCGGATTTCCGCGCCAAGTGGGGACCGCGCGCGGCGAACGAGTTGTTCACCTTGCTCGTTCAGACGATGCCGCCGACCAATCCAGGCGCGCTCGGGCGAAGAGGGAACGCTTGCCATGACGGCGTTTCTCCTTCAACTCAACGGTGCGCCCGCGGGCGCGCAACCGTTGACGCCGCGAAGCGGCAATCAGATCAGCACGCTGTTGACCGGCCCGGCAGGCGCTCCCGCCGCAGGCGGGCGGGCGGCGGACGCGGCGGACGCGGTGCGCAGCCGCGGCGCCGATGGTCGTCGGCGCGGGGACGGCGGCTCGCGGTGGCCGCGAGGGATCGCCGAACATGGGCGTCACTGTGCCCGGCGAAGTGAGGAACTACGTGCCGGTGACGCCGGAGATGCTCAAGAACCCGCCTCCCGGAGACTGGCTCATTTTCCGCCGCAACTACTACGGACACAGCCACAGTCCGCTGAATCAGATCACGCCCACCAACGTGAAGAACCTTCAGTTGCAGTGGGTGTGGGCGATGAACGATTCCGGGCGCAAACCAGACCACGCCGATCGTGCACAACGGCATCATCTATCTGGCGACGCCGAGCAACATCGTTCAGGCGCTGGATGCCAAAACGGGCAGCCTGATTTGGGAAACACGCGCCGGCCCGGACCAGGCGCCTGGCTACGGCGGCATCCGCAGCATCGCGATTGCCGACGACAAGATCTTCCTGCCGGCGAGCAACGCCACCATGGTGGCGTTCAGCGCGCGCAACGGTGAGATCCTGTGGTCGACGCCGGCGGCGCCGGAGACGCAGCGCGTCAACACCAGCGGCGCGGTGGTCATCGGCGACAAGGTGCTTCAGGGCCTGACGGGATGCACGCGCTTCGATGGCGTCGGGTGCTTCATCAGCGCGTACGACACCAAGACGGGCAAGCAGGCGTGGCGCTTCTACACCGTGCCGAGGCAGGGCGAGCCGGGCAGCGAGACTTGGGGCAACCTGCCGATGAGCTTTCGCGGCGGCGGCGACACCTGGATTGCCGGCAGCTACGATCCGGATCTCAACCTGACCTACTGGGGCGTGTCGCAGGCGAAGCCGTGGAACTTCCTGAGCCGCAAGCTCACGCTGCTCGACAAGACGCTCTACGCCAACTCCACGGTCGCGCTCAACCCCGATACCGGCAAGCTCGCGTGGTACTTCCAGCACGCTCCGGCCGAGTCGTTCGATCTCGACGAGGTGTTCGAGCGCATCCTGGTGGACATCGGCAATCAGAAAGTGTCGTTCAGCGCTGGAAAGGCCGGCGTGCTGTGGAAGATCGATCGGCGCACGGGCCAGTACATCGCGCATAAGGAGATGGTCTACCAGAACGTCTGGGATCGCATCGATCCGAAGACCGGTGTGCCGAGCTATCGTCCCGACATCCTGGAGATGTCGCTCGACAAGCCCATCTTCATCTGTCCGAGCACGGCCGGCGGCAAGAACTGGCAGGCGATGACCTACTACCAGCCGGGCGGGCTGATCATCGCGCCGCTGAGCCAGTCGTGCATGGACTTCACGGCGAGAAACGTCACGATGACCGAAAACGGCGGCGGCTCGGGTGCCGATCGCGCGTTCAAGCACTCGCCGAACAGCAAAGAGCAGACGGGCAAGCTCGGGCGCGTACGACGTGCGGACGATGGAGGAAGTCTGGAAGTTCGAGCAGCGCGCGCCGTTCCTGACGGCCGCCCTCTCGACCGCGGGCGGCGCTCGTGTTCATCGGCGATCTCGATCGGTACGTGCGTGCGCTCGATGCCAAGAACGGGCAGGTGCTCTGGCAGACGAGGCTCGGGACGTCGGCGCAGGGGTATCCGGTGAGCTTCAGCGTCGACGGCCGTCAATACATCGCCGTCATGTCGGGGCTTGGCGGTGGCAGCCCGCGCAACGTGCCGGCCGCGATCGTGCCGGACATCAAGATTCCGCAGAGCGGCCAGGCGTTGTACGTGTTCGCGTTGCCGCAGTAAGCCACGCGATGTAGACGAAATTCGCCACTGCAGGTGCTAACGAGAGCAGATGGCAGATGGCAAAGTTCGCCGTCGTAGGGCGGGTCTTCTGTGGACCCGCCCTACTTTTTTCAGGAGGACCTCATGCGCAGGAAAGCTCTCATCGCCGGAGTGGCCGTCACGTTCGCGGCCATGCTTCACGGTCAGATCAGGTTCCAGCGTCACGCCCGACGACTACAAGCGCTGGCGCACCGAATTGCGCAACTGGGGACGCTGGGGCCCGAACGATCAGAAGGGCACCGCCAATCTCATCACCGAGAAGAAAGTGCTCGAGGCTGCGCGCCTGGTCCGAAACGGCATCGTCGTGTCGATGTCGGGCCCGGTGCCGCAGGCCGAGGCAGCCGATGTCGGGCCGAATCAGGTGTTCAAACGTACCACCAACGCCATCGGCCCGAACACGACCACCGATACGTATTCGGTGAGCTACCACGGCCTGTCGACCGGCCACACCGATGCCTTCTGTCACTTCTTCATGGACGACCAGATGTACAACGGCTACTCGGCGAAGGAGAACATCACCGCCGAGAGCGGGTGCAAGCAGGGCAGCATCATGAGCCGCCGCGACGGCATCGTGACGCGTGGCGTGCTGTACGACATGCCGCAGTTGAAAGGCGTCGAATGGATTGAGCCGGGTACGCCCATCACGCGCGCCGATCTCGAGGCGTGGGAGAAACGATCGGGAGTGCGCGTCGGTCCTGGTGATGTGATCGTGCTGTATGTCGGCCGCTGGAAGCGTCGCGCCGCCAAGGGTCCGTGGTCGGGGCAGGTCGCCGGGTTCTATGCCGATGCGATTCCGTTCTTCAAGGCGCGGGACATCGCGTTTGCCGCGCACGACATGAACATCGATTGGAACCCTCGTCCCGGATGGGGTCCCGAACAGGGGATTCCCGGCAATCCGATCCACCACGCGCTGCTCGGCTGGCTCGGGGCGGGCATCGTCGAAAACCTCGATCTCGAGAATCTTGCGCAGACCGCGCGCAGGCTGAAGCGCTACGAGTTCATGATGACGTTCGCGCCGCTCCCGGTGGAGGGAGGCAGCGGCTCGCCGGTCAATCCCATCGCCGTGTTCTAGCGGGCGTGTCCCCCTATATAGGGAGCTGGTTGCACGGAGTGAGACAGGCTCTACGCGCGGGACGGCGACGGCGCGCGTGGCTTCTTGCACAGATTTTTCGTCAGGCGCCGGCGCGAGCCGTCCATGTAGTTTGAACGCAAAGATTTAGACATCAAAGCATTAGCGCCGCGAAACGGGCCGAAATGCGCACGCGTGGCTCTTCCCGCGCGCTCGTTTCAGCATGTGGGACAGGTTGCCATCGCGGTCTCCTTGTTGTAAACCATCGCTTTAAGACAACCGGCGAAGAATATCCACGCGCGTTCTGTTCCTTCCGCGCACGATCGATCGGGGTCACACCCCGGAACAGGAGTCGAACGGACATGACACTACTTCGACGCATTGGCTGCGTGACGGCAGCCCTCGGCCTGTTCGCGATGTTCATGGGCCCGCAGGCAGACCTGCACGGCCAGCAACCAGAGCGAGGTGCCGGCGGCGGCCGGGGACAAGGGGCGGCGGCGGCGGCCGCGGCATGATGGACGTCTGGGTGCCGATGCCGGTCAAAGCCAATCCATTCGTTCCGCCGAACAAGCCGCACACGAAGCTGTCCGATGTCGCTCGCCAAACACAAGGGGCAGCAGAACTGGAGCGAGGTCGTCTTCCACGATCATCTGTTCCACGGCGAGTACATCTCGCTGGCGGCCGGCGCGAAAACGCCCCGGCGGTTTCATCAGGATCATCGTGTGTGGTGGGTCGTCCAGGACGGCCAGATGCGCGTGACGGTCGAGGGACAGGAGCCGTTCGTGGCCTCGAAGGGATTCCTCATCCAGGTGCCGAAGCGTCTCGTGTACAGCATCGAGACGGTCGGCGATCGCCCATCGCTGCGGTTCGAAGTGACCAACCCTGCCGCGATCGTGATGTATCCGGGCGATGAAACACCGGCACCGCTGCCGGGCATGAAGTACGAACGGGCCCGCGTGGCGTCGGCCAAGGGCGCGTACGACGAGGCCAACGTTCCGTACATCGATTACAACCTGACGATTGCGGGAACGCAGAAGCCCAAGCGCAACCCGACCCAGTTCATCGGCGACGCGCATGACGGCGGCTACGTCAACGTGGGCATCGTGAACATCCTGAGGGGCGATCCGAAAACACAGAAACCGGCCGCGCCCGGCGACAAGGGGCACTTCCATCTGACAGGCCCCGAAGCGTGGTTCATTCTCGAGGGGCAGAACGAGTTCCTGATCGGTGACGTGCCGCTCTTCGTGGCGAACCAGGGTGACGTCGTCTACGCGCCGGCACAGACGTGGCATCGGCCGCGGCACGTGGGCGACGGCATGGCGACCAGGCTCGCGATCGTGGGCTATGCCAATTCGCACGTGTACTCAGCCACTGGAGGGACGGAATAACCGCGACGTATTGAACACGGAAGTCGAGGGTCAGACAAGGAGTGCATCTTGGCCACCGATATCCGAAACAAGTCGGACACCGACCACGAGACGGATCCGTTTGTCACCCGCTACAAGGTGCAGGTGTTGGAGCGCGCGCTGGCGCTGCTCGACGCCCTCGCCATTGCCAACAAGGAAGTCGGTCCGGCCGAGCTGGCCGCCGTTCTTCATCTTCATAAGAGCACCATTCACCGGCTGCTCAAGGTGCTCGAAGGCCACCGCTTCGTCAGGCGCAATCAGCAGGGCAAATACGACCTGGGTCTCAAGCTGTTCGAGCTCGGCAACGTGTCGGTCTCGCGTTTCAGCCTGCCCAAGCGGGCCGAGCCGTTCCTGAAGGACGTCGTCGGAAGGACCGGTGAGACCGCGCACATCTGCGTCTTGAGCAACATTCAGATGCTGTCGATTGCCAGCGCCGAAGCGCCGTGGATCGTTCGCGCCATCGGGCACCGCGGCGAACTGCACTCGTCGGCGTCGGGAAAGGCATTCCTCGCGTTTCTTCCGCGACAGGCGCAGGACCTGATCATCCCGCGGCTGGCGATGACTCGACACACGCCCAACACGATCGTGATGCCGGCGGCGCTCAAGCTCGAGCTGGCCCGCATCCGCCGGCGCGGGTTTTCGCTCAACGACGAAGAAGTCGAGCTCGGCGTGCGCTGCATCGCCGCGCCCATCTTCGACTACAAGGCTCGAGTCATCGCCACGCTCTCGATTGCGGGCCCGGTGTTCCGGATGACCAGGGGCCGGCTGCCCGAATCTGGCGAGAACCGTCGTCTCGGTGGCGAACGCGTTGTCCCTGGAGCTCGGATATCACGAGGCGGCGTCATAAAAACAGCGTCGAGAAGGAGGAGCGTATGGTCGCGTTCGGTTACGGCGCTCGATCGTTCCTTGGGAGACTGGCGGTCGTTGTCCTCTTTCTGAGCGCGCTGGAGTTGTTTTCACTCGCAGCGCCGGCGTCAGGTCAGGCGACGCTGGCCTCGATCATCGGCGTCGTCACCGACACATCGAACTCGATTCTTCCCGGTGTGACGGTCAGCGCGACGGGGCCCGCTCTGCAGGTTCCTCAAGTCACCGCGGTGACCAACGAGCGAGGCGAATATCGTCTCGGCCTGCCTCCGGGCACCTACACGCTGACGTTCGAGCTCGCTGGCTTCCAGCAGGTGAAGCGCGAGGGGGTGCGGCTGGCAGTGGGGTTTACGGCGACCATTGACCAGAGCATGAGCCTGGGGACGGTTGAAGAAACGATCACCGTGTCAGGTCAATCGCCGCTGGTCGATGTGACCAATCCTGCCACCAGCGTGGATCTGGCGTCCGACGCGCTGGAGCTGCTGCCGACGACCAGAGACGGGCTGAAGGCGTTCATGGCTCAGGTGCCGGGCATGCGGACCAACCTCGACGTCGGCGCGTCGAGCATGACCGACACGATCGTGATCCGCGCCTACGGCCAGCAGGGTGCGCCCTGGCAGATGCTCGAAGGCATCATGTTCGCCTCGTCGGGCGGCAACGGTGTGCAGGGCGCGCACGTCGACTTCAACTCCATCGAGTCGACGCGGCTGCAGACGGTCGGCAGCAGCGCCGAGATGCCGCGGCGCGGCCCGTTCATCGACTCGATCGTGAAGTCGGGCGGCAACCAGTTCAACGGCGAGTTCGTCGCCTACGGATCGTCGGATGCGCTCGAAGGCGAGAACGTCGACGAAGAGCTGGCGGCGGCGGGCGTGCGAAACGTGCCCAAGCTGCACGGGATGTGGGACTACAGTGGCGCCTTTGGCGGCCGGATCATCCGCAACAAGTTGTGGTTCTTCGTGTCGGCCCGCAGCGAGGGATACAACCGGGAAATCCTGAACGCCTTCTATCCCGACGGCACGCCGATCCTCATCGAAACGGATCAGGCGTTCCATTCGGAGAAGCTGCAGTGGCAGCTTTCGCCGCAGAACAAGGTGACCCTCTTCTATCATGGCGCGCTCGACATCCAGAGACGAGGCGCCAGCCAGTTCCGCCCGCCGGAATCGATGGAGATCCATCGCGGACCGGTGTCGATGTACAAGGGCGAATGGCAGAACGTGCGGGGCAATTCGATGGTGGCCTCGCTGCAGTACGGCAACTGGTACAAGCACGCGTACTACTTTGCCTTGCCCGGGTACAACGGAGAGGGGCACAAGGTCGCGACGATCGACAATCGCCACTCAATTCGTCACCGGGGATCACTTGAGCGATCAGCGCGTGGAGGACTACTTCCGGAATCATTTCAAGGGATCGGCCAGTATCTTCGGGTCCGACTTCATCGGTCCCGGGACTCACCAGCTGAAGACGGGGTTCGACTACCTGTTCGGCGGGTATCCGCACAAGAACGGCTCACGTCCCGGCGGCAATTATCAGCTCCAGTTCCAGAACTCGGTGCCGTTTGCCGGTCGACACGTTCAACTATCCGGTAAGGCCGTTCAACGACAACAGCTACCTGGGCCTGTATCTGCAGGATGCGTGGGCAGTCAACCGCCGGCTGAATCTCAGTCTCGGTGTGCGCTACGCCTATGACAACGCGTACGCCCCTCCACAGTGCCTCGGCCAGACCGACTTCGCGCCGGCCGCCTGCTACGACAAGATCCAGATGCGAGTCTGGCACTCGGTCGTCCCGCGCATCCACTTCGCGCTCGATCTCATGGGCGACGGCAAGTCGGTGCTCAAAGGCGGATACGGCATGTTCGTGAATCTGCGCGAGGTCAATCCGGAAGTGGTGACCGCCAATCGCAACAACCGAACGGCGACCAACTGGGTCTGGCACGACAACAACAACAATCGTCTGCTCGACAGCGGGGAAATCAACTTCGATCCGAATGGTCCGGATTTCCGGTCGATCTCGGGTGTGACCGATGCCGTGGCCAATCCGGACGAAGTCCAGCCGAAGTCGGACGAGTGGTCGCTCACCTTCGAACGGGAGGTCAACGGCAGGTGGGGCATTCGCGGGACCGCGGTATATGCGAGGAACTACGATCTTCGCCGGACGGAGGAAATCTACAGACCGGTACTCCGCGCTACAACATTGCGATCACCAACCCGGATCCTGGCGCCGACGGGCGGGTCGGGACCAGTGACGATCCCGGGAAGACGCAAACCTACTACGAGTACCCGCTGGCCCTGAGCGCCCGTCAATTCGCAGGTACAACGCTGGTCGACTGGCCTGGCAACCAGGTCTACAAGACCTTCGAGGTCGCCGGAACGAGGCGGCTGGCCGGCGGCTGGCAGATGAACGCTTCGATGTCGTTCACCAGGGCCGATGCGGACTTCGCCGATCGTCAGGCTCTGAATCCAAATTCAGAGATCAACACAGCCGAACGGTTCTGGGAGAATACGGCCAAAATATCTGGAGGGTACGTCCTGCCGTGGGAGATCATCGCGTCGGCAAACTTCGAGCGAAGGCTGGGCGCTCCGCAGTCGCGACAGGTGCAGTGCACTGGCGGCCAGACCATTCGATCGATCGTGCTCAATACCGATCCGTTGGGGACGATTCGTCTGCCGAGCACGAACCTGGTGGATTTCCGGTTTGCCAAGCGGATCAGAATCCACGGCTCGGGCACGCTGGAGGGGCGGTTCGACTTCTTCAACGTGTTCAACGCCAATTTCGTGACGGCCCGGAATCTTCGGTCGAGCGCCACCTATCTCGTTCCGTCGGCGATCATTCTGCCGCGCATCCTTCAGCTGGGCGTGACCTACAACTTCTAGCGACAGAGACTCAAGCGATGAAACGTCGGGAAACTCGAACCTCAACGATTGGTATTCGAACGGGCGATCGTGGATGAAGGCCTTCCATCGTTCTATCGCAGCCGTGGTCGTCGTTCTGGGAGGTGTGCTGTGTGCGTCAGTCGCCTCCCAGGAACTCCCCACATTCAAAGCCGAGGTCGAATACGTCGAAGTCGACGCGCTGGTGACGGATCAGAGCGGCGCGCTCGTCAGGGACCTCAAGAAGGAAGATTTCCAGATCTTCGAAGACGGCAAGTCGCAGTCGATCGCGGGATTCGCGTTCATCGAGATTCCCGTTGAAACCGGCGACCGGCTATCCACCGCCTCGCAGCAGCCGGATGTCGCCAGCAACGAACAGCCCTTCGCAGGGCGCGTCTACGTCCTGATCCTGGACGCCCTCCATACCGCGCCCGAGCGGGCTCCCCGTGTGAAGCGGGCAGCGCAGCAGTTCATCGACAAGTACCTGGCGGCGAACGATCTCATGGCGGTCTTGCACAACGGAGGGTCGTCGGCGGGCTCCCAGGAGTTCACGAGCGACAAGCGTCTTCTTTCCGCGGCCGTTGACCGTTTCATGGGCCAGAAGCTCATGTCTGCCACGCTGGCGCGCAACGAGCAGTTTTACGCGGGCGCGTCGGTGGCCAACGGCACGATCGAGGATCCCCTCGACGCCGAGCGGGGTTTCAACGCGCGGGCGACGACGCGGGTGCTGACCGAGGTCGCCGACAAGCTGAGCGCGATACGCGGGAGGCGGAAGTCGATTCTCTTCGTCAGCGAAGGCCTGGACTACGACATCACCGACGTGATGAACAACCGTTCGGCGTCGATCGTGCTCGACGGCATCCGCGACGCCATCGCCGCGGCGACCCGCTCGAACGTCAGCATCTACGCCATCGATCCGCGAGGGCTCACGACGCTGGGCGACGACACGATCGAAGTCGGCATGTTCGCCGATCAGCGGCCCATCACGGCTGCGGACACGCCCGATGCGACGCCCGAAGCCATGCAGCGGCAGACCGGCATTGGCATGAGCTCGCTTCGAAACGAATTGCAGGTGTCGCAGGACAGCCTGAGGACGCTTTCAGACGAGACCAACGGGTTCGCCGCGGTCAACGCGAACGATTTCAGCGCCGCCTTCGAGCGGATTGTCAGCGCCAACAGCTCGTACTGACGTGCTGGCGTACTATCCGCCCTCGGGCAGGCGGGATGGCAGGTTCCATCGGATCGAGGTTCGCACGTCCCGTCCCGGCCTCACGATTCGCGCCCGGCGAGGCTATGTCGTGCCCAAGAGCAATACGAAGGACCAGCGCACCGGAAACAACGACGTCTCACCGCAGTTGATGCGGGCGCTGACGAGCATCGTCCCGGCCACCGGATTGAAAATGCGGCTCTTCGTGGCGCCGTTCCTGGGCGCGGGCGCGAACGCCTCGGTGCTGCTGGGGATCGAGTTGCGAGGCGCCGATCTCGCGCTGGCCGACAGTCAGCGCGTGGATCTTGCGTACGTCGCCCTGGACTCGTCGGGCGAGACCCGCACCGACAAGGAGTCCTTCACTCTGAAGCTGCCGCCGGACGCCAAGGCGCGGATCAAGCAAACGGGCATTCGCTTTCTGAAGCGGCTGAATCTCCCGCCAGGTCGCTACCAGCTTCGGGTCGGGGCGTACGACACCACGAACGGGGCGACCGGCACGGTGATGTACGACCTCGATATTCCAGCTTTCAGCAAGCTGCCGTTCAGCATGAGCGGTCTGCTCGTGACGTCGAGAGCGGCGGTCTCGATGGTGACGGCGCGTGGAGACCCCGAACTGCAGAAGTTCCTGAAGCTGCCGCCCGCGGCGCTTCGCACGTTTCCGCAGAACGACGAGGTGGCGGTGGTGACCGAAATCTACGATCGGTCGGGGCCCACGCCGCACACGGTCGACGTCAAGACCACGGTCAAGTCGCGCGAAGGAAAGGTCGTGTTCGAGCACAACGACCAGCGGTCGTCAGACGAGCTCAAGGGCGCCAACGGCGCGTACGTGCACGGCATCGGTCTTCCCGTCGGTGAGCTGCCGCCCGGCAGTTATCTCCTGACCATCGAGGCGCGCTCGCGCCTCGGGCAGTCTGCGAGCAGGCAGATTGAGTTCACGGTGGCGGCGGCGCCATAGCGATCGGCGAACCGCTTTCCTTGAAAGAGATTCAAATCGTTCCTACGGCCATCAAGTACGCGGACAGCTTCAACGCTGCCGTGGATACCGTTGCGAGGGAGCGGAAGTACATCGGCTTCGTCGAAGGCCCGCCACTCGAGGGCACGCGCCACTTCATTCAAAGCCTCGTCGACGGGTCCGGTATCCAGATGCTGGCGGTCACGCCGGCGGACACGGTCGTGGGCTGGTGCGACATCATCCGCAATCCGCACGAAGGATTTCGACACGTGGGCCGTCTGGGAATGGGCCTGCTTTCGGAATATCGCGGCCGAGGGTTGGGCAGGCAATTGGCGGTTCACGCCATCAGGGCGGCGCGACAGATGGGTATCGAGCGCATCGAGCTCGAGGTGTTCGCGTCCAACACCGCCGCCATCGCTCTCTATCGTGCGCTCGGGTTTGTCACCGAAGGCACGAAGCGGCGTGCCCGAAAGCTGGACGGCGAGTACCGACGACAACGTCGTCATGGCTCTGCTGGCAGACACCTCGATATGAGCAACCGGAGCGAATATCTGCTTGGGATGGAGCCGGCCGAAGTTGCGCGGCTCGAGCGGCAGCACGCCGTCTGGCGTGCCGAGACCCACAAGGTCTGGGAACTGGCCGGCTTTGGTGCCGGTCAGACGCTCGTGGACCTGGGCAGTGGACCCGGGTTCGCTGCGGTCGAGCTCGCGCATCTCGTGGGCAGTTCGGGTCGTGTGATCGCCGTCGATGCTTCCAGTACCGCGACCGATCAGCTTCGGAAGATCGCTGAAGAGAGGGCCATCGAGAACGTCGAGATCGTGACGGCAGACGTCGCCGAATTCGATCCGTCTCCGTGGAACCCGGATGGCCTGTTCGCACGGTGGCTCTTCTCCTTCGTGGAACGGCCAGAGGCCGCGATCGCGACACCTCACCTCAGGGCTTCGTGCCGGAGCGACGGTGGCCGTCATGGATTACTGGAACTATCTCGCGATGCGCACCGAGCCCGGCAGCCCCTTGTTCGCAAAAGTCTTCCGGGCGGTCTATGACAGTTTCGCCGACGCCGGAGGTTCCCTCGACATTGCCGGGCGGCTGCCCGCGATGTTCGACCGGGCGGGGCTGACCGTCACGCACGTGGAGGCGCTGTGTCAGACGGGGCAGCCAGGGTCGTCCGTGTGGGAGTGGGTGGCAGAGTTCCAGCGGCTCTACCTTCCCGTGCTGGTGCGGAAGGGGTATCTCACACAATCCGAGTCCGAGATCTACGAAGCGTGGTGGCGGACACAGGAAGAGAATCGGACCGCGGTCCTCTTCGGTCCGCCGCTTCTCGGTGTCATCGCCGTGAAGAATTCCGTGTAGTACGTAGTGTCCGGCTTTAGCCGGACTTCACGCGGTCCGCCTGAAGGCGGACACTACGTAATCGGACACGCTCTAGAACGTGTAACGCGCTTCGAACTGGAAAATCCTCGGCGGCGTCAGCCCGGTCCCGTTCTGCCCGCCGTTCTCGGACGCCGTCGCGTTCCCGAACGTCGGCCCTGCCCGGACGACGATCGACGTCACCGGATTGACGTTCATCACGTTGAAGCAGTCGAGACGAAGCTCGAGATTCTGTCCACCGAAGCGGAACCGCTTCGCGGCCCTCACGTCGACCAGGCCGACGTTTTCGAGGCTGAGACTGCCGATGGGCTCGGCATTGACGACGAGCGTCGTAATCGATCCGCCGCCTCTCAGCAGTACCTGCCGCGCGAGACGAGTGCCGTTTCGGAGGCTGTAGTTGATGCCGCCGATGATGTCCCACGGGAAGACGTACAGGACCCTGACATCTTCGCCGATCCACGTCCAGGTCTCGTCCGCCGTGTTGATCTCCGCGTTCGGCGTGAGCGCCGAGCCGTCGACGAACGGGACGTGGCGTTTCGTGGCCGAGTACGACGCCATGAACTGCCACTCGTTCGCGAGCCGCTTGGTGGCCGCGAACTCGATCGTCTTGAACGTCGCGTCGTTCTTCGGGTCGTCATTGACCAGCTTGGTCCCCTCGAACGCCGCGCCGCGGTAGGCGGCGGGGTAGTCGAAGTAGGTCAGCAGGACGCCCGTGTCGTCCGACGTACCCAGGTTGCCGTCCGGTCCCGGATCGAGGCTCGAAATCGGAATGTTGAACGCGTCGAATACGGCCGGAGCGGGTTCAGGTTCCGGTTGACGTTGAAGTTCTTCAGGTAGACGCCGGTCAACGCGGACGGCGAAATCCGTGGACAGTTGCCGCTCGAATCCGGCCGAGTACTCCTCCGACCCCGGGATGCGCTCATCGGGATTCAGGAACGCGTTCAGCTGCGAACCGCCGGACCTGAAGTCGGACCCGTTCGGGTCGAGATTGACTTCACCCGGGTCGTAGTTGCGATTGCCGTTGTTGTCGTGCCAGTCGTAGGTCATCGTCCGCTGGCCGTTCTTGTTGAAGTTGTTGATCTCGGCCCCGGTCGAGCGGATGTGCACGAAGCGGCCGTAGCCGCCTTTGATGACCGATCGACCGTCGCCGCTCAGGTCGAAGGCGGCGTGGATGCGCGGCGTGACCGAGTTGAAGATGTTCGGATGCACCTCGTCGTTGCAGTTTGGCGGGAACGCCTGCACGAATGCGCCGACACGCTGACATTGCGCCGGAACCCACCCGCGATCGCGCTGCGCGCGAACGCCGAGACTCAGCGTCAGCCGGCGGTTGATCGTCCAGGAATCCTGGACGTAGCCCGCGAGGTAGCGTGTCTTCAGTTCCGGGGCGTTCGGCGTGTTGTAGATCTCGATCTGAAACGGGGTGTTGTTGCTGAACAGGAGGCGATAGTCGCCGCTCCGCCGCGCCGGATTGGTGGCGCCGTTGCCGCCGTCGAGGAAGTCGAGGCCGAACGTAAACCCGTGGTTGCCCGCGAGCAGATTCGGCTTGTACCAGGAGAGCACGGCCCTGTCGTGAATCTGCCCGGTCGTGCTGTAACGCCCATCGGACACCGCATCGCCGTCTTCCATGAGCGTCACGATGTCGCGGGTTCGCGGTATGCCGGGCGCGAACCCGGTGAACTGATTGACGTGCTCAAAGCGGCCGTGCTGCACCGACAAGGTGAGGGACTGCCCGATGGTCGACTGCCACTCGAGCTTCCACGTCTCTCCCCACGCGTTGTTCTGTTCCATCGCGCGCTCGGGCACGAACTGGCTCGCGCTGCGCTTTTCATGGTCGCCGTACCGGTGCCAGAACGCGATGAGCTTGTTCGTCCTGTTGAGCTGCCCCGACACTTTGTAGGCCTGGAAGAACTGATGCTGCGGCCTGTGGATGATCGACCCGTCCGGCCTGGACGGCAAACGGAATTTCCCGATGACATGACGATAGCGAAGGTCCCGAAGAACCACAACCGGTCCTGAATCAGCTTGCCTCCCAGCTGGCCGCCCCCGTCCTTCCGCGTGATGAGCTTCGGCGCAGAAACGACCCCCTGCTTCTTGAGCGCGGGCGTGATGTTGTCGCTCTCGAAGTTGCTGTTCGTGAAGCTGCCCTCCAGCGCACCGTGGTAGGCGTTGCCGCCCGATTTCGTGATGAGGTTGACGCTCATGCCGCGCTTCGGCATCTCGGCGCCGTTGCCGCTCGTCTGCACGCGCGCTTCCTCGATGGCGTTGAAGTTGTAGTGGGTGCCGCTGGCGCTCGTCTGGCTCGCGGCGGCAAAGACGCCTTCGAGCAGCGACCACAATTCATTGCCCTGCCCGTTGGAGACGAAGATGTTCGTGTCGGTGATGGCCGAGCCGCCGACCTCGATGTTGCTCTGCGCGCCCGGCACCTGTGACAGGAAGCCGACGATCCCGTTGGTCCCTGACGGAATCATCTCGAGCGCTTCGGTTTCGAGCAGCGTGGCGGTGGATGCCTGCGTCACGTCAACCAGAGGCGACTGGCCCGGAGACCGTCACGGTTTCCGCCAGCTGTCCGATCTGCAGCACCTGGTCGAGCTTTGCCGAGAAGTTCGTCGCCAGCCTCACATCTTCGACCCGGAGGGTCTGAAATCCGGTGAGCGAGTACTCGATGGTGTAGACGCCGATGGGCAGCGGGGTGATTCGGTACTCACCGCGCTCGTCGGTGATCGCGGTGACCTCGGGCACCTGCAGCGCAGGGCTTCTGAGGGTGACCGTGACGCCGGGAAGCGCTCCACCCGCATCGTCGGTGACCTGTCCAAGGATGGTGCCCGATCCGGTCTGGGCACCCGCCGGCGCCGCCAGGGCGAGCACGCTTACAGCCGTGGCAAAGGCGAGGCAAAGAGCGACGGATCGTCGAGGGAACAGTGACAGCAACATCGCGTTCCTCCCGTGCAATTTCTCGAATTGTCCCCCCGAGACGGGTCAAGTCAAGGCGGTCTCACCTTGTGAGACCGGCTAGAATCTGGAATCTAAAACTAAAATCTGAAATGAAACTGAAGACTGAATGGAGGGCATGATGAATCGTCGAGCATTCGGCATGACGCTGGTCGGAATGGCCGCGGCGGCCCGTGCCGCGGCCGCGCAGGCGCCCGCGATTCCGAGCTGGAGCCAGTTCAAGCCACTCCCCGGATCGCTGAAAGAGAAGATGCACACCGGCCAGCGGATTCGATCGGCGGCCGCGACCATCGACACGACGCGTGCCCAGCTCCAGGAACTCAGCAAGAAGGCCGGCGGGGCAGAGCTCTTCAGTCTCGACGCGCAGCATCGCCCGTTGCCGGACGAGCGCGAGCTGGTGAAGTTCTGCAAGATGGCGGAAGAGCTCGGCGCGGGCGTGCAGATCCGGCTGCAACATCCCAGACTGGCGTACCTGGCCGGCCGCTACGCGGATCTCGGCGTGCTCGCCGTCATGGTGCCGCTCGTCGAGGAGGTGGAGACCGCGAACGAGGCCATCAACAACTTCTACTATCCTCCGCTCGGCAACCGGAGCTGGGGTGGGGAATTCCGGTTCCGCGAGAAGCCGCCCACCGATCGCCTGAAGTACGCGCAGTGGTGGAACGGCAACGGGCTGCTGGGCTTTCAGATCGAAACCCTGCGTGGGGCGCTCAACGCCAGGAACACCGTGAAGCCGGGCATCGACTGGATTTCATGGGGACCGGGCGACATGGCGTTCGACATCGAGCGGCACTCGAACAGCCCGTTCAAGACGATCGAGGACGTGCACAAATACGTGATCGAGCAGCTGAAGGGCTACGACGTGCGGCTGCCCGACTCGTAAAGAGCGGCGGGCTCTGATGGCAAATGGCAGATGGCAGAGCGTGCTACTGCCATATGCTTGACGTGCTTTCTTCGTGATCTTGTCCATCCGCCTTCTGTCATCGTGCCTGCTGTCAGAACTTGTAGTTCACCGCCAGCCTCGGGAAGCGCCCCGTCATGATCGTCGTGGCATTGCCGAGGCTCGCGCCAACGAGTTGTTGGCTGCACGGATGGCGTTGGCGTTCAGCACGTTGAAGATGTCGATCTGGAACGTCAGCACGTTGTTGTTGTGCCGGATGTTCTTCTTGACGTTGAGGTCGAGCTGGTTCCAGCGATCGTAGAAGACCGATCCTGGCGGCGACAGGATGAACGTCTGCGCCTGCGTGCGCTGGTTGTTCGGGAACCGTGCCTGCTTCGGGCGCCCAGGTGATCACGCGTTCCACGCCACCATAGCTCTGCAGACCGCACCGACGTCGATCGAGTACGGGAGCGAGTAGTTTCCCGCGAACTTCACCTCCTGGATGAACGGGTAGTCGAACTGCGTCTGGTCGCAGTAGCGGCCTCCCAGCGGCGCATCCACGCCCGTGGTGGCGGCCGTCGGGTTGAATTGCCCCGTCGTCGTCGGGCCGTTCGGGTCGTCGTTGTTGTCGCACCACCGCTGGAGCGTGTGCTCCGCGGTCCAGCTGCCAAACAGCATCGCGCCGCCCGGAAGTCTCACGTTGAATGACGCCTCGAAACCCGTATAGAGCGTGTCGTTGGTCGTGTCGCTGCGATCGACCACGCCCGACGTTGAAGACGCCCAGCTTGGCCTGATTCAGGTTGTAGACCGGAACCATCTCGCCGGATTCAGGACGGCGGCGACGTCTGGATCTCGCGAGACGTCCGGCATCGGCGTCTCGAACCGGGTGTAGTCGGTCTCGGCGATGTTCAACCGATCCTGGAACGCCAGGTCGGCGATCTTGCGCTTGTAGAACATCGCGCCGACGGCCAGGCGCTGAGATACCTGGTGTTGCACGCCGGCCGTGAACTCGTCGTTGTACTGGCGCTCGAGATTCAGCGGTTTGCGATCGGGTCTGTCAGGGTTCGCGAACGCGCCGTTGCTCGGGCTCAGTCCGATCTCGTTGTCCTGCGCAACGCCGTCGCAATCGGTCGGCAGGACTTTGATCCCGGGACAGAGGCCCGCAGCCCCTGATGGGTTGTTGCTGCCGGTGACGAGGTTCCGGTCGAGCCAGGTGCGCATCTCGCTGCGTTCGCCGGCTCTGCCGTAGGCGTTGGCCGCGATGTCGCCGTCGTAGTTGCGATAGTACTTGCTCCAGCTGCCCTTCAGCGCCGTACGGCCGTCGCCAAACAGGTCGTACACCGCGCTGAAGCGCGGAGAGTAGTCGGCACCGAAATCGATGAGGCCCCTCTCCTCTTCGATGAAGCGGGCCGGCGCGAACCGCCCTGCCGCCATGCTGCTCTCGTACATGCCGGTCTCGACCCACTGAACGCGAATGCCGGGGTTGATGGTCAGGCGCTTGAGCGTCCAGCTGTCCTGCACGAAGATGCCGACGTCGTAGGCGACATAGGCGGGCTGGATGACCGGATTGTTGAAGACCTCGACCGTCGTCGGCTGATTGTTGGTATAGCGCTGCTGCAAATGGCCGTTGCGCGTGTTCTTGCGCTGCCGGCCGGGACCCCAGTCGTTCTCGATGCCGAACTTGAGGTTGTGAGATCCGGTGACGTACGAGGCCATGAACTTCGCCTCGTTGTGGACGCTTTCCTGCCGCTGTTCGCGGGTCGCGTTCCACGCCGGTGCAGCCGTTGGGGGCAGGCAGCAGCGCATAAATGCACTTGTCCGGGAAGTTGCGGTTGAGCGCGGTGTCGGTCGTCGGCGCCGTCGCATACCATTCCGGTGTGAATGGAAAGTCGTGCGCGGTGCCGGCTGGCGTACCCGAGGGGCTGCCGCCCCTCCAGTAGAACTCGGCAAAGGACCAGCCGGCCTCAACCAGCCATTTGCTGGTGACCGGTGCGGTCAGCTTGATGTTGCCGATCGCGTGGTGCGCATTGCGCGGGTCGCGCTGTTCTCCGGCGCGCGGGTCGACGCCGGCGCCAATCGAATGGCCTTTCTTGTGCCACCACCGCTCGAGGAACCCGGCCACCTTGTATTTCTCGGCCGCCTGCCACGTCAGTCGCGTCGATATGCTCCGCACGTACAGGTCGTTGGTCGCCTTGTACTGCGTGCCGTCTGCCGCCGTCACGTACTTCGGCACGTTCGCGATCGTCGTTTCCGTCGACTGATGGCGGGCCGAGAGGATCCACCACATCTTGTCTCTCAGGATGGGACCACCGAGCCGATCCGGTGAACGCCTCGAGGTGATCGATGCCGTTGGCGACGTTCAAGCCGCGCGAGCGCAACCGATCGTCGATGTTGTCCTTCACCCACGTGCCCTTGGTGCCGCCCATGAACGCGGAGCCGCTGAACTGGTTGCCGCCGTCCTTGAGGATGCTGTTCAAGCGGATGCCGCCGCCGCCGGTGTCGGCCGGAATCGCGGCCGTGCTGACCGTCATTTCCGACTGCAGGGTGTCGTCGAGAAAGCTCAACGACGTGCCTTCGTAGCTCTGAATCGACATGCCTTCGACGAGCTGATCGCCGTCGAGGCCGCCGAGCCCGCGCGCACGCAACCCGACTTGCTCGGTCGTCTGGATGCCGCCCATGTCGGGTGTGCCCGGGCGCACGCCGGGAACAATCACCGCCAGCCCCATGACGTTGCGCGAAATCGGCAGCGCGTCGATGACGTCGCGCGCGATCGTAGTCGTGCGGGTCGCCTGCTGCACGTCAACCTGCGGCGAGGTGCCAGAGACGTTGATCGTTTCTTCGAGCGAGCCGACCTTCATCTCGGCATTGACGGTGGCTGTGAAGTTTGCAGGAAGGGCAACGCCCTCTCGAACCACCGTGCCGAAACCGGTGAGCGAAAACGTCAGCTTGTAAGTGCCGGGCCGCATCGCCTCAAACCGATAGCGTCCCTGGCCGTCTGTGACCGTCGTCTTTGAGCCTTCGATCATCACCGGGCTGCTGACTTCGACGGACACGCCGGGAAGCACGCCTCCCGAGTCGTCCGTCAGCAGACCAACGATCGAACTTTGAGCCGAGGACTCTGCCGGGACCATCAAGAGCATGGCCAGACCAAGCAGGATCCCCAGACCGAGTCTCTGCTTCATACTTGCTTACCTCCGTGGTCGTGCTGACTGTCGGAATCGTGTGGACGGATTCTAGCGCGTCAAAAGTTGAAGTCAAACGAATCCTTTACCGGTAAACCACGAGATCTGCACGGACGGAATTTTGGATCGAATGCGAAGAATGGGCGTCCCCGACCTGTACAACCGTTTCATCCTGCCGCGCCTGATCAACTTTGCGATGCAACGCGATGACGCGACGCGACTGCGGGCGGCCTTCGTTCCCGGGGCGACCGGTACGGTGCTCGAGGTGGGCATCGGTTCGGGTCTGAATCTGCCGCATTACGCGCACGGTGTCCGACAGCTTTACGGGATCGATCCGTCCGCGGAGCTCCTCGCGATGGCGACCGCGCACGACCTCGTCGGCTCCCTTTCCGGTCGACCTCTCCAGGCAGAGCGCCGAGCGCATCCAGCTGGCGGACGCCACGGTCGATACGGTCGTCGTCACGTGGTCGCTCTGTTCCATTGAAAATCCCCGCGCGGCCCTTGGCGAGATCCGCCGGGTGCTGAAGCCCGGCGGCCGGTTCATTTTCGTCGAGCACGGCCTCGCACCCGATGCGGACGTGCAACGGTGGCAGAATCGTCTTACGCCGGTGTGGCGCCGGCTCGCCGGAGGCTGTCACTTGAACCGGCCGATCGCGGACCTGATTCGCGAATCGGGCTTCGCGATCGCCGAACTGAAAACGGAATATCTGCCCGGACCCCGGCCGATGACGTTCATGTACGAAGGAATCGCTCATGCCAACGATTCGTCTCGCGTGCGAAGCTGACGCGCCGTCCGTCGCTGAAATCTACGCGCCGTATTGCAACGAGACCGTCATCTCGTTCGAGGAAGCGGGGCCGGCCGCCGACGAGATGGCCGGGCGCATTGGCAGGATCGGCCGAACTCATCCCTGGATCGTGTTGGAAGACGCGGGAGCGATCGTCGGGTATGCCTACGCGTCGCCGCACCACGAACGTGCGGCCTACCGCTGGTCGGTGAGCACGGCGATCTACATCGGCCGCGGGCTCCATCGGCGGGGCGCAGGGCGCGCCTTGTATACGACCCTGTTCGAATTGCTGCGCCATCTCGGTTATTACACCGCCACCGCGGGCATCACGTTACCGAACGCGGCCAGCGTCGGGCTGCACGAAGCGTTTGGATTCACGCTGGTTGGCGTGTATCGTGACATCGGACACAAGATGGGCGCCTGGCACGACGTCGCGTGGTACCAGACGACGGTGCAGCCGGCGATCGGCGCAGCCGTCCGATCCCCGTCCGATTGGCGCCATACACGGCTCGCCGTCCTGGCACGATGCCGTGGCGCGAGGAGTGGCCTTGTATGCCGAGCGCGCCTGACGAGCTCACCGAATTCGTGAAAGCGGCGCTGTCGCGCGGCGTGCCGCGCGCCGAGATCGAAGACGTGCTGCGCGAGGCCGGATGGACGATCGATCAGACCCGGATGGCGCTGGCGGGTTTCGCCGATACGACGTTTCCCGTTCCGGTGCCGAAACCGCGCCCGTATCTCGATGCGCGCGACGCGTTCATGTACCTCGTGCTGTTTTCCACGCTGTACTGGAGCGCCTACCATCTCGGCAGCCTGCTGTTCGACATCATCAACGTGATGTTCCCGGATCCGGCCACCGACCAGGGGCAGTTCCTGCCTTACACGCGCAGCGCGATGCGTTTCTCCATCGCGTCGCTCATCGTCGCCTTCCCCGTGTTCCTGTACATGTCGCGCCTGATCGCGCGCGACATGGCCGCCGATCCGAACAAGAAGTATTCCAAGGTGCGTCGCTGGCTGACGTACCTGACGCTGTTCTTCGCGTCGAGTGTCGTCATCGGCGACGTCATCTCGCTCCTGTACAACCTGCTCGGGGGCGAGCTGACGATTCGATTCGTCCTGAAAACGCTCGTCGTCGCGTTCATCGCCGGCACGACGTTCTGGTATTACCTGACATCGCTCGAGGATGCCGTTCAGCGACGGTCCGGCTGAAGCCGGACACTAGTACATGCAGCACTAAGCAGGACGTCGCCACAAACATCGTCGAGCGACCAACGGTCGCGAGATACAGGTCGCGGGGGTGGGGCCCCGCGACAAACTGAATAATGCGAACGGTCATTGTCGTCATCGCCGTCCTCGTGGTGCTGGGTGCGCTTGGCGGCGGGTTCTATCTCATCGGGCCTCCCGCGGAGGAACGCGCGCGGCAATTCGACGCCCGGCGGGAAGCCGACCTGCAGCGGCTGCGTCTGGCGGCCGATCTGTACTGGACCCGCAACCGGCGTCTGCCCGCGTCGCTCGACGAGCTTCACAAGGAAGCCGGCACGAACATCTTTGCCCGCGATCCGCAGTCCGGCGCGGCGTACGGCTACGCGGTGAAAGCCGGCGACGCGTACGAGCTGTGCGCCGAATTCGCCCGCGCATCCGAGCTGCGCGGTGACTTCTGGTCGCATGGAGAGGGAAGGCAGTGTTTTCAGATAACGGCAAAGGTGCTGACACCGTAAGTAAAAAGTAGAAAGTAGAAAGTAAGGAATAAGGAAGCTAATGTTGATGCGACTGAGGTTGCCGTCTCGCTATTCCTTTTTACTTTTCACTTTTCACTTTCCACTTTTTCCTTTCCACTGTTCCTCCTCCGCCCAGCCCCCATTCTCCGTCGTCGAAGCCACCATTGCGGACATGCAGGCCGCGATGCAGCAGAAACGCATTACCTCGCGCGGCATCGTCCAGCAGTACCTCGACCGCATCGCGAAGTACGAGGATCGCCTGAACGCCATCATCACGCTCAATCCCCGCGCGCTCGAAGAGGCCGACCGGCTCGATCGAGAGCGGGCGCAGGGCCGGATCCGCGGCCCGCTGCACGGCATTCCGATCGCGCTCAAGGACAACATTCACACGACCGACATGCCCACGACCGGCGGCGCGCTCGCGTTCAAGGGGTTCGTGCCGCCGTACGAGGCCACGCTGACGAAGCAGCTTCGCGAGGCGGGCGCGATCATCATCGCGAAGACGAACATGACCGAGCTGGCCAACTGGATTGCCGCCGGCATGCCGGGCAACTACAACGGCCTTGCCGGCTACGGCTTCAATCCCTACGATCCACGGCCCGATCCGCGCGAGGGGACCAGACGACGGCAGGCCCGCGCTGACGGCCGGCCGGATCGAGCTCGGGCGCCGGCACGGCGGCCAATCTGTGGGCGGCGAATGTCGGCACCGAAACGTCCGGATCGATTCTCTCGCCCGCCAAACCAGACGATGATTGTGGGGATCAAGCCGACGGTGGGGCGGATCAGCCGGTACGGAATCATCCCGATTACCGCGGATCAGGACACCGCCGGGCCGATGGCGCGAACGGTGGCGGATGCGGCGATGCTGCTTCGGCGTGCTCGAAGGTGCGACGCCGGACCCGAACGATGCGGCGACGCGGACGTGTCCACGAACGCCCAACGGTGACTACACGCGTCATCTGAACGCACGCGGACTGGAGGGCGCCCGTATCGGCATTCCGCGCGCGACGTTCGTCGATGAGGCCAGGCAAGGCGACGTCGTGCGCGAGGCCATCGCCATTCTCCGAAAGGCCGGGGCGGTCGATCGTCGATCCGGCCGACCTGCCCGAGCAACCGCCGCCGGTCTGCCGCGACGATACGGGCATCAGGGGCAAGGACGTCAATTGCTCGATCGTGTTCAAGTACGGCATGAAGCGCGACTTCAACGCCTGGCTGGCCACGCTGGGTGCCGGCGCTCCGGTGAAAACGCTCGCGCAGCTGCGCGAGTGGAACCTCGCCCATCGCGCCGAAGGCGCCATCAAGTACGGCCAGATCCAGCTCGACAACTCGGATGCGGTGGATCTCGAGGCCGATCGCGCGCGCTATCTTGCCGATCGGCAGAAGGATGTGCGCGTGACCGGCACGGATGGCATCGACGCGGTCTTCAAGCGCGAGCGGCTCGACGCGCTGCTGTTTGTCGGTTCGAGCGGATCGGCGTTTGCCGCCAAGCCCGGCTATCCGACCGTGATTGTGCCGTTCGCCTTCGTGCCGAACGCCCCCACGCCGCCGTTCCCGCCGGGCTTCGATGCCAAGCCGTCACCGCTCGGCATCAGTTTTACGGGTACCGCGTGCAGCGAGCCGCGCTTGATCGAACTGGCCTATGCGTTCGAGCAGGCCACGAAGCGAAGAGTGGCGCCGGCAGAGTTTCCCTAGAGTCGTCTCAACGCAAAGACGCGAAGACGCCAAGAATTCTGCTTTAATAAGATTCCTTGTCTTGGCGCCTTGGCGTTAGATATCGAAACCCCGAGGACTGAGAGCCACATGGGCAGAACGGTGAGCGTTGAGATCGAGCAAGTGGGGCCGTCGACGGGGCAGGCGACGGCGCGGACGCATACGGTGTTCGTCGATCGGCCCACCGACAAAGGTGGCCACGATCGCGGACCGCTGGGTGGAGAATATTTGCTGGTGTCGCTGGGGGGCTGCTTTCTGAGCACGCTTCTGGCCGCCGTCAAGACGCGCGGCGCCGACGTCTCGAACGTGCGCGTGTCGGTGGCCGGCACCATCGGCGGCGTGCCCGAACGGTTCGAGTCGATGGCCGTGCGCGTCAATGCCACCTACAAAGACAAGGACGAAATGCGAAAGCTCCTGACGATTGCCGAGCGCGGTTGCCTCGTGACCAACACGCTCAGGGACGCCGTGGCGCTGTCACTCTATCTCGAGCCATCACAGTGAGCGCGCGCGCACTCGCGGCCCTCGTCATCGCGCTGGCGTGCGAGGTTGACGGCCTCGCAGTCTGCCGGCATTCAGCGCGCCGCGTGGCTGCAGGGGTGCTGGGAGATGTCCACACCGGGGAGGAGCGTCGAGGAAATCTGGACCACGCCGAAGGGCGGCAGCATGATCGGCGTCAGCCGGACGATTCGCGACGGCAAGCTCGCGGAGTACGAAATGATCGTGCTCCGCGAAGAGGGAGATCGGCTCGCCTACGAAGCGCATCCGTCGGGCCAGCCGGCGGCGACGTTTCTGTCCACGCGCGTCACCGCATCCGAACTCGTGTTCGAAGATCCGGCGCACGACTTTCCGCAGCAGGTTGGCTACCGGATCGACGGAGAGGCGTTGCTCGCCTGGGTGAGCGGATCCCAGAACGGCAAGGTGCGAAGGATTGAGTTTCCCTACAAGCGCGCCAGGTGCGCGGCGCCATGACCGTGTACCTGGACGGGCGTCAGGCGATCTTTCTGATCAATGCGCCGGCGCGCGTGGCGAGTGGACGCGCCTGAAAACGCAGCACCGGGCGGCTCGTGGTTTCAACCGTTTCAACCGTCCAGCCGGGCGACTCGTGACCGCACGCGACACACTCCAGATACACTCTGTTCTTGTCGAAGTGCATGTATTCTTCGTGTCCCCGTAACGCACAATACAATCGGTTCAAAGACTCCATAGCATGTTCCACCCTATAAGACGCAGAACCCACCTTCTGTGGTTCCCTTTGTGAGGATTAACGCTGGGGCGCTTCAGAATGAACAAGTTAGGGCAATTGACCATCGCCGAAGCGTGCATCGATGACGCCCCCATCCTGCTTGCCCTGATGCAGGCGGCCTTTGAAGAGTACGAAGGCATACTCACCCCGCCTTCCGGCGCACACAACGAGACGGTCGATACCGTCCGCGCCCGGCTGGCGGCCGGTGCCGCCGCGCTGGCGCGCGTGGGCGAAGATGCGGCCGGCTTTGCGTTCTACGAGCCCGCCGGCGATCTCGTTTATCTGGGACGGCTGTCGGTGCTGCCGCGATTCCGCAACAACGGCATCGGCGGCGCGCTCGTCGCGTACGTCGAGCGCCGCGCGAAAGAGCAGGGCGCCGCCGGCATGCGCCTCGGCGTGCGGCTGCAACTGCCGCATCTCGTCGCGCGCTACGAACGGCTGGGCTACCGCATCACCCGGTACATGACCCATCGCGGCTACGATCAACCCACGTGGGTGTATATGGAGAAACGGTGGGCTTGAAGAATTCGCAGATTCGCAGATTCGTAGATTGGAAGATTGATTGCCGGATTGCGGATTGGCGATTGCCCGGTTTGGAGTGCTGTTCTTACAGAAGACCAGAAGATCAGAAGAGGCCTTGATCTTCTGACCTTCTGATCTTTTGTTTCATAGTCAGCATCCGGCGCGTTGGCGAACCGTGCGATTTTCTGAGCAGACACGAAGACGACGAACCGCCGAACCCACGAACCCGCCGAACCCAACGAACCCGACGAACCCAGGAACCCGACGAACCCACGAACCCCACGAACCCGACGAACCCGTTAACGAACTTAACGAACTTGACGAACCCACGAACCTGACTAACCCGTGACGAGGTCGTGCTAGGATGCGGGCCTTTATGAAGCCTCTCATGCTTACGTTGCTCATCGTGGTGGCGGCCGGGACGCTCGCGGCGAGACAGGCCATTCCGCAGGCGACCGGGGCCAACGTCGCGCGCGATCTGCGCGGGGCGATCGACATTCACGTGCATTCCTATCCCGACAGAGTGCCCCGCGTGCTCGACGGCCTCGAGGCGGCGCGCCAGGCCAGGGACAAAGGGCTGCGCGCGATCGTGCTCAAAAGTCACTACGACCCCACGGCCGGGCTCGCGTGGATGGCGCGCAAGGCGGTGCCCGGCATCGAGGTGTTCGGCGGCATCGACCTGAACCTGCCGGTCGGCGGCATGAACGTCCACGCCGTCGAACACATGGTGCAGACCACCGGCGGCTGGGGACGTATGGTGTGGATGTCGACGTTCGACGCGGAAAACCAGGTGCGATCGAGGAAAGCCAGCCGGCCGTTCGTGCGCGTCTCCGACAACGGCGCGCTGCTGCCGGAAACGAAGGCCGTCATCGCCGCCATCGCGAAGCACGGGCTCGTGCTCGCCAGCGGGCACGTGTCGGCTGCCGAAGCGCTGATGATGTTCGAGGAAGGCCGGCGCGTGGGTGTGCGGGCCATGGTCGCGACGCACGGCATGTCCACGCCGACGCTGCTCAGCGTCGAGCAGGCAAAGCGGGCCAACGCGCTCGGCGTGCTCGTCGAGTTCACCGGCGACACCATGCAGGGGCCAAACGCGCGTGCGCGGGTCGATCGCATTGCGGCCGACATCAGGAGCATCGGGGTCGAACATGCGATCGTGTCGTCCGATCTCGGAAAGGGAGGCGCCGAAATGCCCGTCGAGGGATTCGCGACCCTCCTCGAAGCGCTGCGCCAGAAGGGCTTCACCGATCGCGAGCTGGATCAGCTGGTAAAGGACAACCCCGCCCGCCTGCTGGGTCTGAAGTAGGAGCTCGAGTATGAGACGCGTGGCATCCGCCCTCGCCGCCGTCGTGCTGGTGGCTGCCATCGCGATGCACGCGCAGTCCCCGTCATCGTCTGCCAACCTTCCGTTGTTCCTGTACGCCGCGGTGGGTCCCGAGCTCTCGACGTATGCGGTGCACGCCGCGGATGGAGTCGCTGCGAAAAACCTCGAGCGCGACGTTGCCATTTGCCGTGCAGTACGTGTGGCCGCACCCCTCGACGAAATTTCTGTATGTGGCGTGGAGCAACGGCATGCAGGGCGATCGCCACGGCATAAACGCGTACCGTATCGACCCCGTCACGGGCGCGCTGTCGCCGCACGGTGCGCCGATCGAAATCCGGCATCGGCCCGTGCACCTGACGCTCGATGCGAACGCGACCCACGTCCTCGTGGCCTACAACAATCCCAGCAGCTTGAGCGTGCACGCGCTGAACGCGGACGCCACGCTGGGACGCCGAGGTGAAGCAGCCCGCGCCGCTCGACCAGGGCATCTACGCGCACCAGATCCGTGTGCATCCGTCGAACACGATGGTCGTGCTGGTGACGCGCGGCAATGGCCCCACGGCAACACGGCCCGAAGACCCCGGCGCACTGAAGGTCTACGGCTACAAGAACGGGGTCCTGACCAATCGGCAGTCGATCGCGCCCAACGGCGGCTTCGGCTTTCAGTCGCGCCATCTGGATTTCCATCCAACACTGCCGCTCATGTATCTCAACCTCGAGCGCCAGAACCAGCTTCAGGTCTACCGCGTCAAGGGCGACGCCATCGATCCCCAGGCCGTGTTCACCCGCAACACGCTCGATCACCCGGAGACGAGCAAGCCGGCGCAGATGACAGGTGCCATCCACATCCATCCGAACGGCCGGGTCGTCTACCTGAGCAATCGTGCGAGCGGTACTCAGGTCGTCGACGGGAAGACGGTCTGGGAGGGGGGCGAGAACACCATCGGCGTCTATGCGATCGATCAGAAGACAGGCGAGCCCACGCGCCTTCAGAACATCGACAGCGGTGGGATGCACGCGCGCACGTTTGCGCTCGACGCGGACGCCGGCCTGCTCGTGGCGGCCAATCAGAATGCGGTGACCAAAGCGGACGGTACGCGCGTGTCCGCGTCGCTGGCCGTCTTTCGCATCGGGAGCACCGGGACGCTTACGTTTCTGCGGAAATACGACGTCGAGACGGGGCGGGGCGACACGCTCATGTGGACGGGGTTGGTGCGAATCCGAAACTAAAATCTAGAAACTAGAAACTAGAACTGAAAACTGACAACTGAAAACTGGAGTGCCGAGATGCGCGTGATGGTCGCTGTGCTGATGCTGTTTGCTGTTACGATGCCCGCTGTGGCACAGGATCGACTGCCGCCCATTCCGGCGGACAAGCAGACGCCCGAGCAGCAGAAGGCATCCGAGGCGTTTCGTGCGAACCGGAAACAGGATGTGTTCGGGCCGTTCGTGCCGCTCCATCGCAGCCCCGAAGTCATGCTGCGCGCGATGGCGATGGGCGATTTCCTTCGCTACCGCACGGTGTTTCCCACCAGGCTGAACGAGCTCATCATCCTGATTACCGCCAGGCATTTCACGCAGCAGTACGAATGGTACGTGCACCAGCCGATCGCGTTGAAGGAAGGCCTGGACCGCGGCGTCGTCGACGCCATCGCCGACGGCCGGCGGCCATCGGGCATGGCGCCCGACGAGGAGTTGATCTACGAGTTCTGCACCGAGCTTCTGCGGAACAACAGCGTGAGCGACGCCACATATGCGCGGGCCGTGCAGCGCTTCGGCGAACAGGGGATGATCGAGATGGTGGGCGTCGTGGGGTACTACACGTTCCAGTCGATGGTCCTGAACACCGCCCGCACGCCGGTCCCGGGCGGCGTCCTCGGTCTCAAACCTTTTCCCAGGTGAATACCCTTAACAAGAGATTAGGAGACTAAGAGAATTTCTTTTCAAAGAATTCTCCTGATCTCTAGTCTCCTGTTTCCGTTTAAACAAAAGATCAGAAGATCAGAAGGAAATTTTTTCCTCCTAATCTCCTGATCTCCTGTTCGAATTTTGTTTTGAACGTTTTTCAGACGAGCTTGCAGATCCAGCTCGATGCGGCGTCGCAGTACCACAGCGCGCCGTTGCGATCGATGTCGAGCCCGTGCGGCGCCGGGTCGTCCTTGCTGAGCTGAATCTTCGACACGACCGTGCCGTTTTTCGGATCGAGCTTGAAGATGATGCGGTCGTCGGAGTTGATGACCCACAGCATCCCCTTGTCGATCGCCATGCCGTGCGTGCGCGGCGTGCTGCCCGGGACCGGGAATACTGCGCACGATCTCGCCGGTTTCGGGTTCCATGAGGAACACCTTATTGGCAGCCGGGACGGCCATCCAGTATTTGCCGTCGAGCCACTTCAGGCCGTGCGCGCCCGATGGCGTGTCGCCCCGCTCGAGGCTCATGCGTCCGTACAGGCCCGACCCCGGCGTGACGAACACCTTGAGCGTCTTGCCGGTGTGCGGATCGACTTTCAGCGTCTTGGGTGGATCCTGCGCGTTCTTGCCTTTGGTGGAGCCAATCCACAGGGCGCCGTTGCCGTAGGTGATGCCGCTGGCGTGCAGCGCCTCGGTCTGGATTTCGCGAATCACGCTGCCGTCTTCGGGCTTCACGAGGAACGCCTTGTTGGTCGGCTGGTCGACCTGATCCAGCACCCAGAGTCCCTCGGCCACGAACTGCAGGTCGTTGGGCTCTTTCGATCCCGCAACTTTGTAAAGCTTCTCGACCCGTTTGGTGATGGTCGGCACTTCCTGGGCATGTGCCGCGCGAAGCGCCGCAACCGTGCCGGCCACGCCCGCGAAAAACGCACGCCGCGAGACTGCTCGATCCATATATGCGCCTCCTATTGTCAGACCAAGGGATTCCGGGCAGTATAGCTCTGAAATGGCCAAGATGACATGCGCCGGATGCGCGGCGCTCGTGCTGGTTGCCTTCGTCGCGGGATGCGGGCCGGCGGAGCCCCCACCGGCCAATACCCCCGCACCTCGTCCGGAGGCGGCCGTGCCGAGCGACCCGTATCAGGCGGAGATCGCAAAGTTCCGTCAGGACCGGGAAAACACGCTGAAGGGCGACGCGGGCTGGCTGACGATCGGCGGACTGTGGTTTCTGACCCAGCCGAAGACGGCGTTCGGCTCCGATCCCTTGAGCGATATCGTCTTTCCCGCGAGCGCGCCCGCCGCAGGCGGGGACGTTCGAGCTCCAGAATGGCAAAGTCACGGTGAGGGCGGCCAGCGGCGTCACATTTCTGCTCGATGGCAAACCCTTCACGTCGGGCGAGCTGAAACCGGACGTGCCCGGGCCGGCCGATCGGCTGTCGCTTGGCGAGCACCTGCAGTTCTGGGTGCACGTCAGCGGCGATCGCCTGTCGATCCGCCTGCGCGACCAGAACAACTCGCTCCGGAAGGAGTTCGTCGGGCTCAGCTGGTTCCCCGTCAACACGGCGTATCGCGTCGAGGCCCGCTACACGCCCTACGACAAAGCGAAGACGGTCGACGTGCCGACGATTCTCGGCGATATCGACAAGGCCACGATCCCGGGCATCGTGTCGTTCATGTTGAACGGCCAGGAATACAAGCTCGAGCCGTACGCCGAGCCGGGCGACCCGCAGTTCTGGTTCGTGTTCCGCGATCTCACGAGCCAGAAGGAGACGTATCAGGCGGCTCGATTCCTGTACGCGCCGGCGCCCGTGGACGGCAAGATGATGCTCGACTTCAACAGGACCGTGAACCCGCCCTGTGCCTACAACCCGTACTCGACGTGCCCGCTGCCCAGCGAGCAGAATCGGCTGCGCACGCGCATCGAGGCGGGGGAGAGGCGGTATGGTGAAAAGTAGAAAGTGAAAAGTAAAAAGTGAAAAGTGGAAAGTAGAAAGTCCTACGCCGTTACCCACCGTTCCGTCGTGCGCTGGTCAGTGACGCGGTTAGCATCGCGCAAATTTCCTTCGCTTCCGACAGCAGCGCGCTGTCCGAGCCGATTTCCCCGTCCTGCATGAATTCCAGCCAACCCACGGCTTCGTCCGATTCCTCGACGGCGACGCCAAGTTTCGCGATGAACTCTGCGCGCGAACGTCCTCGCTGCGACGCGCGATAGTTCGACCACGTCGACGTTGCCGCCTTGTAAAACTGAACGCCCGGCACCTGTGCGTCCGGGCTCTTAGGCAGTTTCCGGTAGAATCTGAGGGCCGCAATCGAGAACCGGTACGTGCGGCCGACAAGCGCAGGTGGTTGCTTCACGGGCGATCGTCACTTGCACGACTCCGGCCAGGTGCGCCGATTGTTTCGCTGGGAAAACGGGCCTGTCGTCGAGCATAGTTGAAGTTTTTGCCCCACTTTTCACTTTTCACTTTTTACTTTTTACTTTCTACTTTCCCCGCTCCCCTATGACCCGTGAACTCCTCAACGCACTCCTCATTGTCCTTGGCATTCTGTCGGCCGGTCTCGGGTTGAAGGGATTCCTGCTGCCCAGCGGGTTCATCGACGGTGGCGTGACCGGCGTGTCGCTGCTGCTGACCACGGTCACGGGAACGCCGCTGGCCTTCTGGCTGCCCGTCATCAACGTTCCCTTCGTGTTCGTCGGGAATCGCTACCTGGGCACCAGCTTCGCGGTGCGCAGCGCGCTGGCGATTGGCGCGCTGGCGGCCGTCATTGCGCTGGTCGCAGTACCCGACGGTGACCCAGGATCGCCTGCTCGACGCCGTCTTCGGCGGGTTTTTTCTCGGCGCGGGCATCGGCCTGGCGGTGCGCGGCGGCGCGGTGCTCGATGGCACCGAGATCGCCGCCCTGTTGATCAGCAAGCGCAGCACGCTCTTGCGCGTCGGCGACGTCATCCTCGCGTTCAACGTCGTGCTGTTTCTCGTCGCCATGGCGGTGCTCGGCGTCGAGGCGGCGCTCTATTCGATCCTCACCTATCTCACCGCGGCGCGCACGCTCGACTTCGTCATCCACGGCATCGAGGAGTACACGGCGATGACGATCGTGTCGAGCCGCAGCGCGCAAATCAGGGACAAGATCACCGGCGTGCTGGGGCGGGGCGTGACCGTCTATCGAGGACGCGGCGGGTTGACCGACGTCGAGCAGGACATCCTCTATTGCGTGGTCACGCGCCTCGAGATTGGCAAGATCAAGTCGATCGCGCGCGCGATCGACGAAGGCGCGTTCATCGTGTCCCACGCGCTGTCTGACGTCGAAGGCGGGGTCGTCAAGAAGACCGCGCTCCACATGGACGAAAAAAAGCGGTAGGTGGACGCCAAATCTATTTCGTCGTCTCGATCCGCCTGTCGGGCACCAGCCACATGAGGGCCACGCCGACGTAGATCGCGTAGGCGATCCAGTGATTCACGAACGACAGCGCAATCCCGATCGCCCAGAGCCAGACTGACGCCTGTCCTTTGCGGTCGCGCCCCAGCGCCCGTGCGAGCCTCGAGTCCGGCCCCTGCTCGGCCAGGAGCAGGTGGGCGAGGATGTAATACGCAATGCCCGCGAACAACATCACGATGCCGTAGGCCGCGGTTGGAACGGCCTCGAAGTGATTCTGTCCCATCCATCCCGTGACGAACGGAATGAGCGACAGCCAGAACAGCAGATGCAGGTTCGCCCACAGGACCTTGCCGTTGATGCGGTCGGCGGCGTGCATCATGTGATGGTGGTTGTTCCAGTAGATCCCGAGGAAGACGTAGCTCAGCACGTAGCTGAGAAAAATCGGCATCAGCGGCCGCAGGGCGTCCCACGACGGCTCGTGCGGCACGTGCAGTTCGAGCACCATGATCGTAATCAGGATCGCGACCACGCCGTCGCTGAACGCTTCGAGACGAGCCTTTGTCATGGGCGGATAAGGTATTAGAATTCTTGCACTCTAACCAGACAAAAGCGGCCGGAACGCCGGACGCGGAAGGGAATCCTCGTGATCGAGAGAGAAGCCACGGAGCGGGCGCGTCACGATGCCAAGGCCGTTGCCGTTCCGGCGGGACGGACGCTGCTCGATATGAACGCCTACCAGTGGACGGTGTTGTTTGCCGCATGGCTGGGCTGGGGCTTCGATATCTTCGACAGTCTTCTCTTCAATTACGTCGCCCCCAACGCGGTTCCGGTGCTGCTGGACATCCCGCTCGGATCGGCGGCTGCGCGCGCCGCAACGCTCCAATGGACGGGCACTCTCACCGCGCTGCTCCTGGTGGGCTGGGCGGTCGGCGGCATCTTCTTCGGCCGCGTCGCCGACCGGCTCGGGCGCACGAGGACGCTGCTCCTGACGATGCTGATGTACGCGGTTGGGACGGCAGCATGCGCCTTTGCCCCGAACATGGCCGTGCTGGTGTTTTTCCGCATCATCGCGTCGCTCGGCATCGGCGGCGAGTGGGCCGCTGGTGCGGCCATGGTGGCGGAAGTGGTTCCCGAGAAACGCCGCGTGGAAGCCGGCGCGATCCTGTACACGGCGGCCCCCCTGGGCCTCTTTCTCGCGACCGTCGTCACGTATCAGGTGCAGGGCGTCTATTTTGCGGGCAGTCCCGAAACGGCGTGGCGCTATGTCTTCCTGTTCGGGTTGTTGCCGGCCGCGATTGCGTTTCTCGTGCGGCTGTTCGTGAAGGAGCCCGAGCGATGGCAGAAGGCCGCCAGCCATGCCGCACCACCCAGCATCGCCGAGCTCTTCGCGCCGCAGTATCGCGCGATCACCATCAGCGGGCTCCTCATGGCGGTCGTGGCGCTCATCACGTGGTGGAGCTGTAACGCGTTCCTCGGGGTCGTTTCTTCCGGCCTGGCGGCCGAGGCGGCGACCGGCCTTCCTGCGGTTCAGGCGACGGCGCTCATCGAGGAATGGAAGCAGACGGCCGGCAACTGGTTCAACATCGGCGGCCTCATCGGCACGCTCCTCACCGTGCCGGCGTCCAAGAGTGCTCGGCCGCCGGACGATGTTCTCGATCTACTTTCTCGCCTCGGGCCTGTCCGTGCTGGCCGCGTTCGGTCTCGACATGGAGCCGCGCGCGCGCTTGTTCATGTATTTCCCGATCGGCCTGTCGGTCTTCGGTGTGTTCGGCGCGTTTACGTATTACCTCCCCGAGCTCTACCCGACACGTCTGCGCGGGACTGGCGCGGGATTCTGCTATAACGCGGGCCGCTTGATCGCGGCCCCGGGCCCGTTTCTCGTCGGCGCGATCGCGTCGCGCGGCGCGGGCGCGCTGGGCGGCGCACTCGAAGTCTTGTTTTATGTCGGCTTCGTGCCGCTGCTCGGTTTGCTCGTGATGCCCTGGGTGATGGAGACCAAGGGAAAGGCACTGGCGGATTGATGGCGCAACTTTAATTGCGCCGGGATGATATAGTCCGAAATCCAACATTCAAGAAGAGGGCACCTTTGGAGGAGAGACCATGGATCGCCGCGAATTCGTCCGGCTGGCGGGAAGCGGAATGGCTGCGGGCGCGATCGCCGAGACGCTCGTCTCTGCGCAGGTGGCGAGCAACCCTCGCGCGCCGGCCGCCGGCACGTCGAACGCGAAGGTCAAGTTCAAGGTCGGGACGCAGCACGGCGATTCCGACGAAATCCTGAAGGCGATGGCCGCGTTCGGCTGCAACAACATCTGCGGCAGCATGCCGTCGCGGGCGCTCGACGAGAAGTGGTCGGTCGAGGCGCTGACCCGGCATCGCGAGAAGGTGGAGTCGTACGGGATCTCGCTCGACATGATGCCGATCACGATGACCTCGGCGTCGATCGACCGCGCCGAGATGCCGGCGATCTTCCTGGGCCAGAGCCCCGAGCGCGACCGCAACATCGACGACATCTGCCAGCAGATCCGCAACTGCGCGAAGGCGGGCATTTTCCAGGTGAAGTACAACTTCACGATTCTCGGCATCCCGCGGTCGGGAACCGTCAAGGGGCGTGGCCCCTCGCGCTACAGCGAGTTCGTGCTGGCGACCGACAAGAACAAGGACACGCCGACCATTGCGGGCAAGGTCCCCGAAGACGTCTACTGGGAGCGCATCACGTATTTCCTCGAGCGGGTCGTGCCGGTTGCCGCGGAGTACAAGGTGCGCATGGGCTGCCACCCGCAGGATCCCGGCGTGCCGAAGGGCTATCGCGGGATCGACGCGGTGCTTGCGTCACCAGACGGGCTGAAGAAGTTTCTCTCGATCAAGGAAAACCCCTATCACGGCCTGAATTTCTGCCAGGGCACCGTGTCCGAACAGCTCGAGAAGCCGGGCGAGCAGATCTTCGACGTGATCCGCTACTTCGGATCGCGGAAGAAGATCTTCAGCGTGCACTTCAGGAACATCGAAGGCGGGTTCGGGAACTTCCGCGAGACGTTCATCGACAACGGCAGCGTCGACATGCTGAAGGCCGCGCGCGTCTACAAGGAAGTCGGCTACGACGGCATGCTCATGCCCGACCACGTGCCCAACGTGGACGGTGACCCCGATCACATGCAGGGGTTCGCCTTCGCGATCGGCTACATCAAAGCGATTATCGCGGCGGTGTCGGCCGAAGCTTAAGAAGCAGTACGTGGTGTCCGGCTTTAGCCGGACCGTCGCCGTCGATGGCTTATGACGGGGCAATCGGGCGACCGTTGCTGCATCGCGAATCCGAAGCTACGGCGCCGGATCGCGCTGCGATGCCGCTGCACACCGCGGGACGCGAGGACACACACTTCGCACTTCGGCCTCGCTCGGAGCCCAGAGGCTTCTCGCGCGCTCGCCAATATCCGAGTCGGCGGCCTTCGCACGGCTTCACGCTGCAGCAACGGTCGCCCGATTGCCCGACTTGCTGGCTCCCCCCGGAGAGCGGAACAGGTAGGGAAGTAGCACCAGAAAATCATGCGAGATCCCAGTTGCGTTGGCGTATTGATCCGTAACCATTTCATTCTTGCTGGACAAGGAATCGCTAAGGCGAAAAGAATGTTCGAACGGTACCTCCCAGGCATCCGCGCGCTCTCTCTTTGCGGCAAGAGCGATTGCGCTCGCCGCCGGTGCGCGCTGCATCGATGAGACGCATCTCCTTGCAGGAGCTGTCGAGACGTGGGCGGCGGCGGGTTCATTCCGGCAGGAAGTGCTGAAGCGGCTCGGCTTCGCGGCACTGAGTACGACATCGACAGCAAGCCCTGAGATTGCGTTCAGTCCTCTCGTGAAGCGATTGCTGAATCAGGCAATGGCTCAGGCCGATCGGCTTGATCATCATCGAATTCGTCCCGAACACTTCTTGCTGGCAATGCTTGATGAGCCTGATGGCTCGGCGGCCGTGATATTGCGCGAGTTGGGTTCGAGCGTGCCGTGCTGGTCCAAAGTGCGGCCGCGGACGCAGCGTTGGATGACAGCCCGCTCAACTACGGCCCCGGCCGGGTCCGGCTGCAGTCCTACATGCCCGATCAGTCGGAAGACTCCAACTGAGACGTGGATACTCAGAAACACGCGGTCCGCAAGCAGAACGTCGCCGTCGCCCGCTCATAGGAACCTGTCACGGGCCGGCTGAAGCCGGACACTGACGTACTGCTCAGTTGTCTGCTTGGCGGGGGCGGGCGATCGGATGACCGTTACTGCCTCGCGAATCCGTGCGGAGGCCGCCGAGTCGGGAGTCTGGCCGCGCGAGAAGCCTGAGGGGGACGAGCGAGCACGAAGTGCGAAGTCGGTGTGCTCGCGTCTCGCGGCCGGCAGCGGCATCGCAGCGCGGCCCGGCGCCGAAGCTTCGGATTCGCGAGGCAGGACGGTCGGCCGGGCCTCGCCGTGACGAGCGATTGCAGCAGTACGGTCACCCGATTGCCCATGATGAGCGATCGACACCGGAGACGGTCCGGCTAAAGCCGGACACTACGTACGGTTCAGACCGAGCTGGATCGCCTCAGCCAGGTGCACCGGCTTGCGTCCAGTCGCCTGCTCGATCTGCTCGCGGCAACTGAAGCCATCCGCCACAATCAGCGTGTCGGTCGGGGCGTTGCGCACGGCGGGCAGCAGCACGCGCTCGCCGATCGCCATCGACACGTCGAACTTCTTCGCCTCGAACCCGAACGGTCCGGCCATCCCGCAGCACCCGGCATCGGGCATCGTCACCGTCGCGCCCATCTTCTTCAACAGCGCTTCCTCGTCGGTCATCTTCATCAACGCCTTGTGATGACAGTGACCGTGCACGAGGACGCTTCGCTCCAGCTGTGGCGGCGAGAAGCCCGGCGCATGCCGTTCGAGAAACTCGCTGAGCAGGAACGTCTGCGCCCGCAGCTTCCCGGCACGCTCGTCGGACGGGAACAGACTCCGCAGCTCGTCGCGAAACACCGATGCACAGCTCGGCTCGAGCACGACCATCGGCACGCCCGCAGCGATGTGCGGCGCAAGATGGTCGAGGACGCTGCCGAGATACGCCTTCGCGCGATCGAGCATCCCGAAGTCGTAGAGCGGCCGGCCGCAACAGAGCCGCGTCGACGGCACCATCACGTGAAACCCGGCAGACTTCAACACGGCCAGCGCTGCCTGGCTCGTTTCAGGATGGAAGTAGTTGTTGAACGTGTCGGCCCAGAGCATGACGCCGGGTTTTCCGCCGTTCGCCGAACCGGGCGTCGGCACGCTCGTCGACCGTGCCCATCGCGTGAAGCTTTGCGGCGCGAGCTTCGGCAGCGCTCGCTGAGGCGCGAGATGCAGCAGGCGTTTGATGAGCGGGGCCACGCCGGGCACGTTCAGCGTCAGGTTCGCGAGCCCGGGAGCCACCGATCCCAGCGAGGCCCACCGGTCGACGAGGCCGAAGGCATACGCCGCGAGCGGCCGCGACCGGGTTTCGTAGTAGTGCGCCAGAAACTCCGAGCGGTAGGTCGCCATGTCGACGTTCGTCGGGCACTCCGACTTGCACGCCTTGCACGAGAGGCACAGGTCGAGCGCTTCCTTCGTCTGCTCGTTCTTCCACGAGTCGGTCAGCACCTCGCCCTGAAGAAGCTCCCACAGGAGCCGCGCGCGGCCCCGGGTGCTGTGGCGCTCTTCGAGCGTCGCCATGTAGCTCGGGCACATCGTGCCGTAGTCGTGCTTGCGGCACTCGCCGAGGCCGATGCAGCGCATCGCGGCCTTCGCAAACGATCCCTTGTCGTCGGGGAACGTGAAAAACGTCGCGGGCTTCGCGGGGTTGTAGTCGGCGCCCAGGCGCAGGTTCTCGGTCGGCTGGTACGCATCGATCACCTTGTGCGGGTTCATCCGGTTGCCCGGATCCCACACGGCCTTGAACTCGCCGAAGGCCTGCATCAGCTCCGGGCCGAACATCTTCGGCAGCAGCGCTCCCCGCGACTGGCCGTCGCCATGTTCGCCCGAGAGCGACCCGCCGTAGCGCACCACGAGATCCGCGCCGCGGTTGATGAACGCTTCGTACTTCCGGATGCCTTCTTCCGTTTCGAAGTCGAAGCTCACCTGCATGTGAATGCAGCCGTGGCCGAAATGGCCGTAGAACGCCGCCTGGTAGCCGTATTCGTCGAGCAGACTCCGCAGCTCGCGGAGATACGGCCCCAGCCGCTCGGGCGCCACCGAGGCATCGTCCCAGCCCTCCCAGCGGGGCAGCGAGCCCGGCACCGCCGATGCCATTCGCGGACCCGATTCGCGAATCTTCCAGACGGCTTTGGATTCGGCCGCCGTGTAGATGCGCGTCACAGGCGCGCCGGGCAGGCCCGACAGTTTCTGCACGAGCCGCTCGGCCGTTGCGCGGCTTTCCGCGGGATCGTTCGATCCGTATTCGGCGAGCAGGATGCCACGCCCCGGCGGCAGCAGGTCGAGGTTGGGCGCGCCCTTGTAGTTCAGTCCGTCGATGATGCCGCCTTCGAATCCCTCGAGACCGATCGGCGACGTCTCGAGAATCGCCGGCACGTGATCCGCCGCGGCAAACGAGTCCGGATAGCCGAGACCGACGAGCACGCGATGCTGCGGGCTCTCGATCAGGCGCAGCGTCGCGCCGAGCACGATCGCGCAGGTACCTTCGGTGCCGACGAGCGCCCTGGCGACGTGGAAACCCTGTTCCGGAAGGAGCTGATCGAGGTTGTAGCCGGAGACCCGCCGCGGAATCTGAGGAAAGCCGGCGCGTATGTGCGCGAGGTACCGATCGCGAATCGACCGCAGGCCCGCGTAAATCTCGCCGCGGCGGCCGCCCTCGCGCACGATGGCCTCGAGCTCGGCTTCCGGTGTCGCGCCCACGGTCAGCTCGGTGCCGTCGTAGAGCAGAATCCGAAGCTCGTGGACGTTGTCCACGGTCTTGCCCGAGATCAGGGAATGGGTGCCGCAGGAGTTGTTCCCGATCATGCCTCCCAGGCTGCAGCGGCTGTGCGTCGAGGGGTCGGGACCGAAGGTGAGCTTCTTCTGCTCGGCGCGGCCGCGCAGCGTGTCGAGGATGACGCCGGGCTGCACGCGTGCGATCCGCTTCTCGAAATCGATCTCGAGAATGCGGTTCATGTATTTCGTGAAGTCGAGCACGACCGCGACGTTGCAGCTCTGGCCGGCCAGGCTCGTGCCCGATCCGCGCGCGAGAATCGGCGCGCCGAAGCGCCGGCACACCGACACGGCCGCGCGCACGTCGTCTTCGTCGCGTGGCACGACGACCCCGATGGGCACCTGGCGGTAATTCGAGGCGTCGGTGGCGTACAGGGCGCGGCTGCCGCGATCGAATCGCACCTCGCCCCGGATGGCTCGCCGAAGCTCCTGATCGAGCTCGGCGGCCTGACCGAACGTGTCGATGGGATTGCCGTGAGAGCTGGGCGGAAGCGGCGTCACCGACATTAGGCCGGTCGCCGCGGTCTTGTTCGCTTGCGGGGCCCCTACGCCCCGCGCCGCTTCGCTCGACGCAGCCTCTCGCCGAAGCGGCCAGCGATTCGAGCGCGGCGGCAACGCCTCCCGGGCGATGCGGAATGCCCGCGATTTTGAGGCCCATCTCGACGCCGCTGAGCGTGCCGGCGAGCGTCAGATCGTTGAACGCGCCGAGATGTCCGATGCGAAACACCTTGCCGGCAAGCTTGCCGAGGCCGGTGCCAAGGGACATGTCGAAGTTGTCGAGAATCACCTGGCGCAGGCGATCGGCGTTGTGCCCCTCGGGCGTGTAGAGCGCGGTCAGCGAGCCCGAATACTCCGACGGATCCTCCGGCACGATGTCGAGCCCCCAGGCTTTGGCGGCGGCACGCGTGGCCACGCCGTGACGCGTGTGGCGCTCGAGCACGTTCTCGAATCCTTCTTCGTCGAGCATGCGCAGCGCCTCGCGCAGACCGTAGAGCAGGTTCGTCGCGGGCGTGTACGGGAAGAAGCCCGACGTGTTCGCCTTCAGCATCTCCTCCCAGTTCCAGTACCGACCTCGGCAGCTTCGCTTTCGCGCTGGCGGCGATCGCTTTCTCGGACAACGCGTTGAACGCGAGGCCCGGCGGCACCATCAGTCCCTTCTGCGAGCCGCACACCGTGACGTCGATTTCCCATTCGTCGTGGCGCAGATCGACCGACGCGAGCGACGAGATGGCATCGACAATCAGCAGCGCCGGATGACCGGTCCGGTTCATGGCGCGCCGCAGATCCGCAATCCGGCTCACCACGCCGGTTGACGTCTCGTTGTGCACGACAACGACCGCCTTCAGATCGTGGTTCTTGTCGTCCTTCAGCCGCTGCTCGAGCGTTTCCGGAGATGCGCCGCGCCGCCACGTGCCGGGCACGTACTCCACGACGACGCCCAGACGCTCGGCGACGTACCGCCAGGCAATGTGCGAGAACCAGCCGGTTTCGAAGATGAGAATGCGATCGCCGGGCGAGAGCGTGTTGGCGAGCGCCGCTTCGGCGGCACCGGTGCCCGACGAGGGAAATATCACGACAGGTCCCCGCGTGCGGAAGACGCCCTTCAGCCGGTCGAGCACTTCGAGGCCCAGGTCCGCGAACTCGGGACCTCGATGGTCGATCGTGGCCTGGGCAATCTCCTTGAGCACACGATCGGGAACGTTGGTCGGGCCGGGAATCTGCAGGAAGTGACGTCCAGTGTGAATCATGGTGCCCTCGGCGAACCGGATATTTAGTTCGTCTTCGCCGCCGGTCCCAACGCCGTCAGGAACGTTTTCCAGGGAACGGGCCTGCCGTGCACAGGCGCGATGGTGGCGACGTCGAGCTTCATCCGCTGGAGTTGAGTGTAAAAACTGCGCATGGCCGGCATTTGCGATGCCCTGGGCGCTTCGTGCGTGTCGAAGAGGTCCGCCTCGAACGCGATGCGCTCGGCCGGCAGGTACGCCATGAGCATGCCCGAGACGTGCGTCAACGGCTGTACGTAGTAGACGCGCAGGATCCGGCTGTTGTCGGTGATGACGAAGTTTTCCTGAATCGCCTCGTAGTTGTAGCCCTCGGCCACTTCGGTCGGAGGCCACTGCGAGAGGATGTCCGGCTTGACTGTTCTCGACTTGTAGGTCAGCACGTCCCTGTTCAGGAATTTCAGATTGATCATGTGCGTCACGACGGTGGCGCCGATGTGGTTGTAGGTGCGGATGCCGCCGATGTGGTCGAAGTGCGGGTGAGAGCTGATGAGCCAGCGAATGGGTTTGTTGGGCGCCAGCTTCGCGACCTGTTCGATCACCGCCAGGCTGCGCTCTTCGCTGCCCGGCGCCTCGAACACGGCGACGAAATCCCTGAACTCGATCATGTAGCTGTTGGCGGGCCCGCCCCCAAGCAGATACACGCCGTCGGCCAGCTTGTCGACCGTCACCGTTGCGGGATTGGGCGGCTGCGCCTGTTTCACCGATTCCGGAACGGGCACGGGATCGTCGCAGACGTTGGCCTGCACGTTCGCGAACTTGCCGCCGTACGCGTTGTGGCCGGTGCTCTCCGAATAGAACTGCCAGTTGTCGTCCCACCCCTGGTGCGAGTGCCAGTTGATCGGCCATTGCGACGGTCCCGCGGGCACGAACTCGGTCGATTCGTGCTCGATGTTGAAATCGCCCAGCACGTTCTCGTTCACGGTCGCCTTGAGCCGGGTGATGATGTTCTGGCTGTTGATGGTGGCGTCGACGCGGAATTTGCCGAGCACCGTGATGCCGACGACGTGAACCTTCTCGGGCGTCACGACGTTGCCGTCGCGGCCTTTTTCAATCTGCTCCCATCGCCACATCGCCCTGGGATTCGCGCCCGGCTTTCGCGCGGCCTTGAGAAACCCATGAGGGTTCATCCACACGTCGAGCTGATAGACATCGGCCATCTCGGGCGGCACCGCGACGGGCGCGCCGCTGCCGTCGATGTGCCACGCGTACGAGCCGTTGACGATGTGCGTCTGGCGCAGGTTCGCCTGCGTCGGCGTGCCGCCAACCCAGCCGAGCCCGTATTTCCACGACGCGGGGTTGTTGCCGGGCTTGCGATCGAAGGTTTCCTTGCTCGTGCCGGATTCCCAGTTGATCGTGCGCGTGTAGTTCGCCATCTCGCTGCGGGGCCAGTCGATGTTGACGGCGTTCTCGAACGTCTGCCCGACGGGGCCGCTGTAGCCGGTTCCCGAAAAAGTAATGCAGCGGAGGCTCTGCTCGTTGATGGCCTTCGACGCCGCGGCCAGGACCGGCCCCGGATCGACGAATCCCGGCGGAAACTGCTGCGCCGGCAGTTGGGCGCCTGCCGCAATCACGAGGACGAGCAGACACAACCTCTTCGACATTCCCGGCTCCTTTTTGTCGGCCAATGAAAAGACCTGAATCATAATAAGTCTTCCCATTTATGTCCAAAGTCCCCATCAACCGATCGCAGGGCCGTTCCCTCGTGGTGTCCAACCGCGGTGTCGTCGCCAGCGAGCATCCGCTCGCCTCGCAGGCCGGCGCGATGGTGCTCGCGGCAGGGCGGCCACGCCGTCGATGCCGCGATTGCCGCCAACGCGGTCATGGGCGTCGTCTGCCCGATGATGTGCGGCGTCGGCGGCGACCTGTTCGCCATCGTCCACGAAGCGGGCGGCAAGCTGCACGGCGTGAACGCCAGCGGCTGGTCGCCGGCCGCGCTGACGCCCGAAGTGCTCGAGGCGCGCGGCGTCGACGGCATGCCGCAGAGCGGCGTGCATTCCGTGACCGTGCCGGGTGCGGTCGCGGGCTGGGCGCTGCTGCTCGAGCGATTCGGACGCACGCCGCTGTCGCGCATTCTCGAGCCGGCGATCGCGCTGGCCGAGGAGGGATTTCCGGTCGCGGAAATCACCAGCGAGGAATGGCACAACCAGGAGCCGTTCCTGCGCGAGCGATCCCGAGGCGCGCGCGGACGTTTCTGCCCGACGGCCGCAGCCGCTCGGACTTCGGCGAGGTCTTCCGCAATCCGCGATCTCGCCTGGACGTACCGGCAGATCGCCGAGCGCGGGCGCGACGGCTTCTACGAAGGCGAAGTGGCGCGGCGTCTGGTCGCCGGCCTGGAGCGCCGCGGCGGCGACGATGGCGGCGGCCGATCTCGCGAAGTTCCGGGCGCGAGTGGGTCGAGCCCATTTCGACGACCTATCGCGGATGGGATGTCTTCGAGATTCCGCCGAACGGCGCCGGCATCGCCGCGCTGATGATGCTGAACATCCTGGAGGCGTTCCCGCTCGGCGAGTACGGCGCACAACTCCGTCGACGCGCTGCACATCGATGATCGAAGCGAAGAAGCTGGCGTATGCCGACATGCAGCGGTACGTCGCCGATCCGCGGTTTGCCGATGTGCCGGTGGCCGCGATGCTGAGCAAGGAATTCGCGCGCGCGAGCGGGCGACGCTGATCGATCCGAGCCGCGCAGGCGCGAACGGTCGCCGGCCGGGGTAGCTGCCGCGTGCACGCGGGCGACACGACGTATCTCTGCGCGGCCGATCGCGACGGCAACATGGTGTCGCTCATCCAGAGCAACTTCGCCAGCTTCGGATCGGGCGTCGTCGCCGAGGGCACCGGATTTCCGCTGCAGAATCGCGGCGCGCTGTTCACGCTCGATCGCCGCGCATCCGAACGTGCTCGCGCCGCGCAAGCGGCCGCTGCACACGATCATTCCGGCGTTCATGACGCAACGGCGACACCCGCATCGCCTTCGGCATCATGGGCGGCTGGAATCAGTCGCAGGCCCACGCGCAGTTCGTCTCGAACGTCGTCGATCACGGCATGAACATCCAGGCCGCGCTCGAGGCGCCCGCGCTTCACCAAGCTGACGTTCGAGGGGCGCGACGTCGACGATCGAGCGCAGGATTCCCGACGACGATCCGGCAGGGCTCGCCGCGCGAAGGGCACGAGCTCGAGGTCCAGGGCGACTTCTGCAGCTTCATGGGCGGAGGGCAGGCGGTGCATGCGGAAATGACACGGCGTCAACTACGGCGCGTCGGATCCGCGGAAAGATGGGGCGGCGGTGCCTGAGCCTGTAAGGAACTAGAAACTAGAAACTAGAAACTAGAAAGTAGAGATTAAAAGTACAAAAAAAGGGCGGGCCCGAATTTCTCGGCCCGCCCTTCTTCTTGTACTCTTGCTCTTCCAGTTCCTAGCTTCTAGTTTCCAGTTCGCTGCATTCAGTTACCACTTGAACTGATACGCGAGCCTCGGGAACCGGCCCGGCATGATCGCCGTCACCTGTCCGAGCGACGTGCCGACCGTATCGTTCATCGTGCGGATCGAGTTGTTGTTGAACACGTTGAAGATGTCGAGCTGGAACGTGTGCACCTTGTTGCCGTACCGGAAGTTCTTCTTGAAGTTGACGTCGAGCTGATCCCAGCGCTCGCCGAAGAGCGAGCCCGGCTCGTTCAGGATGATCGTCTGCGCCTGCGTCCGCTGACCGTTCGGGAACAGAGCCCGCCGCCGGCTGCCAGGTGATGACGCGCTCGAGGCCGCCGAAGCTCTGCAGCACGGCGCCGATGTCGACGCCGTACGGCAGCGAGTAGTTGCCCGCCAGCTTGAACTCGTGCAGGAACGGCATGTCGAAGTTGCGCTGATCGCAGAAGCGGCCGCCCTGCGCGACGTTGCGTCCCTGATACAGGTCGGCCGGTCGTCGGTCCGTTCGGGTTGTCGTCCGACTCGCAGAACACCGAGACGTTCTTCTCCGCGGTCCAGCTGCCGAACAGCATGGCGCCGCCCGGCAGCCTCGCGGAGAACGACGCCTCGAAGCCGGTGTAGAACGACTTGTTCTGCGTCGGCGCTGCGATCGACCAGCCCCTGGCCGAACACCGAGTTCTTCGCCGCGTTGAGGTTGTAGACGCGTGATCGATTCGTTCGGATCGAGCACCGCGGCCACCGTCCGGATCTCGCGAGATTTCCAGCCGGCATGCCGGACGTCTGGAACGGCGTGTAGTCCGACGTGGTGATGAACGAGCGATCGGTCATCTGGATTTCGTGGATCTGCCGCTTGTAGAGCATCGCGCCGACCGCCAGGCGCGGCTTCAACTGGTGCTGGACGCCCGCGGTGAACTCCCAGTTGTACCGGCGCTCGAGATCGCCGAGCGTGTTGTTGCGAACGGTGCCGAACGTGCCGCCCGCCGGGCTCGGGCCGATCTCGATGTCCTGCACGATGCCGTCGCTGTTGGTCGGCAGCCGCGGCGCCGGAGCACGCGGTGCCCGCGGCGTTCAGCAGCGCAGTCGAACCAGTTGCGCCGCTCGCTGAGGATGCCGATCGGCGAGTACGCCGCGGCCGGGTCGGCGTCGTACTGGCGGTGATATTTGCTGAAGTTGGTCTTCAGCGCCGTGCGGCCGTCGCCGAACAGGTCGTAGACGGCGGCCAAGCGCGGCGCGTAGTCCGGTCCCCACTTCAGCAGTCCGCGCTCTTCCGGGAAGAACCGCGCCGGCACGAACCGGCCGGCCGGCGCGCGACGCCGCTCGCATGCCGGCGCTGAACCACTCCGACGCGCAGACCCGGGATTGAGCGTCAGCCGCTTGATCGTCCACGTGTCCTGCACGAAGAACGCGGCGTCGTAGTCGACGATGCCCGGCGCCTCGAGCGGCGTGTTCCACACGTCGACCGAGCTCGGCTGGCCCGCGGTGTAGTTCTGATAGAGGTCGCCGTTGTGCGTGTTGCCCATGCGGCCGTCCGGGCCGATCTCGTGGTTGTAGCCGAACTTGAAGCTGTGCGAGCCGGTGACGTACGACATCACGCCCTGGAACACGTGCCGGGTGTTGTCCTGCCGCTGAATCTGGTTCGATCCCCAGGTCGTGCAGCCGGCCATGCGCGCTGTTGCTGCGCGGTGAACGCGCACTCGTCGTCGACCTGCCGCTGCGTGTCGGTCTTTCTGCGTCTTGCATGTACCACAGCGGCGTGCCGCGCGGCTGCTCGACGCCGGGCATCGGCGCGCCCAGCCAGTCGAACAGCGTCCAGGAGTAGCCCGCCTCGAACAGGAACCTGTTGGTGAGCGGCGACGTCCACTTGACGTTGCCGACGGTGTGATGCGCGTGCTTCGGATCGCGGAACTGCGACGCGCGCGGATCCTGTGCCGGCGCCGAAGTCCTTGCCCTTGCGCTTCCACCAGCGCTGAACGAACGCTGGCGATCTTGTGCTTCGGCGCCGCCTGCCACGTCAGCCGCAGCGACGGACCGCGCACGTAGGTGTCGAGATACGAATTGATGACTTCGCCGTCGGGCGCGACGATCTGCACCGGCACGTCGGCGATGAGCTCGTCGGACGACTGATGCCGCGCGGCGACGAGGAACCACATCTTGTCGCGCATGATCGGGCCGCCCAGCGAGCCGGTGAACATGTGGATGTGCTTGATGCGCGTTCGGGCTGTTGATGCTGCGCGGCGCCGCCGTCAGCTCGTCGTCGATGTTGTCGCTCTGCCAGCTGCCGCTGCTGAAGCCGAGGAACGTCGCGCCGCTGAAGATGTTGCCGCCGTCCTTCAGCACGCTGTTCATGCGGATGCCGCCGCCCGACGTGTCGGCGGGAATGGCGCTCGTCATGATCGTGATTTCCGACTGCAGCATGTCGTCGAAGTACGCCTGCGAGGCGCCCTCGAGGCTCTGGATCGACATCCCTTCGACGAGCTGCTCGGCGTCGTCGCCGCCGAGGCCGTGCGCGCGCAGGCCGACCTGCTCGGTCATGCGCGAGCCGCCGACGTCGGGCGTGCCCTGCCGGACGCCGGGCGACAGCACGCCGATCGACATGACGTTGCGCGAGACCGGCAGCGTGTCGATGACGTCGCGCGTGATGACCTGCGTGCGCGACGCCTGCTGCACGTCGACCTGCGGCGTTTCGCCCGGAGACGGTGATGGTTTCTTCGAGCGCGCCGACTTTCATGTCGGCGTTGATCGTGACGACGACCTCCGACGGCACGTCGATGCCGTCGCGCAGCGACGGTGCTGAAGCCGGTCAGCGAGAACGTGAGCTTGTAGGTGCCGGGCCGCAGCGCCTCGATGCGATACCGCCCCTGGTCGTCGGTGACCGCGGTGCGGACCTTTTCGATGATCGCCGGGCTGGCGGCCTCGACCGTCACGCCCGGGAGCACGCCGCCGGATTCGTCGCGAACCTGTCCGACAATTTGCGCCTGCGCATGCGCCAGTGTCGGCAGCAGGACCGCCGCTGCGCACACGACCAGCACGCCAAACACAAGATGATTGCTGAGCCGTGCCTTCATTGAGGCTTCCTCCTGGCATACGCCCGAAAAGATCGAAGAACCTGCGGACACCCCGGGTTCGGGTCCGTCTATCGTGTTGTCAGATGCTTAAAGGATATGAAAGCCGTATAGCTGAAACAAGAACAACCTGTGTGGCGTAAATCCAATTAATTGAACGTGCTACAGCCGTTGGTGGTAAGCTTCGCGACGATTGCAGACAGGAGAAAACACATGAATTTGAGGAAATCGGCGGGAGCGCTGTCGCTCCTGCTCCTGAGCGGCGCTTCTGCACTCTCCGGCCAGACTCCGCCCGCAGCAGATCGTCTGGACGTTCGACCGCCTGGAAAATATCGGCGGCTTCAAGACCACCGTCGAGGGCACCCCGAAAGTCGTCGACACGCCGCTCGGCAAGGCCATCGAGTTCGACGGCGTGGACGATGCCATCTGGATTGAGAAGCACCCGCTGGCCGGCGCAGCGACGTTTACGTTCGAAGCGATTTTCCGTCCCGATGGCGGCGCGTTCGAGCAGCGCTGGTTCCACATGGCCGAGCGGGATCCCAAGACCGGTCTGCTGGCGAGCGCCGAGCATCCGACAACGGGGCAGGACGCGAACCCGCGCTTCCTGTTCGAGCTTCGGGTCGTCGAGAACGAACTGGTATCTCGACGCGTTCGTGAACGGTCCCGGCTACAACCGCGCGCTGATGTTCAAGGACAAGCTGCACCCGGTCGGCCAGTGGTATCACGTCGCGCAGACCTTCGACGGCAAGATGTTCCGCAGCTACGTGAACGGCGTGCTGCAGGGCGAAGCGGAAGTCGCGTTCAAGCCGCAGGGCGAAGGCGCGACCTCGCTCGGCACGCGCATCAACCGCCGCAACTATTTCAAAGGGCGCGATCCGCCAGGCGCGGTTCACGCCGCGCGCGTTGACGCCGGAGCAGTTTCTGAAAGTGAAGTAAGTGCCCGGCTTCAGCACGGGCCAAGTCCGCGATTCGTGATTGGGGATTAGCCATGAAAAAGATCGCCCTTGTCGTCCTCGCGCTCTCCTTGATGGCTGCGCATGGCGCGGCTCAGTCCGGCGGTGACTACTTCGTCTATGCCGGCACCTATACAAATCCCAACCCCGGCCAGACGTCGGCGTCGAAGGGCATTTACGCGTGGCGCTTCGATTCGAAGACCGGCGCGTTGTCTCCGCTCGGGCTGGTGGCGGAAACCGTGAACCCGGCGCATGTCTGGGCCCATCCGAGCGGGCGGTTCCTGTATGCGTCCAACTGGGAAAGCGGGACGCCGGGCGATTACCTGAGCGCGTTTACCATCGACAGGCACACCGGCAAGCTGACGTTCCTCAACAAAGTCGGCGCGCACGGCGATCGGGCCAACCAGGTGGTCCTGGATCCCAGCGGGAAATTCGCGGCCACGGTCACCTACAACAGCGGGACGTTTTCCGTGTTCGGCGTGGAAGCCGACGGCAAGCTCACCGAGGCGATCTACACCGATCAACATGCCGGCAAGCCGTTGAGCGAAAAGCAGCCCGGGCCGAAGGCGCACGGCATCGTGTATTCCAAGGACAGCCGCTTCATCTATGTGGCAGAGCTCGGGCTCGATCGCGTGTATTCCTACCTTCTCGATCCCGTGAAGCGGACCGTGCGGCCGGCCGATCCGCCATTCGTGGCGATGAACGCGGGCGGCTCGGGTCCGCGCCGGCTGCAGCTGCATCCCAACGGGAAGTTTCTGTACGTGAATCACGAGACCGATTCGAAGGTCAGCGTCTTCGAGGTGAACGGCGCCGCGCTCAAGCAGATTCAGACGCTGTCGACGCTGCCGGCCGACCACAAGGGCAACAACACGACGGCCGAAATCCAGATCGATCAGACGGGGAAGTGGCTGTATGTCACCAACCGCGGCAACGACAGCATCGCGCGGTACGCGGTGGATGCGGCCAAGGGCACGCTCACGCCGCTGGGCCACACGCCGGCGGGTGGCCGCACGCCGCGCAACATCACGATCGATCCGACCAATCAGTACCTGATTTCTGCCAACCAGAACGGCGAAAACATCGTGGTCTTCAAGATGGATGCGAAGACGGGCGATCTGACGCCCACCGGCGCGACGGGACAGGTGCCCCAACCGGGCGGCGTGTTCTTCGTCAAAGCCCAGTGATCGGACGAAAAACAGGAGATTAAGAGACTAGGAGAAAAGATCCGAAGTCATATTCCTCCGTAATCTCCTAATCTCCCATCGGGTTTTGTTCACGGAAAGCTCAACGTAATCTCTAATCCTGTAAGATTCTTTGGTTCAGGAGGCCTGTAATGTCCGTGTTCAAGAAAACCGTCGTGCTGTGTGTGCTGGCCGCAGCCGTTGCCATGGCGCAGGGGCAGGAGAAGGTCTTTCCGCCGAGCGCCGACCAGAAAGCCGAGATTCACAAGAAGCTCGCCGAGTTGAGCGCGCGGATTGCCGCCCTGGGCGACAAGACAGACCCGGCGCTGCTGGCCGACGTGCGGATTTACCAGAAGGGCGTCGACTACATCCTCCGGTTCCCCGAAGAGTTCTTCGGCGAGAACTATGTGGCCGACACGATTACGGCGCTCGACACGGGCATCGGCCGCTCCATCGAGCTCGAAAACGGCACCTCGTCGTGGACGCGAAAGACCGGCAACGTCGTTCGTGGCTTTGTCTCGCGCATCGATGGAAGCGCACAGCCCTACGGCCTGACGATTCCCGCCTCCTACGACGGCAAGAGGCCGATGCGCCTCGACGTGTGGCTGCACGGCACGCAGGTGCAGATGAACGAAATTCGATTCATGCAGCAGCAGGCGGGGCCGCACGAGACATCGCAGATTCCGGCTGATGACTACATCCAGCTCGAGCCGTTCGCGCGCATGAACCACTCGTACAAGTTCTACGCCGAGACCGACGTCTACGAGGCCATTGCCGCCGTGAGAAAGCACTACAACATCGATCCGGAGCGCATCGTGCTTCGCGGCCATTCCATGGGCGGCCACCAGGGATCGGCGCGGCTGGCGATTCAGAACCCGACGTTTTTCGCGGCGTTCGAGGCGAGCGCGGGCTACTCGGAAACGCGGGAGTACGCGCGCACGCGGCTGCCCAAAGAGGGGCTGACGCCGTATCAGGAGGCCGCGCTGCACTACGTCGACGCGGAAGACTACGCGCTGAATGCGTTCAACATTCCGTTTGTCAGCTACGGCGGCGAGAAAGACGCACAGCTGAGGGCCTCGGTTCGCTTCCGCGAAGCGGTCGAGCGCGAAGGCTTCAAGCTGACGAAGGAATCTCCGTACAAGTGGACGATGACCGAGATGCGCGGGCTGTTCCTGGTCGGACCCGACACCGGTCACGCGTGGCACAAGCAGACCAAGCAGGAGTCGGAAGCGTTTCTCCGGAAGGCGATCGACGAAACGGCCGGCAAATCTCCGAACCACGTGAGGTTCGTCACCTACACCATGCGCTACAACAACGCCCATTGGGTGACGGTGGAAGGCCTCGAGACCAGCTACACGCGCGCCGACGTCGATGCGAAGCGTACCGACGACATGAAGCAGTACACGGTGACCACGAAAAACGTCAGCCGCGTGAAGTTCGACGTGCCGGCGGCGTCGTTCACGATCGACGGGCAGACGCTCAAGGGGGGCGCCAACCCGACGTTCGAAAAGACCAACGGCAAGTGGGCCGCCGCCGGGGCGCGTCCCGCAGGGCTGTACAAGGTTCACGGCATGCAGGGGCCGATCGAGGACGCGTTTACAGACGCGTTCCTGGTCGTGCGCGGCAGCGGCCAGCCGTGGAACGAGAACGTGCAGAGCTACACCAACCAGCGCTACGACAGCTTCAAGTCGGAGTTCGCGAAGTGGATGCGCGGCGACGTCCGGGTGAAGAGCGACAGCTCGGTGACGCCGAGAGACATCACGAACTACAACCTGGTGCTCTTCGGCGATCCCGGCAGCAACAGCATGATCGCGAAAGTCGATCGGGCGTCTGCCGATCCAGTGGACGCGGACCGAGATCACGGTCGGTGCCCAGAAGTTCCCGACCGCCGACCATGCGCTCGTGCTGGTCTATCCGAATCCGCTGAACCCGCAGAAGTACGTCGTGCTGAACACGGGGCAGACCTTCTCGGCCAACCGGGTCACGTCGGGTACCGAGGCCGTGTTCTTCCCGCGTCTCGGCGATTACGCGGTGCTGACGACGGGTGGGCAGACGAAGGTGGCCGGATACTTCGATGAGAGCTGGAAGCTGAAATAGGAGTCGGAAGAGTCGGAGTGAGTCTTGGAGTCGAAAGAGTCGAGAGAGTCGAAAGAGTCCGAAGAGTCCCGGCGAGTCGTCGGTAGCGCAGCCCTTTAGGGCTGCCACTGCCAATTGGCAAAGAAGGAGCCCGTTATGGCGTCGCGTCGAGTGTTGAAGCGTGTCATCGTCGGGTTCTTCGTGTGTACGGCTGTCGTGAGTGCGCAGGACGGCGGCCCGTCGGGTGACGCGTTCTACTCGGCGATACGCGCGAACGATCTCGCGCGGCTTCAGGCGATGCTCGACGGTCGGCGCCGACGTGAATGCCGGCGATCCACGTGGCGGCTCGACGCCGCTGATGCATGCCGCCGCGGCCGGCTCCGTCGAGTCGATGAAGCTGCTCATCGACCGCAAGGCCAACGTCAATGCCGTCAACGGCGGCGGCGCCACGGCGCTGATGATGGCCGTCACCGATATCGACAAAGTACGCGCTGCTCCTCGCGGCGGGCGCCGACGTGAACGTCGCCACCAAGCGGGGCCGGACGGCGTTGATCCTGGCCGCCCTGAGCGATCGCTCCGCGCCCATCGTCCGGCTGCTGGTGGCCAACGGTGCCAACACGAAAGCCGTCGATGTACTCAAGGTCACGGCGCTTGGCGCGGCCACCGTCGGTGGGGACCTCGAAACGATTCAGATGATGGTCGATGCGGGCGTGCCGGTTGATGATCCCGATTTTGCGGGGTTCACGCCCCTGATGAATGCGGCGTTCGGCGGCAACCTCGCGGCCGTCAAGCTGCTCCTCTCGAAGGGCGCGAATGTCAACGCCGTGTCGGGCGATGGCTCGTTTCAGAAAGTCAAGGCCGGCACGATCGCGCTGGGCAACTTCACCCCGCTCCTGGGGGCCGCCTCGATGGGATCGCCCGAATTGATCAGGACCTTGCTCGAGGCCGGGGCCAACATCAACGCTGCGTGACGTGCGCGGCATGACGCCGCTGATGCTGGCGGTCGCGACCGATCGTCAGAATGCCGCCGTCATCCGCCTGCTCGTCGACCGCAAGGCCGACGTCAACGTTCGCAGCCTGGCCGGAGAAACGGCGCTCGATTGGGCAAGAAAGATCGGCAATCCTTCGGTGATCACCATGCTCGAGCGCGCCGGCGCCGTCGCGAGCTCGGCGCCAGCCTGCGGCACGTCCGGCATTTGCGCCGGCCGATATGGCGACGAGCGTGCGGCGCAGCCTCGCGCTGCTCGAAAAGAGCTCGGCCCAGGCGGCCGCCAATGGCGGATGCGCGTCGTGCCACCACCACAACATCACCGACATCGCCACATCGGTGGCGCAGAAAAAGGGCATCGCCATCGACGAAAAGGCCGCCGCCGATCGCCGGCAGCTGACGCGGGCGAGATTCTTCGCGCCGATGACTTTTTTCGAACGGCTCGAGACCGGCGGTTTCCCCGACGTCGAAATCTACGCGCTCTCCGCGCTCGGCGCGAGCAGCCAGGAGCCCGATCGCAACACCGACGCGGTGGTGGCGAGCCTTCTGGCGCGGCAGCGCGCCGATGGATCGTGGTCGCTCGGCGGCATCGCCCGGCCGCCCATCGAAGACGGCGACATCTTCCGCACGGCGCTCGCCATCACGGTAATCAAAGCGTTCGGTCCTCCGGGACGCGCGGCAGAGACATCGCGCCGGTTGTCGCAAGCGGTGCGCTGGCTCGAGCGCGCGCATGCGACGACGGCCGAAGATCGCAGCATGCAGCTCCTGGGCCTCGAGTGCATGGACGTCGACGACAGCACGCTGCGGAAGCTGGCGAAGACGATCCTCGCCGCACAGCGCGCCGACGGCGGGTGGGCACAGAACGCGTTCCTTTCGAGTGACGCGTATGCCACCGGTCAAACCCTGGCCGCGCTCGCGAAAACCGGCATGTTGAAGCCGGGCGATCCCGTCTATCAGCGCGCGCTCAAGTATCTGCTCTCCACGCAATCCGCCGACGGGTCATGGTACGTCCGCAGCCGCGCGCCGAAGTTCCAGCCCTTCTTCGAGAGTGGCTTTCCGTACGGCCACGACCAGTGGATCTCCGCGATGGCCACCGGGTGGGCGACGACGGCCATGGCGATGGCGCTGCCCTAAGAGTCGCAAGGCGAAAGTCGAAAGTCTGAGGACCTCCTTTGCGCAACTTCAGTTGCGCGCAGGGCTTATCGCTCCGGTTGTGTTCCGTTCCGAGTCAGATTCGCGATCCCCGCGCGGGCGCTCGTACACTCGGAGTATGGGCCGGTGGGTGCTGGGGGTATGGCTTGCGGCGGCGGCGATGGTGGCGGCGGCGGCGCAGGAGCGGCCTGTCCCGGGCGGAGTCGAGAGACCCCTTCCCGACTTCAAGACGTTCTCGGCGAAGGTCAGGGAGCATCTCGCCACCGACTCGGAGCGGCAGAGCGGGTATGTCTTCCAGGAGCGGCGGACCGAGCAGAAGGTGGATGCGTCGGGCAAGGTGACCGACGAGGACGTGAAGGTCTTCGAGGTCTACCCGGGCCTCGAAGGGGAAGAGCGGTACCGCCGCCTCATCGAAGAAAACGGCAAGCCCGTGCCGTCAGAGAAGCTGGCCAAAGAGGATCGCGAGCGCAAAGAGGAAGTGGAGAAGTACGCCAGACAGGTGGCGACCCCCGCGTCCCGCGAGAAGCACGCGCGGGAGATGGATCGCCGGCGCCGGCGTTATTCGGCGGCCATCGACGATCTGTTCAGGGTGTACGACATCAAGATGATCCGCCGCGAGCGGATTGACGGGCACGACACGATCTTCTCGACCCTGACCCCGAACGGCGTGAAGCCGCAGACCGACGACGGCAAGATGATGTCGCACTTCAAGGCGCGCGCCTGGGTCAGCGAGTCCGAATACGAGCTGGTCCGCGTGGAGGTCGAGGCCGTCCGGGATCTCTCAATCGGCATGGGACTGCTCGCGCGGGTGCACCAGGGGACCGTCGCCTCGTTCGAGCGTCGCAAGGTGAACAACGAGGTCTGGCTGCCCGCGAAGGTCACATGGACGGCCAGCGGCCGCCTGCTTCTCTTCAGGCGCCTGCGGCTGCGCGGCATCTCCGAGTTTTCCGCCTACCGGAAATTCAGCGTTGACACCGATTGGAGGATCAGCGAGAAATAATCCACCCCCGAACCATGGAGGTGGCATCGATGACGAAATGCCTGGCCATTGCAATCACGCTTCTGTCGACCGGCTCGGTGGCCGTTGCGCAGACAGCGAACCCCCCCGTTCCAATTGAGTACTCCGGCACGACGGCCGGCCTGGCGCCAGGATCTGGCGTCACCCTCACGTTCAGGATCTTCAATTGGTCGACCGCTGAAGACCGTCAGCGCGTGCTTCAGGCGCTGACGAATGCATCGAAGGAAAACAGCGGAATACCTGATCTCACCAAACTACTCGCGAGCAACCCCTCGATGGGACAAATCTGGACTGAGGGCCCCGGGGGCTACGCGCTGAAGTACACACATCGCGAGGAACTGCCCGACGGAGGTCAGCGTATCGTGGTCATCACCGATCGGCCGATCGGCGCGCTCAACCCGCCTGGACCATGGAAAGCGGAGGGCCAAACCACCGACGTCGCTCCGTTCACGGTCATCGAGATGCACGTGACCAAGGATGGAAAGGGCGAAGGCAAGATGTCGCTGGGAGTGCCGTTCACGATCGATCCGGGCGATCACACGGTCGATCTCTCGAATTATGCCGCTGCGCCGGTCACGATCAGGAACGTTCAGCTCAGACGGGGCGCTGGTGGGGGTTACTAGATGCCCGCGTATGGCACAAATGGCAAATGGCAGATGGCAAATGGGCAGATGGCAAATGGCACATGGGATGGCAAATGGCCATGCGGGCCCTTGCCATCGGCCATCGGCCATCTGCCATGACAGGATTCACATCTATTCGCTGAGGAACTTCACCATCGCGGCGCGATAGTCCACATACTGATCGCCGCGCGGCATGTTCGATTTCAGATAGCGCTCGATGTACCGCGGATGCTTGACGTCCGCCGGCCCGCCCTCGAGCGCGTTTTCCAGCAGCACTCCAGTCACGCGGCCAAGGTTCTTCGGCACGTTCGGGTCGAGATGGCCGCGCAGCGGCGGCAGGCCGAGGAAATAGTTCGTCATGACCGCGACGTCCGGCCCTTCCGCGTACGGAATGTGGGCGCCCTTCTTCACGCCAGGTCCGTAGAACGCCATGAACGTCGTCCATGACGAGAGCACCGACTGCGGATGGCCGCTCTGGCTCGTCTGCCCCATGCCGTGGTCCGATCCGAAGATGATGTAGGTCCGGTCCCAGACGCCCGCGCTCTTCAGCCCGGCAATCAGCCGCGCCAGCTGTGGGTCCACCGTTTTCACGAAGTACTGGACGTAATCCGATTTCGGATTCGTGGTGTCGCTCGGTCCCTTCCAGGCGTTCCTGATGAGCTGGAGGTGCAGCCGCAGCAGCCGGGCGTTGTCCTTGGTCAGGTGCTGCAGCCCCTTGTCGACGACGATCTCGTCGGTCAGTTCGTCGCCGCCGTAGTAGAGAAAGTCGGCGTTCTTGAAGATCGCGTAGTTCCGCGATCCGCCGGCGAACACCGATTTGATGCCCGCGCGCTTGGCGCTGAGGAAGATGTCGTCGATGTTGTACGACTCGAACAGAAGGGTGCCGGTGTGCATCGCCACGTTCGAGCTGGTGCTGCCGCCCCACGGGGTCGAGCCATCCGGCAGCGCCAACCGTGGCGCGGGGCTCGTGCAGTAGTAGGTGTCGGCGACGACGCCCTGTTTCAGCAGCGTGCCAAGCGTCGTCGCGCCGGCCGCAATGGCGGTCTTCACGGTGTTGGCGTCGATGCCGTCGACCATGAACTGGATGACGACGGGGTTGGCGACCTTGGGCATCGCGCCTTGCTGCGCGGTGAGCGCTGGCGCGACGACAAGCAGAGTAAGAGCGATGAAAATGGAGATGGGTTTCATGCGGGCATTGTATACAAAACCCGCCCGGCGATGGTTGGAGTACCAGGGTGAGGAGCGTGTGCTCGCACGAACCCAGAGTCACGGAGACCCGGAGCACTTCTGATGTTCTCGTCTTCGTGTCCTCGTGCTTCGTGTCTTCGTGCGTTCTAGAAGTTGAACTTCAGACCAAATTGAATGATGCGCGGATCGCCCTGGTTGGGGTGCGTACTGGTGATGCGTCCGAACGACGCGCTGTTGACCGACGTGGCCGGGTTGGTCGAAGTTCACCTGGTTGAAGATGTTGAAGAACTCCGCCCGGAACTGGACGTTCATGTCGTTGGCGAAGCGGAAATTCCTGGTCAAGCCCATGTCCCAGTAATTCAAACTTGGTCCGACGTAGGCGCCTTTCGCAACTGTGCCGAACGTGCCGACATCTCCGGCCGCGAATGCCAACCGGTTGAACCATATCGTCTGATCGGAATCGGCGGGCGGGTCGAGGCTGACACCGGTCGGCTTCGCCCGATCGCCACCGATGCCATCGCGCGAGATGTCGGTGCCCGAGGTGATGGTATACGGCTGACCAGTCTGGAACTGGACGATGCCGGTGACCTGCCAGCCGTTCAGCGATGGCTCGCGCGACCTGATTACCGGTCGCCATTTCGGGAAGTTCGTACACCCAGGACGTGACGAACCGGTGCCTGCGCATCTGATCGAGCGGGCCGACGAGCAGCGCGTCGTCCTGCGGCATGAAGTACGGAATCAGCTTCGTCGCCGAAGTTGCCGACAACACTGGCCAGCGTGTAGTTGGTGTTGATCGTCAAGCCATTCGCGTACCGGCGATTCAGCGTCAGTTGCATCGAGTTGTAGCGCGACCACCGCTGCTGCACGTACACCGAGAGGGCGCTGTACGGCTGGAGGGCACGACGCGCATCGGTCGTGGCGGTCGTTGCGCCAGGCACATAGATCGCCGGGTTCAGCGAGATGGTGTTTTGGCCGCCACGTGATCTTCGATCCGACATAAGCGGCGCGCGCCATCCATCCCGGCAGCACTTCCCGCTCCAGCGTGAGGTTGTAGTTGTAGGTCAGCGGCGTGTTGAACTGCTCGTCGTAGCTGTTGGCGCTCACCGGGTACGGGAACGGGGCGTCCCGCCTGCCGACCCCTTCCAGCGAGATGGAATTGAAGTCGTCCCGTCCCCGGTATGGATCCGAAAACGGGCCCACAGGCTCCGTGACGTTAATCCTGATGCTCCATGGCGGATTGTTCACCGCACCGTTGTTGAAGCGGCCAATGATGTGCTGGTCGTAGAACATGCCCCAGCCGCCGCGAAGACTGGTCTTGCCATCGCCGGTCAGGTCCTAGGCGGCGCCCGCCTCGGATACTCACGTTGTTCCAGTCGCCAGTGGTGCCGTCTTCGGGTATGCCCGGGTCTCCGCGGAAGAACAGTCCGGGCGGCGCATTGTCGAACAGCGTCGTGCGGCGTGCCCGCATGATAGGCCTCGAGACCTGAAGATCTGGATGCGGCCGACGACCTCGTGCCACGGCGGTGTCGGCTCGTAGCGCACGCCAAGATTCAATGTGAGACGCGGATGAATCTTGTAGTCGTCCTGGAAGAACGCCGACGAATAGAGGTTCGTGTTGTACTTATACTCGCCGGTGCCCTGATCGAAGGTCCGCATGTCGCCCAGGAAGAAATCGGCCATGGCGTTGCCGGTGGCGGTGCCGTTGAAGGTGAACGTGCCCGGCACGCGGTACTCGCTGTCGATCGTCGCCTTGTAGTACTGGACTTCTCCGCCGAACTGGATGCTGTGGTTGCCCTTCATCCAGTTCGTCCGGTGGTTGGCCTCGACGCCGTTTCGCACGAAGTCTGATGGCGCATCGGCGCCGACGGCGAAAAACCCGTCCACGCTGATCGACTGAAGATTCGGCGTCGTTGGATACAGCGGGAGCCGAATGCCGAGCTCCTGCAGGCTCGGTGTGGGGGGCGTCACCCGACCGGCGTGCATGCGCTGGAACCCGACATGTGTTTCGTTCAGCAGGGTCGACGTCTGCGATCGCTTCCAGGAAAAGACGCCGCTCTGAGCTGCGTACCCGTGATTTGGGGCTGCCCGTGCGATAGCTGAGCAGATCGCCCGGCGTCATAATCGCGGCGTTATCGAAATGGTCGATGAAGTAGCGGCCGCTCAGCTGGTCTTTGCTGGTCAGCTGGTGGTCGACCTTCAACACGACCTGATTGAAGTCCATCGCGCTGGCGCGCGAGACCTGATGCTGGCCGGTTCCGGTCGACTCGAGCAAAGTAACTCATCAGTTTCACCGACGCCGGATCGAAACGCGAGACCGGGATCTGATTGCCCGGGAACGGCTGACCGGTCAGCGGATCGCGAATCGGCGCGTTGCACGGCGCACCGCAGGTGGCAAAGTTGCCGTTGCGCTGGTCGTCGGTCGGCGCGAACACGATCGTTGTTGCGGTCTTGTTATTGAGGAGCGTGCCTTGCCAGCCGAGAAAGAAGAACGTGCGGTTCGTGCCGTTGTAGCCCGGCAGCTTCACCGGGCCGCCGAGATACCCGCCGTACTGCCGGCGATCGAGGGCGTCGGGCTCGGCCGCGAAGTAATTGCGCGCGTTGAACGCCTTGTTCCGCACGTAGCCGAACGCGCCCCCGTGAAAGGTGTTGGTGCCCGAGCGAGTGACGGCATTGACGACGGCGCCGGAGCTGTTGCCCTGAGCCGCGCTGTAGTTGCTGGTCTGAATACTGAACTCCTGCAGCGCTTCGGGAAAGGGAAACGTCAGGTTTTCGTGCTCGTACAGGTCGGTGTTGCTGGTGCCGTCCAATCGAAATGACACCGAGAGGTTTGAGCCGCTTGCCTCCCCGCCGTTCGAGCTCAGCCGCAAGGCGCCAGGGATCGTCTTGCCGGTTTCCGTGCTGACCGACGCGATCACGGTGCCCGCGACCAGCGTCGTCAGTTTCGCCGCGTCGCGTCCATTGAGCGGCAGCTCGACGATGCGCGCGTGGTCGACGACTTCGCTGAGCGTCGCCGTCGTAATGTCCACGTTCGCCGCCTCGCCGGCAACGCTGATGGTCTCGCTCAGCTCTCCCAGCTCGAGCGTCACGTTGACCGTGAGGTTCTGGTTGGCGGCCAGGTCGATGCCTGTGCGCCTGACGGTTCTGAATCCCGTAAGCACCGCCCTGATTTCATAACTGGCCGGCCGCAGCGATGGGAACGTAAACAGGCCGTTGGCGCCGCTGACCGTGTCGCGCGACAGGCCGGTCTGCTCTTCGACGGCCGTCACGGTCGCGCCCGGCACGACCGCACCGGTGGCTGTCGGTGACGACGCCGTTGATCTGTCCTTGTTGAGCGAACGCGGGACTCGCGATGAGCGCGAGCACGATCGCCATTGCGGGGAGGAAGGATCGCATCGTGGCACTCCTTTCCATCAAGGGGCGAAAGCGGCGAGAGTGTGCGGAAGTTCCGAATATAGGGGAAGGATTGTGGGGAGTCCAACGAAAATTACGAAAACTTTCACGCATTCACGGCATGTTCAATTTCACTACCGTGTCGGCGGACAGGCGCTCAAGAAAGGCGGTGAGGAGCCATCGCCCCTCACCCCCGAATCCGGCTGAAGCCGGATCTACGTACTCATCGTCTTCGTGTCTTCGTGCTCTTCGTGCTCACTCCTTCGTGCTCTTCGTGCTTCTTAGAAGAGGAACTTGAAACCGAATTGCATGATCCGCGGATCCTCCGCCGCGGTGATGCGGCCGAACGTCGCCGGCGTTGTTCACCGTCGTGCCCGGGTTGTTGAAGTTGACCGTGTTGAACAGATTGAAGACCTCCGCGCGGAACTGGAAGCTCGTGCTGTTCGAGAAGGTGAAGCGCTTGAACAAACCGAGGTCGACGGTCGTGCGGTTCGGACCGAAGAACTCGCCCCTGAGCGTCTCACCGAACGTCCCGTTCGGGTTCACGGCAAACGCGGCCGGGTTGAACCAGACGGTCTGGTCGGCGCCCGCCACCGGTTCGAGCGGCTGGCCCGTTCGAATCGCGCGATTGTCTCCCAGGCCCCAGCCTGCGTTGTCCACGCCGCTGGTGACGGTGTACGGCTGTCCGCTCTGCCACTGGTAAATGCCGGTCACCTGCCATCCGCCGATCACGTGGCTGGCCGCGCCTTCCGTCGGACCCGGGATGTCATACACCCACGATGTCACGAAGCGGTGCCGGCGCGCATCGCCGAGCCGCCCATACCGCAGGGTATCGACGATGTTCGTCGTAGTCCGGGTGGAAGTAGGGCACCAGTTCCGGTCCGCCGAGCGTGCCCTTCAGGTCCGAGAACGTGTAGTTCGAGTTGATCGTGAAGCCGTTGCTATAGCGCCGGTTCAACGTGAGCTGCATCGAGTGATACTGACTGTCTCTGTCCTGCACGAAGTGGTTGATGCCGCTGTATTCCGGCAGCTTTCTGCGGGCCTGCGTATTCCCGACCGGCCCGCCGGGCGTGTAGATCGCCGGGTTCAGCGAGAGGCTCGAGCGCCCGGTGGTGGCCTTCGATCCGACGTAGGCGGCGCGCGCCATCCATCCGGTCTTGATTTCGCGCTCGAACGTGAGGTTGTAGTTGTAGGTCAGCGGCGTGTTGAACACCTCGTCGAACGACTCGACGAGCACCGGTCGCGGGAACGGTGCGTTCGCGGCGCCGATGATCGTGTCCTTGTCCTCGTAGTCGTGCACGAGGGCGTTGAAGTCGGAGCGCGGGCGGTAGGGATCGGACAACGGTCCCACCTGGGCTCGGTGAATCCACGACGTTGACGCGGATGCTCCATGGCGGCGCGTTCACGCCGCCGTTGTTGTAGTCCCCCTGCAGGTGGGTGTCGTAGAACATGCCGCCGCCGCCGCGGATGCTGGTACGGCCGTCGCCGGTGACGTCCCATGCGAAGCCGAAGCGTCCCGACACGTTGTTCAAGTCCGGCTTCGTGCCGTCCTCGGCCACGCCCGGATCGCCGCGGAAGAACAGTCCCGGAGGCGCGTCGCTGTATTGGGTCGTCCTGATGCCCTGCGTTGTACGCGTCCATGTCGAAGACCTGGAAGCGTCCGACCAGATCGTGCCAGGGACCGATGGGCTCGTAGCGCGCGCCAAAATTCACCGTGACGCGATCGTTGAGCTTGAAGTCGTCCTGGAAGAAGTACGTCTGATAGAGGTTTCGATAGTTCTTGTACTCGCCCGTTCCGTGATCGAAGGTGCGAAGCCGCCCGAGCAGGAAGTCGGCGAGCGCATTTCCGCCGCTGGCCGCGCCTGGCGCACGGGTGTACTGGCCGTTCGAGATGAAGTGCCCGGCCCGGCGGAAATCGTTGTAGATCTCGGACCGCTGGTACTCGAGCTCGAAGCCGAACTGGAACCCGTGGCGTCCCTTGATCCAGTTCGTCTTGTTGTTGAACTGGAACCCGTCGCGCGGGAATCGACGCCTCGAGGTTGTCGCCGAAGTTGAAGTAGCCGTCCGCCCTGATTTCGGAAACAGACGGAATATCGCGGGTAGTACGGGAGCCGGATGCCGAAATCCTGCGTCGACGGGACGTCCGGATGCGGCCGCCGCGCCGTGTGGAGGCGGTTGTATCCGAACGTGCTCTCGTTGAGCAGCGTCGAGCTCATCGTCCGCTTCCAGCTCGTGACGATGCTCTGACTGCGCGGATCCGATTCGAGGCTCGGGCCCGTGTAGCTGAGGATGTTCTCGGGAAGGAACTGCGACGCGTTGTTGAAGTCGTCGATGAAGTAGCGGACGCTGAGCTGATTGTTCCCGCCCAGCTGCTGATCCACCTTCGCCACGAACTGGTTGGAATCCTGGCCGGTGCCCCGAGGCACGGTGACCTGGCCGTTCGGGAGTGTGGACGTCGGGCAGCGCGTTGAATACCTTCACAGCGCTCGGGTCCCAGAGCTCCTGAGGAATCTGGTTGTTGGCGAACGGCAGCCCGGTGGCCGGGTTGTAGAGCTGCGGACACGCCGGCGTGCAGCTCGAAAAGTCGCCGCGACGCTGAGCCGCCGTGGGGACGAACCTGATGAGCTCCGATGCGCGGTTCGTGATTTTCGTGCGCTGCCAGCCGCCGAAGAAGAACGTGCTGTTCTTCTTGATTGGGCCTCCCCCAAACCCGCCGGTACTGATTGCGGCTCAGATAGTCCTTCTCGGCGGCGAAAAAGCCCTTCGAGTTGAACTGGCGATCGCGGAGGTACTCGAACGCGCCGCCATGGAAGGTGTTCGTCCCCGAGCGCGTGACGACGTTGACGACGGCGCCCGCATTGTTGCCCTGCGATGCGCTGTAGTTCGACGTCTGAATCGAGAACTCCTGCAGTGCGTCCGGGAACGGGAAGCTCTGGTTCTCCTGGAAATACGGGTCGGTGTTGTTCGCCCCGTCCAGCCGGTACGAGTTCTGCCGCTCGCCGGCGCCGTTGGCCGAGATGCGGACCGCGCCGGGAATCGACTTGCCGGTTTCTTCGCTGACCGACGACAGCACGGTGCCCGCGACCAGCGTCTGCAGCCGTGCCACCTCGCGGCCGGCGATCGGCAGCTCGACGATGCGCGCGTGATCGACGACCTCGCTGATGGTCGCCGAGGAGATGTCGACGGTGGCCGTCTGGCCGGCGACCGTGATCGTTTCCGCCAGATCACCCAGTTCGAGGGTGATGTTCACGGTGAGATTCTGGTTGGCCTGAAGGGTGACGTCCGTGCGGCGCACGGTCTTGAAGCCCGTCAGCTCGGCGCGAATCTCATAGGTCGTCGGGCGAAGCGATGGGAACGAGTAACGTCCGTTGGCACCCGTGACCGTGTCGGTCCTGATACCGGTTGCGCTTTCGATGGCTCCTACGGTTGCACCTGGAATGACGCCGCCGGTGCTGTCGGTCAGGGCGCCGTTGATTTGGCCGGTGCCCTGCGCCGCGGCTGTTTCAGGCAGGATGCCAGTCAGACAGGCCACGAGCGCTGCCAGCATCAGTACGCGAACTAATTGGTCCCATAACGTTCACCTCACTTGTGGAGAAGCGGAAGACGTGCGTCGACCGTGGAACGATTGATCGTTCGAGGTATGACCGACTAAGAGTGCGGGACCGACACGGAAAGAAACACTCGTCGCGAGCACCACGGTAACCCCTTCTGGAAACCCTGGAACCGACGTTGAATGATTTGGAGGATTAGGACTGTAAGAGAAGTCGGGGCGGGTGTCTATCGAAAAGTGGGAAAAATTACGTGCACGTGCTGCCATCCCAGAAAGACCGGATCGGTTGATACAAATCACAACAGGCTGATACAAACCGCATCATAAGATTCATGGGCGCACGAGATGAAGAAACGTGAACACAAGCCGGCTGCGAAGCATCGAGATGCCAGGAAACCGCAGGCGGAACGTGTTCAGGACGTCGAGCGCGTCGAGGGTCGAGACAGGCCGTTTCGATGGAAGGTCGCCGGAATTTTCGCGATTGCCTTCGCGGTTCGACTCGCGCACATCTGGCACATTCGTTCCTCACCGTTCTTCGACACCCTTCTGGGTGACGCGCGCGGGTACGACGCCTGGGCGCAACAGATCGCCGGGGGGGACTGGATCGGGCAGGGGGTGTTCTATCAGGCGCCCTTATACCCGTACTTTCTTGGCGCCCTTTACTCGATTGCCGGGCGCGATCTGTTCCTGGTGCGGATCTGTCAGGCGGCGATAGGCGCGGCCGGGTGCGCACTCCTCGCGCTTGCGGGCCGGCGGCTGCACTCCGAACGGGTCGGGGTGATCGCCGGGCTGGGTCTGGCGATCTATTCGTCCGCGATTTTCTTCGATGGCCTGCTTCAGAAATCGGTCCTCGACCTGTTTTTCCTTTCGCTCGTGCTCTGGCTCTTCAGTGGCATCGTCGACGACCCGGAAAAGCGTTCACGCTGGTTCTCCCTCGGGTTGTCCCTCGGCACGCTGGCGCTCACCCGGGAGAATGCGCTGCTGCTGATCATTCCGATTCTGTGGTGGCGCCTCCGGCAGTCGAACGTGTCGCTGCCGTCTCGCGCGGTGCCATCGACAGTCGTGGCCTTTTCCCTGGGCTTGCTGGTCGTGTTATCGCCGGTCGCCGTTCGCAATCGTCTGGTCGGTGGCGAATGGCACCTGACCACCTCGCAGTTCGGCCCCAACTTCTATCTGGGAAACAACTCAGGATCCGACGGGACGGCGGGAGCGCTGCGCGAGGGGAGAGGGTCGGTGGAGTACGAGCGCCAGGACGCCACCGATCTTGCGCAGGCCGCCGAGGGACGGACTCTGACACCGCGTGAAGTCTCCAATTTCTGGGCCGGGCAGGCATTCGCGTTCATTCGCGCAAATCCCTGGCAGTGGATACGGCTCGAGGCGAGAAAGGTCGTATTGCTGGTCAACAGGACCGAGTTGATCGATACCGAAAGCCAGGAGAGCTACGAGGAGTGGTCGCCGGTTCTACACGTCGCAGGCCGCATCGCCCATTTTGGAATTCTTTTGCCGATCGCCGTGCTGGGCGTCATCGTTGGCTGGCCCGCCCGTCGAAGGCTTTGGCCGTTTTACGCGATGGCCGGTACGTACGCGGCCAGTGTGGTGTTCTTCTACGTTTCGGCGCGATACAGGTTGCCTCTTGTCCCCTTTTTGATGCTGTTCGCCGCCGTTGCTCTTGCGCTCCTGCCCAACTTCACACGATCGACCGAGCGGATCCGGCTCGCGGCGACCGTGCTGGCCGCGATCGTCTTCGCCGTATTCGTGAACTGGCCGTTGTGGCCGGCAGGGTTGATGCGCGCCGTCACCGAGAACAACCTCGGCAACGCCTTGCAAACCAGCAACAGGCTTCACGACGCCGAAGCGCACTACAGGCGCGCGATCGACGTTCATCCTGAATACGCACCCGCATACGTCAATCTGGGTGAGGTCTTGCTGGCTCAGAATCGGCCGGAGCAGGCGGTCGAGGTGTACAAACAGGCACGTGCGATCGCGCCCGCCGGTATCGACCTCGATACGAGAATGGGCACGGCGATGTTGCGTGCCGGGAGATCGGCGGACGCGGTGTCGTCATTTCAGCAAGCCCTCGCGGGTGGCGAGCACTCCCCGGAACTCTACGCAAATCTGACCGATGCATTGGTGGCCGTTGGCCGCCAGGAAGACGCGGTGGGTGTTTATGCCGAAGCACTTCAGCGGTATCCGGACAACGGGGCTCTGAGGTTCCGGCTCGGCACATTGCTGTTGCAACTCAGTCGTTTCGAGGCGGCGGCCGATCAATTCAGGGCCGTCGTCAGGGCGAGCCCGCAGGCGCCGGAAGCGCACGGCAACCTGGGTGCGGCGCTGGCCGCGTCGGGCCGCACGGAAGAAGCCATTGCGGAATTCGAGGAAGCCTTGCGGTTGAACCCCGATCTCGTGAGCGCGCGCCGCAACCTCGAAATCGCGCGGCAGGCGCTGAAGAAGTAGGGGTAGAGCCTTCTGAACGCCCGATTCCAGACGTTGTAACAGAAGATCAGAAGGTCAAGATTTGATTCTTCAAGCTCCTGATCTCCTCTCCGTCAATCTTCTGATCTTCTGATCTTCAGAAAACAAAAAAAGGGTGGGAGGCTCGTGCCTCCCACCCCTGTGCTTGTGTCTTCGTGTCTTCGTGTCTTCGTGGTCTAGAACACGAACTTCAAACCGAACTGGATGATCCGGGGATCACCGAAGCTCGGATCGGTGCGCGTGATCACGCCGAAGTTGCTGCCGCTCATTGTTCAGCGTTCGGGATGTCGAAGTTCACCTGGTTGAAGACGTTGAAGAACTCCGCGCGGAACTGCACGTTCATGTCGCCGCCCATGCGGAAGTTCTTGAACAGCCCCATATCCCAGGTCTGCAGCGACGGTCCGTAGAGCGAGCCGCGGCCGGCGTCGCCGAACGTTTTGGAGATCGTTGACGGCGAACGCGGCGCGCGTTGAACCACACGGTCTGCGCCGAACCCGACGGAGGCGCGAACGGCTCGACCCGTCAGCTTCGCACGGTCGTTGCCGATGCCGTCGAGCGAGTTGTCCTGACCGCTGGTCACGGTGAACGGACGTCCCGTCTGAAACTGCATGACACCGGTCCACTGCCAGCCGGCGAGGAGCCATTTCATCGCGTTGTCCTGGCTGCCGCCCGGCAGGTCCCACACCCACGACGTCGTGAAGCGGTGACGGTGATCCTGGTCGAGCGGACCCCACAGGAGCGCCTGATCCTGGTTCATGGTGTACGGGATGAGCTCGCCGCCGAAGTCGCCTTCGACCTTCGACAGCGTGTAGTTGCTCGTGATCGTGAAGCCGTCCGCGTAGCGCTTCACCAGCGCAAGCTGCATCGAGTTGTAGTTCGACTTGCGGTCCTGCACCTGCGAATCGATCTGGCCGAGCCCGGCCGACGCATACAGCCGGCGGGCGTCGGTGTTGCCAGTCGTCGCGCCCGCGATGTTCATGTCGGCGTAGTTCAGCGAGGGCCCGAAGCGGCCGTTGCGGTTGCGCGAGCCGACGTACGCCGCACGCGCCATGATGCCGGTCAGCACTTCGCGCTCGAACGTGAGGTTGAAGTTGTAGGTCACCGGCACCTTGTATTCGTCCCCGAACGTCGAGATGAGCACGGGCGTCGGGAACGGCGCCTGCTGCGTGCCGACGACCGCGTCGTTGATGAGGTTGAAGTCGCTCCGGCCGCGATAGGGGTCGGTGAACGGACCCGGAGGACGGGTCAGGGCCAGGCGCAGGCTGAACGGCGCTGCGTTGACCGAGCCGTTGCCCGATTCGCCGTCGCGCCGCTGATCGTAGAACGTGCCGCCGCCGCCGCGCAGCGACGTGCGGCCGTCGCCGGTGATGTCCCACGCGAATCCGGCACGGATGCTCGCCGTGTTCGGCGCGGCCTCGACGCCTTCTTCGCCGACGAACGCCGCGTCGCCGCGGTACGACTCACCGCGGGGCGCCGCGGGGAACATCGTGGAGTGGACGTTGGCGTTGTAGTCGGCGACGCTCCAGTGCATGATGCGTCCCTCGACCTCGTGCCATGGCGGTGAGTGCTCGAAGCGGACGCCCATGTTCAACGTGAGCGCGGTCCGAGGCTTTGTAGTCGTCCTGGAAGAACCCCGAGGCGTAGAACACCTTGTAGTCCTTGTACTCGCCCGTGCCCTGGTCGAACGAGTTCAGGATGCCGAGCGCGAAGTCGGACAGCGCGTGTCCGGTGCCCGCCGACGTGCTGGTCGTGAACGTGTTGTGTCCGGCGCGCCGGAACTCGTTGCGAATCTTCACGTCCTGGAACGCCATCTCGCCGCCGAACTGGACCTGGTGCTTGCCCTTGGCCCAGTTGACGCGATCGTTCACCTCGACCCCGTGAACGCGGGAACGTGGCGAACAGGTTGTCGCCGATGCCGAAGAACCCGGTCGCCTCAATCTGCGAGATCGACGGATCCGTCGGATAGATCGGCAGGCGGACCTTCATATCCTGCATGCTGGGCACGCCTTCCGGCGGGTACCGGCTCGACGCGAACTTGTTGAAGCCGACACGGAACTCGTTGAGCAGCGTGGACGTCATCGTCCGCTGCCACGTGCCCACGATGTTCTGGATGCGCTGGCGCGAGCCGAGCGTCGGACCGCGATAGCTCAGCAGGTTCACGGCCTGACCATCGACTCCGCCGCCTGTCAGCGACAAGGTCGGATCGTTGGTGAAGTGATCGAAGAAGTAGCGCGCGCTCACCTGGTTGTTCTGGTTGAGCTGGGTGTCGACCTTCGCGATGATCTGGTTGTCGTCCTGGCCGATGCGGCGCGGCACCTGCACGAGCCCGCCGGCGCCGTTGCCGGGACCGACCGGCAGGTACTTCAGCACCTCGAGAGACGACTGATCGAACCGCGAAAGCGGGATCTGGTTGTTCGGGAAGAACCCACCGTTCGGGTCGCGGAGCGGCGTCGTGATGGCGCTGAAGTCGCCGGCGCGCATCGCGGCCGTCGGCACCGTGTTGTTCAGCGTGCCGCCGACGTTCTGAATCGTCGTGCCCTGCCACCCGGCGAAGAAGAACACCTTGTTGCGCGATGATCGGTCCGCCGGCGTAGCCGCCGTACTGTTTGCGCTTCAGGAAGTCCCGCTCGGGCAGGAAGAAGTTCTTCGAGTTGAACGTGCGGTCGCGCGCGTAGCCGAACGCGCCGCCGTGGAGGTTGTTGGTTCCAGAGCGGGTGACGGCGTTGACGACCGCGCCCGCGCTCGCGCCCTGCGCCGCGCTGTAGTTGGAGGTCTGAATCGAGAACTCCTGCAACGCGTCGGGGAACGGGAACGGCTGGTTCTGCTGGAAGTACGAGTCGGTGTGGTTCGTGCCGTCGAGGCGGAACGACGCCTGCCGCGACTCGGTGCCGTTGGTCGAGAGGCGCAGCGCGCCCGGAATCGTCTTGCCCGATTCCTGGTCGACCTGCGTGACGACCATGCCCGAGACGAGCATGCTCAACCGCGCGGCATCGCGTCCGTTGAGCGGCAGCTCGACGATGCGCTTGGAATCGACGACTTCGGCGATGGTCGCTGTCGTGACGTCGACGGTGGCGGTTTCGCCCGCGACCGTGACGGTTTCGGACAGGTCGCCAAGCTCGAGCGTGATGTTGAGCGTCAGGTTCTGGTTCGCCTGCAGGACCACGTCGGTCTGGCGAACGGTTCTGAAGCCCGTGAGCTCGGCTCTGATTTCATACGTGGTCGGCCGCATCGAAGCGAACTGATACCGCCCGTTCGCGCCCGTAACGGTGTCGCGCGAAATGCCGGTGCCGCGCTTCGACTGCCGTCACCGTGACGCCCGGCACCACGCCGCCGGTATTGTCGGAGACGGCACCGCCGATTTGCCCTGTTGCCTGAGCGAACGCGCTCGAGGCACAGAGCCCGAGAACTAAGACCGTGAGTATTGCTCGTCGCATCTTGACACCCCTTCGTGTTGACGGAATACGAGACCCTTGGGACCGACGCGAAAAATGTTGTGAAGTGCCAAGAATTTTGCGGGAAATCGCCCGTAAGTGTCCAGACAAAATCATCAGGTTTTCGCTGACAAAACGCCCTGTAAAGTGACTCCAGAAAATTGGAATAAATGCAGAAATTTGGAGATCGCAAAAATGCGAAAAAGGCCGGAAAATCAGGGGTTTTTGCGAGGTCGTTGCCGCGCTTGTTACATCGCGAGGATGGCCGCGAACGAGACGATCGCCTCCCATAGATTCTGGAGCCGGATGTTCTCGTTGTCGCTGTGTTGATTGTTGTCGAAATTCACCACGGGAACGCTCACCGCAGGCATGCCGAGTGCCTGAATGAAGAAGTCGATCGGCACCGTTCCACCCATCGTGCGCGCGCGCAGCGGAGGCTCGCCCCACGCGCGCTCGAGCGCGCGAATCACCGCCTGTGATTCGGGGAGCGTCATCTCGGTGCGGTACGCGTTGGTCCAGGTGACGCGGCTGACGCGCACGATGCGCGGGTAGCGCGCACGCATCTCGTCGTCGGGCTCCTTGTCCATCAGCACGTGAAAGCCCTGCGCGCGGATGTGCGCGAGCACGCGCTGCAGCATGCGCTCGGCGTCGGTTTCTTTCACCAGGCGCACGTCGATCTCGGCAATGGCGCGATCGGGAATGATGGTGCGCGCCTGGTCGCCGATGTCGCCGCTCGTGCAGGCCGCGGATGTTCAGCGAGGGATACTGCAGCGCTTCCTGCAGGTTGTCGCCCACCTGTTCGGTGCGCCCGATGCCGAAAAAGCGCATCAGCTCGTCGCCGCGATCGGGCACGGCGGCCAGAATCTTCCGCTCCTCCTCGGACAGCTTCGGCACGTCGTCGTAGAAGCCGGCGACGGTGGCGCGCCCGTTCGCGTCTTTCATCGATGCGAGCAACTGGACGAGATCGAGCGCGGGGTTGGGCGCCCAGTTGCCGTAGTGGCCGCTGTGCAGCGCGAACTTCGGACCGAAGGCCGTGAGCTGAAACACGAGGTTGCCACGCGCGCCGAAGGCCAGCGTCGGCTTGCCGCTCGAGTGCAGAGGGCCGTCGAGAATCAGCATCAGGTCGGCCCGGTACTTCTCGCGGTAGCGGCCCATCGTGGCCGCCAGGCTCGGCGATCGGGCTTCCTCTTCGCCGTCGAGGATGACCTTCACGTTCGACGTGATCGGTTGCGCGGACGCTTTCATGGCGTCCACGGCGGACAGCAGCGCGACGATCGGCGCCTTGTCGTCTGACGCCGAGCGGGCGTAGAGACGCGCCTCCGGCGGAAACTGCTTCAGCGAGAGGAAGTCAGGAATCTCCTTGGCGCCGTCCTCCAGCCGGCCGGTCCGCACGACAGGCGTGAACGGGTTGGTCTGGCTCCACGCCTTGGGATCGATCGGCTGACCGTCGTAGTGCGCGTAGAACAGGATCGTGCGCCGTGCACCGGGTACGGCCAGCTCGGCAAAAACGAGAGGGTTGCCGTCGGTCGGCAGAATCTCGACGGCAAAGCCGCGCTTGAGGAACAGCGTGCGCAGCAGATCGGCGTTGCGTTTGACGTTGGCGCGATCGGCGGCGACGTTCGGAATCGAGAGCAGCTCGACGAACTCGGTGACGATCTGCTGCTGATGCGCGGCGACGTAGTCTTCGACGGGCTTGCGAGCCTGCGCCGACGTGAAGGCGGTCCAGCCCAGCACCAACACCATCGCGCAGCTCAGGGGCTTCATGAATCGCATTATAGGCATTCATGGCTGAACGCGCCCGATGACTGAGCCATGAAACAGAAGATCAGAAGGTCAGAAGATCAAGGTTCTTCTGATCTTCTGGTCTTCTGTAAAAAAAGGGTGCGAGGCCTTCGCCTCCCACCCCGGTCGAACCTTACGAACCAACGAACCTACGAACTGAACGAACCCTAAAAAACAAACTTCAGCCCGAACTGCAGAATCCGCGGATCGCCGAAGCTCGGATCCGTGCGCGTGATCGAGCCGAAGTTGCCGCCGCTCACGTTGAGGTTCGGGATGTCGAAGTTCACCTGGTTGAAGAGGTTGAAGAACTCCGCCCGGAACTGTATGTTCATGTCGCCGCTGAAGCGGAAGTTCTTGAACAGCCCCATGTTCCAGCTGTGAAACGACGGCCCGCGCAGAAAGCCCTTCGGGACGTTGCCGAACGTGCCGACGTCGGCGACCGCGAACGCCGCCGGATTGAACCACAGCGTCTCGGTCCGAGCCGGCTGGCGGCTCGAGATGATTGGCCCGTGAGCTTGGCGCGGTCGTTGTTGCTGCCAAGCCCTCGCTGCGATCGGTCCGAGCCGCTGATGACGTTGAACGGCCGTCCGCTCTCGAACTCCATCACGCCCGGACCACTGCCAGCCGCCGGCGACCCATTTCAGCGGCCGCTCATGTTGCTGCCTGGCAGATCCAACACCCACGACGTCGTGAAGCGATGCGTGCGATCCTGGATCAGCGGACCCCAGACGAGCGGATCCTTCTTGTCGAGGTTGAACTCGTTGTAGGGGATCACCTCGTCGCCGAAGTTGCCTTCGACCTTCGACAGCGTGTAGTTGCTGGTGACGGTGAAGCCGCGCGAGTACCGCTTGCTGAGCGTGAGCTGCATCCCGTTGTAGATCGACTCGCGATCCTGGCGTTGCTGCATTCGATCGAAGCCGATGCCGTAGGGCGCGAACAGCCGCCGCGCGTCGGTGCCGCGCGTGTCGCCCGGGCGTGTAGACGGCGGGGTTCAGCTTCACGGTACGACGGCCGTTGCGATCGAACGCGAGCCGACATAGGCGGCGCGCGCCATCAGCCCCGGCATCAACTCGCGCTCGAGCGTGAGGTTGTAGTTGTAGGTGAGCGGGGTCTTGTAGGTGCTCGTCGAGCGTTTCGAATCAGCACCGGCGTCGGGAACGGCGCCTGCTGGGTGCCGATCGTCGTCGTCGGTGATGAGGTCGAAGTCGGTGCGGCCGCGATACGGATCCGAGAAGGGGCCCGCCGGTCTGCGTCACGTTCAGCCGAAGGCTCCACGGCGGCGCATTCACCGCGCCGTTGCCGGATTCGCCGTCGCGGTGCTGGTCGTAGAAGATGCCGCCGCCGCCGCGAAGGCTGGTCTTGCCGTCGCCGGTCAAGTCCCACGCGAAGCCCGACGACGCGGCCCGAAGTTGTTCGACTTGGCGTCGATGCCGTCGTACGGGCACGCCGGGATCGCCGCGGAAGGTCTCGCCGCTCGGCGCCTGCGGGAACTCGGTCGAGCGCACGTTGTTGTTGTAGTCCTCGAGCGATAAAGTGCTCGATGCGGCCGACCATCTCGTGCCACGGCGGCGTGTGCTCGTAAGCGCAGGCCCAGGTTCAGCGTGAACGCGGTCGCGACACTTTGCAATCGTCCTGAAGGAAGAGCCGACCCGTACGCAGACGTTGTAGTCCTTGTACTCGCCGGTGCCCTGGTCGAAGGTCTGGACGTAGCCCGAGCAGGAAGTCCGCGAGCGGGTGGCCGGTGCGGCTGCCGTTGAAGATGAAGTGTCCCGCCGCGCCGGAACTGGTTGACGATCTCCACGCGTGTAATGCTGCGCTTCGCCGCCGACCTGGATGTTGTGCTGCCCTTGACCCAGGTGAACCGGTCGTTGAACTCGAAGCCATTGCGGACGAACGACGGCTTCGAGGTTGTCGCCGATGTTGAAGAAGCCGATCGCGTTGATCTCCGAAATCGACGGCTGGGTCGGGATAAATCGGCAGCCGCACGCCGAGCTCCTGCATGCTGGGCACGTTGCTGGCCGGCGGGAACCGGCGCGCGTGAATGCGGTTGTAACCGAAGCGGAACTCGTTGAGCGAGCGTCGACGACAGCGTCCGCTGTCCACGACCCGACGACGTTCTGCGTGCGCACGCGCGACTGCAGCGTCGGCTTGCGATAGGTCAGCAGGTTGCCTCGTTGAACGTCGGGTCGTTGGTGAAGTGATCGAAGAAGTACCGCACGCCGACCTGGTTCGTTTGCGCTGAGCTGGTTGATCGACCTTCACGATCGACCTGATTGTCGTCCTGGGCGATCAGGCGCGGCACCTGCACGTCCGCCGTCGCCGCGCCGGCCTGCGGCAGGTACTTCAGCACGTTGAGCGCGGCGGGATCGAACCGGCTGACCGGGATCTGATTGCCGGGGAACGGCTGGCCCGTCAGCGGATCGCGGAGTGCGCGGTTGCAGGCCGCGCCGCAGGTGGTGAAGTCGCCGTTGCGCATCGTCGGTCGTCGGAACGAACTGCGCGAGGTTCGCCGCCGCGGTTGTCGATCGCCGTGCCCTGCCAGCCCGCGAAGAAGAAGATCTTGTTGCGCATGATCGGACCGCCGGCGAAGCCGCCGTACTGCTTGCGCTTCAGGAAATCGCGATCGGGCTTGAAGAAGTTCCGCGCGATGAACGTGCGGTCGCGCAGATACACGAACGCGCCACCGTGAAAGTTGTTGGTGCCGGAGCGGGTCACCGCGTTCACCACCGCGCCGGCGCTCGCGCCCTGCGCCGCGCTGTAGTTGGAGGTCTGAATCGAGAACTCCTGCAGCGCGTCGGGGAACGGGAACGGCTGGTTCTGCTGGTAAGTACGAATCGGTGTGATTCGTGCCGTCCAGACGGAACGAGGCCTGCCGCGATTCGGTGCCGTTGGTGGAGAGCCGCAGCGCGCCCGGGAATGGTTTTGCCCGATTCCTGCTCGACCTGCGGTGACGACCATGCCCGACACGAGCATGCTGAGCGCGCGGCGTCGCGGCCGTTGAGCGGCAGCTCGACGATGCGCTTCGAGTCGACGACTTCGACTGAGAGTCGAGGTCGTGACGTCGACGGTGGGCGGCTTCGCCTGCGACCGTGACGGTTTCCGAGAGTTCCGCCGAGCTCGAGCGTGATGTTGAGCGTCAGGTTCTGGTTGGCTTGAAGCAGCGACGCCGGTCTGGTCGAACGGCCCGGAACCCCGCGAGCTCGCACCGGAGCTCGTAAGTGGTTGGACGCAGAGACGGGAACGGTGTAACGCCCGTTGGCGGCCGACACGGTTTCCCGCGAAATACCTGTTTCACTTTCTACTGCGACGACGGTGACGCCGGGTATGACGCCGCCGCTGTTGTCGGACACTAGACCGGTGATCTGCCCTGCGCCCTGCGCGAAAGCAGTCCCGCCAGCAGCAAGATGCCGAACACAGAGGTTGACAGAACTGCACGCCGCATCGAACTACCCCCCTGGGCTCGGTACCCTTGGACCCGCCGAACGCCGCACGTACACCTACGTCAGATTCGGACTAGACCCCTGGACCCCAGCAAGAACGAATTACGATAATGAGAATGGGAGGATGCTATCTCAGCAGTGGGTCGGGAAAATCCACTCGACCTTTCGGCGGAAAGGCGCTACATTTTTAATCAAACACCCAGTCGAAACCTTATGAATTCAAAGTGTTTAGTGGCGTTGACGTGTGCCGTGCTCGTCGTCGGCGCGCGGCCGCCGCTCGTCGCGCAGCAGTCCGCGGATCGCATCGTGGCGGAGCGCGTGTTGAGGCTGGGTGGCGCGGTCATTCTGGAAGGTCAGAAGCAGCCGATTCTCGATCTCCAGCAACTGCCCGACGCCGACTTCCGCATCCACACGCTCGATCTGGTCGGCGTGTCGATGGGGGCCTGGGGCCTTCGTGACGAGATCCTCCGGTGGCCGGCTTTGCCAGAGCTGAAGGCGCTCTATCTGAACGGCCGGCTGTGGTACGGCCAGCCCAACACGCTGGTGGCCGACACGATCGCGCTCTTCAACGGCTCGCCGAACCTCGAGAAGTTCGTCCTCAGCAAGCCCGTCCAGACCTACATTCCGATGGAAGACACGGTCGTGAAGCGGATGATGATGCCCGGCCTCGAGGAGCTGCGCCTGCACCAGACGCGTCTGCCCGGCGACGCCCTGGCGCCCTTCACCAAGTTGAAACATCTCGATCTGACCCACAACATCTTCTTCGACGATCGCGGCCTGCGGCACGTCTCGAAGATGTCCGGGCTCACCAAGCTGTATCTCGAAGACACGTCCGTCACCGATCAAGGGCTGAAGAATCTGTCGGGCCTCGTGCAGCTGACCGAGCTGGATCTCGACGGCACGAAGACGACCGATTCCGGGCTGGCGGCGTTGTCGGGGCTCACCAACCTGCGCCGTCTCGAGCTGGTCGGCACGGACATCACCGACGGCGGCATCGAGTCGCTGATGCGGATGACGCAGCTGCAGACGCTGACGCTCTATCGCACGCGCATTTCGAACGCCGGCCTCGCGCAGCTGGCCGCGCTGAAAAACCTTCGCGACCTCGACGTGCGGTACACGCGCGTCACGGCGTCTGCCGTCAAGGAGCTTCAGGCGAAGCTGCCGGGTCTGACGGTGCTCTTCCAGGACTCGTCGGTCCGCACGACGAAGCGCGCGGTCGACATGGGGACGGTGACCGGGAAGGGCGAAGCCGCGATCGGAAAGTGGCTCGCCGCGATCGGCGCGTCCGTCAGCATGCGCGACGGCCACGCCGTGGGCCTCAGCCTCGCATCGACGTCGATTGCCGACCGCGAGCTGGCTCTGCTGAAGGAATTGCCGCAGCTCGAAGAGCTGAGCCTGCGCGATACCGAGGTGAGCGACGTCGGTCTCGCGAATCTCGCGAACCTGCGCACGTTGAAGAAGCTCGATCTCAGCTCGACGACGCTCGCCGATTCCGGTCTCGCGTATGTAAAGGGTCTGACGGGCCTGCAGAGCCTCGACCTGAGCCACACGCTCGTCGAGGGCAGCGGTCTGGCCGCGCTGTCGGGCATGACCCAGCTTCGCGAGCTGAGACTGAACAGCGCGCCGCTCGGCGATGCCGGCATGACGCACCTGCGGGGGCTGACGTCGCTCGAGAAGCTCTCGCTGAACTACACCGACCTCACCGATCCAGGCCTGGCGCCGGTTTCTGCGTTGTCGAACATCGTCGAGCTCGATCTCGCCGGTGTGGACGTGCGCGACGCCGGTCTTGCGCATATCAGCAAGCTTGTCGAAGCTCGAGGTCTTGAATCTGAGCTTCACGCGTTTGACCGACACGGGGCTCGTGCACCTGCCGGCGCTCGCGCGCCTGCGCGTACTGAATCTGCAGAACACGATCGCCACCGACAAAGGCATGGCGGAGATCGGCAAGCTGACGAACCTGGAGTCGCTCAACCTGGGATACACGACCGTCGGCGACGCGGGGCTCGCGAACTTGTCGGGGCTGACGAAGCTGACGAGCCTGCAGCTCGATACGGTGGATCTGACGGACGCGGGCGTGGTTCACGTGGCGGGATTCAAGGGGCTGCAGCAGCTCGACCTGTATCACACGCTCGTGACCGACAAGGGATACTTGCAGCTGAAGCAGGCGTTGCCCGGCTGCGTCATTCAGTACTCGCGCGATTCCGCGCGACGGCGCGGGTGAGGTATGAAAGTAAGAGTCAGGGAGTCGGAGATGAGTCTGGGGAGTCGCCCGAGTCGTCGAGTCTTGCCGATTCTGGCAGTGGTCATGTTGGTAGCGGTGACGGCAGCGGCACAGTCACCTGATGCGTCACTCGCTGCCGACATCGAAAAGCAGGGCGGCCACGTCGTCCGCGACGCCAAGGGCAACATCGTCGAGGTGTCGCTGGCGCGGACATGGGCGACCGATGCCGACGTGGAGCGTGTCGCGGCCATCAAGACGCTGAAGAAGCTCGACCTGTCGCTGACCTATGTCTCCGACAAAGGCGCGGAAGCGGTCGGCAGGGCAGGCCAGCTCGAAGAGCTGAACCTGTTCACGGCCGAATTCATCACCGACGCGGCGGTCGCGTACCTGCGCGGCAACACGAATCTGCGCGTGCTGAACCTGCGCGGAACCGATGTGACCGACACGAGCCTCGAATACGTGGCGAAGCTCTCGAATCTCCGGTCGCTCGACATCAGCTTCACGCAGATTGGCGACGTCGGCATGGAGCACCTCGCGCCGTTGTCGCTGCTCGAAGAGCTGAACGTCGGAGGCATGAAGATCAGCGGGTCTGCGCTGCACGTGCTGAAGTATCTGCCGAACCTGAAGCGCCTGAGCTTCTACGGCGTGCAGCGCCGCAACGCGGGCATGTGCTGGGCGCCGGTGATGACCGACCTCGAGCTCGATACCATCGCGCTTCTCACGGGGCTCGAAGAGCTGAATATCGGCGACGGCGTGGGGCTCGGGGCTCCGCGGCCGGAGGCGCTGGGTCCGCGAGCCGGCGAAGCGGAATGCCGTATCACCGGCGGGACGCGCATCACCGATGCCGGCGTGGCGAAGCTCGCGAGCCTCAAGAAACTGCGCGACCTCAATCTGAGCGGCTCGCTCGTGACCGCCGGCGCCCTGAAGACGCTGGCGACGCTCCCGAACCTTCAGCGGTTGAGCCTCTGGAATGCCGAAGGCATCAACGACTCGGCCGCGGCCGGGCTTGGCGTCGCTGCAGGGCATCACCAGTCTTGATCTGTCGAATACCGGCATCGGCGATCGCACGCTCGTCGCGCTCGCGAAGCTGTCGAAGCTGCAGCGGCTGTACATCAGCGACACGGCGGTGACGCCCGATGGCGTGGCGGCGTTCAGGCAGCAGCATGCGTCGAGCGTCGTCTCGTGGGGAACGCGGCCCGAACCGAAAGAGCCGCTCGTGGGATCGACGAAACCGCGTGGGGCGTATACCGAATGAAGACGAACGGTTCTCGGTTCTGGGTTCTCGGTTCTGGGTTCGCCGCCGCTGTTCTCGTGGCGGCCGCGGTGCAGCTGCCGATCGTCGAGGCGCAGGCGCCGGCTCCGTCGTTTGCCGCGACCGTCTATCCGGTTCTCGAGAAGGCTAACTGTCGCGCGTGTCACACCGACGAAGGAGTCGCGTCGGGCACGCGGTTGCATTTTCCGGCCGACACCGCGAGCGCCGATGAGATCGACGCGTTTGGCCTGACGCTGGCGGCGCTCGTGAATCGCGACGATCCGTCGAGCTCGCTGTTGCTCAACAAGCCCACCAACCGCGTGCGTCACGTGGGCGGTTTGAAGATAGAGCCGGGTTCGCCCGACGAGCAGGCCGTGCGGACGTGGGTCCAGCATCTCGCGACGGTACCCGACAGCGCGGTCGCCGCGGCACGTGCGCGACTGGCAACGGTTGCGCCGGCCGTCTCGCACCAGGTCGGACTTCGACGGCTGACGCACAGCCAGTACAACAACACCGTCCGCGATTTGCTCGGCGACCACAGCCGGCCCGCCGATCGGTTTCCGCCGGAGGATTTCGTCGGCGGCTTCAAGAATCAGACGCGAACCCAGGGCATTCCTCCCGTTCTCGAAGACGCGTACAGCACGGCCGCCGAGCGCATGGCGACGAACGCGTTTCGCGCCGGCGACGTGAACGGGCTGGTGCCCTGCAAGAACCCAGCGGCACGTGATGTGAAGTGCCGCGATCAATTTGTGCGCAGCTTCGGCGAGAAGGCGTTCCGGCGTCCGCTCAACGACGTCGAGGTTCGCAGATACACGGAGCTGTTCGCCGAGCAGGCAAACACCACCGGCAAGTTCCTCGAGGGTGCGCGAGTGGTCGTCGAGGCGATGCTGCAGTCGCCGAAGTTCCTCTTTCACGTCACCGCGGGCGATGCGGGCAGTCCGCCTTCGCGTGAAGCTTCGGCGGACAGGCGTGATTACGCCATCGCGAACCGGCTGTCGTATCTGCTGTGGGACACGATGCCCGATCGCGGCGCTGCTCGACGCGGCGGCGAAGGGCGAGCTGCGGACACCCGATGGCATCGAGCGCATTGCGCGCGGCATGCTTCGGGACAAGCGTGGGCAGCAGGCGGTCGACGAGTTCTTCAGCCAGTGGCTGCGCTTCGATCGCATGCTCACGGCTGCCAAAGACGACGGCCGCTTTCCGACGTTCACGCCCGAGCTCGCGGCGACGATGGTGCAGGAGACCCGGATGCTCCTGGACCATCTGGTGTGGAACGACCTCAACTTCATGGATGCGTTCACCGCCGACTACAGCTTCCTGAACGCCGAGCTCGCGCGGTTGTACGGTGTGCCCGAGCCGGCCGGGGAGTTCGAGCATGGTGAAGTTTCCCGCCACGCTTCCGCGGGCGGGCATCCTCGGCCAGGCGACGTTCCTCGCCTCGACGACCGGTCCGGTCGAGACGTCGCCCACCGCGCGCGGCTTGTTCGTGCGCGAGCACCTGCTCTGCCAGGTCGTGCCGAATCCGCCGCCTGGCGTGAACACGAACCTGCCGGAGCCGGCGACCGCCGATGCCGCGCGCGCCAAGCGCGAGCGCATGCTCCAGCACGTGGAAAATCAGACGTGTTCGGGCTGCCATCGTCTGATGGATCCCATCGGATTCGGTCTCGAGAAGTACGACGCCATCGGCGCGTGGCGCGACAAGGAGACCGTCGATATCTATTCGGGCTCGGGTGAAGGACGCCGAAGCAAGCCGGTGAACGTCGATATCACGGCGACGGGCGAAATCGCGGGCGTGCCGAATTCGACGTTCGAGGACTCGCGCGCGCTCGGAAAGGTGCTGGCCGCGAGCCCGATTTGCCAGGATTGCGTGGTGAAACAGGTGTTTCGCTATGCTTTCGGTCGCCCGGAAGCGGCGCCCGATCGGTCCACGATTGCGGCCGCGGCGGCCACGTTCCGGAGCTCGGGGTTCAAATTCAAAGAAGTGTTGATTTCCCTCGTCCGTTCGCCACAATTCTTAGAGGGCTCTAGCATTCGGTAGGGCGCAACTTCAGTTGCGCCGGGGAGATTCGCGATGCCTGTCACCAGACGACGGTTCCTCCATGGCGTGGGTATGGCCGGTGCGGCGATCCGGGTTGGCCTTCCGCCGCTCGCGGCCTGGTTCACGACCAACGGCACGGCTTACGCGGCAACCGCCAAGCCCGTTGCGCCACGCTTCGTGTTCTGGTTCAACGGCAACGGCATCCCGGAGCGCTACTGGATTCCGTCGGAGGTCGGCACCGGATACGAGCTGACGCCGTGCCTGGCGCCGCTCAAGTCGCTGCGCGACGACATTCACATCATCAGCAGCATCGACAACGCGGGCGCGCAGGTCGTCGGGACCAGGCAATGGCCATCACAAGTCGATCAGCGGCGTCCTCTCCGGTGCGGCTTACACCGGTCGCGGCGCCGGCGGCGCGTCGATCGATCAGGTGATCGCGGCCGGCATGGTCGGCAAGACGCGGTTCAGCTCGCTGCAGGTCGGCGTCTGCCAGGAATCGCACGGCGAGAACATCCACCGCAACATGAGCTGGGCCGGCCCCGATCGCGCGCTGCCGCCCGAGATGATTCCGCAGAATCTGTTCGATCGCATGTTCGGCGTGCGCGACCAGAGCTGGGTGAATCGCAAGAAGAGCGTGCTCGACGCGGTGCGCAACGACCTCGACGATTTGCAGCCGACGCTCGGCCAGAGCGATCGCGCGCGGCTCGACGAACATCTGACGTCGGTGCGCGACCTCGAGCGCGCCATCGCCAGCCTGCCGGCAGACTACGGCAAGAACCTCCGGGAGCCGGAAGATGTGGCCGACCTGACGGACTACCCGCGCATCGCGAAGATTCAGAGCGATCTCGTGGTGCACGCGCTGGCGTCGGGCCAGACCAACGTCGTCTCTTACATGCTGTCGAAGGGGCAGAGCCTCGCGCGGTTCCCCTGGCTGGGGCTCACCCGGCTGCGGCACCACGACTACACGCACAACAACGCCGCGTCGCCGGAATCACAGCGCATCATGCGCGACATCACGCCGGTGGCACGTCGAGGAGTTCGCGTACTTCCTGAACAAGCTGAAATCGGTGCCCGAAGGCGACGGCAACCTCCTCGACAACACCTGCGTGCTGTTTGCGCACGAGCACGCCGAGGCGAACCCGCACAAGAACAGCGGGCTGGCGATGATTCTCGCGGGCCACGCCGGCGGCATGAAGACCGGCATGCACTCGAGGATGCGCAACACCAACGGCGACGTCTACATGACGATTGCCGAGGAAGTCTTCAAGCAGAAGCTCGACAGGGGCTTCCCGAGTGCAGACACGAAAGTGTCAGGGATTGTGTAAGGAAAAAGGAAGAAGGAAGAAGGAATAAAGCTAAAGGAAGAAGGAATAGAGAGAAAAAGGGCAGGAAGCGGTGCGCCTGCCTTTTCCTTTTTTTATGCCTTTTTCCTTGCGTTTTATTCCTTTTTCCTTTTTCGTTTTTCCTTTCTTTATATAGGATCACCTTTCACACCATCACAAAGGTAAGAGGACTTCAACGATGAGCGTTCAAACGGCACCTTCACGCGCGGGCTTGCTGGATTCCAAGGATAAACAGCGGCTCGAAGACGTCGGGTTCATGACGTGCATGACCCTGACCCTGCTCGGCAACTACGCACAGACCGGCCACTTCGGCGGGCCGCTTGCCTATACGCCCTACAACGTCTCGGTACACCTCGCCGGGCCGCAGCTCGGCGGCCTGCGGCACGACTACCGGCGTCCGAAACATCCCTACGGCGACAAGTTCATGCTCGCCGCGGGCCACTGCGCGCCGACCTGTTACGCGCTGTGGATCATCATGGGCGAGGCGCTCTACCGGAAGTTCAAGGCGACCGGCGACAAGAAGTACTACGTGGCGCCGAAAGACGGGTTCCTCTCGATCGACGCGCTCGGATTCCGGCGCGGCGCGGGCGTGCTCAAGACGCTGCTGCAGGAGCAGGGGCTCGCCGACGAGCCGCTGTTCGCGCAGGCGAAAGAGGGCAGCCGCGGCATTCACGCGCTGTCGGGCCATATCGAATCGATCGACCAGAGCAACGACGTCAACGGCGGACCGTCGGGGGTGGGCCTGGCGAGTGCAGCCGGGAAGGCCGCGTTCTGGGACATGGTCGGCGCGCCCGTGGGCCAGCCCAAGGTGATCGCCTTCGAAGGCGAGTTCGCGCTGTGCGCCGGTCACGCGCAGGAACTGAAGACGCAGGCGCTCGCGCTGAAGGTCGGCAAGCGGCTTCGCGTCATGTTCTCGGAGAACAACGCGGGTATCGACGACTCGCTCATGGGCGGCGTCATCGACGCGAAGTACACCGGCTACGATTTCATCGAGCAGTGGAAATCGTACGGGTGGAACGTGATGACGATGTCCAACGGACACGATTACGACCAGATCGTCGGCGCGCTCAAGGCGATGGATGACGTCGACCCGTCGGATCGGCGGCCGATCATCGTCATCGGCAAGACGATCAAGGGCTACTGGCCGACGGCGGCCAACGGCAAGATCGCCGCGTCGACCGATCAGGTCGTCGGGTATCCGAGCCATCCGTATGCGATGAAGATGAACTCGGACTACTTCGTCGCGCTGTGCAAGACCTTCGAGGACAAGTACGGCGTCGAGTTCCAGGGCATCCGCAACGGCGCGGTGACGGATACGAAAGAGCGCCTGATCCAGTTCAAGACGAACATGGACGTGGCCATGTCGCTTCTCGACAAGAACGGCCTCGGCGACTGGCTCGCCGACCGCATCGTCGAGATCGGCGACCAGGTGAAGGACGACTTCAAGCTGAGCATCGACGTCAAGCAGGACCCGTTCCTCGATGATCGCCTGCGCGTCGCGAACCTGCCGACCGACGCGCAGACCGTCAAGGTGAAGAACCCGTCTTCGGGCGCGGAAAAGGAAGTGAAGATCGCGCTGTTCAAGAAGGCGGGCGAAGTGGCCGGCGCGCGCCGCGGGATTTCGGAAGTGATCAAGTGGTGCAACTACGTGACGGGCGGGCGGGTCGCGACGATTGCCGCCGACCTCTCCGAGTCGGTGAACATGGAACACGGCAGCCTGTGGGGCCACTACGATCCGGAGAAGAATCCGCACGGCACCCGTCTGAAGGCCGCCATCCAGGAGGCGGGCAACTCATCGACGGCGATCGGGCTCGTCGGGCAGAGCGCGTCGCTCGATCCCGAGAAATTCGCGGGCATGTGGGCGTGGAGCGGCACCTACGGCGCGTTCACGCCGCTGATGTATCTGCCGGCCCGCGTCTGGAGCCAGCAGAACCAGGACAGCAAGTTCCGCACGGGCGTGCTCCACATTCTCGCCGGTCACTCGGGTCCGGAGACGGCGGCCGACGCGCGCACGCACTTCGGCATTTTCTCGCCGCAGGTGTGGAAGCTGTTCCCGCGCGGGCAGGTCATCAACGTCAGCTTCTGGGACTACAACGACGTGGCGGCCGGCTATTTCGCGGCGGCGGAGATCGCCGCGCGCGAGAAGAAGGTGGGCATCATCGCCATCGAAGTGGCGCGTCCTGACTTTCCCGTCGCCGACCGCAGCAAGTTCGCCGACACCGACGTCAAGGCGGCGGCGAAGGGCCTGTACGTCATTCGCGACTTCGCGCCGGGCAAGCCGAAGCACGGCTACGTGGTCGCGCAGGGCTCGAGCGCGACGTTCAACCTCGTGCAGCTGCTCCCGAAGCTCGAGGAAGCCGGCATCAACGTCAAGGTGATTTCGGCCATCAGCGAAGAGCTCTTCGATCATCAGCCGGAGTCGTACCGCAACTCGGTGCTGCCGCCGGAGGCGGTCTACGACCTGATGTTCATCAGCAGCGGCACGCGGCGCATGTGGCCGCTCCGCAACGTCGGCCCGATGACCGACGATTACTCGATGACGTCGGACTTCGCCAATCAGTGGCTCACCGGCGGCCTCGAGCCGGACGTCATCGCCGAGGCGCACCTGGATCAGAAGTCGATTCTGGCCGGCGTGACGCGCTTCGCGAACGATCGCGGCAAGCGGCTCGACTCGACGAAGTCGCTGCTTGGGAAACTGTAGACAGTACGTAGTGTCCGGCTTTAGCCGGACCGCAGTAGAAAGTAGAAAGTAGAAAGTAAAAAGTAGAAAGTAGGGCGGGTCTTGCTAGTCCACCGAAGCCTATGGCGAAGGTGGGCACTTCAGACCCGCCCTTTTTACGAAAACCACCGCCCATGACACCCGAGCGCTGGCGGCGCGTCGAGGAGCTCTATCGCGCGGCGCTCGAGCGTGACACCCGCGACCGGGCGCTGTTTCTCGAAGACGCCTGTGCGGGCGATGACGCATTGCGACGCGAGGTCGAGTCGCTGCTCGCGCAGCCGGCGTCGGCGGCGGCCTTTCTCGGGGAACCGGCTGTCGTCCTGGCGGCACGCCTCGAGCGGTCCCGGCCCGTCGATACCACGTTGGCCATCGAATCGGCGCGTATCAGGTTCAGGCCCCCCTCGGCGCGGGCGGCATGGGTGTCGTCTACCGCGCGCTCGACACGAAGTTGAATCGGCCCGTCGCCATCAAGTTTCTGTCCGACGACCTGGCCGACGCCGCCGCTCGCCGCCGTTTTCAGCGCGAAGCGCAGACAGCATCCTCGCTGAACCACCCGCACATTCTGACGGTCCACGACGTCGGGGAGTTCGATGGCCGTCAGTATCTGGTCACCGAGTTCGTCGACGGCGGCACGCTCAGGGACTGGGCTCGGGCCACGACGCGCACGTGGCGACAGATTGATCGAGCTGCTGACAGGCGTGGCCGACGGCCTCGCCGCCGCACACGCGGCCGGCATCGTGCACCGGGACATCAAGCCCGAGAACATCCTGGTGGCGAAAAACGGCTACGCCAAGCTCGCGGATTTCGGTCTGGCCAAACTCTGGGAAGCCACCGACAGCCAGGCGGTGACCCGAACGCTGTCGGCAGGACACACCGACCCGGCATGATCGTGGGGACCATCGCCTACATGTCGCCGGAACAGGCGGCGGGCCAGCCGGTGGACGCGCGCAGCGACATCTTCTCGTTCGGCGTCGTCCTGTACGAGCTGCTCGCGGGCCGGCGGCCTTTTGAAGGCGCGACCGATCTGGAACGGCTGCAGGCGCTGATCAGCCGGCCGGCCCCGCCCTTGGCGGAAGCGTCGCTGGACCTGCCCGCGGACCTGCGGAATATGGTCGAGAAGGCTCTGGAAAAAGATCCCGCCGAACGCTATCAGACCGCTCGTGAGCTGGTCGTCGACCTGCGGCGGTTGACGCGGGCGCCAAACGGAACCGCGGCTGCCGGTGTCGGTCGCGCGGCGCCCGCGCCCGCGCGACGAGGCATGTTGTTGCTGACCGCGGGAGCGCTGCTTGCGATCGCGGCGATTGGCGGCGGCTATTTGTACTCGTTGTACTCGCGCCGCCCAGCGCCGCTCACCGACAAGGAAACCGTGGTGCTCGCCGACTTCGCGAACACCACTGGCGATCCGGTGTTCGACGGCACCCTGCGACAAGGGCTGGCGATTCAGCTCCAGCAGTCAACGTTCCTCAGCCTGGCTTCGGACACGCGCATCCAGCAGCTGCTGCGGCTGATGGGCCAGCCCGCGGGCGCGAAGCTCACTCCGGCCATCGCCCGTGACATCTGCGAGCGGATGGGCGGCGGCGCCATTCTCGAAGGGAGCATCGCCAGCCTCGGCGCTCAATACGTACTTGGTGTGCGCGCCACCGGATGCCGCAGCGGCGAGGTGCTCGGCGAGGAACAGGCGCAGCTCGCGAAGAAGGAAGACGTGTTGAACGCGTTGAGCGACATCGCGAGCCGGTTGAGAGTGCGGCTCGGTGAGTCACTCTCGACGCTCGATGAGCACAACCGGCCGCTACCCGACGTCAGCACGTCATCGCTCGAAGCGTTGAAAGCGTACAGCGCAGGTTTGCAGGCGCGACCGTGACCCAGGGGCGGCTTCCGACGATAGAGCAGTTCAAGCGCGCCGTCGAGATCGATGACGGCTTTGCTGATGGCGCACGCACGATTGGGAACCGCGTACAGCACCGCCGGCGAGTCCGTGCTCGGGATTCAACACACCACGCGGGCGTTCGAGCTTCGCGAGCGGGCCACCGACGATGAGAAGTTCTACATCACGGCGACCTATCATCGCCAGGTCACCGGCAATCTCGAGCAGGCGCTCCAGGCGTTCGACTTGTGGGCACAGACGTATCCGCGCACGTTCGACTCGTACGGTCTGGCCTCCGGCTTCGTGACGAAGGGATCGGGCCGATATGAGGGCTGCATCGAACGCGCCGCGAAAGCGGAGGCTGCGGCTCCCGCAGTCGCAATTCGGCTATTTCAATGCCGCAGCCTGCTACATGTATCTCGATCGGCTCGACGAAGCTGCGGCGGCGCTCCAGCGAGCTGCGGACCGGAAGGTATCGGGGCCCGAGTTCGACCCAATGGCATTTTCACCTCGCGTTCCTCAGAGGGGACGACGCAGCCATGGAACGGGAGTTCGCGCGGGCCCAAGGGAACGAGCCCGAGCCCGAGGTTGACCCACTTCAAGGCACTCGCCCTCGCCCGATCGGGCCAGCTGGAGCGCGCCGGCTCGCTGGCGCGGCGCGCGGTCGATCTGTCCGAGAAGGCCCGTCAGCCTGAGCGTGCGGCGTTGTTTCAAACGGCACCGGCCGTGTGGCACGCGTTCGTCGGCAACGTCGCGGAGGCGCGTCGTGACCGCCGCGATGGCCCTGGATCCTGTCAACAGGCCGCGACGTGGCATACGCCGCCGCATTCGCGCTGGCGTTGAGCGGTGAGCTGTCGCGATCGCAGGCACTCTTGAAGGATCTCGAAGCCCGCTTTCCGCAGGACACGACCGTGAACATCAGCTATCTGCCAGCACTCCGTGGCCTGATTGCCCTCCAGCAGGGAAAACCGGCGGAAGCGCTCCAGAAGCTCGAGCCCGCTCTGTCGAACGAATTCGCGTTGCCCGGCACGGCATTCTTAGCCAGCTTTGGAAGCCTCTATCCAGCGTACGTGCGCGGCCAGACGTATCTGGCCGCAAAGAGGCCGGCGGACGCGGCCGTCGAATTCCGGAAGATCATCAGCCGCCGCGGTCTTGTCATGGAAGATCCCGTCGACGCCCTCGCGCGGTTGCAACTGGCTCGCGCGCTGGCCGCGAGTGGAGACACCGCACGCGCACGAGCGGCGTACCAGGACTTCCTCACCCTCTGGAAAGACGCGGACCCCGACATCCCGATTCTCACGCAAGCCAGGGCAGAACACACCAAGCTCTCGACTCCTAATCCCTAATCCCCAATCCCTAATCCCCGTTTTTTGATCAAGAATTTTGTGTGCCCTCAGCCGTTAATCTGAAGACGCTGTGTCCCGTTCTCGTGTGGATGGCGGCGTGGATCGTTCTCGCGCCGCCTGTCATCGCGCAGACGCCCTTTGATCCCGCGCTGAAAGCCGCGAGCGAGCTGCCCAGGCTGCACAGTCTCATCGTGTCGCAGCGCGGCACGGTGATTCTCGAACGGTATTTCAACGGGCGCCGTGCCACGAGTCCGGCGAACATCAAGTCCGCGGCGAAAAGCGTCATCTCGGCGCTCGTCGGCATTGCCGTCGAGCGCAAGCTCCTGTCGCTGACGCAGCCGATCGGGACATGGTTTCCCGATCTGCCCGACGCCAAGCGCGCCATCACGATCGAAGACCTGCTGACGATGCGGTCCGGGCTCGAGTCGACCAGCAACCGTAACTACGGAACGTGGGTTCAGAGCCCGAACTGGGTTCGTCACGCGCTCGCCAAGCCGCTGGTGGAACGCCCGGGCACCGAGATGATCTACAGCACGGGGAACACGCACATCCTCTCGGCGATCCTCACCAGGGTGACCGCAACCAGCACCTGGCAGTTCGCGCAGGAAGCGCTCGCGAAACCGCTCGGCTTTACGCTGGCGCCGTGGATGCGCGATCCGCAGGGCGTGTATTTCGGCGGCAACGAGATGGTCATGACGCCGCGCCAGATGCTCGCCTTCGGCGAGCTCTACCTCAACGGCGGGCAGGTTGGCGGACGGCAGATCATCTCGAAGGCGTTCATCGACGAAACCTTCAAGGCGCGCGGCCGCTCGCGCATCAGCGGCCGCGAGTACGGCTACGGGTGGTGGATGCGGGAGATGGCGGGCCGGCAGACCTACTATGCGTGGGGGTTCGGCGGCCAGTTCATCGTGCTCGTCCCGAGCCTCGATCTGGTCGTCGTCTCGACCTCGGCCGCCACGGTCAGCGACGATCGGCGGGAACACCGGCGAAACGTCGACGACATCATCGAAACGCTCATCATCGCGCCGCTGGCCAACTGATTCCCGGTTCGGTGGTCAATCACGGCGTCAGAAATACGTCTCCCGGCTTCAGCCCTGCTCTTGCCGACGCGACAATCTGCGATAGCTCTGCAACCCGTTTCGCAATAAAATCCGGCTCAAATGCGCCATGCACTTATCGCCTCACTCGTCGTCTGTCTGTGTGCGGTGGCCGCCGCGCAGGTGACCGACAAGGACCTGCTGAATCCCGATCCGAACGACTTCCTGCTGTACTCAGGAACGTACGATTCGCAGCGGCATTCGCCACTGAAGCAGATCAACACCTCGAACATCGCCACCCTGCAGGCGAAATGGATCTTTCACCTGACCGGTGCGAAGGATCTCGAGGCGCCGCCCATCGTCTACAAGGGCGTGATGTATGTCGGTCAATACAACCGCGTGCACGCGCTCGACGCCGCGACAGGACGCCTCATCTGGGAGTACATGCGGCAGCCGCCGAGCGTCGGCTGGCAGCGCGGCATCGGCATCTACGGCGACATGGTGTACATGGTCGCGCAGGATTCCGCGCTCGTCGCGCTCGATCGGCGCACCGGCAACCCGCTGTGGGAGGCGCGCCCGTCACATCAGGGCAAGCGCTTCCAGGGCCCGATGCCGTTTGCCGCCAAGGGGCTCATCATCATGAGCGGCAGCGGCCAGGGCGGTGGATTCATCGAAGCCTTCGACGCCAAGACCGGCGCGTCGAAGTGGACGTGGAACGTCGTTCCCAAGCCGGGCGAGCCGGGCAGCGAAACATGGGCCGGCGATTCGTGGCGAAACGGCGGCGGCCCGGTGTGGGTGAGCGGCAGCTACGATCCCCAGCTCAACCTCATCTACTGGGGCACCGGACAGCCGTCACCCGATTTCGTCGGTGACAACCGCGAGGGCGACAACCTCTACACCGACAGCATCGTCGCGCTCGACATCGACACCGGCAGGCTGAAGTGGCATTTCCAGAACACGCCGCACGACGTGCACGACTGGGATTCGCTCGAGATGCCGGTGCTGCTCGATGCGCCGTTCAACGGACAGCCGCGCAAGCTGCTGCTGCAGGCCAACCGCAACGGCGTCTACTACATCCTCGATCGCACCGACGGCAAGTTCCTGCGCGGCGTGCCGTTCGTCAGCAAGGTCGACTGGATGAGCGGGTTCAGCCCCGAGGGCCGTCCGATTCTGACGCCCGGGCACGAGCCAACGGTACAGGGCTCGAAAACGTGTCCGTCGACCGCAGGTGCGACCAACTGGCCGTCGCCCGCGTACAACCCGGACACGAAGCTGTTCTATCTGATCGCTCAGGAAGGTTGCGGCGTCACATACCGTTCGACGACGAACTTCCGCCCGGGACAGGGTGGCAGCGGCACGGCGTACATGGAAAGCGGCGAGGACCAGGAGCGCTGGCAGCTCTACGTGCGCGCGCTCGATGCCGTGACGGGTAAGAAGGTGTGGGACTTCGAGCAGATCAGCTCGTATCACTACGGGCCCGGGGCTGCTCTCTACAGCCGGCGGCCTGATCTTCGCGCCCGAGCAGCAGGGGATGTTCACCGTGCTGGATGCGAAGAGCGGAAAGCCGCTCTGGAACTTCAATACCGGTGCGTTGATCACGTCGGCGCCTTCGACCTACATGGTCGATGGACATCAGTACATCGCGCTCACGTCATTTTCGAACGTCATCACGTTTGCGTTGCCAGACGCGAGATAGGTTGACCATGAAAGGCGAACCAATGAGAAATGGCAAATCGCAGATGGCTGATGGCAAAGGGCGCGCTGCTGCTCGTCGCGCGCTGATCCTTGCCGGCAGCGCACTGCTGTCTGTCCTCGTGCCATCCGCCATCGGCCCTCTGCCATATCTGGTTGCTCCCGTGAATGCGCAGCGCGGCGGCGGCCCGCCGGCCGGCAAAGGGGCCCATCCCGCCATCGGAAATCGTGAGGCGATCGCCGAGGGAGAGAAGCTCTACAACGAAACCTGCACGGCCTGTCACGGCAAGGACGGCAAAGGCGGCGAGCTGGGTCCGCCCGTGGCCTCGCAGAACCGGCGCTATCTACGCCGGAGCGACGACGAGGTTTTCGATGCGCTGAAGAACGGGATCTCGGGCACGCAGATGCCGCCGTTCTCGGGGCAGTTCAACGACGATCAGATCTGGCGCATCACCGCCTACATTCGCGGTCTTCGCGGCACGGCGGTCGACGCGCCGGCCGCGGGCAACGTCGCGGGAGGCGAGGCGATCTTCTGGGGCAAGGGGACCTGCGGCAACTGTCACATGATCAAGGCCAAGGGCGGCATCATCGGACCGGACCTGTCCAATCTTGGCGGCCAGCGCAAGGTCCAGGACATCGCCGACGCGCTCACGAAGGTGGACCACAAGATTGCGGCCGACGGCGGCACCCACGACTCGACGCTGCTGCCGATGAGCACCTATCAGCCCGTTCGTGTGACCACGAAGGACGGCAAGGTCATCTCGGGCATTTTGAAGAACGAAGACAGCTTCTCCCTGCAGGTACTGGGCAGGGACGACTTGACAATCCATCGCTTCAAGCGGCAGGACGTGCAGGTGTACTACGACCCCAACAGCGTGATGCCGCACGACTGGGACCGGCGCTTGTCCCGTCGGAGTTCCAGGATCTGATGGCGTTTCTGACGAGACTGTACGTGGCGCCGCCTCCGGCGCCCCCCGCGCGCGGCGGCGGGGCGGTGGGTGGCTAAATAGAAGCTGGAATCTAGAAACTAGAATCTAAAATCTAGAATCTGAAAACTCAAAAACAGGAGACTAGGAGATTAGGAGAAATTCTCTCGAAAATCCTTCTGATCTTCTGATCTCTGTTGTATTTACGGGGTGCGCTCGGCGAATGTAATGACGTACCCATCCGGATCCTCGAACGCAAACTCCGTCACGCCGTACCACTTCTTCTCCAGCGGCATCGTGACCTTCACCTTCGTCTTGAGCTCGTCGTAGACCTTTTCGATGCCAACCACCTCGATGAAGAGCGTCAGGGTGCCGCCGATCGGTTTGCCGGCGAAGGCCGGGTACTCTTCGGTCGCCGGGCCCGGGGCGTTGAGGAAGATTTCCACCGGCCCCGACTGCACGCCCGCAAACACGAACGGCGAGGCATCGGGCACCGCGTGCGTGCGCGTGAAGCCGAGCACGTCGCAGTAGAACGCGAGACTCCGCTCGACGCTGGAGACGATCAGGTTGGGGGTGAGTTTCTGGAGCGTGAATGGCATCGCGGTATTGTATTCTTTGCCGCCTATGCCATCGACCCGGCGCGTGACGCCACGCTCGAGCACGCGCAAGAAAGCCGATCGTCCCGGACGCGGTCAGAGCGGCGGGCAATCGCTCGTGGAGCGCGCGTATCAGGAAATCCGGCGAAGGATTCTCGACAACGAGTATCCTCCCGCGCATCAAGTGCTCGAGCAGGATCTCGCGGAAGACCTCGGCATGAGCCGCACGCCGCTTCGCGAGGCGCTGGTTCGCCTTCAGAACGAGCACTTCGTCCAGTTGATCTCTCGACACGGGATGCGCGTCGTGCCGCTGTCGCTCCAGGATCTCCATGACACCTATGAAGTCCTGACCGCCCTCGAGCTGACCGCGATCGAGCGTCTCGTGAAGTCGGGGCCGGATCCGAAGGCGCTGGGCCGGCTCGACCAGGCGCTCGACGACATGGACGCGTCCTTGAAGCAGCGCGATCGAGACGCATGGGTCAAGGCCGACGAGCGCTTTCACCGGACGCTCATCGACCTCTGCGGGAATGCGCGTCTGGCCGCCATGGCCTCCATGCTCTGGGATCATGGTCATCGCGCCCGCATGACCACCGTTCGACTGCGTCCGACGCTCGGCTCGTCGAACAAGGAGCATCGGGCGGTTGTCGATGCCATCAAGCGCGGCAACTGGCGCGACGCGAGGGCCATCCACCTGAAGCATCGTGCGAGAACCAGTCGGGAGATCATCGCGCTTCTCGAGCAGTGCCGTCTCGGCAGCTTTTGAACAGCCTCGCGGCGTGCTCGATTACGACCGTCGGAAATGCCAGTGTGGCGGCGCGGCGCCAGGGACGTCGGTCCGGAATCGGAAGATGCAATCGGTGTGGAGGCAGCCGATGTAGACAGTACGCAGATCCGGTCCGCCGAACGCCACGCTGGTGACGTGTTGCAGCCGGGTTCCGGGGATGGGGCCCAGATGGTCCGCGCGCATCTGGTCTCGGCCGAACGCGTCTTCAACTTCATCGACATGTGTCGCGTTGAGCTCTTCGACGATCGTGTCCAGGGACGACCCGTCGAATCGGAGCAGGCGGTTGCTGATCAGGCTGGTGATCCAGATGCGGTGCTGCTGGTCGAACACGAACCCGTCGGGCCAGGAGCCGTGGCCAAAGGTGATGACCGTCTCTGGCGTTTTCAAGTGTCCGCCTGCGCCGATGCGAAAACGCGTCAGGCGCCGGCCGAACGTTTCGACGACGTAGAGCCATTCGCCAGTAGGGTCGGGCCGGCACTCGTTGGTGTAGTGCAGCCCGTCGGCGACGATGCGCGCCCCGCGATCGTCGACGAGCACGATGAATCCGTCGCGGACGTCGGATCGCCATGCGAGTTGTCGCGGGTGCCGCGTGGTGCTCACGGTGATCCAGGTGCGGCCCCGTTCGTCGGTCATCACGTAATTGGCCGGAGGCAACGCGATCCCGTCGACATCGACGAGCCACGGCGTGAGCGTGCCGTCGCGATCGAGCCGCCAGACGCCGCCGGCGTCGCCGAGATTGGCGATGAGGAACGACCCGTCTTCATTCAAGGCGATGCCGTTGGGACGCAGTTCAACGCCGTCCGCGCGCGCGAGCCAGGCGTCCTGCGCGCCGTCGGCGCGGACGACCGCGACACCGCCGCGCCAGTCGGGGACGAAGACGTCGCCGGCCGGCGTGCCGAGCACGCATTCGGGCCGGTACAATGCACGTCCGAACGGTTCGAACGAGGCGGGCAGGATGTTTGACACTGAATTCGCTAACGTATACGATGACCGGTCTCCGGTCAAACCAGTCTGGACGTCATGCACCTGGGTGTAATCGCCGACGATGTGACCGGTGCGACCGATCTGGCCTCGGTGCTGCGCCGGGATGGATGGTCCGTGATCCAGACGCTCGGCGTCCCGGACTCCGCGGTGCCGCCGGCCGACGTCGTCATTATCTCCCTGAAAACGCGCACGGCTCCGGTCCACGTGGCGACGACCGCGGCCTGTGCGGCAGAGGCCTGCCTGACGAACGCCGGCGCCCGGCAGATCTACTTCAAGTACTGCTCGACGTTCGACTCCACCGATGCCGGCAACATCGGGCCCGTGATCGAGCGCCTGCTGGAACAGATGGACGAGCCGTTTACGATCGCGTGCCCGGCTTATCCGTCGCTGGGTCGCACGGTCTACCTCGGTCATTTGTTTGTCGGCGACCAACTGCTGTCGGAATCGTCCATGCGGCATCATCCGCTGACGCCGATGACGGATTCGAACCTCGTGCGCGTGCTGGCGAGACAGTCGGTTTTTCCCATCGGGCTCGTGCCGTTCACGGACGTGGAGAAGGGATCCAACGCTGTTCGCGCGCGCTGCCGAACACTGATGGCCGACGGCCACAAGGTGGCGATCGTCGATGCGGTGGCCGACCGGCACCTCGATACCATCGCGTCGGCGTGCAGAGATTTTCGACTCATCACAGGAGGCGCCGCGCTCGGCGGTGCGTTGGCCAGAACGATGCCGCACCGGCACGACCAGGCCAGACCTCCGGCGCTGCCTTCGCCATCCGGATCTGTTGCGGTCCTCAGCGGAAGCGGATCGGCCGCCACGCAGGCGCAGGTCCGGCACCTGTCGCGGCTTGTGCCGCATCGCCAGGTCGATCCGGTGACGCTGGCATCAGATGACGGTGCTCTGGCGGAACTGGTGAGCTGGTCGCGTGCGCAGTCACAGCATGGCCATGTCCTCATCTATTCCACGACAACGCCGGAAGATGTGCAGAAAGCCCAGCAGGCGCTGGGCAGGCCGGAAGCCGCGGCGATTCTCGAGCGGGCGTTCAGCACGCTGGCGGTCGCGCTTGCGTCGGATGGCGTGCGCGCGTTCGTCGTGGCGGGCGGCGAAACCTCCGGTGCGGTGCTCGACGCCATCGGCGTGAAGACGCTGGGCTTTGGCGACGAGATCGAGCCGGGCGTGCCGTGGACGCACAGCCTCGAGCCGAAAGGGTTCCATCTCGCGTTGAAATCGGGAAATTTCGGAAGCGTCGAGTTTTTCGCCAGGGCGCTGGGGATTGCGGCATGAACGAGGAACAGGCACGCGAGGCGCTGGCCCGCCATGGGCGCTCGCTGTTCGCGCGGGGGTACAGCTGCGGTACGTCGGGGAATCTCAGCGTCCGCCTCGACACAGGTGGCTACGTGATGTCGCCGACGAACGTGTCGCTGGGACGTCTCGAGCCGGGCGCTCTCAGCAGGCTGGACGTCAACGGACGGCATGTCGACGGTCCAGCTCCGACAAAGGAAGCGTGGCTGCACTTCGCGATGTACAAGAGCAGGCCAGACGACACGGCTGTCGTGCACCTGCATTCCACATACGCGACGGCCCTGTCCTGCCTGACCGATCGTCCTCCAGACGACGTGCTTCCCGCGATTACGCCGTACGTCGTCATGAGAGTCGGGCGTGTCGCGCGGGTGCCGTACTTCAGGCCCGGCAACGCCGACGCTGCCGGGACGATTTCGCAGCTGGCCGTTTCGCATCGTGCGCTCCTGCTCGCCAACCATGGGCCGGTCGTCTCGGGGCCCGATCTCGACACGGCCGTCTCGGCTGCCGAGGAGCTCGAGGAAACCGCAAAGCTGTTCTTCATTCTTGGCGACCGGCCCCAGTGGCGGCTTGGCCCGGCGGAAATCGACGAGCTCCGCCGCGTGTTTGGATCCTGAGAGATGAGGCAACCGCTCCGAGGTGTGGCCGTGGGTGCCGGATATTTCAGCCGGTTTCACTACGACGCCTGGCCGCGCGTGTCGGGTGCGCAGCTGGTCGCCGTGTGCGACCTCGACCGGTCTCGCGCAGACGCCGTCGCGCAGCAGCTTCCTCATGCGAAGGCGTATTCCGATACGGCCGCCATGCTCGACGCGGAACGCCCCGACTTCATCGATATCATCACGCCGCCGCACACCCATGCGGCGCTGACGACGCTGGCCGCCGAGCGCGGCGTGCACGTGCTCTGTCAAAAAGCCCTCGCGCCCAGCTTCGAAGATGCGGTCGCGATCGTCGAGTCGGCCGAGCGCGCCGGAATCCGTTTGATGGTGCACGACAACTTTCGATTTCAGCCCTGGCACCGCGAGTTCCGGCGGCTGCTCGATAAGGGACGCATCGGCCAGCTTCATTCGATCTCGTGCCGCACGCGAATGGGCGACGGGTGGCAGCCCGATGCCTACCTGGCGAGGCAGCCGTACTTCCGCACGATGCCTCAATTGCTCATCTACGAGACCGGCGTGCACTTCATCGACGTGTTTCGCTATCTGGGCGGCGAGGTACGGCGTGTGTTCGCGCGGCTGCGCCGCCTCAACGCGGATATTGCCGGAGAGGACACGGGCCTCGTGGTCTTCGAGTTCGCGAGCGGCGGTCAGGGACTCTGGGATGCGAACCGCTACAACGAGTCGCCGGCCACGGATCCTCGTTATACATTCGGTGAGTTCGTGCTCGAAGGCGATGGCGGTTCGATGCGGCTCGACGAGGAAGGCCGGATGTGGGTCCATCCGCTTGGGGCCGGTGCAAGCGCCCACGAGTACGTTCACGAGCGCCGCGGGTTCGCCGGCGACTGCGTGCGCGCGACGCTGCAGCATTTTGTCGACGGTCTTCTCGCCGGTACCGCGTTCGAGACGGACGGCCGCTGCTACCTGCACACGCTCGCGGTGCAGGAGGCCATCTATCAGTCCGCGGCCTCTGGTTTGCCTGTCGTGGTCGCGGAGGTTCCGCTCGTTCGCTAAAGCTACGGCGGACCACCGTAGCCTTGGCGAAGGTGGTCATGCGGACCGCTCGAAGTCCGGCTAAAGCCGGGCACTCAGCACCACGCCGGAAATGAATTCGGAGGAGACACATGCGTGAGTTTCGAATTGCGGTGTTCCCAGGTGACGGCATCGGCCGGGAAGTGATGGCGCCGTGTCTCACCTTGCTGGATATCGCTGTCGCTCGAGCCGGTGGCTTCAGGCTGGCCTTCGACCAGTACGAAGCCGGCGCCGAGTTGTATCGCCGGACGGGCACCGCGCTGCCCGACAGCGCGATGCACGCGGCGGAATCGGCCGACGCGATCCTGCTCGGTGCCATGGGCCTGCCCGAGGTCCGCTATCCGGACGGCACCGAAGTGCAGCCGCATCTCGACTTCCGCGAACGGTTCGATCTCTATGCCGGCGTGCGCCCGTTCCGGTTGTTGAACGGTGCGCCGACGCCGCTGGCCGATCCGCGCGCGAAGAACATCGATTGCGTGCTGGTGCGCGAGTCGACCGAAGGCCTGTTTGCCTCGCGGACGATGACACGCCGTGAGGGCAACGAAGCGGTGTTCGACACGATGCGCATCACGCGGCGCACGTCAGAACGGCTCTTCGACTTTGCGTTTCGACTCGCCCGGTCGCGGCGGAAGAGAGGCCGGCCGGGCCGCGTGACGTGCGTGGACAAGGCGAACGTCATTCCATCGATGGCGTTTTTCCGATCGATCTTTCTCGAGTGCGCGTCGCGGCATCCGGACATCGCGGCCGACTGCGCCTACGTGGATGCGGTGGGGCTCAAGATGGTGCGGGCGCCCTGGGAGTTCGACGTCCTCGTCACCGAGAACATGTTCGGCGACATCCTGTCGGACGTCGGGGCGGCGCTCATCGGCGGCATGGGGATGGCCCCGTCCGCCGATATCGGCGACAAGCATGGCGTGTTCCAACCCTGTCATGGCACGGCGCCCGACATCGCCGGCCGCGGCGTGGCGAACCCGACGGCGATGATTCTGTCGGCGGCGATGATGCTCGACTGGCTCGGCGAACGTCACGACGTGCCCGCGTGTTCGTCGGCCGGAGCGGCGCTCACGCAGGCCGTCGAGTCTGCGTTCGGCGACGGAGACCTGCGTGAGTCTCGAGCACGGCGGCGCCTCTGGCACCGCGCAGATTGCGGCGCGTGTGCAGGCGCATCTCGAACGTCGTCCGGTGGGCCTCGGCGCGTCGGGTGCGAGATGAGCGCCGACAAGCAGCGGCGGCGGCGATTGTCCCGGGCGCGCTCGCCACAGCGGGTGCGGTGCCGACGCGGTACAAACTGATTGCCGTGACGTTCTCCCTGTCGATGCTGCTCTACATCGATCGCGTCGCCATCTCGACGGCCCGCAATCCGGTCTCAGAGGCATTTGGTCTCACCGACACCCAGTTCGGCTGGGTGTTGTCGGCGTTCGCGCTGGGGTATGCGCTGTTCCAGACGCCGGCAGGCGCTCTCGCCGATCGCTATGGTGCGCGCATCGTGCTGGCAGCCGTGGTGGGATTGTGGTCGGTCTTTACGGCGCTGACAGGAATCGCGTGGAGTTTTGCGTCGCTGCTGCTGTTCCGGTTCCTGTTCGGTGCGGCCGAAGCCGGCGCCTATCCCACGTGCGCGCGAGCGTTTTACGCATGGCTGCCCGCCGGCGAGCGAGGGCTCGCGCAGGGCATCAATTTTTCGGGCTCGCGTCTTGGCGCCGCATTCGCGCTGCCGGCGGTCGCGTGGCTGGTGATGGCGGCCGGATGGCGGCGCGCCTTCCTCATGCTCGGGGCGTTCGGGGTCGTGTGGGCCGCCGCATGGTTTGCGTGGTTCCGAAACACGCCGGATGAGCACGGTGGCGTCTCGGAAGCCGAACGGCAGTTGATTCGACGGGGGCGCCCTGCATCGACGGGCGCCGCGACCGCGATCGGGCTTCGCGCGCTCGTCCGATCCGCGAACATGCGGCTGGCCATGGGGCAGTACTTCGCGTCGAACTTCACGTTCTTCTTCTGTCTGACCTGGCTGTTCCCCTACCTGCAGCGCACGTATCGGCTCGAGGCACTGCAGACCGGACTGCTCGCCGCGCTGCCGCTCGTTGGGGGAGCGATCGGCAACTGGGTGGGTGGCGCGATCGTCGATTCGCTGTATCGACGCGGCCGATGGCGCGAGTCGCGTCAGTACGCGGCGATTGCGGGGTTCGTGCTTTCTGCCGCCGGTCTCCTGGCAAGCCTGGCGTTTCAGACCCCGCTTCCTGCCGTTCTGTGCCTGACCATTGCGATGCTGGGGTCGGACATGACGCTTCCACCGTCGTGGGCGTTCTGCATCGACATCGGCCGCGCGAATGCCGGGGCGGTATCGGGCACGATGAACATGGCCGGCAACATCGGCTCGTTCGTCACGAGCCTGGCGTTTCCGTATCTGCTGGCCATGACGGGATCGACGACGCCGTTCTTTGTCCTCGGCGCGGTCCTGAACCTGATGGCCGCGTGGCTGTGGACCAGGGCCCGCCCCGATGTTCCGGTCGTCGCCAGTTAGTGACGAAGAGGAGACTCGCGATGATGAAGCACCGGACCGTTGTATTCGTAACCGCATGCGTGGCCCTCGTGGCCGGGCTCGCGCTCGTGAACGCACAGAGGGGCGGCGGCGCCAATGACATCACCGTGTCCGGAGAGCTTCGGCAATGGCACAAGGTGACGCTGACGTTGGCCGGTCCGCAGGCCGACGAGACGGCGAGTGCGCCGAACCCATTTCTGGACTATCGCCTGTCGGTCGTCTTCACCCACGAATCCGGCACACCGTCATACTCGGTTCCTGGTTATTTCGCAGGTGACGGGAACGCCGCCAACTCGTCGGCCACCTCTGGAAACAAGTGGCGCGCGCACCTGGCGCCCGACAAAACGGGCCGGTGGAACTATCGAATTTCGTTTGTGAGCGGAAAAGGCGTCGCGCTCGCAAGCGGGTCTGCCGGTCAGGCCGTCGCGCCGCTCCACGGCCGGACGGGCACGATTCAAATCGCCGGCAGCGACAAACGCGCACCGGACTTCCGCGCTCGTGGCCGGCTGCAGTATGCCGGGAAGCACTATCTGCAGTTTGCCGGCAGCGGTGAATACTTCCTGAAGCTCGGGACGGACTCGCCCGAGACGTTGCTGGCGTATGCCGACTTCGACGGCACCGTGGCGCGAAAGCCGCAAGTGCCGCTGCACACCTATGCGCCGCATCTCGAGGACTGGACCGCCGGCGACCCGACCTGGAAGGACACGAAGGGCAAGGCGCTCATCGGCGCCATCAACTACCTGGCGTCGAGAGGCGTGAACTCGATTTCGTTCCTGCCGTACAACGCGGGCGGCGACGGCGACAACATCTGGCCGTTCGTCGAGCGCGACGACAAGTTCCACTACGACGTGTCGAAGCTCGATCAGTGGCAGATTGTGTTCGACCACGCGCAGCGCAAGGGCCTGTATCTGCATTTCAAGCTGCAGGAAAACGAAATCGACGACCACTTTCGCGGGGGAAAGACCGTCGTCATTCCGGAATCGCTCGATGCCGGTGAGACCGGGCCAGAGCGAAGGTTGTACATTCGCGAGCTCGTGGCGCGATTCGGTTATGCGCTCGCGCTGAACTGGAACATCGGGGAAGAGAACACGCAGTCGAGCGAGCAGCAGCTGGCGATGGCGATGAGTCTCACTGGCACCGATCCATACGGCGGTCATCACATCGTCGTCCACACCTTTCCGAACGAACAGGAGAAGGTGTATCCGTCGCTGCTGGGCAAGCAGTCGCCCTTTACCGGCGCGTCGCTGCAGATGATGTGGAACGCCGTTCATGAGCGCACGTTGAGGTGGGTGCTCGCGTCGGCGCAGGCGAAGAAACCCTGGGTTGCGGCGAACGACGAGCAAGGGCCGGCGAACCTTGGAGTGCCCCCCGATCCCGGGTACTCGGGCTTCGCAGGAAAAGACGTCAAGGGCGCCGACGTCGGCTACACGCTTCACGACATTCGCAAGAACGTGCTGTGGGGCAACTTGATGGCCGGAGGAGCCGGAGTTGATTACTACTTCGGGTACGGTCTCCCCGACAACGATCTCGTCGCGGAGAATTTCCGCAGCCGCGAGAAGAGCTGGGAGTACGGCCGGATTGCGATCGACTTCTTCCACGCTCAAAAGATTCCGTTCTGGGAGATGGCGAACGCCGATGCGCTGGTCGGCAACGACAAACACGACAACAGCCGGTACTGTTTCGCGAAGGCCAACGAGGTGTACCTGGTGTATCTGCCGTCGGGCGGTACCGCGAGCCTCGATCTGTCGAAGGCGACAGGGCAGTTCGGCGTCAGCTGGTTCGACCCGCGGAATGGAGGGCCGTTGAAGAGAGGCAGCATCTCAACGGTCAAGGGTGGCGCCAGTGCCGCGCTTGGCGAGCCGCCCGACAATCCCGCCGAAGACTGGCTGGTGGTCGTGCGACGATCGATGATGACCCGCCTGTGGCCCATTGCCCTATGACCGTAGACCATTGACCATATCGTCTGATACGGTTGCTCCTTGCATGCACATTGATCCAGGCCTCGTCGTAACCGGATTCCTCGTCGGCATGCTCGTCGGCCTCACGGGGATGGGAGGCGGCGCCATCATGACGCCGTTTCTGATTTCCGTGGTCGGCGTCGGGCCCGTCGTGGCGGTCGGCACCGATCTCGTCTACAGTGCGGCCACGAAGATCGTGGGCGCGTGGCTGCACGCGCGGCAGCAGACGGTCGACTTCGGTCTGGCGAAACGGCTTGCGACGGGCAGTATTCCGGCGGGGTTGCTGGCGGTTGCGGCCATCAGATTCCTGCCGGGCGCTGGTGTGGATGCCGATCTGGTGGTGCGGCGTGCGCTCGGCGGCGTGCTCGTGCTCGTGGCGATCCTGATGCTGTGCCGGATCTTCGTCGCCGGGGAGCGCGTGCTATCCGAGCGCTGGCGCAGGCGGCTCGAAGGAAGGGGGACGATCGCCGCCGGTGCGATCGTGGGCGCGCTCGTGGGGTTCACGTCGGTCGGCAGCGGCGCGCTGCTGGTTCCGTTCCTCGTATGCGTGTTTCCGCTCAGCCCCGCACGCGTCGTCGGGACCGATGTCTTTCATGCCGCGATTCTCGTGAGCGTCACGGGGCTCGCGCATGCGTACGGCGGGACCGTCGACTGGCTGCTTGCCGCGACGCTCCTTCTCGGATCCATTCCCGGCGTCAGCGTCGGCACCTGGATCGCCCCGCGCGCGCCCGCTCGGATTCTTCGCGTGGGCCTTGCCAGCCTGCTGCTGATTACCGGCTTCAGCCTGATCTGATTTCGCGGATTGTCACTCAGGCAGCCTGAGCTCCTTCTTCAAGGCCGCTATTCGCGGATCGCCTCGAAGGAGCGCCATCTCGGGCCTGCGCAGCCACGTCGCGGCGCGCCACCAGTTCACTTCGGCCGTACGCGTGAGCGCCTCAAAGGCGCGATCCTTGTCGCCCAGCCCGGCATAGATGAGCATGTTCCGCGACGCCGCATCGGGATTTTTCGCCGCGAGCGCTGCCGCCTCTTCCCGACGGCCGCTGACGGCGAGGAGATAGCCAAGGTACCCGAAGAACTGCGGCGGGGCGCCCCTGAGTACTTTCTCCGCTTCATCGAATCGTCCAGAGAGATACAAGGCCCGGCTCAGCCACACGTCCACGAAGGGGAACGCAGGATCGTGCTGCAGGATCCACTGGCAATTCTCGATCGCGTCGCTCGTAGCGGCCGGCCTCGATGAACACGTGCGCCTGCGTTCGCCTGACATCCAGCGACAGCGGATCGGCGATACGCGCAGCCTCGAGCTGGCGTACGGCTTCAGCGATGTCGCCGATGGGCATCAGGACGCCGAGCACGAAGTCGCTGTGTATCTCCGTCAATGATGGATTCAGTGCGATCGCCTTCAGAAACGACATGCGAGCGGGCACCCACTCGCGATCGCTGGCGTACATGTTTCCGAGCGCAGCATGGGCTTCTGCCAGGAGCGGATCGAGTTGAAGCGCCTTCATCGCCGCGGGGCCCAGCCTCGGATCCGGAGGGATGATCTCTTCGCCGATCGAAGGCCGTGAGAGCTGCGCCAGCGCGCTGGCCAGCCCGGCCCATGCCGGCGCATAGTCCGGGGCGCGCGATACCACCTGCTGGAACAGTTCGGCGGCCTTGGCGCTGTTGTCGGCTCGCCGCATCGCATGAAACCGCGTGCCCGGAGAAACTGATAGTACAGATCCGGGTCGAGCTCGTAGCGCCGCCGATCGCGCCGCAGCGTGACGCGCAGCTCGTTCACGATCGCTGGCGAGATATCCTCGAGAATGGCTGACACCGATCTCCATCGCGCTCGAAGCGGCTCGTCCAGATGACGACCTCGCTGGGTACCTGAACGAACCGCGCGTCCACCAGCAGCCGGTTGCCCGCCCGGGAGACCGATCCTTCGAGCACGAAATCCACGCCGAGCTGGGACGCCACGTCGCGGAGATTGCGCGGCTTACCTTTGAAGGCGAACGACGAGCCCGACGAACGCACCGACAGGCCGTCGATCACGGCAAGGCTGCGCTGAATCTCGTCTGTGAGCCCGTCGGTGAATTCTTCGCTGCCCGGCGCCGTGTCCAGATTTTCAAATGGAAGGTACGGCCATCGCGGGGACCTGTCCCGATGGGGCGCGAACGCTCCAGACCACGGCCAGGCCACCGGCCAGCACGACCGCCGCGGCCGCCGCCCCATAGATCAGCCGGCGGCGCGCGACTCCACGTGCGGCGTTCCGAAGAGCGGCGCCGAACGAAGCGGAGCGTTGATGACGCCGTTCGGGTGCCGCGTCGAGGGCGCGCTCGATGACATGGGCGAGCGGGGCGGGCACGTCTGGACGGATGGCGCGAAGGCTGACACGCGAACCGGCATCGTGCGCGGCGCGGATCTCCGCGAGATTTTTTCCCAGAACGGGATACGAGCCTGTAAGGACGTGGAATAGCAGTACGCCAAGACTGTAGACATCGCTTTGAGCCGTCGCGGACCGTCCGCCAAGCACTTCAGGCGCCACATAAAGCGGCGTTCCCGTCAAATCCGACGACGAGGGGTCGTCCCGCTCGCGGCCCGTCCCGAAATCCATCAGCACGACACGGCCATCGTCGCCGACCATCACGTTGTGGGCCTTGATGTCGCGATGGATCAGTCCGGCCGCATGGACGGCCTCGACCGCGCTGCAGAGATCGGCGCCGATTCTCACCGCTTCCGCCGGGCTGAACGACGCGCCGTGAGCCAGCATCTCTTCCAGCGTGCGGCCGCGCACGAGCTCCATCCAGAGGCCGATGCGATCGCCGATCTGTTCGGCGCCATGAATCGTCACGATGTTGGGGTGATCGACGCGGGCGAGCAGGCGTCCTTCGTGGATGATCGACGACGTCTGGCGATCGTCGCGAGGGTCGGCCGGCAGCAGCTTGAGCGCGACCTCGCGATCGAGGCGCGAATCCCAGGCGCGGTAGACGTCGCCGAACGAGCCGCTGCCGATGCGCTCGATGACGCGGAGGTGTCCCCACGCGTCCGGCATGCGGTGCACGCCGGCAACGGCCGCGACGACTTTCAGATGCTGGACGAGGCGCTGACGCGCAGGGTCCGCGTCGGACTCGGCCGTTTTCCAGTCGACGGGGCTGCCGTCCAGGATGGCCCCGGCAAGCTGTTCGAGACGTTCGTCATCCGTTGCCACGCGCCATCTCCTCGACGAGTCGAACCAGGGCTCGTTGCGCGGCCTTGCGAGCCGCATCGGGCGTGGGTTTGCCGAGCGCCCTCGCCAGCTCCTCGTAGGTGTAGCCGAATTCGACGCGGCCGATAATCGCGTCCTGTTCCTCCGGCCTGAGGCTGGAGAGCGCCTTCTCGTATCGCTCGACCGCCTCGTTGCCGATGGCCTGTTCGAGCGGCGACAGGTGCCCGTCGGCTTCGAGCGCGCTCAGACCCGTCGCATCGGGGCGCCGCCCCTTCCGTCGCAGCTCTTCGCGAATGCGGTTCAGGACCGCCTGACGCAGATACGCGTTGAGCGCGCCGACGCCGCGGGGCTCGAACTGCTCGATCCTCTTAAACGTCTGGAGCAGGGTGTCCTGGACAAGGTCGTCGGTGTCGGCCACATCGCGCGCCCACTTCGGGAGCCGGCCGACTGGCCCAGCGTCGCAGAGGGCGGGCGTGCCGGGCGAAGAGCCGGTCGATGGCATCCTGATCGCCCGCGCGGGCGCGTTCGAGGAGCTTGAACGTCGATTCCGCCTCGGGCCGATCGTCGTCCATCCCTGGTTTGATTTTCCTTGTGAGGGGTGCGGCATGTTACCGCGAAAGAGCCGCTGATGTCCGGATCAAGCGGCCTCCACCGTTTTAGTGTTTGTGGGAGCGTGGGTGATGCGGATCGAGATCGTGGCCCGGCTGATCGTGCTGTCTTGTGTTCTGTCTCTGTCGGCTGGATGCGACGAGCGACAGCCGCTGGCACCCACAAGTCCAGATGGAACGACTGCGACGCCGCCTGAATTGCCCAGGCCGATAGTACGCGCGCCAGCGACCACGGGGCGGATTGCGTTCGTCAGCGACCGTGATGGCGACGACGCGATCTTCATCGCCAATCCGGACGGGTCGGACGTCAAGCGGCTCACGGTTGGTCACGAGCCGGATTGGGCGCCTGGTGGCCGTCAACTCGCGTTTGGCCGTGACGGCGGCATCTACACCATCGACATCGACAATTCGCGCGAAGCACGCGTCACATCGGGCGGGTTTCCTGCCTGGTCGCCAGACGGCCACAGGCTCGTTTTCGTAAGGAACGCCAGCATCGAAACGATTAACGCCGATGGATCCCAGCCAAGGCGTGTTTTCAACGCCGCAACTTGGAACACGCAGGATGCTGAATACTAGCGCTGGATGGCCGTCATGGTCGCCCGATGGTCAGACGATCGCGTTCATTCGAACCGGCTGAGGACGACGGGTGGGCGCTCTTCATTGTCGATGCGGATGGCACGACGCCGCCACGTCTGCTGGTGCCGGGCACTGCGGAGAACACCGCATGGTCGCCTGACGGCTCGAGGATCGCGTTTGCGGCAAGTCGATCAGTTTTCGGACCGCCCGTGTCTTCGCCATGCTGTATCGTTCAGACCGTCCAGCGTGGCCGGCGGGGTTCCCACGTCCGTCGCTGACGGGTTCTGGCCCGACTGGACGCCGACGGGCGACCTGATTTTCGAAGCGTTTGCCGTGAACGGCAGGCCGGGACCAGGCTGCTGCGGAAAAGGGCTGCGCATTTTCGCGTCCGGTGCGGACACGCCGATTATTCCAGAGGCGGTTTCGCCCAGACTCGCCGACTATTCCGATAGGGAGCCCGCGTGGTCCCGGTGAGGTTCGACGTGGACGATGTCACTCCACCGTGTACGTGACGTACATCAATCGCCCTTCGCGCTGAATCTGCAGCGCGACCGGCGCGCCTGGTTTGAGCGCACGCACCGCGTCCCGCAGCGCCAGCAGCGTCGGCACCTTCGCGTTGTTGACGCTCCGGACCACGTCTCTCGCAAGGAGAGGCACTTCGCTCGTCGCTCCCGCCACGCGCGCGACCACGATGATGCCGTACGGATCCCTGAGACCCCGGGCGGCGGCGGCAATCTTCTGGTCGATTTCGACGCCGAGAATCCCCAGTTCGGGCACCAGATTCTTCTGCGTGTCGGCCATCGATGAAACGGCATCGAACTCGTTGCGTTCCTCGACCGTGGCGAGACTGAGCGGATGCTGCATCGCACCGCGCTGCACCACAACCTTGACGTTCTCGGTGGAGTCTCTCAGCCGGAAGTAATAGTTGACCGTGGGCAGGTTGTCGGCCGGCTGCCCGTCGACCGACAGGAGAATGTCGCCGACCTGCAGGCCACCTTTCTCTGCCGGGCCGCCAGGCCAGACGTCCGACACGATCAGCCCGTAGTCTTTCGTCAGGCCGAGGGCGGCTGCCATTCCAGGCGTAATCGTCTGGATGCTCATCCCCGTTTCCTGGCGCCGAAGTTGGCCGTACTTCTGGAACTGCCTGAATGCGGTTCTCACCGTGGCCGAGGGAATGGCAAAGCCGAGACCCTCGCTGCCTCCCGACTGCGACACGATGAACGTGTTCACGCCGACCACTTCGCCGCGCGTGTTCACCAACGGTCCGCCCGAGTTGCCCGGGTTGATCGGCGCGTCGGTCTGCACGTAGATGAGCGGCGAATCGATGTCGACTTGTCTGGCGACGGCCGAGACCATCCCGTGGGTCAGCGTCTGGCGGAGGCCACCCGGGCTTCCAAACGCGAAGACCGTTTCACCCTGCCGGAGGTTCGAGTACGTCGCAAGGGGCAGCGCGGGGAGTTTGGTGCCCTCGATCTTGATGAGCGCCATATCCAGCTCGCTCGAGATGCCGATCAGGCGCGCCGGAAAGCTCGTCGACTTGTTCGAGAGCGCCGTCGCGAGCCTGCCGTCGGCATTGGCCGGCGCCATCATGACTTCAATCCGCTGCGCGTTGTTCACGACGTGCGCGTTGGTCATGATGTAGCCGTCTGGATCGATGACGAATCCGGACCCGACCGATCGCTGCTGGCCAATCACGACGTTGGCGTCGCCGCGGGCGTTTTCTTCCCGTGCCGCGCCGTAACTGGTCACCTGGATTTGCACGACGCTCGGCCAGACTTTCTTCGTCAGCGCGTCGATCGACTCGTTCAAGCGCTCGAGAGGGTCCTGCACCTGTGGCGCCAGCACCGGTTTCTGCTGCGCGTTCGCCGGGGCGCCGAAGAGAATGAGGCCCAGGGCAGCGGCGGTGCTAAGAATGCGGGATCGTCGATCTCCGGGTGTCGGTGTCGTCATGCTCAATCTCCTCGGGCCGTATGGCGAAGCGGGTTCGAATGTGATGGCAGTTCGTGAAGGCAGATCGCGTGCCATGGCACGACCGGCCAGTGATACTCCCCAGCCGCGCAAATAAGGCACAAAATCCGGGACTTCAGGCGGGTTTCCTGTATGGTGCCCCGCACCTGCGGAGCACCTCCGACATCTCGGACGTGGAGGCGTCTACTGCGCCGGAAGCCCCTCGATGTCGAGATAGGCGATCGGCGCGATCTTCGTCCCGCGCAACGGCTCCTCAATCGCCTTCCTGTCGCCGACAATCACGATGGCCAGGTGCTCGAGATCGAGATACTTCTTCGCGACGCCCACGACGTCGCCGGCTGTAATGGCCGTGACCGACTTCGTGAATCGCTGATAGTAGTCGTCGGGCAGCGACTGCAACCACAGCCCGCTGATGGCACCATTGATGGCGCTCACCGATGCGAACGTGCCGGGCAGACTCTGGATGAGCGATTCCTTTGCGGTCCGCAGCTCCTCCTCGGTAATCGGCCGCGCGCCGACGATGCCCCGCAGCTCCTTCATGAACTCGACGAGCGCGGCGTCGGTCTTGTCTCCGACGATGTCGCCGCCCGTGCGGAAGGGGCCAGGCCCCTTGCCGAACCCGAAGCCAGACGACACGCCGTAGCTGTAGCCTTTTTCCTCGCGGATGTTCGCGTTGAGGCGCGACTGGAACATGCCGCCGAGAATCGTGTTCATCACGCGAAGCGCGTAGTAGTCGGGCGTGGTGCGAGGCGGCCCCGGCAAGCCGATCGCGAAGATCGATTGCGCCGAGCCCGGCTTGTCGACGAGATAGATCGTCGTCGGCCGCGAAGCCGGCAGCGCCGGAAACGAGAACGTGGGACGTTCGCCGCCGGGGACCCAGCCCGCAAGACCCCGCTCGATAACGGGGCGAATCGCCGCAGGCGTGACGTCGCCCACGACCGTCACCAGCGCGCGCCCGGGCTTGAAGAACCGCTGATGAAAATCGACGACATCGGCTCGTGTGATGGCTTTGTAGCTCTGCTCGGTCGGCGACTGTCCCAGAGGATGGGCGTCTCCGTAGAGCACGCGCGGAAACACGCGCGACGCGATGGCGCCCGGCTGCGCCTTCGCCTGCTCGAGCGCGACGAGCCGCTGCGCGCGCAGCCGTTCGAGCGCTTCGGGCGGAAACGTCGAATTCATCAGCATGTCGGCGAGGATGCCGAGCGTGTCGGCGAAGCGCGCGGTCGTGCTGACGAAGCTGATGGCGCCGCTCTCCGAACCGACGCCGACCGACACGTTCGTGCCGAGCAGCTGCAGGGCGTTCGAGAGGTCGTCGCCGCTCCGCGTCTTCGTTCCCTCGCTCATCATCGCGGCGGTCAGCCCCGCGACGCCCCTGCGATCGGCCGACTCGAACTGGTCTGCGCCGCCAAGGAATGTGATCGAAAACGACACGAGCGGCAGGTCGTGCTTCTCGGACACGACGAGCTCGGCGCCGTTGGCGAGCTTCGATTTGGTCCAGGTGGGCACGCGCAGCTCGGGCGTCTTGCCGAGAGGAGGTTGTTTGGAGCGATCGAGGGTTTGCGCGTGGGCGACGGTCCACCCTGGGCTCCGGCTAAAGCCGGACACTACGTACAGAACAAGGAACACGGCGTAGAGAGTGCGGACAGTGCGGCGCGTCATTGGACCTTCGTGCTTTCTGCCGGCTTCGAGGCCTGGCCGGTCTGGCCGGGCGGCACGACGCTCAACACGATGCGGCCGCTGGTCAGATACTTGTTCGCCACGCGCTGCACGTCGGCCGGTGTCACCGCGAGGGTCTTCTGATATTCAGTGCGGAAGTAGCCGGCGTCGCCGTGGATCGCGGCGCCGTTGACCAGCTGAAACGCCTTGCCGAGGTTCGACTCGAGTCCGCGCACGAACGACAGCTCTTCGCCGGCCGTTGCCTTCTGCACTTCTTCCAGGGTCGGCCCTTCGCGCTTCAGCCGATCGATGACGGCGTCGGCGGCCGTCTCGAGGTCGGTGAGGGTATGTCCCGGGCGCGGTGTAATCGTGACGATGAACTCGCCGACGTCTTCGTTCGTGTTGTGCCCGGCCGAGACCGACGCGGCCGCCTGTTCGTCGTAAACGAGCGCCTTGGTCAGCCGGGCCGTCCGCGGGCCAGACAGGATCGCGCCGAGCACCGCGAGCGCGAAGCGGTCGTCGTTCTTGTCGCCGACCGCCGGCCAGAGCATGTACAGCCGCGGCACCTGCACGCGATCTTCGTACACCAGCCGCTGGGCGGACGATAAGCGTCACCGGCCCGGCATCGGGCCGCTTGATGGTGTTGCCGCGCGGAATGTCGCCGAAATATTTCGTCACCCACGCCTTGACCTGCGCCGGATCGAAATCTCCAACGATGCTCAGGAACGCGTTGTTCGGGGCGTAATACAGACGGAAGAAATTCTTGACGTCCTCTTCGGAGGCGGCCGAGAGATCCTCCATGCTGCCGATCACCGGCCACGAATACGGATGCTCGGCGGGGTAGGTGGCCTTCGACAGAATCTCGAACACGCGCCCGTACGGCTGGTTGTCGATCCGCTGGCGCCGCTCGTTCTTCACGATGTCGCGCTGCGCGTTCAGCTTCGCGAGGTCGAGCGCATCGAGCAGGAAGCCCATGCGGTCGGACTCGATCCACAGCATCGATTCGAGGTAATTCGAGGGGACCGACTCGTAGTAGGTCGTGATGTCGTTGGATGTCGATCCGTTGTTCATGCCGCCGGCGCCCTCGGTGAGGCGGTCGTGCACGCCGTAGGCGATGTGCCCGGATCCGGTGAACATGACGTGCTCGAAGAGATGGGCAAATCCGGTCCGCCCGGGCAGTTCGTTTTTCGAGCCGACGTGATACCAGATGTTCACGGCCACGGTCGGCGTGGTGTGGTCGGTCGACAGCACCACCGTGAGGCCGTTCGGCAACGTGAAGGTCTCGAATGGAATGTTGATCGTGCTTTGCGCAGCGAGCGGCATGCCCGATGCGACGAGCAGAACGGCGGCAGCAAGGCGCTTCATGACCGCATTATGAACTAGAATGTGCGCCTGTGCCTCCCGCCAAAAACGCACCGGAAAGATTCAGTTTTCTCAAACTGGCCGGCCCTGGCCTCGTCGTCGCCGCGACGGGAATCGGCTCGGGCGATGTCGTGGCGGCGACGGTTGGCGGCGCGCGCTACGGCGTCATTCTCCTCTGGGCGATTGCCCTCGGCGCGTTCTTCAAGTACGTCCTGAACGAAGGCATCGCCCGCTGGCAACTGGCCACCGGCAAGACGGCGCTCGAAGGATGGGCCGAACATCTTCCGGTCTGGGTCACCTACATGTTTGCGGCCTATCTCGTCATCTGGACGGTCGCGGTGACGGCCGCGTTGACCAACGCCACCGGTCTCGGCATCAGCAACCTGACCGGCGGAAGGATTCCGCAATCGTGGGGCGCGATTCTTCACAGCCTGATCGGCTTCGTCTTCGTGCTCCTGGGCGGATACGGCGGCTTCGAGAAGTTGATGAAAACGCTCGTCGGCGTCATGGGCTTCAGCATTCTCGTCTGCGCGGCGTTGACGTTCCACGATCCGGTCTCGGCCGTGCGCGGCGTGCTGATGCCGTCAATTCCCGAAGGCGGCGGCTTGAACGTCCTGTCGATCATCGGCGGCATCGGCGGGTCGGTGACGATGCTCTCGTACAACTACTGGATGCGCGAAGAGCAGATCAGCGGGGCCGAAAACGTGTCGTACGTGCGCGGCGACATCGCGATCGCGTACCTGTTCACGGCGCTCTTCGGCATGGCGATCATGATGACCGCCAACCAGGCCTTCTACATTCCCGGCATCGCCATCACGAACGCGCAGGCTGTGCCGAAAATGGCCGAGATGCTCGGCAGCATTCTCGGCGCGTTCGGGCGCATCGCGTACTCGGTGGGATTCTGGGCCGCCGTCTTCGCGTCGCTCCTCGGCGTGTGGCAGAGCGTGCCGTATCTCTATGCCGACTTCTACGGCATCATGAAGAAAGTGACGCCGGAAGAGCGAAAGCGCCTGACGGAGGTCACGAGCACTCCGTACCGCATCGCGCTCGTGTTTGTCACCTTCGTCCCGATGGCCTTCGCGTTCACCGGCCAGCCCATCCAGGTGATCGTCGTCTACACGATCGTGGCAGCGTGTTCGTTCCGTTTCTCGCCGCGACGCTGCTGTACCTGAACAACCGCATTCGCTGGACCAACGCCGTTCCGAAAAACGGCTGGGCCACCAACGGGCTGCTGCTGGTGATCCTTGGCTTGTTCGTGGTGATCTGGATCGACGAGAATCGGAGAGCGCTCGGCTAGGCGGTGAAGGGCCATGGCCGATGGCAAATGATGCACGATCGGCCATCTGCCATCGACCATGAGCGTCAGTTCAAGTCCGCGTCAGCGGGAATCTGAAGATCATCTGCGGCTTGGTTCCCGGCGCTGGGCTTGCGTCCGCCTCCAAGACCCGCGTCGGTGAAGTACACGTGGTTGTCGTAGACGCTCATGCCGTGCGGATCGGGATCGTTCGGTCCGAAGGCCCAGATCTCCTGCACGCGGCCGTTCTCGGGATCGATGCGCTGGACCAGTCGATCCGCGCCGTCGATGACCCAGAACGATCCGTCGTAGAAGTCCAGTCCGTGCGGCACGTTCATGCTTGATCTGCAGCATGCGGCTGATGCGCAGGTCGTCTTTCGGATCCATCTCGGCGAGGAAGCCCAGACCCGGCGCGACCGCCCACAGCTTGTCGGTCTGACGGTTGTAGAACGTGCCGTGCGACGCCGCCCCAGGGCGTCCGGTAGCCCTTCACCTGCTTGCCCTTCATGTCGAGCTTCACGATCTCGCCGTAGTTCTTGTCGAACGGGCGCTTGAACTCGCGCAGGCTGGCCGCCGTGCCCGCACCGTTGCAGCCGATCCAGATAAACCCGCCGCCGACGGCGAGGCCGCTCGTGTTGTGCGCCTCGCCGACGAAGTCCTCGAGCACCTTGCCGGTCTTCCAGTCGAGCAGGTTGATGCGCTCGGAGACCTGATCGCCGACCCACAGTCCCTCAGGCGACGATTCGAGCGCATTCGGATATCGGTCGGGGCTCTTCCAGAGCATCTCGATCTTGGGTGTAAAGGTCGGCGGTTTCGGCGCGCCGCCGCCGCGCGCCGGAGCGTCCTGCGCCGACAGCCGTGGCCCGCCATCAAGCCGGCGCCGGCCACGGCCGCCGTGCTGAAAAACTCTCTTCGTCGCATCTTCATAAGTGTCTCCGTGACTTGGCTGATCCGTCTATTGCGGTGGCCGCACCGCGCTGCCGGTCCCGCGCCGCGCCCGAAGGGCGCATAAACGTCGAACGGTTTCATCCGCGTATAGGTCGCACTGAATTTCTGTCCGGCCGCATCGGTGCCCTGCCATGTGAAGGTATCACCCTTCAGCGTAAACGTGCCCGTGCTGAGCTTGTCTTCGAGATTGGGGTCGGTATCGGCGATGTGGCGCCGCACGAACGTGGTGCCGGACACATTGTAGGTGCCGCGCGAGGCGGACATGCCGTCGTAGGCCGCCGCATATTGCTCGGGGGTCCATTTTTCCGCCGGCACTTTGGGCACGCCCTTGCGGCCGGCGGGAAGGGTCGTCGCGTGGAACCACCCGTCCTCGCCAAGCAGCAGGTGCTCGGGTGTCGTCGTGCCCGCCGCGCCGTTCACCGTGTACGCCGTGCGTTCCCACGATCCGACGAGCGCGGTGGAGCCAAGCTTCTGGTTCGGCAGCTTGCGCGCATGAACCTGCGGCGATTTGGTGGGGCCCGTGCCTTCGAGAATCAGCACGTTGCCTTCAAACCGCCAGGCGCGTTCCTGCGTGTTCTCGCCGTCGCCAGGGCCGAGGCCCGCCTTGTGATGGCGGTAGTTCACCTGCCCGCTGTGACTGTAGTTGCCCCAGCCGCCTCCCATCTTGTCGAAGCGCGCGAAGAGCTCCTTCGTCGTCTGCTGGGCGAGCGGCTTGTTGACCTTCGGCCGGTTGGCCGGGAACTCCATCATCGACCAGTAGCCGTCGTTCATGAACTTCACGTAGAGCGGCGCATCGGGCGGCTGCACGCTGAAGCCGTTGCGCAGGAGGGAATAGCGCACCCACGTGCCGACGAGCGGGTTGTAGTCGGGCGGCGGCGCCGGCGCCTGGTCGCACGCATTTTCGTCGCGATTCGTGCAGCCGTATTCACTCATGTCGTGCGGATAGCTCGCCGGGTCCTGCGCGCGCAGGGCCGCGATCGAGAGTGCCGTCGCGCAAGGGACACCACGAACAGCGCACGTGTGCGTGGACTGATAACCGGGTGCATCGGGCCTCCTGAAGAGCTGAAAAGATGCGGAAAGCTTAGCATACGGAGATTCCGGGGTTCCTGGGTTCCAGGTTCCGGTTCCGGTTCCAGGTTCGGGTTCCGGGTTCAGGTTCCGGGTTCCGGTCCAGGTTCTGCGTTCTAGCCGTGCGTGTAGCAGGATGCACAATCTGGACCGCCATGGCTGGTCTGCGATCGCCCGAAGAGTTTGATCGCGTGGCAACTTGCGTGGGAATTGAAGGAACGCGTATATGCATTTACTGCCGCGCAGCCGGCGGCAGATGATCGCAAATTCGTGCAGTGAGATACGGCGAATGCAGCGCAATCTGCAACCGGACCTGTATCTCCGAGGGGCTTCTATCGATTCAATCCCGGCTGATTTCGCAAATTTTGCCAGAATCGGCCCGCGGATCGCTGGGCGAGGTTCGCAATCCAGTTGAGGCACGTCGTACTCGAATGGGATCCTGACCGACGCCGAATTCGGCGAGTCCTTCGCAGTCTCTGTCGTCGAGCCATGGGTGCGCACGACGGCACTTCGACTCTACCTTCTGAGCCTCCCGCAAAAATTTCATCCGACGAAGGTCGATCCGAGCACATCGTGACCCGGAATCTGACGCGGAACGCGGAATGGACGAAAGCCGAACGCTGGAACCAGAACCTGGAACCGGAACCTCCGGAACCCAGGAACCGGAACCCTCCGGAACCTATGGAACCCGGAACCCTATAGAATCCGCCCCATGCCAACAACCGTCCGGCTGAAGCTGTCCGTGATGATGTTCCTCGAGTTCTTCGTCTGGGGCGCGTGGTACGTGACGATGGGCACCTGGCTTGGGAGCGCTGGGCTTTTCCGGAGAGCAGATCGGCCTGACATACGGCACGACCGCGCTGGCGGCGATGATCTCGCCGTTTTTCGTCGGCATGATCGCCGATCGGTTTTTTGCGACCCAGCGTCTGCTGGCGGTGCTGCACCTCTTCGGCGGGGTCGATGCTGTTCTACGCGTCCACGCGCAGCACGTTCGGACCGCTGTACGCCGCCGTCCTCATCCACACACTGTTCTACATGCCGACGCTGGCGCTCACCAACTCGCTGTCGTTCCGGCAGATGCAAGATCCCGGGCGCGAGTTTCCGCCTATTCGCGTGCTGGGCACGCATCGGCTGGATCGTCGCCGGCCTTGTCGTCGGCACGCTGGGGGTCGAAGCGACCGGCAGGCCGATGCAGCTGGCGGCCGCGGGCTCGATGGTGCTCGCCGCGTTCTGCCTGGTCCTGCCGCACACGCCGCCGCACACATCCGGGACGCGTGCGGTTCCGCGACGTGCTCGGGCTCGACGCGCTGCAGCTGATGAAGGATCGATCGTTTGCGGTCTTCGTGCTCGGCTCGTTTCTGGTGTGCATTCCGCTGCAGTTCTATTACGCGTTCGCCAATCCGTTTCTGAACGCGATCGGCGTGACCAACGCCGCAGGGAAGATGACGCTCGGCCAGATGTCGGAGATCGGGTTCATGCTGCTGATGCCGTGGTTCTTCAAGCGGCTCGGCGTGAAGCAGATGCTGCTGGTCGGCATGGCGGCGTGGGTGGCGCGGTATATGCTGTTTGCGTACGGCAACAACGACGCGCTCGTCTGGATGCTGTATCTGCGGCATCCTGCTGCACGGCATCTGCTACGACTTCTTCTTCGTGACGGGGCAGATTTACGTCGATCAGAAAGCGCCGCCGACCGTTCGCGCCGCGGCGCAGGGGTTCATCACGTTTGTCACCTACGGCGTGGGCATGCTGATCGGATCGTGGTTGTCCGGCCGGGTGGTCGATGCATACGTCGTGCGCCGGAGACGTCGGGCACGACTGGCAGAGCATCTGGCTCGTCCCTGCCGCGATGGCGGCCGCGGTGCTCGTGCTGTTCGCGCTGTTCTTCCGCAATGAGCGCTTCGGCGGAGGCGCGCGCATGAGCCAGACACGTGATGGTTGCGCGCACTCGGGATAATCGCCGTGTCGTCGGGCGGGTGGTGCTGGCCTGGCAGGAAGCGCCGGTTCAGAGCGGCAGCTTTGCGTTCAGGGATGGACGGAGCCCGACGTCGCCGTCACGATCGAGGAGGCGGATGGCACGCCTGGCATCGTCTGGCCGGCGCCGGCCGATCCGCGCTGGGACACGGCCCTGCTGCAATTGCGCGTGACCGTCGATGCGGCGCGTCTCACTGCCGTTTGTGGAGATTGCGGCCGGGGGTGTGTCGGACCGCCAGTACTTTCGCGCCGGCGACTCGGGCGATCGCTGGCTGAACCTGAGTTTTCTGCGCGGTACGGTCGCGCCCGGCCGCCGCGTCTCGCTTCGCGCGGAAGGCGTGCGTCTTCGCGGCCCGACGCGACGTGCGGGTGTTTGCGGCCAATCCCGATCTGTCGAAATCGATGCTCGTGCTCGCGCCGCATCCCGATGACGCCGAAATTGCGGCGTTCGGCATCTACGCCAATCGCCGATCAACCGTCGTGACCGTGACGGCCGGGAACGCCGGCGCGCCCACCTACGAAGCGGTCTTCGATGATCTAGCCGAACTGTACTGTTTCAAGGGGCGTATCAGGCTGATCGACAGCATCACGGTTCCGTTGCAGGGAGGCATTCCACCCGATCGCACCTTCAACATGGGCTACTTCGATGCGCGCGTCGCGGCGATGTACGAGAAACGCGACGAGGACGTGCCCGAGATGTACCGGCAGAACTCGGACATCAACGTCTATCGTACGAGAAAACGTCGGGTCGCTGCTGCCGAAGCGCCCGCGCGATTCGAAGTGGAGCCATCTCGTCGACGATACGCTCGCGTTGCTGAAGAAGGTGAAGCCGGCGGTCATCGTCGCGCCGCATCCGCAGCTCGACACGCATCGCGATCATCAGTACACGACCGTGGCGCTGTCGGAGGCGCTGGCGCGGTGGAAGAATCCGGTGATGCTCCTGCTTTACACCAACCACGCCGATCGCGGTCGCTATCCGTACGGTCCGGCGGGGACGCTGATGTCGCTTCCGCCACCGCCGCCCGCGGCGAGGTCGCGTTCGATCGCGTGTATTCGCATCCGGTGCCGGCGAGCCTGCAGCGGTTGAAGCTGTTTGCGCTCGAATCGATGCACGACCTCCGCTACACGCCGAGCCGGCAGTATCAGCTCGCGCGCCCGACGAGCTGCGAACGATGGCCGTGGAGAAAACAGGCCCCGAGCCCGACATCACATACCTGCGCCGCGCCCCTCGCTCGAACGAGCTGTTCTATGTCTACGACCGCGACAGCTTCGGTCAGATGATTCGGGCGTTCCTGAGCGCCAGGACCACGAAGCCATAACCACGAAGACACGAAGACGTGACGAAATCCGGCTTTGCCTGACCGTCGCGCCTTCGGTCATTGCGAGTCACATCGTCTTCGTGCTCTTCGTGCTCTGTTTCGCGTGATTCTCGAGGAAGTCGATCACCTTCTGGCGGTAGCGGTAGTACTCCGGATGCTCGAGCACATCCCGCCGCTCACGTGGCGAGGGAACGGCAGCGTGATGACCTCGCCGATGCGCGCTTCCGGCCCGTCGGTCATCAGCACGACGCGATCGGCCAGAAACAGCGCCTCGTCGACGTCGTGGGTGACCATCACCACGATTCGCCGATTCTGTTCCCACGCCCGCAGCAGCGTGTCCTGCAGGTCGAGCCGCGTCAGCGAATCGAGCATCGAAAAAGGCTCGTCGAGCAGCAGCAGATCGGGCTCGAGCGCCAGCGCACGGGCCAGCGACACGCATTGCTGCGTGCCGAGGGACAGCTCTGACGGCAAGCTGATCCATCGCATCGGCCACGCCGGTCAGCTCCAGGTATCGTTCCGCGTGTATCCGTCTGGCCTCGGCCTTCGAGTGGCGGAACTTCTGCTTCACCGCCAGCAGAACGTTCTCTTTGGCGGTCAACCACGGGAGCAGGCAGGGCGTCTGAAACACGACGGCCGCGGTCTTCGCCGGGCTCGATCGTCTGACGGCCCTTGATGACGACGCCGCCGTGCGTGGCCTGTTGCAGGCCGGCGATGATCGAGAGCACGGTGGACTTGCCGCAGCCCGAGTGCCCGACGATGCAGATGAACTCAGAACGCTGAACGCGCAGGTTGACGTCCTTCACCGCGACGAAGGGTCCCGCCGGCGTGGGAAACACCTTGGTCAGCCCGGTCAGTTCGAGCGGGACGATGAGGCTCATGCGTCGGCCCCGCGCGAGTCGGCCCGCACCAGCGGCGGGGAACGACCGCGGCGCGCGATCGCGTTTGGGCGCCGGCGCGCGTTCGCGGCGTGCACATGATCGGTGAGCGATTCGACGATACGCGTCCGGGCACGAATCGCCGGTTCGTCGTGGAGCAGCTGCTCCGCGCTGCGCGGCCGGGGCAGGTCGATGGCCACCGGGGGCCGAGCGTGGCACGGGGCCCCGGGTCATCGGGATGATGCGGTCCGAGAGCAGCAGCGCTTCGTCGAGGTTGTTCGAGATCATCACGGTCGGACCGTTCGCCCCGTCTCCGACGACAGAGGCGCGCCAGCTCCTGCTGCAGGTTGGCGCGCGTCAACGCGTCGAGCGCGCCGAAGGGTTCGTCGAGGAACAGCAGTTCGGGATCGGTGGCAAACGCGCTGCGCGATGGCGACCCGCTGGCGCATCCCGCCAGAAAGCTGGTTCGGCCGCCGATGCATGGCGTTCCCGAGGCCGACCAGCGTAAGATAACGCTCGGCCTGGGCCCGTTGCTCCGCCCGCGACCATTCCGGCTT